>JARXAD010000002.1 GCA_029866025.1 Vampirovibrionales bacterium | reverse complement strand
TGATTGAGCGGTTGTTTGGCTGGCTGGATGGGTTTAGAAGACTGGTGGTTCGCTGGGAATATAAGAGTAAAAACTACGAAGCCTTGTTTAAGCTGGGTTGTGCGCTCATTAATCTACGACGCTTAACGGGATAGGTTCTATCAAACCCGCCTTGGCGGATGCGAGGAAGGTCGTATGTAACGATGTGGCATCCACGAGGATCGTCGTAGAGAATCAGCGTGTTACAACGTAGTCATCGGCACCGCAGGGGGATGTGAATGCATCTCGGTTGCAACCCGATATGGAATGGTAATGACGCACAATTTGGTTTTAAAGCAGGCTTTTTTATAAAGTTGCTTTTCTTTCTAACGCATCCCACAGGCTTTGATGGAAATCAGCATGATGGGAGCAGATAGAGAGTTTTCGCTTGGGTGAGAGTTCACAAAGGCGGAAGCCACGGCATTGCCAACCTAACCGCCCTTGGGCAAAGCAGTTTTGGTTGAACGGTTTGGACACGACAGCAATGGGCAATACGGGCAACGGGGTAGCATTACAATCGGTGGGAATGGTGGGAAAGAGAGTTGCTTCGAATGCCGTGGTGGTTAGTTCGCCCATGCCGCTGGCACCCAAGCCCACCCTCGATATTTTGTGGCCTGCTATCCGTCAGCAGCTACAAGGCACACTATCGCCTGCCAGTTACCAAACATGGGTGGCCCCCTTGCACGCCACGGGCCTAACCCAGTTGGATGGCCATTGGGTGTTGACCTTAGCCGCAGACAGCGGCTTTAAGCGAGATTGGGTGGAAAAACATTACCGTGGGGCCATCGTTACGGCCCTGATTGCCGCCCTAAACACCGATGCCGTGAGAGTGCGCCTGGCGGTGGATACGTCGGTAGTCGACTTCCAGCCCTCCCTCCCTCAACTATTAGAAATCCCGGAGGAAGCCCCCCCGAATAAAGCCCCATTCAAGCCACCTGTAGGACTGCCTCAGTATGTCTATCATCAGCCGCAGCATGGGGCTGCCTCCGAGGCCATGCCGCAAGCCACCCCTTGGATTAGTGCCAGCCAACCCATCAATCCTAGCCATACCTTTGAAAACTGGGTAGCCGATGTCAAATCTCCTATGCCCACGGCAGCCGCCCAGCATGTGGTGGCCCACCCAGGCCAAGGGTACAACCCCTTTGTCATACAAGGGGTGTCGGGCCTCGGAAAAACCCATTTACTCCACGCCATGGCGGCTCAACTTAGCGCCACATTTAACGGGACTCAACGCTTTGCCTGTTTAACGGCGGAGCATTACACCAACCAGCTCATTACCGCCTTTGGCAAAAAAGGGTGGGATGCCTTTCGAGAGCAGTTCCGTACACTGGACGGCCTGTTCCTCGATGATCTCTCCTTTTTGGTGGGCAAAGAGCGCACCCAGCAAGAGTTGGTGCACGTCATTGATGCCCTCACCGCCGCAGGCAAGCCCGTAGTGGTGACGACCTCTCAACCATTGGCTACCTTGGGTCTGGGTTGTGAGGCCTTGCTGCAACGACTCAACATGGGCTTAACCGTCGTCCTACAACCTCCCAGCATCGAAGCGTTAGCCGCCATGGCCCGCCAACAGGCCAACCAAAAGGGGTTTGTTCTGTCTGAATCCATGGCACTCACGGTGGCAAATCAATGCGTGTCTCGCGCCGATGCCATTCGGGCTCTGCAAGGGGCACTCAATCAATGGGAAGCCCAGCAGCGCTGGGGTAACACCCCCCAACCCCTCGAAGCCACTGTTGAACAGTGGCTCACCCACAACACCGCCAGCCCTGTTCTCAATCCTCAAACATTGTTAGCCGCTGTGGCCGAATTTTTTCACGTTTCCACTAACGCGCTAGCCAGCGCCCAACGTAGCCAAGCCTTGGCCCATGCCCGTCAAGTGTCGGTGTATGTGCTTCGTAATTATGCCCACCTGAGTTACAGCGCCATTGGAGCCGTGTTGGGCAACCGAACCCACAGCACACTGGTGCATGCCGTCAACAAAATCAACACCTTGCGCCTGAATGATCCCCGCGTGGCCCAACAACTTGCCACCTTGGTCGCCCAGCTGGGCTTTGCTTCCGCTCACTAATGGTTGGGCAGATGCCCCAACTCACTGAGCACATGGGCTAATACCCAACGCGTGTGGCTGTATACCAACCCACCTTGTAAAAATACGGTATACGGTTCTCGCAGGGGGCCGTCACCACTCAGTTCAATGGTGCTGCCTTGCACAAAGGTACCGCCGGCCATAATCACGGGGTCGGCGTAACCGGGAAGCTTGGCGGGTTCTGGGCGAAGATGACTATCCACAGGACTGTTGGCTTGCAAGGTTCGGCAAAAAGTGAGGAGGGCTTTCGCAGAACCCAGTATGATTCTCTGAATAATATCGCTACGGACGGCCGTGGCTTTGGGCGAGACCGTATACCCCAAGGATTCAAACACATGGGCCGCCAGCACCATGCCTTTCAGGCTGCTGGCCACCACCGAGGGCGCTAAGAACAAGCCTTTGAGGTAGATCGGCGTGGTATTCAGCATAGCGCCCCCTTGGTTGCCAATACCGGGGGACGTTAAGGCTTCAGCACAGCGATCTACCCAGTATTGAGTACCAGCAATATAACCCCCCGTTGGGGCCAAACCGCCCCCCGGATTTTTAATCAGAGACCCCACCAACACATCGGCGCCCACAGCGGTGGGTTCGTTAGCTTCCGTAAATTCTCCGTAGCAGTTGTCCACCATCATGCAAGCCGACGCGTTGTGCTGTTTGGCCCACGCAATGACGGCCCCTATTTGTTCGACCGTGTAGGTGGGCCGGTCGCTGGCGTACCCGCATGAGCGTTGAAAATACACCACCGTGGCTGAGGTTAATTTCTCTGCCAAACCTTCTTCAGGGGACAATTGGCCGTCATCTCCAAAGGCTTGACCAATGTGTACCGACACCCCTTGCTGAATAAGGGACTGACGGCTCTCACCGCGAAGACCTAGCACTTCTTCCAAGGTGTCGTAGGGATTGCCTGTCACAATCACCAACGAATCTCCGGAGGAGAGACATCCACGCAATGCAACAGACAAAGTATGGGTACCCGACACAAAATGAGGGCGTACCAATGCAGCTTCCGTTTGCATAGCGGCTGCAAACACGGCATCCAAGGTATCTCTGCCGGCGTCGTCGTGGCCATAGCCATTGACGGTATAAAAATGCTGCTCACTCACCCGATGGTGGCGAAAAGCTTCCATGACTCGTTGCATGGTGGTGCTTTCAACGGCTTCAATGGCGTCAAACGCTTTAGCCAACCCCGTTATTTCAAACGCTCTAAATGCTTGTATCCACCCCTCGGCAGAGGTTGCTCTTAAAAAGGCCTGTTCACTCACGCATTCGTTCACAGCCATGTCAATCAAGCCCTTTTGGTATAATAGAGCTATACCTTAACGAAGAGGCTCGTCGGCATCAAGAAATTAAGGCAATGAGGGCACACACTGCAAGCCAGGGGAAACGCCCAGCTCTCGTTGCAAGTCTCGTGCGCGGGCATAGGCTAAATCACGGCGTTTTTGGGCGCCATCGCGCACAAATACCACTGCATACGATGCATTAAAGCGAGGCAACAAAGCCATTGAATGGGCAGAGAAAGGAGCTACTACCAGCGACTCGGGGAACGTGGCTTGAGTGGGCAACACCCCTTGAAACAAAGGGATACCAGAGGTTTGTGGTTGTGGGGAGAGGGGTGTCATCAAAAAATCTCTTTCTCCAGTGGGCCTTTTATCCGAAAGGCCTTGAGCCGAAGGCATCCTGCTCCGCCGTTGGCTAACACAGTATGTATCGGCTGCAACACTTGCAATCTAAAGCCCGCTTCTAATCAAAGTCGTTTGGCCGAAGGAGGGTAGGGCCATTTTTTCAATTTCTGTAATTCTGGTTTTTGGCCGAAGCGTTTCGGGCGAGATTGTTTTATGATGAAGAGCTCTGTTTATAGGGCTCTCTTTTTTAGATGAGTGTTGAAAGGGGTGCCGCCCTACCATGCTGAGTTTTTTTCAACGCAATGCTCGTTGGATTGCCCTAATAACCCTGGGGGTTTGTGCCCTATTTTTTATGTTGGCCGGAATGCTATAGCCCCACTGTGAGCCTATTGTTACGCCTATTTTTGAACCGACGGTCTTTAGCAGCCTTATTATGGGGAGTGCTAAGCCTGGCGCTGCTGTTAGAAGCCAGCCGTTTTACCCCAGCACATGCAGAATCCAACGATTCAATTTTTTCGCTCAAAGAGCGGACTCAAAATTTGGCGTCCGAGCGGGCCTATTTACGACGCAAAAAAGAAGAGACCTTGCACCAGGCCAAAAGTATTACGGGGCAAATTGTTACCAACCAGCGCAAGCTGGATCAGGCCCATTGGCAATTACGAAACCAGCAGGTCGCCCTCGTTCGTACTCGCGAGCAACTCAATACCATGGCAGGCGATATTCATCGCACCCGTAGCCAACAAACCCTACTACAGCGCGAAGCCGCCGAACACGTTCGCCACATGTATACCCGTGGCCGCGTTAGTTTGCTGGAAATGTTGCTAGAATCCAAAGACATCCCAACCCTCATGGATCGCCTGTTTTACAAACGCACGTTGGTGGCCCAAGATGACCACAGCATTAAAGCCTTACGAAGCAAAGAAACCCAATTAAGGCAACAAATTGAAGCCCAACGCCATGCGGAACAACGCTTAGGCACCACCATCACCTCCATTCAAACCATTCGCGAAGACATCCACTCCCAGTTGTCTCACGATAAAAAACTACGCGATCGTTACTGGAACGACGCTAAGGCGTATGAGCAAGCCGAGCGCGAGCTTTTGGCCGAGTCTCGGCGCTTGGAGCGTGAGATTATGGTGCTAACTCGTCTTTCGGTTCAACAGTCTGCCAAACAAACCCATGGCTCCGGCGTATTATCGTGGCCCGTACGGGGCAGAATCACATCGGGCTTTGGGTATCGCATGCATCCCATTCATCATAAAAGTTTGATGCACACCGGTCTTGATATTTCGCGGCCCCATGGCACCCCCGTGGCTGCTGCCGATAGTGGCCACGTTATTTATTCAGGCTGGCGAGGCGGCTATGGCAAAGTGGTGATGATTAACCACGGGAACCAGCGAGGCAACAACGTGGTAACACTGTATGCCCATTTATCCAGCATTCGGGTCGGCACTGGCAAAGAAGTGAGTAAAGGTGCCGTCATTGGCAATGTGGGTTCAACCGGCTACTCAACAGGGGCCCATTTGCATTTTGAGGTCCGTATTGATGGGCGACCCGTCAATCCGTTGGGTTATCTCTAAACCTCTTCAAGGCATTACTGGCTGGTTTTCCTGGGTTTAAAAAGCGGCATAGGGTTAAAGGGCAAATGTACGTTGCGCCCCGACGATCGACTCTATGATAAACTGATACCCTTGTATTGCCAGGGTAATTTGTTACAGACGTCCTAGTTTTCTCGTTCTTAGACCTTTGTTCACTTTCTTTTTTGTTTTTTGTGGGACATCCTCACGTATGGCTGGTTTCTCTCTCTCTACGCGTCCTTCGCGTTACGCCTTAAAAGCCTTGTTGGCAGGCGTATTAAGCTTATACGTGGGCGTAGCCGCCTACAGTGAAGAGACTCTGCCAACAACGTCCACGTCGGCGCAAGACGCCTTTCCGCTGGATGCAAACCCCTCTCAGCTGCCTGCATTAAATACAAACTATAATACCGCCATGGAAGCTGAGCCTGCTGTTAAGGCCAAAGCGGTGGTGGTGGATATTTTAAGCGACACCCTGGATTACGACACCGCCAAAAACGCGTATACAGCCACAGGGAACGTGAAGGTGGTGGTTAGTGAGCAAAACACTGAGCTGTGGGGAGATAAAGTTCTTTATGATCCTACCCAAGAAATAATGACGGCCTTTGGCAATGTGGTGATTAACAACAAGGGCCAAAAAGTATACGGCACCTACGCTAAAATCGATCTCACCCGTCAATCGGCGCTAATTAACGACCCCATTACCGCTTTAGGAGAAGTGCGCATTAAGGCTCGCCAAGCCTTTGTGGATGGCAAAGTGTCGCGCTTGTTTAACGGCAAGCTAGTGGTGTTGCCAAAGTTTCAACCGGCAGATCCTAGTACCCTTGTGTGGGCTGGGGAGTCCGATGCAGACATTAGTAAATTAGCGATACAGCAGCCTTTAACAGGCCCAAACCAAAAAAACTCTTTGCCAACTGGGCCTGGTACAGTGGATACCAGTAAATATCCTAACACCTTGGTGCCACAAGACTTGGATATGAGTTGGGATGGCACTCATGCGGGCTTTTCTAGTGCTATGCAGTACTACACCAAGCAGGTGGATGTGATTCGGGGGGAAGATGGCTATGACGAAATTAATGCCATTTCGCCGGTATTAAAGTATAAAAACTTTCCTTTGGCCCGCTTGCCACAAATGGACTTTGCCAACGTAGGCCCTGCCAAAGAATTGGAGTATTTGGGCCCCGATATTGGTGTGGATCCTGATTTTGGTGGATTTTATTATGGCCCAGGTTGGGATTTTAGGCTTGGGGATGGATTTTTACGAACCTCGCCCTTTGTAAGCTTTGGTGTGGGGCAACGTCGCCGCCGTAGTGGCCAGGACATTGAAGATATAAGCGGTTTGGGTGGCGGTCTTATGACCCATTATCTTTCGAGTAAAACCAACATAGCGGCTGGGTACAATGTATTGGTGGGCAGTCCATCATTGGTGATAGACCGAAAAATGTTTGGCGATGATAAAACCCGTTTATTATTGTCTGCCAATGATGACTATACTCGAGGCTTTTTTGGCTTTGAGCGCCCTCGTTACTCGGCACAATTAACCGATCGACGGCCCCATTTTGAGGATAAGTTGCTTTCTAAAAATGTGGCCTTTATAACCTATGGCACCATTGGTGGCGCCTACGATGAATTTTTCCCAACCAATCAAAACGAGTATTTTATTGAAAAGCCTAAGGTAAAGCCTGTGTGGGCGGGCCGCGGGCAAGTACAATTTTCGCTGCGCAACGTAGAGCCCTTGTTATCCATTGGAACCGAAAAAAATCGCGCGGAACTGGGCTGGGAATTTCAGGGCAGCAACTCGGTTTACAGCACTGGCGATTTTTACGGCATCATGCGCGCAGGCCCTCGGGCTCGTGTCAGGCTATTTAACGATCGATTTTCTTCCATTAACCGCTACTTTTATGGGGTAGAGTTAGGGGATAGCCCCTTTGTATTTGACCGCTACATTGCCGGAAGAAACAGTGTTCAAACCGACAACATGGTATTTATTAACAAGTACTTGTCTTTGGGAATGCGCACTCAATTCAGTCTCGCTTCGGATAACGCACGAAGTGACTTGGTAACCAGCAACTTTATGTATGCCTTGTTTGGCCCCGAAGACGTAAAGTTTAACATCGCATACGATGTCATTCGGCAGCGCAGCTTTTTTGGCATTAACATTATGCAAGGTAAGGCTCATAAAACCCTCCACTACGAGCGGATGGATATTTATCAGCCCCAAGATTATGACGGTCCACCCGCCATGACGTCTGCCGCACCGGCCATGGCCAACCCCGCCACCGATATGTTTGGTAACGTGAATGACGTGGGCATGATGAACGGCAATGCGGCTCGGTAAACACCCACGCCCACTCGCTACACTCTTTAAAAAACCAAAGTAACAATGCAACGCTAAGGCCTTTTTTCTCACCCTCCTTCAAGGGCAATCGGTGTATGATGGCTCTTCTTCGCCTTTCTTGTCATGGCTCAGGCAATTGTGATGCTGGAGGGGTTTTTATAGAGGCATCGATTTGATTTCGTCGTCACTTTAACAGCCTACTGCCTCTCACTGGCTCGCAGCTTACTTACGTTTAAAAGGGGTTCGCCCAATGTCTCTTAAAGATTGGTTCTACAAGCGTAAAAAAACGGCCGAAGTGGCCAACTCTGGCCTTTGCGCCGATGCACCCGGCCAAAAGCTGAGCGATGCTGAGTTTGGTCAGTTGTGGGCTCAGTGTTTTCAGTGCAGTGCCACCCTGCCCCGTAAGGAATTTGAAGCGAATCAAGCCGTGTGCCCCCAATGTGATTATCATGCCCGTATTGGTGCTCGTGAACGCTTGTCTCAGTGGGTGGGACAAGACGGTGACGGCTGGATTGAAATGAACGCCAACCTGTTAACAGCCGACCCCTTAACCTTTACCGATACCAAGCCGTATGCCACCCGTATTACCGAAGCCCGTAAATCTTCTGGCCTGAATGAGGCCATTATTACTGGAATTGCCACTACCCAAGCAGGGTTTTGTCCTTTGCCAGGGGCTTTAGATACAGACTCTTCTTCTCAATACACGCCATCCGAAACCTACGCCCTCGGCATTATGGATTTTGGCTATATGGGTGGCAGCATGGGCAGTGTGGTGGGCGAAAAAATCACACGCTTAACGGAAGCCGCCATTGCGTTGTCTCTTCCTCTGGTGCTAGTGTCTGCTTCGGGGGGTGCTCGCATGCAAGAAGGCACGTTATCACTCATGCAGATGGTTAAAACCGGTTCGGCATTGGCCCAGTTGCATGAAGCAGGCCAACTCTTTATTTCGGTTCTGACAGAGCCCACCTTTGGCGGCGTCACAGCCAGCTATGGCATGCTAGGCGATATTATTTTGGCAGAACAAGGCGCTCGCATTGGCTTTGCAGGCCGCCGAGTCATTGAGCAAACCATTCGCCAAAAGCTACCGGCTGATTTTCAAACAGCGGACTACTTGCTGCGTTACGGGCAGGTGGATCGCGTGGTGCACCGCCACAATCTTCGGTCCGAATTACTGTCATTCCTTCGCTTGCATCGTATCGCTCAAGGCCAAACGCCCAAAGCCATTACCCAACAAGACGTGAAACCCTTTGAACAACCCTATTTATCACGCCAACCTTTGGGTGGCACCAAAAAAACAACCCAATCATTAAGCCCAGCGCGGGTCTAAATCGGTCCTTTCTTAATATTTCATTTGCTTCCCAGTTACTGGAGACTGTCATGGTCGTTATCTTGGAAAAGCCCACATCCATGCCTAAAACCGCGATCCACACCTCCCTTCCTACGACAAAAGAGCCTTCTCTACTGGCCCCGTTGCCTTTTGAAGAACCCTTGGTACAACTGCAACAAAAAATTACCGAGCTGGAAACCCTCAATCAATCTGTAGACGTTACTTTAGACGCCGACATTCACAAGCTGCGCGACCAGTGGCAAACCCTTCGCCAAAAAACGTACGCCAATTTAACCCCGGCAAACCAGTTGCAAATTATTCGTCACCCCCAACGCCCCAATTGTCTGGAAATGGTGCGTGGCATGGTGGGGGATAGCTGGTTTGAATTGCATGGCGACCGAGGTGGCTGTGATGACCGCGCCATTATTGGTGGCATTGGCGAGCTACCTTTGGCGGATGGCATAAGTAAGCCTGTTATGTGGGTAGGCACCCAAAAAGGCCGTGGGATGAAGGAAAACCTGACCCACAACTTTGGTATGGCCAACCCGGAGGGCTACCGTAAAGCCATGCGCCTGTTTAACCATGCCAATAAATTTAATATGCCCATTGTGACCTTGATTGATACTCCTGGTGCGTATCCCGGCATGGATGGCGAGCAAAAAGGCATAGGCCAAGCCATTGCGTGGAATATTCGGGAAATGGCTCGCTTAGGCGTACCCATTCTTTCCGTGGTACTGGGAGAAGCCAGCAGTGGGGGCGCCTTGGGAATTGGGGTTGCCAATCGCATCTACATGCTAGAGCATGCCTTGTACACCGTCATTTCACCCGAAGGGTGTGCGTCTATTTTATGGCGCAGTGCGGATAAAGCGGCCGATGCGGCCGATGCCCTGAAGATTACTGCGAATGACTTATTGGGTTTTGGCGTGTGCGATGCCAAAATTTTAGAACCCATGGGGGGAGCTCATCACGACCCTATCGTTGCCATTGATCGTGTCAAAGCTCAGTTACAACAAGGGCTAACCGAGTTGCTTCCGTTAACCGCTGAGCAGCGTATTTTGCAACGCTACGAAAAATACCGAACCATTGGCGCTTTTGAAGACATGAGCTAGCACGCCAACGCCTTCCTCCCAATAGAGGTTGAGCAGTCACGGTTTCTTTCTTATAGTGTGAGCATCTTTTTATGGGTCAAAGATTATTTGTGTTGGGCAAAATCAGTGTTTTTAGTGAGGGTCATAAAACCATGGGCTTATCTCAAAAAAAATCGCTTTACTTAGGGTTTTTAGTCGCTTTTTCCTTTGGAGCGCTGATATTGCCCGCCAGCCACGCCGATATTATTCTGGAATCCCTGAATGAACCGGTGCCTGTAAGGCTGCAGGGGCCCTTAAGCACCACCGAAACACCGCTGGAAGCCCCTGTAACCGTTACCGTACCTGATGCCATTTATTGGAAAGAGTCGGTAATTCCTGCAGGCACCGTGCTGCAAGGGTCTGTTACCGAAAACAAAGAAGCTCGTCGACTGGGCCGCCCCGCTCATTTTAAACTGGCCGTAACCACCGTCGCCTTGCCCCAGCAAGAATCTGTAACCTTGTCCAAACCGCTACAACTAACGCTGGGCATTAACCCTTACGAAACCCGCCGATCATTGGCCACGCGGCAAATTTTTATTAGTACAGCCTCTAACTTAGCGACGTTGCCCCTTGATTTTGTGCCGGGGGTTAGTACCTTAACCGCCTATGGCATTGGCAGTGGCTTGGATGTCCTCCTTGGAGCCGGTCAAGAACTACAAAAAGACGATACCTTTGATAAGCGTTCCACAGGCCGCCGAGTGGCGGTGGGGGCTTTTCGTGGAGCAACCGCCATTCCAACCTATGCCACTTTGCTAAAAAAAGGAACTAACTTAAATTACCAAGCCGATGAGCTGGTGATGGCAGCAATGGAAGAGCCTTTATGGGAAGTCTTGCTACAGCCCGTGAACGCGCCAGAATGAGTAATAATAGGTTATTTGGTCCTTCTACTGTAGGGTAAGGATCGTTCTGCCCTGTGAGTTGTCTACAGCATGCCGTTTACGGCTTCAGTTATCCTCGCGAGTATTGCGTGTTGCTATAACACCTACTGTCATACTCGCAAGGATCAAAGCTTATGCCTCATTTTTCTTATGGTTTCATCACCCCTACTAAAACAGCATTAACAACCCGTTGGATATTAGGCGCTTTGTGTTGCGCTTTCATTGCTCCTTTCCTTAGCTACGCAGATATTGAGTTAGGCTCTCTTAAACAGCCCGTGCCCGTCATGGTGCAAACACCGTTAAGCACCGCAGCATCCACCCTCCAAACGCCTGTCGCGGTAACAGTCCCCGATGCCATTCATTGGAAAAATTCTACGATTCCTGCCGGAACAACGCTGCAAGGTGTACTAACCGAAAACACCGTGGCACGCCGTTGGGGAAGACCGGCTCGCATGACCGTAGGGGTCACAAGCATCACACTGCCTGGGCAACAACCCACCCAACTAACCAAACCATTGGAGGTGACTTTGGGGACCAACCCTTACGAATCCGGTCGCTCACTCGTGGGGCGGCAAGTGGTTATCAGTGGTATCGCACGTGCGGCCACCATTCCGTTGTACTTAACCACGGGCTTGGGCACCATGGCCATTATTGGTATTGGTAGTGGCATTAGCGCCGTGGCAGGCACCGGGCAAGAATTGCAAAAAGACGACACCTATGATGACCGTTCCACAGGCCACAAAGCAGCCGTGGGAGCCTTTCGTGGCGCGACAGGCATTCCAACCTTGGTGGGCCTTGCTAAAAAAGGAGACAACCTAAACTACCAAGCCGATGAGCTTGTAATGGTCTCATTGGAAGAACCCTTATGGAACGTGCTCTTACAGCCTTGCCCCATTAATTGCCCCTAAAACAAACTCAGTTGTGGCAGGGGCTCGGGCGTTTCTGGCAATAAAGACCCATTGCGGCGGAGTGTTTTTTCATTGCTATGGGGGCCTTGAGTGGATTTTTCAAAACCGCCCAATAGCCGGTTGGCGCGTTGCACCACGCTGGCAGGAAGCCCTGCCATTTTGGCCACATGGACACCGTAACTGCGCTGGGCGGTGCCCAACTCTACCTTGTGCAAAAAGGAAATCTCCAACCCAGCAGACGTAACGGTTTCTGCCACACCCACCCGCACATTACAAATACTTGGGTGAGCCGCTTCTAGGGCGTTTAGCTCGTGGTAATGAGTGGCAAACAACGTGCGGCAGCCGGTTTTGGTTACCAAATGCTCAATCACACTTTGGGCAATGGCCACCCCATCAAAGGTACTGGTGCCACGGCCCACTTCGTCTAGCAGTACCAGGCTTTTTTGGGTGGCACCGTGCAAAATTTGCGCCGTCTCTTGCATTTCTACCATAAAGGTGGATTGGCCACTGGCCAAATCATCCATGGCCCCAATGCGGGTAAACACTTTATCCACAAGGCCAATGCGCGCATACCGAGCAGGAACAAAGCTGCCCATCTGAGCCATCAGAACTATTAGGGCTACTTGCCTCATGTAGGTGGATTTACCCGCCATGTTGGGACCGGTAATGAGGAGCAGTTGAGGAATGTCTCTTGAGCGCTGGGAATTTTCCTCTGCAACACCGCCGGTTAACGCGCAATCGTTGGCCACAAAGCTGCCCATGGACACCATGGTTTCCACCACAGGGTGGCGCCCTTCCACCAGTTGTAATTCGGCGGAATCATCCAATAAGGGGCGAACATAATCGTGGGTCACCGCCACGGTGGCTAAGCTTTGCAGCACATCTACCGTGGCCACTTGGTGCGCCAAGGTAAGCAACATGCTGGCGTACGGCAATAATTCCTGACGAAAGGCGGTAAACAGCTCGTATTCCAGCTGAAACAAACGTCCTTGGGCATCTTGCACTTTGGATTCTTGAGCTTTCAGCTCGGGGGTGGTAAACCGTTCCGCATTGGTGAGGGTTTGTTTGCGATGATACCCATCAGGCAGGTTCATGGCCGCCGCTTGGGCACGCGTGATTTCAATAAAATAGCCAAAGGCATGGTTAGCGGTAACCTTCAGGGTCTTCACTCCGGTGCGTTCCCGCTCCTGCTCTTGGTAGTCGGCCAGCCACCCATCGCAAGTGACCAAAGTCTCACGTAAGGTATCCAGCTCCGATTGATAGCCCGTCTTAAAGATACCCCCCTCTTGCAAGGTTTGGGGCGGCGCATCCGCCATAGCGGCATCAATCAACGCCACCAACTGAAACACCGCCGTCGGCAGTTGATGGAAGGGCAACAAGTGGGCCGAATGGCAGCTTTTGAGGGCATTGGACAGGCCCGGCAACTGCTGCAACGATTGCTTGAGGGCAATGAGATCGCGGGGGAACACGCTGCCATGACTCACTTTAATCGCCAGCCGTTCCAAATCATAAATGCGGGGAAGGCTTTCTATGAGGGCCACCCGCGCCTCGGCATGGTGGGCCAGTTCTTCCACCCCATCCAAGCGTTGTTCAATGGCCCCGCGATTGGTGAGGGGTTGGCTCACCCAGTCTCGCAACAGCCTTGCTCCCATCCGCGTGTGGGTTTTATCCAGCACCGAAATCAACGCCCCATCAGCTTGGCCCGTTTTAACGGTGTGCAACAATTCCAAATGACGGCGCGCCGCCACGTTCAGCACCACCTTGTCATCCAGCGTGTAGGAATGAATGCCCTCAAAGGTGGGGGGCTGATCCGGGAACATGGTAAGCAAATAGCCCGCAATGGCACCACAGGCCCGCAAGGCTTCGGGGGATTCCAGCAGCCCCGTGCCCGCCACGGTGGTGGTCTGGAGCAAGGTATTGATGGCCCGCTGTCCCACGATAAGGTCAAAGGTGTCGTCATCCACCGGCGTACACCGGTACGCGCTGCGAATGGATTGGGGCAAACTCACCACCCACTCGGGGATGCCTTCACCATTGGGGAAGGTTTGTTTACGCCCTGTGGCAATAATTTCCGCCGGTTGCAGGCGGTCCAGCTCGCTAAGGAGTTGGGTTTCCGTCAGCTGGGTGGTGCAAAAAGTGCCCGTACTCACGTCACAGTAAGCCAATCCATACAGCCCTAGGGCTGCTTTATAAGGGCTGGTTGAATTACTTTTTAAGGCTTTTGGAATAGACACCGCTGCCAAGTAGGTGTGGCTGTTGGCGTTTAGTAAGGTTTCATCCGTTATCGTGCCGGGCGACAACACCCGCGTGACGGCCCGCTTCACCAAACCCTTAGCTTGGGCGGGGTCTTCCGTTTGCTGGCAGAGAGCCACCCGAAAATTTTTTGCCAGCAGGCGACCCACGTAGCTATCGGCTTTGTGAATGGGGATGCCCGCCATGGGGACCTTGCCTAGCTTGCCGCCATCGCGGGCGGTCAGGGTAATTTCCAGAGCGCGGGCGGTGATGAGGGCGTCTTCAAAAAAGGTTTCGTAAAATTCGCCCATTTGGTAGAGGAGCACCACGCCTGGGTATTGCGCTTTAATCTCTAAAAACTGACGCAGCATGGGGGTGGCGTGTTCGACATTGACGGCAGAGGACAGCAACACCGAAGGGGTTTCCGCAGGAGCAGCCCCCTCAGTAACAACAGCCGATGGCGATGATTGCAGCACGCTCATTGATTCTTCCACGGCGAGTAGTTCACCATAACCCTATGGGCTCTATTGTAGCAGGGTTATTGGACGACTCCTAGAAGGCTATGCCTGGCCTAGTGCCCGTCCCTAAAACCTTGCGTGACGGGAGCATTTTTCGGTAATGGAGTTAATGCTACGATAGCGTTATGTTTGTGAAGAGGAGACACAACATGCGTGGTTGGGTAGGGATTGGTTTTGCAATGGTTATCAGTGGGTTCGTGGCCCTAGGCATGGCCCCCAATGCCCATAGCGCTCCCGTCTGCGGCACCCCCTTACAGTGGAATACCCCCAACGGCATTTGGGCCAACCAAGCGGTATGGGATTACATGCATCAAACCGACCCCGAGTTGAGTGCCGATTTACAGCCCAACGACTTAGACGTGGCTTACGTGGATTTAAACAAGGATGCCTCACCCGAAATTATCTATATTGCCCATAACTCTACGTATTGCGGCGCCCATGGCTGCCGAATGGAGATACTCACCAAAGGTCCCAACAGAACGTGGCGCCCCATTGCTAGCTGGATTGCTTCGGAGTTGTCGCTGGGTACGGTGCATACCCGTGGGTACCGAGACGTGTACCTGAACGGCCTAAAATTATGGAAGTGGACGGGCAAAGACTACAACATTGTGTACCGCCCTGCGCCCAACACGTCGTGGGTGGATAGCCAAAAACCCGATTGCCCCCGCAGAGTGCGCTAGGCAACCATCCAATACACTCAAGCAAAAGGTTGTTTGATGACTAAGCCGAATCAATTTCAAAAAAGGTTAAAAGAACAACATAAAGCCTACGAGATAGGAGAGCAATTAAGCTATTTTTCTGTATTTGAAATGGGGATATTCATAGAGTCAACAGCACTTACACCACTAGCTTTTCAATATTTTCAGTTCGGCTTAATGAGACGATTAATGATTATTCAAAAAGCTTATTCTTGGATTATTCAAAATATACCCGTCGAAAGAAGTAAGCCGTTATCATTAAATGAAGTAGAAAACCTAAATATCCATCTCAATACAATCTACTTACATTTAAAAGGTGCTTTAGATAATTTTTGCTGGGCCATCGTTCACCAAGCATTAGATCCCAATGCTGTAAGAGAACTTAGCACTCAGAGCGTTAACTTATTTGCATATCGGAAAGCTACTCTTGAAGTAACGCCATATTTTTTAAATGGTACCGCTCTTTATAAAGCAATTGAACGTTTAAAGCCATGGGATAAACAAATAAAATCACGTCGAGACCCGGGTGCCCACCGCATTCCACTTACAGTGCCGCCCAGTATTCAAACTGATATTGAAAATGTTCAATATCGCTCCACAGAAGAAAAAGTTCAGCGCATTCAGCTGAAAAGAAATGAGGATAGCCGTAAATTTAGAGCTACTTTATCGGTAGATGTGCACATCAATGAATGGGACAAGCAGATGAAAACACTTCATTCTATTTATGATAATTGTAATGAACAGGTAAGCACACTGTACAAAGAGTTAGAATCTATCGGGACATTCCACCCTGTCTTTATTCAACCGCCAGAAAGCAAAACCACACCTCTTTATCCTACCATCCCAAATGATATTGAAAATTTGCTGCTTATATTAAAGGCAGGGCTTGAAACCATTCGTACCGTTCACTCACCGGCTAAGGCTACAGCCCCTCAATAAAGGCCACCACCTCATCCACCACCCACTGGGGGGTGCTGGCACCGGCGGTTACGCCCACCGTGGTAGCCGCCAGCAACTGGGCGTTGCCTTTTAGCTCGTCAAAGGTTTCCACGTGCACCGTCGGGGTGCCTTGCTCGGCGCATACTTCCGCCAAGTGGGTGGTGTTGCTGCTGTTTTTACCGCCCACCACCACCACAAACTCCACCTGCTGGGCCAAGGTTTCCGCCGCATTTTGGCGATAATAGGTGGCGGGACAAATGGTGTTAAACACCTTTAGCTCTTTGGCCACCATGCTAATGGCTTTCACCATGTCAAAAAAGGAATCTTCCAGCTGGGTGGTTTGCGACACCAAGCCAATGCGCCGCTTGGGAATGCCCGCCAGCTTATCGCCAATATCCGCCACCCGATTGATGGCCACAATGTGGGCGTTGGGAATGCGCGCCGCGTGGGCTTTAATGCCCACCACTTCGGGATGATCATCTTTACCGGCAATCACCACGGTGTAGCCTTCTTTGGCCAGTTCAATGGCTTTGTTTTGCACCAGCAGCACATCGGGGCACGTGGCGTCCGTCACCTCAATGCCTTTGGCGGTGGCGGCTTCCAGCAGCTCGGGGGCGGCCCCGTGGGTGCGGATGACGACTCGGCTGCCAGCCGGAACCTCGTCCAACGATTGCACCGTGGTAATGCCTTCGTCGTCCAGTTTGCCAATCATTTGCTGGTTGTGAATAAGCTGTCCCAGTACGTATACGGGTTTGCCGTCGGGATTTTGACTATCTATTTTATTGGGCTGGTTGGCGGCTAAGGTTTTATCCACCGCTTTCTTCACGCCGTGGCAAAAGCCATGGTGTTCGGCCAATACCACCGTTTTTTTAGGGATGACAGCGGTGGGTGTCGTGCTCTCAGTCGGTGTCGTCATGGCAAAAAGCTCCAAAAGCGTGGGGGTTCCTTCTTGTTATAGAGGGTTTCCTTCTAGGGATCAACACCACCCGCCAAGGCGGTATTTAGTGCGGGGCCGTTCGCCCTAATAAACAAGAAGGCCGCCCCCTCACTATTTATGCGGGGGCTTCGCCCCCAATCCCCCTTTTTTACAATCTCAATAATTTTTAGAGGTTAACGCCAGATCCAAGTTATAAAGGCCCACTCCGTGGGCAAGAAAAAGCCCCGAGGGCGTACAGCCGTCGGGGCGTTGTCGACAAGTCTCAGCATGGCTTCAAACAGTCAAAGCAGTTGCTGGCTTGCGACCAAGCCTATGTTCCTATCCCAGTTTCTTTAGTTAAAACGTCTTGTATGGTTACGATGCTTCGTAGGCAATGCGGGTGGGCGCTGCCGTGGTTTGGCTGACAAAGGTGCCGCCAAAACGTCCGCGGGCAAAAGTGACCAAGCCCAAATCGCCCAGTTTCATGAGGGCTTTGCGGATGGTATTGCTGCTGACGTTGAAGCGCTCGGCCAGTTCACCCATGGCAGGCAAGCGATCGCCCACCTGGTAGTGGCTTTGAATGAGCTGTTGCAGGTCGCGCTCCACTTTTTCGTAGGAGTAGAAAAGTTCTTGCTCGCCCACGGGAACGAACAGGCTGCTCAGATCCGACGAATCCGTATCGGGTGTACGTTTGACGAAGGTACCGTAACGGCCCCGCTTGGATTGCACAATGCCTTGCTGGCCCAATCGCCGCATGGCATCGTGGACGGTTTTAATGCTGACCTTCAGTTGATCGGCCAAGGTAAGGTGAGACGGCAACTTGGTTGCCACAGCAAAATCCGTAGCAATGAGCTGCTTGAGGTCGCGCTCCACTTGATCGATGAGAGTGTCCGATTGAATGCCCACCGATTCCGCCAGCTTGGCAGCACTGGGAAGTGCTTTGATTTCCCAATTGGCACGATTGCCACGGGTACCGTAGCTGTGCAAAATGCCTTCGTGGGTCAGATATTCTAAGGCCAAGCGGGTGGTATTGGCGGCAGAACCCACCACCTCAGCAATATCACGGGCCGAAGGCAGCGCATCGCCCACTTGAAACTGACGCTCTACCAAGTACTGACGCACCGCATTCACGGCGCGATCCCGTTTGGAAGTTAACTTGCGCAAACGGTGCTCGGTAGCACTGGCCGCGTTGCGGATAAGGGTGCCAATGCGTTGCTTGGATTCCACATGACCCGCATCTTCAATGGTACGAATGGCATTTTGCACCGTGCCCACGCTTACGCCCAGCAGCTGGGCCAGTTCTGGCTTGCGAGGTAACAAGTGGCTTTCTGTTAGAGAACCGTTGGCTAAACCCGTGGTGATAAAACGAATGAGGTACTCGGTAACCATGGCATCTTTGCTACGGCCTGGTGACAGCATACCGGCAGAAAGCTTGGGCATTTGGCCAATGGCAATGTGCTTTAACTCGGCTTTGTGAATGGTTTGCAGCGATTCCAGCTGGGTTGTAGCCGCATGAGCAACAGGCTTAATGGCCACGCGCTCTTGCACTTGCTGGCGGCTACTACCCAAGCGAGTAGACGGTTTGCTACCATACGCCTTAGTGGCTTTAGCGGCTTTGGAAGTGCTATCAGCAGAAGCCTTACGACCCGATACTTTATCGCTGGCAGGCTTGGAGGCCGCTGAAGCACTGGTCTCTGCCGTAATGCGATGCACGGTTTTCGCCCCGATGGCCTCTTTTTTGTTATTGGCATCGGATGCGGTGGAATGGGTGCTGCTGGTGTTTTGGGACAGGCTCATGCCTATCGTCCTCCCCTTAGTTGCGGCTGGTACTTATGCCTATATAAGCCACCAGTGTAAGAATAATAGTGTGAAGAAATAAACGCTGTTTGGAAATCCGCTATTTACACGAATACAAAAAACCTCTCTGCCTAAAGAGAGCTGTTTTGTATGGATGGATACCAGAGTGTTACAAGGTCGTTGGTTAATGTCCTTGTGACTGTATTAAAACAACCAAACGGGTTTTGATGCTAGCGGATGGTTGTTTTTAGAAACAAAAGTTCACATAAAGATTGGCTGATTAGGCGGAGACCTCCACAGCGGCCAGCAAATCGGCTTTGGATACCACGGCCTCGCACGGGTGCGAATCCGACGTGGAGGCGTCGAAATCGATGTGTTTCCAGCACCGTGGGCACTTGGTGCCTGCGGCCGGCAGAACATAGAGTTCTTCATTTTGAGAGGCTAAAACGGCTGCAGGCGGACCATTTTGGGAATAGACGAGATCGGATACTAACAACAATTTTTTCATTAATCTCTTTTCAACCTCAGAAACCTTTTCAGGGTGAAGCGCTTGTATCCAAACACTGGTCTCACTGGGGCTGCCAATTTGGCCTCCTTTTCGGCAAACTTCTAGTAGTGAATTGACCGACTCTTTAAGCTCCAATAACTCTCTAAAGTGTTCTTGATCATTAACATTTAAAACAGGCTTTGCCTGTGGCCCATCGAGAAGAACACCACTGGTGGCGTCACTCCAGCGTTGGTGTTCTGGCAGATGCTGCCAAATATCTTCCGCCAAGTGGGGCAACACAGGCACCAACATGGGCACAAGTGTTTTTAGCAAGGTGAATAACACGGTTTGTGTGGCGCGCCGCTCGGGGTGGTTGGCGGGGTAGGTGTAGAGAATATCTTTGGTGACGTCCAAATACAGCTGCGATAAATCCACCACGCAAAAGTTTTGCAAGGTGGGCACGTATTTATGAAAGGCAAAGGTGTCAAAGGCTTCTGTGAGGGTGCTAGTCACTTCTGCCAAGCGATGCAGGGTGTAGCGGTCAAGGAGATCCAGTCGGTCGGTGGCCACGCTGTGCTGGGCGGGGTCAAAATCGTACAGGTTGCTCATGAGAAAGCGCAGGGTGTTTCGAATTTTTTTATAGGCTTCCACCATCTGGCTAATAATGGTGTCGCTAATGCGCACATCGTTGGTGTAATCCACGCTGGCTACCCATAGACGCAGCACATCGGCGCCGTATTGGCTCATAATTTTGTTGGGGTCTACTACATTGCCCACGCTTTTGCTCATTTTGCGTCCGTTGCCATCCAGCACAAAACCGTGGGTGAGCACCCGCTGATACGGCGCTTTGCCGTTGTGCATCACACTGGTGAGTAGCGAGGATTGAAACCAGCCTCGATGCTGATCCGAGCCTTCTAAATACAGGGCCACCGGCAGGCCGCCCAGTTCTTCTTTGCGGGCGTTGACGACAGCGGTGTGGGTAATGCCGCTATCAAACCACACGTCCATAATGTCCATTTCTTGAACCAATGTTCGGGCTGGCAAGCCAATGCGGGTTTTTACCTCTGCGGGTAAGCCGTCCAGCAGTTGATCGGTGCTCCAGCCCCACCAAATATCGCTGGTGTGAACCTCAAAGAGGTTGGCGATATGGGCAATCACGTCGGCATCAAACACCACGTCGCCGGTGGCGGCATCGTACAACATGGGAATGGGCACGCCCCACACGCGTTGGCGGCTTATGCACCAATCCGTACGATTACTAACCATGGTGCTAATGCGGGTTTTGCCCCGTTCGGGTATCCATTGCACGGTGTCAATGGCGGTCATGGCTTCTTTGCGCAGGGCGTTGTTGTCCATGCTCACAAACCATTGATCCGTCGCCCGATAAATAACGGGGTTGTGACAGCGCCAGCAATGGGGGTAGCTATGCTCAAATTTTTGGTGGCCCAGCAAGGCATTTTTTTGTTTGAGGATGTCAATGACTACGTCGTTGGCTTTGCTGTAGTGAATGCCGACGAGTTCGGGCACGCCGCAGTCGTCGTTAAACACGCCTTTGTTATTAAGGGGCGATAAAATCCCCAGTTTGCTATTGGGGTGTTCATGATCGTGATTGAGGCAGACGAGGTAATCGTCCATGCCGTGGCCGGGAGCCGTATGCACCACGCCGGTTCCTGCGTCTGTGGTGACGTGATCGCCAAATAAGAAAGCACTTTTTCGATCGAGAAATGGGTGATTAATTACAGCCGATTCTAAAGTTTTTGCGCGGAAAGTTTTTAATAAAGAGCACTCGATTCCTGTTTTCTCAGAGAAATCTTTAACCAGATCTACCGCAAGAACTAATTTCCCATGCGCAGTTGTTTGATAAATGCCGTAATCAATTTCCCAGTTGAAACAAAGCGCCAAATTAGCAGGAAGGGTCCATGGGGTGGTTGTCCAAATAACAAACGAAGTCTCATCCCAAGTTTTTAGAACATTTCTTAGGTCCTGATCCACGGAACTTGTCGCAACAGGAGGCTCTAAAACTTTGAAAGCCACATAAATACTGTCACTGGTGTGGGTGTCGTACTCTACTTCGGCGTCGGCTAGGGCGGTTTCGCAGTGGCTGCACCAGTACACGGGCTTTAGGCCTCGGTACACATAGCCATTGGCGTACAACTGGCCAAATACCCGTATTTGTTCGGCTTCAAAGGCGGCATCGGTGGTGCGGTAGGGTTGCTCCCAGTTTCCCCACACGCCAAGGCGTTCAAACTGGCTGCGCTGGCCGGCTTCGTTTTTGGCGCCAAAGTCTCGGCACAGCTTGCGTAATTCGGCGGGGGTAACGCTGTGGCGTCCACCTTTTAGGCTTTTTACCACGGCGTTCTCAATGGGCAGGCCGTGGCCGTCGTATCCGGGAACATAAGGCGACGCAAAGCCCCGCTGGTATTGGTAGCGGGTCACAAAATCTTTGAGAATTTTATTGAGGGCGTGGCCAATGTGAATGGTGGGGGCGCTTAGGTACGGGGGGCCATCGTGGAGGGTGTAAAAGCCTTTGTCGCTATGGGCTCGCCGTGCTTGGGCTTGGGCGTACACGCTGGCCTTTTCCCACTGCTGTTGGCATTCGGGCTCTTTTTGGGCCGCATTAGCCCGCATAGAAAACTGAGTTTGAGGCAGGTTGAGAGTGTCTTTGAGGCTTTTGGCTTTGGTGGTATCGGTAGCAGCAGGCGTGGTCATAGAAACAAGGCTTCCAAATACAAAGAGTAAAACATGGGCCTTATTGTATGCCAGATGCCGGTATACCCGATAGGCCTTTGACGGTAGAAGACAGAAGGCTTATGATGAGAGGCATCCGGTTACAGGGGTGTCATGTTGCGCTTCGAGGCTTGTCGTAAGCCCTGCATGGTGCGCAGCCCCAATGTTTCTGGCTACATGACTGTATGCCTATGGTTTTATTCTTCGCTAAACGGGTGTTGTGTGTTTAATTTTCAGTCTATTTGGGGGTCTCCATGAGCTTAATGGTTCGTCGTCGTGATGGTTCTATCGAACCCATTCAAGAAGAAAAAATTAACGCCCGTATTAAAGAAGCCTGCGAAGGCCTGCCCAACGTGAACTGGAGTGACGTGGCCATTGGGTGCAGCGTGGCGTGGTACAACGGCATTAGCACGGAAGAAATTGACGAATCGGCCATTTTATCGGCCCGAAGCCTCATTGAGCGCCACCCCGAATACAGTTTGGTCGCCGCTCGACTGGTGACCACCGTACTGTATCAAAACGTCTTTGGCCCCACCGAATCTCGCAGCCATGATGTGGCCGAACTGTACCGCACGGGCTTTAGTGAATACCTGCAAAAAGCCGTGACCGCTGAAATGCTGGATCCACGCTTATTGGAATTTGATCTAGACAAACTGGCCAACGCCATTGATGCCGATGCCGACAATCAATTCCAGTACCAAGGCATTCAAATCCTCAAAGATCGCTACCTCATTCGCGATCGTCAAAAACAGATTATTGAATTACCCCAGTGGATGTGGATGCGAGTGGCCATGGGTCTAGCCCTCGCCGAAAAAAACGACCGCGAAGCATGGGCCATCAAGTTCTACAACATCTACAAAACCTTCCGCTACATTTCCAGCACCCCTACGTTATTTAGCGCCGGTACGCTGCATCCGCAGCTCTCCTCGTGCTACCTTAATACCGTGGGCGATAGCTTGGAAGGCATCTTTAAAGTCTTTACCGACAACGCTCGCCTTTCCAAATGGGCCGGTGGTTTGGGGACTGACTGGACGCCTATTCGCGCCACAGGTGCCAGCATTAAAGGCACCAATGGCGAAAGCCAAGGTCTCATTCCGTGGCTGAAAATTGATAACGACGTGGCTGTAGCCGTCAACCAAGGCGGCAAGCGCAAGGGCGCCCATTGTGCCTACTTGGAAACATGGCACTTGGATATTGAAGACTTTTTAGAGCTGCGTAAAAACGTTGGTGATGAGCGTCGCAGAGCCCATGACATCAATACCGCCAACTGGATTCCCGATCTATTTATGAAACGGGTGATTAATAACGAGAACTGGACCTTGTTTAGCCCCAGCGATGTGACGGAGTTGCACGACCTGACGGGCAAAGCCTTTGAAGTGGCTTACGAAAAACGCGAACAGCAAGTAAAAGACGGCACCGTGTTTGGCAAAACCATGGAAGCCAAAGTACTGTGGCGCAAAATGCTCACCATGCTGTTTGAAACCGGCCACCCATGGATAACCTTTAAAGACCCCTGTAACTTACGCTCCCCTCAAGATCACGTGGGCGTGGTGCATAGCTCTAATCTGTGTACGGAAATTACACTGAACACCAGCGCCGAAGAAACCGCCGTGTGCAACTTAGGTTCGGTGAATTTGGCTGAACACGTGGTGAACGGTAAAATTGACTATCAACGCTTGGGTGAAACCATTCAGTTGGCCGTGCGCATGCTGGACAACGTGATTGATATTAACTACTACCCTACGCCTGAGGCCGAAGCCGCTAACCTCAAGCATCGTGCCATTGGCTTGGGCATGATGGGTTACCAAGACCTACTCTACAAGCTCAGCATCCCCTTTGATTCCGACGCCCACATACAGTTGGCCGATGAACTGATGGAGCGCTTTAGCTACGCCGCCATTCAAGCCTCTACCGAGCTGGCCAAAGAGCGCGGTGCCTATGCCAGCTTTAAGGGCAGCAAGTGGGAACGGGGTCTACTGCCCTACGACACCATGGCCCTACTGGAAAAAGAGCGTGGCATGCCCATTGATGTGGATCGCACCATCCGTTTGGATTGGGCCGCCCTAAAGCAAACCATTGCCAAAACCGGCATGCGCAACAGTAACATTATGGCCATCGCACCCACCGCCACCATTTCCAATATTGTGGGCACCAGCGCCTGCATTGAGCCCACCTTCCGCAATTTGTTTGTGAATTCCAACCTCTCAGGCGAATTCACCATCATCAATCGCTACTTGGTGGAAGATTTGCAAGCGGCTGACTTATGGACCTCCGAAATGGCGGAACGCCTAAAAGCCGTGGATGGCGATGTGCGCCGCCTGCCCGAAGTGCCCGATGCCATTAAAGCCAAATACCCCGATATTTTTGCCATTGACATGGAATGGCTGATTAAGGCCTGCGCCGTGCGGGGTAAGTGGATTGATCAATCTCAATCCCTAAACCTGTTTGTGAGCAACACCAGCGGCAAACACCTGAATGACCTGTACATGACGGCGTGGAAAATGGGCCTAAAAACCACCTACTACCTCCGCACCCTTGGGGCCAGTCAGGTGGAAAAATCCACGGTGGATACCGCTAAATACGGCAAAACCCACAAGCGGGACTTTGGTGGCGACAACGTGCGTTCCATTTCGGAAGCCACGGGCGGTACCAGTAATTCTTCTGGCGGTGAAAGCTTTGAAGAAGCCCCATTGGTGGCCCAATGCCGTATTGATGACCCCGAATGCGAGGTTTGTCAGTAACCCCGAGGGGTCTTTGTATAAAAGACATCTAGCGTAAATGCCCCATAAATGTCTATAATCATTGATTTTTCTTTAGGAGACCATTCGTCACCCGACGGGTGGTCGTCCTTTTGGGCAGCCAAAGCCGCTGAATTTCCCTTGGCGTTTTGTGAGGCCCACGTGCCCCAATTGCTCCAGGCTTTGGGAATCCAAGATCCACCTGAAGCTGAGCTACTACTCGACTGGGCGCTGGTGGATAACACCACCATCCAAGGGCTTAATGCCCAATACCGCCACAAAAACGAAGCCACTGATGTGCTGTCCTTTCCCATTTACCACAGCGCGGCAGAGGCCTTAGCGGCCGTGCTGGCCACAAAGCAGCCCCAGATATTGTTGGGCCAAGTGGTGGTCTCTGCCGAGTGGGCCGAGGCGAATTGCCAACTGGATCCACGCACCAAAGACTTGGCAGACCCTTTGCAAGCCTACCTCGTGGATCGGTTTTTCCACGGCACCTTGCACTGCTTGGGCCAGCACCACGATACCGACGACGACTACGAGACGGTGATTACCGCCCAAAATGCCGCAATAGCCACATTGTTTCCAATCCCAGTCCCTACAGCGCTATGACCCACCCGTTGCCCGAAAAACCGACACAACCTCAACCTTTTGCAGCCCCTTTTGGGTATGCCTTGCAAGGGTGGCTGTGGGCGTGGCGCACCCAATGGAATATTCGGGTGCATTGTGGGATTGGGTCGCTAGTCGTATTGGCGGGTTGGTTTGTAGGCTTAGCTCCGTGGGAATGGGCCGTCATCGGCATGCTTATTGGCGGCATGTTGGCTGTAGAGTGCCTGAATACAGCCATTGAAGCCACCGTTGACTTGGTGTGTGGCGATAATTTTCACCCGCTAGCCAAAGCGGCTAAAGATGTGGCTGCCGGCGCCTGCCTACTGTGGGCACTCACCAGCGTGGTTGTTGGGCTCATTATTTTTTGGCCCAAATTATTTAAAATGTCTATTTTTTAGGCCGATGATTTGGCCCAAATAAGTTTGATTCGAATCTTTATCCAATAAGAAAAAGTTTTCCATCTCTAAAGGTTCTTGAATGATTTTGAAAGTAACCATCGTATCTGTGATCGCCAATTCTTTTACATCCTTCCTTTTTTTAATTTGGGAAACATATTTACTGAACTCGCACTCCGCTTTCTCAGCGGTTTTATAATTTCTGCTTACTAATAATTGGTAAGGCTTGCTGTTTGGCTCATCTAACTTCCAAACCGTTTCAAACATTTTAGATGTTCTAGAAACATCCTTAAAAAACCTTCTTATACAAGAACTATTCGCAGAGATTTCCTCAAAATTAAATTGCTCATGCTCATAAAAATTTTCTAAACCTTTGGTGGCTTTAATAAGCGCTACGGCCTTTTGCAAGGCCTCCGAAGGTTTTTTGGTTGTTGCAGCAAACGAGGGGCTAACGTGCACACGGCCAGCCAAAGAAGTTTGTTGAGCTGGCACGGCTGAAAAGCGAGGGTTAGAGAGGGAAACACGCATCAATCAAATTCCTATTACTTAAAGACTATGTGATGTATAAATCCCTCTGAATCATAAAAAGTGCCCTAAAAACCCAAGCAGGTAACAGTTCAGTTACAAACTAGCATCAAATGGGATGAAATCGTTTTTATGCACCTACGAGGCGCAAGTGGTGTGTTTGAAGGAGTTCAAACCGCTAACCGCAACAGAAGATAGATAGAGCCGTTTGTGAGGATAGGAGGAGCCAAACCATGACCCGTAATACCAACACCACCGAAGACTTTAACCCCAAGCACAATCCTTTTGTGGATGAGCTGGACAAATTTAAAGCCCCAAAAATGCTGCACGCCGCCCAAGGCCTGCTGTGCCAGCCCGATATTGATGAAGACACTTTTTTGGGTGCCCAAGCCATTTTAATGTTGCAAGGCAATTTATAACGCTTTTAGGTAGATTTCACACCACACACCACGGTTTCGTTGCAGTTGTTGTTCCACCAATAGCCCTAACGCAACCCTGCTTTAACAGACGATTGGATTGCCAGTCGTCTGTTTTTGTTGGCACCTATTTTATAAATCCTCTGGGTGGTGGACGTGGTGACTCCACAAATCAGGCCATAACAGTAACAAAGTAATCTGTATGGAGAGTGAGTGATGCGTTGGGCCTTTAAAGCAATCCTGTTAATCATCCCTGTGCTACTACTCACAACACTCGTGGTCCCTTCGGGGTGGACCGATACCGAATCGCTGCGATTGGATACGAAGGTGGATCCCACCGCGGTGAGCAACATGGATGATCGCTCCATGCGAGTGGCCGCCGAAATGCAATACCCAGGCCTCCACGAGTGGCAGCGCTGGCGCGTCAAAGCCCTTCACCCCGACACCGGCGAAGTAGTGACGTGCCGATACCATGGGCCCGATGATTGCCGCCACTTTGAAAATTACGCCCACTACACCACCTTTCGCATTGGGCAGTGGCAAGCCGCCGAGCGAACCAAATTTCGCTGGTTTCGGCGGTAATTGACGCGTTTATTGGCAAAAGCATTCATGGGGTAGTTATCAAACAGCCTGCGGCTGTGTCGTCTACATGGGGGAGATTGTGGGTCCATCCCCTGTAGAAACTCCTCCCCTCAACCGATGAAACCGCACGGTGATCGCTTTTATAGTGAAGGTGTGGGCACCCGTGGTGATGCGAGCCCCTCGTTTTTTAACCAAACGCACCCTATCGGACACAACACGCTCGATTTTAAGCACGCACACATATTCATACACTCAGAAGGTGGTGATGACCATGGCTCGGTCTGCAATGCAACGCAACTCTGTTTTAAATTTACTGTCTCTCAGCATCGGCTTGGCAGCTCTCTTGTCGGCCCCCTGTTGGGCCACCACCACGGTGGATCAAATTGACGTGGTGTCTAGTCGGTACGGCACCGAACTCAAACTTCATGCGGATCAACCCATTCAGCATCGTGTTATTCAAGCCAGCGATACCGACATGACCATTGAGCTGTCTGACGTGAGCCCCGCACGCCATTTACGTACCAATTTTTCTCAAGCTGGCCAAGTACACCATGTGATTGTGCAGCCCGTGGGCGGTAACACTCTTAAAGTGGTTCTGCGTGGCCAAAGCATGGGGCAACCTTTGGTACAGGTTGTCTACAGCCAACCACCCTCCAGTATGGCAACGCCTCACGCCATGGCTCAGCCCCTCATGCCAGCTTCGCAGCCCATGGCAGCGACCAAACCCATAGCCACACCTGTCACCTCCACGCCCAGCGGCTTACCCCCGGTGTTATCCAACCCTGCCAAAGCCCCCAACCTAACAAGCCCCTTGGCCAATCCCATAGCAACGCTTACTCCTGCCAAGGCAGCGGCTGCCCCAGCAACGGTTACCGATGTGAGCGAGCCCCTGTACTTGGAGGACAACGCCACCGGCAACGCATTACAAACCAATGGATCGGCCTCTGCCCCAGAAGTGCCGGCCCCCACGGGGTTGATGGGATTACTAGCCCAGCACTGGATGTACGCCCTGATTGCAGGCAGCATGCTGCTAGCGTTGGTCGCCGGTTTAGGCCTATTCATCTACAAAAAATGGCAAGAGCTACAACAACCGTCGCGTTCGGGTAACGTCTTCCGCGCCATGCAGCAAGACGACTGGCAATCCGCTCCCTCCGACGATTACCGCCGTGGCGACGAGGACGAGGACTCCTTCTTTGGGAACGGCCACCACGCCAAAAAGGGAAACCCCTGGGCCCAACGCCCCAAAGTGGCCTTGCAGCAGCCCCCTAAAGCCGCTGGTCGCAACACAAGCATGCCTCACAACAACCGCCAGCCCCAAAACAGTCCCCAAAGTCCGGTGGATTCTCTGCTTGCCTCACGAGAAAAAGTCTCTACCCGCGCCATTCCTCCTCAACAGGCGGTGCAACAATACGCTCGTCAGCAGCAACCGTCAGCAGCAGCCAGCCGTTTAAGCAACGCCGCCAACAGCGTGAGCTCTCAACGGCCCAGCATGGCCTCGCGCCCTAACACCATGGCCACACCCGTCCGTAACGGCGGCACCGCCAACGACCCACTGCCCACCAACCCCAACGTGGTGGACTTTTTAAAAGACGTGGCCAGTTACATGGAACAAGACGGTGAACGTGGCAAAGCCCGCCGCATTACTCGCAACCTTCGCCACCTCGACTAGGGTGCCAAGGCACCTTTTATTACTAAGCCTGACTGATTGAGTCGCGCTTAACTTAGCCCTTTTTACAAATAAGCATTATGGACAAGGATAGGTAAACCGCTGGTGTATCTGCTCTAGCGCTTCCAAACATTCGGTAGAGAGCACCACCGATTCCGTGGCGATATTTTCATCCAGCTGAGCCAGGGTCGTTGCCCCAATAATGTTGCTGCCCACAAAAGGTTGGGCATTTACAAAACCCAACGCCAGTTGAGTGAGTGTGAACCCAAACTGGTCAGCC
This sequence comes from Vampirovibrionales bacterium, assembly GCA_029866025.1. GTDB lineage: Bacteria > Cyanobacteriota > Vampirovibrionia > Vampirovibrionales > Vampirovibrionaceae > JARXAD01. The sequence goes on along the minus strand of JARXAD010000002.1, from coordinate 457,218 downwards.
ACAGCCGCATAGGCCTCTACCGCCAACGCCGCTTGAGGGCTGTTGTAACGAGACATTTCTGGGTATTGGGTAATGCGCCCTTGGGGGCGTTGGCCGTGGCGATATTTGCCACTCAGTAACCCAAAAGCCAGCGGAGAATACGCCAACAGGCTCAGATTTTCTCGCAGAGAGACTTCCGCCAAGCCCGATTCAAAAGAACGATTGAGCAAGCTATACGGATTTTGAATACTGACAGGCTTGGGCCAGCCGTGTTGTTCTGCCAACTGAAGGTATTTCATCGCCCCCCAAGCGCTTTCGTTAGAAAGTCCCCAGTGGCGAATTTTACCGGCCTGAATAAAGCTTTGCAGCACTTCGAGTGTTTCTTCAAAGGGGGTCCACTCTTCGGCAGCTAAAAACGCTTGGGCCTGCTCCACAGGGCCAGCAGGATCAGAGGATTGGGAGCGATCCGGCTGTACCCCATAACGCACACCGCCAAAGCCACCAAAAAAGCTGGCGCTGCCATAGCCCAACACCCCAAAATCGTTCATTTCCCGCTCAGGCCAATGGAGCTGATACAGATCCACGCAGTCGGTTTGCAGCCGTCGCAAGCTACTCTCCAAGGCTTCCGTTAGGTGGGCTTTATTAAACCGGCTTTGCCCCCCCCGAATCCATTTCCGACCCGGCCCTGCAATTTTGGTGGCCAAAATAATCTCATCACGGCGTTTGGTTTTGGCTAGCCACGTGCCAATGTATTCTTCGGTTTTGCCAAAGGTGTGGGCGCGAGGAGGAATGGCATACAACTCCGCCGTATCCACAAAATTGATGCCACAAGCCAATGCTTTATCCAGCTGGGCGTGGGCGTCGGCCTCTGTGTTTTGCTCGCCCCACGTCATGGTGCCCAAGCCAATCAGGCTGATGGTGAGAGGGGTGTTACCCAAGCGACGACGCTGCATACAAAGACATCCTTATTTCACACGGGGAATTTTCCCATTATGCCTCAAAGGGTGGTTGGCACTGGGGTAGACATGTGGGTTGAGCTGAGGTTTAATACTGCAACTTTATTGCAACTAAAAAGTTTCTTTTCCATGCAACTCACTGCCAATCGGTTTTCCCGCCCAATTATTTCTCCAACCCCCATAAAATTACGGTTTCCATCATCTCCCCCTTTAACTTTTGGACATAAAGAAGATTCTATCGGCCAAAAGGCTGTTCATGCTGCTGGCCACGTTGGTATTTGTGCTATAGCCAGTGTTATTGGGCATAATTTTTTCGGAGAAACGGCCCATTCAATAGCCAACTACTTAAGCGAAGCTCCTTGGTTTGAGGCGGTATCTCATGGCTTCTCTACTATTGGGCATTGGATAACACCCGAAACAGCTGAGCACGTTTGCAAGCATGGCTCATCAGAAGGCAGTAGCATTGCAAACACAGTGGCTCATATTGGAGTGGAATGTGTAGGACCCACAGCAGCCTTAGAAACAGGCCTAATTTTAGCCTCCGAAGCAAAAAAGGCAACAACCTCTTTATTAGGGCCTAAAAAATCCACCCAAGCCTAACCTAAGGCGCGAGCAACTGGGCCTGTAAGGTATCGCTATCGGTATAGGCTTTGGCAGCACCATCCACCACCAAATCAATGTCGCCAGGGCGTATCCGGTACACCATGGGCACATCGTGGCCGCGTAAAATACTGACGCCATATTTTTTAGCTTGCTCTGGCGCCGAGGGAGAATCCACATCCACCTGCACCACGGTGGCTCCTTGGCCTTTGGCCACCGTTTGCACCGCTTGCAACACGGGTCGGCACGGGGCACACCAGTTAGCCGTCAGCATCACAAAGGTGGTGTTGGCTTGGGCCTGAGCTACTTGACGCAACGGAGAAACCGCTGGGGCCAGGATGGCCAACACAGCCAACACGCCACAGCTGCCTTGCAACACACGAGATGACAACGACATGGAAAAATCCTTTACAACGGGCAAAAGCCACAATGGCCTAGGGTTAGTATACCAATATTACCCGTATGACGGGACTCTGTCATCCAAGTTCCATTAGGCTGATTGAAGCGCAGAGTTTTCCATCTCAATCCATTGCCTAAAACCCGAAGCTACAGCCCCGACTGGATAGCACCCCGATACGGCGTGGGTAACAACAGGGCTTGGGCCTGCTCAATGGCATAGCGATCCGTCATACCGGCTAAAAAATCCAGCAGCCACGGCTGCGTTTTTAATTGCTTCTCGGTGCCAGCCGCCACAAACCCCTCAGGAAGGGACTCTGGGTGGCTACTGTACCAATCGTACAAGCCTGTGAGTACCCGTTGCACCTTTACCTGTTGCGCCTGCTGCTTGGGCGATAAATACACATGGTCAAACATCCACTTGCGCAGGCGGTTCATGGCCGTCTCAATGGGCAACGACAACGCTACTGTCCGCTCCCCTTGCTGCCACAAGGCTTGGGTGGTGGCCACCAAATCCAGCATCATCACATCCAGTCGCTCGTTACGGCGCTTGCCCAAAACAGCGCACAGGTCTTCGGGCAAGTGATCTTCCGCCATCAGGCCTGCTCGGGTGGCGTCTTCCACATCGTGGTGCAAATAGGTCATGCGGTCGGTGATTTTTACTAACTGCCCTTCCAAACTACGAGGCGGGTTGGTACTCAGCTGATCTTCCATGCCATGTAGCACTGCCTGCGTTAGATTGAGAGGCTCCAGCACCGTCACAATCCGCACACTCTGCGCCTCATGCCGAAAGGGGGCATGGCCCCCTTGTATAGCGAGCTCACTTAAACACATTTCACCCGTGTGGCCAAAAGGCGGATGCCCCAAATCGTGACCCAGAGCGATGGCTTCCGTTAAGTCTTCATTCAATCCCAAGGCCCGCGCCGCTGTTCGGGCAATTTGGGCCACCTCTAGGCTGTGAGTCAAGCGAGTTCGGTAGTGATCACCCTCTGGTGAGATAAACACCTGGGTTTTATGAGACAACCGCCGAAAGGCCTTGCTGTGCAAGATGCGATCCCGATCGCGCTGAAAGGCCGTGCGCAACGGGCAATGACTCTCCACGCGCTGGCGGCTAATCAAAGCTATATCAAGGCTTTTGGCAGCAAAGGCATGCAGCTGAGCTGCTTCGCGGTCTTCAATCTGCTGGCGAATGGTTGGCTGGGTGGCCGTCGTCATGGGGCTATCCTTTTTTGTTTCTCAGGTGGTTTCTCGAGTTTACTAGCAGTATCATACGTAGGAGGATTGTTGTCTCGTCAACCGGTGTGAGAATTGGCCCATTATGACTGTTTTATGGCCGTTAAAGCCTTACAGTGTCATTGTTTCTGTGCAAGCTTCCGGTGGAGAGCCATTTTCTAAGCCCACTGCCAAGCACGCCATGATGCACTCGGTGGTGGATGGTGGGGCGCACGGTTTAAGGCTTGCCGGTGTGGATGATATTGGTTACGCTCGCGCTCAATGGCCCGCACTGCCCATCATTGGCATTACCAAGCCCGATCCATTGCCTGAGGACTGGAAAAGCATGGTTTACATTACCCCCACCCTAGATGACATGGTGGCGGTGGCCCAAGCGGGTGCCACTGTGGTTGCCATTGATGGCACCCAACGCCCCCGACCCGACCAGTTGACGTTAACGTCAACCTTGGAGAAATTTAGGGTGCTGTGCCCCAACACCCCCGTAATGGCAGACTGTGACACCTTGCTCAGTGCTGTAGCCGCCGAAGCGGCAGGCGTGGACGCCATTGCCACCACCCTGAGCGGTTATACCCAAGAATCGTTGCAAGCCAAGGCCAGCCCATACACCCCCGATTGGGCCTTGTTGTATCAACTCAGCCAGCACATTCGCCTTCCTATTGTGATGGAAGGTCGCCTGTGGGAGCCCGTTCACGTCACCAAGGCTTTTCGCTTAGGGGCCAGTGCCGTGGTGATTGGCAGCGCCATTACCCGACCCCATGAGGTTACTTGCCGTTTTTTAACGGGTGCCAATGGTTTTGCCCAAGATTTTGTATAAGGGTTTTCTTAAGAGCTTCTGCTAGGCGAAAAGAGGCTTTAGATCATGCTTTTTTCATAGCTATGCAAGCTATGCACGCCACCTTCTTGCTGGGCCGCAGGGGAGCGGCGCTCAAAACGCAGTTGGCCACTGGCTAAACGCTCGTGGAGAATACTCACACTGCGGCAGCCCATGTCTTGCAGGCCATGCTTCACGCCCTGAATGAGATACGGCAGGTATTGGTGCAAAGACCCTTTGTCCATCACCGCGCCCGACACGCCTTGAGCCACGCGGATGCGCTCCGAGTCGCTAAAATAGCGAGACGCACTGTTTTTCTTCATGGCTTCAGACGACCCCATGCCCCGATATTTTTTTAGGCGAATGCCGTCTTGGTAAAAATACTCACCGGGGGTTTCATTGGTGCCCGCCAGCATGCTACCCATCATCACCACACTGCCGCCCACAGCTAGGGCTTTCATAATGTGGCCCATGGTAGAGACGCCGCCATCGGCCATGACCGGCACGCCCATACGGCGCGCTAGCTGGCTGGTGTGGTATACGGCGGTGGCTTGCGGACGCCCAACGGCCATCACTTCTTGGGTGGTGCAAATGCTGCCCACACCCATACCAATGCGCAGGCCATCTACGCCTGCGGTTATCAAACGCTCGGCCTGGTAGCTAGTCACCACGTTGCCCCCGATAATTTGCAGCTGGGGATAGTGTTTTTTGGCGTAGGTAATCATGTCCAGTTGATAAATGGAGTCACCCTGAGAAGAATCTAAAATCACCACGTCCACACCGGCTTCTACCAAGGCGTCTAGGCGTTCGCAATCGGCTTGGCGGGTGCCAATGGCAGCGCCCACTAGCAATTGCTTGTTGGCATCTTTAGAAGCCAAAGGAAAATCGCGGTTTTTTTTCAAATCATCGCGAGAAATGAGTGCTACCAGCTCCCCTGCCGCATTAATAATGGGAAGCTTCCCTTTTTTGCTTGTTTTGAGGATTTGGTTTGCGGCTTCTAGTGTGCAGGGTTCGTGACCCACCGTTAAATCCGTCGTCATCACCTCGTGGAGAGGCTTAGAGCGATCCGTTAAAAAATCCACATCGCGGCTCGTCACCATCCCCAGCAATTTAGAATTCATGGTGCCGTTTTCTGTAATGGGCACGCCACTAAAGCCATGCTTCTCTTTAATGGCGTCAATATCAGCCACCGTATGGTTGGGGCTTAAGGTTAAAGGCGCGGTGATAAAGCCGTTTTTGTACCGTTTCACTTGACGCACATGCTCGGCCTGTTCTTCTACCGTGTTGTTGTAATGAATAAAGCCAATACCCCCGTGGAGGGCCATGGCAATGGCCATGGGAGCTTCGGTTACTGTATCCATAGGCGAACTAGCAAAGGGGGTTTTGAGGGTGATAGTGCGAGTGAGGGGACAGGCCAGCTCCACCGCTTCCACCCCAAAATCAATGTGATCCGGCAGAATCACAAAGTCGCCATAGGTTAAGCCCACCTGAGACGATTCTCGCGAATCAAACAAGTCGCTGGCGCTCAGGCCATCACGATAAGCATCCAAGGTTGTGGGAGATGTAACAACAGGACTGGGGGCAGTAGGCATACGATTACGTCCATTGAGAGAGGGCAATATGAATGGCGATACCATACCAAAAACCGGCCACAAAGGGAGATTGCCCCATTAAGAAGACCTGCCTTTAGCCCAAAGAGGGATCCCTGAGTTGATCCGCCGCTGCCCTTTGCCTACAATAAGCCCCCTTCTGCAATTTGAGTGCGCTCGTAGCTCAGTTGGATAGAGTACATGGCTACGAACCATGGGGTCGGGAGTTCGAATCTCTCCGAGCGCATTCTTTCCATTCATTTTCACATAGCCACCTAAAGCAATTACTCTTATTTAGGAACGCTTATAAAACAAGTTTACAAAATGAGTGCTGGCAAACGAAGCTGTTGAAAAATCATCCGGAAGATCTAGTAGCATTAAGGCTAAAGGGGATCGTTTAAAGAGTTAAAGCCATACTAGGAAATCCCTTTCGGGTGAAAATTCGGAGAGGGGGGGATTCGAACCCCCGATGGGGCTTAACACCCCATAACTTCTTAGCAGGAAGCCGCTTTCAGCCACTCAGCCACCTCTCCAAACAGGGGCTAGCCCCCATACGGTGGAACAGACTATAGCAAGTATACTGTGTGGGTTCAACCGTTTAATAGAGGAGCCCCGCTATGCTCACCCCTGCCACCTCCTTGCCCCTGTATCAGCAACTTACCCGTTTTGTGGATCACACATGGCTACCGGAGTGGCCTTTTGTAGGCGTTTTTGACCTAGACGCCTTTTGCCAGCAAGCCATCGACTTCAACTGCGCCGGTGTGTGTGTTCGCTTACCCTATATAGCTCAAGCAAAGACGCTGCTAGCCAGCCATAACACTATTGAAGTGGCCACGGTGATTGGGTTTCCCCCCAGCAAAGTGGCCTTGGAAGCTGAAACCCTACAGCCCACCATTGGGAATGCCCCCTTGGCTAACAAGCTGGCAGAAATAGCAGAAGCCAAGGCCCTAGGCGCCACCGAACTAGACATTGTGTGGAACGTGGCCCAGTTTTTGACTGGGATTCAAACCAACAATACTGCGGAAACACAAGCCGAGCTAAAGGCTTTAATGGCTGCCGCCAATGCAGGCACCCACTCGCCCGTTAAGCTGATTATTGAAACCGACCTGTTACCGCCAGAGGCTCTGCCTTTGGCCGCACAACTGTGTGCCCAAGCAGGAGTGACCATGGTAAAAACCTGCTCCGGCTATGTAACAGGGGGGCAAGGGGCTACCGTCCCCATTATTCAAGCCATTCGCACTAGGTTGGATGACATGGGCGCCCAACAGGTAGGAATCAAGGCCAGTGGTGGCATTAAAACACCCCAGCAAGCCGCCGATCTGATTACCGCGGGGGCCACCCGCTTAGGCATGAGCCAGACTCAAGCACTCGGTTAAGGGTTATACTCCACAGCCTTAGGTATTAGAGCCCGCATTTCCTCTATTAAACGGCTCATAGTATCAGGGGAAGTAGCTGATCGAGGCATTTCTATGGCATCACCGTCTACTGATATAAATCCTCGATTGTCTATAAGGTCTGGGTCATTAAAAACAGTATGAGGACGCTTTTCAACTTCTACTTTTTCTAACAAGTCTTTATTAAAAAAATAAACCTGTCCAAACTTTACTGCTTGTCGGGGGGGGGGGGTAAAACCAACGTTCATTAGCAATTATTCCTTATCTATACGAAGCCATTATGGGTTTCAAATAAAACTCCCCTGAGGTCTTTAAATTGCGTTAAATCATAGAGCGCGTCACCAATTGTTACATAAGCTTACCCCCCCCAATTGTAATCGATAACTTCAAGGCACTACACGTCCATGGGCAAGGCAAACAATAACACTTTGACTTCCGTGGCAGGCGTTAGCTGAGCGTAAAAGCCGGGCCATTCCTCGGGTTGAATACCCACGCCATCGCCCGCTTCCAGCAGGCCAGCATTGCTTTGCAACTGCCCCGAGATAAGTTGTAGCCACACCCCATGGCCGGCTTTGAATTCAGGAGCTTCCGGTATGGGTGTATCGGCTAAGAGGAACCCTTGCCACAACCACGCCTGCTGATGGATGGTGATAGGGCCACTACCACCCATGGGAGAAACCAGCGCGGTCCAACCATGTTGACTTGCATCAATAGGCTGTTGGGCATAACTGGGTTCCACGCCTTTTTCGTCGGTACGAATCCAAATTTGTAGCAGGTGTGCCGTTTCTGTTGGGCTTGGGTTCCACTCGCTATGACGAATCCCCGTCCCTGCCGACATCCGTTGAATTTCACCGGCGGTAATCAAGGCTTCATTGCCCAAGCTGTCCACATGGCGCACTTGGCCTGCCAACATCACCGTCACAATTTCCATATCATGATGCGGGTGCAGCCCAAAACCGGTATCGGGGACTATCCAATCTTCGTTAATCACCCGTAACGGGCCAAACCCTCGGTGGGTGGGATCCACATAATCACCAAAAGAAAAGCTATGGCGACTGTCCAGCCAATCGGTTTGGGTGGTGCCACGATCCGCAGCTTTACGAAGATAGGGCATGGGTTAGTCCTCTTTGGGTTTGGCAGGATGGGAACGTACCCAGCTCTCTTCCAGTGTTTTAAGCAGCACATACAACACGGGCACCAACAGCAAGCTAAGGCCTGTGGAGAGCACCATGCCCCCAAACACGGTGGTTCCTAGCGCTTGGCGGGCCGCAGCCCCAGCGCCGTGGGCAAACACCAAGGGCAACACCCCAATAATAAAAGCCAATGAGGTCATCACAATGGGACGAAACCGAATGACAGCCGATTCATAGGCCGCTTCCATAATGCTACGGCCTTGCTCACGCAACTGGTTGGCAAATTCCACAATCAAAATAGCGTTTTTACTGGCCAATCCCACCAGCAATACCAAGCCCACTTGGCAAAACACGTTGTTATCCATGCCCCTTAATTGCAAGGCCAGCAAAGCCCCCAACGCTGCAAGCGGCACCGATAAAATAATGATGAGTGGATCCAAGTAACTTTCGTATTGGGCCGCCAACACCAAGAAAACGAAAATCAATCCAAGGCCTAAGAACAGCACGCTCTGGCCAGCCGACTCGCTTTGCTCCAAGTACAAGCCAGACCACTCATACCCAAACCCTTTGGGCAGAATATTTTTGGCCAGTTTTTTCATAGCATCCATGGCCTCGCCCGAACTGGCACCCGGCGCTGGTGACCCGTTAATTTCTGTACTACGGCTTAGGTTAAAGTGGCTGATAATTTGCGCCCCTGTATCCTCAGTCGCCGTCATCACGGTGGTGATAGGAATCATGGTCATGGCCGCATTGCGAATGTACAAGCTATTCAACAACTCGGGCTTGTCTCGGTATTGAGAATCCGCCTGCGCAATCACCTTGTAGGAGCGGTTGTTATACGTGAAATCATTCACATACATACTACCCATCAACACCTGCAAGGTACGAAAGACTTCATCCATTGCCACACCCAACGACACCGCCCGTTCCCGATCCACCGTCACTTTCAGCAAGGGGCTATCAGTGGTAAAGGTGGCAAACACGCCGGTAAGGGATTTTTCTTTTTGAGAGCCGCCCATCAACGCAAACTGATATTTGGCTAAATCACTGAGTGGCGCTGTACCGGCTTTGTCTTGCAATTGGAACTGGAAGCCACCCATGTTACCCAAGCCCCGCACCGCAGGGGGCTCAAAAGGAATGACAATGGCATCGGGAATGCTCAGCAATTTACCCCGCACCCGCTGAATAATATCCGCCATGCCGTTGCCATGCGTGCTTAAGCGTTCCGTCATGGGTTTTAGAGGCACAAACATAAGGGCTGTATTGGGCGCGTTGCCTGTAAAGCCAAAGCCGTTAATGGCAAACACGCCATTCACCCCTTTTTCCGGCTTCATTATGGCTTCCACCTGACGGGTCACATTCGTCATGTAATCCAACGACACGCCTTCTGGCCCTTGGGCGGCAATAATAAAGTAGCCCTGATCTTCGCTGGGCACAAAGCCTTTGGGCAAGGCATTAAAGTACAAACCTGTCACCGCTAATAATGCTAAAAATCCAATCATTACCCAACGCTGATGCGCCATCACCAAGCTTAAAGCCCGCTTGTAGCCATTGTTCGCCCCATCAATAATTTTATTCACTTGGTTAAAAAACTTCGCCCAAAACCCTGTGCGGTTTTCCGCATCGGCATGGGTGAGCATTTGGGCCGACAGCGCTGGCGTTAAAGTAATGGCATTAAAGGCACTAATGGCCACAGAAAAGGCAATGGTGAGGGCAAACTGTTGGTACAGCAACCCGGTGGTGCCGGGGAAAAAGGCCACCGGCACAAACACGGCAATGAGCACCAAGGCGGTGGCAATGACGGCGCCAAACACTTCGCGCATGCCTTCCACGGCGGCTTCTTTGGCGCTTAGGCCTTTGGTTTCCATGAGTCGCACAATGTTTTCAATCACCACAATGGCGTCATCCACCACAATGCCCGTGGCTAAAATGAGGCCAAACATGGTGAGCAAGTTGATACTAAACCCGAATACCTTCATAAAAAAGAAGGTGCCCACCAGCGATACCGGAATGGTAATGCTGGGAATAAGGGTGGTGCGCCAATTTTGCAAAAACAAAAAGATGACGATGACCACGCACACAATGGCTTCCAGCAAGGTTTTTACCACTTCATGAATGCTGTCATCAATAAAGGTAGTGGGATCAAAAGCCACTTCGTACATCACGCCATCCGGCAATTCCTTCACCATCGCCTTTAACTCGGCCCGCACGGCTTGCGCCACTTGTAGGGCGTTCGCTTCCGGCAATTGGTTTACCCCAAACCCCACCGAGTTGTATCCCTGCCAGCGGGTAATTTTACTGTAATCTTCGGCACCCAACTCCGCACGGCCCACGTCTCCCAAACGAATGACCGCCCCGCTAGGACCATGACCCACCACCACGTTGTTAAATGCATTCACATCCGCCAAGCGGCCCTTCACCAAAATAGGCAACTGATACTGCTGGCCATGTTCTAAAGGCGCTTGGCCAATTTGTCCGGCAGGCACTTCCTGGTTTTGGCTTTGGATGGCTCCCACCACGTCTTGTACACTTAGCCTGCGGGCAGCCAGTTTGACGGGATCCAACCACAAACGCATGGCGTATTTGCGCTCGCCAAACAGTTGAATACTCCCCACGCCTTCAATGCGTTTCAGGCGATCCAGCACCACGCGGTCTACAAAGTTACTAATAAATTGCTGACTCCGACTACCATCGGGGCTAAAAAATCCAATACCCAAAATAATGGTGTCGCTGGATTTTTCAACTTTTACACCGGTGGCTTTCACTTCCACCGGCAACCGGCCCAAGGCCATGTCCACACGATTTTTTACGTCCATCACGGCTTCGTTTAAATCGGTACCATGATCAAAGGTCACACTCACCAAACTCAACCCATCGTTGGTGCTGGTGGATTGAATATAACGCATGCCTTGCACGCCGTTTACTTCTTGCTCCAAAGGGTTGGTCACAGCCGCTTCCACGGTTTCCGCATTGGCGCCGGGAAAAATCGCGCTAATTTGCACCTTGGGTGGCGCAATATCCGGATATTGATTGACGGGCAAAAAGGGAATGGCAATCAAGCCCATCAGCAGGACCACAATGGCGGATACGCTGGCAAAAATGGGGCGCTGAATAAAAAATTCACTGATCATAACAATCTTTCGCTATCGCATGTTGCTTAAAACAAGTGCCGTTACTTTCACTCATAATCACTCTGGCTGATAGTCGGTGACATGAGCCCCCGGACCCAGCTTTTGAACGCCTTTGGTCACCACCAACTGGCCTTTTTTCAGCCCTTGGGTTACCACGTACACATCCTCGCCAGTGGCCGTAGTCGTCAGTAGTCCCAAAATGACGGGTGCCACCGCCACCGTGTATTCAGCTGATTTTTCTTTAGTTACCACTTGTTTTTCAGCCACATACACCGACGTCTTGCCCCCTTGGCGCACAATGGCTGAGGTGGGAACCGTTAGTGCTTCACTGCGATTTTTGACCAAGCGCGCGCGAATCCGCTGCTCATCTCGCAACATCACAGGGACTTTTTCATTGGCATTGACTCGTGCTTTTACCAGCACGGTTTGAGATTCTGGATCCACGCGCGACGCCGCATAAAACACGGTGGCTTGCCCAAGCACGGTTTTGCCATCACTGCTTAATAACGTCATGGCTTTGCCTACCGTTAAACCCACCGCCGCATCCGCAGGCACGGCCACTTCAATTTCCAGTTTGCCTGCACCCGTAATGGTGGTAAAAGGCATACCCGCCATCACATAATCCCCCACCTTCTGAGGAATATCACCCACCACACCACTAACAGGGGCTACAATACGATGGTATCCCAGCATCACGGCTTCTGCCTGCGCTTGGGCGTTGGCTTGATGAGTCGCGGCTTTGGCGGCCTCTACGTTGGCTTGCTGCATGCGAGAGGTAGATTGCAACGCCGCCACATGGGCTTTTGCCTGCTCCAGTTTTTTTGTTACGTCTTGAAACGATTCCGTACTAACGGATTGCTGAGCGCTCAATGTTTCATAACGAGTGTATTGCTCTTGGGCGTAACGCAATTCGGCCTGAGCCGATGTTAATTCGGATTGCGCCACCGAGGCTGTTTGTTGCGATGCCATTTGGCGTGCCCGTGCCGCTTGGGTTGCAGCGCCCAAGGCCGCTACCGCCGCTTGCTGACGACGAGGATCAATAACAGCTAGCACCTGTCCTGCACGTACCTGCTGGCCGGGTGACACTAAAATTTGGGTGAGTTTTCCTGACACCTCTGGCCGCAATTCTGCCGAATTACGCGACGTCACCCGCGCCATGAGTTCCACCGCATCTTCCAGCACCGTGGGCTCTACTTTGGCCAATACCACGGGCATCACGGGAGGGGCTGCGGCTTGAGACTTGTCGTGATTCGTAGAAGCGTTCCACACAAACCAGCCACCCACCACAACGGCCAATAGCACAAGTGCTACAACGGGTTTAGGAGCGGAGTTTAAAGAAGCCATGATAAAAATCCTTTAATAGAAAATAAGAGAAAGACAAAACCAAGGTTAAAGAAGGGCTTAGGGGTTGCCTGGCGGCTTAAAGCCACCGCCCAGAGCCGAGAGAAGCCGGACGGTTTCCAAGGCCAACTGGGCCCGCTGCACAATAGCATCCGATTCGGCAGGAACCGACTCGAGAGACGCAATCCAATAGGTGGGCTGGCTATCCAAGCCCAAGTCGTACCGCAATTTAATACGACTTACTTTATCGAAGGTAGCGTTTTTACGCTGGGTTTGCTCGGCCAAGGTTTGGTTCGCTGCCTGAACGCGCGCCAACGCCGTTTCAACTTCGCCACACGCTGTATTAACGGCATCCAAATAGTGATTAAGGGCTTGCTGACGCTGGGATTTAGCAATTTTTAAACGGCCTTTGTTGGCCCCACCCGTTAGCAACGGAGCGGTAATAGCTGGCGTAATGGCACTGGACAAAGCATCCAGCGTAAGCCACCGATGAGCGTACAAGCTAGTAAACCCTGTTTGACCGGTAATAGTGATGCGCGGTAAAAAGTTCTTTTTCGCCACTTTAATCTGAATATCCGCCGCCTCCAGCATCGATTCAGCGATTTGAATATCTGGGCGGTGATCCAACAACGTGGCAGGCAATCCGGCAGGCAACGATTCCCAAACCGTTAACGCTGCCAACACCGGTTTGGCCAATGGCACAGCGCTAAACTGAGCCGGTGTTTGACCCACCAACACCGCCAATTGGTTTTTCACTTCCACACGCAATGCGTTATCACTGGCCAGTTGGGCATTGCCTTGGGCTAAGGCTGCTTCCGCATCGCGCAAGGTCATCACGGGTTCTTGTCCAGCGTCTAATAAAGCTTGGGCGTGGGCTTTTAATTGCTCCAGCCCTTGCACCCACTGGGTATGAACATCCATTAAGGATTCCAGCGCCGCCCACTGCACATACCGAGTGACCACCGCTGAGGCCAAGGCAATGCGTGCGGATTGATACTGAAACCGCGCTTGATCCACGCCCTTGATTGCAATGCTCCGCTGATTGCGAGCTTGGCCCAGCCAATCCAATTCGTAACTGGCTTGCAGAGGCGTGCTAAACAACTGAAAAATGCGCTCTTCTAAAGGAAAGGGAAACTGACTTTTGGAATAATACTGCCACGCATAACTGGCCCCCACTTGGGCTTGCGGCTTTAATCGGCTGGACGCAATGAGTTTTTGGCCTTCCGCCTCTTTTATGCGTTCTTCTACGGATGCCAGCGAAGGGCTGTGATTTAAGGCCGCTTCCACCAAGCCATTCAGCTGAGGATCTCCAAAGCCTTCCCACCAAAAGCTGGTTGGGTATTGGGCTTCAAAGCGAGGAGCGGTTGAAACGACGGGAGGCTGAGAAGGAAGTTGCTGCCACGCCTCTTGAGCAGAAACCGCAGAGGCCGACACTTGAGCCCCAGCAGTTGCCGCAAGCAGCCATATCACACTCATCATTAAGGCCATTACACGCGTTACAATCATGTCAATACACCTCCATTAGCAGATAAAGCGCCCAGGTCTCGCCGCAAGGGGGAGTCTGCATCAAAAAATAACCACCACGCTGTGTCCAAAGGCTCTCGGCTGCGGGTGAGTTTGGCCGTCAACAACGCGCCTTCCATGGCAATAAACAGCGCTTGGGTGAGACGATGGGTATTGGTGGCGGCAGGCAATTCTTTTGACAAGACTGCCGAACGAAACACCTCTTCTACCGTGGCAACCCAGCTTTCGTAACACCCTTTTAATGCAGCCTGAAATGCTGGATAGTCACTGGCTTGTTCTTGCGCCAAATTACCAATTAAGCACCCGCCACAAAAACGCGCTTCATTCACAAAGCGATCGTTATTGGCCTTAAACAACCCAGCCAGGCGAGAGAAAGGGGTTCCTTCCGGCTGATTCAGGGCCGCCTCATAAGCGTTGCATTTTTCTTCCTGAAAAAATGCAACCACCTGCAAACCAAAGTCTTCTTTGCTCTCAAAATAATGGTAAAACGACCCCTTGGGCACGCCTGCTGCTTTCACCAATTTATCCACACTCACAACATTAAACCCGTGGAGCAATATCAATTCCAACCCAACCTCAATCAAATGTTGCCGCGTTTCTTGGCGTTTTTCTGGAGGTTTAACGGATGCAGGGGAAGCAGACATCGAAAAAGAATAGACCGGTCGTCTAGACATTGCAACGGCCCTTCCTCTACACTGTTTGGGTACCGTCCTCATCGCTAAGAAAGATGACCATCATGACCACCGCCACAGCCGTTTTAGATACCCTCAGCGCCATTGAACAACGCCGTTCTGTGAAGCATTACGACCCCACCCACGTGATGCCAGAAGCCCTTCAACGCCAGCTGCTAGAGCTTACTCTCCTCTCCCCCACCTCCTTTAACATTCAAAACTGGCGCTTTGTGGTGGTCACCAGCCCCGCCATTAAAGAACAATTGTGTGCCGCCGCCTGGAACCAAAAACAAGTGGTGGAAGCCAGCATCACGGTGCTGATTTGCGCCAATCTAAAGTCGTGGGAGCAAGAGCCTGAGCGCTATTGGGCCAACAACCCCGATGCCGGTAAATACCTAGTGCCTATGATTGGCCAGTTTTATGCCAACAACCCCCAGCTAGAACACGATGAAGCCCTGCGCAGCGTGGGCATTGCCAGCCAAACCCTCATGCTGGCCGCCAAAGCCTTGGGCTACGACAGCTGCCCCATGATTGGCTTTGACCCCGTGAAAGTCGGCGAGATCATCAACCTGCCCAAAGACCACATGGTGGGGCTGATGGTGACGGTGGGTAAGGCCGCCAAACCCGCCCATGACCGTGGCGGCCAATTGCCCTACGACACCGTCGTCCTCCAAAACCACTTCTAACCCCGCCCAAGGGCTGTTTTTCAACTTTGCTACCGCGTAAGCACCCAAATTATCGACGTTTACGCCAAATGCACGTTAATAAGCCCCGCTTGCTGGGTAATCCGATCGGCTTATTTCTTAAAAAATGAGGCTCTTTGATAGGGCATTTTGGCGATCGTAAATGTTGTTCGCTATGGCTTATTGGCTTTAATGAGTATAGTAATTTCATCCTGGACGAATCCGGATTTCGTTTTCAGTAGAAGCGTTGGCTGGCTTTCCGCATAACCGGCTTGCCCGCCCAACACACTGAGCAAGGCCAGCGCTTAGGTCAATTTTTTCTTTCCTAACCTTTAAAACCGCCCACCACCCACAGGAGACCGTAACATCTAAACACTAAAATCCCGCTTACTGGATGCCTGTTGAGGGGCCACGACCTAAACAGACGTTATAACGACAAGGCCTTGAGTTGACTCATCAGCTCTTGCTGGTCTTCTGTTAGGGTTTTGGGTACCAGCGGTAATACGCGAACGTACAAATCACCCACAGTGCCGTTGGTATCCAGCCCCTGGCCTTTCAGGCGCATTTTTTGCCCCGCCTGCATGCCTGCCGGAATGGTGAGTGTGACGGGATTTTTGAGGGTAGGTACGGAAACGTCACCCCCCAACACCAAGGTGCTATACGGCACACGGCAATCTATCAACCACTGAGCCCCTGAGTATGTAGAAGCGCCACTGCCTTCCCGAATAAAGGTCTCATCATTGGCATACGCCACAATGAGGAGCACATCTTCGCCTCGCGGGCCTTGGCCTTTTAAACGAATTTTCTTGCCTTCCGCCACCCCTACTGGAATACGAACACTCACCGCTTTGCCCGTGGAGAGCACCGTCACTTTTTGCTCGCCCCCTTCGGCCAGTTGCCGCAAGGTTAGGGGCAAGCGCTGCTCAATAACAGGGCTTGGCTGCGGTGCTTGTTGTCCCGCCTGCTGACGACCTCCACGACGGGCTTGTTGTTGCATCCGTGGATCAAACCCACCACCCATACCCGCTTGCGCCCCAAATAAGGATTCAAAGAAGCTAGAGAAATCCGAATTACCAGCCCCGCCACCAAAACCGCCCTGAAAGCCACCTTGGCCAAACAAGTCGCCCATATCCACGGTTTGCCCATGGAAGCCGCCGCTACCGCCTCTAGCATACCCCGGTGGTGGCTCAAATCGAGAACCATGGCGCCAATTAGAGCCCAACGCATCGTATTGGCGACGCTTCTCAGCATCGCCCAACACTTCATAGGCTTCGTTTATTTCTTTAAATTTATTTTCATTGCCAGTAGCGCTATCAGGGTGATGTTGGCGCGCCAACTTACGGTACGCCGACTTGATTTCTTTTTCGCTCGCCGAGCGGCTGACGCCTAACAGTTGATAATAATCTTTGTATTCCATGGAGCTGTTTTTCTACCTTAATGCGCTTTAAAACCAGTCTTCATCCTACCGTAATCACCCTCTCAATAGGCCCTCTCTTTATAAAAAGACTGGATTGTCCCTTATTTCGTGTCTATAATCCACACTATTCGGGGTTTTGCCTAGCACGGTGTTTCGCGTTTTGTTAGTCGTACACTCATTGGGGATGAAGAACCATGCGCCATCGTTTGAATGCTTCTGTTGTGTTTGTTGCAGCCTTTTTAGCGTTATTGAGCTGTTGCCTACAGCCTGCCCATGCCATCGGTCTTCCCTCGTGGCTTGGGGGTGAGATACCCAAAACCTCTTCCAAAACGGTTACAGCCCTTACCCAGCCGATAACCCCCGCTGCCGTTACGCCCATCACTGCCGCTCCCTTGGCCAGTGATCCATCCTTGCCGGATTGGGTCATCGCCATTCAGCAAAACCCCGAGCTCGCCCGCCAAAATGGCGCTATTGTGGATACCCAGCGAGGCAGCATTACCCTGCGTTTTTATGAGCAAGAGGCCCCCATAACCGTGGCCAACTTTAAACGATTGGCAGCCAAAGACTTTTACAACGTCCCTGGTATGAAATTTCACCGGGTGGTGGAAAATTTTGTGGTTCAAACAGGCGACCCCACCGGCACCGGCTTTGGCGGCTCTAAAGAAACCATTCCATTGGAAGCCAAAAACAAACTGGTGCATGACACGTTGGGCGTGGTCTCTATGGCCCGCGGGCCGTTGCCAGACAGTGCCACCAGCCAGTTTTACATGACCTTGGCCAAGCAAGTAAGCTTGGATGGCAAGTACGCCATTTTTGGTGAAGTGGTTCAAGGGTTGGAAGTGCTGCACCAAATTAAGCAAGGGGATAAAGTATACGGTGTGCGCCTCACCACCGTACCCACCACCCCAGAAGCAGCAGCCACTCTGCAAGACCGCAAAGCCTTTGCCAAAGCCTTAGATGAGCAAACCAAATTGGCCAAGCGCGAAACAAAATCTGCTGAAAAATTGGCGGAACAAGAGGCCAAGCGCCAACAACAAGAAGCCTTTCAGCGCCGCGAAGAAGAACAGCGCATGGCTACTCATCAGGCAAAAGTACGGGCCAACGAAACAGCCAAGCAGCTGGCACAACAAGCCAAGGCTTCTTCGGTGCAAACCTCTTCCACCACAAGCAATCCCTGGTGGAAAGTCTTTTAATGACGCTGTTACTTAAAAGCCGCCTACTGTTGCTGGTGATAAGCACCACCATTTGTCTGGGGTTCACCGCCTGCAGCAGTGGGCCCACCTTTTACGATGAAGCCGCGCCACTGACGCCGCCTCCCTTCTCGCCTCCCACGCTAAAAACAGTAGACATGCCGCCGTTGTCATCCGGCTCGTCTGATCCCACAGCTTCTTTGGAGGCGTTGGATGAAGACACCGAAGAAGCTGTATCTTCAAACAGCAAGGCCAAAAACCCGACGTTCTCGTCGGCGGATACTCCCTTGTCCGGTCCTTTATCCAGCCCCCTGGCTTCTTCTAATACTCCCTCTAAAAAATCAAACTCATCCAGCGTTACCCCTACAAATGGATCTCTAAAAAAGCCGTAACGGTTTCTGCAATGGGCACCAACTCTCGGCTTTCCACATAGTCACCCAAGTGCCACACCCCTTTGCCATCTCGGTGGTTTTGATACACATCCACGGCCAGTACCGGCGTTTCTTCCAGTGTTTGGCGCGATCGTAAAATGTATTCAAAATGGGTTTCGCCTTCGACGTGCTCATTCCACACGTCTTCCAAGTACAGTTCTACTGTAGGAAACGTCGCATTTACCCAATCGCGCACCGCATTGAAGTTGGTGTACCGATCCTCCGTTGCTGTTATTAAGGCATCCAAGTGGCGTCGCACATCGGTTTCTGTCATCATGACCCTCGCTCAATAGCCCTGTATACAGAGGCCCTTAACGTTCTAAAATTTTTTACCTTTTTACAAATGAGTGTTTTATGACTTTATTAACCACCACAAGTTCCCCAAAGCCCAAACCCCTCATGCCCACGATGGACGTTCAAGCGCGCCCTGATGAGCGACAGGTAGCCTTAACCCATGCTGGCATTCAAAAATTATTACTACCATGGGCCTTTAAAGATAACACCCCCCTTGTGGTTAGCGAACAACAAACGCCCATTCAGCTCGCATTGTCGGTCACACTTCCCCCAGAAATTAAGGGGGCCCACATGTCTCGCTTTGTGCGCGATTCCAATCAATGGCGAGATAACGCACCTCTATCGCTTCAAAGCCTAAAGCCCTTATTGGCTCAATTAACCCAGTCCCTCCAGTCGTCATCGGCTCAACTCACGGCGCGTTTTACTTGGTTTGTGGATAAAATTGCCCCTGTCAGCCAATTATCGGCCCCCCTGGGGTACGAGATTGTTATTCGCACCTCCTTGGACGCGTCTCAACAACTCACCACACACCTAACCCTTACCTTGCCCATGGCCACCTTGTGCCCCTGCAGCAAAGAAATTAGCGACTACGGCGCACACAATCAACGCGCCTATTTAACGGTACGGATGGATATCGCTGAAGAAGCTCTTCATACGGTCTCTCTAACCCAACTCATTAACGAACTGGAAACCACCGCCTCATGCCCAGTGTTTCCAATCCTTAAGCGGGAAGATGAAAAGTGGGTGACCGAACGGCAATACGATAATCCTCAATTTGTGGAAGATGTGGTGCGTGATGCGGTGGTGTTATTACGCCAACACAAGGGCTTAAACGGGTTTTACGTCTCGGTGGAAGCACTGGAAAGTATTCATGCCCACAACGCCTTTGCCCAAACCGCCGAAGGTTCTTTGAGTGAGGCCATTTTGCTGTGACGCCTGTTGCTGCCTTGGTGGTAATTACCCGTAAAGTTCGATTTTCTGCCGGTCATCACTTGGCCCTGCCAGAGCTTACCGACGCCGAAAACTTTGACCATTTTTGGAAAGCCAGCCTGCGGGAAGGCCACGGTCATAACTACATTGCCGAAATTGGTGTGGAAGGCCCCATTGACCCCACCACCGGCATGGTGCTGAATTTAAGCGACTTAAAGCAGCTGCTGGCCCAACACATTACCGACGAATACGATTTTAAAAACCTAAATGCCCACCCCGATTTTGAAACCTATTTACCTGCCATTGAAAACATTTGCTGCGTGTTGTGGCGCCGCCTACAACCCAGCATTCGTCAATTACCGGGGGGCGATGCCACCCGCCTACGCTGGATTACCGTGAGTGAAACCGACACCTTATGGGGGAGTTTAATCGCCGTGCCCAATACCCTTTACCCCAGTACCGATACCGCCCTAACGGCTGAAGCCGAGCCCAACGAACGGTTGGTTCACACCTTTACCAAGGTCCTTCATTTTTCTGCCAGTCATCGTTTGCATAACCCGCAGCTGGATGATGCCACCAATCGGCAGATTTTTGGTAAATGCAACAACGCCAACGGCCACGGCCATAATTACGAGCTTCATGTGACCCTGACCGGTCCACAAGACCCCCGCACCGGCTTAATTGTAGACCTTTGGGCCTTTGAAAAAGCCCTGGAAACCCATGTCATGGAGCCTTTTGACCACAAGCATCTCAATTTGGATGTGGCCTGCATGGCAGGCCTAAACCCCACCGCTGAAGTGATTACCAGCGTGCTTTGGGACCAATTGAACCCTCACATTCCTCAGCCCGCCCGCCTCTTTAAGCTTCGTTTGGTGGAATCAACCAACAACGCCGTGGAATACTACGGCCCCAACGGCCCCACCCTCGAGCCCACTCACCTTCCCCCCCGCTAGACCCCAAAGGGGTCTTTTTATAGTTTGCATATGGCGTCACCATTTAAAAATACTGCTTGGCTTTTGGGAGATTTCAACACACCATGACTGACGCATTCAAAACCCCTGTCTTTCTTATTACAGGTGCCAGTTCTGGCATTGGCGCCGCCGTGGCCCACACCATTGCCCACCATTGCCCCACGGCCCGCTTGGCCCTAACCGGACGAGACACCCACAAGCTCCAAACCGTGGCCAATACCCTAGCCAACCTAGAGGCTGCCCCTTTGTTACTCACAGGTGATGTCACAAACCCATCAACCAGTACCGCATGGGTTACCCAAACCCTCACCGCTTTTGGTCGATTGGATTGCTTGGTAAACAATGCCGGTGTGTGTGGCTCCATTGGGCTTGTACAAGAAGTCTCGCCCCAGATGATTGATAGGATGATTGATACCAACCTCAAAGGGCCGCTGTACCTGATGCAAGCGGCTTTATCGCAAGCCATGGTGGCGCAACAGTCGGGCACTATTATTAACATTAACTCGGTGGCAGGCATTACCGCCTACCCGTATTGGGCGGTGTACGATGCCAGCAAGTTTGGTTTGCGCGCCCTAACGGAAGCCGTGGCTGAAGAGCAACGGGGCAACAACATTCGGGTAATGGGCATTTACCCCGCTGCCGTGGATACGCCCTTGTGGCAAAGCATCGATCCCAACCATACTCCTGACAAAGGTGGGATGCTCACCCCCCAACACGTAGCCGATGCGGTATGGTACACGTGGCAACAGCCTGCCCACTGCCATATCAAAGAACTGATCCTCAGCGCCCTGAATCCTTCCGTTTAAGCTTTAACGATCCACCAACTTGGAACTTTCGCTATACTGATACGGTCTTATTCACTGATTGTCTCCTTTGTTTTTGTTATTTACGTTTTACGAAAAGAGCCTGCCCCATGTTTACTGCTATTGCCCGCCTCTTGCGCCACTCTGTACTTAAAAAAAGCATGATGGCCCTACTTTTAACCGTATTGCTAAGCAGCTTTGCCGCATGGGCTGGCGTGGCCAGTTACAAAGCCAAGCCCTTTAACATCGTGGGACAAACGGGCGCTATTTATAAATCCAAGCAATACGAGCAAGAATTTTTAACCCTCAAACAAATGCAACCTTTTTTGGCGGGCCACTTGTTTGGCAACCTCAATAACAAAGTGTTAGTACAACAGCTATCTCAGCAAGTGTTGGGCGCCTCTAAAAAAAACAAAAACATCCGCCTCTCACTACGCCAAATTGATGTGGTAGCCCAAGGCACCATGAACGTGCCCACCAAACTCACCGGGGATATCACAAACAAAGCCACGACCACACCCGCCGCCTATCAGCATGTGCGTGCTCATTTTCAGGCCTACGATAAAGTGAGTGGCAACCCGCTGAAGGGCCGTGATGCCAACCGCTCCATGGATTTGATGGTCATTCGTTTAACGCCCGATGAACTGACCAAGCAAGGCAAAATGGAAAATATTCTCACTGTTTACAACCTAGATAAAGCTCTGAGCCCTGCGCTGACTCAACAATTTATGGCCCATATTGCCAAAGTGGGCTTTTAAGCCCCTTACCAGTTTAGGCATTGTCTTGTTTAAGAACACTGCCTCTTGCCAATAAGGCTGGTTTTCCGGCACCATGAGGATGTTTTCTAAGGTTTTGTAGATACAAAGGGTACGCCCTTGGCGCTGCGCGTTCTTAAATTTGGTGGGTCTTCGGTAGCCGATGCTGACAAAGTGCGTCATGTGGCCCGTTTGGCTGCCAACACGGCAGATGAAGGGCACCAAGTGGTAGTGGTCGTCTCTGCTATGGGAAAAACCACCAACCACCTGGTAGAGCTGGGCCAAACCCTAATGCCCGCAGCCACAAACGATGCCACAGCCAACCGCGCCAGTGGGCGCGAGTACGACGCCTTATTAGCCACCGGCGAAATGGTATCCACCGCTCTCCTTAGCCTCGCTATTCAACAATTAGGCTACGCTGCCATTGGCCTCAATGGCCAGCAAGCCGGTATTCAAACCGAATCGCTCCCCAATCGCGCCCGAATTTTGGCCATTGATACGGATATTATTTTCAACCATCTCAATCAGGGGAAAATTGTGGTGGTCACTGGTTTTCAAGGGGTGGATGGCGACGGCAACATTACCACCTTAGGCAGGGGTGGCTCCGATACCTCGGCGGTGGCTCTTGCTGCTGCCCTTCAAGCCGATCGCTGCGATATTTACACCGATGTACAGGGTGTTTATTCCACCGATCCACGTGTGGTTCCTGAAGCCATAAGATTAAACCAGATTGCCTATATTGAAATGCTGGAGCTTGCCCGCGTCGGCGCCAAAGTCTTGCACCCACGATCGGTAGAAACCGCCCGCCAAGCCGACGTACCCCTTGTTGTTCGTAGTACTTTTCATCCGGAGGATCCTGGCACCATGGTCATTGCGTTAGACAACATGGCTTTGGACCGCCGCGTCACAGGCATTGCTTGCGATAAAAACCAGGTACGGCTGGCACTCGTCGGCTTTTCGGATGAACCGGGCGTTGCAGGCCAAGTGTTTGGCGCCATGGCCAATGGCAACATCAGTGTGGATATGATTGTGCAAGCCGTGAGTCACCCCGACCCCAACGGCAAATTGCTAAACGATTTGGCTTTTACCGTTACCGCCCAAGAAGCCGCCGATGCCAAGCGTGTATTAGAAAATTTACTCCCTACGGTAGGCGCGCGTGGCGTGTTTGAAGAAGCCGATTTGGCCAAAGTAAGCATTGTGGGGGCCGGAATGATTGACCGCCCCGGCATTGCCGCCGATATGTTTCAAGCCTTGGCCACAGCCAACATTCCCATTCGTATGATTGCTACCAGCGAAATTAAAATTTCGTGTTTGGTGCCTAAAAATGATGCGGACCGAGCCGTTCAAGGACTACATCGTGTGTTTTTCCCAGAAGCCCACGAGAACGAAGCCTCTGCCGCTTCTATGGTGAATGAAAAAATTGGGTATTAAGCCAGATATTAAGCCCAAAGCCATTGGTATCATACGGCTGCCGCATCTTTATGGTTTAATCCGGCTAGGCCAATGCTGATCAGGGTGCTTCGTCGCTCTTTCTCCACGCACTAGCCTTTCTGTAATTCCCTTATCCCTATACCCTCTATACAAAAGGAAGTTCTCCATGAAACGTGCTTTTGCTCTTGCTGCTATCGTCTCCACTCTATCCGTGTCTGCTGCCTTTGCCGCCGATACTCTAAACCCAACCAACCTCAATAGTGCAACCGTTCAACAAGCTTTGCAAATGCTTAATTCCATGACCATGGCCCCCCCCACCACCACCTCTCCCACAACAACCACCAGCACGGTGCCCCCTAAAACCACCACCTCTCCTAACACCTCTTCCAGTATTAGTATCAATGGCTTGGCCGGTTCGTTGCTTAATGGTCAACCGGTTATTACCCAACTACAAACCGAAAATTCCTTGTTAAAAGAGCAGGTAGTGGGTCTGTACACCATGCAAATCAAAGGTGTGGATATGGAAATGACCGCCCTAA
Organism: Vampirovibrionales bacterium; assembly: GCA_029866025.1. Taxonomy (GTDB): domain Bacteria; phylum Cyanobacteriota; class Vampirovibrionia; order Vampirovibrionales; family Vampirovibrionaceae; genus JARXAD01. The sequence continues at coordinate 433,016 of JARXAD010000002.1, read as the reverse complement.
AATCCAAATTGGAAAACCTCACCACTCAAAAAGCGTCTTTGGAGAAAAGTCTGCAAACATTAGCTCCTAGCACCCCCACTGTTAAATAATCCTACTTATTTAACTTGCAAAAGCCCTCTTGAACGCACTCCAACAAGAGGGCTTTTTGCTTGAAACCCATTTTTCATTCATTTCAAAATGTAACAATTTTAGGGGAAAGCGCAATTCCTATCGATATATTGTTTTTATTTTTATATATCCTAATGGCTTTTATTCCGCTTCTGGGAGCTACTCCAATGACGTATGACTTCGCCTCCAACGCTGAGATCGACCACACAAACGAAGTGGCTTTAAACAAAGCTATTAAGCATGATGCCGCTTTGTACCAGGCTGATGAAGCACTCTATGGAAGCTTGCAAGCTTGGCGCACGCCTCAAAACACCGAAGACCTTTCCGATGAAAACTTTTCTAGCCTAAGCAAAGCCCTTTTAGGAGACGAGCGCTTAGAAGTCTTTATTGTGAGCGATTATCTGGCCAATTTGTCTCCAAACGAGTTTGCCAACGTCGCCAATACCTTGGCCAATGACACCTTAAGCCAACTGATTTCATTGGCCCAGCATTATGACCCGCTAGCCATTGTGGCTGTAGACCCATTGGACGCTTGCCAACCCGTGATAGAACCCAAGCCTTCTTCCGCCCGCCCTCAGAGCGAATCCTTTGATTGGGTCGATTATATTGACAGCGATCACTACCAGCCTTAAGAGCTTTAACTAATTTTAATTACGCATAAATAAAGGGACTCGTAAAAATTTACGAGTCCCTTTTGGGTTTGATTAAAGACCGAAAGAACATTAACCCGCTTCGTTCAACACCCATTGAATAAGGGTTTTAACACCAATGGCCGTGGCTTTTTCATCTTTGGTCATATCCGCTCCGGCAATATCCAAGTGCACCACAGGGGTTCCTTCGGGGGCACCACACATCACAAAGGCCCCCGCTGTTTGGGATCCACGACCGTCGCCTTTATTGGTGTTGCGAAGATCCGCGCCATCCATATCGCTTAAAATATTATCAAAATCTTCGTCGGTAATATCCAGTGTTTGTACCGGGTCCCCCACCCAACGCGCCGCTTTTTCCACGGCATCGCGCAAAGATTGGTCATTAGCCATTAGGGCAATGCTTAAGCCAACCGCCATACTGGCGGCACCCGTTAAGGTGGCAATGGTAAGCACCGCATCGGGCTCGTCTTTACACGCCATAGCCACTGCATCAATCAGTGTGAGGCGACCTTCGGCATCGGTGTGACGAATTTCCACCTTTTTGCCACATGTGGTGCTCACTACCGAATCGCAAATCATGGCCTGGGCACTGATTTTATTAGGGGTGGCTGCCACATAGGCCGAGACTTCAATGTTGGGAGCCAGCTCGGCAATGGCTTGCATGGTGGCTAACACACAGGCGCTGCCTGTCATGTCGCCTTTCATGGTGACCATGGAATTACCGGGTTTGATTTGATACCCGCCCGTATCAAACATCACGCCCTTACCCACCAAGGCAATTTTTTTAGTGTTGCGCCGACGTTTGGCCCCCACAGCGGTTGGGCTGTAATGCAGGGTAATAAACCGAGGCGGATCCGACTCCACCGACCCGCGCGCCACTTCAAAAAAGCAGGGCATTTCTTTTTCAATCCACTTGGCATCATCCTGAATTTTCACTTTCAGGCTTTTATGGGTTTTGGCTAAATCTTTCGCCAGTGCGGCTAACGTTTCTGGTTTTTTTAGGTTGGCGGGTTTGTTTACCAAATCTTTCACCACGTTTTTGGCCTTGGCCAGTACCACGGCTTCGTTTAACGCTTTTCGTAAATTAATGCTGGGCAGTTTTTCAGTGAGTAACACCACACGCCCCAAGGCAGGGTTGGGCTTTAAAGATTCTTGGGTGCAATACGTGGCACCATGGGCCACATCCACCACCATGCTTACCCATTGGGCCATTGTGTGATTGGGTGATTCTGCTGGCACCACCACGGATACCGTCGACAAGTTGTTTAACTCTAACGCCGCACCAAAGGCGCGGGTAAAGGTGGTTTGTACCGTGCGTAACGACACTTTGGCCGGATCGCCCATGCCTACTAAAATAATTTTACGAGCCGCTACTTTGTCATTATCCCCCACACGCAGGCTGAGCAATTTGCCTTTAGCGCCTGTAAATTGTTCATCACGGGCTATTTTGCGTAGCGCGCCCCCCATGGCTTCATCCAATTGAGACAGCACTGGGGTCATCAGCAATCCCGCTTTTTTGGCTTCAGGTTTGGCCGCTTCTTTTTTAGTGGGACGGCCGCGACGACGCGAACTGGCTGCCGTCGTCACCGGTACCAAAATAATATCAGCGCGACGCTCCACCACCAACTCGGTAGAAAAAGAAAATTTAATATCAGCAGAACCCATGGGACTCTTTCTCCTTAAAACAATGGCTTTATTTTACCACTTTTGTATAGAAAATTGCCAAACAGCCTGTATTTTTACCCTAAATTAAGGATTTTAATGGGTTTACTGCACTTTTTGCATCAGCCACTCACAAAGCGCTGGATCCAAGACTTCTTTTAACGCCTGTAAACTGACATGGTGGTATTGGCGCACCCATGCCCCTTCGGCCTCTGGCAGTTGTTCCCACGCAATTAATGCTGGGTCAAAAGGCAATTGCTGCAAGGGCTCAAAGGCATACAGGGCTTCGCCCCCCGGATCCAGTGTTGCGTCGGTTGCCACCGTCAGCGCCAGATTTTCCAGTCGGATGCCGCCCCACCCGCCGCGGTAATAGCCGGGTTCAATGCTGGTAATCATGCCGAGTTCTAAGGCGATGGTATAGCCTTTACCAATGCCGTTGGGGCCTTCGTGCACGCTTAAAAAGCAGCCCACCCCGTGGCCCGTGCCATGTAAAAAATCCAGCCCCTGCTGCCATAAAGGGGCTCTTACCAGCACATCCAGTTGGCCCCCCGTCGTCCCTTTGGGGAATCGTTGCCGTGCCATCGCCGCATGGGCCTGTAGCACCGCAGTGTAGGCTTGTTGTTGCTCTGGCGTTGGTTTGGCCCCAAACACAAAGGTGCGTGTAGTATCGGTGGTGCCCATCCAGCCGGTGCCTTCAGGATCTTGATCCGGCGAGCAATGGTATTGGGCGCCGCTGTCAATGAGCACCCATTCGCCGGGCTGTAAAAAACGGTTGGGGCTGGGGTTGCTGTAATGCACAATGGCGGCATTGGCCCCAAACCCCACAATGCTGGGGAAGCTGAGGCTCACAAAAGCAGGATCGGCGGCATAGGCCTCACTCACCCAGTCACTGGCCTGCTTTTCACTAATGATCTCACCGGCAGCCATGGCTGTTTCCAACCGATGCCATACCGTGACCAACGCCACGCTGGCCTTTTGGTGTGCCAGTTTCATCCCTCGCTGTTCAGCAAGGTTTTTAATGGCTTTGAATCCATATACGGGTGATGCAGTGTCTTCAATGGTCACGTCCGCTTGTTGCAATACCGCCATTAACCCAGCCGAGGTGTGTTTGCCATCTCCCCACGCCCGGAGGGCGCCTTTTGAATGGGTGAGTTGGAGGCTCCGTAAAAAGTTGGATTCAAAGGCATCCAAGGGCTGGACCGTAATGGTGTCGGGCCAACCGGTGGTGTTCGGCAAGGGGGCGTCGGTGAAAACGGTCGCTGTTAAGGTCTCGCCGTTGCGTTCAATCAATCCAAAGGCCAGACAGACGGGGATGTGGGGAATATCATTTCCCCGCAAGTTAAACACCCACGCCACGGCATCCACGGTCGTTAAGGGCAAGTGCGTCACCCCTTTGGCCGCCATAGCCTTTCCCAAGGCAGCCAGTTTTTCTGCCACGGATTGCCCTGCGGTGCTATCAACCACAGTATACGCTGGCTGAGACGCAAAGTTGGGGCGATCGCCCCAACCCGAATCCACACCATGAGTAGCCGTCGGTATCCATTGAATTAGGTCTTTAAAAGGGGCCTTTAAAGCCGCTTGCTGGCGTTTGAGAGCCGCTTGCGACACACACCCCCCGGGGAAGCCAACGGTCAATGAGCGATTTTTATCGTGTTGTGCTTGGGCTAAGCGCTCTAAAAGCTCGCTAAAGGTAGTCTGTTTGGGTTTGCCTTGCTTGCTAATGGACCAGCACCGGCTATCCACTTCGGCATCCACTTGCTCATGGTAGCGGCCATCCACCCACAACCACGCTTCGTCTTGGGTCACCAGTGCATCACCGGCACTCCCCGTAAAGCCTGTCAGGTATTCTCGCCGGTTTAAATGCTCTGGCACATATTCGTTGCCAAATTCATCACTGCTCGGTATCCAATAGGCCTCCAACGGCGTGGGTTGCTCCGCCATCCATTGACGTAAGGCTTGCAAACGCTGTAACGGTAAAACACTCATACACCAACACTTTATTAAGAACAAGACGGGTTTTAACGGTTGGATTCAATCCATTCCAAACAGGCTTGGGGCACCGTTTTGTTAGCCGCCCACAACACGTCGGGAGATTCTTCCGGCAACTCTAGGGTAATCACGGGAATGCCACGCTCAATACCCACATACGTTCCAAAGGATCCGGGGGTTGGGTAGCCAATATCATGGGTTACAGGATAACCGGTGACGGTACCCACAGCCTCCGCCAGAGACTGGGCATGAGGCGGTCCATCCCAGTTCACCACCTTGTAGGGAGTGTGAACTGAAAGAACAATTTTGGGTTGGTATGCTTCCAAAACATCCATCAACCACTGGGTTTCAGGCTCGCTGGCAGCCGTTGGGCCTCCATAATATGGGTGTCCCAACTCTTTTTCCAAGCTATCAGTGGCTTGACTCCAGTTAGCAGTGGGAAAGTTTCGATTGAGATCCACGCCATTGGCATTTTGGCGGGTGTTTAGCGCCAAGCCATCCGGATTGAGGCACGGAATCGCCACCACCCCTTTGGCCTCCCGGGTTAATTCGCCCCAGTGGTGCATCCATTGATTGACCAGCCAGTGGCTTTCCGGTTCATCGCCATGGGTGGCCCCCAGTATTAAGAGTAAGCAGCCTGACGTTACAAGATCGATCTGCCATGCCTGCAACGGCCGCCCTTGTGGAGTGGTACCTGTAACGCCAGACACTTGCCACACGGCAGGGAATGCCTGTTGGACGGCAACATTATTTGAAGTAAAGGACGTCATGACTCTCAGTATAACGGGTGTTTCGCCCTTGCGGATCGCCAGAGGAACCTATCTTCGTGGTAGCCTTAAAGCTTCTTGCCCTTTGACATCACCCTTCCTTACTGAACGAATGGATTGTTTATGAAAGCCCGCCACGCCGCCCGCGAACTTGCCTTTTTTGTACTGTTTGGCTCTGAAAAACAAGGTCAGCCTCAATTATCTCTTTCTATTATTGACAACCCCACAACTACCCCCGTTGACTGGCATACCGTGCTACTCACCACCATTCGCACCTTAATGAGTGATGCCGAAACAACCGCCACCGAAGCCTGGAATGACATTCAAACCGTGCTGGAAACCGTGCAATTGGCAGAAGCCGATGCGACGGTCAATATGGAATCGCCTTTGAGTGCCCCTATGAAAGCCGTGGCCCTGCCCAACACCCAAGAAGCCATTGCCTTGTTTGCCAAAGCCAAAAGCGCCTTGGAAGCCGTGGTGGATGTGATGCGACTGCCCGAGCTATACGCCTTGGCCCAGCAACCCGATACCGCCGCCTTTGCCGCCCATTTACTGCAAGGGCTTCATCAACGTTTGGAAAGCATTGATTCGGCCATTGCTGCCCACAGCCACGATTGGCCCCTGGAGCGCTTGGCCAAAGCCGACCGTTGCTTGCTTCGCTTGGCGGTGGGAGAGTTAATGGTAGAAGCCGAAAACCCCTTTGACGCCAGCCAATCCGTGGCACCCAGCGTGATTATTAACGAAGCCGTGGAGCTGGCCAAACAATACACCGATGAAAAAAACTACCAGTTTATTAACGGTATTTTGGGGCAAGTCGTGCGTCAGGGTGCCCTCACTGCTGCCCTTAAGTAGCATCGGGTGTCGCGTCAAATCTACTCATCTTTTTCGTGGCTTTCCTCTACTTCTTCCAGTATTTCTTCTTCTTGCTGTGCCAATTTTTCAAACTCATCTTTAATCACATCCAACTCGCGCTGGCTTAAGTCTTCCAGCTGCATAAACCGATTATGGGCCGTCACATTGGCGCGAATGAGTTCATCCACTTTGAGATGCAGGGCTTCGCTTTCTCTATTTTGAGTATTTTGAATCAAAAACACCATTAAAAAGGTAATAATGTTAGTGGTGGTGTTAATGGCCAGCTGCCACGTATCGCTGTAGTTGAATAGCGGCCCTGTCAGACCCCACAACAAAATCAAAGCCATCGCCCCAAAACACAACTGAGGCGAGCCAGCCCATCGGGCCAACACGGTAGACAGGTGAGTAAAAACATCCTGAACGCCTTTTGTTGGCTTACTGGGTGTTGGCATAAAAAGCGTTTCTAAAGAAAGTTATTACCATACAAACCAAAGGCCTTTGCGTAGCATTGCCAGCTTACCATAGGCTTTTAGGTGGAATGTTTCTAACAAAAACCCCCGCAGCGAGAGGCTATGCTACAATAGTCAAATTCTTTCATAAGATTGTTCCGTGCTTACTGTTGTTTTTGGAGTGCTACAAATGACCAACCCTGCTGGCGAAGCCATTACCATTAATTCTGATTTATCCTTGAATGTGCCCGACTGCCCCATTATTCCTTACATTGAAGGGGATGGCATTGGCGTAGACATTTGGCCCGCCACCCAACATGTGCTGGATAGCGCCGTCAAAGCGGCTTACGGTGGCAAGCGCCACATTGTGTGGAAAGAAATTTTAGCCGGCGAAAAAGCCTTTAACCAAACCGGCGAATGGCTGCCCCAAGCCAGCGTGGATGCCATTACCCAATACAAAGTGGCCATTAAAGGGCCTCTCACCACACCCGTGGGTGGGGGTATTCGCAGCCTAAACGTGGCCTTGCGCAAAATTTTAGACTTGTACGCCTGCGTGCGACCGGTGCGTTATTTTACGGGCGTGCCCAGCCCCATGAAAGCCCCTGAAAAACTGGACGTGGTGTTGTTCCGTGAAAACACGGAAGACGTGTACGCTGGCATTGAGTGGGAAGCGGGCAGTGCCGATGCGAAAAAATTCATCAACTTCTTAAAAATCGAATTCAACGTGGATCTGTCGCCTGAATGCGGTGTGGGTGTCAAACCCATGAGCCAAGAAAAAACAGAACGCTTGGTGCGTCGCGCCATTCAATACGCCATTGATAACAAACTGCCCACCGTGACCTTGGTTCACAAAGGCAACATTATGAAATACACGGAAGGCGCCTTTAAAGACTGGGGCTACGCCTTAGCCAAACGCGAGTTTGCCGACCATATCGTTACCGAGCAAGACCTGTGGGACAACCATGGCGGCAAGGCCCCCGCTGGCAAAGTGGTGGTGAACGATCGCATTGCCGATGCTATGTTTCAACAACTGTTGTTGCGCCCCGATGAGTACAGCGTCATTGCCTGCCCCAACCTGAACGGCGATTATTTGTCGGATGCCTGTGCTGCCCAAGTAGGCGGGTTGGGCATTGCCCCTGGTGCCAACATTGGTGATGTGGCTGCTGTGTTTGAAGCCACCCACGGCACCGCCCCCAAATACGCGGGCCAAGACAAGGTAAACCCCGGCTCCTTGATTTTGAGCGGTGTGATGATGCTGACCCACTTGGGCTGGACGGAAGCCGCCGATTTGGTGCTACGCAGCTTTGAGCGCACCATTGACGCCAAAACCGTGACCTATGATTTGGAACGCCAAATGCCCGGTGCCAAACTGGTAAGCTGCAGCGGTTTTGGTAATGCCATTGCCGAACAAATGAGCCTAGTTCCTGCATAAGTTACTAGTCGTTAAACTCTACTATTCCAAAAACCCCTGCGAATGACTGGCCGAAAGGTCTCATTTTGTGGGGGTTTTTACGTAACGAATCAAACTCGTTTTTACATTGCGTTACAAACTAGCACCAGATCCCTATAAATTGTTTTTATACTAACACGAGGCAATGATAAAGCGTCTCGAGTGTGTGTCCCCCCAAAAACAATCACTGTGTGAGGAGTTACAAGATGTCTTTTTATTCTAAAATTTTTGCCCGTGATTCGAAATTCAATCATGAACAAAAAACACAAGTGGAAACCAATGCTGCACAAGTTAAGCTAGCCGAACAAGACGATAAAACTAAAATTGAGTTAGCCAAATTAGAACTAGAATTAAAAAAAGCTGAGCTGGAAAGTGCCGAAAAAATTGCTAAAATTGAAGCGGAAACAGCGAAAGACATTAGCAAAAACCAAATAAACAACTTACGCCAGTATGCCGGCTCGCGCGAGTATTCCAACAGCGGTAATGGTCGCGGTCGCGGCAGTCGTCCTTGGGCGTAAATTGCACCCCCGTTAAAAAATTGCCATACAAAGAGCAAGCCCCTTGCGGGGCTTGCTCTAATGGTATTAGAACCAAAATGGGCGACTCTGGGTCGCAGTTAATGTATCGACCTCCCAAGGGAGGACTTTAGAAAAAACTACTTTTTTGGCGAGAGCCTTATTTTTTCTTGGCTACCGATTTTTTAGAGGTCGTTTTGGGCACCGCCTTGGTAGAAACTGGCGGAATGGTTTTCCCCGGAATAACACCCGAAACCGATAGCTCCACCTGTTTGTTGTACTCATTAGGGTCGGGCAATTCGCCAATCACCACCGCACTGCCGTTTTTATCTGTTAGGCTTTGAACCAGCTTGGGTTGCAACAGTTGAGCATTGGGGAAAAAACCTTTCAGCGCCTGAGAGACCTGCGCCCCTGTAGAAGCCGGCGACAGACCAAACACATCGGGCGACGTGGTTAAAATCACCTGATTGCCCTTAATTTGAGCAATGGTGGCATCGTAATTCACCGTCACAGGCGTACCAAAGGTTACACGATCAAACAGGTCTTCCGCATCTTTAATGTACATACGCACACACCCATGAGAGGCAAACTTACCAATGGAATCCGGCTGATTGGTACCATGAAGTCCATATTCTCCATGGGCTACTTTTTTAAAGCCCATCCAACGGGTTCCCAAAGGGTTATTGCTTCCTGGGGCAATTTGGCTGGCCCCTTGTGGCTTGTACGGGTTTTCAAACCCCGGCTGTTTAACCAGGGTAATAATGCTAAACCGTCCCGCAGGCGTGGGAAATCCCGGCTTGCCTACAGCCACAGGATAGTCTCGCAGCACCCGCTGGGCACTATCTAACAAGTACAAACGACGAGCCGGCACACTAATAAACACCGATGGATTGCGCATGGCTACAGAAGCATTGGCTCCCGCTTTGTACTCTGGCAACACCACAACAGCCATGGCCTGAATGGAGGCACTGGTTAATACCAGGCAAAACCCAACCCAAAAAAGTGCTTTATCCCATAAACGTTGTGGCCAATTCATTAAAGCACCCTCCACCAAGCGTATTACAGCAACCATCCTAACGCCAATGATTAGGGTGTCGACCAAAGCATGGTGTGTCTACACTGTAACAAATAGTAACAAGCACGTATTTGTTGGCTCTACAAATCTCATAGTGTGGTATTTTGTTGGGGTCTAACCATTCCTTTCTTGCTTGCTTTATGTAGCATAAGCGGCTGTGTTGTACGGTTTCCGTGCTTTCGGCCGCTTTTTCTTTGCCCTCAATTAAGGGCCTGCCATTAAAAACAGGGCCTTTTCAAATAAGGGTTCTATAAAAACCTTGGTCTTTTCGTCATCTCTTCGTCACTCTTCTTATCTACAGTAGCGTTGGACGGTAGTACCCTCTGCAGTTAGGTGGCAATTTTAGGATGTTGGTTTGAGCTCCATCGCACCCATTGGCTTCATGAGCAATCTTGGCAGCAGCGCCCTGTATGCCGTAGGTGCTGTGGCGCTAAAATCTGTGGGTAGCTATTTTCGAGTGCTTGATACCGCTGGAGCGCCTACAGAAATCCAACGGCAAACCACCTTGCGAGAAGGCATTACTTTAGGAATTACCGGGGTTACTGCCTTAGCAACCCAACTGATGGCCCCCGCTCTAAAAAAGCTGCTTAAATTAAAAACCACGGGTCAAACAGAATTATTACGAACCGGTCTTGTTTTTGTTGGGTACGTGGCTGCCGAATCCATTGGGCGGATGTTTACGAAAGCCACCTATAACGATATGGTCAAACAGTTACAGCAGCCCACTTCGTCCGCGGATCGATTGCTTCATCAGCTCACTCAATTTTTGTGGGGGCAGCCCTCTCGAACAAACGCTGCTTTTTCTGGCACTTGGGCTACCACTGTAAACCCTGCCAACTTTGGGCGCACGCCTCAAAAAGCTCCTTTCAGTCCTACATTTTATAGCAGCCACCCCCACTCCAATGCCTTTTCATCTGTCTCTTACTCTGCCTAAGCTGCCGTTGCCCCCGTTTTTTAGTAAAATACCCCTGCTCTAGCCTCTATTTTTTACGATCCCACCATTACCACGGTACGAACCACCCTTCTTTGGCTCACTTCTTTCGGTAAAAGGATCCCTCCCCATGACAACCACGTCTTCTCACCTCAACGCCACGGTGCTAGTTGTGGATGACGAAACCGATTTGATGCATTTGGTTCGCTACAATCTTCAAAAAGAGGGCCTTAACGTCCTGTGCGCCAGTGATGCTGCCAGTGCCAAAAAACTCATTCAACAACAACGGCCTGATTTAATGATACTAGACTGGATGATGCCCGATCAGTCCGGCTTGGAATTGTGTCGGCAACTCAAGTCTCAGCCAGAAACCGCTGCCATTCCAGTGATTATGCTGACTGCCCGATCGGCCGAAGGAGACCGCATTGCTGGCTTTGAAAGTGGCGCCGAAGATTATGTGGTAAAACCCTTTAGCCCCAAAGAACTCGTGCTGCGAGTTAAAGCCTTGCTTAACCGCACCCAAAAAGAAGGGGCTACCTCAACACCTTGGGATGGCCCTCTAATGATTGGTCCTATTGCTATTTATCCTGCAGAATACCGTGTAACTGTCGATGGCAGCCCCTTACAGCTAACCCAAATTGAATTTGATATTCTTAAAACCTTGGCCATGGCCCCCAATCGCGTTCATAGTCGAGAACAAATTTTAACCGCCGTGTGGCAAGAAGATGCCGAACTGGTGCTAGACCGTACCGTAGACGCCCACGTAAAGCGGTTACGAGGAAAATTGGCCAGTGCTCGCGACTTATTAGAAACCGTTCGAGGTGTGGGGTATCGACTGGTCCAGGTCAGCGAACTTGCCTCCCCTTCGTTGGCTTAGGCATCTGTGATGACGCACCTGCCTGCCAACGCCACCCCCGTGTCCCTTAGCCCCTTAAGTGCATTGGTTGTGGGTAGCGATACTCCTTTTTTGCAGGCCGTCCTGTTTCAGCAACCTTTATTCCGTGGCCTTATTCAAGCCATGCAAGACGGTGTGGCTATCGTCAATAATCAGCAAATTATTTTATTGGCTAACCAAGCCTTTTTAAGCGCCTTTGATATTTTGGATTCTGCGCACAGCCTTCCCAACGGCAGCGCGTTACTGCCTGAACCTGCTTTTTGGGTGGCTGTTGCCCGTGTTATTGCAGAAGGCACTCCGGAAACCCTAATCTTTAAACGGGTACACCCTTCCAGTGGAAACCAATATTACAGTGTCACCCTGTTGCCCCTCAATGTGTCAGGCGATCCACAAGCCGCTCGACCCGATGCCTGTGTTTGCCTCTTCCAAAATGAAACCACCATCCGCCGGACCGAAAAAATGCGCCGCGATTTTGTGGCCAATGTCTCTCATGAGTTACGCACCCCCCTCAGTGCCATTCATGGCTACGCCGAAACCTTGCTAGAAGGCGCTTTGGATGATCAAAGCGTAGCCCGTGACTTCGTTGATATTATTTTCCGTCACTCTCATCGCCTTAAGCAATTGGTGGCCGACTTATTAGACCTTTCAAAATTAGAGTCGCCCGATTTTACCTTGGAATTAATCCCCACCAATTTATCCACCATTATCCATACAGTGGTTAGCTTGGCCAAAGATCGTATGGATCAAAAAAATATTCGCCTGTCCTTAGCAATTCCCCTGGATATACCATTGGTACAAGCCCATAGCAGCACTTTAGAACAAGTCATCACCAATTTAACCGACAATGCCATTAAGTACACAGCGAATGGTGGATCCATCGCATTAAGCATGGGCTGGTCCACCAAATACCCTGGCATGATTCAGGTTTCTGTCGCCGATACCGGCATGGGCATCCCTACCAAATATCTTCCACGAGTGTTCGAGCGCTTTTTCCGTGTGGATAAAGCCCGGTCACGAGACCTGGGTGGCACCGGCCTGGGATTATCCATCGTCAAACACATTATTCAAACCCATGGCGGCGAAATTTGGGTAGAAAGCGAACCTGGCATTGGCTCTACCTTTGCCTTTACCCTTAAACCATCGCCAATAGAATCGGCTTTGGATTAACAGCTGACACCATCATTTGCCGTTTTCTTTCAGGCCTTTATAGGTGTTACAGTAGTTTTCTTTGTCTTCTTGGAATAGTGCTTCCTATGTCGGGTCTTGCGTCCAATCAATCCCTTACACCCTTAACCTATGGCCTTAACGCCCAAGGACATGCCTGTTTGGGCAACCTCTCCTTGGTAGATTTAGCCCTGCAATACGGCACGCCGCTATACGTGTTGTGTGGCAATACCATTCACGCCGCCGCCAAAGCCTATACGGACACCTTAACCGAGTATTACCCCGCTCCTCATCATATTTTGTATGCGGGCAAGGCCAATTTAAGCTTGGGCCTGTGCCAAAAACTGTCCCACTGGGGCATTGGGGTGGATGTGGTTTCTGGCGGGGAGCTGACCACCGCCCTCAAAGCGGGCATGGATGCCAAAGCCCTAAGCCTGAATGGCAATAACAAAAGTGCCGATGAACTGCGCCAAGCCCTGCATGCCGGTATTGGCCTCATTTCGGTGGATAACGAAGACGAATTACACCTTTTAGCCCATGTGGCACGAGAAACCAGCCAAACAGCCCGTATTTTATTGCGTGTGTGCCCGGGTATTGAAGCCCACACCCACGATTACATTAAAACCGGCCAAGAAGACACCAAGTTTGGTTTTGGTTTGCACCAATTACCTACGGTGATGGCCGCTATTTTGGGCCCGTTAGCCGATGTCATTGAGCTGCAAGGCCTGCATGCCCACATTGGCAGCCAAATTTTTGATCTCCAGCCGTACCAAGATTTGGCCAAGCTGATGCTGACCCTCTATTTCAACATTCGCAAGCACTATGGCATTACCTTGCCCGATTTAAATTTGGGCGGCGGCTTGGGCATTAGCTACACCCACACCGATGATCCACCGGCCATTGCCACCGCCGTGCAAGCCATTGCCGAAACCTTGAAAGGCGAAGCGGACAAGTTGGATTACCCGTTACCGCGCCTATTATTAGAGCCGGGGCGCAGCCTGGTGGCGTCGGCAGGCATTACCTTGTACACAGTGGGAAGCCAAAAAATCATTCCCCCCAGCCCTACCTTTGCGGGCCGCCACTTTGTGGCGGTGGATGGTGGGATGGGCGATAACATTCGTCCGGCTCTCTATCAAGCGCACTACACGGCAGTGGTGGCCAACAAAGCCACTCAAGCGGCTACCCAAACAGTCACCTTGGTGGGCAAATATTGCGAAACCGGAGATAAATTGATTGAAAGCCTCGCTGTCCCCCCTGTGGAAGCAAGGGATACGGTGGCGGTGTTTGGCACCGGTGCCTACAATGACAGCATGGCCAGCACCTACAACCGGATGCCCCGCCCCGCGTGTGTGTGGGTAGAAAACAACAGCGCCTGCCTGCTTACCCGCCGTGAAACCGTGGAAGACTTACTTCGCCGTGACCAATGGTTCACGCAGCTGTAACAGATTTTTGAATCCTTGTGGCCCTTACAGTGCCTTTATGGCACCATACATCGGCTTTACTAAACACTTTGAATTTATTGGAGATGCCCATGTCACGTACCCTCTTTACCTCAGAATCCGTTAGCGAAGGCCACCCCGACAAGGTGTGCGACCAAATTTCCGACGCCATTTTGGATGCCTTTTTAACCAAAGACCCCAATGCCCGCGTGGCCTGCGAAACCACCGTGACCACCGGCATGGTGCTGGTGTGCGGCGAAATTACCTCGTCTATTTATGTAGACATCCCCAAAGTGGTAAGGGCCACCATTAAAGAAATTGGCTACACAGGAGACGCCAGCGGCGGCTTTGATGCCGACACCTGTGCTGTCATTACCAGCATTGATGAACAATCGGCCGATATTGCGGGTGGTGTAGATGCTGCCCAAGAAGTGCGAGGCAACACAGAGCCCCTCAGTGATTCGGATCGTTACGACCAAATTGGGGCCGGGGATCAGGGCTTGATGTTTGGCTACGCCAACAACGAAACCGACGCCTACATGCCACTGGCCATTCAGGCCTCACACCAACTCATGCAGCGTATGGCCGAATTGCGTAAAAACGGCCAAATGGCCTACCTACGCCCCGACGCCAAAGCACAAGTCACCATTGAATATGTGGATGGCAAACCCGCCCGTGTGGATACCATCGTGATTAGTACCCAGCACGCCCCCGATATTGACGGTAACGAAGACAATGCCTTCATTCAGGCCCGCATTGCCAAGGATGTGAAAGAACTCGTCATTAATCCTGTGTTTGCAAGCTTTTCGGTTCAACCTGATGCCACCACCCGCTACTTTATCAATCCCAGCGGGCGTTTTGTCATTGGCGGCCCCCAAGGCGATAGCGGCCTAACGGGCCGTAAAATTATTGTGGATACCTACGGTGGCTATGCTCGCCATGGTGGTGGTGCCTTTAGCGGTAAAGATCCCACCAAAGTGGATCGTTCCGCCGCCTATGCCGCCCGCCATGCGGCCAAAAACATTGTGGCTGCAGGCTTGGCCTCTCAGTGCGAAATTCAGGTCAGTTACGCCATTGGGGTGGCGCATCCCATGTCCATTCACGTTAATACCTTTGGTACTGGTGCTGCTTCCGGTTTAAGCGATCAGCAAATCGCCGACATCGTGGGCAAAATCTTTGATTTGCGCCCTTTGGCCATTATTGAAACCTTGGACCTTAAGCGCATTCCAGCCCAACGCAATGGCCGTTTTTACCAAAATTTAGCCGCGTATGGTCATATGGGCCGCACAGAGCTAGATATTCCATGGGAAAGACTGGATAAAGTGGCCGCCATTCAGGCCGAAGCCAAAAACTTGGCAGGGTCTTTGGCCACCGTTTAATCCACGACTGATTCTTCAAACACTTACGGGTCGGCTATTGTCGGCCCGTTTGGCTGTTGTACAACAGCGGCTGGAGGGTGTCTTCTAGCGCTAAACACTGTTGCACTTGTTGATACGCTCTATCCATGGTGTCGGCATTGGCCGAAGCATTACTGGGCAACCCTAAATAGTGTTGCTGCATGCGCTGCTGCACTTGGTGCAACACGGCATGGGTTTGCTGTAATTGATGATACGACTGATAGTGGCCCACATTACCAAAATGCGCTTCTTTGGCTTGCTGCATCACCTCTTGATAGTGGCTGTCCCAGCCCCCTAGCCAAGCGCTCCAGCGCTGGAGGGTGAGGGTTTCAGGACTACCCAGCATGATTTCAGCCTGATGGAGTGCATTAAACAAGGGGGCCACGTGGGTCACATAGGCTCGGTATTGTTTGGCGGGTTGGATGAAACCTGCCTTGGGTTTGTAAGCCGCGTTACCGGCAGCCACAGCCGTTATAGAAACAGCCATCAAGCCAAAACAAACCATGGCCATCAAGCCACGGGCAATGTGTCGACTCCTACCAATCCATGAGGCCATAACAATTTCCTGTGCCTATCTGCGCGCGTGCCGATACGTTGTACTATACCCATCGACTCTTCGGGTGGTTTTTAAATCCTTTGGATGGTTTGGTTGAGTGATTCGTTAAACAGCGATAATCCTGCAAAAACGCCTACGGTGGCGGATTTTTGGGCTGAAATTTTGGATCAACCCACCTGCTGGCAAGCGTTGGAAATTTATTATCAACAGAACCCTCCTTCTGGATTAGCATTTACCCCTCAACGCCTTGTGTGCTTTGGGGAAGGCTCCAGCCTGCATGCCCTGCGAATGGCCACTCCTTTTTTACAACAGGCCTTTGGTTGCACGGTTGTTTGCCTACAACCTCATGAGGTTGTAGAAACCCTGACCCTGTCCCCTCACATTCCAACGCTTTGGATTGCAGCTTCCCAATCGGGGAAAACCCACAGTATTGTCTCCGTTTTGAATGCTATTTCCCAAAGCCCGTGGGTTTCTAGTAACGCTCATTGTTGGGTAGCATTTACCAATGAGCCCACTAGTCCCGTTGCTCAACATTGCCTATTAACCCAATCCTTACCCGTATTAGCGGGAAAAGAATATTGTATTCCTGCCACCAAGTCAGTTTCTAGCTGCTGCGTCAGTCTTATTTTATGGGCAAACGCGCTTAAAGCCAAAAAAAACAACTTAAATCAAGCTATCCAAAACACTACTCATTGGCTTCAATCCAACAATCAGCCCTCTCTCACCCACTCTTTTTTAACCACCGCCTCAAGCACTCCTTTAAACCCTCCTTCAACGCCTGGGCCAGCAGTGTTGATTGGAGCTGCCCAGTGGCAACCCTTGCTGGATGAAATAGCCCTGAAGTGGACGGAAACCCGAAGTCAGCCAGTGCTGGTATACGAAACCGAGGCCTTTCATCATGGCCCGCGAGCCTTAGCCGCTTCCACCACTCCTTTGGATTTTTGGTTGTGGGGCGATTTTAATGACCCCGCTTTATTCTCTACGGCCCAATGGTTGAACACCCACGCTCATCCAACTCATGTGTTGCGGGGCATTCATTGCCACCCTGCAGACTCCCTCCTCAATGAGATTGCTCTTCCTTCCCGCTTTCACACCCTTTCATTGCCTTTTCATCACCCATTGGAAGGCCTCCTCAAAAGCCTCTTGCTGGCTCAAAGGTTCACCGCTACCTACTGCACCTTGGAACACCACTCCATCAATCACTCCCTGCTCCAAAAATTCTTACCGCCAACGGGGCCTTTAATTCCTTAGTTTTCTTATTTCTGTTCCTACTTTTCAAAAAGTTTTTTCCTCTCTTCCCCCTATGTCGATACGTTGGTTGATAACATCGTGATGATTCGTTCTTCTTTTTCAACTCAAATTCTCACAACTCCATTAAGGGTTCCCTTATCAACCCTTTCTTTCTTTCCCTCCTGCCTCTTTCTTCACCTTTATCATTTCAAGTTTTCTATCTATTTTTAGCTTTCCCCACTTATCAACCCAATCCACCACAAGAAAGAAGAGGAAAGAAAGATTTATTTATATAGAAAGAAACTTAGACAACTTAAGCCTTTCATTTAAAACACTTTATTACTTTTACTAGCCTACCCTTAAAATAAGCATGCTAGCGTAACAAATTACCCAATACAGTTGCAGAATCAACAGCCTGTTGGGTATGATGAACCCATCAATGCTTTACAAAAGGTCTAGCGTTACTTTACGGCGCTGTGCTTTAAAACTTAGGAGATGGCTGATGCAATTGACTGTGGATCGGGATACTTTGTTTCAAGCCTTGGGTGCCACGTCTCGTGCTACTGCGTCTCGGGTCATTCAACCCATCTTGGCCAATGTGCTGTTAGCCACCACGACAGACAACCAATTGCAGCTAACGGGTACCGATTTGGACTTTACCATTCAAACCCACATTCCGTTGGAATCCGTGACCACCCAAGGCACTACCACACTGCCAGCCAAAAAACTGGCGGAAATTTTTGCCAAACTCCCTTCGGGGCAACCCGTTTCCATCACAGTGGACAGTGCTACTCAAAATGCGACGCTGCGCAGCGGGAAGAGCGTGTTTGAACTGAAGGCCATGCCTGCCGATGATTTTCCTACCACGCCAGAGGTGACTACCTTAGGAACGTCTTTTCAGGTGGGTTTGCCTGCGTTGCTGCAAGGCATTCAACAAACCGCCTTTGCTGCCGCTAATTTTGAAACCAACAACGTGTTGGGTGGTGTGTTTGTAAAGCTCTCTTCAGGTATGTTGGAAATGGCAGCCACCGATGGGTCTCGCTTGGCGCGTGCCATGGAAGCTTTTACGGGTAGCACGTCAGTGGAAGAAATTAGCGCCGTAATTCCGGTACGTGTGCTGCAAGACGTGGCCAAATTGTGTGGCAGCAACGTGGCTACCGATGCCATGGTGACTATTACCCTGAATGATCGTCAAATTGCCTTTCAAACGCCCCAATTTTTGGTGGTGTCGCGCTTGCTGGAAGGGCAATACCCTCAGTATCAGCAGTTAATCCCTGCCACTAATAAAATTATTGTTCGTGCCAAGCGTAAATCGTTGATGGAATCATTGGATCGCACGGCTGTGATGGCTAATGAGCGTACCAACGTGGTGAAAATGATGTTTGACCCCGACAGCCAAGAGCTTCGATTGGAAGCCAACACCCCGGATCAGGGTGGTTCCCAAGACAGCATGCCGGTTGAATTTAGCGATGCGGAGCCCCTCCACATTGCTTTTAACTACAAATTTTTGCTCGATGCTCTCAAGGTGATTGAAAGTGACGACATTCGCATGGAAACCAACGGTGCCTTGGCTCCCACAGTCTTTAAAGATGGTATTAAAGACAACTACCTGTGTCTCGTTATGCCTGTTCAGGTAAAGTAAGGCCCATTGGGCCTTTGAGGGGATATAGGTTTTAGCTCAAAATACTGGCTAAATCATCTGTTAACAGCTTTCCAAGGTTGGTTCCCAGAAGGGCCGCTGCGGAAAAGGAACCCGTCACTGAATGTTGAGATTGCTGGGTGCCATTAGCGCTTAAATAATGGCCGGTCAGGGTGAGTGTATTTGTCAGAAGGTCTGGAGTAGCTATTGCCCCCACAGGGGTATGGCATCCGCCACCAATGGCTTTCAGTACCGCTTCCTCCGCTTCCCATGCTGCCGATACTGCAGCGTCTTGAAGAGGAGCAATGAGGGTTTGAAGTGAGAAGTCGTTGCTTCTAATTTCTAAGCCAAGGATCCCTTGGCGAGGGGCGGGTACAAAACCATCCGTAGGGGTCAGCACCTGAGTAATGCGAGACTGTAAGTTCAAGCGCTCTAAACCTGCACAGGCTAAGATTAATCCATCCACGGTGCCATCCTCCAGCTTGCCTAGACGGGTTTGCACATTGCCACGCACCATCACCACCTGCAAGTGGGGGTATTTGGCCAACACTTGGGCTGTTCGCCGCACCGAAGCCGTGCCAATTTTGGTGCCAGGAGGACAACTGGCCAATGTTTGGTATTGATTAGAAACCCACGCATCCCATGGCGTTTCTCGGGGGCCAATGGGGGTAACAAGTAGGCCTTCTGGCTGTTGGGTGGGACAATCTTTGCCGCTGTGTACGGCTAAATCAATGGAGCCGTTGAGTAAGGCTACTTCCAGCTCTTTTATAAACAAACCCTTGTCCAGAGGTTGTTTCTCTCCTGCACTATAGCCCAGTTCGGCAAAGCTTTGGTTTAGAAACTGATCTCCCAGGGTTTTAAAGGTGATGAGTTGGCATTGCAATTGAGGCCAGTGCTGTTGCAACCGAGCAATGACACCGTGAGTTTGGGCCAAGGCCAACGGACTTTCGCGGCTTCCGACGGTAATGGAGGTTGGAGGATTGCTCATATCAGTAACGTAGCTTGTTCTTAACAGCATTCATTCTCAGTGTAGATCACGAGTGGCTGTGGAAGAAACAATTATTCAGTAAGTCTAAAAGTCGTCAGGGGTGAGGCCAAACAACTCTTGCAACACTTGAAGCTTTGTTTCCAATTTTTGAGGACAGGTTTCGTTACGCAAGGCTACCAATGGATTGTGAAATAGGCGATTAACAAGGCGCCGAGAGGCTTGATCCAAGGGACGGGTGTCTTCCGTGGCTAAATCACTCAGATAATCCTGACGCAAGGTTTCCATATGGTGGCGCAAGGCATGAATGGTTTGGCCAGCCTGTTGGCTTTGCAACCATTGACGGTATTGGGTGAGTTCATCGTCCAAAATCCTTTCGGCCACTTCCATCACGCTTTGCTGTTCGCTAAAGGCTAGGGGATTTTGGCTTCGCAAATCATCGGTATTTAATAACGTAATGTGGGGCAGCTCCCCCACAGCGGGGTCTACGTTGCGTGGCACCGAGACGTCCATAACCAGCATAGGAGTGGCGTGTTTAAAATCATCGGGTTCCAGCAACACATGCGGCGCGCCCGTGGCTACAAACAGCACATCGGTTTGGGTTAAGAGTTTGGGTACGGCATCCCAACCCTGCCCTTGAAATCCATACTGATCGCACAATTCTTTAAGACGAAGTGGACTACGGTTCACCAGTGTTACACGATGGCGATTACTCTCTGGCAAGGCTTGATGTAAAGCTCGTAGCAACAAGGAAGCCATTTTCCCACCCCCCACCAGGGTAAGGCGCTTTTGGAGAAAATCAGGCATCTCTTGTTTTAAGCGCTCATATGCAGCGTGGCTGATGCTAATGTCTTTTTTGGCTAATCCCGTTTCGGTGCGCACCCGTTTGCCCGCCTGGAGTGCCCGTTGAAAGAGGCGTTCCAAATGAGGATGGCAGGTTTTCCATTGCCGAGATGCCTGATACGTATCTTTAACTTGATTGAGAATTTGACCTTCGCCCATAATCAGACTGTCTAGCCCACTGGTTACCCGTAATAGGTGATGGGCAGCATCTTCATCCAGCAAGCTAAACCAATAGGGCTGATAGGGCAGTAAATCTACCCCTTTAATGGTGCTTAATATTGTTACTAAAGCATTTAAGCCTGCCGAAACATCGGTTACCACCGTATAAATTTCCGTTCGGTTGCAGGTGTTGAGTACGGCACAACCCAATAAATTTGGGTGAGCTGTTATTGCTTGATGAAGCGCTTCTAAATCCGCTTCACTCAGAGATAATCTTTCACGCACATCAATGGGAGCAGAGTGATGTCGCACGCCAAACACCAAGGTTTTGGGCAAAGGCCTCTGTAGCGATGAAGGGCCATAACTTGTGGGTAAAAAGGAAGTTCCTGATGGAGTTGTGGGCGGCTCGGGATTGGGATGTAAGGGGATGGGGTTTTTAAACAGAGGGGTAATGGTGGCCCCTAAAAAGCGAGTGGCGGTGTCTTTTGCTGCCAAAAAAGGACATCCCGATGAGGTCTGAACCGCTGACTCAGGAAGGGGTGTAGAAAGGGATAAAGAAGCTGAAAACGATGAATGCAAAGGCTTTAGCCATTCAACAAAAAGGAAAAACAGACACGCTGATACAAAAAAATTAGTCTAACCGCCCTTTAGTTTAAACCAAAGAGGCCTAGAAGGGGCCATCCTCAAAAAGACCCCACTCCACGGTATACTGACCCTAATCCAACAAAGAAAATCTCTAATCCATCAGAGAAAAGGCAATTGTACTCGTGTATGTGGCGTCTCTAAAACTGGAGCATGTGCGAAACTTCACCCACTTGGTTTTAGAGCCGAGCGGTGGGCGCAATTTGTTGCTGGGTCACAATGGCCACGGCAAAACCAATGTGCTGGAAATGATTGCCTTACTGTCTCGGGGGCGTTCTCATCGGGCTACTTCCGAAAAAGAACTGATTCAGTGGGGTCATACCACGGCATCTATGGAGGCGCTGTTGGCTTCTCACGACACAAATCGCCCGCCCATTCACATTACAGGGGTGTTCCATCGCGATCCCCTGTCGGATCGGTTGCAAACCAAATTGCAAGTCAATGGTGTAACGCTGGAAGGACGATCTCAGCTGGTAGGGTTGTTACCCAGCGTCAGTTTTTTTCCTGAAGATGCGGCCATTGCCCGAGAAGCACCGGCCCTGCGGCGTCAATGGGTGGATACTGCCCTTACTCAGAGAGATTCTTCTCAAATTAAGCATTTGCAACGGTATCAAGCGGTGCGCAAACAAAAAGCCGAATTGCTGAAACAATTGGCTCATCAGCCGTGCGGGTCTGCTATGGAGCAACTGGCTTTGTGGAATCAAACCTTAGCGGAAGCCGCTGCCCCTGTGTTGTTGGCTCGCTTGCATTATTTGCAAGCCTGTGGTCCGGTGGCCTCTCACCAATACGAATTGCTATGCGATTCGACCCAAGAACCCTTTACCCTGGGGTATGGTTTGGCTGGAGAGGGCTTTGATCCTGAGGTGGTGGCCGGTCTTCAGCAACCAAAGGTTTGGCAACAAGGCCTGCCAGACGATTGGCAATCACCAACCTTTTGGCAACAGCGGTACCAACAAGCCTTAACAGCTGCCATGGCCGCAGAGCTGGCACGCCAGCAGTGTCTCATTGGCCCTCATCGGGATGATGTTATCCTTATGGTCAAAAACCAGTGGGTTACTATGTATGGTAGCCAAGGGCAACAACGCAGTGTAGTGCTGGCCCTAAAGCTGGCAGAATTGAATACACTCCAAACCCATTGCGCCGAACCTCCCATTTTACTGCTGGATGATGCTTTAGCAGAGCTGGATCCGAAGCGGCAGCGTTTTTTAACCCAATTGCTGCAAACCCAATCACAACAGTTTATTACCACGCCTAGCCTGTCTTCAGGTTTGTTTGACAAGGGTTTAGACCCCGCTGTTACGCCTATCACCCCCACGCAGGTGTATCATGTTTCCGATGGAGTCGTAAGCCAGTCGATGCAAGAGTTAAGCGATGCTGATTTGACGGAGCCTTTCCCCGCCAATTTGTTAGCGCAGGTTTAAGAGAAGATAGATGACGTCCTCAAACGATTCTCGGTGGATTCCAAGGCGCCAACCCAAGCCCAAGCCGTTTTCGGTGGAGCAACTGTTACCGGGGTTGCGTGAATCCTTGGGATTGGATCACAAAGTAGCAGAACTGGCGGTGTGCCGCTTGTGGAACACCTTAATTCCGGAAAGCTATAAACCCCATGTAAAAGCCCTGGGCTTGGTGGAAAAACCCAACCCTAACACTAATGCCTACCACTCCAAGCCGACAGAAACCTTGTGGACTCTGGAACTCAAAGCGTCCCATGGGTCCTACGCCAGTGAAATCAATCTGATGGCCCCCGCCTTGTGCGAACAGATGAACACCTATGCGGCCCAAACCGGCATTCGCTTGGCAAGCATTGTGTGTAAAACCAGCCAAAGGCTGGGGTATTAAGGGTTCATTATTGAGATCCCATTATAATGGCTGAATCTCGGTATAATGAAATCATTCTCCAACAGAGCGGGTGCGCTCCAGAAAGTAGCCAGAAAGTAGCCAGAAAGTAGATTGAACAATGTCCATGATTTCTCGACTTTTGAATAAAAAAATGGTGTCTGGCCTGTTGGCTTTGTTGGTCACTGTGGGAGCATTGTTAACCCTTGGAACCACCAGCCCTGCCTGGGCGCATACGCCCGCTTCTTTGTACGATGATGTGTGGAAGCTGGTAAACGCCCGCTTTGTGGATGACAGTAAGAATGGGCAAGACTGGCGCATTTGGCGCCACCGCTACGATGGTGTGCTGGAAGACGATAAAGATGCCTATGTGGCCATTGATACCATGCTTAACAGTCTCAACGATCGTTACTCTCGTTTTTTAGACCCAGAAGCCTTTGACGAAGAAGGCCAATCCATTAAGGCCACCCTGTATGGGATTGGCATTCAAATTGGCAACCGAGGCAATAAGCTACTGATTATTGCCCCTATGGATGACACCCCAGCCGCCAAGGCCGGCCTGCTAAGTGAAGACGAAATCATCAAAATTGATGACGTGGAAGCCAAGGGCATGAACGTAAAAGATGCCGCCAACCTTATTCGGGGCAAGCGTGGCACTTATGTTCGGTTGCTCATTCGGCGCCCCATCGAGGCCAAAGCCGCTATCACCCCCGAAAACAAGCTGTCCAGTACTGTGACGGAGAAGCCACCCGTGGCCGTCTCGGCTACCACGGTTAAAACTATCCCTATGGACTCCTTGGCGGCGGATCCAGCGAAAACTGGCCTGAAAGAAAAAGAAGCGGTGGACGAGCGCCCCGTGGAAGAAAAGTGGTACAGCGTGGAGCGGGATGAAATCAAGCTAAAATCCATTGAGCTGAACCCGCCCTTTAAAACCGAGATTCCCAAAGAGATGGGTTACATTCGCCTGACCACCTTTTTAAGCAGCAATGCCAGCGAAGAGTTAAAAAATGCCCTGCTGGCTGATAAAAAGAAGCAAGGCATTATCCTCGATTTGCGCTCGAATCCGGGTGGGTTGCTGAGTAACGCCATTACCATTGCCGATTACTTTTTGGATGGCGAGGCCGCTATCGTTAGCACCGTGGATCGCGATGGCTACAAAGAAATTCAAGCGGCGGATGACACCCTGTTGACGAGCCAGCCTTTGGTGGTGCTCATTGATAAAGGCAGCGCCAGCGCCAGCGAAATTCTCAGTGGAGCCTTACGAGACAACAACCGCGCTATTTTGGTGGGCCAAACCAGCTTTGGCAAGGGCCTGGTGCAAGAAATCAACCAACTGCCCGGCGGCAGTGGCGTAAACTTAACCACCCAGCGTTACCTAACGCCCAACGATACGGATATTAACAAAACCGGCATTGTGCCCGATATAGCCGTGGCCATTGCCCAAGAAGACATTGCCGCCAAAAAAGACAAACAGCTGGATACCGCCGTGGGCGTGATGAAGGACTGGATTGCCGGTAAAAGCATGAAGTACCTGCAAAGCCGCAGCTTGGTAGCACCTAAGGGATAAGCCGTGTTAGCGTAGGGCTGTAATAAGTGTAGAAATTGCCATAACAGTCACCCCAACGGC
The DNA here is from genome assembly GCA_029866025.1 of Vampirovibrionales bacterium. Classification (GTDB taxonomy): domain Bacteria; phylum Cyanobacteriota; class Vampirovibrionia; order Vampirovibrionales; family Vampirovibrionaceae; genus JARXAD01. The sequence goes on along the minus strand of JARXAD010000002.1, from coordinate 408,156 downwards.
AAGAAGAAAACAAACCATACAAAGCGTAATATTTTGTAGCTGAACCATGTTAAAGATCTCCCGTGGATAGTAAGTAGCCGCTCTGTTTATTACCCTAGCAGTTTTTAAGCATGATTTTCACCAGTAAAAACAATTATTAATTGTGGGGCACTTGAGGAGATGGTGTAAGGGCTAGAAGATGGCCACTCGCATCCATGGGGGTAGTCTAGAGCCTTTTTAGAAAATCTTTAATCCAGCCTTGGCTGGTTGCCAAAATGTTACAAATAGGGATCGATCCGAGGGGGTGGGGAAGCGCTACAATAAGGGGCTTCGCCATGCGCCTAAGCCATGGGCAATTGCCACCTTTGAGGATTGTTAGGGTGATATGACCCTGGAACACACCACCTCTTTATCCAATCCCCCCGCTTCTACCTCTGCAGCGCCAGAGGGCTCTGCTGTGTCTGCTTCCTTGCCACCACTGTCCTCGTCTCACGAGCCCATTTCGGCCATCTTTACGCCACAAGCAAATGATAAAGCAGCCCAAGGTTTACCCTTTACCGAGGCCGTGGAACAGGTGCGGCGCCAGTTGGACATTGTGGAAGTGGTGTCTCGCCACGTAGCCCTCAAGCGGTCGGGCAAGCATCATGTGGGGTTATGCCCCTTTCACCCCGATAAAAAGCCGTCCATGACGGTGAGTCGCGAAAAAAACATCTACAAATGCTTTAGCTGTGGGGCGGGGGGCGATGCCTTTGGGTTCATCATGGCTATCGAGAACCGTACCTTTGGTCAAGTCGTTACCGAACTAGCGGAACAGCAAGGTATTACCATTGCCCGATCCGCCAACCCGCAGGTGGTGGCCCAGCAACAACAAGCAGCTGTGGAGGCCAAAGAAGACCGCCAGCGCCTGTGGAGCTTGCATGACCGCACGTGTCGGTGGTATCAAGCCCAATTGGCCACGCCCCAAGGAGCTTTTGTTAAAGAATATTTGGAAAAGCGCAACCTCTCAGACGCTATTCGGCAGCAATTTCGCATTGGCTATGCCCCGCCAGGCTGGGAAACCTTGGTTTCAGCCGTAACCCAAAGTGGCGAAATCCCTGTGTCGGATTTGGTATTGGGGGGGCTGGTCTCTCAAAAAGAAGGCAGCACCAAAGCCTACGACCGGTTTCGCAACCGGCTTATGGTGCCCATTGCCGATGATCAAGGCCGTGTGATTGCCTTTGGCGGGCGGGCTTTGTCCTTTAATGGGGCGCCAGAAGAAGACCCCAAGTATCTGAACTCTCCTGAAACCCCCATTTATCACAAGAGCCGCGTGCTGTTTGGGCTGGATGTGGCTAAAACCGCTTTGCGCCAGAAAGCTACGGCGGTGATCATGGAAGGCTACTTTGATGTCATGGCGGCCCATCAGGCGGGTGTGACCCATGCCGTGGGCGTTTGTGGCACCGCCCTGACGGAGGACCATGCACGGCTGCTAACGCGCTGTGGTGTGGAACATGTGGTGTTGTGCTTTGATGGCGATTTGGCTGGGATTCGAGCCACTTTATCCTCCTTAGAGCTAATGGACACTTTTAATCGCACCCTTGCCAATCCCTTGCGAGTGTCTGTCCTCCAAATCCCTGTCGAAGGGGACGTAGCCCCGAAAGATCCGGCGGATTATTTGCAAGCAGTTGGGGCACATGCCTTTTGTGAGTGGGTTCAGACCGCTCCGGTGCCGGCCTTGCGCTTTCGCGTGGAACAGGCCCTTGTAGAGGCGTCTCAAAAAATGGGCTCTTTGGCCACTGTGGAAGGCCGATCCGCTGCCGTGGAAGCGATTGCCCCCCTGCTGGCAACCATACAGCAGCCCGTTCAATACAGAGAATGGCTTCAACACTATGCGCGTCGGCTGCAAGTGCACCCCATGGACTTGGAGGTTTCTTGCAATGCTCACAAAAAGCCAGTTTTGGCTCGGAAACCCAATAAAGCAGGCTTTTCCTCTCGTTGGACTACCCAGCCATCCTACGGTGTTAAACACCCTAATACGCCCGTTCAAAAAATGGATTCAGCTTTTCAGGCAATTTCACATATTGAGGGATCTTTAACCAGTAATCAAACAGAACCAACCCCAACGAAAGTGGCACCAACCACAAGTCGGCGATTCATTGCTTCCTTAACAGAGCAACGCCAGCGTTTAGAACAAGCCATCCTTCTTTGGGGCTTGATGACTCCCACTACCTGTCAGGAACTCATGACCCTTTTACCGTCACTCACCTTTGAAGACGCTGCTGCCAAGCAATTAGCAGACTGCTTGCACCATGGCAGCACTGTTGTGGCCACAGCAGCCCATCCGTTGGAAGCGCTGGCGGATGTGCTCATGCAGCAACGTTCTCAAGAGGGCTTATCAGCGGAGCATGCCGAACAGTGGCAACAGGTCTCTTCGTTGCATGCCACCCTGGCATTACAAGCGGATGAGCATCTGGCTCATAACGAATTATTGGGCTGGGATAAAGCCAAACAGTCCAAAGAGGCGTTGCAACAGCTCAATCGGATGGTTGCCGCGCATCGAACCCTTTCTCGTCAAGGTCAACTGGCAACTCTTACCGAATCGGTACGTCACTTAAAAGCAGAGGATGAATGCGGCCTATTGGAAGCCCAATATGCGTTTCGTTCAACTCTTTTGGATCAAGGTCGTGCTTCCCTCCCCTCTTCCCAAGCCGCCCCCTTGGGTGTAACTGAATGCTAACTGTTTTTTCTATTTAGGTTTCTTTTGTCCATTGCTTCCATTACCATACTTTGTTCAACTTCTGTGAGGATATCTGTTCTATGACTGTCAAGAAACGCCGCTCTAGTTCCAATGAAGATGCCATTATTAAAATGCTGGAAAAGCAAGAAGCTCGTGGTCAGGAAGATGACGATAGCCTTGTTGGCCTGATGGGCGATGGCAGCGATAGTGGCGACTTAGGGACCCTTCTAACCGATACCGCCATTTTAATGGACGCCGATAGCGGCGCCGTTGCCGCTCCTGCTCAATTGACGATTCGTGAAGACAATGCTGAAGGCGATGACCCGGATTATGCCGAAGCCGGCCATCCATCAGTGGATGACCCTGTTCGCATGTATTTGCGGGAAATTGGTCGGGTACGCTTGCTAACCGCCCAAGAAGAAATTGAACTGGCCCGCTTGATTGCTCAAGGGGGTGTTAAGGGTGCTGAAGCCAAACGCAAGTTGGTTCAAGCCAACCTTCGGTTGGTGGTGAGTATTGCCAAAAAATACGTGGGTCGTGGCATGTTGTTCCTCGATCTCATTCAAGAAGGCAACTTGGGGCTGATTAGGGCCGCCGAAAAATTTGATCACGAACGTGGCTATAAGTTCTCTACCTATGCCACGTGGTGGATCCGTCAGGCCATCACCCGCGCTATTGCGGATCAAGCCCGTACCATCCGTATCCCGGTTCATATGGTAGAAACCATCAACAAGCTGAAAAAAGTAACGCGTAAACTGGCCCAAGACTTAAGCCGTAAGCCTACGGAAGAAGAATTGGCCTTGGCCATGACCATTAGTGTGGCCAAGTTGCGTGAAATCATCAAGGTGGCTCAAGAGCCGTTGTCTTTAGAAACCCCCATTGGGAAAGAAGAAGATTCTCGCTTGGGTGACTTTATTGAAGACCGCGAAGCGGAAGCCCCTGCCAACGCTGTAGCCCAAGAATTGCTTCGTGAAGATTTGACCGAAGTATTGGCTGGCATTTCTCCCCGTGAGCGTGACGTGTTGCGCCTGCGCTTTGGGCTAGATGATGGTCGTCAGCGCACTTTGGAAGAAGTAGGCCAATTGTTTGGTGTGACGCGTGAGCGAATTCGTCAGATTGAAGCCAAGGCCTTGCGTAAGTTGCGCCACCCCAACCGCAGCAAGCGCCTGAAGGAATACATTGAGCACTAAGTTGTAGTCCTTCTTTTTTAACTCTTCATGCTATAGAAAGGTTTATTTGACATGCGTATAGGCCATTTTACCCCTCCCCCCAGCTTCTCTGCGTTAAATCAAAACAGCCTTCCCTTGTTTGGTGCAAAAAAAAAGGAAGTGACCACCCTAACTTTCTAAACTCTTCGCGCAAGGAAGGGAAATTTACGACAGGTGCCAGTAAGAATGTTAACACGGCCCTTGAGGTAAGAAAGCAGGAAAGGGCCCTGGGCACAAAAAAGTTTAATTTTGACGAAGTAGACGGCGACTTGAACTTGGAGAACTTGCTGCCTGATGACGACGATAGCTACCAAGAGTATTAATTCACCCAGACGCTTAAACTCATAAGTGTCAACAGCGTCAAACCTATCTCAAGCCCTATAAGCCACCGCAAACCACGGTTTGCATTCTCGGTTTCAGCGTGGTGCCAACAGGTTTCTATGGCTTGGCGCAACCCGATCGAATCTTGCACGGCCTCAAACTGTAACCGATCGGCAACGGGTAAATAGGGCGACTGGCTTAGGGCTACCTCTAAAGGCTGCCCCGCTTCTGCAGCAGCAAGGACCTGAGGCAAAAAATCAGCTTTATGAGCCGAGGGAATTTGAACCGCTAGCTGCAACGCCTCTAGCGGCGATAGGTTATCAGCATCGCGGGCTTGCAAATGCAAAGCCATCCACCAAGCAGCCCACCCACTGTGTAGGGTGTTGTCCGGTAATAATGTCAAAAGGGTGTCTAAGCGTTTTTTAAGCTCATAAAAAACCCAGCTACCCACTAATAAAATGGGTAGGGCAATTCCTAAGCCATTCACAATCAGTGCCATGGCGTGGTGAGGATTTTTTAAAACACACAGTGCTATCATCCCTGTTAGGGCAATAGCCCAGCCAGAGCAACGCCATACCGTTGGTTGCAGCCCAACGTGAAGCAAATGTCGATGTTGTTTTACGTTAATCCAAGGGGTTAAGGGCGCCAGGGGCATTCCTTGCAACTCGCAAGCTTCTATCCAAGCTAGCCAGTCACTACCCCACACGTTAGCAAAGGGTTGTAATGCCTCGTAGCAAGTAGAGCCTTTTGCTAAGCCGTCTCGCCACACTAGTAATGCTGCCGGCCATACGGCTGGGGCGTTCAGTGCTGTTAACTGGCGCTCCACAATGGCCAATGCCTGTAGTAAAGGAGCTTGGTCCAACGCCGTTGCCAACAGAGACAAGGTTTGTTCTCGCCAAATGCTTTGCTTGGCTTTAGTCCATGGGGCCAGCCAATGCCAAAAGGAATAACGTTGGTGAGCACTTGTGGATTGAGCCGTGACGAGTGGGTTTGCCGCAGAAACAAGGGATAGTTTTAAGGCAACAATGGATTGAGCTCTCAGCGATAAGCGGGCCTCTTGTTCGGAGCCTGCTAAAATTAAGCCCTGGGTGCGGCAGTGGTTGTGGGCATGGACGCCATGATATTGAAACGCCAAAGAGTCGTTGGCAGAATAAGGGCTGGCTGGCATTTCTGTACCATTAAAGCTCATGGCCAAGAACCCGCCGTATTTCTTCTAATGAGGTGATACCTTGCAGCACTTTCATTCGCCCATTCAGGGATAAGGTTCGCATTCCGGCTGCGATGGCGGCATCTTCCAACTGCAATTCAGGGATGTTTTGTGCTACCAAATACCGTAGCTCTCGATCCAATAATAAAATCTCAAAAACCCCGGTTCGTCCGGTATAGCCACGATTTTGGCACAGGGGGCATCCAACCGCTTCATAAATAGTCCACTCTTTTTGGCGAGCTATTTCATCGTACGGAAATAAAAACTCTCGATCGGCTGTGGACGGCACGACAGGTGCCTTACAGTGGTGGCAAAGGGTACGTACCAACCGCTGAGCAATAATGCCTGACAAGGCCGAGCTTAAAAGTTTGGGGGAAACGTCCAGTTCCATCATGCGAGTAATAGCAGTGGTGGCACTGTTGCTATGAAAGGAGCTAAGAATAAGATGCCCCGTAAGAGCTGCTTGTACCGTTACCCCTAACGTTTCTGCGTCCCGAATTTCACCCACCATCATGACATCGGGGTCTTGGCGTAAAAGCGCTCGGATACTGGTTGCATAGGTTAAATTGGCTTTAGGATTTAGGGGGGATTGATTCACGCCTTCAATACGACGCTCAATGGGATCTTCTACTGTGCAAATATTACGCTGGGGGGTGTTTAACTGTTGTAATAAGGCATACAGCGTCGTACTTTTACCGGTGCCTGTGGGCCCACAAGTTAAAATCATGCCATTGGGTACTGCCAATAATAGGTTTAAGCGTTCTTGATCCCACTCGCTTAAGCCCAATTGAGACAGATCGGTATGCAAAGCCGCCTTATGTTGAGAGACGGGTAGTAGAGAAGAGGTTACTGAAAGCTCTAAGGGCTTTAATAGTCTTAAAGAGGCTTTTTCGTTTTGATCTGCAACAGGAATAATGCTGACACGGCAAAAAGCATCTTGTCCTTGAAAAGGAATTTTAAACTGACCGTCTTGGGGGCGTCGGTGTTCGGCTACATCCAATTTGGCAAGTACTTTAATGCGGGTAATCAATCCCGCTCCCAGGGATAGGCTCAGGGTTTGAATTGGTTCCAATACCCCTTGTAATCGAAAACGAACCATAACGTCATGCAGCCGAGGCTCTAGGTGAATATCACTGGCGTCTTGAGTGAGTGCTTTCTGCAACAATTCTTCTGTGATGGTAACAATGGACAACTCATTGTGAGTTGCTTGCGCTGTTGCCATAGACTGAGTTTTTTGTTGACGATGCTGACAGTGAGCACTCCATGCATCCGCTAATTCCATGGGCGTGGTGATGAGCCATTCCGGTCTTAGCCCTGTTAACAAAGTAATTTCATCGGCCAATCCTGGCACGGTGGGATCGGGTGTTGCTACTAAAAGTCGACCATTTTCGCAGCGTAACGGCAGCGCTTGTTTTTGAAAGACAAAGCTATCAGGCAAGTTGCTTAAAAAAGAGCTGGAACCATTTTGTAGGGGCTCTTCGGAGTCTGCCGGCAATAATTCTGCTGCCAAAGGGCGGTATAGGGCCCCATAATGTTTGGCTAAAAGCGTTCCTAAAGAAGGCAGCGAAACATGATGACGTGTAACCAATAATCGATCCAGAGAGTTGTTCTCAGTAGAAGAGCTTTGGCATTGTTGTTGGCAGGCCGCCACTGAGGCGGCATCCAGTAGACCTGCTTCGACCACCAAGGTGGCTAACAGGTTGTCAATTCGGTGGTATTTGGAAGTGTTCATAAACCGTAGCTGCTACCGTAGGACAATGGACACGGCATGGGTGTCTAGATTTTCTGTTAGTAGACCTTTAAAAATTTGGGGCTTCGAAGACAGAGTTTGGGGTGTTGCGCTAGCAGAAAAGCTGATAGCGACCGTTACTGTTTTAAAGCGCTCTTTTTTAGCTTGAGGAGGGTGGTTAGCGGTTAAGACTTCGTTGAGACTAAGCAAAGGAGGCCATTTTAATTGTAAGGATTGTTGGGCGTGAGAAAATCTAGGGGCTCCATAAAACCTCCCCCAAGCAATGGTTTTGGCTTCTGTGCTACCCCAAGAAAGCAGCAATATGATCAATATCAACCAACCACCGCTAAGCCAGCGATGCTTATGAAGCAATGACGATAGGACAGGGTAGTTCATAGGCGATAAGGGCTCTTTGTTAAAGACAAAGCAGGCACACTAAGGCTAAGGATTACCTTACAGTATAAAAACCCTTCAATCCGTTGGATCAGATGAGAGAAGAAAATCCCCTAGATGGCCCATACGCAAGAGCCTCTTAGATAATTTCATGCGATAACGTGAAAAAAGTGATGGCATCATTAGACTTTAAGCAAGATCTTTTAATAGAAGGCTTCAGGCATAGTCATGTGTGTCGATACATTCCACAAGGGGAACTTTCCCCTACCATCTCGGGAGGGATAATATCCTATGCAAGATCCGTTTATTACAGCGCTCAATACTCAAAAAGCGGCTTTGGGCTGGTTTGATGAACTGTCTACGAATTTAGGTAATATTTACACGCCAGGGTATCGGGCAAGGCAGGTTACGTTTGCTGATTTTATTAATGGTGTGGAAATGCAGCAAACTACCCGAAAGCCGGATCAAGGCAAAGCTATTCCAGGTCGTGCTCCTTCTAACTTATTTATTGAAGGTAGCGGCTATTTTGTAATGCGTACCAACGATGGTCAGTTGCGTTATACCCGCCTCGGAGATTTTGAATTTCAAGCCGACGGTACATTGGTTAATGCCAAAGGGTGGAAAGTACAAGCCTATTTATTGGGCGAAAACGGCGAAGCTCTCAATGTTTCGGGGGCAAACTCTTCCGTAAACCCTAATAACCCTGGTTTGGCTCAAGGAGGTCCAGGGCAAACCCCGACCACCGAAATTAACTTATGGGTGGATCCAAGCAATGGTAAGTTTTTTGGCAAGTATGACGAATACAAGGTACAAAGCGATGGGACGGTCGTTGGCTTAGCCAATGGGGGTAAAACGGTTACTCCCTTGTATCGTGTTGCTTTGGCAGGATTTACGAACCCAGGTGCTTTGCGCGAAGTTGAAGACCAATATTTTGTACCTACCACTAAATCAGGTGAAACACTTGCCGGAAGCGGTGAAGTTCGTAGCGGGTTATTGGAAGAATCTAACACCAGCTTGCGGGAAAACGTGGCTTACTTACAGCAAGCGAAGCAACAGCTGGATGTAACCGCTAAAATTGTAAGCACCAATAAAACCTTATTGGAAGAAGCCTTGAGACTAATTCAGTAATATCGTGATTAATTTTTTTACTTTTTGTGAGGAGAACTTGATGAAGGATCTTATAAAATCCTCTACCTAAGGGAGCAGGAAGAGTTAATGCCTTGGTATGCTGGCGGGGTTCAAGATAGATTCTTTGATTTATCACACCTGTAAGGCAGTGGATATGGCCACCGTTAAGCGTTCTCGAAAAGCATGGATACAATTTGCTGTCGCTGTCGCTGTGGCGCTGGTTATTGGTGCAGTGGCCTTGTTTATGGTCTATGGGCTGGTTACAGGCTTAATTGGGCAACAAACGGCTATTAAATCTACTTATGAGAAGCAAACTCAAGACTTAAAGCAGCAAGTTGAAGATCTTAATAAAAAACTAGCTGAAAAGGCTCCGGAGATGGCCCAACAGGAAGTCCGTGTCAAATCAAATATTGAGGTTGGCCAGCCGATTACGGCAGAACTATTGGAAGAAGTGGCTTTGCCGGTGGGACAAGCTCCCCAAGATGGTGCCATTACCAAAATAGCCAATGCTGCGGGACGTCTTGCTACGATGCCCTTAGTGGCAGGATCTGTATTAAGTGAAAGCCAATTAATGGGAACGGATGGAATGCTTCCTTTGGCCAAAGGAATGCGTGCCGTTAGTTTGCAAATTACACCGGCTAGTCTTATTGGCGGCTCTGTAATGATAGGATCGCGTGTGGATGTGTTGGCAACCTTTCCCGATGAAGGGGTAACTCGCACCTTGCTGCAAAATGTGCGAGTGTTGCTCGTTGATGGCGATCACGCTGCTAAGGCTGGTGAAGATACCAGTAAAAAAACAGCTCGTCGTTTTACAACGGATCATATGACACTCGAAGTATCACCTAAAGATGCAGAACGTTTAGTACTGGCCAGTCGAGTCGGGCAAGTGCAAATGAGCTTACGAGCCTATGATGATAAGGCCAAAGCGGCGGTTAGAGGCTCCGATACTATTCAGTTGGTGTCTGGTGTTAGCCCTTCTCAATCGGCACGCTCTGCTCAAAGCCTTCTGTTGGAGGCGCAACGTAAGGCCGTAAAAGCTGTAACCCCTCCACTAACCCTCCAAATTTTACGCGGCCCTCAAGCCGAATCCCACGCTTTTGAAACGGTGGTATCGCCATGAGTAACATACTCAAAAAACAGTTAGTGTTTTTCTTAGCTGTATGCATAACACTCGGCTTTGGATCGCTAAGCCAAGCCGTAGCCTACGATTATAATAATCCTTATGCGGTGGTACCTTCGGCTATTCAAGGACCACCCATTGCTTTTGCAGGAGTGGCCTCTTCGGTAGGATCTTCTCAGGGGGCTTCTAAAGCGCGAGCCATACAGCGTATTAATCCAGAAGCGCCGATACCCCTACGTTTGGTGAATGGACGTTCTCAAATTATCAGCTTCTCAAAGCCTCTTACGCGGGTGTCTATTGCCAACCCTGCGTTAGCCGATATTATTCCGCTGGCCCCAGATGAACTGCTGATTAATGGAAAACAGCGCGGTGTGACTAGCTTAGTGGTATGGGATAGCACTGGTAAAGAAGGTGTTTTTGACCTGCAAGTCGATAATGACACGAGTGAAATGCGTCGTGCTATTAGCGCCATTGCCCATGATGAGGCTGTAGATGTTCGTGTAACAGATGACTCTGTCATTGTTTCAGGCCATGTCTCAAGCTCGGTTATTTTGGATGAAATTAGACGTGTGGCGAGTGGCTATGGTTATAGAGATGATAAATTTGTGGATGTAACGGATACCATGACCCCTCAAGTGGTTCTGGACGTGAAAATTCTTCAAATGAATCGTTCGGTAGCTCGTCAGTTTAAAACCTCTTTTTCTCGTAATTTAGCCACGGGCAACACCTCGGGCTTTAGCATCGCCCGCTCAGCCGGAGCCGGTGTTACCGCCAATAGTATTGCCGGTGGTTTGTTGGCGGGTTGGGGATTTGGCCCAAACATTAATGTTAGCTTGGCTGCTTTAGAAACTGAAGGTAAGTTAACAACATTGGCTGAACCCAAGCTTATCTCAACACACGGAAGAGAAGCCTCTTTTTTAGCAGGGGGGGAGTTCCCTTTTGTTACCGGTGTTTCTATTCAAGGGCAAGCGCAAGTAACATACAAAGAATTTGGTGTAGGACTTAAATTTACGCCGTGGATTAATGTTCGTAATGGCCTGATAGAGCTAAAAATAAAGCCGGAAGTAAGCAAAATTGACACAACCAATTGTATTACTACGGGTGCTAGTACCCTTAATATTTGTGCCATTAGTAAACGGACCACTGAAACCACGGTTCAGCTAGAAGATGGTGAAAGCTTAATGCTGTCTGGAGTCTTAACAAAAGACGAAGAAGACACCTTTTCTAAGGTGCCCTTTGCTGGTGATATGCCGGTATTAGGAAACCTCTTTAAGAATAAAGTTACCAGCCGTGCAGATACAGAGCTTGTGATTATTGTGACGCCTCATATGATGAATAAAGAAATGTATCTGAAAACAGCCGTAACTCCTAGTTCCTCTCTACCTTTGTAGCGCATAGAATCTGTAGCCCTATGTCTTCCGTTATTACAGTCGTTCTTATTGACTCGGATCCTTCCGTTCGAGCTTTGGTTCGCCATACCTTGCAAATGCAAGGGGGCGGTAGTGAATTTTTTACGGTTATTGCTGAAACAGAAAATCCAGCTTATGGCTATGAGCTTATTCGCCAGCATTGTCCACAAGTTGTGTTTATGGACGTTTTGGATGCGAAGAGCTTTGATATTCTGCAACGAATTGGCACCTATTTTAAAGATGTAATGGTGGTTGCTAGTGGTGATGACTTAACGTTGCAAACAGTGATGCAGTGCATGCAAGCGGGAGCTAGGGAATACTTAAGACGCCCTCTGATAGCCGATGAAATTACAGCTGCTCTTCAGCGCCATCGAGGGTCTTTGGGGCGATCAGGAGCCGATGAAACAGGCCGATTAATTGCCGTATTTAGCAATAAAGGTGGGCTGGGTAAAACCACTATAGCAGTCAATACAGCGATGGCTTTATCCGAAGTTATTCAGTCGGAAGCGATGGGTAAACCTGTGGCTTTGGTGGATTTTAATTTACAGTTAGGGGATATCACAACATTTTTAGATATTCAGCCAAAGCAAACTGTAGTGGATGTCATTAAAAATTTGGCGCGTGTCGATGAAGAATACTTGAGAGCCTCACTAACTCCGTTTAACAGTGGTCCGGTTCGTCTAAGTGTATTGGCTGATCCAACCAACATGGAGGAAGCAGACGATATCACACCGGATCAATTGGCAACCTTGGTTGCGATGTTGAAAGCTACTTTTCCTTATGTGGTTGTTGATTTAGGTTCAACCCTGGATGCTCGTACTATTGCGGTTTTGGATCAAGCAGATACTATTTTGCTAACATCCATGATGAATTTGCCATGTATTCGTAATACTCAACGGATGTTAGGTTTGTTTAACCGGCTGGGTTATGATAAACATAAAATACGGTTGATTATTAACCGCTACGTGCCCAGTGATGAAATTACCTTAGAGGATGTGGAGCAAACCTTAAAAACAGATGTCTTTTGGCAATTTCCAAATAATTATTTTGCTGTGATTGCTTCTATTAACCGTGGGCTTCCGCTACGAACGCTGGATAATGGTAAAGATCTGTACAATAGTTTTATTGGACTAGCTCGTCAATTGGCCGGAATCTCAATTCAGCAAAGCATTGCTTCGGTAACGCCTCAGCTTAACCCGGCTAAAAAGAAAAACGTTTCAAAAGATAATGCTATTCCTTCAGGAGGGTTTGCTTCATCAACTTCGGTCTTGCCAAAAAGTAGTGCTAGTCATGATCAGAAAAATGTTTCACCGCCAAGTCTATGGGGCTTATTAGGACAAACCCTGCAAAGGTCTATTACCAAATCTCCTTAAAGAAGTAGCTGTATCCACATGTCGCTGCGCGATCGTTTAAATCAGGCAAAAAACCCTAGTTCACCCAGTGAGCTGCCTTCGGCTGCAGAGGGTGTGTTGCTACCTGCTATCAATCCGCCGCTAGGGACGCCGATTATTGCTAACTCCAAAAAAACTGGCGTGTATTCTCCTTCAACGGTGGGTCGTTTTGATAGGCCTTTTGAACGTAGCCCTCATTATGATCGATTAAAAACCCATGTTCATAATCAATTGGTAGAAGGCTTATCTACTACATCCGTTCAGCATATGAAAGAACATGAAGTTGGCTTGGCAGCTCTTCAATTGCTTGAAAAAGCTCTAGCAGATGAACAAATCCCTATGAGCTTGCCAGAACGAGAACGCTTGGTTCAAGAATTGATACAAGAAATTTTAGGGTTCGGCCCTATTGAAACCTTACTTCATGAAGAAAGTATTACGGAAATTATGGTGAACGGACCTCATCATGTTTTCGTTGAACGTAATGGTCGTTTAGAGCAAGCGCCGGTTGCTTTTAGAGATGATGCTCACCTAATGCACGTTATTGAGCGCATCGTTTCTTTGGTTGGCCGTCGTGTAGACGAAAAAAATCCCTTAGTAGATGCCCGTATTAAAGCCCCTGGTAAACCCTACGATGGTTCTCGATTTAATGCGATTATTCCACCCCTGGCTTTAGATGGCCCCTCGGTGACGATTCGAAAATTTAAAAAAGATGCCGGTAATCTCGATAAATTAATGCAATGGGGGTCTTTATCTGCAGAAATGGCAGAGTTGTTATCGGCCGCTGTTCGAGCTCGTTTAAATATTATTATTTCAGGTGGAACGGGTAGTGGTAAAACCACTATGCTGAATAGTTTATCCAGCCTTATTAATGTCAATGATCGCATTGTAACTATTGAAGATGCTGCGGAATTGCAATTGCAACAGCCTCATGTTGTTCGCCTAGAGTCGCGACCACCCAATATTGAAGGTGAGGGGGCGATTCCTATTCGGAAATTATTGATGAACTCTTTACGGATGCGGCCGGATCGTATCATTGTTGGCGAATGTCGGGCGGGCGAAACGTTGGATATGTTACAAGCTATGAATACGGGCCATGATGGTTCTTTAACAACACTGCATGCAAATACCCCCCGAGATGCATTGTCTCGTATCGAGACGATGTGTTTAATGAATGACAACACTCTGCCGGAAAAAGCCTTAAGGCAGCAGGTTGCTAGTGCGGTTCATCTGATTGTTCAGGTCAACCGCCTTTCAGACGGTACACGAAAAACAACCAGTATCACTGAAATAGCGGGACTTGAAGGAGATACGATTACCTTGTCAGAAATTTTTAATTTTGTCCAAACGGGTATTGATGAGCAGGGTCATGTGTTGGGGTACCATACAGCAACGGGTTTGCGTCCTCGTTTTGCCGACCACTGTGCTGCCAAAGGAATTGTTTTGGGGAATCACTTGTTTCAATCGAAAGAGGCAATACATTTGGATGGAAATAGGGCGACTTCTTTAACGGCAACCCCTCATAATAATAAGGGCATAGGCAACGCTTTTGTTGGTCTGAGTGATGCTTTGGTCGTGGAGAATACTGTGGATTCATTTCGGCAGCGTTTACGGACGGATGGACATTCTTAGTTTCTTTAGAGTGCTGATAGGAGAATGAGGTGGGCGCTGTCCCTGCATCACCAATAACAACTTTACTTACCCTGGCCTTCTTGGTGGGGGTGCTGGTTTTGGTTTTGGCGATAGGCGGCTGGTTTTTAGTGAAGGCGTTGAACCCTGAGCCGACTCGCGCTCAGAGTCGGTTAGTAGAAGTTGTGCAAAACAATGATAATGAAGATCAGAGCGCTTTTGGCAGTTGGGTTCTAAGCCAGACAAGAAGAGAAAATGCTGGAGCGCCGAAAGGTCTGTTGGGCTCAATCTTGTCAGTAATTGTTAAAAGGGTAGGTTTAGAAAATTTATTGGATAAGGCCGGTATTGCAACTCTTCCGCATGTGTATGCTGCTAAAGCAATTCTGTTACCTATTATTGTAGGTTGGGCCTTATTATGGGTTACCCATAATGTAGCGTTTTTATTAATTTCGATTGTAGGGCCAATAGTAGGTTGGGGGTGGCTGAAGTTTAGAGCGTTAAAGCAGCTAGGATTGTTAGAATCTCAGCTTCCTGATGCATTAAACGTTCTTGCCAGTTCGTTGCGTGCTGGGCACTCATTCCAGTCGGCAATGCAATTATTAGCTGAACAATTGCCCGCTCCTATTATTACGGTGTTCAATAATCTTAACAATGATATGAAATTAGGTGTTTCTGCAAAGGAGTCTTTAACCAAGCTTATTGAGGATGTTCCATTGACCGACTACCGTATTTTTTCTACAGCGGTTTTAGTACAACGAGAAGTTGGAGGGAATTTGGCTGAAGTGATGGACCGCTTATCCTATACCATTCGAGAACGCTTTAAATTGAAGCGTCAGGTATCGGTTCTGACCTCACAGCCACGTCTTTCCGCCTATATATTAGGGGGTGGCCCTTTGGCGCTATTTGGTATTTTTTACCTCTTCTTTAACAGTTATTTACAACCACTCTATACAAATTTTATTGGCCAAATTGCGTTGATTATTGCATTTGTAATGCAATTGATAGGTTTTTATATTATGTGGCGTATTGTGGATATTAAATATTAATGACAGGGCTTTTAACACCCGTATTGTTAGTAGTGGCGTTGCTGGCAATAGCAACAGGAATGCTAGTGTATGGTGTTCTGGTTTTGTTGGCTCCTGCTCATGGGGCTCTTCGAGACCGCTTAAATGGTACCTCTGAGTATGATGATACCTCGGATGGTGCACTTGAGTCACTTTTAAAAATTTTGGTTCACCAACTGGAGCCGGTTTCTCGTAAATTGTATGGAGCCAATAAAAAATATTTACTTCAAACAAAACAGTTACTGATTACTTCGGGACAATTATCTACCGATGAGATGGTATGGCAGTTGTTGGCAAAACAGCTGGCGTTCGGAGTATTGTTTGGAATTATTGGCTTAGGAGTGGCGCTTTTTCTAGGAAAAACCATCCAAGCCCCTAGTGCTAATGGAATGACGTTTCCTTTTGCTGGTTTGGTTAGTGGCATGTTGTTAGGCCGATATTGGCCCACCTTGAAGTTAAAGCAAAAGGCAAAAAATCGTCAAGAAAATATTCAGCGTACCTTGCCCGATGTATTGGATTTATTGGTTATTTGTGTGGAAGCAGGTTTGGGTTTAGATGCTGCTATTTTACGTGTTTCTAAAGAAACGGAACCCATGGCCCCTGAAATGGCCTACGAATTGCAGCGCACTCATAGCGAGTTGAGTGCGGGTATCCCCCGCTCAGAGGCTTTTCGTCACTTGGGGAGCCGTAGTAGTGTGAGTGACTTGCAAGCGTTGTGTACTTTAATTATTCAGTCAGATAAATTGGGAACCAGTATTGCCGATTCCCTTCGTGTGTATTCAGATGAGATGCGGGTACGTCGTCGTCAACGTGCAGAGGAGCTTGCTCAAAAGGCAGGCATTAAAATGCTATTTCCTTTGGTTTTGTTTGTATTTCCAATGCTATTTCTTATTATTATTGGTCCGGCCGCTATTCAAATCGTTTCAACTTTTAAAACCATGGGCAAATAAGAGTGAATGCTGTAAAAATGAATGCACCAGAAATACGCCTGGGTTATTCTTAATTCCATGTCTTTTCTTACCCACCAAGATCTTCGTCTCACTCATCATCGAGTTGCCTTGTCTTCTATGGATAACGTTTCTGGAGCAGCGCTTGTTTGCAGGCTTATTCAGTTGTCGGATTTGCATTTTTACGAGTATACGGATGCTTTCTTTTATGAGCGGGCTTGGGCTTTGATCAATAAAGCGGCCCAAGATGCAACAGCACACGGGATTCCGTTTTTGGTCTGTATTACGGGAGATACTATTCATAAAGGCCCCCATTTTGTGGGTTTGGCAGGGAAGTGGTTGGCTCAATTACCCAAGCCTGCAGTAGCTATTATGGGCAACCACGATTACGAAGACGGAAGCCACGGAACGGCCGTGACAACCATGCTTAAAGAAGCCGGAATCACTCTATTGGTCAATGAAGCCCTACCATTGGCAGCGTTTTTCCAAACAATGCCAGGTTGGCTGGTGGGTTTGGATGACTATTATGCTGGACAGCGATCCGTTGAAACTGCGTTTGAAAAAGTGCCCAATAATACGAGTGTGATTGCGTTGGCTCACAACCCGTTGCATTGGAATGTGCTACAAGACGCTCAGCTGGGCTTTAAAAAACCGCAATTGGTATTGTCAGGGCACACCCATGCAGGGCATGTGTATATTCCCATGCTGTGGCCTATTTATCGCTATGTACTTCAGCACCAGTATCGGTATGGCTGGTATCAGCAAGAGGCCTCAGCCAACAACCCAAACTCTCGTTTGTATGTTACCAGCGGCGTGGGCTCAGTGGCCTTTTATCCAAAATTGTTTGGCAAGCCTTACCCGCTGCCCCCGTTTCGGTGGAATACATGGCCCGAAGTGGCCGTAATCGATGTAACGTTTGGAGAGTAACAAATCACTAAGTAGAGGGTCTATTTAGGCTTGATCACGCCAGTTTGGGCCTACTTCCACATCAATGGCCAAAGGCACCAATAACGGTTGCCCCAAGCCCATGGCGTCTCGTACCCAAGCGGTTACGGCTTCTTGCTCTTCCGCAGCCACATCCAATACCACTTCATCGTGCACTTGTAGCAGTAATCGGCTGCGTGTTTGCTCTTTTTGCAAACGATCATCAATGGCAATCATGGCGCATTTCATTAAATCAGCAGCACTGCCTTGCAGCACCGTGTTAAATGCAGCACGAGCGGCAAATTCTCGCACGTTATGATTGCTGCTATTTAAATCGGCGCGCAAATCGCGGGCACGCCCAAAGAGGGTTTTAACATAGCCTTGCAATTTTGCTTGGGCTTGAATGGCTTCAATGGCACCTTTTACATTGGGGTAGAGTTGGAAATACGCTTCAATAAACCCTACTGCTTCGTCTCGCCCAATGTTAAGTTGTTGCGATAATCCATGAGGTGTTTGCCCATAAATCACACCAAAATTCACGGCCTTGGCTTTGTAGCGTTGTTCTTTGGTAACCTCATTTAAAGGTACGCCAAACACGCGAGCAGCCGTGGCTTGGTGAATGTCTTCCCCGGCTATAAAGGCGGCAATCAAATTGGGATCTTCTGATACGTGGGCGAGTAATCGCAATTCAATTTGAGAATAATCTGCTGAGAGCAACACAGATTGATTATTTAAAGCCGTAAAAGCGCGGCGAATGTGGCGCCCTTCTTCGGTGCGAATGGGGATGTTTTGCAAGTTGGGATCGCTACTGGACAACCGCCCCGTGGCTGCCACTGTTTGGTTAAAATGGGTATGCACGCGTCCCGAATCGGGATTCACTACCTCTGGCAAACTATCCACATACGTGGATTTAAGCTTAAACAATTGGCGGTAATCCAGTAGTTTTTGCACAATAGGATACTCAGGCGCCAGCTTTTCCAGCACTTTGGCATCGGTGCTAAAGCCTGTTTTGCCTTTGGTTTTACCCATGGGAGCGAGTCCCATGCGGTTAAATAATAAATCCGCCACTTGCTTTGGAGAATTAATATTAAAAGGCAGGCCAGCCAGTTGGTAAATATCCGATTCAATACCAGCCAGCGTTTCTCCTAATGCGTTGCTGTACTCTTTTAAGTAGGGAACATCCAAACCAATGCCCACCCACTCCATGCGGGCTAGCACGTGAACAAGAGGCAATTCCAACTCATAAAACAACGCCGCTTTATCGGCATCGCTGGTGGTATCGACTCGCTGCAACAAGTAGGCTGCTAACGCTACCGTGGCATGGGCATCCAACGCCCCATAGGCACAGGCGGCCTCATACGGAGCCTCATCAAAGGTAATTTGTTTAACGCCACTACCAATCAGTTCTTTAATGTCCCCCATGGGAATATCGCACAAAGTATCTGCCAGACCTTTTAAGCCGTGGCGGCGTTCTGGCACATCCACATAGCTGGCCACCATGGTATCAATCACCAACCCTGCCCACTCAATGTTGCGTTTTCTAAAAATATTCAGTTCAAACTTGGCGTTGTGGGCAATTTTGACGAGGGTTTCATCCATTAATAAGGGCTTTAAAGCCGCTAATACGGTTGCTTCTAAAAGCTGGGGCGTGGTGGCGTGTGTATGCGCGATGGGAATGTAACACGATTCAATGGCGTCTTGGGTGAGTATTTCAGGTTTCACTACGGTTAAGGTCGTCACCGTTTTCGGATAGAGACTCAGTCCTAAAGGATTTTTAGGCGTTATCCTTTGCTGTTGCCACCCTTGCTTTGAAATATCAGGCTGAAAACATGCGAGGGATACCCCCACGAGCCGATCGTTGCGAACATCCAAGCCCGTGGTTTCCACATCCAATGCAAACACGCCTGCAGCCTGGCACAGCGTCACCATCTCCGCTAATTCGGCTTCCGTGGTAATCAGGCGATAGGGCCGCTCTGCTGGTAAAAAAAGCCCCGTGGCTGTTGAGGCATCACCCGTTGGTTGCAATAAACTAAGCAGTGGAGAATCGGTAAAGTTAGCAGCAGCGGGTTTTTTAGAGGTTGTCTTATCCGGTTCCACTTCAAGGGTGGGCAGCGGCTCGCTGGTAAAAGGGGCTAGCAATTCCACGGCTTGGCGCTGAAATTGACGGAACTCGTAGCGTTTAAAAAAAGCAAATAGGGCTTCGAGTGAAGGAATTTCCAGATGGCAGTGGTCCCACTCCCCTTTGATGGGGGCATTGCGCACAATGGTGGCCAAGTCTTTGCTTAAAAAAGCCAAGTCTTTGTAGGTGGTGAGTTTCTCCAGTAACGCGCCTTTCTGATCGGCGAGATGTTCGTACACACCTTCCAAGTTGCCATATTGGGCCAATAATTTGGCGGCGGTTTTATCGCCCACCCCCGGCACGCCGGGAATGTTATCACTGGGGTCACCTTTCAGACCTTTAAAATCAATGACCTGCTCGGGGGTCACACCCCACTTTTCCATCACGGCAGCACTATCGTAGGGTTTTAAATCTTCTTTCACGGTGCGGGGTGGAATGAGAATCTCGACCCGTCCGTCATCCACCAGCTGAAAGGCATCTTGATCCCCGGTGAGAATGGAGACGCGAAACCCATCGGCCACGGCTTGGGTAGCCAAGGTGCCAATCACGTCATCGGCTTCAAAATCCGGCAGCTCGTACACGGGGATGCCTAGCAAATCTACTGATTGGCGAATGAGGTCCATTTGGGCCTTCATATCCTCCGGCATGCTGTCTCGGTTGGCTTTGTACAGGGGGTACTGGCGGGTACGAAAAGTAACCTTAGAGACATCAAAGGCAATGGCAATGGCATCGGGCTGGATTTTTTGGAGCAGCCGAAACAGCGAGTTTAAAAAGCCATACACAGCCCACACGGGGGTGCCGTCGGTGGTACGCATGTTGGTGCGTTCCAGTCCGTAATACACCCGAAACGCCAAGGAGTGGCCGTCAATCAATACTAAATTTTTGGGTGAAGGCGTTGTTTCAGCCAGTGTCATAGGGGTATCTCATCTGTTCCAATAAGCAGCCCCAAAGGGCTGTTTCAGTGTATCGTGAATGGGTGCTTTACACCGCAGGAGATGCTCTCATGATTCAACCTCAACACGTCACCACCGATCCATCGTTGGAATGCTACGAAGTGATTAAAAACGTAGGAATTGTCCACGGGCTGGTGGTGCGTTCTCGCAGTGTGGTGGGGGATTTTTTAGGGGGTATTCAACAGCTTTTTGGGGGTAACATCACTATTTACCAAGAGCTGTGTGAGCATGCTCGCAGCGATGCCTATAATAAACTGCTGGCCCATGCCGAACAGTTGGGGGCCAACGCCATTACCGGCCTAAGGTACGACACCAATGAAGTGTGGCCTGGCATTACGGAAGTGTTTTGTTACGGCACGGCCTGTATTGTAAAAAAAGAGATGCTGAGCTAAGAGAGCCTAAGAAAAAATAAAGAAGAAAGGGCAATTTTAATTGATGAATTGTTTTTATTCTATTGGAAGTGTATATTCTGTGGAGATTAGCGGAGACCAATAGCACCCTGTTGTGGTGCAGAGGAGTGGTTATGGGATCGAATTACGGCTTTGCAGCCGATGGACGTGTGGACTTTTTTCAGTACGATCCAACGCAATACAACCCTTACGGTAGCTCGGGTACAGGAGCCGGTGGGTATGACGGTAGCGGCATCAACCCTTATGCCAATGGCACCATGGACGCTTATTCGGATCCGTATGGCGGAGGCTATGGTGCAATGCCACCGGCTCCAATGTCGTATGCTCCAGGGGATGCTTGGAATGAGGGCTATGACCCCTACGGGGGTTACTCAGACCCCTATGCTGGAGGAGGAGGCGTTGATCCTTATGGGGGTTCGGCGTCGTATGCCCCTGGCAATGCTTGGAGTGAAAGCTATGACCCTTATGCTGTAGGGGGCAGTTCGGCTCCTATGGATCCTTACTATGGTAACAATCCGTATGGAGGCAGCCACTATAACGCAGCTTATGGCAATAGTTATGCCATGAACCCTTATGGAGGTGGGTGCTACCCTCCTTCTCCCCAGCCGGTTATTAACCAAGTAATCAACGTAAATGTAACGCTACCCGCGCAAAATTATAACTGTTACCCAACGTACAACAGTTATAACAACACCCATTCGTATTGCATGCCTACCTATAATTCCATGCAAAATACCCAAAATAACACTTGGAATACTACATATACGGCTCAAAGTCCTGCTATGGTTCCTTATTGCCCTCCAGTAACAAGCTATTCTCCCATGCTGTCTTACGGACGAGCCTATTAGATAGGTAAAATAGTAGATGTTTTAGGCCTTGCTGTCTTCTTTAAGAAGACAGCAAGGCCTTTTGCGTTAAAAGAGACTCTTACCACGTTAATAATCATTGAAAGGCGAGGCAGAAGGTATGATGCTAGGGTTGCGATCCGTTATGGGGGCTTCTTCTTTGGGTTGATTAGGGCCAGTGATGCGTGTAGAGGTTGATGGCTTTTTAAACAATGTTGGGGTTTGCAATAGCACTTGAACAATGGCGACATGAACGTTTTGTTGATTGTTTGGGTTGCTGGTGTTGGTATAGATCCATTGATAGCCTCCTTCAATAGAGCAGTAGGAAGTAAGCTGTTTACCAATACCTGTATACAAGCGGTGTTGGTCAAAGCCTGCTTGCTCTTTACCAATGTTTAAGTGTAGTTCTTGTTCTGCAAACCCATACCATCTGGGGTGTTTGGGCACGGGCATGGAAAACCTATTACGCAAGCGTAATCGATGGCGAAAGGGCGTATTTTCTGTCCAGCGTTGTTCTAAACGGGTTCTGTGGCGCCAAGTTAGCCCCCTCTTTCCAAGTGGTTGGGTGTATACGGCTTGTTGGCCCAAGCGCCACTCTAAATTAGTATTTTTGTTAAAGGTGGGTATGTAATCCACGCTAGCGCCAATTTCTAAACGAGGCGTGGGCTGATAGTACACGCCTCCTCGTGTTTGTATCCGGGTTAAACCTCCTTCATCTTGGCGGAGCAAGGGCAGTGTCATGGTGCTTATGCCCCAGCGTTCGGTAACGGGTAGCTTAAGGGTTACGGGGGTCCATAACTCTGCATGGGTGTTGTTCTTAGCAGGATCGGCACTGTCCAGTTCAGCCCAAGCGCTTAGGAAAAGACAAGCACTAAACAACAATCCACACAGGCTTAGCTTAATAACAGCTTGCTTCATGAAGAAGAAAAAATGGTGATACATAAAATTAGGGATGTTGATAGATGGCTTACCGTTAAATAAGGCCCCATTGCTTTAAGCGCAATCGAAACGAAGGGGACTTGGGCAGTGGTCCACCCAATGCTACATAATGGCGGTAGGCATTCACGGCTTCGGCTTCGTGGCCTTGCTGCTCATGCAGTTCTCCAAGCAACAGCCAGGCGGGGCTGTTGTTGGGTGCAGTGGTAACCAATTGTTGCAATAAAACCAGCGCTTTTGCGGGTTGGTTTTGTTGCAAACACAACGCTTTACCGTAAGTAGCATCGGCATTAGAGGGCTCCGTGGTGAGTATCTGCTGATAAATACCGCAGGCTAAAGGCTGATTACCGGCCTGCCAAGCTTGGGTTGCTTGCGCCAAGTTTTCTGGTACAGAAGCCATCGCGCTCATAGCAATGCTTACCCCACAAAGAGCAATTAAAATAAGCTGCAATGGGCTTTTACGCAATCGTTGGGGGGTTGAGGGAGTAGACATTCAGCTTCTTCCTAATCGTCAGTAGCATGTTGGCTTTTATTGTATCAAAGCAGCTTCACGTTACTCCAACGCTAGGCGGCGATCCAGCTCTTGACGAACGGTTTGAATATCATCCCACATCAGGGCCTTGGGGCTACCGGGGGCCTCAACGGGGTTTCGTAATAAATAGGCAGGGTGGAAAATGGGCATGGCTGGAATAGGGTGGCCATCCCGTCCCACATAAGGGGTGGGAAACCATTGTCCTCGAATTTTGGTAATACCAACAGCCTTAGCCGCTGTTTGAGGGGTTAAAATGCCTTTAACGGCCGTGGCGCCGGCTAACAAAATAAGGGCTGGTTGGATGAGTCGAATCTGTTCTTCCAGATAGGGCTTGCAGGCGGCCATTTCATCGGCCACAGGCGCCCGATTTTGAGGTGGGCGGCATTTCACTATATTAGCGATGTACACGTTAGCGGCTTCCATGCCTACTTGGCTGGCACGATGAAACCCTCCGGAGGCTAAAATTTGAGTAAGCAATTGCCCGCTACGCCCCACAAAGGGTAAGCCTTGTTCATCTTCTTGCTGGCCAGGCCCTTCCCCAATCACCATCAGGCGGGCTGTAACCGGACCATCGGCAAATACGGTCTGAATTCGACCATCGCACAGCCTACAGGCGGTACATGTTGCCACCACTTGAGAAAGCTCATGCAGGGATAGTTCAAGGGCAGGTTTGGTTTTTGGCTGAGTTGGAGGCACTGTTGCTAAAACCATAAAACCAAGCCCCCAATAATGAATTAAATGGCTGGGGAGGAAGGATTCGAACCCTCGAATGGCGAGACCAAAACCCGCTGCCTTACCGCTTGGCGACTCCCCAATCCTAATAAAGGACTGGCACGCTCTTTTTTAAGAACGCCTTCAGTGGTTGGTATTCTAATCAAGAAGGGGGGGCGGGGTCAATGAATCACGTGGACAATAAGCTCAATGAATGGGCTAAGAGGCTGTAGCAAAATGAGGTGATACCTTGGCTTGGTTTAGGAGAGAGAGCCCACCATGCTACGGCAATAAGGCTTGCAGCTGTGTTACCAGTGTTTCAGTGGCCTTGGGGTGCCCCAGTGCTAAGGCCGCTCGCCCCATGGCTTGGCGGCATTCATCTATGGCGAAACAGGTGGCGACATGATGAAGCAACTCCTCAGCCGTGAGGGCGCTGTCGGAAACCACGCGTGCGGCTCCAGCATGGGCTACGGCCAAAGCATTGTGGGCCTGATGATCTGCGGCAGCATAAGGATACGGAACGAGAAGGGCTGGAATGCCAGCCACGGCCAGCTCAGCCAAAGTCATAGAGCCTGAACGGCAGACCGCCGCATTGGTAGCGGCTAACACGGTGGGCATCTCCTCGATAAAGGCATCGATTTTGAATCGAGGGTGATCCAACCAACTATGAAGCCCTTCGGGTGGTGTAAGGGTTGCCAAAAAATTGAGCGATGCCTCATAATCCTTTGCGCCTGTTTGTAAAATAACGGCCCAGTGTTTGCCTCCTACCCCTTCATTAGATAAAAGCCGGGGGAGTGCTTCAATGGTGGCCCGATTGAGAGTACGTGCCCCTTGTGAGCCTCCCATGACGAGTAATACTAAAGTATCGGGCAAAAGAGCACCGCCAAAGCATTGGCATCGAGCATCGTCGGTGTTTAGGGTTCCCACCAAAGGACGCAAGGGGTTGCCGGTTATCAGCGCCCTATGCGTGTGTAAGGCTGGAATGGCTTTTGAAAATGCAACGGTTACCAAAGTAGCAAAGCGACCCAGTAAACGATTGACCAACCCTGGGCGTGCGTCGGGTTCATGCAACACCATAGGGATTTTCCACACCAGGGCCGCAAGCAATACCGGGCCACTCACATAACCACCCGTGGCAAATACCCAATAAGGTCGGTGGTGGCCAAATCGTGCTATCCACCGGTTGGTTTCTGTTAGCAATGCCCAACCCCATGTCAACCATTGTTTAAGGTTTTCCCAGTTTTTAGGGCGTGGCATGCCGTAAAAGTGAACCCCTTCAAAAGGAATTCCATGCTGTTCGGCTAGATGGGCATCCATGCTGTCGGTCTTGCCAACATAAGTAACAGCTACATTGGGCTCTGCCGCCTGAAAGGCTTTGGCGATGGTTAAAGCAGGGATGATGTGGCCCCCCGTACCGCCTCCTGTAATAACCACCCATGGAGAAGGAGTCGAATTCATGAACCTAAAACCGGCTGGAGCGCTGATGGGGAGTTGGATGACCGATTGGGTCTATAGTCACTAACTGGGGTGGTTTGAGAGAGGCGAGATAGGCCTACCAAAACGCCTAGCATACAGAGTGTGGCCACCATGCTGGTGCCCCCGTAACTCACTAAGGGCAGCGTCACACCGGTTACCGGCATTAGGCCCGTTGTTACGGCAATATTAATAATGGCTTGTAAGCCCACCACAAAGGTAATGCCCGAAGCCATTAATTTGCCAAACAAGCCGGGGCAGCGAAGAGCGGTGCGGATGCCCCGCCATATGAGCAGCCCAAAGGCGCCAATCAGCATCACCCCACCAACCAGCCCCCACTCTTCACAAATGACGGAAAAAATAAAATCGGTATAAGGGAAGGGCAAGTAAAATTGTTTTTGAATGGACTGGCCGTAACCGGTGCCTAAAAATCCACCACTACCAATGGCATAATACGATTGCACCAGGTTATAGCCTGTGTCTTGCATATCTCTCCACGGGTTTAGCCAGCCTACAATGCGTCGCCATTGGTATTCGGTGGTGGTAATTTTTTGCCACACCACCCAAGCACCGGGTGGTAACACCGCTAAAAATAGCCAGCCCGGCCAGCGACCCAAATACAGCATGACCCCCACCAAGCTGGTTAGCAATAAAGTGATGCTTAGGTTGGGCTGTTTAAATATCAACACAATCATGAGCGTTGTTAAGATGCCATTTACAAAAAGACAGCCATTGAGGCGTTTGGCTTGGCTGGTGGCTTGAGCCATTAGCAACACCACAGAGAACTTGGCCAGCTCGGAAGGTTGAAATTGCCCTACGATAGGCAGGGGTAGCCAACGTTCACTGCCATTGGCGGTTTTTCCGAATAGCAAGGTTAGTAATAGTAGCCCTAGCACCCCTAAGGCAAAGGGCAAGGTAATTTTTTGCCAGAAGGCAGGTTTTAGGTTGGCGCAACAGGCGAGCCCCCCCAAGCCGATAATGGCTGCCAGCAATTGTTTGCCAAACAGGGCAAAACTATGTCCGGACTCTAGTTGGGCATGGTTGGCACTGGCTGAAAACACAGACAATAGCCCCATTCCTAGCAGCATAAAAATGGAGAGTAATAGCAATCGATCTGGCTGCCCCATCGATACTTTGGAAGGCAGAGAAGAAGGCGAGCTCATGAGCTTAATAATCCTTCAAGTGTGGCTTTAAATACATCGCCACGCACTTCAAAATTGGCAAACTGATCAAAGCTAGCGCAGGCGGGAGAAAATAGGAGTACAGGAGAGGGTGGGTCAGCTGTGTTGTTTAAGGGAAGTGCGTCTACCAGGGCCTTACCGGTTTCAAGGGCTTCGGCCAGTGTGTTGGCGGTAACAATAGTGCCGCCGTAGCCACCCTTTTCCAAGGCCTGGGCAAATCGTTGTTGGGCTTCACCATATACCACCACCGCAGAAACCTGACGGCTGCACGCGTCCACAAAGGTCTCCAAAGGCTCTTCTTTGGGCCTGCCCCCTGCAATCAACACCACAGGTTGTCCTGGAAATGCATTGAGGGCCGCTAGGGCTGCCGAAACATTGGTTGCCTTAGAATCGTTATAGGCATTAACAGTAATGTTATCCAGTCGTTGCCACCGTCCACACCACTCAATCCGATGGGTTACGCCTTCAAAAGAGGCTAGCGTCGTGGCGATGGATTGAGGCGATACCCCAGCCAGCCAAGCCATGGCACTGGCCGCCAATACGTTTTCCACATTGTGTTCGCCAGGTAAACGCAGGGCGTACTTAGAAAGCAAGGGCAACACCACCCGATGCCCACTGGTATCCAATGTGTGCAGAGTTAAGGTGCCATCGTCTTCCGCTGTTGCTACCAAAGCGGTCTGCGGATGATGAAATAAGTTTTCGACGGTGCTGGGTTGACGGGTGAACCAGGCTATCTGACCTTTGGTTTGGTCGGCAACGCTGGCTACCTGAGGATCGTCTGCATTTAGCACCACCCAATCGGGAGAGCGGTCTCCCACTAAAAAACTGGTTTTAGCCGTTTTGTACGATTCTAAGGATCCGTGCCAGGTAATGTGATCGGGCGTTAGGTTTAAAAAGGCGGCAATGGTGGGCCGCAAGGTGGGTGAAAACGCAAGCTGAAACGAGCTAAGCTCTGCGACCAAATAATCCAGTGGGTCGCTGGATGTATCGCTTGGGTTAAGGGGAAACGCTTTATCCAGCAAATCCATGACCGGCACACCAATGTTGCCGCACACAGGGGCGTGCTTGCCAAAATCTAGTAACATCCGAGACACCAGCGTGGTGGTGGTGGTTTTGCCGTTGGTACCCGTAATCCCAATCCAAGGGATGGGCTTGAGGTGGGATTGATTTGAAAGGGTTGGGCGTTGCTGGCTCTCTAAAAAAGCCAGCTCCACTTCGCTGATGACAGGGATGCCGCTCATTTTTAGTTGCTGCATTACAGGGCTGGTGGGTGGAATGCCAGGACTGGTGACTACCCAAGGTGCATGGCTATAGCACCGCTGGGTGTGGCCTCCCGTTTCTACGGTTACACCCAATTGGGCCAGTTCACTTTGCAAGGTTGCTGTAGCGGGGGTAGAGGGCAACACTTCGCTTAAAAACACAGAGCCTCCGCGCTTGGCAATGTAGCGGGCCACAGCGGCCCCACTTTTGGATAAACCCAAGACACTAACGGGTTGTTGCTCCCACGAGGTGGGTAGTAGGACCTGTGAGTAAGAGGGCATGGATAAGGTGTCTGTGGCCATAGAGAGCTGCCTTTTCGCATTGAATAAAAGAGCCTTTATTGTAACCCGCGACCCGCATAAAAGCAGCGCCTACCGTCTTTATACAAAGCTCGCTTCTAATTTTTAGGGGCTATTTAGTAATATTACAAAGGAAGACGTGTTTGCTGCCATAACAGCCACACCCCAGCCAAGGCTCCTAAAGCCTGAACCGCTGAAAACACTGTCACAATAGAGGGCTCGCTCCAGCCACATAGTTCAAAGTGGTGATGCAAGGGGCTCATTTTAAACAGCCGTTGCCCCGTTAACTTAAAGTTGGCTACTTGTAGACAAACGCTCAAAGCTTCGGCAACAAACACAATGCCAAAGGGGATGATCCACCACTCAAGGCCTCGCAGCAAACATACCGCCGCCAGGAATCCCCCTAAGGCTAAACTACCGGTATCACCCATAAACAGGAGGGCTTTGTATTTGTTGTGAGGCCAAAAGCCTGCAATGGCTCCCACTGCTCCCCAGCACAGCAAGGCCAAGGGGTCGGAAAAAGGCAATATCAGGGCAAGGGCCACAAAGCTCATTATTAAGGTCGTGGCTGCTAGGCCGTCCAACCCGTCCGTTAAATTAACAGCATTAGAAGTACTGGTAATGGCCATGGCTGCTAGAAAAGAGAACCCGATACCTAACGGCAGGAGCCATTCGCCGCTAAATATTTGAGAGATTCCCCCGTGAAAAGGCTGCTGCCAAAGCCAAACGCCAATGGCTAAACCTGCTACGGCCTGAACCCCCAGTTTAACGTAGCCGCTAATGCCATTGTTTTTGCCTTGCAGTACTTTTAAGCCGTCATCAATTAAGCCAACAGTACCCAACGCTAATGTGGTTAGTAGTGCCAACCACACGTCGGGCTGCCAAAAGTTGGGTGAAGCGAGCAGAAAAGCCGATAGTAGCCACGCCAGTATAATAATAGCTCCCCCAGCCGTGGGGGTGCCCTGCTTTATGTGATGCCCTTGAGGCCCTTCTTCTCGGATGGATTGACCCAACGAGCGGTTGACTTGCCAGCGCGCAAATAATTTGCAGCCGGTAACACTAATCAAAAATGGCAGGCCTATCCAGCCCAAAAGTACGTTGGCTACGGGGGGTATTAGCATTTTAAGGTGCCCCCATTGTTTCTAACAAAAAAGAAGAGGATCCCACAAGGAGTTTTCCTTCCAGTAATTTTGATCCCAAGGCGTCCAGCCGGTAAAAGCGGGATCCTTTCAGCAATACCCAACAAGGAGCCGTGTCTTTCGTGAGGTATTGTTGGCAATCCTTTGTCAGTGTATTCAGTATCTCATCACAGGGGGTGCCGGTAATAAGATGTGAAGTGGGGTTCCACCCAGCCGCTACCAATACTTCTCGTGTAGAGTCCATCTCTTCTCCAAGCAGCACCACATCGCTTTGGTGAATGAGGCGAGAAGCAATCAACCATTCACCCAAGGCTTGATGATAGTGGTTCGAGAGGTGGCCGAGCTCTTTCATTCCAGCCAGTACTAAAAGGCACCGCGATGAGGCTGATACAATGCCTTCCAAGGTTTTAAGGGATGCTAACATGCTGTCAGGATTGGCGTTGTAGGCGTCTTGAATTAGGCACGAAGGGCTAGTAGAAGTGGGTGAGGCTTGAAACCAAGAAGGCTCCCAACGACCTTGAACCGGTTGATAGGCTGCTAGGCCAGGGGCTAATTGAGATGTTGTAAAACCGAGGGCCTGACCGATGGCTATTACCAGCAGAGCGTTTTCCACCAAATGCTGCCCCGGAATGGCCAGCTGGATTGGGGTGCCGCCGTAATTAAACGAGGTGCCCTGAACCGTGTGTTGAATGTGGTTGGCATAAGAGGGTTGTGTGGCAACACTGTGGGGCGCCATCGGACAGCTATTTAAAGCGCTTTGGAGTGTTTGGCTGGGGCTGCTGGTCGTTTTGCTCCAAAGTTGTGGGCTGTTGGCCGGGATCACAACGGTAGGATGTGGGCACAATCGGCTTGGGATCGTAGATAATCCAACAACAATTTCACTTTTGGCTTGGGCAATGGCTTCTAACGATCCCAGCAGTCCAATATGGGCGGGCCCGATATTAACAATACCCACCACATTGGGGCAAGCCGCTTTACTTAGCGGCTCAATTTGCCCCAAGCCGCGCATGCCCATTTCCACAATCAACACATCGGTGGTGGGCTGAAGCGAGCAAAGGGTTTGAGCCACCCCCACCTCATTATTATGGTTCAGAGCGGTGGCTTGTACCTTACATAAAGGTGATAGTGCCGCTAACAAAAGCTCTTTGGTGGTGGTTTTGCCGCTGCTGCCTGTAATGCCTACCACCGTGGCGTCAGGGTGCCGGTGGCGATGATGGCGTCCTAAAGCTAAATAGGCTTCTAATGTGTTGTTTACCACCACAATTGGGAAATGACGGGGGAGCGTCAGGGTTTTCAGCGTTTCGGTGGCAGAGATAATAAGCCCTCCCACGACCCCTTCCTTTGAGGAAACAGCAACAGCGGCAGTTTCTAAAAATTGGTGGCCGTCAAAGTGCTCACCCACCAGTGCTAAAAACCAGTCGCCGGGTTGTAAGGTTCGGGTGTCGGTATGAATAGGCCCTGAGTGCTGAGAGACTTCTTCAGGAATGGGTTGGTAAAGATTGCCGTCCGTGGCTTCTAGTATCTCGGCCAATGAAAATTGTGCTGAACGAGGAGACGATGAAACCGACGGCATACAGACTGTTCCTAAACAATAACCCCACTACAAGCCTTGGCGCACCCGGGTGCCATGCTTCCAGCTCAGCATAATTTCCCAGGCAGAGATGTTACGTGGAAAGAGGGTGCCGCTGATTTTGGCATCTTTAAAGCTGGCTTGATCCAAGGTGGCTTCGCTTAAATCGAGGGCTCGTAAATCGCTGGCGCGTAAGTAAGCCCCCGTTAAGTTGGCTTTGGTCAGGTTGGCTTTGCGCAAATCATAACTACGCAAATGTGAGAAGCTTAAATCCACCACACCGCCTTGGCGCTCCACGTAGCGATTAAACTCTTCATATTTTTCATCTTGCAAAAAGCCTAGGGCTACCTTGTCGGTGGTGCGCTCAACCATGGGATAAACTCCTTACTGAATAAGCCGAATCTTTTTAAGACTAGCATAAGGAGGTTTATTGGGCACTTAGCGCCTACGTAAACAAGCCTACAAATAAGGGGGAAGCCTTATAATAGGCTTTCCCCTTAAAAAGCTAAAAGCATTGATCTTAACGAATAAAGCTATAGTCCACCGTGTCGGTGTTATTCATCCACGATAGCAATTGGGATTGATGCTGCTGCAAGGCCACAAACTTAAGCATGGTTGCTGTAGAGGCAGATGTTGGAGCGGTAATAGTGCTTGTTAAAGTGGCCGGAGCTGCCAAACGGCTGCGGCGTTGCTTTTTTAATTTGCCAGAAAGGACAGGGGATTTTAAAAGCGTAGGCATAATCTAATAAACTCCACAGTGTGAGTAGAAAGCTTCTCCTTAAATAAAAACAAAAAAGAAAGGCCATGCGGCCTTTTAGACAGCGATTATTTCTAAATTGTTACGAAAAGTGTGTTAGTGACACTGCTTAGAATGGTTGCCGAGGCCATCCCAAAGTAAGCTAACCATGTGTTCACCTAGGGCCTGAAAATTTGGGTCTGGCGCGCTTTGGTGACGATGCAGAATGGTAAAGGTATCTAAATAGGTTAAAAACATCAGCGCTAATTTTGCGCTTTGGACCTCTAGGGGTTTGTCTACCCAAGGGCTTGTTAATACGATTTCTTCTGAGCGGAGGCCTTCTAAAAAAAGCTTCTCTAAAGGATTGAGAAGTAGTTGCTGGAAGTTTTCCTGGGTTTTTTATAATTATCAGGGTTTAAATGCTTGCCAGCGTCTCGTAACAAGGTGGCCAACGATGTTGGGGAATGTTCCAAATAGCCTGCAGCAAGGGCTGCTAAATACCCTCTAATGGAAACACTTTTCTGTCGATCGTTTTGAATAAACTTGCTTCCATGAGCCATTACGGCTAACAGTACTTCGGCGTAAAGGGCTTCTTTATCTTTAAAATAATGGTATAGCGTTGGCTTGGTAACCCCTACGCCTTCAATAATGTCATTAATAGAGACAGCGGCAAAACCACGGTCGCGGAACAGACGTTTTGCTTCCATTAAAATTTGTTGGCGCATGGAAGAAGGGGGGGTGGTTCCGGTTTCTTTTTCAATAGGCACTGGCAGGCTAGGGTCAGAAAGGGGGTTCATAACAGTGGCTTTAAGCTCCTTTTTAAAACGGCTTTAGACTAGAGCCTTAAAATAATAGTCTTGCGGGTACTAAATGACAGGTAATGGCAGGCGATGAACAGTGGGAACGCTGGTGTGGGTATCGGCAACCGATATAGGCATTTTCCCTGTGTGTTCAATCGATCCTTGGCCGGAAAAAGGCTTCATGGAGCTGGGTTGAGGTCCACGTTTTTTACCGGCGTAGCCGGGTCGACGATTGTTGGAAGACGATCGTTCTGCCCGCGTGGATTGGGGCTGGGTATCTGCTTGGACGGGAAACATTTTATGGGGTTTTAACGCATGGTTTCGCCACGTCACCACCCCCAAAGGGGTAGTGTCGATGCTGGTGAGCAAGCAGTGTTCTTGGTTTTTAATGCCTACTTGCTTTAGGCGCTCCAATAACTGGGGAGCTTCCAAAATCAATTGGCGTTCTAATACATTGGTGCCTCCAAACAAGGCCTGAATGACCCCAGGATACACACATACCACCGTATCAATGGCCAAATAGGGTGCTGGAGACTGCAAGTAGCTTTTTGGATCTTCGCTTTCCATCCAGTTTTCTAAATCCACAGCGGTTTCTAAGGTAAATTGGCCATGGTGTGTGCGAATTAACCCCGATAAATAAGCGCCACAGCCAAGCCATTGGCCTAAATCGTAAGCCAGGGTCCGCATAAAGGTGCCACTGCCGCAGTGCACTTGAAGGGTGGCGACGGGAAAGCCTTCTTCATTCGTGGTAAGTGCTTCCAGCGTAATGCTGTTAATGCGCACTTTTTTGGTGGGAAGTTCTTCAACCACCTCCCCTGCTCGGGCTCGCTCATATAGTTTTTTGCCGTCCACCCGCTTGGCAGAATACAGAGGGATGGTTTGTTCAATGTCGCCCAATAGCTTGGGCAGCAACGCTTCAATGGCTTCTGGTGTCAAGGTGGGTAAGGTGTCGCAGCGATGTTCAATATCGCCGTCGCCATCCCACGTGGTGGTGGTCATGCCAAAGGTAATTTCGGCTCGGTAGCCTTTGTCGGTGGCAATGTATTCCAAAAGGCGCGTGGCTTGGCCAATAAATAAAGGCAGAACACCGGTGGCTTGAGGATCCAATGTGCCGGCGTGGCCCACTTTTTGGATGTTTAAGATGCGGCGCACGCGAGCCACCACATCGTGACTGGTTAAACCGGCCGGTTTGTTGATGTTAAGGACAGAAAACATAGGAAAAATCTCAGCGAACAATAACAATAATAGGGGTAAATATCAGGGTTAAGCCAAGCAGAAGGGTAAAGATAACACTTTAAAGGCATTGTGGTGTTCCGAAAGAGCCACACACAGCACCGAGCAGAGGGTTGCTTGGACTGGGAATCAATACCTTTTTAAAAGAGAAGCATTACGCTAACAAAAAAAGAGAATCGGAACCCGCAGGGAATCAGTGTAAGATAAAGGAGCTTTATTTGCCAAAGGGACCCTGGTCCCCCTTGTTAAAGATTCTTATGTCCTTACCCGCTCAGAAAAAATGCTCTTTGCCTCAATTGGATGCCCACCTCGAAGTCCATGGTTTGGTGGATCGTCTGCCTGCGTTGCAACAAGTGATGGAGTCTTTGGAAGTCTCTTTAGGGAGTGCCTTGATTTTGGGAGAACAAGGCATAGGGAAAACGGCTCTTTTGGAATGCGCCTTAGCCTATTTAGAAGAACAACCGTCTCCCTACTGGGTTGTTTCGCTGGCGTCTAATAAGGCCCTTCATTCTCCTTTGGGGCTTCTTCAGGCCCTGGTGTTGGGGTGGCAACAGGCTGCCCAGCAACGGTTAGCGAAGGGCCTGGAAGACGCAAACTCCTTATTAGAGCCTTTGGGCCTTCGTTGGCAACAAGAAGAGCTGATTCGAGCGGTAACGCTTATGCGGTTGCAGTGGGATATGGATCAACTGGGCAGCTCGGTGGATATGCTGCCTCGTCAACGCTTGGCCAATGCCATTCGTAGTGCCATGCCCTTTAGCAAACGGGTTCATTTTTCATCGGTTAATTTGGGGGTCAAGCAGCTGGTCGAGCGTCTCACCGATCCGTGGTTAACGGTTGCCGTGCAATGGGTGCAACCGGTAGTGCCGGAAATTGTGGATGCTTTAGCGCTTATCACCCCCTTGCCGCCAAAAAAATTGCCCCTTTCTTTGCAAGAAAGTACGGGTGAGGATACAGAAGAGCCCTACCTTTCTGTAGAAAAGCCGTTGGACGAACCGGATGAGTCCTTAAGGTCATCGGATGACGCTTTAGCTGTGGTGGTGGCGGCCTTGCAGTGGGTCAATGGTCAGCTTAAGCCATTGCAGCAAGGCCATCCTTTATTGGGCCCCCATACACGGTGTCCGGTGGTGGTGGCTATTGACTCGTTAGAGTTTCTTGCGCTGCTCCCAGTTGCTCAGCGTCAGGCCGTCCAAAAAGTGCTTCAATCACTTATGGCCCAAAGCAACCATCATTGGTGGCTGTCGTGCAATAGCGAGTCCTTAAGCCAGGCAATGGCAGGACCCCTTTTAAAACAATGTGGCACCTTGGTTACCTTAGAGCCGTTAAGCCAGCGACAGCAGCGACGTTGGCTTGCGCAGCAGTTATCTCAGCATCACTTTTCTTGGGAAGAGGATGCCCTGGAACGCTTAGCAAGCCTAACCCAAGGCAACCCTTTTTGGCTGTCAACAGCTTCTCATGTGGTAGTAGAACGTTTGAGGTCAACGGCAACACCTTGCTGTAGCTTGCCGTGGGTTGTGTCATTGGGTATTGATGAACCGAATGATTGGCTGGAAACGGCTTGGGCTAGGGTGCTAATGACACTGCAGCCCTTGCACGACACTTTAAATGAGGGGGAGCAGTGGAATCCCTTGCAAGATGTGGCGGATGCCTTGGAGTACACAGAGTCTTTTTATGAGGGGGCTCGTTGGACCGAAGCAGATTGGTTGCTAATGGCTGTGGGGCCAGATTCTACAAAGCGGCGGTTAGCTATAGGAGTCATGGCGTCGCTGGTTCAATTTGGCTTTGTAACCTCTGAAGAGATCTTGGCTCAAGGTGTTATGAACTACCGTTGGAGCACCACCACACATCGCCGGTTTTTAATGGAAAAAACTCGCTGGGTTCGTGCCGACTTGCCCAATGATGCCAGGTTGGCCTATCTTCAAAAAATTATCCCCTTGTCGGCACAGGCTGGAGAGCTGGATGGCCCTCGTGTGGGCGAGCTTTTAATCCTGGGGGCTCATTCCATGAGCGAAGACGATCTCCAGGCACTTCGACAAGCCTTGGAAGATGCCTTGGTAAAAGCCAGCCAGCATTTGCATCCTACCCAACGTTTAATGGCTTTGGATGGTTTGGCTCGTTTGGCCTCTCCACAGGCATTAGAAGTATTACAAGGTGCTTTTAAAGATGGTGATGCAACGGTACGGGAGTACGCATTGCGCTATTGGGTGGCCTTGTTCAAAAGCTCTCCTTCCTTAACAGTGCCCATCGATGGTAGTTTGACCTTTTTAACTGTGTTAACACCTTGCTTAGATGATACAGAGCCTCGTGTGCGTTGGTGGGCGTACAAGCTTGCTAGCCACATCCCTTTTTCTTATGGCATGGGCCCTTTGGTGGCAACCTTTTTAAAAGGTGCCTTTGATCAATCATCCTCTGTTCGTCGGCTGGCTGTTCAATCTTTGGGCGAAGCCGACGCTCATTCCGCTCAGGTTCGCCAAACATTAATGACGCTGGCACAAACCGACCCAGAAGAAAGCATCCGCTATGAAGCGTGCAAAAGCCTGCAGCGACAGCCCCATCCAAAAGTGTTAGAAACCTTTCTTGGTGTGCTGGAGCATGATGCCAGCAGTCGTAATCGTTCCTTGGTTGTTCAGTTACTAAGCCAGTATCAGGATCCACTCATTGCGGAAACCTTTCGAAATGCCTTGGCTTCGGGCGGAGAAGCTTTTTCTGAAGAGGTTCGTCTTACATTAATTCGTGCGCTGCGCATGTTCCCTGGAGAATCTACTGAAACGGCTTTGCAAGCTTTGTTTACAACACCAACGTTATCACCAGAGTTAAGCTGGGTTATTATTCGCACCTTTCACGAAATTGCTCAAACACCAGAAACGCTAACCCTTCTTAAGGCATATTTTACCAACACTAGCGATGCGACATTGAAAATGGCATGCCTTTCTGCCAGTCAGTCGGTTTTGGACCGCTTAAATCAACAAAAGTCAGGGGCTGTGGAAAAACAGTCCATTACCAAGACGGCAATTAGGGTTTAGTAATGGGTCTCTCATCGAGATAAACGACGTCACTTGGTGGATGCAAAAGAGGGTATTCCTCCTATGTTTGGAGGAGAAAAACTGGATTATTTTGTTATGTTAGGGCATCCCACTCCTCCATATAGTGGAGATTGGCGTGTTCCTTTCAAGCAGAGGGTGTAGTTCAACGAAACGACTAAAGTGAGACTGAATGAACATTCTCGATTCTAAAAAAGACATTGGTTATTTCTTCTCACTAACGAAGTGCTGTTAGGCGGTTCTCTTCCTGCGGTTGGATGGCACGGCACTTCGTTCTCTGAATCATGCGCCCACTTGTACGACCCGTTGGCTTTATTGCTGTCAGGATGATAGTTAAAGCCTTCTGTTGGTATGGGTGAAACGTCATCCTGCTCTTCCATCGCACCCCAACAAAAGGAGTTTGTTGCTATGCCTTTAGTCGTCAATACCAACGTTTCGTCCATCAATGCTCAGCGTAACCTTGCCCAAAATGTGAATTCTCTTAGCAAGAGCATGGAAAAATTGTCTTCGGGTTATCGCATTAACAAAGCCGGCGATGATGCTGCGGGCTTAACCATCAGTGAAAACCTTCGTGCTCAAATTCGTGGCTCTAAAAAAGCCATTGATAATGTGCAAGACGGTATTAACGTTCTCAACATTGCCGATGGGGCTTTGAATAGTATTAGTGGAAACCTACAACGGATGCGTGAACTTGCCGTGCAAGCGGGTAACGATACCAACAGTGCAGCCTCTCGTACCGCCATGAAAACCGAATTTGATGCCTTGTCCACGGAAATCACTCGTATCTCAGATTCTACCAACTTTAACGGTGTGAACTTGTTGGATGGTTCCACAGCCACTATTAACATACAGTTAGGGCCTGGTGCTGCTGCGGGTAGTAACGTATTGGCCGTTGCCCAATTTGCTGATATTGATGCCACAGCACTGGGCGTCTTAACCGGTGCTACCCCCTTGGCCACCAACGCCAACGCCATTGCCACCATTGCCTTGGTGGACACCGCTATTGGTACCGTCAACACTCGCCGTTCGGGTATTGGTGCGATAGCAAACCGATTGGAGAACGCTGCCAGTAACCTGATGAGCAGCGTAGAAAACCTATCGGCAGCTGAATCCCGTATTCGTGATGTGGATGTGGCGGAAGAAAGTGCCAACTTGGTACGCAACCAGGTATTGCAACAAGCTTCTGCGGCTATGTTGTCTCAGGCCAAC
Source organism: Vampirovibrionales bacterium (assembly GCA_029866025.1). Classification (GTDB taxonomy): domain Bacteria; phylum Cyanobacteriota; class Vampirovibrionia; order Vampirovibrionales; family Vampirovibrionaceae; genus JARXAD01. The sequence continues at coordinate 370,550 of JARXAD010000002.1, read as the reverse complement.
CAGCAGCCTAGCATCGCGCTCTCACTGCTCAAGTAAGTCAGTCGTTGCATTTGGCGGCATTACCTTCTTTCTGGGTTGGCTTGCCGCCGCTTGCAAAATTTTCCCCCAGTACTTTCTTTCCCATCCGTCAATCCATTGCTCGTGAGCCGCTTTGTGCCAGGAAGGCACGCTTAAAGCCGTCTTGCCAGCGTAGGCAATGGTTTAGACCATTTACCAACAAAAGGAGTTTGTTGTTATGTCTCTTGGAATCAATACCAACGTTTCGTCTATCAATGCCCAGCGTAACCTTGCTAACAATGTGTTGGCTCTCGGCAAGAGTATGGAAAAATTGTCTTCGGGTTATCGCATTAACAAAGCCGGCGATGATGCTGCGGGCTTAACCATCAGTGAAAACCTTCGTGCCCAAATTCGTGGCTCTAAAAAAGCCTTGGATAACGTGCAGGATGGCATTAACGTCCTTAATATTACCGATGGGGCTTTGAATAGTATTAGCGGAAACCTACAACGGATGCGTGAACTTGCCGTGCAAGCGGGTAACGATACCAACAGTGCAGCTTCTCGTACGGCTATGAAAACCGAATTTGATGCGTTGTCTACAGAAATCACCCGAATTTCCGATGCTACGAACTTTAACGGTGTTCAGTTATTGGATGGTACCACTGCTTCCATCAACATTCAGCTTGGGCCTGGCAGTGCTGCGGGTAGTAACGTCCTCAACGTCGCTTCTTTTGGCGATATTGACGCGACGATTTTGGGTGTTGCTACGGCTGCCACACCCTTGGCCACCAACGCCAACGCCATCGCCACCATTGCCTTGGTGGATACCGCTATCGGTACCGTCAACACCCGCCGTTCAGGTATTGGCGCGGTGGCCAACCGATTGGAAAACGCTGCCAGCAATCTGATGAGTAGCGTAGAAAACCTATCGGCAGCTGAATCCCGCATTCGTGATGTGGATGTGGCCGCTGAGAGTGCTGCTTTGGTCCGTAACCAAGTGTTGCAACAAGCTTCTGCGGCGATGTTGTCTCAGGCCAACCAATTGCCCAGCGTGGCCCTCTCGCTGCTTAAATAATTCAATAATCGTTAGCCGTCATCAAGTGGCTTAGGTTTGTGTTTAGGCACTAATCCAATCGTCTTCCTCTAATCGTCTTTCTTGTGAATCGTCTTCATTTTTGTCCCCCCTCATCCATAACCAACGTATCGCCTGTCACTCATATTCCGTCTGGAAGTCGGAAGGTGAGTGGTCCCAACAGTTAATGCAATGGCTTGGATCTCTACCAACAAAAGGAGTTTGTTGTTATGCCTTTAGTCGTCAATACCAACGTTTCATCCATTAATGCGCAACGAAACCTGACCAATAACGTCATGTCTCTTAGCAAGAGCATGGAAAAATTGTCTTCGGGTTATCGCATTAACAAAGCCGGCGATGATGCTGCGGGCTTAACCATCAGTGAAAACCTTCGTGCCCAAATTCGTGGCTCTAAAAAAGCCATTGATAACGTGCAAGACGGTATTAACGTTCTCAACATTACCGATGCCGCCTTGTCAGGTATTAGCAATAACCTACAACGGATGCGTGAACTCGCCGTGCAAGCGGGTAACGATACCAACAGTGCAGCCTCTCGTACGGCCATGAAAACCGAATTTGATGCCTTAGGTACAGAGATTACGCGTATCTCAGATTCCACTAACTTTAACGGTGTTCAGTTGTTGGATGGTACGACTGCTTCCATCAACATCCAGCTTGGGCCTGGCAGTGCCGCGGCCAGCAACGTCCTCAACATCGCTTCTTTTGGCGATATTGACGCGGCGGCTTTGGGTGTTGCTACCGGTGCTACTCCTATGGCCACTAACGCTAACGCCATTGCCACCATTGCTTTGGTAGATACGGCCATTACTACCGTGAACACCCGGCGTTCGGGTATTGGTGCGGTAGCCAACCGATTAGAGAACGCTGCCAGTAACCTAATGAGCAGCGTAGAAAACCTATCGGCAGCTGAATCCCGTATTCGTGATGTGGATGTGGCGGCAGAAAGCTCTAACTTGGTGCGTAACCAGGTATTGCAACAGGCTTCTGCGGCTATGTTGTCTCAGGCCAACCAACAACCCAGTATCGCGCTATCGCTGCTTAAGTAGGCTGCGAACTACGTTAATCATCATCCTAATTTCGGACACTTTAACTCATTTGATTCCAACCGCAATGGCGGGGCTGTACACCAGCTCCGCCTTTTTTTCCGCCCAACGGGCGGCTGTATTACTTACTGGGTCTCGTAAACAATCAAAACACCTCGCTTCTCCGCCCAGCGGGTGTTTCTATTATTGGCTTGGTTGCGTAAGTACATTAAGCGGGTGGTTTTAATTCTTGTTAAGGGCTCTAAACACAGTCGTTTGCCTGGGGTATGATGGCAAAGCTTTTGTGCCCAACCTTTTACGGATTTTTACCATCATGACCCCTGCCACCGCTACCTTTATTCCCGAAAAAACCCATGCTACCGCCATTTCTGCTGGTATTGAGGCCAAATCCACCGCCATTCCTTTAACCTTGCAAAAGCCGGAAGCCCGCTATGGCATTATGGATACCGTGCTGGATGCCGTTGGCTGGACCCCCATGGTGCGCCTCAATCGTCTGTTTGCCGAATTTGAAGGCGCCGAAGTACTGGCCAAGCTGGAATACCTCAACCCCAATGGCAGTATGAAAGACCGTATTGGCATGGGCATGATTGCCTACGCCGAACAGCAAGGCCTGCTAAAACCCGGCGATACACTAGTAGAACCCACCAGCGGCAACACCGGTTTAGGCATTTGCATGGCGGCGGCCGTTAAAGGCTACAAAGTCATCATCACCATGCCCGTAAAAATGAGCGAGGAAAAACGCCGTCTCATTAAAGCCTTTGGTGCCGAGTTGATTTTATGTCCTACGGAACTGGCCTTTGATCACCCCGATAGCTACATTGAAGTGGCCAAACGCTTGGCCCAACAACCCAACCACGTCATGCTCAACCAATATGAAAACCCTGGCAACCCTGGCGCTCATTACGCCACTACCGGCCCGGAAATTTGGCAACAAACCAGCGGCCACCTGGATTATTTTATTAGCGGCATGGGTACGGGCGGCATTATTAGCGGCACCAGCAAATTCCTCAAAGAGCAACACCCCACCTTGCAAGTGATTGGCATTGATCCGGAAGGCTCCATTTTTAGTGGCGATACCCCCAAGGCGTATCAGGTGGAAGGCATTGGCTATGATTTTTGGCCTGCGGTCCTCAATCGCCCCCTGATTGATGAAATGGTGCGCGTGAATGACCAAGACAGCTTTACGGAAGCCCGCCGCTTGTGCCGCGAAGAAGGCATTTTGGCTGGCGGCAGTTGCGGCTGCGTGATTGCTGGGACGCGCCAATTTTTAACCCACTTGAAGGCCGCGGGTCAGCTGAGTGCCGCCAACCCCAAGCGTATTGTGGTGGTTATTCACGATACGGGCCGCAACTACCTCACCAAGGTTTATAACGACGAGTGGATGCAGGAAAAAGGGTTTATGGAGTAGTTCGCTTTTTTGCGGCACCAAGTTCCTTTTCAAATGTTTTTTTGTTTAATACAGATGCTGGCCAGTTTTTACCTGTTCCGTCTACAACGACCAACTTATCAATCTTGCGAATTTCTTTGAGAAGGCTCTCAGCGGATAAGTACATTACTGTATAGGCGGTAGGCTCAAGCATTTTAGGAAATTCATAAGTATTTTCTGGAATTAATAATAAATGAGGCGGTTCTTGCTTCTTTTTCTTAAAAGATATATGGGCAGATCTTACAAATACAGGAGTCTTCCCAGTGTTTATTACTGTTATTGCTAAATAATTTTTCTTGCGGATTTCTCCTTGAATAAAGTCTCTAATATTAAATTCCACCCTTAATCTTGGCCGCTCAGAAAAATGAATAAAAACAGACCAAGCGATCGTCCAAATAATCGTAGTTAAAGAAATTATAAAAGACCAAATTGAAATCCATACAGAGTTTGTTTGAAAGAAATCCATTTTGAATCCCCGTCCCTTAACAATTACTCAATAGTAATGCTTTGAGAGAGAAAGTAAAACCTTTTTAAGCCAGCCTTGGCTGGTTGCGTTGGTGCACCAAGCGAATGAGCTTGGCGTCCTCGCGGTAGGTGGGGTGGTAGTGGGCCACCCACCCCCAAAAACGTCGGCTGTGGTTGGCTTCTAAGGTATGGCACAGCTCGTGAATGAGCAAATACCGCAGCGCAGACTCTGGCACGTTGAGAAGGCAGTATTTAGAGACGGTGATGATGCGGGTTTTTAAATTAATTTGCGCTAAACGCGTCTTTTTGGCCCTGCCCACCCGCACCCCCGCAATGGAAGCATTGAGGGTGTCTTCATTAAGCGCTTGGGTGTAGGCCCACAGCTCCGCTTGGGTGATAAGGGTCACTAACGGTCCGTCATGATCCTCTAATAAAGAGAGGCTTCGGTTATCTTTTGTTCGTTGGCGCAGCAGGCGACGGGTAAGCTGGCGGGCAATGCGAGCTTTTTCCACCAGCGGCCAGCCGTGGGGCATGGTAATCAGCACCGAGCCATCGGCGTCTTGAAATTTGCCCGTCGCCTGCCTACGACCCTTGATTTCTTCAATCACCACGGTAATGCCATCCAACACCAGTGTAGTAACCATAGGCCTAGAGGCTTCTTTCGCTACAAACAAGGGTGCTAACAAATCCAGCATGGCCATTAGGGCACCGCCGCCGAAGGGTCACAGGCTTTAGTTTGCGCTTGGTGGGCAACAGAAAATGTCAGCGGCTGAAAGGTGTCGGCATCATTACCCAGCAGTTGGCTTGCGGCGTCACAATCTAATGCTATCTGGGTTTTTAATGCATCCACAGACGAAAAAATATGCTCCCCTCGCAATCGGTGGGTCATGGCAAAGGAAAGCGTTTGGCCGTATAGAATATTCAGGTCTAACCCTATCGGAGCTTCTAACAGATGGACTTCCAAGCGCTCGGCAGGTGTGATTGTTTCAAAGGTGGGGGATAAACCCATGTTGGCTACCGCCATCAGTGGTGTGGAATGACCTTCCATGGCGGCCCAACCGGCATACACGCCTAAAGCGGGCAATACGCGGTGATGGTTCATTAACGTAGTCATACACAGATTGGCGGTGGGGAAGCCTAGTTTGCGACCCCGCTGGAAGCCTTCCACCACGGGAGCGGTAAGGGTATAGGGTCGTTCCAATAGTTGCCGTGCTTGTTCTACGTCGCCAAAGGTTACCAACTTGCGAATCACGGTGCTGCTGACAATCAAATCGCCTTGATGGAGGTTGGCCATAACAGGAGGAATAATGTGAATCCCCACGGTATTTTGTTGTCCCCACTGGGTGAGGGTTTGACTATTTCCTTCCCGGTTGCGGCCAAAACAAAAATCATAGCCCACGCTTAAACTGCGCGCTTCGCAACGCTCATACAACCAGTCGGTTAAAAAATCTTCAGGGGTAATGGTGCGCACGGCATCATCAAAGGGAATCACATAGGCATCCGTGAACCCCATGGCCTCCATCAGGGTCAGGCGCTCTTCTAGGGTTGTTAGCAGCTTGGGCGGTGTGTGACTAAGCACGCTTTGGGGGTGGTTGGCAAAGGTCCATACGGTTGGAGCAACGCCCAGCACGTGCGCTTGGTGTAACGCACTCTGCAATACAGCCTTGTGGCCAGCATGGACGCCATCAAAAGTGCCCAAGGCCATTGCTTTGGGGGTGGTTGCGGCGGATGAGCTGGGTAATTGGTGGTACACGCGCATACGGTCATTGTATCCCAGAGAGATTAAAATCCGCCTCCAGGCTTTCTTCTTAAATCCCCCACAAACAAGGGATGGTGGTCATAGGTCCCGTTGTTATGCTGATGGTTTGAGACGTTACCCACACGTCCCCGCAAGAGATCAATCCAAGAGAGACACCCAAGAGATAAATCCGTATGACCCAAGACCTTTCGTCCAGCAGCGGCTATAATACCAACGCTGCTAAAGTCGATGAAGAGACTTCGTTACAGGCCTTGCCCTCTGTAGTGGCTAAGCCCAAGCGGCGTTTTAGAACGACCTTGCCCTACAACGACATGGACTTGGCCAGTTGGCGCGATTATGGCGACGTGGAAACAGACTCTCTGTGGCTGTGGGACCAGCGCGAGAAGGCGAATGGCCATAGCAATGAGTATCATGGCAATTGCGTGCCGCAAATTCTCACCCAGCTGCTAACGCGTTACACCAAAGTGGGCGATACGGTTCTGGACCTATTTTTGGGTTCGGGTACCAGCGCCATTGAAGCCGCCAACCTGAACCGTCAGTTGGTGGGGGTGGAAATTCAGGCTGCTATGGTCAATGCTGTACAAACCAAGCTGCAAGCTCAAGGTAAAACAGGCCCCATTCGTATTGTGAATGGCGACAGCAGCCAACCCCAGCTCACCCAGCCGTTGGTTCAACATGCTTTGGCAGATTTGGGGGCCGAACTCGCCGATTTTCTGTTTCTCCACCCGCCCTACGCCGATATTATTCGCTTTTCGGATTTGGACGGGGATCTCTCCAATGCTAGCGATGTGGAGGCCTTTTTGGATGGCTTTCAGCGGGTAGCCCAGCTAGGGTTTGATTGCTTAAAGCCGGGGCGTTTTGCCGCCTTGGTGATAGGTGATAAATACCAAGGGGGCGAGTGGATTCCCTTGGGTTTTTACTGCCTGCAACGCCTAAACGACGTGGGCTTTAAGACCAAAAGCATTGTGGTAAAAAACATGGCGGGCAACGAGCGGGCTAAAGGCAAGCAAGCTAATTTATGGCGCTACCGTGCCCTAAAAGGCGGATTTTACGTGTTTAAGCACGAGTACGTGATGATTGTTCAAGCCCCATAGGGGCCTTAGTGACTTAAATCTTGCGTTATTAACTCAACAACTTGAAGGGATTTACCCTTATGAACCCCCTCGTTGTTAAAATCACCGTTGGCAAGGTGTTTGCTAAGGGGCCATAGCCGTTTACGCCACCAGGTTAGTAATAAAAACCACCGTTGGTGGTTACATGCCTTTGGGGAAAATGGGTTCGTTGGGGAGGGGGTTGGCGTGTTTTAGGTATTCCCACTCTTTGTCTCTAAAAGTATCTTGGCACCGGCGGTGTTTGCGGGTTTTGCTGGCAATACGAATTTCATCAATGGGGTTAAACCACCAGCCTTGGCGCTGACGAAGCGCCACAATCTCAAGGCGAATCGGCTCACATGTCTCTTTGGGGATGGTTTCATCGGGAGGGGTGGGCTGAACGGCAGGGTGCTGGGTCACTTCAGGAGCGGCGATGGTGACAGGCACTTTTTTATGACTAAAGGGCCAGAAGGCTTCGGCAGTAGGTGCTGCCAGTAGTATGCAGCCACAAAAAGCGATGAGGCTTACTAAAAAAGGGAGTGGGCGAAAAGAGGAGCGCAAGGTCATGGGTTAGGGGTTCCGTAAAATCAACACACTCAGTAATTGATGAGGGCTTAACAAAATCTGGAAAAGAGGGGAGTCATCTTGGCTTGGTAGGGTTTCAAGGCCGTCGGTTGAGTAAGCGGTGTAACCGCAAAGGGTTTTCAGGGTTGCTTGCTGGGGCGCGCCCGTCAGATTCAGCAATCGTGCCACCCATGCGTGTGGCACCCAATGATGCGGCTTCAAGCACTGGCGCTCAATCCACTCATTGTCCCACGACACCATGGGTTCAAGGAAGGCCTCTGAAGGAGGCTTGGATAAGGGATTTTTTTCGGCTGTGTTTGATTTTTGCTTTTGAGACCAAGCATGCGCCACGCCATAATAGTGGGTGGCCTGGGTGTTGCCCCACAAAGTTTGGGCCTCTGCTGTGGTTGCCGTTACCGGTATAAAGCCTACCGCCCAGCGGGCCATGCAGGGTTGGTTTAGATGCTGGGCGTCCGGCGTTTCAAAGGGCGGACCCGCAGCGCCGGTGCGGGTGGGCAGTGTACCGGCGGAAATTTGGCCAAAGCAGCGCAGCAGGGTAATGCCAATGGAGGCCCCTTGGGTTTCGTACTCGCTGAGGCCTTGGGTGGCAACATACAGTCCGTTGGCGTTAATCCACCGTTGGATGGGGCCCGTGTTGGGTATCCATTCTTTGTTTTTTTCTAAGGGAGCAGGTGGAACCCTTGGGTGGTCCGGATTTACTGTGCGTTCCACCGCTCCTAAGTGAGATTCGGCCTGTACTTGCGTGATGGGCTTTGGTGTTTCAAACCACACAGATAACGCATGCTGGGGGCGGGTATTGACCCACTGGGCATCAAATTCAACCACGGGGCTACTGGCTTTTAGTGTGAGGGAGAGAGTAATAACCTCTCCATTCACTTCCATAACCCCGTGGCCTTGGTAAATCAAAGGAGACTGAAGGCTCCATTTCCACTGGGCAAGGGTTTGCGCGTGGGCTGAAGTTGCGGAAGGGCAGCGGGTGTAGCTATCCCCTTCATCCTCAACATCCTTTAAGGTCAACGTTGTTGTTTGACGTGTGGCAAGGTGGGTAATAGACAAGGTTGACGTGAGCGTCAACCTTAGGTGTTCGTTAGAAAGAATCCAGCCTTCCAAGGTTGACGTTAACGTCAACTTAGGCACCCTCTCATCCTTATTCAGAGTATGGAGCACGGTGTGGATGCCGTGAGCTCCTGGAGGCAGTTTGGAGACCCATAGCCAACCCGTGTGTAAGGGCTCTGCTAAGTGAGACAGGGGCACTTGCTGATGATCGGTTCGGTATTCATCAATAAGGTGGCTGGTTTCTCTAGTCCATACAATGCAATCGCTCTGGGGCGGTGTGTTTCCACAGTGAGTAATGGGAATAATTCCTGTAAACTCTTGGGTTCCCGTGTGAACGATCCAGCCATTTCCCCCTAATAGTGCCTCGGTGGCTACTTCTAAACGGTCGTTGATAGCGGTACATAGGGCTTCCACCTGATCAAAACGAGTGTGATTCTCTCGGTGCACGGCATCCACACTGCACCCGCAAATGCTGTCGTGGGGATGATTGAGCAACAACGTGCGCCAAGCCTGCTCCCATGCACCCCTGATAGTCGTCTGCTGAGCCTCTGTTAAGCCCTCATGTGCCCAGGCCCACCATGGCTCTAGTTGGTGGATAAGGCGATGCTCCGCTTGGCGGTTGCGTTGCTTCAAATCCAAGCGTGCAGACCAAACCCCATGAAGCACATAGGCGGCTGTATTATCCAAGGCTTCGCCTGTGTGTGTGGTTAACGCTGTAGGAGCGTGACTTTCCTCGGCCAACCCTTGGGCCATATAGTCCGTGGGGTGTTGCCACGCCACCGAAGTATTGTTAGAAGGCCAATAGTCTGTTTCAAGCCAGCTTAAGACTTCTGGGGTGGGTGGCCCTAAATGATCCCCTCCCACCGAGAGATACGTGGGAAGGCCGTCATGTTGTTGGGCAGTAAGCCAATCGGTTAGGGCTTTAGCGCGATTCTCGGCGGTTAAAACACCATCGTGAAGACTATTATTAAAGTACCCTTGGCGCAAATGTAGGGTCAGCAAGCGGCTGCTATCCGCTCCTTGCCACCAAAACAGGGGAGAATCCGTTGGATCGGTTGTGGTGTTAAATCCCCGCCACGCAATGGCGGTTTCTATCCCCATGTGGTTCAGTAATGTGGGCATATCCCGACTGTGCCCAAAGGTATCTGGCAAATAGCCAACCAGCGGTTGGCGTTTATTAAGGGGCTCATTTTTAACAGTTTCAGCCCAGAGGTGGGTTTCGGTGATGCCCAGCAACAGGTTTCGCAGAAGGCTTTCACCGCACACCAGCCATTCATCGGGCGCTGTAAACCACGGCCCCACCGATATTTTTCCGGATTGGATTGCCTCTCGAAGCCGAGATTTCAAAGAGGGGGCTAACTGGCAGGCATCGGCCAACAGGGCTGTTTGGCCATCCAGCGTAAAGCAAGGCAAAACGCCACTATCCAGCTGATCCAGCACCTCGTGAAGCACTTCCACCAGCCGTACCTGATAGCGTCCGGTAGGCCAGTACCATTCCCTATCCCAATGGGTGTGGCAGATAATGGAGATGGGCTGAGGGCTTTTCATAGCCATTTATTGTAAGCCTAAAGGCAATTTTGGTTTGGGTTAATCATTGTCAGAATCGTGATGGTCGTTAGTGAGATGGTCATCGATAAGGTGAGAGCTGTGAGAGTCCATTGAGTCATCCACTCAGTCGTCGGTATCTTTGCTAGAAGAAGGATTTGAAGGGGTTGCTTTTGCAGTTTTTTCAGGGTGTTTGTCCACGTATTGTTTTTCATAAGCCTTGTGAACCCCATCATGGAAGGCGGTGGCAAAGCCGCTAATATTCATGTTGGTAAACAGCACCTTACTGGCCACATAAGGTATGCCCACAATTAGCAAGTGGGCTCCAAAATCAGTGGCAATGCCAGCCGCCAATGTGGCAATGGCTAAGATTTTTCCGGCGGTATCTTTGGGTTTAAACCAGTCCATGGCGTTATTCCACCCGGCTGTTAAGTTGGCTTTGCTGCCATAGCCTTTCCAGCGTAAATACCAAGGCACCTTCGAGGTATCGTTAGGGATGATGTACAGCTGTTTGCCCCACCAGCTTTTTTCAACTTTTCCACCCAACTCATTCAAGTTTTTTTTAACGCTATTGTTGCCAAAGTATGTGGCAGCGGTGGGGCGCAACGCAGTGATAGACATGATAAAGCTCCAAGAATGGCAAAAGGATTATTTAGCGGTTTTGCTGAGTTCATACGATTTTTGCACGCCATAATGGAAGGCACGCCCCAAACCACTGAGGTTTAGGCTGGGGAAAAATATTTTGCCTAATGACCAAATACCGATAGTGAGGGGAGAAATTACAAATTCCAAGGCTGCTGTGCTGGCTAGCATGCCAATAGCAATAACTTTGCCAATAACGCTTTTGCCTTTAAGCCACTGCTGGGCCTCGTTAAATCCTGCTTTAAGGTGTTCAGAGCTTCCAATGTAAGCTTTGCCGCGCTCAAAGCGGTTTAAATTGACCTTGCCTTGGGTTTGGCGGTAAAAAAACGGGCTGCGCTTAGCTTTATCGCTTTGGGTTTTGTTGCCAAAATAGGGGGTGGCTCCAGAAGCAATGGTGGTCATGGGGGCTCCTTTGTTGGGGACAAAGTGAATTGGGGTGAGTTGTGGGTTGATACTTCTATTAAAGCCCCTCAAGGGGATTTGATGCTAGGCAGCCATCCTCATAACGCATGGGTAGTTTTACCTAATGTTACAGTGGCATTGGGCCGATACCCACTTATACTCACTCAGTACTAATGATCCAGTTACTAATCATTTAGTAAAGCCCGCCACAAAACAGTGGCTGCTGCATTTAGGGATGGACTGACGCATATGGCACGTTTTGTATACCGCTTGCAAAAAGTGTTAGAAATGCGCGAGCGTAAGGTTAAAGAACAAGAACAAGTGGTGATTGAGGCCAAAAAATTCTTGGCCCAAGCCCAGCAAAAAGTATTGGCCAAACAACAAGAGATTCGTAGTGCCCAGCAAAGCATGCACGCAGGGCCTCATACGCTGTTGGCCATGCACGATCGCTTTATTCACCGGAGCATGCAAGAGTTGGAAGTGCTGGAACAAGAGCGCCACCAAGCTGAGCGTCGTGTGGTGGAAGAAGCCAAGCGGTTGATTGAATATCAGGCGGAAATGGAAGCACTGGTAAAGCACAAAGAAAAAGCCTACGACGAATGGAAGGCCGAAGAAAAACGTGCCGAAATGAAAATTTTGGATGAAGTGGCCACCCAGCGGTTTTTCCGTAACAAGCTGGCCAAAGCCGTGGAAGATGCTGAGGACCTAGAAATCTATAGGGCCGAGCATGGAGGCGATGTGCCGGAAGGCATGGGAGCCTTTTAGAAGGCAATTTTTGCAGCGTTTGCCCTTTAGCACGCCATTGTTTTGACGAAAGCATGACGATGAACCCAACACCCATTACTCTTCAAAGTCGCCGAGGATCCCTTAATGATCCGTTAGAGACGTTGCCGCCACTGGGGCTTAAAGGCGAACGTGGCGTAGACAAGCTGACGGGTGCCGTAGGCTTTTGGGAAATGCTGCAATCTTCTGCTGCTGAAGGGCTGTTGCAGAGCGGTGCTGCTGCTTCTCCTGTGGTTGCAGCCCAAAAAACGTCGCCTAAAAAAGAAGCGCCCAAGCCAGAGGGTGAAAAAGCCCTGTCGCAAGAGGCGGCTGCGCGGCTACAAGGCAACAATGGCCCTACCGATGAAGTGCATTTAAAAACCCCCATTAAGCCCGATGACGAGCGCTTTTTGGAGTGGATGCTGGAAACAGCCTCGGCGCAAGCCGCCCCGGCCAATGGCATGGCGGTGGGCTGGCAGCCGCTTTTAGCTCAATTACCCTTGCAATGGGGCCAACCCACTGATGACGGCAGTGGCGGGGCCTCCAGCGTGGCCAGCACCATGGGCGATTCGGTGCAGGCGTGGCTAAAAGGCGATGCCATGCGAGGCAAGACCCTGCGGGTGAGTTTGGCAGGTCAGGCGGATCTTATTTTAAAAATACACGCCGGTAAGGTGCAGGCCCAATTTGTGGGCTACGATGCGGGCATGATGGGCGTGTTGCAGCAAACCAGCCGAGACTTGCAAGAGCACTTGGCCAGCAAGCAACTGCCGGTGGATTCCATTACGTGGCGCGACGAAAGCCGCCCAAGCCAGCAAGGCCAGCAGCCCGAGAAACAGACACAGCCTGAGGATTCTGACGGTGAGCAAGCCAATTAAGCCCGTTGGGCTTGTTGAATAGCGGGATTGTACGGCTGGGCAAAGGCGTTAAAGCGTCTAAGAGCGGCTTGTTGCACCGGGCTAACGGGGGCTAGCATCGCTGCTGTTGACGATGCTTGTTTAATATCACCGCCTGCGTTTTTGCTTGCCATGCGCCCTGCCGTAAGCTGCCAGTTAATGAACTGAGGAATGGCCCCGAGTAAAATGGCAGAAACGAGGAGGCCAAATCCGGTTTGTTTGGCGCACAGGGCTTTGGCTTTTTGAGCGACTTCAGGTAGATGGGCTAAGTGTTTTTCCACCTCTCCTATGCTGAGACTTTTGCCTTCCGTGCCGTTCCAGTTGGTGCCCATGACCTTTTTATACAAGGCATCAGCATCCGTTTTGTTGGGTACGTGTTTTTCTAATAACGATTGGAAACGCTTGTTAAACAAGGTTTTTGCCCATGCGGGGGGGCCAAACCAGCCAAATAAAAAGCCGCCAAATTGCAGCAGTTGCTCTTTCAGTTCAAATTTGTCGCGCACGGCATGAATCCACCCGGCATACGATGCCACCGCAATAAACAAAAATTGAGACCACTTGGGGTAATTACCCAAGTCGCCGCGGGCCAAAGCAAAGGTTTCTAATAACTTATTGCCCCACTGGCCTTTAAGTTGGCCAATGCCCCAGCCACGCTTAATGCCAACAGCGGCCAGCCCTAGGGCCCCTAAGGCTACTAACGCCCCACCGCCTAGTATTTTGCATACCATGCGCTTGCAATAGGCTATTTTTTCTTTGGCCTCTTGGGCTTTGGCTCGTTTTTGTTCGGTGGTTACGGGTTGCTGGTTGCCGTTGGTAATCACATCGGCAAAGTTGCCACTACCCGTGCGTTTAGCCGTCAAAATGTTTCGTGCAAAGGGCACCGCCCAGTACAAGGCCCCTTGTATGGCAAAAATAGCAGCGGATTTACCCGAAATGGCCCATAAATGACGCTTTTCCATTGCCGCAATGGGGACAGTAGATTCTTTTAATGCATTCAAATCAATGTGGGCAAAACGCTTGTAGGCCCAATTCAGTAATTTATCCAAGCCCCAGCCGCTGCCAAAAAAGGCCACGGTGCCACCAAACTGGCCTGCTGCAACGTCCACCCGCTCATTACTAGTTCGTGTCATAAAGGTTTTGGGCAGGTTACTGCCAGCCACCTCTTGCACCAGGGCAAAGGTGTAAGGGCTTCGTTCTAACGAGCCTAGTGCGGTGGTGAAGAGGTTGCCAATCATGGTGAAACCTAAAACGAGGAGACTAGAAAATTAAAGTGAGTAACAAAAAAGCCCTAACCGAGGTGGCAGGGCTTTTTGTATGCTTTGGGGAGAATGCTTGTTATTGCCCGCTAGCACCAAATGGCCCTGCCACCGAAGTGGTAGAGGTAGTGGAGCCGGAGCCAGTGGTGATGAATACGTTGTTCATAAAAGGGTTAAAACACCTGAAGAATAAAAGTTGCGCGAATGGCGAAAAAACTACAAAGTAGTTGCTAACTTATTTGTACGGTAAACATGGGCAGAGGCAAGTCCGCTGAACTGATATGCAATGGATATTTCCTAACATCAAGTGACTGAGGAAGACGAAGCCCAATCACTGAAACGGTAGCCGATAAGGCTAATGATTAATAAAGGCCCGCTTTGCGGGTGAATCTTAAGAGATTCTTATGTTTGGGAGGATCGTATAGACAGACTGGGAGGTCTTTTTTACGATGCATCTATTCCGATAGACAGGCGTTGCGGGTTTGCCCGTGGCGACGGTTGCTAGGAATGATTGTTAGTCCTCTGTTTGTGGAGAATACCTGTTATGAGCGCTACTAAGCAAAAATTACAACTTCAGCCGTTGGCCGACCGTGTGGTGATTGAAGTCATCGACGATCAACAAACCACTGCCGGTGGTATTTATATTCCTGATACCGCCCGTGAAAAGCCCGTCAAAGGCCGCATTATTGCCATCGGCACCGGACGCACCTTGGACAACGGCACCAAAGAACCCATGACCGTGAAAGTGGGCGACTTGGTAATGTTTGCCAAATACGGCGGTACCGAGCTAAAACAAGACGGTGTGGAATACAAAATCATGGCCGAACGCGACATCCTCGGTATTCTTGCCGAATAGGGGCGAACGCCCCTTTGTTAACTTGTTTTTCGCGTAAGCGCTTAAAGCAGGTTGGTTTTTAAATCCTGTTTATTTCCAAAATCCCTAACCCTTATAAAGGAGTCATTCTCATGGCAAAACAGATTATTCATGACGAAGAAGCCCGTCGTGCCCTCAAGCGTGGTGTGGATGTGGCCGCCGATGCTGCCAAAGTCACCCTTGGGCCTAAAGGTCGCAATGTGGTGATTGAAAAAAAATTCGGCGCCCCTCAAATCATCAACGATGGTGTGAGCATCATTAAAGAAATTGAACTGGAAAACCCCTGCGAAAACAGCGGCGCCCAGCTCATTCGCGAAGTAGCCACCAAAACCAACGACGTGGCCGGTGATGGCACCACCACCGCTGCTGTCTTGGCCCAATCCATGATTCACGAAGGCTTGCGTACCGTTTCTGCCGGCAACAACCCCATCCGCATAAAGCGCGGTGTGGAAAAAGCCTGCGCCTTTGTGGTGGAAGACATTCAAAAACGCTCCCGCAAAGTGGAAAATAAATCGGAAATCGCTCAGGTTGCCAGCGTCTCTGCCGGTAACGACGAGATGACCGGTGGTTTGATTGCCGACGCCATGGACAAAGTGGGTAAAGACGGCGTTATTACCGTGGAAGAAAGCAAATCCACCAGCACCAGCCTAAAAGTAGTGGAAGGCATGCAGTTTGATAAAGGCTACATTTCTCCTTACTTTGCCACCGATGCCGAGCGCAGCGAAGCGGTGTTGGACAATGCCTATGTGTTGTGTGCCAACAAAAAAATCAACTTGGTGAGCGACTTGGTGCCGATTTTAGAGCAAGTGGCCCGTGATGGTAGCTCGTTGTTGATTATTGCCGAAGACGTGGAAGGCGAAGCCCTAGCCACCTTGGTAGTAAACAACATGCGCAAAGTGTTGCGTGCTGTGGCTGTAAAAGCCCCTGGTTTTGGCGATCGTCGCAAAGCCATGTTGGAAGACATTGCCGTGTTGACGGGTGGCCAAATGTTTACCGAAGAAACTGGTACTCGTTTGGAAAGCCTTACCTTGGCCAACTTGGGCCGCGCACGCCGCGTAACCGTGGGTAAAGACAACACCACCATTGTGGTGGAAGACACCACCAAAGACGCCGTGAATGCCCGTGTGGCCTTGATTAAGCGCCAAATTGAGGAATCCGACAGCGAGTACGACAAAGAGAAGCTGCAAGAGCGCTTGGCCAAACTAAGCGGTGGTGTGGCTGTCATTGAAGTCGGCGCCGCTACTGAGACCGAACTGAAAGACAAAAAATTGCGCTTGGAAGATGCCCTCAATGCCACCCGTGCGGCCATTGAAGAAGGCATTGTGCCTGGTGGCGGTACTACTTTGGTGAAAGCCCAAGTGGAACTCGGCAAATTTATCGAAACCCTCACCGGTGAAGAGAAAATGGGTGCCGAAATCTTGTACCGTTCTTTAGAAGCCCCTTGCCGCCAGATTGCCGAAAACGCCGGTGTGCGCGGTGATGTGATTGTGGACAAAGTGCGCACCTTGCCCGCTACTGAAGGTTACGATGCCCTTAATGAGCAATTTGTGGACATGTTCAAATCCGGTATTGTAGACCCCGCCAAAGTGACTATGACGGCCCTTAAAAATGCCGCCAGCATCGCCGGGTTGGTGCTCACTACCGAAGCCCTCATTACCGAGAAACCCAGCGAAAAATCGCCTGTGGGTGCCGGTATGCCCCCTATGGACTACTAGGCGTCGAACGACGCTTTTTCAAGGGCCTTGTTGCGTAAGCTTCAAAACCTCTGAAAAGGTTCATTATAACAATTCACCCTCGGTTCGAGTTTTCGGGCTGGGGGTGTTTTGTTACAAAGGGCTCCAAAACTAACACCAAAATTATAAAAACGGTTTTTATATGATCGAGATAGTATAAATCTCATACTCAATTCCATTTTTTACATTGAATAATTAAGGAGAAAACCATGAGGGATCCTTTACTAACTCGTTTTGAGAATTTTTCAGATTCATTGATAGCTAAAACAAATAGTGGCAACAAGTTGTCTCAAGCAGATGCAGCAAAATTGGTACAAGAAAATTTTAATGCTGCCGAAGTAGAAAACCTTTTAGGCAGTGTTTATGGGCTGAAAGACAAAGCCGCCGATTGGGATGGCAATGGCGTTATTAACTTTCTCGATTTAGCGTCTCGTATTGGTTACGGTAATGAAGTGGACCATAGAGAAGCCCTTGCGGCACAAGACAGAGTCTTAGAGGCTCAAATCAAGCTTATGAATCCTTCCCAAATCGAGGTTCTTGCTGAAAAAAAGAAAGCCCTTGATGCAATAAACAAGGCCCTAGACGCTGAAATAAAGCTTATAGATCCTCCCGAAATTCAAGATCAAAAGCTGCCTAACAATGGACCTTTTAACAATGGGCAAGCTGGCAATCAACTCATAGCACCACCTTTAAAGTCCTCAAAGTTAGAGGGCCTTCCGGTGGTTCTGCGTAACGCTTTTTTGACACCGGAAAAGCCAGTGGACACTAAACACTAATGGAACCCTTACCCCGAGAGCCCATTTTTTAAGGTGACTAAGGGGCCTTAAAATGGCCCATGAATGGCGCGATCCAACAGGCCTTCACCAGCTTGGGTCAGTAACGTTTCTTGATGCGTTGTTTCAGAAAACGGATCTTGGGGCAAGCCGTCTCCGGCAAAGGCGTTAAAGCGGTTGTTGAGGTGTTGCTGCCACAACACGTTGCTATGCCCTGCGCTCGCCTCGTCACCGTGGTGATTAAGAAGGGTATGAGAAGGAAGCTCAAGGCGAGCATGGCCCACTCGATTGGTGAGGATCCAGTCGCACAGGTGTTCCCACGCCGGGGTTAACAACTGAAACGCCAAACTACCCAACACGCCAAAAAAGATGGGATTGGCCCATCGAACAGCACGCACGTACCCGGCATTCATGGTTTCTAGCCGACGGCTCAACTTTAGGGCGCTGGTCAACCCTGGGGTTTCTCTGCCCAGGCTAAGCGCTTCATGGGCAGGTTTTAAGTGGTTCCATAACTCACTAAACACCGTGCTTAGTTGCTGGCGCAAGCGAATACGGCCCACAATGGATGCGCCTTTAGGGTTGGCTTGGTAAGTTTTTAACAAGGCTTCGTGGCCGTTGGTTAATTTTTTTTCAAAATCCTTTAGGTGCTGCAAAATATCTTGGCGCAGTTGTGTTTTATAGGCAGCAATTGCTTTGGGGGTTTTTAGGGTATTGGGTATTTCTTCTGGCTCCCAGGCATTGATGAGCTTTGTGGCGTGATTTTTTAAGTAAGCCCTGGTGTCGGGAAGCCATTCTAGCGTTTTAGCCACATCCCGCTGGGTTTTATTCATGTTAATACCCACGCCAAACCAGGTGCCTAATAAGCTGCCCAGTGTTCCTAGGGCTGCAACGCCACTATGCTTGATTTTGTCTAAAACGGTTTCTTGCTGGCCAGCAGTATAGGTAATACCCAACAGCCCCAATACGGGAATAACATAGCTGGTATAGGTTGTTAAGGCATAGACTGCAGCCGATTCGGCCAAGAGCCGCAGCGGTGCTTTAGGGTCATCCAATTCTCGCTGTTGCTGTCCCAGTAAATACAGCAACACACTGGCCGTTACCGCTGCTGGAAAGACCTCGCCAATCTCTAGGGTAAAATCTTTGCTGTATTGAAGGCTTTGGAAGGTATCGGTGTTACGAATTTTTGATAGCAGCGTATTCAGGTGCTCACCACCGCGTCCAACCTTAGATATAAGGCGTTGCCAGCCATTGCCAAACTGTGGCCCTGCTATCTCTGGGCTGCTGAACGGGGATGAGGGTGTTGGAGAGAGAACTTGCATAGAGGCGAGCAAGAAAGGTCCAAAGAGAGGGCTTAGCCTATTAGTGGCTGAAGGATGATCGATACAACCCTAAACCCCCTGAAAAATCATAATTGCTAACCAAAGTAGTGTTTTGTGATGAATTAAGCCGATGTGGCCAAGAGGGCTGCCAAAAGTAAGGCTAAGTCTTCGGGGGTATCCACGCCTTTGGGGGCTTGGGCTACCACGGCAGCGCCAATAATTAAGCCATTTTCCAAGGCTCGGAGCTGTTCCAGTTGTTCAGTCTGCTCTAGGGGCGATGGCGGCCAGCTTACAAAGGCTTCCAGCGCTTTACGGCGGTAGGCATACAAACCCACGTGGCGGTAATAGGGCATGGCAGCTTCTGTGGTTCGGTGATACGGAATGGGAGACCGACTAAAATAAAGTGCCTTAACATGCGAAAGATTAGAAGATAAGGGAGAAATTACTACTTTAACAGCGTTGGGGTCCGTAATGGCACCGTCACCTTCCGCCATCGGGGTAATTAGGGTTGCTATATCGATAGACGGTTGTTGGTGGAGTACATCCAACGCGGCTTGAATGGAACCAGCGTCAATGCAGGGCTCATCGCCTTGAACATTCACCACACATTCAAATTGAGTCAGAGGCTGGGCCACTTCCCAGCAGCGATCCGTTCCAGAGGGGTGATGGGAACTCGTTAAAACAGCGTTACCCCCTGCGGCAACAACAACCGCCTGAATGCGTGTGTCATCGGTGGCTACGATTACCTCGTCTACGCCCGGTGTTTGGCACACCCGCTCCCATGTGTGAACAATCATGGGGCGGCCGTCGGCTAGTAGAGCCAAGGGTTTGCCTGGAAACCGCGTGGAACCGTACCGGGCGGGAATCACAGCCAAGACACTCATGGTGCGGTGGCCGCCCAGTTAAAGCCCAGCACCGTACCATCGGTACTGGCGGTTAACAACCAAAGATTTTCGGAAAGTGGCTGCATTACGGGAGGCTCTATGACACGATGATTGAGGGGTAGCTCCCAACGTATATTGGACGCGCTGGGGGTTTTGGTTTGGGTGTGTTTGTTGCGCTTAACGGCCCTATAGCCAGAGATGTTTTGAGGCTTGGGCGGATCATACGCAATGAGCTTGCCATCGGTAAGGGTGCCTAGTAGGCTTCCATCCGATAACGCTGTCCAGCCACCGGTAAGGCCGTTCGGTAATGTATCGCTACCACTACGAATGCCGGTTTTGGCATTCGCCATTAGCACATTGCCTTTAAGAGAGGCTGTTACCCATTGGGCTTCTGCTGTTGGGTTTGTAGAACTCACTAGGGGTTTGCCATCCAAACTTACTAGCGCCCATTGGGAAGAACCGGAATCTGGGTTAACAGCCGTTAACAGCCCCGTATTGCTGGTGACCACCCATCGGTCCACAATCCATTGGAGGCTACGAACGGAGCCTGCCGTTTGGCTGTGCCATAAAATTTTGCCAGTCAATGCATCCACACTGGTTAAAAAGCCATCTTCGGTACCCAGTAGTAATTGCCGTTGACCATTGGTGGCTAATGGGCTTAAAGCTAAGGGTTTTAAGTCGCGGGGGGTCAGCTCTGCTGGCTCGGGGGTAGCTTCAGAAACCTGCTGGGAAGCCCCTTCGGATGGGGGTGGTTTGATGGGGGTCTGCCACAGAAGTTCTCCCGTGGTGGGGTTGAGGTGAAATAGGGTGCTGGCAGTACTCACGACCGTTAATCCAGAGAGGTCTAACACCGGCGTCAGGTGTAGCTCATGAGCGCCTACCGGAAGCGCCTTTACCCATTCTGGGCGGCCTGTTTCACAGTTCACCTTAAACACAATACCCATGGGCAAGGTTGCAATGAGAGGCGCAGAGGTAAGCTCAACGGGGTTGCTTGGTTTTCCATAGATAGATGATGGAATAAGGCCAACGGTCTCGGTGCCTTCTGGGAGGGGCATAGCCCAGACTTCTTCGCCTGTAGTCCAGCGGTAGGCTACAATGCGAGGCGCTTTGTGGGTAGCGTCTTCTTTTAATGCTGTTACCCAATAGGGTCCTACCGAAACCACCGGTGCTATGCGTTCGGAGGGTAAATTTATTTGCCATTGGCTTTGGGGTGGGGCTTGTACGGCGTAACGCCCTGAAGCCACGACCGATGGACCGCCAATGGCCAGCAAGCTAATGGGTTTAACACGTGCATGAGCGGTGGGTATTAGGGCGCTAGTCAAACAAAGGGCTGACAACACCATGCTAGCTACGCTACGAGCCAGAGGGGGAGGGAAAAGAGTGGAGGTTATCATGCGCCTTAGTTTAGTGGAATTGAGGAAAAAAAGCCGCTACTATAACGCTTGATGACAGATGTTTCGTTACTCTCTTCAGAGCGCTACCACCGCTTGGCCCGCTTGCAAGCGGCCATGGCTTTGCCAACGGAGCAGATAAACCCACTCACGGCTTTTGTCGATGTGGGCTCGGTAGGAGAATCGGTGGCGCAACTGTATGCTGCACAGCAGGTAGGCTATACGGCTGTAGCAAAAGCGTTGCCTGCCATTAGTCAATTGTTAGAGGCCATGTTGCCGCGGTTTGAAGCGGGCGGCCGCCTGATTTATGTTGGAGCCGGTACCAGCGGCCGGTTGGGGGTGTTGGATGCCTCAGAAATTTCTCCCACCTTTGGCATGCCTGCTGGACGAGTTATGGGTGTGATTGCCGGTGGTGAAAAGGCTTTGACCACCTCGGTGGAAGGTGCGGAAGACGATGAAGAACAAGCAATAGAAAACCTGACCGTCTTAAGTCTTACCCCAAACGATACGGTGGTGGGCATTAGCGCCAGTGGAAACGCCCCTTATGTTTTAGCTGCCTTGCGTTATGCTCAGCAACGCGGGGCTTTAACGGCTTCTGTAGCCTCTAATTCGGGCTCTAAGATTGAAGCGGTGAGCGATTACCCCATTGTGACCCCCTCGGGGGCGGAACCCATTGCTGGGTCTTCTCGCATGAATGCAGGAACGGCGCAAAAATTGGTGCTTAATTTGATTAGCACGGGTTTGATGGTCGCCATGGGACGTACGTATGGCAATGTAATGGTAGCCTTGCGTCCCAGTAATACCAAGCTAGAAACACGAGCCATATGCATGGTTTCGGCCCTTGCTAATGTGGAAGAACCTGACGCCAAAAATGCTTTGCAGCAAACGGCACCTCGACCAGAGGACTGGCATGTGCGCGCTGCCATTCTGATGTTGACCCACCACCTGGGTCTTACCGACGCCATCGAGTTGTTAGCCACCACTCAAGGGCGTTTGGCGCCATTGTTGGATACGCCATTAATAGAAGGACAATAGTGTGACGGTCGCCACTCAAAGTGCTCCCACCCAACCTCTGCCTGTTATGCCTGCTACCTTGCCCGAATGGGTCCGTCACGGGTTGCTGGAATCCGGCAAAGCCAACGAACCTATGTTAATTCAGGGGGATAAGGTCTTAACGGGCCAACAGTTGTGGGATGAAGCGTCTCGGCTAGCGGTGGTATTCCAACAAGCAGGGTTAAAGCCAGGTGACCGCGTAGGCTTGCTGTTGGGTCAGCAAACCGAGTTGGTGATAGGACTCATTGCGGCCCGGCTGGCGGGGGTTGTGCCCGTGCCCGTAAACTTGCTGTGGCAGCCAGACGACATGGGCTATGTGTTACAGCATTCCGGCGTTTCGGCACTGGTGACGGATGCCAGCTTTTTGCCCAAGCTCAAACCTCTGAAAGATATGGCTATTAAGCGCATGCTCACGGGCAAGGCTTTTCACGTGTGGGTGGTGGGTAGCGAAGGGCAGGCGTTACCGCCGGTTCCTGGCTTGCAAGCCTTAGAGAAGGTCTTGGCCAAGGCAGACATTGAAAAACTAAAGCCGGTTGCCATTAATCCACACGAACTGGGGTTGTTGTTGTATACCTCGGGTACCACGGCTCGCCCCAAAGGGGTGATGCTGTCGGAAGCCAATTTGTTGGCCAACTTGCAGGGTATTCAAGCCATCAAGCTCATTTTGCCCACGGACCGAATACTCATGGCGTTGCCGCTGTTTCATGCCTACGGTCAAACCCTTACGTGGCTGGCCTTGGGCCTGGGCGTACCCGTGGTGCTCGAGCCGTCTTTTAACCCAAAGGCCTTGGTGGCTGCCGTGGCGGCGAACCACATTACCATGTTGCCTTTGGTGCCTAGTTTGCTGAGTGTGATGGCCGATGGTTTGGGTAAAAATCAAGCCATGGTTGATATATTAAAGCCGTTGCGGTTGTTTGTCTCCGGTGGGGCGGCCTTACCGCCTGCGGTGCTGTCTAAAATCAATGATTTAACCGGTGTGCCGGTGCTGGAAGGCTACGGGCTAACGGAAACATCGCCGGTGGTGGCGGTAAATCGTTTGGAGGGTTCAGGGCAGGCGGGCCCCAAGGCGGGGACGGTGGGAATTCCCTTGCCCAATGTGGTGGTACGCTTGCAGCGCGACGAAACCACCGGCTTGGAGCAAATTGAAATTAAGGCCCCCAGTGTGATGTTGGGGTATTACCAAGATGAAGCCTCTACCCAAGCCGTAATGGCCCCCGATGGCTGGTTTAAAACCGGCGACGTGGGGGAGTGGGATGCAGAAGGGCGATTAATTCTTTCTGGTGGGCGTATTAAAGAGCTGATTATTAAAGATGGGGAGAATATCTCACCCCTGCGGGTAGAGGCTGCTTTGGCAACCAACTCTGCAGTTGTGGAAGTGTGTGTGGTGGGCTTGCCGGCCGTGGGCGCTTCTGCGCGGGGTGAGCGCATTGGTGCGGCGGTAGTGTTAGCAGAAAGCTCTGAGGACACGGCAGACACCTTGCGAGTCTGGAGTCGGCAACACATTAGCCCGTTGTGGCAGCCCGATGAGTGGCTTGTTGTGAGCGAATTGCCTAAAAATGCCACGGGCAAAGTGTTACGCCGCACACTAAAAGAAACATGGTCCTCTTTAGAAGCATCGGCGGCGGTATGATGGACCTGTGGTTTGTGGTCAGTTTGCTGGGCCTGTTTTTGCTGACCTTTGTGGGGGGCGGAGCCATCCCCATGCCGGTCTCACTGGCCGTGGTGGCTTTGGCGGCCCAACACACCGCCGATGGAGCGTCTCACCCGTATTTTGTGGTGGCGGTGGCCACCATTGGAGCGGCGGTGGGGTGGTATTTGCTGGGCACGGGGTTGTTTCATTTTTTGCCCCAAAACGCCATGCGCATGGCCCAACAGGCCACGCCGGTGTGGCTTAAAGTCCTTACTCAGCGATTTCCGGCGGCGACGGTGTTGGTGATGAACGCCCTGCCCCTGCCGTGGGACCCGGTGCGGTTGATGTTGGTGGCTCACAAGGTGCACCCTCGCCAGTTTATTGTGCCGTTGGCGGTAGGGCGTTTCATTCGCTACAGCGGGTTGGTGTGGTTGGGCAGCCATATGGCGCGGTTTAAAACCGTGGCCTTACTGCTCACCGTGGTGCTGGTGGCCTCCATTGGCGTGAAGGCCTGCGAGCGCTGGTGGCAGCGGTCGTCTGCTAGGGTTTAGACCGTAAACGGTCCTTGTATCATGTTTGTTACAGGCTTAGTAATAGCCCAAAACTAAGGAGTCAAAACCTGAGAATATTGATCCAAAGGTTGTTACAGAATCCGGCTAGTACTTATCGCAAGCGTTCATCAATATCCCCGCAGATCAAAGCGGTCTTAAACAATCCAAATATATAAGGCCAGCTTGCTGGCTAGGCGCTGCAACTGGCCACCAGGGCTTCCATGGCGGTTTTAAGCTCTTGGGTGGCTAGGGGGTCGGTGGTTTCGCCATACACGCGAATAATGGGCTCGGTGCCGCTGGGGCGAACCAAAATCCAATCCGTAGCGTTAAACAGCAGCTTGATGCCTTCGAGGGTGACCACTTCAGTAATGGGGCGCTTGGCAAAGAGGTCGCCCGCTTGCAATCGGCGCATAGAGGCCATGAGGGCTTGCTTGGCGGTGTCGGACAGGTGGAGATTTTCGGCGAGTCCTATTAGGTGCACGCCTGCTTCGGCTTCGGTGTCGGCCAAAATGCGGCTGAGGGATTTTTTCTCTACCGCCATCATTTCTAAAATCAGCAGCCCTGCCAAAATGCCGTCTTTTTCGGGTATGTGGGTTTGAATGCTAAGGCCGCCGGCTTCTTCGCCACCAATAATCACGGGTTCTTGGCGCATAATGGCGCCCATGTGCTTAAAGCCCACTTTGGTTTCATGGCAGTCAATGCCCCATTTTTCGGCTAGGGCATCCAGCAAACGAGAGGTAGCCACGGAACGCACCACGCTGCCACGTAAGCCTTTGCGGCGGTAACAATATCGCGCCAGCATGGGAATAATTTGGTTGGCACTGAGGAATCGGCCCGTTTCGTCAATCACCCCAAAGCGATCGGCATCGCCGTCGTTGGCCAAGCCCAGTGCGGCGCCTTCGGCAGGCACGCGTGCCATTAGTTCCCCAAGGTGGGCGGCGTTGGGTTCGGGCAGGTGGCCGCCAAAGCTGGGGTCAATGCGGTTGTGGATGGTGAGGGGCTTGATGCTGGTTTCTTCCCGCAAAATGCGGTCAAAGTAGCCAAAGCCAGCGCCGTACATGGGGTCGTACACCAGTTTTATGTTGGCGGCTTTTAAGGCCGTAAAATCCACACTGTTGCGTAAAAAAGCCACGTAGTCGGCGTAGCAATCCACCACGGTGGTGGTGCCCGTCTGAGCGGCTTTCGTTAAGGGGGTGGCTTCTTCGGCAATGCGGTCTACGTGGCGAATAATGGTGTCGGTAATGTCTTGGGTGGCAGGGCCTGCGTATTCAGGAATGAATTTAAGGCCCATGTATTCGGGGGGGTTGTGGCTGGCGGTTAGCATTAGGGCGCCGGCGGTGTCGTAATGTTTGGCAGAGAATGCAACCAAGGGGGTGGGGGTGTAGTGGGGCACCATCAGCACATCCCAGCCTAAGCTGTTGAGAATATCGGCGGCGTGGTGGGCAAATTGCTTGCCTAAAAAGCGGCCATCAAAGCCAATAAACACGGGTTTGTCTTGGTGGCCCCAGCGGTCCAATAAAGTTTGGTGAATGGCACGCACCACCAGTGTGACGTTATCAAAGGTAAAATCTTGGGCCATGATGGCGCGCCAGCCGTCGGTGCCAAAGGTAATGGGGTGACGTTTTTGGATGGTGGTGGCTGGGGTCATAGCGGCAAGCTTTCTTTAAAAAGTAGGAATGAGGGGGATGGCGTCTATCATACCGTGGTTGGTCGCTCAGTAGGCAATTAGTAAAAGTGCGGGGTTTTATTCAACAATGCAGGTATCACCAACCAGCTTTAGCTGTACTTTAATGAGTATGAATCCCTCACCAATACGGTGCCGGCGGAAATCCCCCCCATTTTTTGGGGCATTGTTTGCTACCCAAGCCAAAGATTATAAGCTGCGGCCTAACGAAGAGCTGGCAGAACGACTGTGTACTAAACTTTTACAATCTAATTTTGAGCGGGATATTAAAGAGTTATCCATTGGCTGTTGTCAGTTACCGTGGATGATTCGATTCACAGCTTTGTTTGGGCAGTTTCATCCCAGTTCATATACACGTAGCCTTTTTTATTTGGTGCAAGACGCTTTGAAAAAAACAGGTGAACAGGATAAAGCCAACCGTTTGTTTGTGCGATTGCAAATAAACCGTAACTACTATTCGGTTAAAGAAGGTCGTAAGCAGTATAAATTTCAGAAAACAATGACGTCAAAAAGCTATCACCGAGAATCTAAAATCGATGACACCGGCCGCGAGCAAAAAGCATGGGCGTTACACGATCAGTCAATGGACTTTTTATCGGCATTACAATTACCAGAACGTAAGCGATGGCAACCATTTCTTATTACCATTGGTTTGGTGCCAAAAACAATACAACCCCTCGACCCCAAGTAAAGCCATGGTATTTCATGGCCGTGGGCGTGAAATAATAGCCCCATGATTTTGCTCATCGATCACTTGGATTCCTTTACCCACAACCTGTCTCAGGGGTTGGCAGTGGCGGCACACCACTATCCTGGTGTTGGGGGTGTAGAGGTGGTACGCAGCAATGCTATTACCGTAAAAGAAATTAATGATTTATCACCGGTGGGGATTGTGTTGTCGCCAGGGCCGGGGCGGGCGGATAATCCCAGAGATTTGGGCATAACAGCGGAGCTGTTAAACAACTTACCCAACATTCCTATACTGGGGGTGTGCTTGGGTATGCAGGCCATGGCAGTGGCGGCGGGGGCTACTCTGCAATTAGCGCCCACCGTTATGCATGGCAAAACCAGTACTGTTAACAAAATGGTGGATGATAGTTGGTTGTTGGCCAACGTTTCGCAGCGGTTTGAGGTGATGCGATACCATTCGTGGTGTGTGGCAGGGGTACCTAAAGGGTATGGGGTGACGGCGGTAGAACCAGAGTCTGGGGTTGTTATGGCCTTAGAGCATGGCACCCATCCATGGTCGGGGGTGCAGTTCCACCCCGAATCCATTGGCACGCCCGAAGGCCAGCAGATTCTGATAAATTTTGTGGCTCAATGCAATGAGTGGGGCAATGAACGACGGCACCAGCACCCTGTTTGTAACAACAACGATACAAACTGACATAAAAATCATTGTTGTTGGGTTTTATGCCCTTGAGAGCCCTTATTAGGGGAATCGTTATGGAACGCTGGTTTTCATAATGGTGAATAAAGAGAGACGTTACCCACACAAGACGTGAAGAGAGCATAAGGAGCAACGCGTGCATGGCTGATCAGGCCATCACTACTGGGGTTGGTATGGCGGGCATGGGGGGCATTCCTATCGCACCGGAGTATCAAGCACGCTTGGAAGAAGCCCAGGCGCGTAAAGCCCAGCAGGCGTCTCAGGGTAGTGGGTACAACCCATTTACCTTGTATAAAGAAAAAGACGTGTGCTATAGCCCTGGCAAGTGGGCCTTTCGTCGTTTGATTGAAGATACGGTGGGTAATCCAGAGTCGTTTGATAAAACGGCCAAATTTTTTGCTGGGGCTAAATACACCCCGGAGATTGACGGCAGTAAATCGGCTAATTACCGAAAAATGTTGACGGATAACGATTGGCTGAAAAATCAGCACGGCCAATTTGTGGAGTGGACAGGTAAGCAAAGCTATTTTGAAAAACTGTATGCATCGAACCCCCATGAAGGGATTAATAACGCCTTTAAGCAAACATTTAAAAATTGGGATGAAAAAACACCCATTACTACAGGTGATCTAAAGGCTGCTACAGATACGGGGCATTTATCCTTGGATGGGATTAAAACGGCTGCTCAGTCGGCCAGTGCCCTTAGCTATGATGAGCTGTTTGGCATGCATGATGCGGAAAAAGCCCGCATTCAAGCGGTGGTTCGAGAAGAAGGCAAGGTTGCAGGATTAAAACAAATTTTTAGTAAAGACCGCTGGCAGTATGGTAAAGAGGTGTTAAGTGGCAAAGACAATACGGCCAGTACCGTCGTCCAAAGGGCCAAGGCTTTTACCAAAAAGGTGCTGTGGAATAACGAAGTGAAGTGGGCCACTGAGCCTGCAAGCAAAGGCCAATGGTTTGGGGCTGTGTTACGCCCCTTGGCGGTGGGCTTGGCGGCATGGGATGTACTCAGTACAACAGCGAGAGCCTTTAGCGTGTCTCGCCAAAAAGGCGATGGGTTCTTTACTTCGTGCGCCAAAGCCTTGGGCACCTTTATTGTGAAGTCGGTTAAAACCGCCTTCTTGTGGAGCTTGGGCACGGCCGCTGCGTGGGCCGTAGGCGCTGCACTAAGCGTGTTTGCTTTGCCGGCCATTGCAGCCACCGTGCTAACGGTACTGGGCGCTGCCGCCATTACCTATGGCGCCCATCGGTTAATGAATTGCGTGGTGCCGGATCCGCCCTGCATTGCCTAGGGCCTAACCTTTAAGCGTGGCATAATACGCAGCATACCCTGTTGTTCTGTTGGCTTTGCTGAGTGGTTGTTATGGCGTATTCGCCGATTCCAGTGTCTTCCGTACCCCCGGTTAAACCCTACCGCTTACTAAGCGTGTTTGGCACGCGCCCCGAGGCCATTAAAATGGCGCCGCTAGTCAAAGCCCTAGAAGCCGAGCCTACGTGGTTTACCAGCCGTGTGTGTGTGACGGCCCAGCATCGGGAGATGTTGGATCAAGTGCTGAGTCTGTTTGCCATTGTGCCTCATGCTGATTTAAACGTAATGCAACCCAATCAAGACTTGTACCAAATTACCTCAGCGGTGCTGCTGGGCATGCGCGATGTGTTGCGCGCCGAAAAACCGGACTTGGTGCTGGTGCATGGCGATACCACCACCACCTTGGCTACCAGCTTGGCGTGCTTTTATGAGCGCATCCCCGTGGCCCATGTGGAAGCGGGGTTGCGAACCTTTGATTTAGAAAATCCCTTTCCCGAAGAGCTGAACCGTTGGGTAACGGACACCATTAGTGCTATTCACTTTGCCCCCACGGCAGAATCGGCTCAGCACATCCACAACACCTTGCCGCAGGCCAAAAACGTGGTGGTGACGGGTAACAGCGTGATTGACGCCCTGTTTTATACTCTCGATCATGCCCAACCAGGCCCTGCGGTGGCCAAAGTCTTAGACTCGCTAAATGATGGTCAGCGCTTGCTGGTGTGTACCACCCACCGGCGAGAAAATTTTGGGGATCCGCTGCAAGAAATCCTGTCGGGGCTGGAAACCTTGCTGACTCAGTTCCCCGATACGGTATTAGCCATACCCGTGCATCCTAACCCCAACGTTAAAACGTTGGTGGAAGAGCGCTTTGCCAATCATCCGCGGGTACATTTGCTTAAGCCGTTGGAATACCCCGATTTTTGCCACCTCATGCGGGCGGCCACTCTGATTTTAACCGACTCGGGCGGAGTGCAAGAAGAAGCGCCTAGTTTGGGTAAGCCGGTGCTGGTGCTGCGCGATACCACCGAACGCCCTGAAGCCGTGGCCATGGGTACGGTCAAGCTGGTAGGCCCCCATGCAGAGGCGATTGTGCGTGAAGCCAGTGAGTTGCTGAGTAACCCAGCCGCCTATGCTGCTATGGCCAACCGCGTAAACCCCTATGGCGATGGCAACGCTTGTCAGCGGATGATTGGGCATTTGAAGGCCTTACTGCCCCTATAAATTCTTCTTACTGTTGAGGGGCCGGCCCCTCAACGCTCCCCGCACAGGGGCTGCGCCCCTTGTGTATCCCGCAAGGGATTGTAGCGGCTTCTGCTGTGGGATTTCGGGTGTCGCCAGGAGTTGCGGCTGCGCTAAGCTTGCCCGCAAACAGGCGTTGTGGGGCTTGTGCTAACGCACATTGTACGCCCCACAAGCCACCCTCACCCACAGGATCTCGTTTCGCCAAAACGATTGTTGTAACAAATTCGTTTCAATTGTTTGGGCGTACTCGCACGCTTCGGGGTTCAGAGGCTTTTATAGAACTGGTAAGCCTTTTTATTTCCTCTTTTACAATACAAGGACTCTATGATGATTAATTTTGCTGGCGCCCGACTCATAATCGGTTCAAGAACCAACGAACATAGGGCTGCACTAGAAGCACAAATACAAAAAATCTTTAAGGAGGAGAACCCAGAGCATCTGATTAATATTTCAGGTGCTAAACGAGATAATCTTTTGTTATGGGGACCAGAAGCAGAGAAATTCTTGGCGCTGCCCAAAAAGCCAGTGTATCGTGACTTGGCAACGAACGAAATTATTAACGAAATTAATGGTGCAAAGTCACAAAATCTTTTAGCTTTGGCTGAAAGTGTGGGCATTAAGCAGCTAGATATGGTTGTCTAAATAGGTATTAAATTAAAAAAGCCCCGACGACTTTTTCAAGCAATCGGGGCTTTAAAGTTAGGCGCTAAAGCTTATGCCTTGCCAAGTGTTTTTTGGCCAGGGGTCCAACCCACGGGGCACAGTTCGCCACTGCTAAAGGCTTGCACCAAGCGCAACACTTCATCCACGTTGCGGCCTACAGCCAAGTCGTTCACAGCGTAGCTTTTTAGGTTGCCTTCAGGATCGATGATGAACACACCGCGCAAGCTGATGCCTTTGTCTTCAATCAAAATGCCATAATCACGGCTAATGCGGTGGCTGATATCCGAAATAATGGGGAAGCTAACAGGGCCCAAATCGCCTTCTACCCAAGCTTTGTGGCTGTAAACGCTATCCACACTGGCACCAATTACTTGGGTGTTCAGTTTGTCAAATTCGGCTTTGGCAGCGCTAAAACCTTTAATTTCCGTGGGGCACACAAAGGTAAAATCCAAGGGGTAAAAGAACAACACGACCCATTTGCCTTTGTAATCAGCGAGAGAAATTTCTTTCATTTCGCCGTTAAAAAAGGAAGGGGCTTTAAAGTCGGGAGCGGGTTTGCCAATAATCGGGGCCATTTTCAATCTCCTAAAAGGTGACTAACACAGTAACAGAGGGAACAACACCCGCATCTTACGAGTAAACGAGGGCGGTTTCAAGTCAATCCCCCGCAGTAGCGAGAACCTTCAGAAAGGTTTAAGATTGAAAGGTATAGGGTGGCAAGCTAGCCAATTCGTTGGGGAAGACAATGGTCCAGCAAAAGGCGTTACAAACAGACCCAAAAACGTGGTGGAACCGTTTTCCTCAAGACGTTACGTTGGGCGTCAAGAAGGCGTGGGGTTCCATGACGCACGCCATGGCAGTGCCGCTAGAATCAACGCTTCATTTAAGCGATGGGCCTGTTGTAGTGCATTTGTTTTGCCCGCCCGATGTCGACGCTCCTCCTCGAGTATGGGATGGCCTCTGGTATGAGCCGGATCATCCTGTGTTTCAATCGTTAAGCCCTAAACCCGCCCTAGAGATGGCTTTGGCCAAACCCCTGTTGCTGGATGAAGAATCGCTCACCTTTGCATTGCAGCAGTTTTACCCGTGTCCAGCGGTTGCCATTAGCGGCTGGGGGGAGCCTTTGCGAAACCCCCATTGGCGAGATTGGTTAGCGGCGTGTGAGGCGTATACTAAGCCCGTTACTCAGCTTTACAGCCATGCCGATTGGGAGCCTAGCGATGTGCGCGGCTTATGGGAGCAGCCTCTGGATCGGCTCACCGTTCAACTGGTGGCTCATACGCCTTCGGTTGCCTTGTCCATGGCCCAGCCCACGTCCTTGTTTAGTGCCAGCAAACCCTTGCGCTTGGATTGGCGTACATGGCAGCGGCGGGTATTAGCTGTTGAGGCTTTGATGGCCAATCGTCCTAAAAAAACACGGGTGTTTGTGGAAGTGGCCTTGTTGGTGGACGCGGTTACTGTTTTTCATATTTCTGAAATGATTGCGTGGGCCAAAAACTTGGGGGTGGATGGGGTTCGGCTGGAAAATCGGTTTACCTTGGGCAGTGGATTGGACCCCTTGACGCTAACGACCCATCCTTCCGAAGCCATTACGGCATTGCGAGCGATGATGGCCACCGACTGGCCCCTGCATGTGGAATGGCCTACGCTGTGGGAAGCGTCGCCGGATGTATTGGGTCAGGGCTGCCAATGGTTAAACACCACCGTTAGTATGGCTCAGGATTTATCGGTAAACCCTTGCCCCAAAAGATTGGTAGATAAAGCTGCGCCGATGTCAGTGTGGGACCAACATTTGTGGGAACACGAGGCCTTTATGACCATGCGCCAAGCACACTCGGCAGGGGCGGCAGTATCGGAGCTTCCGTGGGCTTGTCATAGTTGCCGCCATCGGTGTGAGGTACCTGCCTAATATTAGGGCAGGAGATCTTGCATGTAAAAGCGATTGGCAGTGAGGGCCGCTTCGGCACGAGCCAGCTCTTGGCCCACATAGGCAGCGTGGTCTAATCGGCTGATCCAACCGTTGTTGAGCAAAGCAGTATAAACAGCTTTGGGAGTTTTGCCCCGAACAATGGCTTGGCGTAGGCCTTCGGTATTAAAGTATTCGGCTACCAAGGGATTTTCACTGCCAGCTTCCATCGTGATGACAAAATAGCCTTTGGGGTCCTCGGTAATGGCCGGATTGTGGGTGCCGATAGCCTCGGGTACGGGTTGCTGAATTACGCCGGCATAGGGTGTTACCGCCGAGAGTGGCTGTGACAGATGGGTTTGAACCAAACCCCAAATTGTCTCGGGGTTTTTCTCCTCAATGGCGTCTACCAAAGTCACTTGTTGACGAAAAGCCTCAATGGCTTCTAGGGTTAAATTCGCCAGCAGCGGTCGCTTGCCAGGGGCATTGGCAATGGTGTGAAGGCCATCATTCAAAACACCATGCTGCTGAAGGGCTAGCAGCGTTCCGCCAGGCAGCCAACCCACGGCTTGTTGGGCATCGGCACCACACAAAATAATGGTGCGCAGGTGGGGCTGCCCCAAGCAAAAGGTAATGATGGCCTCAATGCCTAGATTTTCGGTACTTAGCGGGGCTATCATCAGCCCAACCATCTGCGGGTTATCTAGGGACGCTTCCAACAATATAGTTTCTAAAGCCTCTTTCAGAGGCTCGGAGGCGAGGGTGCAAATGGCAACAGAGTGAGGGTAGTGGTAGGAGGGCATTAGCGAAAGAATTCTGCCGAGGTGAACAGCAATGAGCCGTTGTCATCATACAGTAGCCAATCTATTTACAGTGTTTTGATAAACTTCAAGATTTCTTCCGAGGTCTTATTGTTATCTAAATTGTGGTACCCAACCATGGGGACAAATTTTTTCTGGGTTTCGTGTGTTCCGGCTTCTGCGTATAATTCTGCGCCCATGGAGTTATCCATCAGATTGTCGTAGGTGCCATGTAATATTAATAATTTTCCGGTGTAGTTCTTAATCACATCAATAGAGGGGAAAGGCGATTGAACAAATTTATGTAAAGGAAAAAGCCAGCTGGGTAACCATTGTTTAATGGCATGTTGTACCACATCGGCGGTACGGGTAAGGGTGGATTCTAAAATAAGGGCTTTGGGCTGAATGCTTTCTTTGGCCAAGGCGTCTACCAATTGCAGCGAGACGGCACCTCCCAATGAACAGCCATACAAAACAATGTCGCTTTTGGGCGTTAATTTTTGTTCAGTCGCCAGGTAATCAAAGGCTTTTCGGGCCGCATGGGTGCAGGTGTCTTGGCTAGGAATACCATGGGTACTGCCGTAGCCAGGGTATTCGTACATTAAAACACCACAGCCCTCTTTCATTAAGGGTAAATAATAGGTACCCAGGTTTTTAAGGCTACCTGTATTGCCCATAGAGACTAAAAACGTGGGTTTTCCGGGCTTGGCTTTAACGTGCCACGCCAATGAATTAACACCCTTGGGATCAAGGTGAACCTCTTGAATGCTATTAATGATTTTCTTTTCAGTGCTGTTGGCACTTTTGTTGGCAACGGCTTTATAGTCTTCCAGGGAAATTTTCACATCGGATAAGTTGTTGCCCACAAAAATGGTTTTTCGCTCAATCCACCTAAAAAACGATGCAGGAAGCAGGCTGAAAAAGCCAGTGGTTATTTTCTCACCCAAGGTGCGCCACTCCTTCAGCCATTGAGGGGCTTTAAACCAATCGGCTGTTCGGGCCTTAATGCTGCGTTGTCGTTTTTTTTCAATTTTTTGTTCAATGGTTTCGGCAATCGTATCTGCCTGGCCAAAGCGTACCCCCAAGGGGGCTTTAAAAAAGGCGGCAGTGCTTTGGCGTTCTTTGTGTGTTGCAAAGGATCGAGGTCCTACAACATTGACCGAAAAATCATTCATAGCAGAAACCAAGGGCTTTGGGGGCTCTAACTCATGATGATAAAAGCCCCTGAAAGCCATTCTCTGTTAGAGAACTTCTTGGCAAGGCTATTTTGTTACAAAATGATACATTGAGGGTGCCCATAAGAGCTTCAGAGAATGAGCATGCAGTCGCCGTAGCTGTAAAACCGGTAGTTGTGGGCCAAGGCTTCTTGGTAGGCGGCCATCATCAGGTCGTAATCTGCAAAGGCGCTGACTAGCATGAGTAGCGTGGATTTTGGCATGTGAAAATTCGTGAGTAGCCGGTCCACGGCTTTAAACTCAAACCCCGGCACAATAAACAGTTTGCTTTCTCCCGATTGGGGCACAATGGTGCCGTCGTGTTCTTTGGCTACTGTTTCTAAGGTTTTGGCCACAGTGGTGCCAATAGCCAGTACTTTACCGTTTGTTGACTTGCAAGCAGTAATGGCTTGGGCAGCACTATTGTCAACGGTGTACCATTCGCCATCCATGGTGTGGTTTAAAATATTATCGGTTTGCACTTCGCGAAAAGTCCCAATACTCACAGTGAGCGTAACTTCCGCGCGAGTAATGCCCTGTTCATCCAAAGTGGCTAGTACTTCAGGGGTAAAGTGGAGTCCTGCCGTGGGCGCTGCCTGAGACCCTGGTACCTTGGCAAACACTGTTTGATACTGGGTGGTGTCGGAGGCTTCTGCATGGCGATTGAGATAGGGAGGAATAGGCATTTCGCCAGCATGCTGGAGCAAATCTTCAACACAGGCCACGCCATTGGCCAAATGAACACTCACCACCCCTTCGCCATTGCCTCGATAATCGGTGACGGTGAGGGTCGAGGCATGATTGTCTAATTGAATGCGACTGCCAACCGGCAGTTTTTTAGCGGGCTTCATCAGTACTCGCCACTGCGGTAAGCCGTCACTGGTTTTTTCCACGGGGTGTAAAAACAGCAGCGCCACGGCGCCGGTAAAACAGGTGCCGTCGGCCTTGATGCGCTTGGCGTACAGGCGGCAGGGCAACACACGGGTGTTGTTCATCACCACAACATCGTTGGGAGCTAAAAATTGGGGCAATTCGGCAAAAGTATGATGAGCAAAGGATCGTGTGGCGCGATTTACCACCAGCATTTTAGAGTGATCTCGCTGCGCTAAGGGGTAGCGGGCAATACGATCATGAGGGAGAGGGTAATCGTAACTATCCAGAGAAAAGAGGTCGGTCATGGCGGTGCATTATGAGTCATCGATAAAACAAGGTGGCAATCATGCCAAGCATCATTACACTCAATCAGCACGGCTGCCAGATCCTTGAGTTTCCGTTTTTAAGTTGCAGACCATTTGGGTCGATACCAACGGTAGCCATTCGTATTTGTGAAGGATTGTTGTTATGTCACTGTCTCAATTGCTTAAAGTAGGCCAATACGCCTTGTTGCGCGGGGCTGGCATTAATGTGCTGCCCGAACAAATTGGCTTAAAAGAGCCCAGCAGCAGTGGTCTGTTTGGATCCATTTTGGGTCAACAATCGGGCGTTAACGGTGTGAACGGCTATACCCCCCCCACAGCTCCTAAGGCCCCTACACCCCCCGCCGATTCCACAGACGCAGCAGCCAATACAGCCTATCAGCAGGCGGTGGCTGTATACCAAGCCGATGTGCAAACCTACCAAGTGCGCATGATGCAAGTCATGTTGCAGCAGTTTCAAATGATGCAACTGCGAGCCCAGCAACAGCAGGCTCAGCAGCAACAAGCCACTCGCGCCAGCTCGGCTTTGGATTCGGGAGTGTCGGGCATTGGCGGTATTTTAGACAGCTAAATACTTTTTAAGTACGGGTTGTCCAAAAACGTTAACGCCCATCCACCAGTAGGGGCTCTACCCATTGTAGGTATTGGTGTTCCAGTACTTTGCACACGTGTACTAGGGTTTGAGGCTGCAAGTCATCGGTGCAGGTGCCCCACGCCCCCCAAGCCCGTTCTGATAGCAACGTATCCCACGAACTACCTGGATCTCCCATGCTCTCGGCGGCGGAAGCGTTTTCTAGGGTCACCAGCAAAGACTCTTCATGAGTCAGAGATGCCAAGGTGCTGGCAATCACTTGCTGAATGGTGCGATGCCATTGAGGACCCATTTTGTTGACGTGGTTACTGCCCGGCAGCAAGGGTAATCCTGCTACGTTTTCCCGAATCGACTGTACGTAAGATCGCAGTCGTTCCAGTAAGGGTTCTTGGGCTGGGCGGGCCTGTAAAATTTTATGAGGGCTTAATAGCAGAGGGTCGCTTAACGCTAGGCATAAGGCCGTGGGCTGCCCAGCTTCTGCAATGCCTTGGTGGTGTGCCATTAAGGCCAACCCTGTGACCGGCCAATGAATAAGAATCGGTTCTTCAATCACTTGCTCTTGTATGCGCTTGTGCCATTGGTTGAGGGCCGATTCTGGCACAGCGCCGTTGCAGATGCTTTCATACAATGTTTCTGCTCCAGGTTCTTCGGCAGTCAGCTTTTTCCATAGAACTTTATCCAGCCCAATGAGGCCACTGTCCAAGTGGGTGGTGGCTAAAGCTTGCTGTAAGTTGGTAGAAAGCTCGGGCAATGGGGCGCCATGAGAGGTGGCGGTAAAACGCGCCATGAGACGGTTTGAAAAGGAGGCTGCCATTTCAGGGGAGCCTTTTTGACCCAGTTGATTCATCAAGGCTGGCGCAATAAGCTGCTCCGTTACGTAGCGGGAATCGTTATTGATGGTGAGGGCAGCCATTAAGCCGCTTTGCCATAAGTGCCGTTCGGCAGCAAGAGGAAAAATTTGATCCAATGACTGGTTAAGAACCTGTTCGTTAAGCCAAAGCCCTGCCAGGGCAGAAGCCACAATGGGATGGGTGGCCACATTATCAATAGACAAAGCGGTGTCTAGTTTGGGATCGTGAGCCCAACCCACTAGTAAGGCTTGCAGCTGCTGGGCGGGCATTTGCCCTAGTTTAAGAGAGGTTTTCACACAAAGGCGGCTGACTTGCCCTGCATGGGTCGCCGAATCGGGGTAATGCCAGGCGTATAAAATGGGTGCTGATAAGGCAAGCCACCGCGCAACCAGTGTGGGAAGGCTTCGTCCCAAGGCGGCGGTTAAACGAAGAACACAAGGCCTTAATAGGGCAACCTGGCGGCACCAATCCCCTAGCCACAGTGGGGTATCGATTTCCATTAAAACCGAAGCGCGAGTGAGGCCAAAAGTAGCCAAGGCCAGTGGTTTGCACAAGGCGGTATGATTGAGCCAGGCGGTTTTAACGCTGGCCAAGCCTTTTAGGGCTGCCTGATAGACTTCAAAGTCAACAGAAACCTCTGGTGAAAGTTCTTTTTTGGAAGGATCCGCCAAGGTTCCTGGCGGAGGCGCCTGTATGGCCAACGACGCCCAAATTTGCTCGGCCAAGGTATGTAGTGTGTAGGTAAGGGTTTCAGACGCTGGCCAAAGGGCTGGAATAAGGACGGGTGAAAATGTTTGTGAATGTTGACCCTGCAAGCCTTTTTGTACGGTTGCTACGGATTGTTGGATGGCTAACTCAATGCCCGCTTCTCCTGTTAAAGCTAGTCCATCTGTCAGTAAGCCCTCCGGTGTTATGGGAGAGGAAGCCACAGGCTCAGGAGGCATGGAAGGGCTTAACAGCTCCAACGGAGACTCTCTTTTTGCTAAGGGCCCAAGCCCTATCGACACCAACAAGCACAGCAGCCAACCATCAATAGCCGTTCACTTATGATGGGAGTAAAACCACGATGAGGATCTCATCCTATCATTGCTGGCAAGGCTTACCCCTCCTCCACACAGCTGAAGACGCTGGGAGAAATCATATTGTAACAAACTTAACAATGCCCTTGGAGTTCAGATGGTTTGTTATTGTGGAGGCAGTGGGTTGGTACCTTGACAGGAGGCTGGGAGGAGGGTTTCTGCTCCTCGGCAATGCCTACCAATGTATTGCTGGCTACCTGCACGTTGCTGCTGGGGCGTAAAAATCGGTTGGCTTGGCGAACATCTTGGTTCCATTGGGCCAAGAGCGCTGCTTGATAGGGTCGTTGGCCATTGGTTAGCCAGGGTTGTAGCTGCTGTTGAATACTAGCCATGGCTTGGGGGGATGCAGGCTGCCCTGATTCTAGCTGTTCTTGCAGCTGGGCTAACAGTGTTTGTGCGATTTTGGCTTGAGCGGTAGGACTACTGGAAGGCGCATTGAGTAACCGTCCCATCAAGGCAATGCGTTGAGACACAATGGGAGCAACATTGCTAACGGTGGCCTGATGCGGCTGCAAGGCGCTGGCTTGTTTGTAGGGGCCACTTTTTAGCAAGGCTTGTTTCTCATCATCCACGTGGGTGTGGGCAAACAGGGTAACGCCGGCGCTACCACCGCCCTGAGCTTGTTGCAAATGGTTGACCAGTTGTAAGGCATCTAGCCGAAAGGCCGCTACCCCCGGATAAATGGGTGTTTTGCCATGAGTGGCATTCACAATAGAGGCCACGGAGGCCTCAAACAATTGGGGAGACGTGGTGTAAATCATAGGGCTTAAGGTATCCACCCAACCCTTGGCAGTCCATGTTTCCCAATCTTGCTGAATGGCTTGCAAGCGACGTGAGCGCGGTAAGGGGAACACAGCCGCCGATAAAATGAGCCCCGGCCGAACGGCTTTTAGTTCGCCAGACACTTCTTTGACGAATTGAGAGACTTGGGCTGTTTTCCACTGAATCAGCTCGGTGGTTGCGGTGGCGGGCATGGGGTGGCCAGTGGCCTGGTAAAACGCTTTGCGGCTGGCGTAGTCATATCCCGCTTGCCCATTGCCAAACTGAAACGGATAGCGGATGTAATCCAGCTGCACGCCATCCACGGCGTACTGGGTCACAATCTCTTTAAACAGGGTTTTTAAAAAGGTTCGGGCTTCGGGGTTTCCAGGGCTTAACCAATATTCCGTTTGACGAGGGGGCATGATGCTGCCATTGGCCATTTGCATGGCCATGCTGGTACCCAGTTTGCTTAAAATAGGGCCGGGATAATCGTAAGGTTGATCCACCAGTGGATTGTGGCGTGTGTTGCCTACAGCAAAGGCCCACACCCATGCATGCAGCTCCATTCCCTGCTTGTGAGACTCCTCCACCGCCACGGCCAGTGGATCCCACCCCTGAATGAGAGGGTTTTGGGCCACCAAATGGCTGGGGTAAATGGGGTAGCCTGCGTTGACGGTTTCAAAATACACTACGTTAATGCCGGTACTGGCCAATTGGCGAATGAGTTTCCGTAACCCCTCAGGAGACCCTGTATTGACGATGCTTTTGCGATCCAACCAAATGGCGCGGGCTTCCACCGCTGCTGATGGCATCACCAAGCGCAAGGCATCTGCATACGCTTGCAGGCCTTGGTCGGCATAGTAGCGCCCTTCTGAATGTTTGCCTTGGGCAAAGGCTTGCTTGGATTGACGCAGAGCGGATTCTCCCGTCATGCGGTATTCTTCCACCGTGGTGATATCCAAGGGTAACTGTAACGCTACGGCGGTGTTGAGGGCGTCTTCAACCCATCGGTGCAACTGAGCCCCTGTTTTGGCTACTAGCAAGGGATTTCCCGTGTTGGTGCGGCGAATAGCCAACAACGATGGGTAGGCGGGCATGCCGTTTTTGGTAGGCACAATGCTAGAAAAGGCTTCAATGTCGGCATCAGTGGTGCTAACGCCACCTGTTACGGGGGCATTGTCTACCATTAGGCCATCATCCAGTAAGGGGTCACCCGTTGTAGTGGTTGCTGGCTTGCTGGGCAAAGGTAACGTTGGGTGTAAGGCAGGCTGAAGCGCACTGGAAGCCACCAATGTTTTGGTGGGCGCTGCATTGGCAAGCAATACAAGGCTGGGGCACCATAGCAGGGCTAGCAACACGGTGGCAAGCAGCGTTTTAACGGTGCGAGGTGAACCACAACTCAACCCGATGGCGGAACGATGGAAAAAATCCGTCATAGTGTGATGACCCTTAACAAGGCGTCCATTATATCGGTTACGTTATAATAATGGTATCGACCAAGATGGAAAGGCCTGAAGAGTAGGCACTGCTTGGTAGAATGCACTAAACGTTGTGAATTGTCAGACAAACAGGCATTGAACAGGCGTGGACATCACCTTTGAACCCCTCAGCGACCCCGGCAACGACCCCTTGGCCATGTTGCTCAATCCCACATTGCTGCCGGGCAAGCGTTTGGACGCCTTGTTGTGTGTGGTAGACGACTATGCCCCCGAGTACTTTGATTTATTGCTGGCCCTGTTGCAAAACAACAACGATGCCGCCGATGTGCGGGCCAGCGTGGGTATTAGCTTGGGCAAACTGGCGGGAAACCCTTTAGCGGGTGTGACAGCCAGCCAAAAAGCCGCTCTGCTAGAGCAACTCCATGCCTTGCAAAGCGATGACACCGTATTGCTGCGCCGCTACGCGCCGCTAGCCTTGGCCCTTACGGGCGTGGAAGAGACCATTCCTTGGGTGGTGGCGGCCTTGCAAGATGAAGATCTAGACGTGTTCCACAGTGCAGCGGAAGCCTTGGGACAATACGGCCAAGCCGCCGTGCCTCATTTGTTAGCGATTTTAGCCACAGGCGCCGACGATGCCCAATGCGTGGCGGCCTGGAAGCTGGGTGAACTGGGCAACGATGACGCCCTAGAGCCACTGGTTGCTTGTGTGGCAGCCGGTTTGGCCCACCCGCCTACCATTACGCCCAACCTAACGGCCTTGTGTGTGTGGGCCTTGGGAGAAATTGGCACCCGCACACCCAGCGTCCTTTCCATATTGCATCAGGCGGAGCAGTCCAACACCCTTGAAATTAGCCAGCGCGCCAAGTGGGCCCTTAAAAAAATTGCCCGCAACTGGAACTAGCCCCAACGGGGCTTTTATTAGGGGCCTTGTTGCAACAGTAATCGCAATGGGATGTGTTTGATGGATTTGTTTGGGGTAAGCGTGGGCAATTGCATGGGTTTACGGGGTTTGTTACGCTTGTCAATTAACGTTGCCCCTAATACTTAAGCCAAGCTAATAAGGAGATGCCCCCATGCTTATCAGCTCCGTTGCCCCCCCCCCCGAGAACCTTTAATATATTGCCAGCCAAGCCTACCTTTACTGGCAGATATGATTTTTCTGATGATATATCATTTAGTTTAGGCAACGGTTCTAATCAGCGCGTTGAAATAGACGGCCAACAGTATGACCTGCTTGATCTTGTACAGAGAGATGCTGCTTGGGCGGCCCGCCAAGCCAAGGCGAGTGAAGCTGTAGCAGCATGGGACCAAGAGCAGCAACGTTTAGGTACAGGACCAAAAAACAAGAAAAAAACAACCTTTGCCGCCAACCACACCACCAGCCCCTTTGCCCACGTGCAATTTGGCGCAACCTCTTTTGACGAATGGCTGAAAGGATTAGACGCTAGGCTTGTTAATATGCGAAATTTGAGGAGAATGAACTTAGGGTTAGGGCAGCAGGCACAAATAAACCGGGACGTGGAAAAGGGGGTGCCACTAGAGGAAGCCATAGCAGCCGCAAACCGCCGAGTTGAAGAAGAAATGGCTAAAAAATAGTGACGCTAATGGGCCGCGGCTAGTTCGCGCAGGCGCTCAGCAGGCGACACTATGGTGGTAATGCGCAAACCAAAGTTGTCTTCAATGACCACCACCTCGCCTTTGGCAATCAGTTTGCCGTTGGCGTACAAATCCACCGGCTCACCGGCCACGCGGTTTAGTTCCACCACGCTGCCACGGGTTAGCTCTAGCACTTGTTTTAAGGGCAAATCTGTTTCCCCCAACCGAACCGTCAGGTTCAGGGTCACGTCCATGACTAGCTCTAGGTTACGGTTGTTTTCACCGTACATATCCGGCTGGTTATCAAAGGACGCAAATTGAACCGGCTGCACCTTGACCGACGCATTGGCGGCGCCCCCACCCAAGTGAGACGCAGGCGGCGGTGTGGTGGTGGGGGTACTATCCATGTTGGCAAAAGCCGCCATAATGTCGTCATCGCTTAGCATGGCAGAGGTATCGGCACTGCTTGCTGGCGATGGAGGGGGAACAGACGCACTGCTTCCCGTATCGGCGGTATTCAGGGCTTTCACTAGGGTGTCCACATCCTCATCGGACAACCAGAGGAGGAGTTCCACGTTTCGGCCATCGGCCAACTTTAAAACCGCTTTCATTTGCACAAAGGGCAGCGCCAATAAATGGGGGGCAGCGGCTCTAATATCCTCTTGGGTGTAGGTAATGGCATTGGCCACACTACTTTTTAGGCTGTCTAAGCCCAATACGGCAGCCAAGCTGTTTTGGGCGGCGGTCATTAGCTGGCTAAAAATTTCTCCCATAGCGCTGGTTTGTAGCTCATCCAAGGCGGTGTCGGCATCGGCGGCGGTTTCTTGCCCCAGCATGGTATTGGCCAAGTAGCCCGCATCGCTATTGCGTAGCCAAAAAACGCCATCCACGTTCAGCCCATCGCCACTCATCACCATGGGTACGCCCATTTTTGGGGTGTCGGTGCCCCAAGGCTCGGTGGCGGTGCCCATCACGCTGTCCAGTGCGTCAATAGCGTCTAAATTTACCGTGGCCAACGACGTCTCTTGATTGAGCATGAGGGTAAGATTGGTGGCCGCCGTGCCAAACAGGGCTTGGCCAAAGCGGTTCATCGCATCTTGAATGGCAGCAATATCAGCCATGGGTCACAAAATCCTAGCAGCGTAAAGGGAACCACACGAATCGGGGCTGCTGTTTTTCTGTTTTTAGGTTCAGAAAAAACCAAGCACGATGCCCACATCTATAAGGCAGTGTAGCCAATGGCCTAAACCAATGGGGGCTCTAGGCCCTTAAAATCATCCATTGATGGGAGAGAAGGATTATCGATCCATCATTTTATGCAGACGCTGACGCTGCTCGGGGGTGAGGCGCTCTTTTTTTTCCATAAAAATACGCGTAGCCGATTGGTGCAAGGCGTCTCGGTTTCGCTGCAAGCGGTTTTGCACGTGCATCACCTGTTCCGAATTGGCACTGGGGGCCTGAATAAGACGCTTTAAGGTGGTTTGATCCTGCTCAATTTGGGGCTGCAACTGAGAATAAGACCCTTGCCATTGGTCATCCAGTTTTTGCATGCTTTGGGTTTGTTGGGGGGTTAGGTCCAATTCATAAAACAGCGCACTATTGGCCCAACCGACGTTTACCCCTAACAGGCCCAGCAGTATAGCGGCCGTTGCGGTAAGCAATGTGGCTTTAAAAAAACGATGACAAGGAGCATTAATCATGGCAACAATCTCATACCGTGGTGTCTAGAAAAAATAAAAAGTGGGGAAAGTCAAAAAAGTCGAGTTTAAAAAGTGGGGTTAGTTAACGGGTCCGCAACCCATTAATACTACTTGAGAGGAGTCCATCATCGCTTCATCCGTCATTTGATCAGCATTCTTTGCCTGGGGGACTGTCAAAGACGTGTCATTGCAGTAAGTCATCACATACGCTTCTACCGAGGGAGCCGATGCGGTGGCCAAAAAAGAGGCATTTTTATGGGTGGAAGCAATGGTTTTACTGCCCAAGGTTAAAGCGGTTGGATCCAATATCAGCACCCACAGTGCAGCGATGGAAGCCACAGCAATTCCGGTCCGAAGCCAAAGGGGCAAAGGTTTAGAAAACGCTGTATTGACAGAAGGGGTCTTTAACAAGGTGTGCACATTGGCAACAAAGGTGCAGGAGCTTTCCACACGGTGGGCGTATTGGCGTAAATCGCTAATTAAACGTTGGCGGTCCCCAATGCTGTGCTGAGCCTGCGGCCAATTGGGGAGTAGGTGCTCCAATTGTTGGCGAGTTTCCAGCTGAAGTACTTCGGGGCTATCGGCGTAGGTATCCCATAGGGCGTCATCGCCATTTAGCAAACGTTGCTGCTGGGATGAGCTGGTGAGTGTGTCTGCGTCCAGTTGGGCATCAATGGCTGCCCACATATCATTGAATGGCAAGACGCAGTCTAACCCTTGGGTATAGCTTGTCAACGCCTGTTCAAGGGGAAGGTGGTTAGGGGTCGACAGTGTGTGCTCACCCTTTGGGTGAGAAGAGGAATTGTCTTGGGTGGGAAAAGCCGAAGGCATAGCACTATGCAACAAAGATTGAGGGGATTGTAAGAAAGAAGGGGCAAGTACAAAAAGACCTACCACCCGAGTTAAAGAGGGTCAGTTAAATAGGGAGCCAATTGCGCTTGCAGACGGTCTCTGGCCCTTGCAAGGCGCGATTTAACGGTGCCTAGGTTACAGTCCATCAAGCTGGCAATGTCATCGTAACTTAGGCCCTGAATATCTCGAAGGACGATGGCGCTACGAAAAGGTTCCGGAAGTTGCTCAATGGCATTGTAAATGGTGGCATCCAATTCGTTGCCCAATATCAGGTGCTCAGGCCGGGGTGTGGGATCCACCACATCGCGCGTGGGGCTGGCGGAATCTTCATCGCCCCCATAGGGG
The DNA here is from genome assembly GCA_029866025.1 of Vampirovibrionales bacterium. Lineage (GTDB taxonomy): Bacteria > Cyanobacteriota > Vampirovibrionia > Vampirovibrionales > Vampirovibrionaceae > JARXAD01. The sequence continues at coordinate 325,707 of JARXAD010000002.1, read as the reverse complement.
GCATCCATGGAAAGAACTTTTAGCTGGCGGCTTTGTTTCCGTAGCGCATCGTAAAACAGATTGGTAATAATACGATTAAGCCAAGGTTTAAAAATGGCGGGGTTTCGCAAGGTGCCAATGGAGCGGCACATGCGAAGCAATACTTCTTGGGTTAAGTCTGCCAGGTCGTTTCGTTCGGGCGCCAAGTGGGCCAGGGCAACATACACCGTGCGCTGATGGCGTTTTACCAGTTCTTCCAGGGCGCGGCGAGCCACAGCGCGTTGCTCGGTGTTTTGTGCCAAAATGACCAGCTCGGTCACCTCTAACGAGGACCACGCCGGAGTGGATGTGGTTGAGAGGGATGATTCCAGCAGGAGGGTGGTAGAGGGTGTTGCCATGCTAGACATGGGCAGCATCGCCTTTCAAAGGCCTTGGAAGAGTATTTGTAGGAAGCAGTGTATCAAAAACCCAGCCATCTTAAAGCATAAAGTGAGTCTGGGAGAGAATGGCATTGCCTGATTGTACTTTTATTGATCCAGAGCCGATACAATAAGGATGGTTAATGCGTTGTTGCAGAGATGAGCTCTAATGGATAAACCCAAGCCGTCATTATCAGGTGGCTCCCAGGCGTCACCAGCCCGCTGGATGTCCATGGCGGATCCCATTCACGGCATTGTTCAGTTTGACCGCTATCACCCGGCCCACCAATTGGTATTGGCCGTTATGAACAGTGGGCCCATGCAACGCTTGCGCCGTATTCGGCAAATGGGCCTGGCGGAATTTGTTTTTCCCAACGCCACCCATAGCCGCTTTGTGCATTCGGTGGGGGCTACCCACCTTATGATGGAAGCCTTGGCCGTCCTACAGCGCGACGCTGTGGGGAGAGAACTATTAGCGCAGCCTTACCCTGGGTGCAGTACTCCTCTAGAAACCCTGCTGTTATTGGCTATTTTGGTTCACGACATTGGTCATGCCCCACTCTCACACACCTTGGAAGAGCTTCTCGAGCTGGACCAACGCGGCTTAAGCCATGACTACTATTGGAACCGAAAAATTTTGATGGAAGACCCCGAACTGCAAAAAATTTGGCAACAAATCGATCCCAATTTGCCCGAAGCCTTACTCAGTGTGATGGGTCACGGCCCTCATGATCCGCATCCCGCCCTGGGAGTGGAAAAGCAACCCCAACCCCAGCATTTTTTAGCCAGCTTGGTCTCCAGCCAGCTGGATATGGATCGACTGGATTATTTGCTGCGCGATAGTCACTTTTTGGGGGTGCGTTACGGCAACATCGAAAGCCAGCGTATTGTGAGCACCTTGGTGCTGGCCCATAATCAGTTAAATCAGCCCGTGGTGGCGGTGCGAGAAGAAGCCGTGCCTGCCGTGGAGCATTACCTGTTTGGTCGCCACGAGGCCTACAAAATGGCGCTACATCCGCTGGACAAGGCGGCGGAAGTAACCCTGAAAAAAACCTTGCTGCGCTTCCGCTGGGTGCGGGAAGAAGGCCTTGAAACCGGCTACCCCGCCGATATTTTGTATCAGTTTTTGGCTAACCCCGAAACCTTAAGCACCAGCGATTATTTAAGTTTGGATGACCACAGCATTTGGGAAGCGGCCAAGGGGTGGTCTCGCGAAAGCCAAGACCCCATGCTAAAGAGCTTGGCCAACCGCTTGTTGCGCCACGAGCTGTTTAAGTTTTTAGACCTGCGCGCCTACGGCATCAACGCCCATAGCTTGCACGATTTACCCGAAGCCTATCAGGCGCTGGCCAAGCACTACGAAAGCCGTGGGCTGAGCATGTCCTTTGGCTTTGAAGAAGTGATTTTGCGGCCCAAGCCCTTGTACCGTAGCGATAACGAGCCGATTTGGATTAAAACCGCCCGTGGGGAAGTGGTGGATCTGAAAGAAGTATCGTCGTTGCCCCTCAGTCACCCACTGAATCCACGCACGGAGCGTCATCTGATTTTTGTATGGGACTCAGAAGCCAAAAAAGTGCTGCGCCAAGCTTTGCGATAACCCCGGCAACAAACCCTCCGGTAACCATTGCGATAAAGCTTCGGATCTTCCTTCGTGATCCGATGGTATAATTGACTTACAAGGAATGAGTGTTAGACAAAATTTGGTGGAGTGATGTGATGGCGACGGCATCCAAACGTACGGCTGTTGATGTGTTTCAATCGGGCGACGCTGCTTTAGCGTGGGAGGCCAATGATTTGGCCACATTGCTCACGCCCTTGTCCCACCATCGGTTGGATTTGCGTACCCTTTCGTCCCACCAAACCCCTCAGCCGCCACAAACTTTGGCGGTGGATTATCAGGTGCCTCTCATTTTGGCCAGTGCCCATGCGGGTATTGGTGGCCTCATTGATGACGAATACATTCAAGGCACTATGGGCGTACCCAAACAATGGTTTAAGGGTATTGGCCAGTCCCTAATCCCCAAATGCTTTTTAACCCAGGTGGTGGGTGATTCTATGGAGCAATCGGCGCCTGAGGGCTCGTATTTGCTGGCGGCGCCGTCGTCTTTGGCAGAAGAACAGCAACATCATCGCCCGGTGTTGGTGCAGTTTGATGGCAAGCTCAGCGTCAAACGCTTACAGCAGCACCCCAAAACCCACCATCTCTCGCTGGTGAGCGAAAACCCCAAGTACCCGCCGCACCGCATTGACCCGCTGAGCATTGAGTTTGTGTGGCGTGTGCTGGAAGTGTTGGTAGAGTTTAGATAACGTCTGTGGTTTGTTTGGGTGGTTCAATTGTTTTGTTAGAGAACAATTGTCCTAAAATTTTAAAGGGCGTTTTGATAATGAGTGCAATATCCTGCCACGGAGACCAATGTAGCAAATAATCTCTATCCATTTGGTAGCGTTCAGCGTCCATACTAGGGTAATTTGCAACCGAGAATGGAATTAAAAGCAACTGATGGGTACCTGTTAGCCCCTGCTTAAACGGAAGTATTTTTTTTGATTTCGGGTTGCGGTTATAGTTACTTTTTTGTCGTAGGCGTGGCCCCACGAGTGATAAATTCCCTGCTAATACGGAAAATAACTGAGGTAATTCATCAATTTTAAACCGCCGCATAATTTTGCCTACGGGGGTTATTCGATGGTCGTTTACAGCGGTTATTTTACCAGTATTTTCGTTGATAATCATGGTTCTAATTTTGTAGATAGTTAGAGTTCTTCCGTCGGTTCCGGCTCTAGGACCCTTCCAAAGTGGGCTAAGAAATCCTTTACCAGAAAAAATATCTTCTAAAAATTTAAGCGTACAAAATACTCCCATAATGGGTAACGTAATAAGAACGGCAGGGATTCCGAAAACTAAGTCAATCCCCCGTTTGATTTTTTGGTTAATGGGTTTGCTTAATGGAGACTGTCCCCATAGCTCACGATCGGCATCCGTTAAAGTGATGGATAAATCTTTATGAGGATCTGAAGAAAAATAAACATCGTTGGTTTTGCTGGAGCGAGTGGAAACAAGTTTTAGGGGTACTTGCTGTAAAGCCAACCGAGCGTAGTGAATTGCGGACGATGAATAATAAGGAGTAATTGGCATAGAAGTGGTGTAGAAGGTTGGCAGAGAAAAGATACGTGCTTAAACAAAAGCCCTCCAGCAAATAAATTGCCAAAGGGCTAAAGTTTTATTTTGCTTTTTAAAAGCGCTACTATCGTCTAGTTATCAATTTGGGCGCGTTGCAGGGTGTCGCTGCTATCAATGAAGACAGCCTTCCACTCGGTAAAGGTGTCCATGGCCGTCTGGCCCGCATCGCGGTGGCCGTTGCCCGTGTTCTTCATGCCGCCAAAGGGCAAGTGCACCTCGGCGCCAATAGTGGGGGCGTTAATGTAGCACAGGCCACTTTGCACATCACGCTGGAACCGCATGGCCTGATTGATGTTTTTGGTGTAAATCGAGGTGGATAAACCAAAATCAACGCCATTGGCTACCGTAATGGCTTCTTCCAAGCTCCCCACAGGCATCAGAGCCGTCACGGGTCCAAAAATCTCTTCTTGGGCAATGCGCATGGTGGCCGTTACGTTATCAAACAAGGTGGGTTGTACAAACCAGCCAGGGCCAGCCGCCGTATCGCGGGCTCCGCCAATGAGTAGCGTGGCTTTGTCTTCGTTTTTACCAATTTCAATGTATTCCAACACTTTTAGCATGGCTTTTTCATTTACCACGGGGCCCACTTTGACGTTGGTATCCAAACCGTAGCCCAGCTTCAGTTCTTTCATGCGGGCCAGCATTTTGTCTCGCACTTGGGCGTGTACCGCCTTATGCACAATAATGCGGCTTGCTGCGGTGCACCGCTGACCACTGGTGCCAAAGGCGGCCCAAATGGCGCCGTCTACGGCTAAATCCAGGTTGGCATCGTCCATAATTACAATGCAGTTTTTGCCGCCCATTTCCAAGCTCACGTGCTTAAAGGTGGGGGCGCAGGCTTCGTTCACACGACGACCCACATCGCAGCTGCCGGTAAAGCTAATCAGTTTGACGGCTTTGTTGGCCATCAGGGCTTCACCGCAGGTGCTACCGGGGCCAAACACCACGTTCAGCACGCCTGCAGGAATGCCGGCTTCTTCGAGGATTTGGACGAGTAACAAGGAAGACAGTGGGGTATCGCTGGCGGGTTTGAGGACCATTGTGTTGCCGCAAATCAGAGCGGGCAATACTTTCCAGCTAGGAATAGCCATGGGGAAGTTCCACGGCGTAATAAGGCCCACCACGCCCAAGGGGTCGCGGACGGTCATGCAAAATTTGTCTTTTAGTTCAGATGGGGTGGTATGGCCAAACAAACGACGCCCTTCGCCAGCGGCGTAAAAGCACATGTCAATGGCTTCTTGAACGTCACCACGGGTTTCGGCCAACACTTTGCCCATTTCGCGGGTCATTACGCGCGATAAATCTTCTTTGCGCTCCATCAATAATTGTCCGGCTTTAAATAAAATTTCGCCGCGACGAGGGGCTGGGTACAAGCGCCATTGTTCAAAGGCTTTGCTGGCAGCAGCCACAGCGGCTTCAATGTCTTCGGCACCCGACTGAGGAAAAATACCAATCACATCGCTGGGGTCGGCGGGGTTACGGTTTTCAAAGGTTTGGCCACTGCGGGCAGCCACCCATTGGCCGCCAATGTAGTTGGCAAATACAGGAGGTTTGGCAGGGGTGGAAACAGTTTGCTCTAGAGTTTCTTTGGCTTTGGTCAGAACGGCGGAAGACATAGGGGTGGTCGCTCCTAAAAAAGACGGATGGAATGCGGATATGGAATCCACAGGCCTACTGTCTCATAAAGACGCTGGCCATGCACCCAAACACCGTGGTTGAGGCCCATAGAGGCCTTAGATATCGTACGATCTACACGAAATCCATCAATCAAAGGGACTTGGGCGATGAGTCGGTTATAAGCCATTAAAAAACGTATACTGTTCCCTAAATGTGTGATTCTTTGGCTTGGAGTGTTTGCTGATGTCTCAACCCACCCCTGTCCTTACAGTGCGACCTACCTTTGCAAGCAAATTGATTTTGGTTCGCCTGCTACTTAAAGCTCTGCCAAGCGCACCCTTCTTTATTATCATGGGTTTTGCACAGTATAAGGCCATGCTTCCTGTGTTTGAGGCAGTAGTAAGTGTGGTTATTTTAGTGCTAGGTACCCTAGGTCTAGGGGTTTGGTACTGGGTATTGCAGCAAAATTATGCCAATACCATCTACCATTTTTATGAAAATGAGGTGGAGTACCATGATGGATTTTTCTTTAACAAAACCCGCAAGGTCATGTCGTATAAAAAAGTAACGGAAGCTGAGGCGAATCAGGGTGTACTTCAGCAATCTTTCAATTTAGGGACTATCAAGCTCAATACCAATGCCTCAGAAGGATCCTCAAAGCGTACGGCGGGTATTCAACTGGTGGATATTGCCGATGCTGATGCTGTGTATCAACAAATTAAACCTTTGGTCATGGCCAGCGCATAGCCCACCTTTTTTGGGTGATAAGCTGTAGTGGATGACTTTACCCGCTGCCACCCACACCCTTATGGGTATTCTTAACCTCACCCCCGATAGCTTTAGCGACGGGGGGCAATGCCTAACGAGCCGAGACGAATGTAAGCTGGATGCTGTTTTGGCTCATGCTCAATGGCTAATAGACCATGGCTGTTCGGTGTTGGATGTGGGGGGAGAATCCACCCGCCCGGGGGCGACAACCATACCCTTGGATGAAGAATTGTCTCGCGTGGTACCGGTAATCACAGCCCTGCGCCAGCACTTTCCAACAATTTCTATTAGTGTGGATACACGCAAAGCGTCTGTGGCAAAGGCTGCGATAGACGCTGGAGCGAGTATTGTGAATGATGTGAGCGGATTAACGTACGACCCCGCAATGGTGCAGGTTGTAGCGTATTCTCAAGCCACCCTGATTCTCATGCACAGCCAAGGCACGCCACAAACCATGCAGCAAAACCCTTGCTACGAGAATGTGGTAAGAGAGGTTAACGATTTTTTGCAGCGCCAAACAGAGAGTGCCATTCACCATGGTGTGCTGGAAAAAAACATTGTGTGGGATGTGGGCTTTGGCTTTGGTAAAACCGTGGAACACAATCTGCAACTGCTGTCTCACCTGGGTGAATTTACTGCATGCGGGTTTCCCGTATTGTTGGGCACGTCTCGTAAATCCTTTTTGGCCCTAAGGAACGACATGATTCCGCCCCTAGAGCGCGATGCGCTAACAGCTGCCACCCTATGGCATGGGGCCATGGCAGGGTGTTCGTGGTTTCGAGTGCATAATCCTCAGGTGGTGCAGCCGGTGTTGGCCTTGGTTCAAGCAATGCAGGCCCAAGCCACCCGCCTGTCTCAAAGGATCATGAAAGAGCAAGCCTGTGTCTGATGCTGCTGTGCAAAAAGCCGATGTGATTGTAATAGGTGGGGGCGCTGCTGGGTTTTTTGCCGCACTTTCGGCCAAAGAAGCTAACCCAACCGCCCATGTGGTGATTTTAGAAGCGACAAATCATACGTTGGCGAAAGTCAAAATTTCAGGCGGGGGGCGGTGTAACGTCACACACGCTTGTTTTGATCCCGCCGCACTCGTGGCATCGTACCCTCGGGCCCACAAAACCTTGCGCCACCTGTTTACCCAGTTTGGTCCCGCCCAAACCATGGAGTGGTTCCAGTCGCGCGGGGTTCGCCTTAAAACCGAGGTGGACGGGCGACTATTTCCTGTCACCGATGACTCTCAAACCATCATCGACTGTTTGCAACGGGAGCGTATCCAGTTGGGCGTGGCACTTCGCACGGGCGAGCGCGTGCAAAACATGATCCCCACGGCATCGGGCTTTTCTTTGGAGACAGAGAGTATGGCGGGGAGTACCCGCTGGCAAGCCAAAGCAGTGATTGTGGCCACGGGCGGGAGTGGCGGTGGTTACAAACTGTTAGAAGGCCTGGGCTTGCTCATGGTGTCACCCGCTCCCTCTCTGTTTACTTTTAAGGTTGATGATGCAGATCTTCATGCGTTACAAGGGGTTTCCGTCCAACATGTGGTAGGAACCTTGATTCCAAAAGAAGGTAAGCCGATCATTCAAGAAGGGCCACTACTGGTAACCCATTGGGGGTTGAGTGGACCGTGTATCTTGCGTCTATCGGCGTGGGGCGCGCGCTTGCTCCACGAGCAGCAGTATCAAGCCCAGCTCCGCCTCAATTGGTGGCCAGAGCTCACCCAAGACGCCATTCGCGAATGGCTATTAGCCACTAAGCAAGAGCATCCCAAGCAGCAGGCGGTGAATCAGTCTCCCCCCGCTATCCCAAAGCGTCTATGGGAGTATTTGCTGACTACTCATGGAAAACAAGCCAATTATCAGCCATCAACCCTGTGGGGAGACATGCCCAACAAAGCCCTGAACTTACTCGCAGAAGCGCTGGTGCGGTGGCCTATTGCTGTGAGTGGTAAAGGCGTGTTTAAAGAAGAGTTTGTCACCGCTGGTGGTGTGGCAACAGCAGGACTAAATTTAAAAACCTATGAGGCGAAAGCCTTGCCGGGCTTGTTTGTGGTGGGGGAAGCCGTGGATGTCGATGGCATTACGGGGGGCTTTAACTTTCAACACGCATGGACCAGCGGCTGGATAGCGGGGCAATCGGTTTTAAAAACGCCTTCTCACGTCAAAGGTTGACGTTAACGTCAACCTTTTGGATTTCCATTGTCTCAATTTTCGGAAATAATAGGAAAAGCAAAAGCCCCTCAAACAGGTTGAAGGGCTTTTAGTAAAATTAAGGCTTTGGACTAGAGCCAAATTAATTATAAACGCCCGATTTGCGGTCTACTGGGCCAAAAATTCCACATTAAGCACTTGCTGGCTAATGGGGTTAATTTGCACCTGATGGGCTTTTACGGCCACAGGGGTGGCGCCCAAGCCTTCGAGGCTAAAGTTGCGCTGGCCTTTGGAAAGGTGCATCACAAAGGTGTGGGTGTCCATTTGAATGGATTGAGGGTCGCGGCCTTTGCCGTACACGGTGGCGGGAATTTTACCGGCAAAGCGCAGTTGACGCGGATTAAGGGTGGTATCGCGCTCGGCAACGGCAATTTGGGTGGCTTCTTTTTGAGTAGTCGTCATGGGGGGGTCCTCCCGTGGTGGGAATCAAAGGATGTGAAAAGAAAGGTCCCCAAGAATGCCACAGATCGTGGGATCAATTCAAGGGTTTTGTCACAGAAGGGGAGTAATCGTTACGAGAGTCGCAATCTGTGTGTTGGCAACAATAAGTCCTAATGCGCGGGATGGCGTTCAAAAAGCCCCTTCAAAAAGGAGGGGATGCCCTTCCTAGCGGTGAAGGACAGAAGCGACGGCTTCGCCAATGACGGCAGGGCTATCCACCACCGTAACGCCTGCGGCTTGCAGGGCGGCTTTTTTCTCGGTAGCCGTGCCTTTACCGCCGCTAATAATAGCGCCTGCATGGCCCATACGACGCCCAGGAGGGGCCGATTGGCCGGCAATGAAACACACAATGGGCTTAGTCACCGATTCTTTGGCAAAAGCAGCCGCTTCTTCCTCGGCGGTGCCCCCAATTTCGCCAATCATGACTATGGCATCCGTGGCAGGATCGTTTTGGAAAAGGGTGAGGCAATCAATGAAGTTGGTGCCGTTGATGGGGTCGCCACCAATGCCAATGCAGGTGCTTTGGCCAATACCCAACTGAGTCAATTGATCCACGGCCTCATAGGTGAGGGTGCCGGAGCGGGAGACGATGCCCACGTTGCCGGTTTTGTGAATGTGGCCGGGCATAATGCCAATTTTGGCCAAGCCGGGGGAAATCACACCGGGGCAGTTGGGTCCAATGAGGCGGGTTTTGGGGTGATCGTTGAGGAACGCTTTAACTTTCACCATGTCGGCCACAGGGATGCCTTCCGTAATGCAGATGACCAAGGGTAATTCGGCATCGGCAGCTTCCAAAATGGCATCGGCTGCAAAGGGAGGTGGTACAAAAATCACGCTGGCATTGGCGCCAGTGGCGTTTACGGCGTCTCGCACGGTGTTAAACAGGGGCACGGATTTACCGTTTACGTCTACCATGGTGCCGCCTTTGCCGGGGGTAACGCCCCCAACCACTTGGGTGCCGTAAGCGGCGCACTGCTCGGCGTGAAAAGCGCCTTCTTTGCCCGTAAGGCCTTGGACAATGAGCTTGGTGTGTTGATCAACGAGAACAGGCATGGGTTACACTCCAACCGGTTGTTTCAAAAACTGAACGACTTTTTCGGCGGCTTCCTTCATGGTTTCTGCCACGGCAAACTGAATATCGCTGTTGGCGAGAATCTCTTTGCCCTGCTCCACGTTGGTGCCCTTCATACGAATGACCATGGGGAGCTTCATATCGAGGTTTTTGGCAGCGGCCACCACACCGTTGGCCAGCTTATCGCAACGCAAAATGCCGCCGAAAATGTTGATGAGCACCACTTCCACGCTGGGGTCGCTCATAATAATGCGGAAGGCGTTTTCAATGCCGTCTTGACTGGCGCTACCGCCTACATCCAAAAAGTTGGCGGGGGCTGCGCCGGTTTTTTCGCCCACCAGCTTGATAATATCCATGGTGGCCATGGCCAGCCCAGCACCGTTCACCATGCAGGCCACGTTGCCATCCAGCTTAATGTAGTTGAGGTTAAACTTGCTGGCTTCTACTTCCAGTGGGTCTTCCTCATCGGTATCGCGCAGGGCCACAATGGCAGGGTGGCGATACAGCGCGTTGCTATCAAAGGTGACTTTACCATCGAGGGCCAGCACGCGATTATCGGTGGTGACGACTAGGGGGTTGATTTCCACCAAGGAACAATCTTTTTCCACATACAGGTTGTAGAGGTTGGTAATGAGTTGAGCGGCTTCTTTGGCGCCTTCTTTGGGAATGGCCAAAAATTGGCAGATTTCTCGTACCAAATAGGCAGGCATACCCACCGCCGGGTGGATGTGGCGCTTCAGCAAGCGCTCGGGGGTTTTTTCTGCCACTTCTTCAATATCCATGCCGCCATCGGGGCTGGCCATCACCAACACTTGGGAGTTGGCACGATCGAGGATAAAGCTAAGGTACAGTTCGGTAGCAATGGCAGAGCCTTCTTCAATGAGGAGGCTTTTCACCGTTTGGCCCTCGGGGCCGGTTTGGTGGGTGATGAGTTGCATGCCCAAGATGGCAGTAGCAGCGGTGCGAACAGCCTCGGGGGTGTTATCCACCACCTTAACGCCGCCGCCTTTGCCGCGCCCACCGGCATGAATTTGGGCTTTAACCACCACTTTGGGGGTGGATAATTTTGCGGCAGCGGCAATGGCCTCGTCTACGGTGCTGGCAGCATAGCCCATTGGCACGGGGATGTTGGCCTGACGGAAGAGTTCTTTAGCTTGATACTCGTGAATTTTCATAGAGAGCCCAATCTATCCTTCATAAAAAGCATAGGCTGTATTCTACACCAAAAGCCATAAAGAGCGTGACCGTATAGCCGTGGTATCGCTTAAATAATGGAGATAAAGCAGATGGCTAATTTGGGGCAGGGTTATACAGTGTGCCGCCACTTTCTCCGGGGCTGTTAGAAGTAGTGAGAATACCTAACGGCGTAAACAAGTCTTCAGCGCCTTTACCGTGAGGTTCTGATACTTTAAACATCCAGCCACTATTGTCCGTAGAGCGATAGTTAAGTGGTTCTGATACTTCAAAACCAAGTCTTTTGGCGCGAGATAAAGCCGAATCTGCCGATGATTTTGTTTTAAAACGAAGCTCTAATTGATTTCCGTACTCAGCCCCACCTAAAAAATTTTTATTTACTTTTTTCTGATCTTTATTTGAATTCTTGCCAAAAAAATGTCGCTGGCTGAATAAGAATGGAGGGAGGAAAAACTAAGACGCATTGTTAGACTCCTTGCAGGTGGCACGCAAACATAAAGCCCTTGATATGGGTGAAATACCAAAGGCTTATGCCTTAACGTTCCTGAAGCTTTTAAATTGCTTATAGGCTTTTCTATAAAAAAGGAGTTTACTCTTCGTCGTCGCCGTCAAATTCTTCGTCACTCAGGGAATCAATGTGGGCCACAATTTTTTCAAATTCGGCGTCGTCTTCAATGGCTTCAAACACTTCGGTGCCGTCTTCGTCGGCAATAATGCGCATGACCACCACTTCTTCTTCGTCATCGTCGCTGTCACCCTTACCAGCACCACCTTTACCGTGGCTGCAAGCGTCGGTGTGTTGGTGGCCACCGAGTAGGCTGCCTTCTTTTTCGCCGGCATACACCAATAAGGCATAGCGCTGTTTGTCTAGCTCGTATTCGTCAATTTTTTCAAACAGGTGAACGTTACCCTCTTCGTCGGTGGTTTCAATCAGCTCGCTGTCCATCATTAGGGGGTCTAGGTCGCTGTCCAGTTCGCTAAGCAGGGTGTCTTGGGGGGTGGCAAAGGTCATGGGGGGCCGCACTTTCTATGGGAAGAGGTTGAAACAAATGGGAGGGGGCAAAACGGTATGGCAGGCAGTGTGACGAAAGCCGCCTGAGTTGTCAATTGCAGGCATTGTTTGGGGGGTGCGTGGGAGCCTATTGTAACAAATTGTTTCTTCCTGTGGGTTTCATTAGCATCACATTACTTTCACAGGGATTAATACCTATGAGAGACACCTTAAGCTATTTTTTGAGATTCCCCCTTTGTTTCCCCCCCTTTGAGATGAGAGAGACCCAAACCCATGACCCATTCTTACGATGCTGCCATGAACGCTGCCAATGAGGCCTTAAACGCTGCGGCTAAAACCTTAAAATCTGCTTTACGCAACAACACACCCAGTCAAAATCAGCCTATGCAAAATCAGCCTATGGATGACGTTAACGCCACGGCTTCCCAATTAAAAACACCCGTTCGGGTGCGGGGAGGATTTGTGTTGGCAGGGATGGACAGCGCTGGGTATCACTTGTTGGAGACGAGCGCGGGGATTCAGGCGCTGTATGTGCTGTCTCACGTGGGGCGTGTAACGGGCCACGGGTGCGAGCCGGTGTACTTGAATCAACGCTTTTTTGATTCGCTGATTGAAGATTAGGTAGCCCAGACTCCTTTGTTAGGGCAGCTTTGTTAAGGCACTTTGATTAAAGGGATCCTTAAGGTTTCGATAAAACTGTGGGCATCGTAAGGGTCTGCCACCAAGCGCAATGGAATACCCAGTTGGGCTTCCACTTCGGCGGTGGTAATGCCGTCTAAAAACAGGCCGGTGTCTTGCTTTAGCATCACACTGGGAATCACGGCAAAGTCGTAGCCCGCCCAGTCAGAATCTTTGGTAGCGTCTAAAATATCTTGGCCTGTGACGAGGCCTGCTACATCCACGGCATCGCCCCAAAAGCGGCTTTCAATGGGCAGGCAATCGAGGTACAATCCGTCTATTTCATTCAGGCGACGCAAAATGGGGTCAAGGGTCATGGCGGCTAGCTTGCCGGTAAGCACCAATACTTTTTGAAAAGGTGCAATGGTTTTGGGCAAGGCGCTTTCCAGCGCAAAAAAGCTATCGATGAGCGAGCGGGCTGTGCCCACACCGTCTTCCAGCACAGAAAACTCGCCGTAGGCTTCGTAACTGGGCAATGGCCGCCCTGCTTTATGATAAAACTCATCGGAGAGAAAAATCTGGTCTTGGGCGCCGGTATTCTTGGCCCAAAAGGCTTCTACCTGATTAACGACGGTGGTAGCTACCGCAGAATCAACGGATTCAAGAGGGTCCAAGCCCTCTCGGTATTGGGTGAGTCCCACGGGAATCACCGCCACTGATAGGCATTCAGGGGCTAGGCTGTGGAGATCGGCGAGGGTTTGATCCAGCGCAGCGCCATCGTTAATACCGGGGCACAGCACCACTTGGGCGTGAAAGGGAATGCCCAAAGATTGTAGCCAGCGGAGTTCGTCCATGATTTTGCCCGCAAACTTGGGGTTTTTGAGCATTTTTATGCGGACTTCCGGCACGGTGCTGTGAACCGACACATACAAGGGGCCGGGGCGAATGGTGGCCATGCGGCTGCGATCGCGCTCGGTTAAATTGGTGAGGGTAACGTAGGTTTGATTAAAATGGGACAGGCGCCAGTCGTCGTCTTTGACGTATAGGCTGGAGCGCAGTCCTTCCGGCTGTTGATCGATAAAACAAAAGGGGCAGGCGTTATTGCACGTTTTAATGGGACCAAACAAGGGCGATTGAAAGACAATGCCCACCGCTGTTTCTGGGTCTTCGTCCTCAAGGGAATCCGAGTCAAATTCAAACTCCAAAATTTCCTCATCGCCACTGGCAGCGCGCAAAACGTGAAGTTCTACCGCCTCAGCATCGGCTAGCTCAAACTGCCAGTCAAACAGGTCTTCCAAATCGGTGCGGCCATTAACGGCCAGCACTTTATCACCCGCCACCAAGTCGGCCATCTCAGCCAAAGAGTCAGGCTGCACCGAGTGAACAACGGCTTCCACGGGTTACACTGCCACCGGAGAAAGGGGTGGGTTTAGGGTGCCTGATGCCTTGGCGGTGTAGACGGGTTTGTTGGCGCCATCCACATGAATGACGGTGGGGTGCCAATCGGGCACCTCGTTAACGGGGAGTTGGCCATAGGCCACAATAATCACTAAATCACCCACGTTGGCCAAGTGGGCCGCCGCGCCGTTTACTTGTATGGTGCCACTACCAGCCGCGCCGGGAATGGCATACGTGGTAAAGCGTTGGCCGTTGTTAATATTCAGCACGTCAATTTGCTGATGAGGGTGCATGCCACTGGCGGCCATCAAATCGGCATCAATGGTCAGGCTGCCTTCGTAATGGAGGGCCACTGAGGTAACGGTGGCGCGATGAATTTTGCTATACAGAACACTAACCAGCATGGGGGTGCTTCCTTGCTTACGGGCGCTTCAATCAAAGAGGTTTATAAAAAGAGAACAGAAACTCGTGATACTCTACCACCGACACAGATTGTCCTCTCCCTTCATGGGGTTTTGGAACGCTTTGATAATAGTATTGGTAATTTCTTGATGCTGCCCTTTTTATCACCGACGTTGTTACAGGGCCAAACGGCTTGGTTTTTGGGTACCTTTAATCCGGTTCACCAAGGCCATATGGCGGTGGCGAAGGCCGCCATCGGTCAATTTGGCTTGCAATCCGTGGTGTTTGTTCCGGCAGGCAACTCCCCGTGGAAACACCAAGACGTCGCCATGACGTCGTGTGATCAACGGATTGCCGCTTTGCAATCGCTGATATCGAGCGATATTGAGTTGAAAGAGTGTGCTGTGGTAAGTGATGTGGAAGCTCGATTGGCGGATCTGAAGTCTCAGGAAATTTTGCCTGAAAATAAGGTTACTTATACCTGGGAAACCGTGGCAACCTTGCAGCATCAGCGCAAACAGGCTGGAGAATCACCTGCTCGTTTGCCGTTATTGATTGGCAGCGATGCCTTGGCAGGGGTTTCAATGTGGGCCAAGGCCCGCTGGCTGGTGGATAACGTGTGTTGGTTGCAAGCGCCTCGTGCCGGCACCCCATGGCTCGATTCACTAGACATCGACGGGGAGACGGTGTTTCTCAACACGCTGCGGATTTCTATGCCTGTTGTGGATGTGTCGTCTACCCAATTGCGACAGCAGGCGGCGCTTGTTTAGCTAATGTGGGTTTAGCTAATTTGAGTTTAAGGCAATTCGGGTGGTGGTTTCTTTTTTGTAAGATAGTGAGTCCTATCGCCTCTTTGTAATCGCCTCCTAGTAAAGGTTATTGAGAATGTCATCCTGCCAAACAGCCACACCGTCCTTAACGCTACCTCGCCGCAAGACTCGCCAAATTCGTGTAGGCAATGTCCTTGTAGGAGGCGATGCCCCCGTCAGTGTCCAATCCATGCTGGTCAATGATACTCGCGATATCACGACGAGTATTAACGAAATTGCCCGCTTGACCGATGCCGGTTGCGAGATTATTCGCCTCGCCGTGCCCAACAAAGAATCGGCGGAAGCCCTGAAGACCATCGTCAAGGCCTCTAAAATTCCCGTGGTGGCGGATATTCACTTTGATTACCGCTTGGCGCTGGCCGCTGCCGATGCGGGTGTTCATGGCTTGCGCGTCAATCCGGGCAATATTGGGGACAAAGCCAACCTAAAAGCCGTGGTAGCCAAAGCCAAACAGTATGGCTTGCCCATCCGCGTGGGCGTGAATGGCGGCAGCGTGGAAAAACCCATTAAAGAGCAGTATCCCGATGACCTAATTACCCAATTGGTGGAAAGCGCCAAGCTGAACGTGCGCTTGCTAGAAGAAGAAGATTTTGACCAAATAAAGGTGTCGGTGAAGGCCAGCGATCCCATGCAAGCGGTGGCGGCATACCGGCGGGTGTCGCAAGTGATGGATTACCCCTTGCACTTGGGTGTGACGGAAGCGGGCACCATCAAGCGAGGCCTCGTCAAAAGCGCCGTGGGCTTGGGAATTTTACTCGCCGAAGGCATTGGCGACACCATTCGAGTCTCTCTTACTGCCGATAGCATTGAAGAAGTGTTTGCGGGCCACGAAATTTTACGCAGCGTGGGCTTGCGAGAAACCGGTAGCAATTTGGTAAGCTGCCCTGCTTGCGGACGCTGCGCCATTGATTTGCACGGCATTACGGGCCAAGTGGAAGCCATGATTGCCAAGTACGACCGAATCTACAACCGCCAAAACCCGTTGCATATTGCCGTGATGGGCTGTTTTGTGAATGGCCCCGGTGAGTGTGGCCGTGCTGATCTCGGCATTTCCGGCGGGCGGGGCAACTACTTTGTGTTCCGAGGCGAAGAAAAAGTGGCCGTCATTCCTACCGAGGCCGAAGCCCTCACCTTTTTTGAGCAAGAGTTGATCAAAACTTATGAGGGTCAGCAGGATTTTAGCGCTACACAAGCCGTGGTGGATGCCGAGGCCTTGGTGAAAGAGCTGCAAGAAGACGAAGCCGCTGATGCTGAACCGTCACTGGTTTAGAAATATCCCAACCGAAGTTTAAAACTCCGCTACAATAGAGTCTTAGTCTTTTGTTATTAGGGCACGTTTATTTTGGGTGGTTTTTTACGCGGTGTGATGGTGTTGGCCCTGCTGGTGGCCTTGGTAGGCGGCGGGGTGCTGGTGTTTCCGGCGGCCAAAGATTTATGGCGACAACACAACGGCCAACAACGCGCCGATGAAGCCTTGCGCGCCGGCGATTGGACCGTAGCCCGCACCCAGCTTGAAACCTTGGCCAACCAATACCCCACCGATGCCACCATTGGCCTTAAACTGGCCCAAGCGCTGGAGGCCGAATCGGCCCAGCTGGGGCAAATGGCTACTGTAGAGTCATTAACCGAAAGCAAAAATTTGCACCAAAAAGCGGCGCAGCGGTTGTTGGTGCTGTGGCAGCAATTCCCCAAAAATACGTCGGTGGGTTTGGCCTACGGCCGGTTTTTGGCGGGAGATTTGGAGCATCATCCCAATGCGGTGGCGGTGTACCGTGCGTTATTACAAGCCCACAAGGTAGATAAAGGCCAAAAATCCCCCGAAGCGGCAGCGATTCTCCAAGGGGCGGGGCAGTTGTACTATCAGGCGGCGCAATTTCAGCCCGATGCCGAACGAAAACACTGGCTAGGCCAGTGGGCCGATTATTATTTACGGGCGGCCATTCAACAGCAGCCTATGGCTTTTGAGCCTCGCTTTCAGCTGGCCATGCTGCACCAGCAACAGGTCAACCCCGCCACCAGTGGGGCGGTGGTGGAGCCCTCGGCCATTGAGTTGCACAGCGTGCTGGCTGCGCGCAATTACTGCAATGCGGCGCTGATTAAGCCCGATGATGTGGAAACCCGCTACAATTTAGGCCTTAGCTTGGTAACCCTAGGCGTGTTGGAAGACGGTTTTGCTCAAATGAAAACGGCGGTGGAGTTGCTGGTCGCGTCGGATCAGGTGCCACGGGCGCAGGCGGTTTCTGAGGCGATGCAGACGGTAAAAAACAACGTGTATTACCAGCCCGATGCTCGCCATTTTAAAGCCAGTGATAAAGACGAGCTGCTGGCCAAGTGCCTCGCCGATCCTCGGTTGTTGTTGGCCTCACTCGCCAAAACTAAGGAAGAGCTAGCAGAAACCGCCAAGGAAAAATCCGAAAAATAAACCAATGATTGCGGTCAGCTTCCTGCTCATTACCCTGTTACAAAGCCCCACTTTAAAACCCCCTTTGGGGGTCTCCTGCGGGTGGGGGAACTTGGGGGCATCTCCTCTGTTGCAAGGCCTTATACCCAACGATGCCTAAACATATGGCCCCGAACCCACGGGGGTAACGTCGTATTTGTGGCAGGTAGCGCGGAATTTCCCCCATGGTGGATCACATTCGTCCGTATTGGTATGGCAGCAATGGCCCCGTTAATTGGCGCCAGGGCAAGCGAAAAGGCGCCACAGAAAACAGCGCCACGGGAGCCGCTGCGGAAAATCCACCGGCGGTTACAGCCTCTCAGCAGGCTGTGGCCGTTCAACCCACAACAGGTGGGGCAGCGCCGGTCACCAATTCTTTGGCTAGTGTGCAAAAACAGGCCGGAGCCGCCACGCCTGAAACCATTGGCATTAAAGATATTCTCAAAGATGTGACCAGCACTATGGACGCGCTGGGCGTGGATGACCCCACGCGCCAAGCGGTAAAGCTTTACTTAGGAGCCATTGCCCACCAAGCCACAGAAGCTAATCCGTCTCGGTCCCTCATTCGCGAAGCCCTAAAAAGCGTGGGTACGGTGATGGACCGCTTTATCACCACCACCCTTAAACAGCCGTCTCGCGTGGTAAGGGATTGGGTAGAAGCACTGCTGTTACAGCCCGTCCAGTACCACGATGCCACGCTGGATGTGGAATCTATTGCCAGCGGTGGCGCTGCGCCCGTTGGGGATGAATCGTCACAAGAACGTGAAGTGCCTTCCTCTCCAGCAGTGGTTTCTGATTTGGCGAAAGAAGCTTCGAACAATCAGTGGGAGCCCATTAAGGCACTACTCAAGCAACAACAGTGGCAAAAGGCCACGCCATTACTAAAAAACTGGGTGGAAAACGCGAATACTCCAGCGGAGGCTGCCCGTGGCTGGCGTGCCTTGGTGCGCGTGTACGAAACCCAAAACAATAATGACGCCTTAAACACGGCGTATCCTCAGGCGCTTCAATGGGGCCAACAGGCTTATGATGCAGCGAAAAACACCCCCGACGCCTCTAAAATAGCGCGACACCTAGCACAGGTGGCCAATAACTACGGGTGTTGGTTGCATCGTCAGCCGGATACGACCCCAAAAGAGGCCGTGCAAGCGTGGAAAACCGCGCGCTCGTGGGCTATTGTGGGGGATAAAACCCAGCTGCCTGATATTTACGCCAACATGGCCGCAGGCTACGAAGCGTTGAACAAGCCCAACCTCACGCTAAAAGCCCTAAACAAAGGGCTGCAAGCTGCCCACCGCTTGGGCGATACGGAGGCGTCGTTGCATTTGGCGGCCCGCCAAGCAAGCTTGGCTTAATAACTTAAGCAAGGCGCCACCACTAAAGCGCCGCCACTAAAGCGCTAATCAAGGGCGGTTTTTCCAGTTCAATCTTACGTCAACTTCCAGCAATGATTGGCGTTGACGCAAGGACCAAGTTGTAAAAGAGGCCTTTGGCCTCTAAGGAAAAGGGGTTGAGGCCGACAGATGGACCGTGGCGTTCAACCCCGCATAGAGGGAATGTAGGAGGGAATAAGAAATTTTGAAAGGGATTAATTGGTTCGAGTGGGTTGTAGGGCTTGTTGCGCCAGTTGTTGCTGAAGAAGTTGTTGGGGGTTGGGGATATCGGCCATGGGAATAAACAGGCTGGTTGTGTTGTTGGTGTTGGGTACCATGGGTGGTTGTTGGAACTGTTGCGGCGGCTGCGGTTGCGTTTGGGGCCATACGGCTACGTTTTTCGGTGCAACAAAGGAGGGTACGGGGGTAAAAGAGGGCCTGAACTGTGGAGCGGTTTGAGTCCGATTGGTATAAGCCGTTTGGAAAGGTTGCTGGTAGTAATGTTGATAGGGTTGTTGATAGCTGGGCGGCATAAACACAGGCATAATAATGGGTTGTAGCACCGTACGCACATCGGCCGGCTGTGTAATGGGAACAGCGGGTTGCGAAGGTGCGGGCATTGTAGGATAAGCCATACGTTCGGGGACGAGGTGATCCTCGATGCGTGGTGGGGTAGCGTAAACGGTAGTAGGTATTGGCGTTGGGGCGGGTACCGCTGGTGCTGGTTCAGGCACCAGTTCGGCTTCGGGGGGACGATCCCAAATCATGTCTTGCCAGCCATCCATGGGTTCCGATTGGGAGACGACAATAGGGTTAAAGAATTTTTTATCGCTGGCATCCGGGCGCATGTACTGGCCCTTACGGCTGTCCAAATCTTGTTGAATACGCTGGGCAAAGCCAGCCGGATAACCGACATGGTGCAGTTTGGGAATCAATTCTTTGGCGCTGCGCCACACGTACGCAGGATTGTTATCGTCAGTATCGGTGGTTTTAAAATACACCTCGTTGCCTTTTACGGCATAATCTACCAAGTTAATTTCGTGGCCCATCATCACCTTGCCACTGCCATCGGTTTCAATAAAGCCAATGGTGGGCACCCAGCCCATGCCCAAGGCCATGGTTAGTTGGGCCAAGGTATCTTCAAAACGAGTGGTGTAGCCAAACAGGAAGCTGTCTTGGGTATTGCCTGCTTTCATGTCTTCCCAGCGGCCGGTGGCCACCATGTAAGGAATGGATCGAATGGCTTTGCCGTCCTCAATGGCGCTTTCCAGCACGGTTTTTTCTACGTCGTTGAGGCCAGGGGATAACTGATTACTAGCATCCCAACGCAACGCCAATAAACCGTTGTAACGTTTACCACTGCCTTGATGGGCCAAAGTGCCCTGATAAGCGCTTTCAATGGGGGATTCTTCATTGCCGGGGTTGTTGCGCTTATGGGCGGCTTCTGTCCGCAAGGTCACGGATTCGGGCATTTCAAATTTGACTCGATACACCTTACTGCCACTGGCATCGGTGCCTAGCGGAACGGAATTCCAGTTCCATTCTTTAAAAATTTCGTCGGCTTTGCCTGGCTCTTTGGGCCAAATTTCCCAATCGCGGACGGTTTCGTAAAAATAGCCTAAGCCAGTTAGTTCATTAATCTGTCGGGCCAACTCATCGGGGTGTTGCAGGGCCTGACGCACCATAATGCTGGCAGGTACACAATCGGCGCTAAAGGCATTTTGAAGCTGCTGCAGGGTGATGCCCGTTTGGCCTTCGGGTAAATCGCTAGGGTGCAAGTTGTAGCGGCGCAACAGGTCTTGTTGGTCTTGAGGCAGCAACTTGACAAAGGTTTGAACAATTTTTTCGGGTTCGGCCACAATGCGGGCGGTGTCTTGGGCGGCACGAACGCCATCCATGCCATTGAGGCGGGGGGTGGTGGCCATGGCGTACAAATGATACAGCATGGAATGTTGATCTTCGCCGCCGCTGCGTTGAAGTAGCTTACCATTGGTCAGCAGAGTTTTTAGGTACTCTTGCCCTGCTTTATCAAAGCGTTGGAACAAGGTATGCACCATGGTTTGTTGTTGTTCGCCGGGCTCTAGGGCGTTGGACGGTGCCGTAGCTACGGATTTTTTAACAAGGCGCACAAAACCGGCATTGCGAGCTTGAAAGGTGGGGTTTTGCCAAAAGCTGGCGGATGGAATGCTGGCTGGACGGATGCGTTGTTGGTCCGTGTAATCCATGGTGGGGGCTTGCAACGCTTGTTGAATGGTTTGTTGCTGCGCTTGTTGTTGAAGCTGTTGCTGTTTTTTTTGCTGTGCTTGAATGAGTGCCTTGGCCAACAACGCTTGCTGAGGCGATAATGGAATGCCTGCAACCGGTAGCGACGAGGCCACACTTAAGCCTGCCCCATTGGGTGCATAGGTACTGCGCGGTTGCGCGGGTAAGGTGGTGGCAGTTTGGCCCATAAATAGGGTGTGGTGCTCTCTTAGGTGTCTCTTCTGAATACAAAAAAGGGTTTTAACCAGCCAGCAATACGATTTTTGGGTGCGTCCATACGAGATGTGGTGTAAATAACCCTGCTAAGCCTGCTGATTGCATAAAACCCATTACCCTATGTTTTGTGACAGGAGACAGAGAATTTGTAACAAACCTGTAACCACAAGGGCGTTAACTTTTTCAAAAAGGCCTTACAGACCTTCGGCTTGAGTTTTGAGGGTGTGTAAGGTGTTCATCAGGTGTTCGGTGAGGGTGTCCAAGTCAGCATCTTTGGTAACAGGGATAATGGGCCCCACTTGGGCCCGAGCCCCTTGAGGTGTGTAGGCAATACCAATGGGTAAAATGGCACAGCCTGTCATTCGAGCCATAAAGGCAGCCCCTTTTTTGGGTTTGGCGGTGCCGTCTATGTTTCGGTGCCCCTCAGGGAACACCCCCAACACCCAATTGGGTAGTAACGCCACTTGCTTGGCCACCCGCAGGGTAGTTACGGAAACCGAATCGCGATCCACAGGGATGGTGCCCACCCAGTTAAAAGCGGCATTTAGCCAGTGGCTGGGGGTCATGAGTTCTTGTTTGGCCATAAAAGCCACGTTTCGGTGGCCGCGCAACACGCAGCCCACCACAGGGGGGTCCCAATTGCTAACGTGGTTGGCCACCACAATAAAGGGGGTGTTGTCGGTGGGGATGTGCTCTCGCCCAGCCAATTTGAATTGTTTGAGGACGATCAACAGTAAAAACAGGCCGTTTCGGGCCGCCTGGTAGATAAAGGCCCGGAGTGCTGATGAGAACCCCTTTTTATAGTCATCAATGTGGCGTACAAAGGGGGTTACTCCTGTTTTCTCAGAAGGAGGGTCTTTGGAGGGGGATGGTACAACGGTTGGTTCTGGGGTGTTCAGTGTGGTGGGTTCCATAAACTCTCCAGTGGTAAAGGCTAAGGCTGTTGTAGCTGGGCTAATACAGTATCAAATTTGGGAAAGGAGACGGCCATGCACTCCGTATTGTCCAAGGGCCAATAAATGTTTGGGTCTGCAGCGGTATTTAAGACTCGCATACTCAAGGCAATGCGATGATCGTGTCCCGTCGAAATAGCGGCGGTAGGAGCAAAAAACATCCGTTGCGGGTCACCTTCAATAATAAAGCCATCGGCAAGGGGGGTCATGTTGCCACCCACAGCCCTGAGAGCCGATTGCAATAAGGCAATGCGGTCACTTTCTTTGTGACGAAGCTCTTCGGCGCCGCCTACCGTAAACGTGCCTTGCACCCGTTGTGCCACAATGGCCAACAATGGCAATTCATCAATGAGTGCCGGAATATCTGAGTCGGTGAGGGTAACGTCTCCTTTTAACCGATCGGTTGACGATTCCTTATCCCAGGAAAGGCTTAAACTGCCTAATGTTTCTCCCATGCTGGTGCCAGTTTCCTGGATTTTAATGGGTACCCCCCACTGACGAAAGACCTTGACCCAACCCAAACGGGTGGGATTAAGGAGCACGTTTTCTAAAGTAATGATGGAGCCAGGAATCAGCGCCGCAGCCCCCAGTATAAAAGCCGCAGAGGATGGATCGCCGGGAACAGTGAGAGCTAAGGGTGCTTCCAACGCGGGCCGCTGCCATCCTCCTTGAACGGTAATGGTAGAACCTTCCGTGGTTAGCGGCAGCCCTAGGGATTGAAACAGTCGTTCGGTGTGGTCGCGGCTGGGAATGGGCTCCATAACCGTTGTTGTGCCTTGGGCAAACAACCCTGCCATTAAAATGGCAGACTTCACTTGGGCTGATGGCATGGGTAGCGTATAGGAAATTCCCGTTAACGGGGCTATTTGAGGGTGAATCTGAAGGGGTGCTACCGTGACGTTGGGTTTGGACGGGTGGGCTTGCCCCGTAATGTTGGCCCCCATACGCTGGAGCGGGGTGAGAATCCGATCCATAGGGCGGCTGCTCAGAGAAACATCGCCTACCAAGGTGGCGGGAATGTTGAGCCCTGACAATAGGCCTGCCAATAAACGCATGGCGGTTCCTGCATTTTTACAATCCAGTGGGTGTGCGGGTGTGCCTAAGGCTGTAGGGCTAGTAACCTGCCAATCGGTTTCGTTAACAGGGGTTACATCCAACCCCAAGGCCGTCATGCACTCACGCGTAGCGGTTACATCCGCATTGTTGGGCACGTTGTACAAGGTGTAGGTGCCAGGGCGCAGTAAGGTAGCCATCCATGCCCGGTGCCCCAGTGATTTATCCCCAGGTACGCTGAGGGTGCCCTTTAAAGGCTGGGGATTAGGCAATGCTACTAGGTCTTGTTCGTGAGGGAGGGGAGAAATTACCACGGAATATCTTTCTCAAGAAACGCCCTTTTTAAGCTCCTCAATTCTATAATGAAGGCAATGCCTTCTTTACCTTCTGTTACCGAACCACCTTCCATTACGCCTCGCCTTATCCCCTCGGCGGAGGCGTTTCAGGCCTGCCTGTTAGAGTCTCTCGAGCAGAAGCTTCCCCTGGTGGGAGGGTTTCCACCCCATGTGTCGCAACTCTCTCTGTATGCTTTTACAGCCCTCAATTGGCGGGGCTTGGTGGTTTCGGTATGTTTGGATGAAGCCCAGCTTGAATTGAATATGGACATTTTGCGCCTGAGTGGTTTTGAAGAGCCTGAAGTAACGCTGCTTCATGAAGGACTCATGCCTCATCAGCAACGGGCGGTGTATGAGAACCTCAATCAAAACCGGGTAAAACTGTTGCTTACCACGCCGGAATCTTTTGCCTCGGTACGGTTTTTGGCAGCGTTGGCAAGGTTACCCTTAACCCTGTTGGTAGTGGAAGATGCTCAAAATTTGGTGCCGGGCTTTAAGGCAGCTGGCCGATACCGACCGGTGGTGAATGCCATTCAGCGCATGGACCCCTTGCCGCCGCTGTGTTTGTTAACAGGCCCTATGGGGCCTCGGTGGCATTGGCAAATTTTGGATGCATTGGGGGCAGAAGGGGGCCTGTTTTGCCAATACGCGCCTCCAGAAGGTTCTTCATTAGCGAGTATCCGTTTTCAGGTGCATCCGTGCCTCACGCGTCATCAGCAGTTCAGCCAATTGGGCTATTGGGTCTCTCAAGACAGTGGTTCTGTATTGGTACGAGCCGATGATAATAGCACCGCGTTTCGATTGGGGGCTGCGCTGGATCAGTTGGGTATTACGCCGGTGTGGCTAGACCCATTTGCGCGCTTGGTGCCCCCCGGTATGGAGCCACCGGATCCTCGAATCGTTCGGCAGGCGAGAAAGACCAGCCCTCAAAGCGCCTTGGTAAGCGTGGGCTACCCCACGCGTTTTTGGGGGGCCAATCCCAACACACCTCACACCGTGTTGTGGTGGGAGTTACCCACCCACTTGGGTGATGTGTTGTGGGACGCCTTGTCGGTACCTGCGGCCAAAACAGCCACTCAAGCCAGCATGACGCTGCACCTGTGTTACTCCAAAGACGGGCTGGCGGATAGCTGGCAGCGCATGCAGCGAGACACCCGTTACCAAAATCAGCAACTGCCTCGCTCCTCATCGGAGGGGTCTTCGGCCAATGCGTCGGTGTCCTATCGTCAAGGCGTACAGCAGGCTTTAGAAGCCGTTAGAGACTGGTATTTTTCTGAAGAAAGCTGCCGATTGGTGAGCTTGGCACGCTTTATGGATTGGCCCTTAACCTTTTCTAATCCCAGCCAATTAACCTGCGGCCAGTGCGATGTGTGCCAACAGCAGCAGCACGGCCCCGTTGGGTTTTTGGCCCGTATTTTAGGGGCTTTACCAACGCCTGCCCGATCCTACCTCCGTCGCTTGCTGTATTCCTAAGGCGTAACTGATCCATCGGCATGAGAGGATCGTTACAATCAGGGGGCCGGATTCGGTGTGTTTTTGACACACGGTATTGGTATGGATTTTTGTGAAAGTTGCTTTGTATGGCTGCTTTATCACCCTTGGGTACTAACCGTAAGGATACGTGACGATGGATTTAACGTCGATTATTGGTCTCTTAGTGGGCATTGGCTCCATTTTATTAGGGGCTGTGCTGGAAGGTTTGAGTCCTGATGCCTTGATTCAGCCGACAGCTTTTTTGATTGTTATTTTTGGCACCGTGGGTGCTGTGGTGCTGTGCCACCGAGGCGATGAATTGCAACATTCTATGGAATGGGGCCTAAAGGTATTTTTAGCCAGTAAAGATAACCCCTTAGAAATTGCCAAAATGATGATTGGCATTGCCCAAAAAGCCCGTAAAGAAGGCATTTTAGCCCTTCAAAACGATATTAAAGAAATTCAAGAGCCTTTTTTACGCAAAGGCATGGAATTGATGACCGACGGAACGGATCCCCACTTGCTGCGTGATTTATTAGAAACCCAACTGGGCATGTACGAAGAAGAAATTGGCCACAGTGCCAAAGTATTGGAAGATTTTGGAGCGCTAGCCCCCTGCGTAGGTATTATTGGGGCGGTGTTGGGGCTTATTCACGTTATGGGTAACCTAAACGACCCCAGTAAATTGGGGGGCGGTATTGCTGTTGCCTTCGTAGCTACGGTATACGGGGTAGGGGCCGCCAACCTAATTTGTTTGCCCATGGCTGGAAAAATTAAATTTAAGGGCAAGTCCAGTATTTTGGTACGCCAAATGATGATTGAGGCCATTTTATCCATTCAGGCGGGAGAAAGCCCCAATTTTATTAAAGAAAAACTGATGGTGTTCTTGCCAGCCAAGCAAGCGCTTGAGCTTGTGGAATTGTAGTTTCATCTGGTTACAGATTAGCGGAGTAGTCATCGCCTGTTATGAGCGGTAAAAAGCATAAACATGCCCCACACGAAAACCTGGAACGCTGGGTGGTGTCGTATGCCGATTTTATGACCCTGCTGTTTGCCACCTTTACGGCGCTATACGCCCTGGCCAAAGCGGAAAGCTCTACCGCTGAAAAAGAAGTGATGAATGGAATCCGCCAAGGGTTTCAAGATCAAAGCTTAATGCACGGGGTAAAATCCCTGCTGTCGGCTTCTGGCAAAGGAGCCCCCACCAACATAACCAACCTTGCCAGCCCCGATCGTAACTCATCGGGAGATGGGGTCATGGGCGACTTTAAAAGCTTGGTAGAAAAAAAAGGCCAAACCGAGGTGGAACAGCCACCCAGCGGGGAAGAAGGCTTAAATACCATTGCCCAAGAACTCAATAAAGAACTCGAGGGTCTTCAAAAAGCTATAGAGGCCGCCGCCGCTGCTGGCGAAGGCTCCGGCGGAGAAGGCAAATTAGCCACAGAGCGCCCCAACGGCCAAGGCAACGAAACCTCGCCCGATATAGAAGTGGAACGCGATAAGCGGGGCGTTCGCTTACGTATTAATAGCCGGGTATTGTTTGGCTCTGGGGCTGCGAATTTACGGCCCCAGGCCCAACAAATAATTGCTATGGTGGCAGCCAAGCTAAAGCCCATGGCGGTTAATTATCTCATTCAGGTGGAAGGCCACACCGATAATCAAGCCATTCGCTCGGTTCAGTATCCTAGTAATTGGGAATTGTCTACCGCACGTGCCAGTGCGGTGGTGCGGTACCTTATTCAGAGTCAGGGCTTTAATTCTCATCAGCTGTCGGCAGCAGGATTTGCCGAAACCCAGCCGCTAAAGCCCAATGCCACGGCGCAAGGGCGTAATGAAAACCGTCGCATTGAATTTTTGCTCTACACCGATCCCAATCGTGTTAAAACACCAGCAGAAAAGCCTAAAAAAACCTTGGTGATTAAACCTCATGGGGAAGCAGCCGGTGTGGAGATTTCCCCAAAAGTGGCTGCCGCTGATTTGAGTAGTCAGTCCAGTGGATCCTTTGTACCCAAAGCCTTACCGCCCAAACCCAACCGACTTCAGTCTCAGTTGGTGCTCAGCGAAACCAGTGATAACTCGAGTCAGGGGCCTGCGCGGGTGGTTATTCAGCGAACGGATACAAGCAATGGTCAGCAAAGCCATCAAATGGTACCCGCGCGCCCAATGGTAGAACCGAGCAAGCCCAATTTTATGAAATCCTCAGGCCATTAAGGCCTTTGATGACAAAGTGTCCGTGACATGTCTCATTACCGTCACGCCCTCGATCGACAGTTGTCATCACTGATGAGGCATGCTGGTAATAAATAAATTCCGAGAGAAGCACGTGGGGAGGTAACGCCGGTGACGGGGTTGACGTTGTCGTGTCCAATAATCTCAGGACTGCCAGTGAAACGTAACCAGGCGGTTCAAAAAAAGCCATTGCCTAAGCCTGGAACGGTACAATTTGGTTGGGGATGGAATCAGCATGAGCAAATCAATGAAATTTTGTACAAAGCGTTGCCAAAGGATCATCCGTTAAAAGCGTTTATAAAAGCCAACCACACGGCCATTCAAATAGTCTGCGAGGCAGAAGATTCAAATCGATTGAGGCATTTTATTCATTTGGATGATATTGATTATTTGGAAAATCCTCGTTCCTTAAGTTATGCCGCTGGGGATATTACTTGGAAATCGGTTGAGAAAAAATTTAAAAACTCTCAAAAAAAAGTGATGGAAGCGGCTCTGAAAAACGATTTAGGCCTTTGGTCCCAGCGTATATGGGGTTCGCCTAAAAATGTGTTAGGGCTTTTGGCCTATTATCGTCAGCAGTTGTTGGAGGCCCTCACTCAAACACCTCAAAACAAAGAGACCATTGTTAAATGGGTGGGTAAAATTATGCACTTGGTGGATGCAGGACAACCCTTTCACCTGACCCGTGATTATTCTTGGCCCGTACCCTTACACAATGGATCCATTGTGGATTTGCATAAATGGATAGAAAAGCTTCCGATTTGTGGCGCTATTGCTAAAGAACGCCTGATAAAAAGTACCGCTTCATGGATAGAGAAGCATCGGAATGAAGAAAGCTTGAAGCCGGTGGCGGAAAAAGTAGCAGCTAAGAATTATTTGAGGCTATTTGATATGTTTAAACTGATTAAACCCAAACGCCAAAATAGCGATTCGACCTTCACTAATCGAGGGGTGACTGAGTTAGAAGGTTGGCAAGGGGACATTCAGGAGTTATTGCAAAAATCGGTAGTGGAAACAGCGGGATTGATAGGAGTGGTGTTATTGAGGGCTTTTGAATCGGCTCCATTAGACCCAGAGATGCTAAAAGCCCTACCTACAGAGAGGTCAATTAAACAAAAAGCGACTCTAGCCTTAAACGCCTAAGCCCAAAGTTATTTTCTGTTTTTAGCTGCTTTTTTACGAAGGCTGTCTAAGCGTTTTTTAAAGGCTGGGCCTGCCAAATAGCTGGGGTTAATTCGAACGGCTTGCTCATAAGCATCTAAAGCGGGCTGGTACTGTTTGAGGGCAAAGTGGGTGTCGCCCAAGCGAATCCATGGCAAGTCCCAGTCGGGGTAGAGTTTTTTGGCATCCATGTACTGTTCTAGCGCAGCCGTAAATTGTTTGCCATCATAGGCGCCATTACCCTGTACAATACGTTGCTCAGCTAGGCGGCGTTTTTCTTGCACTTTTTTTAAACCTTGAGATAAGGCCGCCAGTGGGCTTAAGGTTAACCCTCGTTGATACTGAGCCGTAGCAGCTGTCATGGCTTGGATGCCCAACAAGCGATCCCCGTTTTCCAGATACTCTTGAGCCGTATTGCCTTCCACCCCATCCAGTGCGCGGTTGGCTTGGGGGTATTGTTGCAGCAAAAACAAGGCTTCTCCACTGGCCAAGGCATCTGATGCGAGGGAGCTGCTCACCAATAAAATTTGCTCCAAGGGTCCTTTCAGTTCGGTAGACCATGTTAACGAAGAACGACCGGCGCGGGCATTTAAAAACTTCAAACCGTCCAGCTTAATCAATGGGTCTGAATCATTAACAGCGGTTTGCAAGGCTTGGGCCACAACGGGTGGGGTATTGACAGGCGGCTTGCCGTAAAAGGCATCCAGGCTAATGGCATTGGCGGCGGCATGCAAGGCACGCTTGCGAATAGGGTCAAAGAGCTCAGGGTTGGCAATGACCCCCTCCGTTAATTGAAGAATGGGCGTTAAGCGCCGCAAACCTTCGGTAGTGTGCTCGTCTCTGATAGCTTCTTGTGCTGCAGTTAGCCGTTGTTCCAAGCGCTGAGGTTCGTTGGTCATGGCTTGGCGCAAATAGGCCAGGCCTTCTTCGCTTTGGTTCTGGGCCACCAGTAAGTCGCCCAAGGCTATCAATGTGGGGGTGTGGTTGGGGGCCTCTTGCAACACACGCTCGTAAAATTGTCGGGCGTTGGCGGTGTCACCGAGGCGTTCGTACAGTTGGGCCACCAAGGTTAAGGTAGCAGGTTGAACGGTTTCAGAGGCTTCCACCGCTAGTAAGGCTTGTTGCAAAGCGGGGGTGGTTTGCTGTTGGGCGGCATACCAACGGGCTAGTAATAAACGGTACCCTGCATGAGTAGGGGCTTTGTCTAGTTCGTATAATATGGGGCCAATGGCGTCATCAAAGCGCTGGTGCTGAAGGGGTGCTAAGGCAATCCAGACCGCCAAACGGCCGGGGGCAGAGTCTTCGGGAGGAGCCCCCGCATTTTCGGCGGCTTGGTATTGGGTATCCAAGCGCTGCCAGGTAGCGATATCAATGGGTTGGTGAGACGTTTCCAGGTTTAATCGCGCTTGGTCTGCTCGTCGAAGGAGAACCCACGAATCTTTGGCGTTGAGGCGCTCGGCATTGGTAAAAAATTCATCGGCTTTGGCGCTCATAGTGTGGTTGGGATGGTAATCATCCACGCTGGCCAAAGTGAACAAGTAACCCAATTCGGCCAATACCTTGGGGTTGTTGGGGTTCAAGCGCAACGCCAGCTCCAAGTGGCGGCGGGCCTCGGCGGGTTGCCCGTTGTCTCGGGCGATGGCCCCTAAGGCCATGCGGGTTTCAATGGCTCGAGGCCCTTTTACTTGGTTTTGGGTTAATAAGGCTTCTAAAATGGCTTTTGCTTGTCGGCTTTTCCCTGAAGCTATCAGTTGTTTGGCTTCAATTAAGGGGTCCACATCCAACGTGGCGTCGTCCATCACCGTAGTGGCGTTCTCCGAAGGTGCCACCGACGTTTCCTCATAGGTGTAGCCTGAGGAAGTTTCTTGAGAAAAAGCCTGCGTTGATAGGCCTGCTGCGATAGCAAGCAGCATGAAAAGACAGAGGAGAGATTTTTGGGGAGAGTAAAGTTGAGGCATTGTGGGGAAGATCCTGGCCAATATGGATTGGAATGTATCAAGGAGCAACGAGGCTGGGAAGGAGCATAAACGAGGATTTCTAACGAGCATTGCTTCTTTTATTGTCCCTCAGACACACGAGGTCTCACAGAGTTCCAGTGTAAGGGCTCTATCGCCAAAGTCATGCAACCGGCTTGCCCCCTTGTGTTGGGGCAGGTACACTGGCGGGTGTTCACTCCCCATTTTGGGTGATTGATCCTGTTATGAATTCTTTTGGTACTTATTCCCATGCATCCCATGGCTCTCTCTCAAACACATTTTCATCTTACCGGGTTTCCGTTGCTGTTTGTGTTGCTTATTGGCGGTATGGCCTTGCCCTTCTTGTTGATGGGAATTGCCCAGATTGTCCAATTTAAAAGCCCCACAGCCCTTAAGTACACCACCTATGAATCAGGGATGCCCACCTTTGGCGATGCTCACATTCAGTTTGATGTGAAGTTTTACCTCTACGCGTTGCTCTTTATCTTGTTTGATATTGAAACCGCCTTTCTCTTTCCTTGGGCCATTACCTTTGACTCCTTGGGGGTTCGTGGTTTGGTGATTATGTACCTGTTTGTGGATATTTTATTGCTGGGTGTGATTTACGCGTGGCGTAAAGGCGCGCTTCGTTGGCAGTAGCAGTCTTACAATAGACTTTGGATTGATGACATGACCATGGATACCTTCGCAGACAATCGGGAAAACACGGCGATTACCTCGCTCCAAAATTTGTTGGAGAGCGCCGGTGTGATTACCACCACCATTGACGCTCTCTACAACTGGGGACATTCTAACTCGGTGTGGCCGATGGTGTTTGCTACCAGCTGTTGCGGCATTGAAATGATGTCCACTTCGGCCTCTACCTTTGATATTTCTCGCTTTGGCTCGGAAGTATTCCGTGCCACCCCCAGACAATCCGACTTAATGATTACCGCCGGGACCATTACCCACAAAATGGCACCGGCGTTGGTGCGTTTGTACGAGCAAATGCCGGAGCCCAAATACGTGATTGCGATGGGTGCCTGCACTGTTACAGGTGGCATGTACGAGAACGATTCGTATTCTGTGGTGCGCGGTGTGGACCGTTTGGTGCCGGTGGATGTGTATGTGCCGGGTTGCCCGCCTCGCCCAGAAGCGCTGCTGGATGCGCTGATTTTGTTGCAAAAGAAAATCCGTACCGAAAGCATTGCCACGCGTCGTAAACGTGCCGCCCTTCATGTGCCTCGTGTACAGCTGGGCGAAGGCGAAGTGTTGTTGCCGCGCGATGGTGATACAGAAGCTGATTTTATGCACTGGGGTGTTCAAACCCACGGTTACAATGTGGAAGCCTTGCGTAGCCAAGGTCGTTTAGTTCGAGGAAATAATAAATTCCGCCATGAGCGAGTCCGCCAACCCATCTAACCCCATCTCTAGCCCTGCCGCTTCTGCGGAAGCGCCTGTGCCCGAGGCCACAACTACCCCTGAGATTCCTCAAGGGCCTCTGGGTCAATTGTTGCAATCCAAAGGGTTCCATCCTACCGCCTTGGGCAAGGACGCCTTGGGCAATGAATCGATGTCTTTTGCTCTAACGGAGCTGTTGGGCGCTGCCCAGGTGCTTAAAGACGAGGCATCTTTTGACTTGCTGCTGTCTGTATCCGGTGTGGATATGAAAACCCACCGTGAATCCGTGGCCCATGTGTTTTCGTTGGCCACCAACACCACTGTGGCGCTAAAGGTGCAAGTGGATGAAGCCGAAGAATGCCCCAGTTTAGTGTCGGTGTGGCCTGCTGCTAATTGGCATGAGCGCGAAAGCTACGACTTAATGGGCATTATTTACTGCGGCCACCCCGATTTGCGTCGCATTTTAATGCCGGTGGATTGGGTCGGGCACCCCCTGCGCAAAGACTACAATGAAGAAGATCCTCGCCTGGTGTGGAACCGTCGCTGATCGCAAGCGGCCCCACTCTACTGGCATTAACGCAACGTTCACAGCATTTTGATAAATCCAATCTTTCTAAAGGTACTGGTGTATGGCCATCCCCCAACTTGAACTTCCAGAAAAACCCGGCTTTAGTAGCTTGCAAGGGGTCACCTTCGATCAAGGCTTGTCTACGGAAGACATGGTCATCAACATTGGCCCCCAACATCCCAGTACCCACGGCGTGTTGCGGCTGGTAACCACTATTAACGGCGAAATTGTGAAAGACATGGAGCCAGTGATTGGCTACTTGCACCGTAGTAAAGAAAAAATGGCAGAAGGGCGTTCGTATTTTCAGTACCAGCCCACCATCGATCGGGTGGAATATCTTTCCTCCTTTTTCGATCACTATGCGTATGTTACGGCCTTGGAAGGCATTGCCAATTTAAAAGTGCCTAAGCGGGTTCAGTACATCCGTGTCATTTGCATGGAATTAAACCGCATTACGTCTCATTTGTTGTGGTTTGGTACGTTTTTATTGGATTTGGGCGCCACCAGCCCCTTCTTTTATGCTTTTCGTGACCGCGAAGCTATCTTCGATTTGTTTGAAGAGCTGACAGGCGCTCGCATGATGTACAACTATTTCCGCTTTGGCGGCGTGAATGCCGATATGCCTGTGGGCTGGTTGGATCAAGTGCGTGGCGTTATTAACGAGTTGCCGGCTCGTTTTGACGAATACGAAGCCATTGCCACCAAAAACCCCATTATTCTCGATCGTTGCTTGGGTGTGGGCTTGTTTAACTTGCAAGATTGCTTGGATTACGGCGTGACTGGCCCTGCGATGCGTGCGTGCGGCGTGGATAACGATTTACGCAAAACCCAACCCTACAGTAGCTACGAAGATTTTACCTTTGATGTCCCCACGGAATCGGTTGGGGATGTGTACGCCCGCTATAAAGTGCGTATGGCCGAGATGCGGGAATCGCTAAAAATCATTCATCAAGCCTTGGATAACATGCCCGGCGGCGATACGGCAGAAGTAAAAAAAATTCAGGCCGAGGTGGATGTCGTGGCCAACGAGATTAAAGAAGCTCAAAAACGCGTGGCTTTGGCCAAAAAACAAGAGCAAGAACCCGTTGCGGCCGATGTGACCTTGGCTGAAAAAACCATTCCTGTCATTAACGCTGATTGGCAAACGTATGGGCAAAAAGTGAATTTGATGACCTTTAAGCCCCCTGCGGGTGAGGCTTACTCACAGGTAGAATCGCCGCGTGGCTTGCTGGGTTGTTATGTAATAAGCGATGGCACGCCCAAGGCGTATCGCGTCAAATGGCGTGGGGCGTCGTTTAGCAACCTAACCATTTTACCTAGCTTGATGATTGGCAATTTGTACCCCGATTTAATGGCTATTTTTGGTAGCTTGGATATTATTTTGCCTGAAGTGGATCGGTAACTTGCTGGCAGGCTCTTCGTTTTTGTTCCTTTTGTTTGTTTCCTCGTTTTGGTGATTGGTAAGAACAATGCCCTTTCAGATTCCCCAATGGTTTGTGTGGCTCCATCACAAATTGGGCGTGGATATTTTTAACGAAGCTTCCCAAGTATTGATGCTCTTTATTTGGGGCGTTGTTCTGTTCGTTCTCATTGCCATTGTGGCCAAATCGGCTGTGGTGTTTATGGTTCTAATGGAGCGCAAAGTGCTAGCGTGGGTCACCCAGCGCAAAGGCCCCAACCGTGTAGGCCCCTTTGGTTTGCTGCAAACCGTTGCTGATGGGGTGAAATTACTGTTTAAAGAGGACATTATGACCCCTGGGCAGGACAAATTTTTGTTTACTCTGGCGCCAGCGTTGTTCATTTTCCCTGTTTTCGTGTTGTTTGCCTTTATCCCTTT
This sequence comes from Vampirovibrionales bacterium, assembly GCA_029866025.1. Lineage (GTDB taxonomy): Bacteria > Cyanobacteriota > Vampirovibrionia > Vampirovibrionales > Vampirovibrionaceae > JARXAD01. Next base: position 291,319 of record JARXAD010000002.1, on the reverse strand, counting down.
TACCGATTACTTCACGGCGCTGGATATGCCTGTAGGGGCTTTGCTTATCTTCGCGTTGTCGTCTATTTCCATGTTGGGCATTGTGCTAGCAGGTTGGGCTAGTAATAACAAATATTCCCTCATCGGCGGAATGCGTAGCGCGGCTCAGGCCATTAGCTACGAAATTCCCTTGATTTTGTCAGTGCTGACGGTGGTGCTGTTTACGGGTTCTATGCGATTGACCGACATTGTGACGGCTCAACAAACGCCTTTGGGTCCGTTGGGTTGGTATTGGTTTTATTTAACCCCCCTGCCTTTTTTGGTGTTTACCATTGCCGCCATTGCGGAAGTCAATCGAATTCCCTTTGATTTGCCAGAGGCTGAAAGCGAGCTAGTAAGCGGCTATAACACCGAATACTCGGGCATGAAGTTTGCCATGTTCTTTTTGGCAGAATACGCCGCCTTGTTTGTCATGTGCGCGTTGTCGGTGGTGTTTTTCTTTGGTGGGTACAACTGCCCGCTGGCTGGGGTCACCATGCCTTGGGGAACCTTGATTGATAGTACTTATATCAATACGCCTGTTATTCAGTCGGCTCAGGGGCTTATTTCTGCAGGTGTTTGGCTAGAGCAGCAAATAAAGTTGCCAGGCGTCGCCTTTTTGTTGGATCAGTTGGAAAAAATTAGTTGGACCGTCCTTAAAATTTACGTGCTTATATTTATGGCCATGTGGCTGCGCGGCACCTTGCCGCGCCTTAAGCCCGATCAGCTCATGGGTTTTAGCTGGAAATTCTTGATGCCCATTGCATTACTTAATTTATTCTTGGTCGGCCTCCAAAAATTCTGGGCCTACCCCAACGATACCATGCCGGATCTTATTGCCTCAGTCACAGGCAACTGGGGCTATTTGGTGGTGTGGGCTGTATTGTTGGTAGGCGGTGTAGGCGGCTTTAGTATTTGGATGAGCCACAACCTGCAAGAAAAACTGAAAGCCCGTTTCGTTCGATAAATTTCTTCTCCTTTCCTTTTTTGTATAACGTGAGTGTTCTGTATGACTGAATCAAAACCGACTGACAAGCACACATCCATTCCTCTGCCCGAGGGCTATTTGCCCACAGAGAATAAAGTTCTCAGTGCGGTGACTGAAATTGCCAAAGGGATGGCGACGGTTATTTCTCACGTGGGCCGCGAACCGGTGACGGAAGAATACCCAGAAGTGATGCCGGAAATGACCAATCGCTTTCATGGGCGCTTGAGTTTGTTGGCCAAGTCTGATGGCACCGATTTGTGTATTGGGTGCAAAGCCTGTGCCAAAGTGTGCCCGTGCGATGACTTGATTCAAATTGAAATGCATCGCGATGGTGATAAAAAACCCGTTATTGATCAGTTCACCATTGATATGGGCCGTTGTATTTTTTGCGGCAACTGCACAGAAGTATGCCCCGTGGATTGCATAAAAATGCTGCCGGATTTTGAATTGGCGGATTACAGTCGTGAAGCCTTGGTGCTGGATAAGTTTGATTTGACTCTCAAAGGCAACGAATCCGATGAGTGGCGCGCTGCCCACGATTTGGTGCCGACAGTTTAAGAGTCTTCTTTTTATTGTTTCATTTCTCGTAAAGGTTTTTTGTTTATGTTGTTGGAAACCATTCTCTTTTGGGTATTTGCCACGGCTGCCGTAGGCGCCGCCCTAAGTGTGGTGTTTCACCCCAGCATCATCTATTCAGCGTTGATGCTGATTGTGGCGTTCTTAAGCATTGCCGGTGTGTTTGTTCTCAATAACGCTGATTTTTTAGCGGTGGTTCAAACCTTGGTGTATGGCGTGGGGCTTACCATCATTATTTTGTTTGGAATTATGTTTACGGGCGATAAATTATTGTCGGATCGTTCAGTGACGAAGCGTCAATTGGCAGCATACATGGTAGTGGCGGGCATGGCTTTTGCCTTGTTGTTGCCAGCAGCGTTGCATGGCTATCGAGTTATCCCTACGCCCGCAGCCTTGGCCGCTATTTACCAAACAGAAGGCAGCACGGCCTTGTTGGGTACCGCCTTGTTTAATACGTATGCGCTCCCTTTTGAATTGGCCTCTATTTTACTGTTGATTGCCATGGTGGGTGCCATTCTTATTTCCAAGCGCTCCCTCAGTGGTGTAGACGAAACATCGATTAAATACACGCCCAACCAAAGTCACTTAACGCCAGAAGCCCAAGAAGCCCTGGAAGGTACCACCACATCGCTGGCGGCTTCTAAGGCCAATCATCCCAATGCGGCGGATGTGGAAGCAGCAGCTAATGAAGCTGCTGTCGACGAGATACCTTTTCGTGAGCCTGTAGGCGTTTAACCTGTAGTAGAAGCAACCTTTTGGACTGTTTATGATGACTGACTTTTTAACCCCACAGCTTCCTCATTTTTTGATACTAGCCACGACGCTGTTTGTCATTGGCCTCGTTGGTGTCACCACCAGCCGCAATGTCATTCGTGTGTTGATGTCCCTAGAGCTGATGCTGAATGCAGTCAACATTAACATGGTGGCCTTTAACAACTACTTGTCACCAGCGTATGGTAGCGGTTCAGGTGCTCAGTTCTTTATGTCAGGGCAAGCCTTTGCCATTTTTATTCTCACGGTCTCAGCAGCCGAAGCCGCTGTGGGTTTGGCCATTGTGATTGCCTTGTACCGCAAATATAAAACCGTGGATATGGAACAATTTTCGGTTTTAAAAGGCTAATACTCCAGTATTTTTAACTCTCATTGTTTAGGAAGCACTCTTATGGACAGCTGGTGGATGTCACTTCAACAACACGTTGCCTGGGTACCTGTGTACCCCTTACTGGCTTTTGCACTCATTGTGCTACTGCGCGGTGTGTTGCCAGCTACTTTGGGTAAAGAGTCTTCCACTTGGCAGCAATGGAATGCCCCTACCAAAACGGCCAGTATGCTGCTTACGGTGGGCGCTACGTTTTTGGGCCTGCTTCATACCTTACCTTTTGTGTATGCCTTACTAACCAACAATCTTCATGTGGTGGAAATGAATCAGCCTTGGCTGCAGGCTGGTGATTTGGTGCTTTCTATTGGGTACCGCATCGATCCCATGTCGGTAATGATGCTATTTGTAGTCACCTTCATTAGTTTATTCATTCAAATTTATACCCACGGCTACATGGGCCACGATGAGGGTTACGCAAAGTTCTACGGGTATTTGGCTCTCTTTAACTTTTCCATGTTGGGCTTGGTACTCAGCACCAACCTTTTCCAAATGTATGTGTTTTGGGAGCTTGTGGGTGTTTCCAGCTACTTGCTCATTGGCTTTTGGTACACCCGTCCCGATGCCGCAGCGGCTTGTATCAAGGCCTTCTTGATGAACCGTGTGGGTGACTTTGGTTTGCTCATTGGCATTTTAAGCTTGCTGTTCTTTACGTATGGCTGGTGGCAAAGTTACTTGGGTGTTCACCCTAGCGAAGCGCTGCTTGGCTTCAGTGGCATTGCGGCTTTGGTCGCCCAAGCCCCCGCTTGGTTCAAGTCCCTGCCCATTGGAATCATCGCATTCTTAATTTTTATGGGACCCATGGCCAAAAGTGCTCAGGTGCCGTTGCACACGTGGTTGCCCGATGCCATGGCCGGCCCTACGCCTATTAGCGCCCTCATTCATGCGGCCACCATGGTGGCGGCCGGTATTTATTTGGTGGGCCGTGTGTATCCCCTGTTTGCTATGTCGCCCAATGCTATGGCGGCGATTGCCATTATTGGAACGGTTACTGCCGTGGTGGGTGCCACCATCGCTCTTACTCAAACCGATATTAAAAAAGCGTTGGCCTACTCTACCTGTTCTCAGTTGGGGTTTATGATGGCCGCTATGGGCTGTGGTGTTCCGGGGGCGGGTTTGTTCCATTTGTTTACCCATGCCTTTTTTAAAGCCATGTTGTTTTTATGCTCCGGTAGCGTCATTCATGCCTGCGACGACGAGCAAGACATGCGCCACATGGGCGGCTTGTGGAGCAAATTACCGGTCACGGCTATCACATATCTTATTGGCACCATTGCCATCTCAGGTCTCTTCCTCACCTCCGGTTTTTGGTCCAAAGATTCGATTCTCGCCGGTGCCCAAGCGTATTCAAAGCCTATCTTTTGGACGCTGGCTGCTACTGCTGGTATGACGGCCTTTTACATGTTCCGCACCTTTATTATGACCTTTATGGGATCCTATCGCGGTAGTGCCCATGTGCACCACGAAATGCCTGTGATGGTGGCTCCATTGGCTGTGCTGGCTGTGCCTTCTATCGCTGTCGGTTGGGCCCTCTCAGGTCAAGGCGTTTTACCCAGTTTTGAGACCCTGATTACCGGCCACCTCATGCACGGTGGGGGTCATCATGCGGTGGCTGCCGGTAATTTTACCCACGCCCAAATTGGTTGGTTATCATCAGGTATTGGTTTAACGGGGGCCCTGTTGGCCCTGGCCTTCTACTGGAAGCCTTTGAATTTTGTCCCCGGCGCTATTCAAAAAGCATGCATGCCCTTGTACACTTTCTTTGCCAAAAAATGGTACTTCGATGAAGTCTACAACGCCTTTGTAAGCAAGGTTTACATGGTGTTTGCCAACGCCTCATCTACCTTTGATAGAGGCGTGATTGATGGCTTGGTTACGGGCGTGGGCTCCACCATCGATGCCAGTGGTGGCCTGGCTCGCCAGCTGCAAACGGGTCGCGTACAAACCTACATTGCTGTTATTTTCTTTGGGTTGGTCGTGTTGTCATTGCTGGGCCTATTGTGGTGGCACTAGCGCTTCTCCAACAACTTTAAGTTCTCTGGTTTTTTATCCTTTATTCAAGTCGCTCTCAGGAATTTACCCCATGCTTTCATGGCTTACCGAACACTATTTAACCGCGCTACTGGCACTCCCTTTGGTGTTTGCTTTGTGGGTGGCAGTGACTCCCAGTATTGAAGGCGACGCGGATAATGCTCGCCGATTCCACACCATTGGGATTGTGGGGACGGTGATTACCTTTTTATTTTCGGCGTGGGCTTGGAACGGCGGTTCGGTGAGCTTGCATGAAAAAATGGCGTGGCTCCCGTCCTTGGGTATTTCCTACGCTTTGGGAGCCGACGGTCTGTCTCTCACATTGGTGATTCTTACCACCTTTTTAATGCTAATGGCGGTGATTGCCAGCTTTAGCAGCATTACCAAGCGCTTAAAACTGTATTACAGCTTGTTGTTTATTCTTAGTACGGCCCTTATTGGCGTATTTACCGCCCGCGATGCCTTTTTGTTCTTCCTCTTTTATGAGTTGGAACTCATCCCTATGTATCTGCTCATTGCCATTTGGGGCGGGGCTAATCGTCAGTACGCGGCCACCAAGTTTGTGTTGTACACCTTGTTTGGCTCAGTCTTTATTTTGGCGGGTATTTTTGGAGCCTTTTGGGCGTTGTCTCAGCACCACGTTAATAGCCAAGAGCTGTTTTTGTTTGACAACCTGAAAGAAACCTTGCCTCACATTGGTTTAGCGGCTCAATTGGCTATTTTTATCCCCCTGTTTGTCGGCTTTGCTGTCAAATTGCCCGTGGTGCCTTTTCACACGTGGTTGCCCGATGCTCACGTGGAAGCACCAACACCGGTAAGCATGCTTCTGGCGGGGATTCTCCTAAAAATGGGTGGCTATGGAATGATTCGCCTTTGTTACGACTGGTTGCCCGGGGCTGCGGTGGCAGCAGGACCTTGGATAGGATTGTTGGCGGTCATTAACATTGTGTACACTGCCGGGATTGCCTTGGTTCAAAAAGATCTCAAAAAACTCATTGCCTACAGCAGCGTTAGCCACATGGGTTTTGTGTTGTTGGGCTTGATTGCTTTAAACCCAGCGGGGTTTAACGGTGCTGTGTTTGTGATGTTTGCCCATGGCATTGTGAGTGCTGCCCTGTTTATGTGCGTGGGCGTGGTGTATTTGCGCACCCACACCCGTCAAATTGCCGAGATGGGCGGCTTAGCAACCCCCATGCCGGCGGTGTTTTTCTTCTTCTTGTTTACGTGCATGGCCAGCTTAGGCCTACCTTTCCTTATTAGTTTTGCCAGTGAAACCATGGTGTTTTATGGTGCCTTCACGTCCCAAGCTTTTCAGTGGATGGGGCACGTGTTGGGAATGGGTATCACGTGGAATATGCAAATTGTCACCATTATTTCTGCTTTGGGCGTGGTGATTGGTGCCGCCTACTTGTTGTGGATGATGAAGCGAGTGTTCTTTGGTCCCGTATCGGAGCGCTGGGCTGGCTTGAATGACCTGACCTTTAGTGAAGTGATTGTACTGACCTCGTTATCTGTTTTGGTGGTGGTGTATGGTTTTCAGCCGCTGCGCCTTACCCAACGTTTTGAGCCTTGGGTGACTGCGATGACCTTGCAATATCAGCATCTTACCCCGCAACCGGTCATGCGATCCGCTCAAGGCGTTGCCACTCATTTGGCGGCGCTGGTTCATTAGTTTTTCTCAACTCTTTCCTATCGTGTTCTAACTTTTTGGAGTGTTTGCCATGAACTGGCCCGTCAACTGGATTCTTGCCTTTCTTAACACCCCAGCGGGCACCTATTGTACCGAGCAACATTTGTTTCATTTGTTGCCCGAGTTGGCCATCCTTATTACCTTGTCGGTGGGTTTTTGGTTGGCTAGTGCCTCCACAGAGATGGAACGGCAGTCGGTGTGGCGTTTAAGCTTTTGGGGCCTGTTTTTTGCCTTGATGTTGGCTACCGGTGATTTTTTCTTAACCCATACGGATCGTGCTACGGGGGCCCTGTACCCGCAGGCGGTGAGTGTACCGGTGCTGTTTGATATGATTCGCGCTGACTTGCTGTTCTCCTTGTCGCGTATCGTTCTGTATTTTGGCTCTATGCTGGTGGTGTTGTTTGCTCGTTACTTTGTGCAGCAATCGTCCCCGTCTCATGGCGAATTTCCCCTCATTATTTTAGGCGCCACTTTGGGTGCGGTGCTGATGACGGGTGCCAATGACCTCATCATGATGTTTGTAGCCTTGGAAACCTTGGGTATTTCCTCTTTTATTCTCAGTGGTTATTTCCGCAACGACGCCAAGTCGGCGGAAGCATCCTTAAAATATTTGTTGTATGGGGGCGCTGCCACCGCCGTCATGTTGTTTGGCATGTCCTTGCTGTATGGCTTGTCGGGTGGCTTTACCCAGTTCCCTCTCGTGGCCCAAGGTTTGGCGCAGTGGAATCACACCCAATTTTTGCCCGTAATGGTTATTGCCACGGTATTAATGTTGGCTGGTTTTGCTTTTAAGTTATCAGCAGCGCCCTTTCATCAATGGGCTCCCGATGTGTATGACGGTTCGCCTGTGCCGGTTACGGCGTTTCTGTCGGTTATTTCCAAACTGGGTGCCTTTGTTCTCCTTATTCGTGTGGTGACGTTGTTGTTGGGTACGCTGGCGCCAGGCATGGTTGGCTTGGGTGGCGTTACTACCTCCGTGCTGTCGGGGTTGTTTGCCGTTATGGCCATTACCAGCATGGTGGTGGGTAACTTGGCCGCTCTGCGCCAATCCAGCGTTAAGCGCTTAATGGCTTACAGTACCATTGCTCACGTGGGCTATATTTTGTTGGCCTTTGTGGTGCTACAACAAGCCGCTTATGCCACAGCTTTGTTTTACTTAGTGGCCTATGTGTTTATGAATCTGGGTGCCTTTGCCATTATTACCCTTGTGTCTCAAGAAACAGGGCGAGATGACATCAACGCCTATGCGGGTTTGATTCATAAAAAACCATTGATGACCTTGGCATTGTCCATCTTTTTGTTGTCGTTGGCGGGTATTCCTATTACGTCGGGCTTTTTTGCCAAGTTTTTCTTGTTCCAAACCGTGTTCAAGGCCAATCCTGCCACCTTGGGACTTATTGTGTTGGCGTTGCTCAATAGCACCGTGTCGTTGTACTACTACATCAATCTTATTCGCCTCATGGTCATTGCCGAGCCTTCGGCTGCGGTGGCGGCCTTGCCTCGTAAGGTTCAATGGCTAACAGCAGGACCTGTTGTGGCTGTGGTGATGGTGTGTGTGTGGGTTACCCTTGGCATGGGTATTTATGCAGAACCTGTGCTCGGCTTGGCTCGTGTGGCCTTGGCGCAAGTGGGCACTGCTGCTGCCTCATCCAACATTTTATTCTTGTCGGCTCTCCACTAAAACGGTTTAGCCTTACTTCTATAAGCCCTCGTTACCAAAACAGTCGGTAGTGAGGGCTTTTTTGTTGTTTCCATAAGAGTCAATGTGATCAAATGTAACAGTTCTATGGCAATTCCCTGCTACAAAGGCAATAGAAAAAATTCACGGCCCTTTAACCTAATAACAACGAACCGAATCGGACAATGAACCATTTATACCCGGTTCCCTCGGTGTTCTGTAAATCATGCGCTCTCTTATCATCACTCTCTGCAAGGAAAAATTACCCCTCCCCTTGCCTCTTCCTTCTAATCTTATCCACCTTTATTTATTGAACTCTCTCTATCCATTTTCTGGCCCGCCACACCCTCCTCGGCGGGCTTTCTTTTTGCCCAGCAAGCTGGGTTATTACGGGCTTAATGGCGTGTGCAATGTGTTTAAAAGCTTTACCGGGTGGGTAAGGGAACGTTGTAGCAGTCGTTACGTCAAAAAAGTCTACAATGACTGTATTGACTAGGATCGTGACGTGATAAAACCACCCTTTTTAATGGGCTTCTTAAGTCTGATAACGCTTGCTTTGCTGTTATTGACGGGCGTGTCTCTAGCTCAGCAGCAGAGTGTTGCTGTGGATAGTACCCAGCCCCCTATAACGTTAATTATTCTGGACGCGTCGTACTCCATGAGTGAGCCTCTTGGGGGGCGTGATGACGAATCCAAAATGGTGGTGGCTAAGCGTACCGTGTTGGATGTGCTGAAGCGGCTGCCCCCCAACGCGCGCATAGGCCTGCGTGTGTATGGGCATCGCAACGATCCCTTTTTTACCAGCCGTAATAAGGTGTGTACAAACTCCGAACTGGTAGTACCGGTAGGTGTTGGGAATCAGTACCTGATTGCCAGTAAGTTGGTGGATGTTCAGCCACGCGGCGCCACTCCAATTCATTACAGCTTGTTACAGGCCTTGCAAAGTGATTTGGCCCACTTGCCATCAGAGCTTCAGAATGCTCCCAAAGAGGTACTTTTAATCAGTGATGGAATGGAAACCTGTGATGCGGATCCGTGTGGCGTGGCTGTAGAGGCTCAACGCTTGGGAATCCCCGTAAAAATTAATGTGGTGGGCTTTGGGGTTAACGATACAGACGCTGAACGCCAGTTAAACTGCATTGCTAAAGCAACCTTTGGAGAATTTATTACCGCTACCACGGAAGCCCGTTTGGCCGATGTACTGACCCGTCATATGCGAGCCCAAACCCAGGTGGAGGGGAAAATTCTGTTACCATCCCGCCCCTCAGCAAAGGCTCCGCTTCCTGCAGGAACAGTGACCCATAAAACCACCGTGCCTCCTAAAAAGCTCCCCATTAAGCGCGTGCCTAAAGAGCAAGAGTACCGTCTTTAGCAGTGGCTACTTGCCACTGTTGGCATTTAGCTGGTTCATCAGGTTGCTAATAGAAGACTGCTGACTTTGGGATTGGGCATAGATTTTTTCCATCGCAGAAAACTGTGCTTGTAAGCGGGCTCGCTTAGAATCCACGCGCAATTGGGTTGCTGCGATACGCTCATTGAGGTCTTTAATTTTTTTGGTAACGGTGTTAGTACCCGTAATAAATAATCCATCGTTACTGGGGTCCGTGTCGTCTTTGGTGGCACCTTCCAGCATGGTTTGAACTTTACCTAAGATGCCGTCAGGTCCTCGAAACAGATTTTCTACTTCGGCAGGGTTGTTTTTGATGGCAGCTTCTAGTTTTGATGTATCGATAATAAAATCTCTTGTAGCGGTGGCAGAAGCACCCACGGCTCCTGTTGAAATACCAACAGAAGCAAGAGAATCGTATAGGGTAAGCCCAGAAACACCGCTGGATAAGGTGCTCCGAATATCACTACGAAGGCGAACCACCGAACTTTCGCCTTTAAGGCTACCGGTTCCTTGAGGATCCGTTTGGGTATCGATGAGAGAGAAGAGGCTATTGATTTGAGACACCATGTTGGTGAGGGCCGTCTTTAATCCCTCCACATTTTGTCCAATGGTGGTGGTAATGGTTTCGCTAGGGCTGGCTTGAAGCAGGTTGAGTGTCACCCCCGTGAGCCCGGTAATATCGCTGCCAACAGAATTGCTGGTGCTATAAATCGTAGCTCCATTCAGCAAAAATTCGGCATTTTGTCCCGCTGTTTGAGACACCGTACTGTCTCCACCCACAATAAGGCCTGTGGCAGATAGAAAATTACTGGTACCGTCTTGCATTTGAATGAGAGGATTGCCGGGATCCTTGGCCCGAAGCTCCAGACGGTTTTGGGAACGATTGACACTTGCCGTCACTTCGGCCGAGGTGTTGTTATTGATTTCTGCTAATAAGGTATCCAGGGTTTTACCAGTCGTATCAAAGGTTTGGCCATTAATGGTAAAGGTACCATCGGTTACCGCTGTTGCTAGGCCTGCACCGCTAGCGCTGACGTTAACGTTGGTTTTTAAGCTGGTTAACACAGCCAGCCCTACGGTTTGAGTTGCCCCAGGTGTGGCGGTGGCTAATTGGGTTGCGCGAGCAAAATTGCTGGTGTCTTGATGGCTACCAATTTGGAGGGTGGTACCGCTGGTGTAATCAATTTGAATTTTGCCATTGACGGCACTGGCCCCGGTAATACCGGCAAGCCCGCTAATTTGGCTAAGTACACTGTCCACGGTTTGGGTGGCGTCTACGTTAATGGTGTTGGGGGTGCCGTTTACGTAAATGGTAAAGGTGCCGCTGGTAAGACTGCCATTGGATAAGTCAGACATCACACTGGTGCCGGTCATTCGCGCGCCTAGATCCGACTGTCCATCGGCCTTTGTGGCAGTGGCTATTTTTTGAACTTGAAGGGTAAAGCTTTGAGGGGAGGCTGTTGTGTCCACACTCACACTGGCAATACCTTCTTTAGAGAGAGTGGCTTTTTTGGACTGGAATTGGTTCACATCGGTAAGGGAGGTGGCACGTAAAGACTTAATGGTACCCAATAATGTGTTGGCCCGGCTTGTAATATTTTGATATTGGCTGGTTTTAAGGTTGAGCTTGGAGATTTGTTCTTGCATAGAGGTAATAGGACGCTGCTCAATTTGCATAAGCTGCGTAATAATACTGGCCGTATCAATGCCGGAGGCAAGTCCTGATGCGGTAAAGGCTGGTCCAGAGGATGAAGACACAGAAGACATAAAGAAACTCTCTTGGGGTTGGCTTACGTGCTTGCGTTGGGCACAAGAAGGCCAAGCTTGGATATTCCTGTTGCTACCATGACGCATGGAGCCTTGAAGGTGCACCCTCCAGCCATTGTATTTTGTAACGATTGAAAGCTTTTGCCGCCGTGGTGGCCCCATGGCGCTGTTGTTTGTGATACAACCTGTGAGGGCACTGTAAGCAGCGTTGGGCTGCGTTACTCTATTTTTAGGCTGTTGTCGTTGTCATACAGTCCGTATTTTATTAGCCCGGTTTTTGTTGCACGCGAGGACGGAATCGTTGTCATCATCCATCTCATCACCTGCTACCCCGTTAGGATCCTTGCCCTCCATGAATGCTCCCGTTTCTTCAGCTTCTAGGCCTTCGATGTTGGCCCGTATGTTCCGCGTCAAAACCCTTGATACAATTTTAGAAAATTCGAAAAACCAAGAGCATGCCCTTAAAAAAACCCTCAGTGCCTTTGATTTAATCATTTTTGGCGTTGGAGCCATGATTGGTGCCGGCATTTTCGTCTTAACAGGTTCTGCTGCTGCGGGTGCAGGTACTCACTTGGCTGCGGGTCCTGCGTTAACACTTAGCTTTGTGCTTACGGGTATTGTGTGTGCTTTTTGCGCCATGTGCTACTCCGAGTTTGCCTCCATGGCTCCCATTTCAGGGTCAGCCTACACCTATACCTTTTCTACGTTGGGAGAGTTTGCGGCCTGGATTATTGGCTGGGCCTTGGTGTTGGAATATGCCGTAGGCAACATGGCTGTGGCTGTAGGTTGGACCGGCAGCGTGAAAGAATTTTTATCGGCGGGCTTTGGGGTTCAAATGCCCGATTGGATGACGAGCAATACCGTCACAACCGTTCATGATATGTCGGCAGCCAATCCGTCCATTTTGTACAAAGCCATTCCCTTTACCATTCCCTTTACCAAAACCAGCGAAATTTTATTGCTGCAAAAGGCCTTTAACCTGCCAGCGGCTTTGATTATTTTGGCCGTTACGGTGCTATTGGTGCGGGGCGTCTCGGAGAGTGCCCGAACGGCAGCCGTGATGGTGTTTGTAAAAACCGCGGTGGTGCTTATGTTTATTGCTATGGCCGCCTACTTTTTGTTGGGCGGTCATTTGGATTTGCTTAACACCAATTGGTTTGGGGGTACACTGCACCTAAGCGACCCTGCAGGTATGGCCAAAGCATGGAGTCATTTTGCCCCTAATGGCTGGCAGGGCATTGTGACGGGGGCGTCCCTTATTTTCTTTGCCTACATTGGCTTTGATGCCGTTTCTACGGCGGCGGAAGAAACCAAAAACCCTCAGCGTGATATTCCGATTGGGATTATTGGCTCGCTGCTAATTTGTACTGTGCTATACATTTTGGTAACGGCTGCTATTACCGGTATTGTGCCTCTCAATCAAATCAACAAAGAAGCCGCTGTGGTGGGGGCTATGTATGCTATGGGCTTCAAATATGCCTCTATTGCCATTAGCGTGGGTGCCATTGCAGGGCTAACCTCGGTGTTGCTGGTGCTGCAAATGGGTGGCACCCGTATTTTTTACGCCATTGCTCGCGATGGTCTGTTGCCTAAATTTTTGGCTAAGGTTCACCCTGTGTATAAAACGCCCCATATTTGCACCATTTTGGTAGGCATTTTTGTGGCTTTGGGCGCCGGCTTGTTGCCTATTAATCTGCTGGCCGAAATGTGCAACATTGGAACCTTGGGTGCCTTTTTGGTGGTGTGCCTGGGCGTTATGGTGCTGCGCTTTACGGATCCCGATCGTAAGCGGCCCTTTAAAGCACCTTTGGGCATTACCTTCCCTATTTTGGGTATTGCCGGCTGTGTGGTGGTGATGAGTGGCTTGCCCGTAACCACTTGGGTGGTGACCATTGGCTGGTTCTTGTTGGGCATGGCCATTTACTTTGGCTATAGCCTTCGTCAGCCCGCTCAACACAACATAATTGCCCCCTCCAATCTCTCTAATTAAAGCCTTTTTAAGGCTTCGATACTAAAAAGCCCTGCAGTCTTCTCATTAGATCGACACAGGGCTTTTTTTAATTGGGGCGACTTTTCTGCAGCCAACGCTCTAATTTAGTGAGGCGTAGATACCGACACTTCGGCACTTTCATCCATGGCCTCTATGGCAGCATCATCGGCTTCTTCAGCATCGGGAGAAAGGGCCCACTTGACCTTGAGAGACAATAGCTCTAATTGACGGGTATCCGTCATAAAATCAGTAATGGTATCTAAGCGCAACGTCCAAATGGCTGCAGCTGTTCCATCTGCCTGAAAGGTTTGGAGTTGAAGGGTCTCTTGATCGACTTCAACCAGTTGGCCTACGTAGGCTTGGCTTAGCTGACCTTGGCGAAGCATGACAAATCGATTGAGTAGAGCGAGTAGCTTGCGGTACACGGGGTATCCTCACAATGTGGGAGAACGGAAGAAAACAAAAAAGTCGTTAGGGAAGAACCTTGTCTTTAAGAGGTAGCGTTGGCATAAAAACCAAACATGGTGCATTGGTGCTACTCCAACCCAAAAATAGCGCTATTCTCAGACAGTGGGTTTATTTCCCTTCAGAAGGCCTTCCAGAAGGCGGCGCTAACAAGTGTCCTTTAGACACGAACAGGCTGTAAGGTTTTTATTATACCCAAAGGGTTGATAAGGGTGAAGGCGATAGAACCGTTTGTTAGAGTTGTGGGCTTATTAATCCAGTTATTCCAGCTCAAAATTTTCAATGGCCACCGGAGGCGTTAAGGCTGGCTTGTTCACAGGGGTTGTTTTATTAGAGGGTACAGTCTTAGAAATGGGTAACGGGGCACTTTTGCTGCCGGTACTGGGGGACGTGGCCGAAGCTTTTGAGTTTAAAGGCGGTAACGTGGGTAAGGGTGCTTCAGCTTCTGATGAAGTGGGGGTGTCATTGTCTGAAAAACTTTGAGAGGGAATGGTTGTTGGGTGTACTTCCATCGGAGAGGATGGAGATGTACTGCTCCGTCCGGCTCTGCCGGGTGTTTGGATGTTGGCAGATTGCACGCCCATCCGCTGAAACATGGGGGCTTCTCCTTGAAAAAGGCCACTCGATGGGTTGGATAGCGTTGGGGCTGTTTCGGGTGTTCGGGTGTTGAATTGTAAGTGGATATTTTTAAATACGATTTGAAACAAAACAAGCAGCAGCATAAAAGACACAGACAAGGTGGCTAAAAACAAAATAACCAAGCTGCGCGCGCTGAGGGCATTGGGGCTGCGAGGGCGTTTAAGGGGTTGGTGGGGCATCATAAGCGCAAAAGATAAACGATAAGGGAATGGGGCGATAAAAAACGATTTTTAAAGACTGGGAGCTTGCCCCCCTAGCTTACCGCACGAACTTTACACGTGGCAGAGCGGATGTCTAGCCATTCTTGGCACAAGGTGCGCATGGCCACCGTGGCAAAGGTGGTAACGTCATCCAGTGAGGTGGTGCTTCCGATGCTCAAATCACTCCGCAACCCAGCCGTTTCCACGGGGGTGCCGTCGGATTCAATATTTAAGCCCGTGTGAATGAGGATGGACGTAGGGCTAACGGTACAAATGGATACCGAGAGCTTTTTGGATTCATTGACAAACAAATCGTCGCCACTGCGGTGCAAGGTTAAGCCTGCTTTGTTGGCTAACAATGGCTGGAGTCGATCGGCCAAGATGGCCGTAAATAAGCGTTGCACCAGTACCCCTTCTTTAAGGCTGGCGCCAAACAATTCCACAATAAAGTGGAGCATGTGCTCGGAATAAATATGATCCTCGTTGAGAACGTCTTCCAAATCCACCATGCTGTCCAAATCTACGTGGCAAGGGCCTGTAAAGGCCACCACGGCATCCCCTAAAATACCAAATTGGCGATAAATCCAGTGGTTGGCTAGCTGTTGCCCGGTGTAGGCTACCGGGTCGGGGTGAAAATGATGGCGCATGAGGAGCGTCTACCTTAAACAAAAAGAGGGACAGACTATTGGAGCCGAGAGTGGTTGGTTGTTATCATAGCTCAGGCAAGGCTTGTTTGTGATAACACAGTAGCCATTCATTGGGTTGTTTTGCTGGTTGTTACCGTTGGTTTAAGGGGCTTGTTTATGTTCGTCGCTACCCACTCAATGTCCCCTCAATTGCCGCCTACAGAACCGTTAGAAGAATCGGTTCCCACGACAACAGCCTCGGCTGCCATTCCGGCCCATGTTGCCATTATTATGGATGGTAATCGACGTTGGGCCAAACAGCGCCACCTACCGGCGGTTGTAGGCCACCAGCAGGGAGTTCAGGCTCTTAAGCGAACCGTCACTCATGCCATTCATTGTGGGCTCTCTGTTTTAACGGTGTACGCTTTTTCTACAGAAAACTGGCAACGCCCGTTGGAAGAAGTCTCGGGGCTGATGAATGTGCTGGCGGAGGCCATGGTCAATGAGCTGGAAGCCCTTAGTCGCCAAGGCGTTCGGGTGGTTTTTCTGGGAGATACCCAAGCCTTTTCCCACCGTTTGCAAGGGCTGATGTCCCAATTGGCCAGTGAAACCCAAGCCAACACAGCCCTTACGTTACAAGTGGCTCTTAATTACGGTGCTCGCTCCCAGCTGGTGGGGGTAATTAACGCTTTAGTGCTGGAGCGAACCCAAAACCCATCTCAAAAACCAGAGCCTGTAACGGAACAGTTAGTGGCCGACTATTTGGGCGACTTGCCTGAGCCCGATTTGCTTATTCGAACGGGTGGTGAGCAACGCTTAAGTAATTTTTTACTGTGGCAACTGGCCTACAGTGAGCTGTATTTTACCGAGACCCTTTGGCCCGATTTTGGTCCAGAAGCCTTAGATACCGCTCTCGACAATTTTTCTCAGCGCCAACGCCGTTACGGCAAATAGGCCTAGAAGGGTCCTTTTTATACTGGCTTTTAGGATGTAGGTTCAACGGACTGATTTTAAAAAGGCTAAAACTAGTCTGACCATAATCAAAGGCGGCTATGCCCCTTCGCCTTGAACAATTTGTTGAGCGCTAAGGCCAAAGCGTTCTTTCAGTAAGGTATCCAGTTGTTGCCATTGCATCTTGGCGGCGGTTTCAAACCCACAGCCGGGATGAAACAGGGTGTTTTCGTGGACCACTGGGTACCCCCGGCAGCCCGTGGGGCGGTCTTCATGCACGCCGCAGCGACCGTCTTCCAGTACAAAACGGCAGTGGTAAAATCCAATATCATTGGGTTGCTTGCCTTGGCTTTCGGCTTTGGTCCGCACGCGTTCCACAAACTCGGGGGCGATAGCTGCCACAGCCTCGTGAGAGGCGTAAGCCTCAAAAATAGAGGCAAAAGCACGGGCATGTTCGCCCAAAGAGGATTCCTCATAGGTCAGAGCTTCTAGCTCTTGGGGGGTAGCAAGACCCCTAAAGGTTGCTACACGACAACAAATTCCGCGTTGTTTGCACAAGGACTGAGGCAGGGTCATAAGATCCTGCACTTGCTCGGCAATGGGTTTGTCGCTGGAAGAAGAAGTCATATACCCAATAAGGATAAAGGCCTGAGATAGAGTACGGACGGGTTTTAAACGTTGTTATTGTAAGCCCAAGAACGCACCTGATAGCAAACAAGGCAAGTCGAAAAAGGGCCCTTGGCCCCTACCAGTGGTCGGAGCCAAAGCGGCGGAAAGCACCAATATTTTTTTCCACCTTGGCACGAATGTCGTCCAGCGTGCGTGAGGGGTCGGCGGGATGATGAATGCCATCGGGGGAGAGGGTTTCGAGGGTGTGTACAATGGTTTTTAGATTGCGAATGCTGGCTTTCTGTTCCTCGCGTTTTTGAAATTGCCAGCCTTCAAAGCCACAGCCTGGAGGCATCATGGACCATCCGTGGGCGGGGGCCTCTCGGCAGCATCGGGGGCGCTGGTCATAAATGCCGCAAATGCCCTCGGGGGTCACATACCGACAGTGGTAAAACGTCATGTTCTCGGGGGTTAAGTTGTCTTGTAAGGCAGCTTCTTTCAGTACTTGATCCACCTGATCGGGTACGGCGGCGCGGGCGGCTTCTTGAGACTCAAAGGGTTGAAAGATAGTCAAAAAATCAATGGCTTCTTTTTCGCCGTTGTCGGCTAACTTCAGCAGCTCTTCGTGAGAGGCATAGGTGGTGGCTGATTTACAGCAGCGACCGCACTTGTGGCATAAATCGGGCAGGGGTTCACAGGTCATGTCGGGCAAGGCCGCGCCATAGGCCATGGCGTCCATGGTTGATGGGAGAGGGGACTCAGCGCCGTTGGCCTGTGAATGAGGAGAAGTCATCAAAAAAGTGCCTTGTTGGCAGCAAGCAGGGAGTCTTTTATTGTACTGGCCTGCGTGCTCAGTGCACTCCACCGGATGAAGGGGGAAAGGGGCTCTCGGAGGAAGTTCGGTGTGTGAACGTGTTTAGCGGGCGGCCTGTAATGAGGATTGGCTTTTGTTGGCAACGGGTTTACCCCAGCCAAACCACCAGCCTTCGTTTTTGGGCGGTGGGGCGAGGGGCTTGATGATGGTGGTTTTGGGTGCGCTGGCCATCGCCATTTCTTTGGCGACGGGAGCGCTTTTAATGGTTACAGCCGTGGGTACATTGGGCTTAGAGGTTTTGACCGGCCTGGGTCCGGTTAGCTGCTGAGCGGCTTTGGCTAGTTCTTCTTTGCTCATTTGCCCTTGCAGATGTTTGAGCCATGTAATGGCAGCCTCATTGCCTTGTTTGGCACTGGGTTGCAACCATCGGTACGCTTCCACAAAGTTTTGGTCCACGCCCCAGCCCATCATATAAAAGGTGCCCACGGCCATTTGGCCATCAGAATTGCCTTGGGCGGCGGCCTTTTTATACCAGCGTAAAGCTTCTTGATAATTACCGTCCCAGTCGGTGTTACCCAGTAAGCCATCTTCGTACATTAGCCCTAATTGGAGTTGGGCATTCAGGTGGCCTTTGTCTCCCGCTTTGGCCAGCCAGTTGCGAGCTTTGGCGGCATCTTTACCCAGGCCTTTGCCATCCAAATACATGAGGCCTAGCCTGTATTGAGCCACCGTTAAACCATTTTCCGCAGCACGTTGATACCAGTGGGCGGCGAGGGGTAAATCACCGGTTACGCCACGGCCACGCTCGTACAAAAATCCCAAGGCATATTGGGCCAAGGGCAGCTCGTTTAGGGCGGCTTTGCGGTACCAGTTCACGGCTTGATTTAAATCTTTGGCAAAACCCCAGCGGCCTTGTTCGTAGGCCATGGCCAGTTGCAGTTGGGCATCGCGTACGTTGTGTTTGGCGGCTTGTAGCAATAATTCTTGGCCACGGGCAGCCACCGTGGCGTCTTTCAGTTTGCCTTGCAAGCTCAGTAAGGCCAAGCGGTACTGGGCTTCTGGGTGATCCAGCGTGGCGGCTTTGTCAAACCATTGGGCGGCGTTGCCCCATTGCTTGTTTTGCTCGTGGCTAACGCCCAGCCAGTAATAGGCG
This sequence comes from Vampirovibrionales bacterium, assembly GCA_029866025.1. Lineage (GTDB taxonomy): Bacteria > Cyanobacteriota > Vampirovibrionia > Vampirovibrionales > Vampirovibrionaceae > JARXAD01. Next base: position 272,578 of record JARXAD010000002.1, on the reverse strand, counting down.
TCCGGCAAATCTTCTCGCGCAATAAAACTGGCGGGTTTATTGTTGGGCAATATCAATTGGCTTACGGCTTTGCTATCGCCTTTACGAATGGCCTGACGCAGCGCGGGTTGGGTCTCTTTAGGCCAGTTGGCTAAAAATTCACCGGGTTCGGCGTAGCCAGCACAAAATAGCGTCGATGCGATGACGCCTGCTCCCAGAACAACCTTGAGAGCATCCCAAAAACCACTGCGTAAAAAGCCCATGTGCATGGCCGTATCATACGCCATTACAAAGCGGTTGTCAGCTCACCTTGCTAGCTAAGAACATCGATTCTGCGAATATCACTGCCCAAAATTTTATCGGGCGTTCTAAGAGGGATAGCATAAGGGATACCATTTTTGTCAACGTACATTACTTCCATTAGTGTGGGCTTGCCGAACTGAAGTATTCCTCCTTTTACTTTTAGTATTTGCCCACGTTCGTAGACCTTGGTGCCATATTTTCCGTTTGTGTAAGAGCTGTTGTTATGGCCAAAAGTAACGTTTTGCATACAGAATCCTTTCATTAAGAGATTTGGGTAAACGATGGTTGTTAGCCAAGTACTATAACAAGCCTGAAGATTGAAAATTGCTAAAACTATCAAAAACAGTTGCAGCTTACTTTTTAAAAAAGGGCATGCCCTTGGTGGGGTTTTTAGCGTTTGGGGCTTTGGGAGGCTTGCCGCCAAATAATCCACCGAGCCCACCCATGCCGGGCATTGTTGGCATGGTGGGGGCTGCGTTCAATCCTTTGGCTTCTTTGGCTTTTTTCTTCCAGCTATTACTGGTGCCAAAGGCAGCAAAGGCTGGGTTGGCTTGGGGTGTTTCGTCGTTAGCATCGTTTTGCTGGGGGCCAGTCATTTTGGACATTTGCTGCATCATCACTTTCATTTGGTTAAATTGCAGTAAAAATTGCTTTACCTCTTTTTCGGGCTGGCCACAGCCTTTGGCAATGCGGGCCACGCGTTTGGGCTTTTGTTGCAGCAGTTCGGGCTGGGCGCGTTCGGCAGCCGTCATGCTTTGAATAATCACTTCAAACTTTTTTAGGTGGGTGTCGCTCAGGTTAGAAAGCTGCTCACGCGCCTGCTTGTCCAACCCAGGAATGGGTAGTAGCTCTAAAATGCCCCCCAAGGATCCCAGCATTTTCAGCTGTTTTTGCATGGCCATAAAATCATCAAAGCTAAAGGTGGCCTTGCGTATTTTGGCTTCCATCTCAGCGGATTGCTTGGCATCCACGGCTTGTTGGGCGCGCTCAACCAACGTCACAACATCCCCCATACCCAGCAAGCGAGAGGCCATGCGGTCTGGGTGAAAGGGCTCGATGCCGTCGGGGGTTTCGCCGGTGCCCATAAACACAATGGGCTTGCCCGTCATTTCGGCCACACTTAGGGCGGCCCCACCGCGAGAATCCCCATCGGTTTTGCTGAGCACCACGCCCGTAATGCCCAGTTGGGTATCAAAGGCTTGAGCCACGCCCACCGCTTCTTGGCCCATCATGGCATCCACCACTAACAAGGTGTGGTTCGGCTGTTGTTGTATCTTAATGAGCATGAGTTCTGCCATCAGCTCGGTGTCTACCTGCAATCGGCCAGCCGTATCAATGAGGATCACATCGGCGCCGTTGCCCTCGTAGGCAGCTTTGGCGGCAGCCACCCCTTGAGCCACCAGCAGTGGGACATTTTTTTCGCCCTCCACCGTAAACACAGGCACGTTGAGCTTGCTGCCCAGCTGCTGCAGCTGTTGAATGGCAGCAGGCCGGTACACATCGGCGGCAATGAGGTAGGGCGTTTTGCCTTGGGCCGCCAGCCGCTTGGCCAATTTAGCGGTGGTGGTGGTTTTACCGCTGCCTTGCAGTCCCACCATCAATATCACGTCTGGGTTGGTGGCATTACCGGTGAGTTCAACGGGGGTGGCTTGGCCGCCCAGTAACGTCACCAGCTCATCATGAACCAGCTTGATCAGCTGCTCGCCCGGTTCCACGCTGTTGAGAACGCGTTGGCCCACGGCATCATCTTGCAGGCGGTCCATAAAGCGTTTGACCACTTGCAGGTTCACGTCGGCTTCCAGCAAGGCGCGGCGCACTTCCCGCAGGGCATCGGCCATGTTGTCGGCGCTTAGGGTGCTTTTCCCTTGCCAGCTGCGGATCGTGGTTTGGAGGCGGTCGGTGAGGCGGTCAAACATGGGAAAGTCCAGTACATTTTAAGGGGCAGCTTTATCATTAAGCGTGCCTCTATTCAACCACAGAGGCGTTTTGATCGTACGCTGTTGGCCTTGCTTTCGGTAAACTATGCCTTGAGTGGCGGTTTATTTCTTTCAGAACCCTTTTTTAATTTCTACAGGTAGTGCGACTCATGGTCTCTTATTCTGAATCCGTTGATATTCTCGTCATTGGTGCCGGCCATGCTGGCATAGAAGCCGCCATGGCGGCAGCGCGCTTGGGCTGCTCTGTGGTGCTGGCGACGTTGAACCTCGACACCATTGGCCAAATGAGCTGCAACCCTGCCGTGGGCGGCCCTGCCAAAAGCCAGTTGGTAAAAGAGGTAGACGCCTTGGGTGGGGTGATGGGCCTGTGCGCCGACGCCACGTATTTACAGATGAAAACCCTCAACAGCAGCAAGGGCCCTGCCGTTCGTGCCCTGCGGGCCCAAAGCGACAAAGCGGCCTACCGAGACTTTTGCCGCCAATTGGTGGAAGCCGAACCCAATCTAAAGCTACGCCAAACCCACATTACCCAGCTAGTAACCGACCCTATCACGGGCGCTTTCGTTGCGGCGGTGGATTACCTCGACATTCGCTACAATGCCAAAGCCATTGTGATTACCACCGGCACCTTTATGAACGGCGTGTTGTGGGTGGGAGAAAAATCAGTGGGGGGAGGCCGCCCCGGTGAAGGGCCTTCCAAAGGACTCACAGGCGAATTGATTCGACTTGGGATGACCACAGGCCGCCTTAAAACCGGCACGCCACCACGATTGGATGGCCGAACCATTGATTTCTCAGGGTTGGATGCGCATCCGGGGGATGCGATTCTTCGCCATTTTAGCTTTTTGCCCAATCGGCCGGTTTTAGAGCAGCTTCCCTGCCACCTGACGCGTACCAACGAGGCCACCCACCAGCTCATTCGCGATAACCTCCACCGATCGCCCATGTATAGCGGCAAACTGGACGGCTGTGGCCCCCGCTATTGTCCCAGCATTGAAGACAAAGTGACGCGCTTTGCCGATAAAGACAGTCACCATTTGTTTATCGAGCCCGAAGGGCGCCACACCCACGAGGTGTACTTGCAGGGCTTTAGCACGTGTTTGCCCTATGAAATTCAAATGGCGATGGTGCATACGCTACCGGGGTTAGAAAAAGCCGAGCTATTGCGCCCCGCCACGGCGGTGGAATACGATTATTTCCCAGCCTATCAGCTGACACCTGCGTTGATGATGAAAACCACGCCCGGTGTGTTTTTAGCCGGGCAAATTTGTGGCACCAGTGGCTACGAAGAGGCTGCCTGCCAAGGACTCATGGCGGGCATTAACGCCGCGCGTTACGCCAGTGGTCAATCGCCTTTTGTGCTTACGCGGGACTCGTCTTACATTGGCACCCTCATTGATGACTTGGTGACGAAAGAAATCACCGAGCCCTATCGCATGCTTACCAGCCGTAGCGAATATCGCTTGTTGCTGCGCCAAGACAACGCCGATGCCCGCCTGACGCCCTTGGGGCGAGAGATTGGTTTGGTGGACGACGACCGTTGGAACCACTTTGAAGCCAAGCAAGCCGCCATTGCCGCTGAAATCAAGCGTTTGGATAAAACCAACTTTGAGGTCACCGATGCCAATAAAGCCCAGCTTCATACTCTCTGTGGCGAAACGGTGGAATACAAAATGCCGCTGGGCCAGTTGTTACGCCGACCTGCTGTTGGGTATGACGTATTGGCGGCCTTGGACGTCGGTTGCGCTGAATTTTTAAATGCCAATCGCCAAGCGGCCGAGTTTTTGGAAACCACCCTCAAGTACGAAGGCTACATTGAGCGTCAGGCGTTGACGATTCGTCGCTTGTCGGAATCAGAAAAAACCGAACTGCCGTTGGATGTCGATTACACCTCCATTCAGCAGTTGTCTAACGAGGCCCGTGAGCAACTGGCCAAGCTGCGCCCCACCACGCTGGGCCAAGCCAGCCGACTGAGTGGCGTGACCCCTGCCGACATTGCCATTTTGCAGGTGGTTCTTAAAAAGCAGCAGCTTGCCACTGCTTAGCACCCTTCTGCCATTGAAGCGCTGCCGCCTTTAAGTCACACTAGGGCTGAGGTTTTTCAATCACAACAAAGCAAAAGGGGATTGGCGATGGGTGCAGCGGTGTTGGAAAAAAATCAGACAGACTTTGCCATACCACCCCAAGAACTAGCAGAATGCTTGCAGGCCTTTAATATTCGCCCTGCTGAGTATGACCTGATTTTGGCAGGCTTGGGCCGTGCGCCCAACCTTAATGAGCTAGCCATGTTTAGCGTGTTGTGGAGCGAACACTGCTGCTACAAGCATTCCAAGCACCTGCTAAAAACGTTGCCGACAGAAGGCGCGTGTATTTTGCAAGGGCCAGGGGAAAATGCAGGCGTGATTAGCGTGGGCAACGATGTGGACGGAAAACCCTTGGCCATTGCTTTTAAAATTGAAAGCCACAACCACCCCACGGCGGTCGAGCCCTTTCAAGGCGCTGCGACGGGTGTGGGCGGTATTTTGCGCGATATTTTTACCATGAATGCCCGTCCCATTGCCTCCCTTAATGCGTTGCGCTTTGGACCCTTTGCCGAATCTGCTACCACCTCTAAAGAAATCGCCCAGCGCAATCAACAGCTTTTGCGGGGAGCCGTTAACGGCATTGGCCACTACGGCAACTGCGTGGGCGTGCCCACCATTGGTGGAGAAATCTTTATCGACCCCAATTTTTCCGGCAATCCTCTCGTCAATGCCATGGGTATTGGCCTGATTATGGGCGATACGACCTTGCCTAGTTTGGGAATATTGGCCAGTGGGGCCAAGGGTGTGGGCAACCCCGTGGTATACGTGGGCGCAGAAACGGGAAAAGACGGCATGGGCGGCGCTGCCTTTGCCAGTAAAGAGTTATCCTCTCAAAGTGCGAAAGACCGGCCCGCCGTCCAAGTCGGTGACCCTTTTTTAGAAAAGCTACTCATAGAAGCCTGTTTGGAAGCTTTTGCCACCGGTTTTATTGTGGCAGGGCAAGACATGGGCGCCGCGGGTCTCACCTGCTCGGGGGCTGAGATGAGCGCCAAGGGCGGCGTGGGCATGACCATCGATCTCGACAAAGTGCCTGCTCGAGAGCCCAATATGCTACCCCACGAATACTTACTATCGGAATCCCAAGAGCGGATGCTGCTAGTGGTGGAACGTGGCAAGGAAGCCGAGGTGATGGCATTGTTTCATCGCTGGGGGTTGGCGGCATGCGTGGTTGGCGAAGTGGTGGCTGAGCCACGCCTTAAATTTTTCCACCATGGCCAATGTGTGGCCGATGTCCCCCCTGCGCTACTCACTGATGATGCCCCTCTCTACCCTGAGGCCATTGATCCGTCCGAACCCGACAGTTTGCGAGTGATTCGTGAGAAACAATGGGATGAAACGGCCTATCCTGATTTAACCGTAGCTGATATTGGCGATTGGCTGAAAAAAATGCTAGCCTCCCCCAACATTGCCTTCCCTACAGGCGTTTTTCATGGTTACGATCGCCATGTGCGTAACAACACGGTGCTGAGTTCAGAGAACAATGCCTCAGGCGTCATTCGCTTGCGTGACACACAAGGCCGCCTGACGGGAAAAGCCTTGGCCGCTACCGTGGATGGTCGCTCGCGTGAAATTTACCTTAATGCGTATGAGGCTGCCAAAGGCACAGTGGCAGAATCCGCTCGCAATTTGGCGTGTGTGGGTGCCACTCCTTTGGCTGTTACCAATAACCTTAACTTTGGCGACCCTGAAAAGCCAGAGCCATACTACCATATAGCTCAATCGGTACGTGGGATGAAAGACGCTTGTTTGGCTTTAAATACCCCAGTCACCGGCGGAAACGTAAGTTTATACAATGAACGCGGCGGTGCGACCGACTCAACTAAAGGCTCTCAGGCCATTCTGCCGTCCCCCGTTATTGGCATGGTGGGAGTGATGAATATTTCTGAAGAAGCCCCGCCCATCACGCCTCGACTTAAAGAGCCAGGCTTAATTCTGTGCCTGTTGGGCCAGTTGGCCCCAGCTTTTGGGGGCGGTGAGTACCAATGGTTACGGACCGGACAACTGTTTGGCGAACCCCCCACCGTGGACTTGGCCTTGGAAAAGCGTCTGATTGATTTGTTGCCAACCTTACAGCCTGTGGTCAAGGCCATGCAAGATGTTTCTAGCGGCGGAGTGTTGACGAGCCTGACAGAAATGACTTTTCCTCCAGCCTTGCAACCGGCTACGCCTGTTTTTCAAGGGGTTTCCATAGACGTTGAGGCTGTTAAGGTCCAGGCTTCTTCAATTAGCCGCTTGGATCAATTGTTGCTAGCCGACACCCATGGCTCGGTGCTAGTAGCGTGTGATTCCGACAAACTAGCCACACTCAAGGCTCAGTGCAAGGCAGCAACTATTCCCCTTGCCGTGATTGGACAAACCGTTGAAGACCCCACGCTAACCCTTACGCTGAATGAACAATCCCACTCGTGGCCGCTGGAGGAGCTTTATACAATCTATGCCACGACAGGTCCACTCTCGCCAGCCCATGAGGAGTGCGCGTCATGAGCTCTGAAATGATGGCGTGGCGCGAAAAATGTGGGGTACTGGGCGTACTGTTGCCCGTGTCCTTCTCTGATCAGTGGCGACATTTGGGGCAGTGGTTGTATTTGGGGCTGTACGCTTTGCAACATCGTGGCCAAGAGAGCTGTGGCATGGCTACTTTTGATCATGAACAGCTCAATTTGCATCGCGGCATGGGCTTGGTAAACCAAGTGATGACCCCCGATGTGTTGGCCCCCATGACGGGGCAAATTGGCATTGGCCACACTCGTTATGCCACCACCGGTAGCAGTAGCCTGGAAAACGCCCAGCCCGTGGTGGTGCGAACTCGTTACGGCCCTTTGGTGATTGCCCACAACGGCAACCTTACCAATACCGAAGCTCTATGGGGAGCCCTGCCTGAAGATGATCGCCCGCCCCTTATGACGGGAAGCTCTGACACCTTGGTGATGGCTTATACCTTGCGCCGTGCCCTACATAAAGCCAATGCCACCACGAGTGATGCTGTGATAGCGGTATTTAAAGCAGTACTTCCTACTTTTGAAGGTGCCTATTGCCTGACGATGGCCTTTGGTGATTGCTTATTGGCCGCTCGAGACCCTGTTGGGTTTCGGCCACTTTCTGTTGGCAAAGTGATAGCGGCACCCGGCGAAACCATGGTGGGAAAACCCGCCTGGGTGGTGGCATCGGAAACATGTGCCTTGGATATTTTAGGCGCCCAGTTTGAGTTTGAAGTGCCCCCAGGGGAGTTGGTGCTGTTTGATTCCAGCGGGGCCATGACGCGTTCGTCTTTTTTGCCAGCCCAGTCTAAGCCCTCACAAAACAAGTTTTGCTTTTTTGAATTGGTGTACTTTGCCCGCCCCGACAGTGTGATTCGTAATCAGTTGGTGTACGAAACCCGCTTGGCTATGGGACGCAAGCTGGCAGAACGTTCGTGCAAACAATACCCCACTATTGGCGCGGATATGGTGATTCCCGTGCCCGATTCGGGGAATGTGGCCGCAGTAGGGTATTCTCAGGCAACCGGCGTGCCGTACATGGAAGGCCTCATTAAAAATCGCTACGTGGGGCGCACCTTTATTCACCCCACCCAAAGTATGCGAGAGCGCAGCATTCAGCTCAAACTCAACCCAATGAAGCGCATGCTGGAAGGCAAGCGCGTGGTGGTGGTGGATGATTCTATTGTGCGGGGCAATACCAGCAAAAAATTAGTGGCTATGTTACGTCAGTGTGGCGTTAAAGAAATTCACCTTCGTATTTCCTCGGCGCCTGTCAAGCATCCGTGTTTTTACGGCATTGATATGTCCAGCGGGACGGAATTGTTGGCCAACCGCATGAGTGATGCCGAGATTGCCGACTGGTTGGGGGTGGATAGTTTGGTGTACCTAACCACCGAAGATATGCAAGCGGTCGGGAACCAAAACGGTGACATCCAGCCCTTTTGCTACGCGTGCTTTAACGGGGATTACCCCACCGATGTGGGGCATTTGTTGTCAGAAATCGATCAAACCCACGTGACCCAATCGCTGGATGCGTCGTTGCTGTCGGCAGCGTTGTAGTTACTTTGGAATCTCAAATTCAATGTGTTGCGGTGTTTCTGCTTTTTTAACCTGCTGTGGCACAATAAACATGTTGGGGATGAAGTGTGCGGTTACTTTTTTAGGGTAAGTGCTAAGGCCTTTGTGGTTGGTGCATGCGGCTAACAACACGCCGCTTTGCCGGTTTTGTGTCGCGGATTTAACGTAATAGCGGTAATCCTGTGTGGTTACACCCCCTGAAACTTGGCTTACCCATCGGTAGCTATGCTCTTTTTCGTACACAGTGCTTATAAATTTCCCTGAAAGGTCGATATTTTTGGTGATTCGTGCAAATTTTTCCTCAAATTTCTCGATCATTCGTTGGGGTTGCTCGCTCCACGGTTTTAACACCATATCGGGCGTAACGTTAACGCGTGTAACGCGACCCATAGCCGAAGGCGTCGTTGGCTTTGGAGGCGTGGGCAGGTTAGGCAAAAACACCCACGATTCTTTTAACGATTCGCAAAACGGATCGGGTTTTTCAGCCACGTGTTTAGATTGATGAGGGTGAAATACAATGCCGCGTAGCTCTCTTTTGAGTAGCCAAGGGAGCTGTTCTGGTATTAACTCCAGCCATAAAAATCCCATATTCCCCGTAATTACAACTACAAGAAGTGTGATGAAAATACTGAAAGCGCGCTTTCCCACAGAGATTGCCCTCGCTTGGAATCAATCACTGTATCCGTAGGGGCAATGACGGCAGGCACTGCGGCAGCAATAGCCGCGCTGTAAGTGTTTAATTTCGGTGCTTACCTGCCGGTGTAGCGCGGGGTCACTAAAGGGGTCGTCGTACTTTAGCTGGCCCGCAGCGCAGGCAGCCCGGTGCAGGTCTAGCACTAGGGTGCGTTGGTCATCAGTCATATCGGGCAGGCGCATGGAGGGATTTCGCTAAGGGTTGTTGAGTGAGACAGGTGTTAGGTGCAGCTACGTTTTAAATCGTAATAACTTAAAAGGGTGACGCTTGATTTAAGTAACAGAACCGTCCTTGGCTGGTGCGGGAAGTTTCCAACCCATGTGGAGTTCGGCCAGTTGTAAGTCGGTGGGTACCGCTGGGGCATCGGTTAATGGGCAAATGGCGGCGTTGGTTTTGGGAAAAGCAATACCGTCGCGAATGCTTTCAGCGCCGCTGAGTAGGGCTACCATGCGGTCAAAGCCAAGGGCCAGGCCACCATGGGGCGGCACGCCGTATTGAAACGCCCGCAGCAAAAAGCCAAACTTGTTGTCTATGTCATCGGGGGATAGCTTGAGCAGTTCAAAAATGTGTTGCTGTAAGGCTTTGTCGTGGATCCGAATGGAGCCGCCGCCCAGCTCGTTGCCGTTGTAGATGAGATCATAGCCTAAGGCCAAGGCTTTGCCCGGGTCGGTGTCCAGTAATTCAACATCTTGGGCACGAGGGGAGGTAAAGGGATGGTGATTGGGCGACAAGGTGCCGTCGTCATCCACGTCAAACATGGGGAAATCTACCACCCAAAACAGCTCGTGGCGGTTGGCATCAATCAGGTTGTGCTTTTTGGCAAACAGTTCGCGGAAACGACCCAGCACCGTGCAGGCTTTCACCAATTTATCGGCCATAAAAAACACAGCATCACCGGGTTGGGCGCCCGTTTCCGTCACAATGGCGGCTTGCTCTGCCTCACTGAGAAATTTGAGGATGGGGGATTTGGCCCCTTCTTCGGGGCTGTAGAGGATGTAGCCCAAGCCCTTGGCGCCAAATTGCTTGGCGGTGTGCTGCAAATCGTCCAGCTCTTTGCGGCTGTAGCTGGCAGCACCCGTTACTTTAAGGGCTTTTACTACGCCTCCCGCATCCACAGCGCCTCTGAAAGCTTGAAATTCACTGGCAGCAAACAGGTCAGTGAGGTCGGTAAATTTCAGGTCATAACGCATATCTGGCTTGTCGCTGCCGTAATTATTCATGGCATCGTGCCAGCTCATACGCTTTAGGGGCAAGCTAACCGACACAGTAGCCTCTAAAAACATGGCCTGAACCAGTCCTTCTACCAAGGCCAGCACATCGTCTTGATTGATAAAGGACATTTCAATATCAATTTGGGTAAACTCCGGCTGACGGTCGCTGCGCAAGTCCTCGTCTCTAAAACAACGTGCCAGCTGGTAATAACGCTCCATGCCGCCCAGCATGAGCAGTTGCTTAAAGATTTGTGGCGACTGGGGCAGCGCGTACACGTGGCCCGGATGGACTCGGCTGGGCACCAAGTAGTCACGGGCGCCTTCCGGTGTGGCTTTAACTAGGACGGGGGTTTCAATTTCCAAAAAGCCGTTGTCGTTTAAGTGGCGGCGCATGGCTTGGGCCAAACGGTGGCGTAGTTCTAGCGTTTTAAACAATTTGGGGCGACGCAAGTCTAAATAACGGTACGTGAGGCGTAATTGCTCATCCACGTTATCGGTATCGTCGTCAATGCCAAAGGGCAGCACCGCCGATCGGCTGAGAATTTGGCAGGCGTCTGGATACATCTCTAAAGTACCAGTGCCAAGGTTAGCGTTAACCGTCTCTGCTGGGCGCGCAGATACCACGCCTGTTACAGTAATGACGTCTTCCGAACGTAGGGTAGAAAATTTCTCGTGAACAGAGGGATTTTTTTGAGGATCCGATACTAATTGCACCAATCCCGTGCGATCGCGGATTTCGATAAACACAATGCCGCCCAAGTCTCGCCGCACTTGCACCCAGCCGTTCAGGGTAAGGCTTTGGCCCAGCTGGGCTTGGGTTAAGGTGCCGCACCAATGGGTACGCGGTGTAAAAACCCTGGTGGTGTCCTGAGAGATGTTGGTGGCAAAGGCAGGAGGGGCGCTAACAATGGCAGAAGGCATGGGAAGGATTCCAGTCGGACAAAGGCAATGTTGTCTTATTGTACGCTAGGCAAGTGGTTTTTGTCCTTTAAACATTCATTTTCTTTTGCTGAGGGGCTAGCCCCTCAGCGCTCCCCACACAGGGGCTGCGCCCCTTGTGTATCCCGTAAATAGATCTTAACAACGTCCCTCTCTGGGATTTCGGGTGTCGCCAGAACTGCGGCTGCGCTTCGCTTGCCCGCAGACAGGCGTTGTGGGGTTAATGCTAACGCATTGTAAACCCCACAACCCACCCTCACCCACAGACAACAAAAAAGAGTGTTTAACGCTTGAGATTTTAAAAGAGAGGGGCGCTGAGGGGCTGGCCCCTGGGCAAGACAATGGTAAGGTCTTTTTTTGTTGATTGCTAGGTATGCAGTAACGAAAACGATACAGTGTGTTGCCAAGGCGCAACTTTGGAGATTGAGGGGTATTTAATAGAATAGGTAAACAGCATTCGCCCCTAATACTCTGACAAGCAGAAAGGCCACGCCTTTGACACACATCGCCCCCCCCCCCCACTTAATTCGATTCGGAGCATCTAATTCTGAAGTCGCCCGCGAAAAAAGAGCCAAACAATTAGGCTTGGATCCAAACGCTTCGTGGGAAGAAATTAACAACCAGGCCTCTGAAGAGAATCGCAGAAGCCGAGCCTTAAAATGGGGCTTGGATCCAAACGCTTCGTGGGAAGAAATTAACAACCAGGCCTCTGGCCCAAAACGGTTTTTGGATGTTTCGACTTAAAAACGCTTCTAAGTTTCGTCAATTGGCAACGTCACGGTAATTTTGGCACCTGTATGGCCATCGGCCCACTCGGCCTCGCCCACGGCAATGGTGCCGTGGTGTTTGGCAATCATTTGGTAGCATAAGGCTAGCCCCAAGCCGGTTCCCACGCCAACGCCTTTGGTGGTAAACCCCGGGTCAAATACACGATGACGAATGGCCTCGGGAATGCCAGGGCCGTTGTCTTGCAGCATTACCACAACGGATTGAGCCGCCGCATCCAAGGTGACCGCCACGGTAATTTTGGGAGAGGTCTGACCCTCCACCGCTTGAATGGCATTAACGAGAATATTCATCCACACCTGATTGAGCAAGCCCGGATAGCCCATAAACATCGGCACGTCTTCGGCCACGGTAACGGTAAGGGTAATATTGCCATCACTGAGAGAGCGCTGGAGCAAAATCTGGGTAGAATGCCAGCTATCGCGGATATCCACGGGCTGCCGGTCGGAAGAATCTAGTCGCGCAAAGTTTCGCAGGTTTTTCACAATGTCGTTAATGCGGTCACTGGCCAGGGTGTTTACGCCCAATAATTGGGTCATGGTATCCAGCCAGCGGGCCTCAATGGGCTGATTGCTTGCCACTGCGGTGCGAATTTTTTCCACGCACTGGCCAATGGTTTGCTGATTGCTGCTCATGGCCCCCAAGGGGGTGTTTACATCGTGGGCAATGCCGGCTACAAACTGGCCAATCACAGCCATTTTTTCTGACTGAATGAGGTGCATTTGGGCTTGCTGAAGCTCATCCAAGGTGTGTTGCAATTGGTTTTTTTGCTCAGCCAGTGAGGTGTACAAATGGGCTTGGTGTAGGGCCACGCCTAGATGATCGGCCAAGGCGGTAAACAGGGCCAAGTCTTCATCCAGCCACACGCGGGGCTGTTCGCACTGGTGCAGGGTCAGGCTGCCTACGCAAGCGCCATCGTTGCGGCGAATGGGCACCACCAAGCAGGATTGAACCTGATAGGTGGCTAAAAATTCATCGGCGTTTAAAAAACGGGGGCAGTCCGTAGCATCATTTAGCACAAAGGGGTTCCACACCGCGGATTGGTGAGCATGATGATGGGGGCCCTGTTGTTTGCCCTGCCGTAAGCGGTGATTGTACAATCGTCGTTCAAAATCCAAGGCTAATAAGGCATCTTGGGGAATGGGTGTGATGGAGGGGACTGTGTAGGCAATAAGGGTTTCATCCGAGACAAGGTTGACGTTCACGTCAACCTCTTTGGCTTTAATAAGGTTGACGTTCACGTCAACCTTGTGGGCAGTTTGGGGTGGATTGTCTTTCCAGTCGCCAAACTCATTAAGGATTGGCTGTGAGAAGACCCGTAAAATGCAGCGGCTTACCCCTGTTGTTCGGCCAATGGCATCGGTGGCAGCTTGGCCAATGGTGGTTAACGAGAGTGATTGGCGAATGGCTTTGGTAATGTGGTTAATGAGGTATTCTCGGCTGGCTTGCTGTTGGGTTTGCCAAAACAGCTTGGCGTTTTCCATGGCCACGGCTAGCGGAGGGGCTACTTCTTCCAGCAGCGCATGGTGGTGTGGTGTAAAAGCTTCTGGGTTGCTGCTAATCAGGTTTAAAGCCCCTGTCATCACCCCTTTGTTGATAAGAGGAATGGCCAAAACAGAAACGACTTGCCCCAATAGGTAAGGAGGCATCATCAGGGATTCGGCTAAAGGGTCTTTCTCACTGAGGGTAAGAACGCCCATGTGATGGGTGAGACGACGCAAAATAGGATCATCGCCCACAAAACGGTGGTGAAGCGTTCGGCATTCCACGGTGCCATCGTCAAGTAGCCGTACCAATAGCTTGACGCCATTGAGGGTATCATCCAGCAAGGCAATGGTGGCTTCCTGGTAGGGAAGATGTTCTCGTAGCACCTCCCCCAGGGCATCAAAAATATCATCCAACAGCAACGAGCTATTCACCGCTTCGGAGAGCTCTCGCAACAGTCGGTAGCTGGCTTCCATCAAGCCCGAAGGCACGGGTTGCTCGGGTATTGAAGAAGTGGCTTGAGGTGGAGTGGGGGCAGACATAGACTGTTATTAAACGCTGCCATGCCATAAGGCGCAATCATCCGTTAGACGACTTTTTAATCCTGTTAGGAAACGGCAACCGTAACGTAACCCGAGACGGGGTTGTAGGTGTAGGTGCCGGTTTTTACCGTCATGGCGCAGGTAATGACCGTGGGCGCTACCGAAGTACCCGTAATGCAATGGGTGGGCAAGCTTAGTAGGGTTTGGGTAGTACCTGCCACACCCGGCATCACCACAAAGTCGGTAAAGTCTATTTGGGCCGTATCAATGGTTTCCGACAACTGGGCTGCGGCTGCCGATCGGCATTGAGACCCCAGTGCTCTTAAGGCTCCCAATTCGGCTTGGGCCAGGTTGTTATTAAAATGCAGTGCAGCCATGGCCACCAACACGCTTAAAATAACCAATACCACGGCCAACTCTATTAGGGTAAAGCCGTTTTTTGCTTTAATCATTAGGGTGTTGGATGGCACGCAGAAGCTCTTTCGGTCAGTAATCGTAAGAAGAGTATCGATTGCAATCGCCTAGGGGTGAAGGGTTTGTATGGTTTTGCAACCCACACCATGCAGCGTCATCGTTTACAACAGAGTGCTGTTAAAGGCCAAAGCCCGGCCTCCCGAAGGAGACCGAGCCAAGGCTGGATTATGCAACCATTGTATTACTCAGTGGGATTAGGCCACATCTGTGTAGACAGCGGTAACTTGAGAGTTCACAGGGTTATAGGTAATAACAGCCTGTTGCTTCGTCATTTCGCACGTAAGGGCGGTTGCACTTAAGGCTGTTGCTGCACCAGTACAAGCCGCAGGTGTTACCAACAACTCGTTGGCGTCACCCGTATCAATAAAGTTGGTAAGATCAACCAAGGCAGGGTCCATTTGTTCCGAGAGTTCCATAGCGCAAGCGGTACGAACCTGAGACGTTAAGGAGCGCAGGGCACCCAGTTCTGCTTTGGCGACGTTGTTACTAAAGTTTAGAGCAGCCATGGCCACCAAAATGGCAATAATACACAGAACGATGGCTAATTCGATTAAGGTGAAACCTGATTTAGCGGAACGAATCATAACGGGTGTAACCTCCAAAGAGTAGTTGGGCACCCCATAATGGGAAATCGCCCCGGATAAGGAAAGTAAGAAATAATGACCCCTAAATAAACAGACCCATAAGGCCTGCTTGTTTAATCAGCCACTTGGCTTACTAACTATTTCGGAACCACTGTAACAATTCTGAAGTATTTTGTTTCAATACTGTTACAAACTCCATCAATCGGAGGAGGTCGCGTCATCGTCCAGCGCATGGGGGTCTGCTGCTAAAATACTTTCCCAGTCAAAGGTTTCGCCCGTCCAAACACTGTCTTTTTCAGGCGCCATCCAGGGTGCTAGGCGCTGAGCTAGGGCTGCGATATTAGGGGTTCGGTAGGTGCCTGAATACAGGTGAGTGCCTGGAGCGACCCCTGTTAAGGGCAGTCCGGCATCCACTTGAATAATCGTCACGGAGGGTCCGAATAGGTTAAGCCATGCCACAAAATTTTCACGAAACCCTGCATCGTGGGGGGCATGAGACACCCAAAGAATGGCAGTATTCTCAGGTAGGCAATCGATGGGGCTTTTCCACGGAGCAGTAACGTTGTAGGTGACAGAGTGACCAACAGGCACCCCGGCATCCATAAGGTGCTGAGCCAGTGTCGCGGTGTCAGCCTCGTTGGCATACTGGGGGATGTTGGAACGGTCCGGCTCAATAACCCACCACGAGCCTTTATTGGCAATGGCTTCACCGGACTCATTGCTAGGCCATGGGGTTTGTACGGTTAACGTGCGATCAGCCAGACTATCGCTAATAGCTGCTAGGCTGGCAGGGTTAAACAGTTGGGCCACGGTGGTTGGGTTAGGTAAGGCGCTTTGGGTGGACTGTTTTAGGGTTAAAATGCGTCGCAGGCTTTCCCTGTGGGCCGTGGCATCCATGCGCCCGCTGGTTAAGTCGTCTGTTAGGGCTTCTAGTACGGTCCATTGGTCGGGGCCAGCATCGCGGTATAGCAGTATATCCATCCCTGCCGTTACCGCTTGTCGGGCGGATTCTATGGCAGAGTAGGCTTGGGTAATGGCGCCCATGCAAAGGTCATCGGTTATTAGCACGCCTTCAAAGCCCCACTCGTTGCGAATGAGACTCCTTACGGAAGGGGAGAGGGTGGCGGGTAAGCTTAGAGCTTCACCGGCCTGCAAGTTAGGGTAATGGGCATGGGCCATCATCAACGCCTGGCACTGAGGAGCTAACCGTTGAAATACCCCCAACTCTTCAGCGGTGGGATGTAGGGTAGGCAACGTGGCGTGAGAATCCAGCGTGCTACTGCCATGGCCGGGAGCATGTTTGCCTACGGCAATTAAATTTCGGGCTTTAAAGCGCTCTAGAGCCACGGTGGCGCAATTCACCACCGTTTCGGCGTCATCGCTATAGGAGCGAACCCCAATGACCGGGTTGGTGGCTTCGGTATTCACATCCAGCGTGGGGGCCATAATCATGCCAATGCCCAAACGTTCTAAGTAAAACCCAAGCCAGTCGGCGGCTTCGGCAGCAACATCAGTACTATAGCCTCGTTGTGAGCTTGCCGATGCTCTGACGGCCTCACCAATAGCTCGAGGGCTTGGAATGCTGGGGAACCATCGACTGGGAAGCCGCTCAATAAAACCGCCTTCTTGATCCACCGAAACCCATAGGCCGAGACACTGTTCCCGCAACCCTTTAATCCAGGTGGCACACTCCGCGGCGGTGGCAAAGGGCTCGACATCATTGCGGAAGAGAATAAGGCCACCCACCCCAAGGGTTAAAAAGTGTTGAGCCGTGGGTGATAGCGGGGCTTCGTCCCCCCCGCCCGTGCCAACGATGAGGCGTTGGGCTATTTGCTGCTGGGGGGTTAGGGAATCGATGAGGGCGTCGATGGGGGCTTGAGAAGTCATAAAGCAAGCATAGAGCACAACAAACAATTCTCTACTGTAAGCCACAACGTGCAATACAGTGAAGATGGAAACCACCCTACACTTGCGACATCAAAAATGATTTCATTATAAAAAGGGGCCTTTGGCCCCCTATTTGCCCACGCAAAATTGACTGAAGACGCTGGATAACATGTCGTCGGTGGTGTCACGGCCCAGAAGGGAATCCAGCGAGCGCAGAGCATCGGTGAGGGGGACGGTGGCAAAATCCAAGGGGAGGCTGGGCTGAGAAAAGGCGTCTTCCAGGCGAATTAAGGCTTCTTGGCATTGGGCTAAGCAGGTTTGTTGGCGTTGGGTAAGAACCCATTGCTGCTGTTGGGCGTTGCCATGGGCTGTTTGCCCCACCTGTTTGGCCACAAAGGCTTTCAGCCATTCCATCAATTCTGGTAGGCCTTGGCCTGTTTTAGCGGATGTTGCTATCCATCCAAGCGGTGAAGGCTTGGTGGCTTCCCGGTCTACTTGGGTCCATAGGCCTTGCCGAGCTACGTGGGGGAATTTTTCCTCTAACCGCTGCCATGCCGCCGTATCATCGATGGTTAAGTTTTCAGCACTGGAAACCAGCATCCACACGGCTTGGGCTCTCGCCACGGCTTCCCAGGTGCGGGCGATGCCCAATTGTTCAATGACATCCGTATTCTCATCTCGCAAGCCAGCAGTATCCACTAGCGTGATAGGGATGCCTTCCACCATGAGGGTTTCTTGCAAGGTGTCTCGGGTGGTGCCGGCTAGGGGCGTTACAATGGCCCGATCTTGGGTAAGCAAGGCATTAAATAGTGATGATTTACCCGCGTTGGGGCGTCCCATCAGTACCACCGTCAAGCCGTTTCGCACCCAATGGCTGTGTTGGCTACTGGCAACCAAGGCCGTTACTTGCTGAGACAAGGCGTGCGCTTGTGATATCAAACCGCCTCGTTGCGGTTCATCCACTTCATCTGGAAAATCAACACTGGCGGTAATCTGCGCTTGAAGATGAATCAGTCCTTCACACACGCTAGCCAATGCTGTTTGTAGGGTTTTGTGGTGTAGGTTGGCAGTAGCAGCCGCCATCATACGTTCGCCTTTGGCGTCAATTAGGTCCAGCACCGATTCGGCTTGGGTGAGATCCAGTCGTCCATGGAGAAAGGACCGTTGGGTAAATTCACCGGGCAGGGCGGGGGTAGCCCCGCAGTTCACACAGGCTTGAACCACAGCATTCAGTACCGTAGGACTGCCGTGGCATTGAAATTCCACCACGTCTTCGCCTGTAAAGCTTTGAGGGCTTTTAAAGGGAAGAACGAGGACCTCATCTATCAATTGGACAGGGTGGTTAGGGGCATGAAGGGTGCCAAACAGGGCTTGCCGTGCCGACAAAGTAGCCTGTGGGTTGGCAGGTGTAAACAATTGTTTTGCAATGGCCCACGCGCGGGGGCCACTGAGGCGAACCACGCCAATAGCGCCACGCCCAGGGGGAGTGGCTAAGGCCACAATGGTTGTTTCAAACAATGAAGTGTTATTAGCAGGCATTGATTTTAATACGGGGTTATGTCACATGTATGTCATTGCGTCGGGAGTCAACGCTTCAAAAATAAAGGGTCTCGTGATTGTGTCTGTCGCCAGTATTTCAGAAAAGCACCGCCTTGGCTTGGGTGCTTTGAGCTCATGGGGGCTACAGGGCTTGGGTATGGCGCCCTTAGCACACCGGCTTCAGTTTGGAGAAATAACGAAAGCTTCTTCGCCTGACTCATTAAAGCGCACCTTGCCGGACCCCGTGTTTCAGTTGCTCACGCGTGTCATGACCACCAGCCTGCACGACCATGAAGGGGGCGGAGCTGATCGATCGTTTTTGCGCTATACCCTGATTAAAGGCATTTTGAAGGGCGGCATTACCAAGTTGGTAATTAAACCGATTAATGGCCACAAAGAAGATATTATTCGTTTGGAAGACGAATATGATAAAGATACAGGCGTACTTTATAAAAGCAATGTAAAACTTTTAAAAGAGGATCCCAAAACACTAGAAAAGCTGAAAGGTACTTATACCGACAGAGGTTTTTACGGTCTGTACATTACTGATAAGGATTACTTAGATACAAGACTGAAAGAGATTCAACAACATGAGCGCTTAGCTAAAATTGCCTCAAAAGAAGAAGACAAATGGGCCGAATTAGAAAAAGCCGCTATTAACCTAAACCATGCAGAGGATTACGGCTACAAGCCAGACCAACATCGGTTAATGACCTCAGCACGAGTTTTTCATACCGCCCAAGCAAAACAGTTGCAAGGTCAGCTCGATCGGTATGCTTTTTATAAAGAGAATGCCCCTTGGTTTTGGACGGATTTTCTGTCCACCGATTCCCTTAAGCTGTATTTTCGTTTTTATGAAAATCTAGAGGACATGCTTAAAGGTAAGCTGTCAGAGGGCTTGCAAGATGTTGATAGTGTCGAAGATCCAAATACTGCCGAGCAACTAAAAACCAAATTGGCTAAAGTTAGCAAATATCAAGACGCGGTGTATCGTTGGAGCCAAGATAGTTCAGAAGCCGAAAAAGAGCTTCAAAAAGACTTTGCCGAGTCTCGCGCCAATAGGTTAACAGACTACCGAAGGACATCAACGATTATTAACCCGGCGGTGAAAAAGCTGCACGTGGCCAACTTAAATGCCTACAATTTTCTCAACCGTTTGGCCAAAGAAAACGTGCGCTACGCCGAATACCGTGTGAGCCTAACGGGCAACGATATTGGCGACCCTACCAACCAAACCTATTACTATGATGGCCAAGACAAACTATGGGCTGTGGCTGCGGGCTTGTACGGGGCACAGCGTAACAATGCCCGCTGGGGTAACGCCATTGATTTTGGCATTACGGTGTTGTTAGAACGCCAACCCAACGTAGGCCGCCTGCCCAAGGCGCAACAGGACGCTTTAAAAGAATTGCCGACGGATTCACCAGAGGTGAAAGCCAAAAAGCGGGCGGCAAAAATAGCCTTGTCTCTTACCGAAGCCCACAGAGTGGTGGACTTGGCTATTACAAATAAACGAGAGGCCATTGCTAATAATATTAAGAAGAAAAAAGAGGGCGATACCAATTTAGACCCGCGGGAGCGGATTACCGGCATTGATTTAGCAGGCGATGAAGCAAACTATCCGGTGGATGTGTTTGCACCGGTGTTTGAGAAGGTACACACCTTTAATGAAGAGATGATTCGTTTGGGTAAACCTAAACATTGCTTGGGTATTACCATCCATGCCGGAGAAGAGCCGTTTTCTAGCGATGCGACCGAAAATCGACAATACAAGTGGTCGGATTCTATTAAGAACGCTTATAAAGTTGGGTATCGAGGCCCCAATGAGCTTTCTAAGGGTAAGCCTGTTACCCCGTTTCGCATTGGCCACGGCATTATGCTGTGGGCAGCGGACTCTGAAGGTGGTTTGTTGCGTAAAGAGTACGCAGCCTACACCCAAAACCCACGAAAATGGGCCAACGAGCTAACGACCGAGCGTAGAGACGCCATTGTGGCGGCCACACCATTGATTAACAACTTGCTAAAAAGCAATGTAGGCATAGAGCTGTGCCCAAAAAGCAACGTACAAACCGGTAGTGTGCCCTACTATACGGTTCACCCAGCCCTGTTTTTTCTTAAGTTGGGCTTAAAAGTAAGCGTCAATACCGATAATCGCACCATTAGCAATACCGATAACGCCAATGAGCTGATTAAATTGCACCAGCACTTGGGCTTGCGTTGGGATGAGGTAAAAAAGCTGTTGAAAAACGGCGTGGATACCGCCTTTATTCCCAAGTCTACAGAGCGAACGCTGATAAAAAAAGACATGCTCACTCGCTTTGAAGAGCTGGAGCGAGATCCAAAAACCTTGTTGGGTATTATGCTGCTGAATGGGTATACGCCTACTCGGTATAAATACACAGACCCTTCCAAGCCAGTTTCTCCCATTGATAAACAGTTGGTAGGCCTTTATAAACGTATTAATGACGAAACCTTTCAGAAGCGGGCAATTGCCGCTGAAGCGAAGCGACACGAAGATGTTTTATCGGCCATTGAAACAAAAACCGCTGAGCTTCGTGACCAAAAACAACCGTGGGTTGCTAACGCTTAGCCTTTTTATTAGCGGTATTGAAACCGTACGATACCTATGGCACGCTGGTGGGTATGACGAATCTGACTTTTACCCCCAATACGCCCTTGGTGGCGCCGTCGTTGCTCTCGGCGGATTTTGCCAACTTGCAACACGCCTTGGCCACGGTACAGGGGGCGGGCGCCGATTGGATTCACTTGGATGTGATGGATGGCCACTTTGTGCCCAACCTTACCTTTGGCCCGCCCGTTATTGCAGCCTTACGCCCCCACACCACACTGCCGTTGGATGTGCACCTAATGGTGACCAACCCCGATGAGCATTTGGCGGAGTATCGCAAGGCCGGAGCCGATATTTTAACGGTTCACGCCGAAGCCTGCACCCATTTGCACCGCACCTTGTGCCGCATCCGTGAGCTGGGCGCCAAAGCCGGTGTGTCTCTCAATCCGGCCACGCCCTTAAGCGCCATAGAGCATGTGCTGGATCAGTTGGATTTAATCTTAATTATGTCCGTCAATCCGGGGTTTGGGGGGCAGTCCTTTATTCCCCAATCGTTGGAAAAATTAAAGCAAGCCAAGGCCTTGGTGGGTAATCGCCCCATTTACGTTGAAGTGGATGGTGGCATCACTCCTACCAATGCCGCTGACGTGCGAGCCGCCGGAGGGCAGGTACTGGTGGCGGGCAATGCCGTGTTTAAAGCCGCCGATATGGCGCTGGCCATTATGGGGTTACGAGGTTAGTTCCTTATTCGTCGTGTCCTAAACAAAAGGCCCCCATCATAAAAAATGGGGGCCTTTTAATTCAACGAAAAAGTCAGGGCTTAGCGGTTGGCAGACGTGTCTTCATCCACCTTAATGTTAAAGCGGGTGCCGCTTGGAATAGTGACGTCTTTGCCTTTGCGGGCCAAGGCATAACTAATGCCGGCCACCGCACCAATGCCGGTTCCCATCAGGGCGCCAGCGCCAGCCACGCCCAGCAAACCGCCCACAGCCGTTCCGCCTACAGCGCCTAATGCCGTACCGCCCACAGCAGTGCCCGTACCTTTTAAGGCATCCATGGCGTAACTATCGCCTCTAAAGCGGCCGGTGCTGTCATCGGTTACAATGTGGCCCTGAATAGGAATGGTGGCCCCATCGGGGGTGCGAATTTCATAAAATCGGACGGTCACCTCTCCATGGCGGCCAATGTGGCGCGTGGGGATAATGCTGACAATTTGACCTTGAGCATGGCTACCGGCAGGAATCAGGACCTGACTATCCACCACCAAGGGGGTATCGATGGTGCCCGTCACGGTTTCACCCAGGCGGTTGGCTTGCGAGCTAATGGGTTGATCCAGCTTAACATTGAGGGTTGAGCCTTTTGGAATGGTGCTCACGCGGCCCTGCAAGGGAGTTTGTGCCGAGTATCCATAGCTAGGGCCGTAGGTGGGCTGACTGGCACCATAGGTAGGCTGGCTATAGGTATTGGTAGAGGTGCTATACCCGTAAGGATCGGTGCTATAGGTATAGGGCGAGGAGGTACCATACGCAGGGCGTAAGGTGCTGGTCATTTCATCGGCGCTAGCAGACACACTGGACAGTGGTCCGACAACGATGGTCAGGGCCAACAGGGTCGCCAAAAAACGGGCAGGGTATGTCATGGGCTGGTTCATGGGTCTAACACTCCATCATGAGGGGATTGAACGGTAACTGCGGAATAGCATGGCTATGTTCTTGGGGCAGTCCCTTGTCTAAAGAGGGGGCCAAGAGACACGTTGCTCATCATTCCAAACTTGCTTAAGTAGCAGTGTAACAGTCTGTGACGATCTGAGGGAGAGGGTTGTTCCTTAACCAAAGGGTTAATCTTTGGGAAGGGTTTGGCGCACATGCACCCGTATGCACCCGTAAAAAAACGGCCCCCACCATTGTATTGTGAGAGCCGTTAAGGATGAATCAATTAGGCAGAAAGGGCAACCATCGCAGGGCGGGCAGAAGCTTCTACGGCTTTCATAATGCCTTTAATGGTCAAGGTCATGTCTTCCACGCTGCGGTGCTGGCGTACCACACGGCCTACACCCACGCCACACGCACCGGCAGTGATGGCATCGGCCACGGTATCCACGGTTAGGCTGGTGGCCGTCATGACGGGCAACACGCCTACAGATACCAAGGCTTGAGTGTTAGACAGGGTTAAGGCCACTTGATCCTCGGTGGATAATGCTTTGACGCTAGGTTCCGCACTGAGCACGCGCACGGCACCCTCGGTTTGAATCATTGCCACGCCCATGGCGGCTAAATCGGTAGCCAAGGCTTGCTGAGAGACGGTATCCAAATGCCCGGGGATGGTGACGCACACGGCAGCGGTGGCGTTAACGGCTTGCACAGCGATTACGGCTTGTTGGGCCAAGTCTTTTACCATCGGGGCGGTTAAAAAGGTTCCAGCAGCGTAGAGGGCATCAAAGTTGCCCAGTTCAGCCACATCGGCCCCCAGCTCTACAGCGCGGGCTAAAGCAGCAGGCTCTACAGAAGAAGCAAACAAGATGCCATCAAATCCTTGGCGGGCTAAGGACACAATGGCTTCATCCGCAGAGACATCCAAAGCAGGAGCATTGGCCAAGCGGGCCGCTTCTACCACACGAGAAACAGAAACAGCGTCGGTATTATCAATACCAGCAATCACTTTTACCAAGGTGCGGGCCGCAATGGCGTCTTGTAGGCGCAAGGTCATCATTCAAAACATCCTTCTTCTTTAATAAGAAAAACCGACTTTAGGGGCGGCTCAAGCAGTTAATAACTGCAGGCCAACCCCATTGGGTTGATTCTCTTATAGCATAAAGGGCTACAAAGGCGATCCATCATGAGGCGAAGGTGAAGGGAATAAGGCTACCAATAAAGGGTAACGCTCTACCCAGTCTGCTTCGGGAGGAACCAGAGAGGGTTGTGGGCTGGAAAACTGTAACAATTGCTGCCAGCTGGCAATGGCCCATCGATAGGGGCCATGCAAGGCTCTAGGCCAATCGATGGGGGGTGAAGGTGTTTCATTGGGGTGTTTGAGTAGGCTAATTAGTGCCAACCGTAATCCTTCCCCCAGCACCAAAGCTGGGTGGGCTAAGGATGTCAGGGCAGCAGCTTCAAGACAGGCCAGTGCCTCTTGGTTTCCGTTGTTTGGAGACGATGCTTGAAGCAGCTGTGTGGCTTGGTGTAGGCATAGCCAGCCTGAGAGTAGCTGGGCGGCTATGTTTTTAGAACTCCCATTGGCAGCTAACGGTTGCAATAGGGGAGACAACAATGCCTGCGCTTTGGACCAGTCGCCTTGAAGCAATAGGCATTCTGCTAAAGCGATTTTGGGCTCCGTCATCGTGGGGTCGCTGAGCAATGCCGCTTCCATTTTTTCTTGAGCCGCAGCCACATCGCCTTTACGGAAGAGACAATGGCCCATATAAAACAACAGCTTTGAGGATTGAGGCTGCTGACGCAACAAGGGGCGTAGTGCCCAAATGGCTTCGTCCCAGTGGGCGGAAACGGTACCTTCATTTTCGGCTAAGCCGCAATAGGCCAGGGCCAACTGAATACCCGCTTCCATAAAAGTAGGGTCGGCTTCCATGACAATTTTTAGGGATTTGACGGCTTTGGCATAATCGCCTTCGCTCAGGTAATGGCTTCCCAGCAAAAAATGGAGCCGCGGATTCCATGCATCTTGGCTGCGTGCCGTGTTTCCTTCAATGGCAAATAGCTTTTCCAGTGCCACATCCAGTTGATCTTGCTTCAGAGACACTAGGGCCCACTGCAATAATACTTCCACGTTGTCAGGGTCTAATTCATGAGCTTGTTTTAAATGAAACAAGGCCTCTTCGTAATGACCCAATAGTAAAAGTGCCCGTCCCCAATGGGCATGGACGCTTTTTAGCTCGGGGTTTAGGGCCAGTGCTTTCTCAAAGCGTTCCACAGCTTCAGCGGGTTCGTTGGTTTTAAGTAAGGCTTGCCCCAACAATTCATAGGCGTCGGCTTGTTCGGGGTTTAACATTAGTGCATGACGAATGTTGGCAATGGCTGAAAGAGCTGATTCTGGCTGGCCGCTATGGAGTAAGGCTTCTGCCAGTTGCAAGTATATATCGGCGTTGTCGGGCTCTAAAAACAAGGCTTGGCGTGCCACGTGCAGTGCTTCTTCAAAGCGCCCCAATCGATTGAGACACACGCACCAAAAGTAATAGGCATCCGAATGTTTGGGTAGGTAACGCAAGGTAAGCTTAAATTTTTCAATGGCCGCTTCATAGTGGTTTTGTTCTGCCAGTACCACGCCCCATAAAAATAATACCCAGGGCTGGTAAGGCCGAATACTGAG
The DNA here is from genome assembly GCA_029866025.1 of Vampirovibrionales bacterium. Taxonomy (GTDB): domain Bacteria; phylum Cyanobacteriota; class Vampirovibrionia; order Vampirovibrionales; family Vampirovibrionaceae; genus JARXAD01. Next base: position 247,190 of record JARXAD010000002.1, on the reverse strand, counting down.
GGCAATTTGAAATTTTTCAATAGCGCGTTCGTAATGCAGTAGGTTGTTCGGCCCTGAGCGGGCTAATGCTACACCCCAATTCACAAATAAGCTTTCGGATTGGGGAGCAATGGCGGTGGCCTGCTCATAAATTGTATTGGCCTTTTCCCACTCTCCTAATTCCACTAAGGCTGCCCCTAAAAGGGCATACACATCCGCATTGTGAGGTTCCAGTTTGAGGGCGTGCTCAAATCGCTCAATGGCTTCGGGTAACTGGCTGGCTTGGGCTAAGGCAATACCCCAGTTGGCAAAACACGTAGCCCGATTGGGATCAATAGAGGCAGCCGTTTGAAATTTTTCAATGGCAGCCGGCAAATTTCCTTCTTGCGAGAGCTTAACGCCCCAGTTTACATACGCCAAGGCATGATCCGGGGCTTTGCCCACGGCGTCATTGTAATCGTCCACCAATTGGCCGTATTGGCTTAATTGGTGAGCCATTTTTTTAAAAAAGCCTTTCAAAACCCAAAAAATCCTTTGTTAACACGGTTTTGCTAAAACCCCTGCCATGGGTTGGCAACCGATGGCGATGTTGATTGTAGCGTAGGCAAACAGTGTAACAGCGCTGCAGTGTGGCCAGGGTAGAAGCGCTGAAAATACCGTAACAATAGCGTAATAAACTATCATCATACAGGGCAAATGGGTTTTTATACTGGTAAGGTAGTATGACGGCTATAGAGAAGCCATGCCTAAGAGAGCATTGAGTAGAGAGCAACCGAATACAAGGGTAAGAGAGGGTTAATCAACGATGAGTCGTTGGACTGTTGATGCGCATCGCGCTCAATTCTTTGAAACACCACAGGTTCAGCCTGCTTGCGATACGTGTGGTGGTAACGGGCAGAAGTCTTTTGATTCTTCCCTTTTGCCAAATGGTGTGGCAGAAACGCTACAGGCCCAAGGCTTTTCGGCTCTGAATCAATCTCTCAATCAGGCACTGTATAGCCATTCGTCTCATCAGGGTCGCCCGGGCGTATTGGTGTTGGGGGCAGGGCCAACTTCCAGTGCTGATTTGGAGGCCAGTCTCATGCATGAGCTGCAAATTGCCAGTATTTTAAAAGATACCGCCGGTGTAAGCCCCAACGATATTCATGTGGGTTTTGTTCGAGATTTGTCTACGGCGGAGGCGGCAGACGGCGAAAGCAGTGGCCTGCAAGATTCCCCTAAGGCCTTTAAAGCCGAGGTTATTAAAGCCTTTTGCCGCGAGCTTAACAACACAACGGAGGCTCTTTACACCGCACAAACCAATATTGCCACCGATCCTACGTTAGAACGGGTGGGCCAAATTAACATGTCCTTTACTATGTCACCCAAAATTGGTGCCGACGTGCTGTTTGAGCGATTAGAATATACCGATAGTGAAACGGGAGAGTACCTGTTTCCTGAATTGAGGCGGGCCGTCTATGGTCGGTCGCCGTCTAAAGAAACAAATAAGCGGTATCAAAAAGCATTAAATTATGTGCAGACGGTCGTCTCCAATTCCTCTGCCATCCAACAGGCAAGGGATGCCTATCAACAGCAGGTAATTAGTCTAAAAGAACAGGGTGTTCGCTGTATTGTGGCGGTGGGTAACGAAAATAGCACGAACTATGGTGCCGATGTGAGTGATGGCGAAGCCTTTAACCTGTTTTGCACCCCCGATACCATTAACGTGGGGGCTGCCAAAGCCAATGGCGATGTCGCTGATTTCTCGTCTCGCAGCGGCAGCCAAAACGATACGACGCCAACGGTGATGACCTTGGGGCAAGCCGTACCCGTTGCCTTGCAATGGGATAAATTGGACGGAAAGCGAGATGGACGGATTGACGGGACGTCCTTTGCTGCACCCCAAGTCGCGGGTCTACTCAGTCATCTTAACCAATACAATGATTTAAGTGCCGCACAAGAAAATGCCTGGTTAGCCACCTTGCAAGACAAGGGGATCATTGTGGATACGGATGCGCCCCAAAGCGCCGAAGGCATGGGATGGTTTAATCCGGTAGGGTTTGATGTAGCGGCTTAACACGCATGACACCGTGTTTAAGCTGGCTGTAAGCCGCTTTGAGTGGCATCCAGTAAGCGGGTTCCCGCATGGTCAAAGGCTACTTGAAGGGTGTGGCGGTTGCCGGTGGGGATGATTTGGACAACAGTCCCACGCCCATACTTGGGGTGATAGACCGACTGTTCTTCTAAAAACACGGTTTTTGTACCGTCGGCTTCTTCTGTTGCTGTGGGCAGTGGTTTGCTTGGTGTGGGCTCTATAATAGGCGCTTCGGTTGTGGTTTTTGTAAATACTCTTGCGGGTGCTTGGTCCAAGCCTTCTACAGTCGGCTGAAGAGCTTCTGCCATAGGGGACTCAAAGGAAGATAAGTCGGATAAATCGGGCAAGGGTCCCAGTTCGGCCATCAGTCCTGCAGGGAGTTCGATGGAGGGGAAGGAGTAGGATTCTTCCAGTGGTGTGACAGGTTCATCGTTTTGTAAATACAACGTTGGCTCTGTAGAGCTTTCGATGAATTCTGACTCGCAGGCTTCTGGAGAATCCTTCGTTGGATAAGAAAGTGGCGGCAGTGTAGTAGGGTTAAGCTGACTGGGCAGGGTAACGGGCAGACGGTGCTGCACGCCATAGGCTTGCCACTCAATGGGGCCACTGGGCAATACAGAGCCAGGAAGACGCCAGGTTACGGGCAAGTGCCAGGTGGTGGGCCCCGTTGCACAAAAAGCCACATCAAAGGGCAGCGCTTCCGTGGATAGGGCTTGCCCTAATGCGTCACTTTCCATGGCTTCTAAGGGCCAGGCAATATCGGCTTGTAGGGTGTGCCATTGGGCTTTTGGGTTTTTTGTGGTGGTGGGTTCGGCAGGTGTGCCTAGGGGAACCCATACCACGCAACAGCCTTGTTCTCGTAGCTGGTGTATCAGTATTGGCGGGTTTTCTAGAATGGCTTCGGGCCAAACCAGTACCACTACTGGGGGGGGCTGTTTTAGTACCTGTTGCTGCCACAAAGCTCCTATGGCCGTGTGCCAGCAGGAGGGCATGGCAGAAAAATCCCAGTAGGATCCTTGAAGGGCCACTTGGGGGATGGAGGGCAGTGAGGGAACCGCTTGTTGCAGTGTGTGAAGAAAGGCCAACAACGAAGGTTCATTAAGGGTACTGGCCTGCATTAGCGCCGTTTGCTCTTCAGACGACAATACCGTCTTAAGGGCTTGGCATAGGTGCTGGGCCATCTCAAAACGCTGACCAGGTGTTAGTTCGATATTGGGCGTGTTTTCAGAATGGACCCAAACGGTAGACCCATACCAGCCACTGGCATTTAAAATCCAGCCGGTGGTAAAGCTAGCCAGTAGCTCTTTTAACAAGGCCTGTTTGCCGGCCACACAGGTACCCGTTAGTTTCCATCCTTGGCCCTGTAAAGGGTAAGCAGCTCCCAGGGGTTGCCCTAATAGCTGTAAGGGTCGTACTTCCGGATGCTGGTGAAGTAAGAACTCAATGGGGCTGGTTAAGCCTTCCAGCCAGGCGGCGTTGGCGGCCAAGGTGCCCCAACATGGTTGCAGCGTCACTCGTTGACCGTCTAAATAGGGCTGAATGGACCCCACCTGAGCCACGGCATGCCATTCAGGCTCCCCAGTTTCAGAGCTTATGGGCCCCATCACACGCACGGCTTGACCTGGCACAATGGCCCAGCGATCGCTGAGGGCTATGGCGGCTTCGGCGTGAGAGAGCCACACCGCCTCAATAGGCTGGGGCGGGAAGCCACTACCGTGAGCTTGGAGTAACGGCGCAGCAGAGGAGTGAGAAGGCAGTGTGTCGAGAGTCGTCATAGGCTTAGGGTAACACTTCATCAAGTTCTGGGGAAAGCCTCTCTTGGCTTTTTGTCTGGGCTAACGTCCCCCTCCTTATGGGACAATAGGAACCGACGCCTTACTGCTTGAGTCTTCAATCTCATGACACACCCCTTGTTTCAGCAATTGTCTCAGGCCAATCGCCCCACTCCCTTGGCAGAGCGTTTACGCCCCCAACGTTTTGAAGACGTGGTAGGGCAGGACCATTTGTTTGGCCCTACCACCCCGTTGCGTGGATTGGTGGAAAATCGCCAGCTGGTATCGGTTATTTTATGGGGCCCGCCGGGGGTGGGCAAAACCACGTTGGCACGGCTGATGGCCAACCATGCCGATGCTCATTTTAGCGAACTGAGCGCCGTAACCTCGGGCTTGGCGGATATTCGCGCTGTGGTGAAAGACGCCAAGGATGCGTTGATTACCAGCGGTAAACCCACGGTGTTGTTTATTGATGAGATTCATCGCTACAGCAAAACCCAGCAAGATGCGTTGTTGCCTCACGTAGAAAACGGCACCCTTACACTCATGGGCGCCACCACAGAAAATCCCTCCTTTCAGGTCATTCGGCCGTTGCTCTCACGCGTGATGGTGGTGCAACTGCACCCCTTAGAGCCGTATCATATTCGCCAATTGCTGGCCCGTGCCCAAGAGGCCTTAGAGGATTGCGCCCCCCTAAACGAGGACGTGTTGGGCTACTTGGTACGCTATGCCAATGGCGATGGTCGCAGTGCCTTGCGCTTACTGGAATTGGCTTATCGTTGTACGGCGGCCTCTGAAGACAATCAAAAATCGATCATGGTGGAGTTATTGGAGGCTGTGTCAGGGCAGCATCAGGTGGAGTACGACAAAGATGGCGACGCCCATTACGATCATGCCAGCGCCTACCAAAAAAGCCTGCGGGGAAGCGATGCGGATGGAGCCTTGTATTGGCTAGCCAAAATGATTGCGGGCGGGGAAGACCCTCGGTTTATTGCCCGAAGGCTGATGGTAACCGCTGCGGAGGATGTGGGGTTGGCCCGCCCCACGGCTTTAATGGTAGCCACCAGTGCGGCTGAGGCCGTGGAGCGCCTGGGCATGCCGGAAGGGCGTATTCCTTTGGCCATGGCAACGGCCTACATTGCCCGCTGCCCCAAAAGTAACCATGCTTATGTGGCGCTGGATAAAGCTCTCGCCGACATTCAGCAGCATGGCAAAAGCTACCCCGTACCCAAGCATCTTAAAGATAGCCACTACAGTGATGCCAAAAGCCGCTACGGCCACGGCGAGGGCTACCAATACAGCCACAATCACCCCAACTCAAAGCAATCCTTTTTGCCTGATGAACTACTGGGCACCCGCTACTTGGACGTTGACGGCTTTACCCCTTAAAGTGCGTGAGTTTGTTGTTTTGCTTAAGTTAAGCAAGTTTGTTTAAGTAAGAGAGCTCCTCGGTTGATCCTCGATTTTTTAAGTCTAAAAAAACTTGTGCTCGAACGCTATTTTTTGCTTTATTGCTTGGATTAAGTTGGCTATATATAGCCGGAGGTGCTGCGGGGTCCTCTTTTTTTGAAATAAGTTTTACCAAGTCGTTAACACTTGTCACTTTGCCTTGCCGCAACAAAGTCAAATCCAGCTTAAACAAGTGTGTTGCCAAATACTGCCATTGAAACCCTCGAATCGGGTCATCCAACACCAGGCCCAAACGGTATTCCACGTCACTGCCTTCAAAGGGTTCTAGTTGTGTCAACAAATCTCCCTTTTTACGGTGATGAGTAAACCACGTTTTAGTACGAATCCCCATAATTTTGTTTGCCTTTTTATTTTTAATATACAAACCAAAATCATCTGTAATAAGTGGGTAATACGCATAAGGACTAGCAACTTTCATTAGATGATTGCGAATGCCGATCATTTTTTTAAGAGCAACGGCTAGAACCGAATCCCACTTTATTTTTCTTTCGGGAAGGCTTGGTAAGCCTAGATCATTCAAGCCTTTTAATGAAGGTACGATAGATTTCCCTAGTGTAACCTTCTCGTTATTGGTTGTTCCGTAAATAGCAAACGCGGGAGGCATGCTGCTTTCCGGAAGGGGAGTCCGCGGCGTTACCGACCATTGAATATTCATAAACTACTCACATAATTGGTTGAGAGACGCACGCAAAAAGCATGGCTACTGTATTACAAAAATATGTTTTGAATATGAAGAACTGGTTAAAAATCGGGGGTCAAAATGTCTTTCAGATCCGAGAAGCTGAGGGACTTGCCCATGCTGCGATCCGCCGAAATAATGGAATCCACCAAGCTTTGCTTGCGGCTTTTCAGCTTCATAATTTTTTCTTCCACCGTGCCACGGGTTACCATACGGTACACCATGACGGTTTTGGTTTGGCCAATGCGGTGGGCCCGATCCGCCGCCTGATCTTCCGCCGCAGGATTCCACCACGGATCGTACAAAATCACGTAATCGGCGCCGGTAAGGTTTAAACCCGTGCCACCGGCTTTGAGGCTTACCAAAAACACAGGAATGCTGCCGTCGCGATTGAAACGGTTGACGATATCGCCGCGTTTGTCGCTGGGGGTATCGCCCGTTAGCATTTCGTAGCGAACGCCTTCGGTTTCTAGCCAGCCTTTCATCAACTTTAGCATTTCCACAAATTGGCTGTAAATCAACACGCGGTGGCCGTTGGCCACCACGTCTCGCACCATGGTTTTTAGTGCGTCAAATTTACCGCTTTCTCGAACCATGGCGGTATTGGTGGCGGCAAAATGGTCTTCCAGCAAGGCGGGGTGGCAGCAAATTTGCCGTAGGCGAATGAGGGCCGCCAAAATACTTTGGGAATTTTTCGCCACGCCACCATCGCCAGCGGCTTTGGCCAGCACTTCGTTGCGAGTTTGTTCCAAAAACTTTAAATACAACTCTTGCTGACCGTCCGTCATATCGCAATAGGTGATGTTTTCAATTTTAGGCGGCAAGTCTTTGGCCACGTCTTGTTTGAGGCGGCGCAAAATAAAGGGGAACACCTGCTTTTTTAGGCGACGCTCGGCATCAATGTTGCCTTTTTCCTCAATAGGGGTGACGTACCGGTAGCGGAACTCGTCCACGTCGTACAAAAACTTGGGCATGAGGAAGTCAAAGACGCTCCACAGCTCTAGCAAGCGGTTTTCAATGGGGGTACCACTGAGGGCCAACCGATGCTTGGTATTGAGTTGTTTGGCGGCAGCAGCCGTTTGGCTCTCCCAGTTTTTAATGTTTTGCGATTCATCCAGAATGACGTGGCGGAAGGGGTAGCCTTTCAGCGCCCGAATATCGCGCCGCATAATGGAATAGCTGGTGACCACAATGTCGGCATCTTTAATTTTTTTGTAGATGGGTCCCCGATCGTTGCCGGTGAGTTGCACAATCTTAAGCTCGGGGCAAAAGCGTTCCGCTTCACTCACCCAGTTGTACACCACCGAACTGGGTGCCACCACCAAGGAAGGCACTTGGCCGTCCACATTGGTAGCGTGCTGCAACATGGTGAGGGTTTGCAAGGTTTTACCCAAACCCATGTCATCGGCCAAAATACCATTCAGCCCATAACTGTAAAGGAACCACAGCCAGTTGAAGCCTTGCTTTTGATAGGGGCGCAGCTCTGCGTGCACATTGGTGGGGACGGGAATGTCTTCCAGTGTGGTGGTGCTGGTAATGAGGCTCCAGAATTGGCCAAACTTTTCGCCCAAGTCCAGTTCCACGCCTTGTTCCGTCAGCTCTCGTAACAGGCCTGCTTTAAAGGTTTCTACTCTATAAACATCCAACCCGTCTTCATCATCCGCCAGTTTCTCGGCTTCTAGCGCCATCAAGGTTCGGTTAAATTGCAAAATGGCCGCCAAGGGAATTTCCACATAGCCAGCGCCGGGGCGCAAAAAGTATTTTTTGCCTTGCAGCATGCGTTCGCGCACGTCATCAATGTCCATGCGTTGCTCGCCAATACGGCAGTAAATGGTCATCCTAAAATAATTCACCGATTCATCGAAGTCGACCTTGGCCCATACCTTTAAGGGCTCATTGGCCACGGCAATGGCGCTAAAATCCACGTTGGGCGGATTTTTTAGCACCCAGTCGGGGCCCAAGTTGGTGGGGCCATCGTTGTAAAACTCAATGGCGTCGTCGGCTTCGGCAAATAGGGTGTGGCCTTGCAGGGGGGATAGCTTTTGTTCCAGCAAGGCTTGATACGCCGCTTTCTCCAAACGAACATCGCGTTTAATCCAGTAAATGCGGTCTTCGTCTTTTTTAACCACCATAATGTAGGGCGTGCTGGGGGCCGATTTACTGTAAGGCACCTTGGTGCCATCGTAGTCAAAGTCTAAGCTCACCCGAATTTTGAGTAGGGCTGGATCCATCATATCCACATTGATAATTTTTTGAGGAATGGCCGATTCCAGCATCAGCTCTTGAAGCTTTTCAGCCTCATCAATAGAGACCATGCCACGCAAGCGAGGCAGCTCTTCATAAATAAATTTACCACCCTCAGCGTCACGAATATCCGTAAAAGTGGCCTTGGTCAGCCGCTTGGGTAAACGCCCCAGTTGATTGGCCAGCGGGTACACCTTGTGATGGCGGACTCCAAAGGGGCAATGGGGGCCAAACAGTCTCACGTCTTCCAAAGGAAACACGTCCTGGGTGGCTTCGTGCTGCCAATGAAGGGAAACCAACACGTTGCCTGCCATGGAAACATTGACGCCCAAATGGAGCTTGAGAGGTTCCGGCTCAAATACCATGCGCTGATACTGAGGGTCACACACTTCTTCCAGCGTCATGAGCAAGCTAAACAGCTCGGCGGCATGGGTGGGGGGCAAATGGTACCAGCCATCTTTGGTAAACATAAACCCAAGATGATACAAGTACTTCAGCACGCTAATTTCGCGCAAGGTGGCATCGTTAAACTGATAATTGTGCTCGTGCTGTAGCTCTAAAATCTGCATCAGCAAGGGTTCAATGTGTTTGACCAAGCGCCCTGTTTGGCGCTCTTGAATCTTCAAGCTTAACTTGCCAGGTTTGCGAGCCTCATTCAGGAAAAAACGGTAACTGCCCGAGTACAGCTCGGCAGTGGCCACCACATCTTGGCTACGAGAAGGGTCTTCCAGGGGAACACCCATAAATTCATGCCAGAAACCACTGTCGCAGGCGGCCATGGCCACCGCCACCGCGTGCTTGCACCACTCATGCTCCAGTGGGCAACTGCAGCGGGCTGCTAGTTCTTCGGGCAAAAAGGCTATTTGGGTATCGTAGGCTTCTTTGTAACTACCTTTTACCCGAGCGGCCACGCCATACTGGGTAGGTGTTAAGGCCGTCACTTGCCCTGCTTTGTAGGTGCCTACGCCCCGTCGCCAAGCTCCTGCAGTGGCCATGCGTTTAATATAGCCGTAATGAAGAGTATAGAGAGGCTGAACGAAAGGGCGAGACGGCACAGACGTTGGCGAGGGTATGTCTAGAAACAACGGTGATTCGGCAAACTCGGGTGCCGTATAAGGCTGAGCCTCGCGAGGAGGGCGCTGAGAGTATGAGCGGTGAGGCGAACGATTGATAATACCCGCATGGCGGTTGGGCCGCTTTGAAGACCGTTTGCTAGGGTGAGGCGCTTTAGGGGCGTGAGGTGAACTATAGTCTTGGGGGGTGTCCACTGGAGACCCGTAGATGTCCGCAGAAACTGCACCTAGCGATGTATGACGGCCCCGCTTTTTAGTAGGGCGGGATTTGCTAAAGGATTTATTAGAGGCCTTTTGAGACAGGCGCCGAGAAGGCGTCCCTTGATACTCAATCCCATGAGGAATGCCCTGTCGCGGAGGGGCAAGTGGTGATGCGGGGGAAGGCGCTGGAACGATTGTTGGAGCGGGGTCTTTAATGACAGCAGGCGGCGTTGTCTTAGGTTTTTTGGCTTTGGTGCTTCGGGTAGTTCGCGGCTTTGCTGTTGTTAGCGGCTCTTTAGGGGAAGGGGCACGTTGTGGGGCCGATTCTACAACGGGTTGGGGCTGCTTTTCTGCCACTGCTTTTTTTACCGATGCCGATTTTCGTGGCGCTTTGGGAGTGCTGCTTTCAGCGGCGACGGTCGTTCCCGTGGTTTTTGTAGCGGCTTTCGGGGCTCTTTTTTTAGGAGCCACTTTTGCTTCTACAGCGGCTGGAGCAGTAGTTTTTGGCACACTCAAAGAGACCTCTGTCTTTGCTGTCGAGGTTTTAGAAGGCCGTTTGGGTTTTGGAGATGAAGAGGGCGCCGGGGGCACGCAGCGGGGCATCCATTGTTAGTACGAAAAAGAAACGGGGGCACCAGATCCGTATGAGATGTTGATGCGAGCATGGTTTACCATTAAAGCTATTTTAGGGAGTTGCAATAGCACAATTTGGTTTATTACGATCGGCCCAAAAGCTTAACTGGTTAAGCTTTAACACTCCAATGCTATTAAGTGGGGGCAGACAGTCTTGCAAAACAAGCTCCAATAGTGTGAAGTCTAGGAGGAATACACCCAAAAGGCAAGCCGCCTTACATGAGAACACTCTGTGTAGGCGGCTGCTTGTGAATCACAAGTATCTAAAATTACTCTTCGCCTGCAGTGCCAACGCCTTCGGCGGCTTCACTACCCGGTGCCGCACCAGCAGGACGAGGGCCAAAGCCAGGACGACCACCACGGGCACCGGGGCGCAGCACACGTTTTTTGTATTGCTTGGCATACTGGCGATTGCGCTCAGCTTTTAATTTTTTCTGGTTGTTTTTTGCCATTAGTCGCTGGCCTTTCTTAAAAACGGGGGAAGCACCTTGGGGGAAGGTCTTCTTAAAATACGAAATCGGGGGACAAAGATTATCCCCCGAAAACGCAAGAATCGCTAGTGCTTTAGCCTGTAAAGGCCTGGGCCTTACGATGGATTAACTAGTAGCGAGGTGCTGGCTTAAAGCAATCGCGGCAGTAAACAGGCTTACGGCCATCAGGTTGAAACGGCACTTCCGTTTGAATGCCGCAACCGCTGCACACAGCAGGGAAGAATTGTTTGGGGCCACGATCGTAGCCACCACCGCCGCCACCGAAACCACCACCACGGGCGTTTTGTTTGGCAGCTTGGCGGCAAGGTTTGCAACGTTTTGGCTCGGTAAAGCCACGCTCAGCAAAAAATTCTTGGTCGCCGGAGCTAAACACGAATTCTACTTGGCAATCGCTGCACACCAGGTTTTTATCTTCGAACATTGGGGTTTTTCCTCGCATTGATTTGGGTTGATATAGTAGCTCTCGCGAGGGAAACACTCTGACTCAAAAAACTGTTTTGGTGGTGCGAAAGGGCGATTCAGTCATTAAAAACGACTGGAGCCAAAACCACTGCCATAACTGCTGTTGAACTCGGGATGGATACACGTCGCAGCGCAGATTGCTACAATAGGCTACTTACCCCAAAAGCGCAACACCTGAATGGAGGAGGTTTTTAATGAAATAATATTGCAAAAAGGCCTCCCTGCTTGCCTCACTGAGGTTTTTAATTAAAAACCCCTTTAGCTTAGGCGCTGCAAGCGTTTCCATTGCTGAAGGTCTGAATTGTTGGGGTGGGTATTGCGCCACCCTTGGGGGTGCATCAGTGATTTTGGATCGATGTGATGTTCTAGGCCCAAGGCATGCCCCATTTCGTGGGCCAAGGTATTTAACAATCTATTGCGGCGTTGCAAGGAGGAAAGACGCTCATCAATCACCGCCTGAGGCACGATGGTAATAACGGCTTTCTCAATAATACCCTTAGACGAAGCGTAGCGACAACAGTGGCCCGCCTCATAAGGATGAGAAGCCATGGGTTGCCCATCCCAGCACACCATCACCTGTCCGTGACTACTATTGGGTGGTAGCACTGTAAATAAAGCATAAGGCAAATGAGATTCCCAGCGACGCAAGGCTTCCTCGACCTCTGCTATTGTTAAAAGACCCTGTAAGGTCTCGGGCAATGTGTTCACCACTAGTGTTAATGGAAACTGTGGCCAGTGAAGCAACCCGTGGCTAGGGTGCGACGAGGGGGTTGTGTACCCACCAATATTGGCAGACCCTTGAGCGGCGTTTAATTTTAAGAGTGGGCCTGTCATTGATAGTCTGTCATTGTTAAAAGGTACTAGTGGCGCCGACCGGCGGTGGGTCGCTTGAGTTCTTTGGTAATGATGGTGTCAAATTCTGAGAAAAAGGTGAGGAGGGAATGCTGCAAGAACTGAGCGCTTTGATGCCCTTCTCCGCCTATATGTTGCAGGGGTAAAGGATTTAAAAAGGCATTTGAGTCAAAACGGTTGGCCGGGTAAGCGGCAGCATTGGCGTTGCGGGCAAAAGACATTGAACAAACCCCTAAATTCTTAGGCAGTAAATAAAAATTGTAATAATGTATAAACAGTATCGATGGGTTTCCCTCTATTCCACAGGCTGTGTTGCGTTGTGTAACAGCCGCCAAGGGCGGCATCTTAAATTTTGTTACCCCATTTAGTTACCTAAGGCCATTCGTAAAAACGCTTAATGAACAGGCTCCTGGAAGATTCCACTTCTGACAAAAAGCCCCCCTGCCAAACAGCAAGAGGGCTTTTAAGTTTTTAAAACCAGTTTGGCCTTAGCTGGCAAGGGCTAGCTTGGCTTGGGTCACAATTTGTTCAAAAGCATTGGGCTCGCGCACGGCCAAATCGGCTAAAAACTTGCGGTTCACCACAATGTTGGCTTTTTGCAGGCCGTTAATAAAGCGGCTGTAGGAGAGGCCGTGCAAACGCACTGCCGCATTGATGCGCAAAATCCACAAGCGGCGTAAATCACGTCTCCGATTGCGACGATCGCGGTACTGAAACTTTAAGGACTTCATGACCGCTTGGTTGGCCACTTTAAACAGCTTGTGGCGGGTGCCACGGAAGCCTTTGGCCAGTTTTAAAATTTTCTTGTGGCGCTTGCGAAGCACGTTACCGCGTTTAACACGCATAATAAAACTCCTTTATTGAGCAATGTGGAAGAGGAAACAGAGCAAATTAGAGAACTAAACCGATACAACCTAACGGCAGTACTTGCGGTACGGCAGTTGTAGGGCCAATTTTTGTTCGGCACCGGGGTCTACCACTACGTTGCTATCCAAACGGCGCTTGCGCGAGCTGGAAAAGGTAACGTTTAAGTGGCTACGGCCGCATTTGCCGCGGGTTAGTTTGCCTGTTCCCGTAATTTTGTAACGCTTTTGGGCAGAGCGATGGGTTTTCATTTTTGGCATTGAGTTAGGTTCCTTGTGGGTTTCGGGCAGCACGCGTTGGATTATTAAGCCTAGCGTACGTTTGTTGGGCACCGAGTCAACGGACGGTAATTAAAGGATCGTTACTATACCCTAAACATACCGTTTGCCTAGCCCGCCAAGGCGGGTTTTATAATGGTGCTGTTTGGGTGAACTCGCTAAAGTTGCGCCGCACAGAGGTGCTTGTTGAAGAAGACGGTTGTAATCGGCTTAAGGTTTCTTCTCCCAAGGCTTGTCGCTTGGGAGTCATGCGCTTAGCGGTGGCCCACTGGCTTAAATCATTGGCTAGCCAATTGCTAATAAACAGGGCGGCAGTTGAGCCAAAGTACCCAATGGTATTATGGGCTTCATCAATGTTTACAAGTTCTTGGATTTTATCTTTCGTAAACCCAAGCTTGGCACCGTGCTTTTCAATCAGCTCTTTATCAAGGGTTAAAACATCCAGCCAAGGCCTTGCAGTTCGATCAGCTTTGATGGAGTGAATCAATTCCTTGGTGTAAAACTGTGGGCGAACCAACAATGCTTTAAGGGCAGCGCTAACCCCAAAAAACATGACAAAAAAGTTGATGGCTTTAAACACAATCTCAGTGCGTTCGTTTTTTTCTCGGCTGGCGTGGAACCACCCTGCATACGCCGGAATACCCCAAAACCAAAAAGCATGAGCGCCATTTAGGTTGCTAAATTTTCCATCCTTAAACAGCCACGAAGCACCCGTAAACCATTCTTTTTTATCCATCATTTTTAGCCACTTGGGTTCCACTAGGGTTTTAAAGTTAATAGCCTCACTGGCCAGTCGGGCTGCCTGTTTTCGGGCAATGGCAAAGCCGCCTACTCCTGCTAATAAGCCAGTGCCCAATATAGCCAAGCCCGTGCGGAGGTAGCGACGCTTATTTTTCTTAAATTCTTCAGGGGTTTCTTTGGCCAGTAAACTGTTACCCGAAATGATTTCTGTAAATTTCGTGGTGCCAAGCTTATTGGCGGTTATCACGTTTCTAAAGAAGGGCATGGCCCAAATAAAGCTACCTAAAATGGCCATAAAGGCCACGGATTTACCGGCATAAAAGGTTTTTACAGCGAACTCGCCACCCACATGGCTTAATGGAATTTTATTCTTGAGAACTTCGGATAGACCTTTCAAGCGTTCAGCCTGCTCATGAAAATCACCTACCAACCTCGGTCTTAGTTTGTTCATGAGGGCGCTGAGGGCGTAGCCACCGACAAAGTAACCAATGGTATTGCCCAGTTCGCTTACCATGGCGTCTAAAAATTCGCCAAAACGACGAACATTCACAGCCTTGGGGGCGTTAATGCCCACCACTTCTTTACCAATGGTGCTAGCAACGTTGTCGCTTCTAAACCAATTTCCAACCTTCGGCACAGCGGCTTTCGCTAATTCAAATTCTGCTAGTTGGGCAGTGGTAGCGTTGGAGGGCAATATAGGCCCTTTTGCTAGCAAGATGTTATTTAGGCGTATGGCACCTTGGGTCAGTAGCCCTAACATAGCAACCGCCCCCCCATCTGGGTAGATGGGGCTACAATAGACAAAGCTGTGCTTGGGCTTGGCAAAATATTCAATAGACCCTTTGGTAGGTTAAAATCCCAATAGAGCAGAACTCCCCGTCATGAACTGTAAACACCGGTGAAAGGCACAAGTTGCTAGTGGTTCTCCATTTTGTTACATCCCGCTGCCGCCCTATACCCCAACAGCTTGTTGGAATCATTATGCTATTCATATCGCTGGTAGCTTCTGGCTTGTTACAAGGACTTATTGCTTATAGTCAGCCCAAGGTGCCAGTCACTCCTTTAGCTTGGGGAATAAAGGCTTACCAACAAGGCTATGACGCGTTAGCGTTGCGATATTTTAAACAAGCCTGGGTACCGCCATCACAATTGGTGGGCCTAAAAATTGTGGATCCTTCGCCGTTGGTGTGGCAAGCCAAGTGTTATGCCCGACTGGGGGATGTATCTCAGGCTTCTGAAGCCATGAAGCAAGCGACGGCTTTAGCCCAGCCCGGTAGCCAAGCCTATGCCTTTGCCACACGGGCTTTGCTGGAACTGTTTCCATCGAATGTTTCTGAAACCACAGCGCCATCATCTACTTTTCGCCAAACACTGGGTGAACCTCTTTTAATGGTCCATACGAGCACCATTCCCGAAAACTCAACCGTTGCTCCTCATCGTTGGCAACACCCCATTATCGTGTGGGTTCAACCCACTATGCCAGCCTTCCTATCGCCCAAGCAGGTACAGCGATTGAGGGTTTCTTCTGAAGAAGTGGAACAGTTGCTTCACCAATGGCAACCGGCGTTACCGGGCAGCATTCCTATGGTGGTTACGCAAGACGCTATCCTGGCCAATGTACGCATTGAATGGATGGACCGTGTGGAGCCACTTTCTACAGCTGAGGGCGGTTTTACCAGCGGGCTAACGCAGTGGCAGGTGGCAAATGATGGCCAGTTAATAGGGGCAACGCTGCGTATTGCCATAAAAAGCCCTAGCGGCCAGCCCCGCACCAAGGTAGCTTTGTTGCAAACCACCCTTCACGAGCTGGGACATGCCTTAGGCCTTGCGGAACACAGCACCCAAGCCGGTGATATTATGGCAGCCCATGGGGTGGGCAGTTATCACGTTTCTTCCCATGATTTGGCCCGCTTGCAGGCCCTCTATGCTTCTTCAGACTCTGCTCCAACGCCTACCACCCTAACGGTATTGCCATGACCCTCCCTAGTTCCCCCTTGCTAAAAGCGCCTCAACGAGTTTGGCTGGTGCATCATCAATCCACCGACCCCGAAGGGGCCATTACGGCCCGCACCCAAGGGCTGTTAAAAGGCTTTGGCGTGGACGTTACCACCATTGAGGTGTCTGGGCGAGATTGTCCGGTTCTTCCTATTAATGGAAACCTAACACCTGATTTAGTCATGGTCATTGGGGGTGATGGCACCGTGCTGCGTACGTTGCAATCACTCACACAACAAAACCGCCACTCAGCCGAATTGCCCGTGCCACTCTTGGCCATTAATGCAGGTAAATTAGGGTTTTTAACCCGTGTGGAAGGCCAAACCCTAGAGCCTGCCATCACTCAGCTAATTGCAGGGAAGGCGTTTTTGGATTATCGCAGCTTGCTCACGGTTTCTCAAGGAGAGGCTTCTCCTGCGAACCAACAAAAAACGCAGGTGGCCCTCAATGATGTGGTGCTAAAGCACATTAACCCCAGCCAAATGACCACCTTGCAAGTGCGCGTGGGAGAAGGATCTCACCAATCCCTTATTGCCACCTACGATGCCGATGGGGTGATTATCGCGACACCGAGTGGCTCCACGGCGTATACGCTGTCTGCAGGTGGGCCGGTGGTGGCCCCCATGGTGGATGCCACGGTGCTGACCCCTATTTGCCCCCACAGCTGGAACGCCAAGCCCATTGTCCTTCCTGCCGAAGAAATCCTCACCATTACCCCCTTACTCACGCGCAGCAGTGGCACGGGTGGCGTAATGATTAGCATTGACGGCCAAGAATGGGGCCTGTTGGAAAAAGGGGAATCGGTAACGGTTACCAAGGCCAATTTTAGCCAGCCCTTGGTTAGCTTAGAGCCACCGGATACAGCCTTTTACCGCGTGCTCAAAGAGAAGCTCCACTGGGGCCTCAACCCACGCGTGACTCCCCAATAAATTTATCTTTTTCGGTGAGGGGCTAGCCCCTCACCGCTCCCCACACAGGGGCTGCGCCCCTTGTGTATCCCCCAATGGATCATGGCTGTTCCCACTGTGGCATTTCGGGTGTCGCCAGAGTTGCGGCTGCGCTACCGCTTGCCCGCAAACAGGCGTTGTTGGGGCAATGCATGGCATTGTAACCCCAACAACCCACCCTCATCTCCACAGCTTGAGGGGGTTTTTATCTAATTTTTAAAAAACCAGCTTGCTGGCCAGCTAACGGCCTATATAAAACCCGCCGCTCGCGGGCTAGGCGCGGATCATGAACTCGAGGTGGTAGTAGCCGAGATGGGTTTCGCCGCTCCACAGTTCGTACAGCACTTCTATCACGCCACCGGCTTCGCTAAGGGCGTAGTCTAGCTTTTTGGTGTAGTTGCGAAAGACCATGGTTTTGCCGCCGTAAAAATACTGGTGGGCGTACCATTCGTCTTGGCTAAAGGTTTGGCGGCTGTGGACATCCCCAATGCGGACGACGCTCAAGGTATCGTCGTTAAGCTTGAGGGTGGTGGTTTGGGGGGTGCCGTTCACTTCGCTTTCAAAGGCGAGAATAAAGGTGTCGTTGTCCACGTGGTAGAGGGATCCCAAGACTTCTTCCACGATTTCAATGGGCTCAAAACCATTGACGGATTGGGTAAGGCAGGATTCGACGACCACGGCCCGTTTTAGCTTTTTCAGTTGTTCGCTCATGGGGTCTCTCTCCCGAAGGTGGGTTGGAAATCTCTCGCTCTGTTGATGGCCCGCCGCAATAGGGGTTTATAGCGGTTACTAAAGGTATCGGTTCTTAGTCTTAAGCCTTAAGGGGTGCTGGTAGCAGTCGTTACAAACCTAAATCCAAGGATTTTAAGCGTTTACGCCAGATCTAAGTTGTAAAAAGCCTTTCAGGCTTTGTGATAGGGTTCGTTGCTTAAAATCTTGTAGGCGCGGTAGATCTGTTCCAGTACCAGCACCTTAACCAGTGGGTGAGGGAAGGTAAGGGGAGACAAAGACCACGCTGCTGAGGCTTGGGCAACAACACTGGGAGCCAGCCCGTAGGCGCTTCCAATAACCATGATGATAGGGGCTGGGCGCCCTCCCGTTCGACCCCTGTTTGGAGGATTCGCGGCGCAATCCACCCAGTGGGTGAGTTGTTGGGCCAGTTGTTCGCTGGTCCATGCCTTGCCGTCAATAGCCAAGGCCACCACACACCCTGCCGACTGTAGATAAGGTGCCAGGCGTTCGGCTTCAATCTCCAAGGCCTTTTTTTCGGGCAGGGTGGGAGACGGCGGACAATCCGCCACCTCTAGCAGCTGTACGGTGGCATAGGGCTTAAGGCGTTTGGTGTAGTCGGCCTCGCCGGTTTTTAGGTAATCAAAGCCACGTTTGGCCTTACCCACGCTGATGATTTGAATAAGAGGTGCCATGCCCCTTAGTGTACCCAAGTTGGGCAGGGTTTTCGATTCCATTTTTTATTGAAGAAAGCCCACTAGCCAGCCGATACCTTGGTGGAAAGCAATGCTATACTTTAATTACTTAAGGCGTTTTTGGTTTCGCTGCATTGGTACGAGGATTTTGGTTGGACATGCCCCATCACTCAACTTCTTTTGATCCGTCTCAACCGCTGGCGTTTTTAGCCGGTGGCGTGTCACTCGATATATCGACCATGGAGGCCGAGAACTCACTGTATCAGGGCATTCACCCCAGCGCCTTTGTCCACGAAAGCGCCTATGTGGATGCGCCGTGCCGCATTGGCCCGCGCAGCCAAGTGATGCATTTTACCCATGTGATGGCGCAAAGCATGGTGGGCAGCGATTGCCGCATTGCCCAGCATGTGACGGTGTATCCTGGGGTGATGTTAGGCCACCGCGTGGTGGTGATGGAAAATGTGCGCCTGAATAGCGGCGTGATTGTGCAAGACGATGTGTATTGCGGGCCTAGCGTTACCATTAGCGGCGCTAGCAAGCTGCGGGCCGCCCCCAGCCCGCACAAAACCACGGGCGTAAGCCCAACCTTGATTAAACACCATGCCACGGTGGGTGCCAATGTGGCCATTGCCGGGGGCATTAGCATTGGGCAGCATGCCTTTGTGGAAGGCGCCAGCGTGGTGGACAAACACGTGCCCGATTACGCCATTGTGCGGGGCAACCCGCTACGACTGGTGGGCTGGCGCTGCGCCTGCGGCCAAGGGCTGCACTTTACGGCCAATAAAATACACTACGGAAGCGCCAAGGCGCCACTACCCTTAGCCCAAACCGAGTGTACCTCCTGTGGCGCCGCCTATAGCCAAACGGCCCCCCACCGCGTACAACGCGATGAGAAGCCGAATGGTGCCACCCAACGGGTGAGTTAATGGCTTACTAAATCAAATGCTTGATGCCATTGACATTGATTTTGTCGCCAATTTCAATGGTTGTGGAGCAGTCGTTGTTTTTTTCCAAGGCTTTAGACAACGTCAGTAATTTTTTCGAATAGTCTGCGTGACCAGGATTAATACCTTTATCGTGCAAAAGTGACTTTGCAATTAGACTAAGCGTCATTCCTGATTGTACCGTCACAATGCCATTAGCTGTATTGGCTTTTACTGTGGCGTTCATATCTTTAACAGCTTTTTGTTTTTTTTCCCAAGCCGTTTTCTGTGCAGGCGTAGCAGTTGCAGATGGATCGTTAACTTTATCACAAGCTACTACTTTGCCGTTGTTAGCACCAAACTCAATGCATTCTTGCAATGCACCAAAACTAAAGCGCCCGTCTAATGTGCCATCGTGGCCATCAATGGCAATAATAGCGTCTGCCCTATCAGCATTGGTTACACCACCGCCGCCTAGGTACTTGTCATCATACCAGGTAAAAAATTTGTCGAGTTTGCCTGCATCCACATGCATTGCCTCGGCACGACGTTCTGTGAAGGATTTCCCCCCGCTAGCAGCAGCTCTTTCCTCCAGGTTAAAACGCTCGATCATTCCCTCTTTTACATCGGAAATATTATTTTTTGTTACTTTAATATCTTTCCCACCTGCATCTATCGGGAAATAACCCATCCAGTTAACCATTGTTAAATTAATAGTCATAATCAATTCCTCCTGTATTTTTAGTTGTTATGTAAGAAAGCGCAACCTAATTGATTACAGTTGTATAAAAACAATAATTAAGGATGCTGGAACAGTTTGTAATAATTTTGTTACGGTAAATTTAAAAAGCCGCTGTGGGCGTATGTTTTTTTGTGCGTGTTTTTAATTAAAAAAATAAAGTGCTGGGCGTTGTTGGCTTTAAACCCCAAGCGCTTTAGCCGTTTACGCTAAATTTAAGTGATTAAAGTGGCCTTTGGCCACCCCGTGAGGGGGCGGGCATTACCCACTGCCCACTGTTAATGCTGCTCCGTCTCCGGCCTGACATGGTTCCAGCGGCTGGCGCCAACGCCCGCGGGGCTAGTGTCGCAAGAACATAGAGGAAAACCAATGTCTTTTGGTATTGGGGCCGTTCCCTCCCCAAGCCCCTCCCTCGCCCGCCAACAGTTGGTCTAAGGCAACAGATCGGGGCGGATGCGGCGGGTTTTATCCAGCGCTTGTTGGTGGCGCCATGCAGCAATGGCGGCGTGGTTACCCGATAGCAGCACTTCCGGAACGGGGTAGCCGCGAAAGGTCTCGGGGCGAGTGTAGTGGGGGTGTTCCAGCAGCCCTTTGGGATAAATATCGGTGGCAGAATGAGAATCACCGTCTACCGATTCCGTTTTTTGCACCACGCCGGGGATAAACCGACTGACGGCATCAATCACGCACAGGGCCGCCAATTCGCCGCCCGTCAGCACAAAATCCCCAATAGACACCTCGTGGACGTTGGGAATGCAGTCGTGAACACGGGCATCCATGCCTTCGTAATGGCCGCACAAAATAACAATGTGCTGAAGAGAGGCCAATTTGCGGGCCCACCCATCGGTTAACGGCCGCCCGCCGGGGCTGGTAAGCAAGGTAATGGAAGGCTCGGCTAACGCTAGCAGGCTTTCATAAGCATCGACCAACGGTTGGGCGGCCATCACCATGCCGGGGCCGCCGCCGTAGGGGGTGTCATCCACTTTTCGGTGCTTGTTGGCGGTAAAGTCCCGTGGATTGATGGCCTCAACCGTGATGAGGCCTTTGTCACAAGCTTTGCCCACAATGCTGGTGTGGGTGTAAGGCAGCACAGCATCGGGAAAAAGGGTAAGAACCGAATAACGCATGGTGTGTTAGGCTTTGGGTTCAGGCGCAGCGGACGATTCGGTCTCCAGTGCTGGCTTGCCGACCTTTTTTCGGCGTGGCTTGCGCAGTAGCTTTTTGGCAGCTTGCTTGGCGATGGATTCTTCGGCTTCGGCGCGTTGAGACTGAATGAAATCCGACAACGTGGTGACGAGGCGCTTTTGGGCTGTATCAATGGTAGGGAAAAAGATTTTTTTAAAAGGAAGGGTCACGGCGGCGGTACTATTGGCCAGCTGAATATCTAAAAAGTCTTCGTCGTTGCTGGTCAACCAGTCTGTTACGGTTCCCAGTACTTCACCCGTTTCGTTTTCCACTTGGCAGCCTTCCAAGTCGCTCATCCAAAACTCATCGGGTTGGGTAGGTAGGTACTCTTCCTTGGCCCACAAGGCGCCTTTGAGAAGCTGAGCTGTTTCTAGGTGAGTACGGGTGGGATAGTCTGCTAAAAACAAGTGCACTTCGGTGGAAGAGACGCGTTGAGTGGCTTTAACAGCGAGGGTCATCGACTTTTCGTTGGCCCATACCCACAAAACCTCCGGGATGGAGGCGTCGGCCCAATCCAATAACGCCGCATCGTGGGCGTGGGTTTTTACCGTAATGCCGCCTTTTAATCCGACGGGCGCAATGGCGCGCCCAATCAAACGATACCCCGTTAAATCAGCAGGGATAATGGCTTCTGGGGTATTGGAAGGGGCGGGTTCCGTAGGGGCTTCAGTAACGTCAGTCACGTCAAAAATCCCCTATGCTTTGTCTATGGCTGTAATCACACCATCGGTTACTAAAATCACGGTATCGCGCACTTTCTCATAAATATTATCGCCAATGTTTAGGCCTACCCAGCTGTCTAGCAAGCCGGTAATTACGGGGGTACCGTTGCTAACAGTGTCCAAGGTGCCCAATTGTTTGCTCACCTCTTCTTTTAACAAGGTCAGTTTT
Source organism: Vampirovibrionales bacterium (assembly GCA_029866025.1). Classification (GTDB taxonomy): domain Bacteria; phylum Cyanobacteriota; class Vampirovibrionia; order Vampirovibrionales; family Vampirovibrionaceae; genus JARXAD01. The sequence goes on along the minus strand of JARXAD010000002.1, from coordinate 225,273 downwards.
TGTTGCTCGGCACCGGCTTGTTGCTCCAGCTGTTGACGCTGGGGCAATACGTTTTGTCCTTGGGCTGAGAGTTGCTCTAGCTGTTGAAGGGTTTGTTGGTACGCGGCTTGAAGCTGGTTCAGTTGGTTGTCAATTTGAGCCACTTCTTGTCCCAGCTCGGTTTTAGCCCGCTCGCGAAAAGCATCGGTTACCACGGTTTTGACCGTGACTTGGCGTTTAACCATGACGGTTTCGCCTTCGGGTGAAGCATCTTTGGCGAGGCGTTTTTCAGACAAAGAGAGGGGCATGGGTAAAACTCCACGGGTTGAATAAATAAAGGGATGTGTAAGGCAAGCGTTAATACTACTGGGGGTGGCTTGCGGATACAACAGCGCTGAGTGGCATGGTTGCTGTGTGAGTAGCAGCAAGGGTATTGCCCCACGGGCTGCGGGAAAACACCTCCCAGCCTAATGGATTGAGTGAATCACTACCGCTGAGTGGCTTTTGGTAGGGCGTGAAGTAGGCGGCGGCCCCCACCATGGCGGCGTTATCGGTGCAGTAGCGGAGCGGAGGGAAAACGACTTGAAGGTGGGGGTGTTGCTGGGTAACGTCTGCAAAAGTATTGCGTAACCCTTGATTGGCGGAGACCCCCCCACAAATGGCAATGTTGGTAAACCCATGGTGCTTTGCAGCCAGCAGTGTTTTTGTTACCAGTGGAGCAATGGCGGCTTGCTGAAAAGCGGTACAGAGATCGTTCAGTAGGGTGTCGTGATCTGTGGATTGGGTGACCAAAGCAACTTGTTGCTGGTACAAACGAATGGTGGCTGTTTTTAGGCCGCTGTAGCTAAAGTCTAGGGGAGCTTCGGTTTTTGCAATGGGCAAGGCAAAACGTTTAGCGTTGCCTAAGGCGGCACGACGGTCCACTTCGGGCCCTGCAGGAAACCCTAGCCCTAGTTGGCGACCAATTTTGTCGTAAGTCTCTCCCACGGCGTCATCCAAGGTTTCTCCCAATAGCGTCACCTGAAATCCTGATGAATTAGCGGTCACAGCCAACAGCTGGGTGTGCCCCCCGCTAATGAGAAGGGCCAGCAAGGGGGGGGTAATCGTGCTTTCTAAAAAAACAGAACACACATGGGCTTGCAGATGATGCACCGGAATAAAGGGTTTATTAGCGAGCACGGCCAAACTTTTAGCCACCGTCGTCCCAATAAGCAACGAGCCTACTAGGCCTGGCCCTAAGGTAGCGGCAATGGCATTTACATCGTTTAGTTTAACGCCTGCTTTGTTTAAAGCTTGATGGATGACGGGATGCATAGCGTTCAGGTGTTGTCGTGCCGCCACTTCGGGCACCACCCCACCGGTGGCTGCATGCAGGGTATCCTGATTGATTCGGACGGACGACAATACCTGGCGCCCGTTTGCTACCACGGCTGCGGCGGTGTCGTCGCAACTGGTTTCAATGGCTAAAATCAGGTCGTGTGTCACAAAATTACTCCAATGCCTATCCCTTAATGCTAAGATAAGCGCTGTAAAGCAACAAGCAAGCTCTTCTAATAGGACCCGTCTTACCACCTGCAGAAGGGTTAAGGATGTTTGGTTTTTAGGACGCCACTTGTTGTAGCAGAGTCGGGTTGTGTCTTGATGCCAATGACGTTCACAGCGATTCAGGTAAGCCTACGGAAGCCTTGCTCCCTATTGAGGCTCGCTCTCTTGAGCGTTCTGCTTTTTTGGCCCCTGGGGTCAACGTCAGCTACCGCCGCATGGGCACCTCCCATTGTTAAAGAATTATCGTTGCCCTTAGAGCATCATACCCCCGTTATTTTTCAGCAAACCCTTCCCAATCAAGGGTATGCTTGGGGAAACGTGTATTACACCATGGGTCTACAGTTAGCAGCTCGGGGTCAATTGCTGGCAGCTCAGCCACTGCTAGCCCAGGCTACAACCTTAATTCCAGACGATTCGGAAGGTCATCTGGTGTACGCCGCTGTTCTGGAAGGCTTGGGTCAGCTGGATGCAGCGAAAGGCCAATATCAGGCCGCCATTGCCTTAGATACCTTTCAACCGGATGCCCATTACAAATTAGGATTGCTGCTGGATGCGTTGGGGGATACAGAAGGTGGAAAAGATGAGCTGAAAGAGGCGATTCGCCTAGCGCCTAAAGAGCCCATGCTGTATTACGATTTGGGTGTGATGTTTGCCAAGCAAAACAATTACACGGAAGCCGTGGGGTATGCCAAACAGGCGGTGGTGCTAGATCCTACCTTTGCAGAGGCCCTTAACAACTACGCCTATGCCTTGGCTCACCTTAAACGTTACGAAGAATCGTTAGTGGCCATTAATCAGTCGCTAGCCATTAAGCCCGACAGTGCGGCGTCTTTAGATACGCGTGGTTTTGCATTGTATGGCCTCAAGCGTTACCCAGACGCGTTGGCGGATTACGACACGGCCTTGGCGAAGAATCCCAATATGGGGGAAATTCATTTGCACCGAGCACAAACCTTGCAAGCCCTGGGGCGTTTAAACGATGCCTTAGTGGCGTACCAGCTGTATTTAGCCTTAGAGCCTAACGCGGCGGATAAGACGACTGTAGAAAAGGTGATACAGACCTTGCAAAGCCAATTAAACCTTGTTGGCCAAGTACCTTCGGGTGATTCAGAGGCATTAAAGTCCCCGATGTCCGATGCTTTAGATTCTCTGCCTACAACGTCTCTTTTGCGAGGGGATAATCTCTCCAATGTGTTGCGACCTTCTCACAAGGCAACATCCATCTTTCCAGCGTCAGGCGTGCTCTGGCGTAAACCCTTCGTGTCTCCATCCACGGTGTTACAGCAAGGCCCCTTGGGCGTGCCGGGTAACTCTCTGCGCATTGAGCCAACCACGGTTACGCCGATGAAGGTGACCCCATGAAGGGATTGATTTGGCAGATTGTTTTGGCCTGGGCTCTGGTGTTTTTAACGGCTACTTCTGGTTACGCCGGCGAGTCCATGACTTCAGAAAACACATCGGTGCTTAGTGAGCTTAATACTGCCAGCAATGAGGATTTTACCACCACCACGGCAGTATCCCCTGTGTGTAATTGGAAACCCTCCCAGGCGGCAAGCGCTCCTGGCACAACAACGGCGCCGTCAACCTCATTGCAAGCTCGTGCCTTGCTTGCCAAGCCAGGTATTGTAGCCATTACGCCTCGGTGCCGACCTTAATTTTTGTTTTGATGATTTGTTATCGCTTGCCATGATTTTTTCTTCCGACAATCCGTTTGCTCAACGATTGAAACAGCATTCTCGCCTTTGGCTGACGGGGTATATGGGCGCGGGAAAATCCACAGTAGGCAAGCATTTGGCCAAGCATTTGGGCTGGGCCTTTATGGATACGGACCGTGAATTAATGCGTCGGTACAACAAAAGCATGAGCCAAATTTTTGTAGACCATGGGGAAGAGGCCTTTCGTCAGGCAGAAATCGATTTGCTAAAAGAATACTCGGCTCGTCCCAATTGGGTTGTTTCTACGGGTGGTGGCACCTTGGTGCGCCAAGAACCCTTGGATGTGGCTTTAAAAAATGGGTTAGTGGTGTACTTAAAAGCCCCTGTAGAACTGCTGTTTGAGCGCGTGATTTTTAGCCCCAAAGACCGTCCCATGATTGATGTCCCCAACGCAGAACAGGTGTTCTCGGATCGCTTTAAGCAACGCGAGCCTTTTTACCTTCAATCCCATCTTTCGGTGCCCACAGGGCAAGGCAAGCCCCAGCAAGTGGTGGCTTCCATTATGGAGGCGCTAAACGCTTCAAGCGATGTAGCTGTGACCCCCGCCGAAGGATAGACCGGTCTTTATATGGATGATTTTCTACCAACGCCCATCACCACGGTAGACATACCCTCTCAACCCCAGTTGTATCCTATTTGGTTGCAGGCGGGCGTGCTGTCTCACCTAGGCGCGTGTATTCGTTCTGTTTGCCCTAATTCGAGTCGATGGCTGGTTGTGACGGATGAGACGGTAGGAAGCTTGTATGGAGCCACGGTTGTTAACAATCTTGAATCAAGCGGTTTTCAAGCAGACTTGGTGACCCTGCCTTGTGGAGAAGCCTCCAAATCGTTGGCTTCGCTGGAGACTCTCTGGCAAGCCGCCCAACACCATGGTCTTACTCGCCATGATGGTTTTATCGCCTTGGGGGGCGGTGTGGTGGGCGATGTCACGGGCTTTGCTGCCGCTACCTACCAGCGGGGGGTTGGGTTTGTTCAAGTACCTACCACGCTACTGGCCATGGTAGACGCCTCTGTGGGTGGAAAAGTGGCGATTCATCAAAACCGATGCAAAAATAATATTGGGGCGTTTTACCAGCCCCATGCGGTAGTAATGGACAGCGATACTTTAAAATCCTTACCGTCCAGACAAGTGGCTGCCGGTTGGGCAGAGATTATTAAAACGGCTCTGCTGGAAACAACAGCAATTCCAAACGATATAGCCCAATTGGCTAATTTAATGAGTGACCACTCTCTGGACAGCACTCATTCACGATTGTTAGACATCATTGCGCGCTGTATTGCTGTTAAACAGGCCGTAGTGGCAGCAGACCCCACCGAATCTACCGGTCACCGTATGATTTTAAACTTGGGCCACACGGCGGCCCATGCCTTAGAAACGGTGAGTGGTTTTGGCTTGTTGCATGGCGAAGCCGTGGCGTTGGGTCTTCGTGTGGCGTGTCATGTGGGCGAACAGTTGGGCGTGTGGTCACCTCAAGCCTCGTTACAGATGGATACGTGGTTACAGCAAGCCAAGTTGCCTTGCAGCGTTTCCGAAGTGCTGGATAAAGAAGTGCATTTTCTTCTCGCTGATGTATTGAAAGCCATGCAGGGCGATAAAAAATCCAACAGCAGTGGGCTTCGGTGGGTCATACCCACAGCCACCTCTGGCCAAACGTTGGGTGCTGTCCAAATCCGAAGCGATGTCACTCAACACCAAATTCAACAAGCACTTACGCATATTGGTATTGGTTAATGCTGGAGAATCCCAAGCTTTATATTAGTGCTTGTGTGGCCAGCAGTGTGGATGGGGTCATTCACCCAGCCAATACCACTGGCTATGCCCAGCTGGGTTCTAAAAGGGATTTGGGGCGATTATTGGACTTGCGAGACCAAACCGACGCCATTGCTGTGGGAGCCGAGACTTTTCGCACCTTTCCCAGCCGTTATCGGGGTGCCCAAGGTACCCTGCCGGTTTTGGTTGTTATTACTCGGGGCCAAAATCCTTTGCAAGATGTACCCTTGGCCTCGCCCGTATTCTCAGACCTTGCGGCTCAAAGAGTCACCTTTATTGTGACCAAGCAGTTACCCGATGTAGCCACTCAAGCTCAGTATCCGCCTTGCGTGCGGTGGGTGTTCGCATCTCAGGCTTCGCCCGTTGCAACGGTGGTGCACGCTTTAGAGGGGCACGAATGCCATACCCTGCTGGTGGAAGGTGGTGGCGAAATTATTGCCTTGTTTGCTCAAGCGCAGGCCTTGCATACCCTCTATTTAACCCTGACGCCCTTTTTGCTGGGAGGTGGAAGCCAAGGTGCCCGCCACTGGATGGAGGGCCTTGGCTTTTCGGTAGAAACGGCTCCCAGGCTTTCCCTATCTCTGTGGAGCCCCCACGAAACGCCCCGCGGGACCGAAGTGCTGACCACGTGGCAACTGACCTATCCAGAGGATGAATTGTAACGGTTTGTATCAGTATTGGCGTTTTCTAAGAGTTTACTCGCATCCTTTCCGATTCACGGGGCTTTAACTCAGAGTAATGCTAGGAAGATTTTTGTAATGATAGGAAATCGGACGTAGAGAGACCCTTGTGACTGTTTCTTCCCTCACTGCTTTTCAGGCCGCTGGCGCTAAAAATATTTTAGTAGCCCAACGGTTTGGAGCGGTGTTTCCCGCCGCAGGGTTTGATTCCGTCCAGTTTGGTAGTGCTAACAAAAACGAGCCTCTGAACAAAAAAGTGGTTCCTCCTCCTGTGGAGTTTCCGGCTTCTAATCGTAGCCGTGTGTGGGCGGGCGTTAAGCTGGCTGCCTTTGCAGGCCTGGGCTTTGTGTTTGCCGGGCCTATTGGTGCCGCCTTGGGTGGCATTACCATGATGGATATGGTGTGGGGCCTGGTGGTACCCACCTTGTTAGAAGAAGGGGCAGAATCCAAAGCCTTTACCAAAGTGAAAGAAGGTTTGGGTAAGCTGTTATACAACCCGTTAAAAGCCCGCGTAACGAAAATTGGCAATGGATGGATTGGCCGTAGAATTTTTAAAGTCCAAGCCGGTAACGCCAGTGAATGGGCGGCCCAAAAACTCTCGGGTATTGATCCGGCCCGCTTGCATGAAGTGTTGGCCAATCGAGCCAAAAACAAAACGGCTAATAAAGGATTGGCCGGATCATTGATGAACCTGAAAAATCATTTTAAATCACTGCAAAAAGATCATGGCATGCAGTGGGCAGAAGCCATGACCCACACGGTGTATAGCGGCTTGGTCATTGCTCGTAACCGTATGACCATTAAAGGCTTTTGGACAGGCCTACGCAATGAATTTAAACAAGGGGTTTGGAAAGGCTGCATGAGCCTGTTTACCCGCCGGTTTTGGAGTAATTTAAGGGCCTTTAAAAATGGCTTTAGTATTTTCCGCATGATTAAGTCGTTGCTGATTGGTAACGTTGTGTTGCGTTTAGCCACAGAAGCGCTGCATAGTGCGGCCACCCTGTTTTTAGGCAAAGGCCGCTGGGAGCAAATTCGTAAAGATCACGATCATAAGATCGACCCCTTAGACGACAAGCTCGAATCCACAGAGGCCGCAACAAAATCAGCCGAAGAGCCTAAGGCTCCGCCAGTGGATGAACCGAAGGCAGAGCCTGCTAAAGAAACAAGGCAAGAGAAACTAAAGAAGCGTAGAAAATAGCCCTTTAAACGTGGGGCTAAACCCCTAACCTTGGGCGGCGTTAATGGCACTACCGGCTTTAAACCAAGCTACTTGTTCTTCGCTAAAGGTGTGCACCAACGTAAAGCTGTCGCTGGTGCCATCGCCATGGGTCACGCTGACGGTATGTTCGCTACCGGGGGCCAGCTGGGCTAGGCCCGCAATGGAAACCGTGTCTCCTTTGTTGATTTTGGCGTAATCGGCAGGGTTTTTAAAGTGAAAGGGCACCATACCCTGCTTTTTTAGGTTGGTTTCGTGAATACGGGCAAAGCTGCGGGCAATCACCGCTTTGCCGCCTAGTAATCGGGGGCACATAGCGGCGTGTTCTCGGCTGCTACCTTCGCCATAGTTTTCGTCGCCCACAATCACAAAGCCGGTATTGTCGGCTTTGCCTAGCTCCATGGCTTTGAGGGCCCACACAGAGGCACCACGCTGCACGCCGCACACGTCCATCATCACCGGGTCGGCTACGTTGCCGGTGGCGGCATCCACAGCACCCAGCAACATGTTATGGCTAATGCCTGTTAGGTGGCCGCGCAAAGGCAACCAGTCTTTACCGGCGGGTGAGATATGATCCGTGGTGGTTTGGCCTTGGGTTTTCACCAGCACCGGCACGTTGGTAAAGTCTTGGCCATCCCAAGGGTTAAAGGGTTTTAGCAAGGCTAGGCGGCTGCTGGTAGGCGATACGTTCACTTCCAACGCTTGGCGATCCGCTTCGCTGAGGGGTGCTAAGTAACCGGCTTCGCTAATGGCAAAGCCTTGAGCCGGTAGCTCGGGAGCGGTGGGAGGCGTTAACAGTTTTCCGTTTAGCTCGTCAGTGATAGGGTTAAAGGTGGTTGAGCCTGCTAAAGCAAAGGCCATGACCAAGTCGGGGCTGGTAATAAAGCTTAAGGTTTCGGCGTTGCCGTCATTTCGCTTTGGGAAATTACGGTTAAAGCTGCTCACAATAGCGTTTACTTCACCGGGCTTAATGTCTTTGCGGTCCCAGTTGCCAATGCATGGCCCACAAGCGTTGCTTAGTACCGTGGCACCCACCGATTCAAACACAGCAAGCTGGCCATCTCGTGCAATGGTTTGGCGTACTTGCTCGCTACCGGGGCTAATCAGCAAATAACTTTGAGCTTTAAGACCCATGCTTTGGGCTTGGCGTGCAATGGAAGCGGCGCGTTCCAAGTCTTCGTATGACGAGTTGGTGCAGCTACCAATCAATCCGGCGCTTAATCTGGTAGGAAAGCCGGTGGCGGCTACTTCTTTGGCAAAGGCACTTAGGGGACGGGCACGATCGGGACTATGGGGCCCTACCACATAGGGTTCTAGGTCGCTTAGGTTGATTTCTACAACCTCATCAAAGTATTTGCTGGGGTTGGCCAATACATCCGCATCGGCCATTAGGTTGTCCGCAGCAGCGTCAGCCAAGTCGGCAATGGCAGCACGCTCTGTGGCACGCAAATAGGCGCTGGTTTTGGCATCATAAGGAAAGACACTGGTCGTGGCACCCAATTCGGCCCCCATGTTGGTAATGGTGGCTTTGCCGGTAGCGCTAATGCTTTCGGTACCCGGGCCGAAGTATTCAATAATCTTGTTGGTGCCCCCTTTTGTGGTCAATAATCCGCACAGATACAAAATCACATCTTTAGGAGAGGCCCAGCCATTGAGTTTGCCCGTGAGTTTGACGCCCACCAGCTTGGGGGCACGGACTACCCAAGGAAGGCCTGCCATTACATCAGCGGCATCGGCGCCACCCACACCAATGGCAATCATGCCAGCGCCACCGGCGTTGGGAGTGTGGCTATCCGTACCTAGCATTAAGCCACCAGGGAAGGCATATTTTTCTAGCACCACTTGGTGAATAATGCCGCTGCCAGGGCCCCAAAAGCCCATGCCATATTTTTGTGCTGCCGAGCGAAGAAATTCGTAGACTTCAGCGTTGTCGTTGCTAGCACGGGTATTATCGGCTGCCGAGCCCTCTTGGGCACGAATCAAGTGATCGCAATGGACGGTGGAAGGTACGGCTACCGTGGCTCGGTTGGCTTGCATAAATTGTAGAATGGCCATCTGAGCGGTGGCATCTTGCATGGCCACTCGGTCGGGCTGAAGAGTGAGCATGGTATCGCCGCGTACAATGCTGGTGGGTAAGGCTTCTGGGCGAATATGGCTAAATACGGCTTTTTCGGCGGCGGTTAGGGCGTCACGGCCTAAAATGTTGCGGAGAGTGTCTAGTTTTTGGGGCAGGCTTTGGTAGCTGGCTTTAATGCGCTCCACCATGTCGGCTTCAATGGTGCGGGTGATTTGAGTAGCAGTCGTCATGGTTTCAATCCCTTTAAACAATTAAGCGCGCAGGCTATCCAGCGCAACAGACACAAAGATCATTGGAGCCATTGTACCTTATTTTAAGGCGCTATTGCAGAGAGCCTTTGTAACCTCCCATAGTTTGGGGGAGGTCTCGCTGGGCGTGGCTATTTTGCTAGTTTTCTCTCCAGCCAAGGCTCTAGCTTGGCCGTTAAAAAGCCTTCTACCACACCACACAGGGTGCCTACAGCCAAGCTGGCTCCAAATCGCCACGCCTTGCCGCCCAATTTTAGGTTGCCCCACAGTTTGCTGTCTTTAATGCAGGCGGCGGTGGTAATGGTGGTACCAATAAAGCTCACCACGCCGCTGGCAATTTCCAATTGTTTTTCGTGGCTCACCTTGGAATGAGAATCTCCTTTTAAGCGGTCTTCCGCCACTTTAATCCCAATGGTACCCAATACCTCAGCGCCAATGCCAATCAATTCTTTTTGGATAGAGTGGCTCATGGTGATGTCGAACACCCATGAATTGAAGGTGCTGGCTGCGAGAAAACTAAAAGGCAGCTTTAACAACGTCAGAGCAGCCATCATTAACCACGGGTTTGCTTTTTTACCGGGGGCGTTGGGGGTCGCTAAGGATAAAGGGGCTATTTGGGGTTGAAAACCATACAAACCGGTCGTTTGACCGGTGCTAAAGCGAGAAAATTCTCGAGCAGCCTGAGACATCGCAGGCGATACCGCTGCGGATGTAGGATTAACCGATGAAATAAAAACTGCCATACCGGCATAAATGTGCCTAAAGCAAAAATGCTGCTAGTGGAGTCCGTCTTTGTAACAAAATATTACTTTGGCTTTGGGCGTTTATTTTGGGCGTCTGTTAAGGCACCACACGAAACAAACTTTCGAAGAATTGGCCGACCCAAATCCACCACACAAAAAACAGAGACAATGGGGCCAATAGCACCGTAATGGTGCGCTTGGGGGTTAGCCCAAAGGTAAAGGATACGGCCATACCAAACAGAGCCCATTGCCATCCCCACAAGGCCAAGGCAAACAGCGGGGCAAAGGCAGGGCCAATGGTGGGGACTGCTACTTTAACCAGGGCTAGTGGGCCGTAAAACAGCCAAGGCAAGCTAGAGAGTGCCGACAACGTAGCCAAACAGCGCCAGCGATTGCGCCCCGTAAAGGCACTACCCACCCAATTAAGCGTGCTTACCACCGACCACCAAACGGTGGTGGTACCCACCATGGTCGTTAAAACAGGCCACGTAGCGTCTGTGAGTGGGTCATTGCGCCATACGTTAGTGGCCAAGGCCGCTACCACGCTAGAGGTAAGCATAATGCCAATGGAGAGTAGCAAGGTGGTGGTTTGAATGTGAGAACGTTGAGCCAGCTGAGAGAACAGCGCACGAGGTTCGCGCAAGGTGCGGTCAATCAAGCTTGTCCAGCATAGACTTTCTCCATGGGTATAGGGTGTCCGGCTTTCGGGGGGTGCTTCAATCGTCGTCTCTGGTAGAGAGGTTTCATCAAGGGTAGTCATAGAATGTGCGCCTCTCTATTCCATCATCCACAAGGGTTGTTTGGGATGGCTAACGGAAAAAGGGACCATACTTTGGGTACTTCCCATCAAGCTGCCTTGCAAAGCACTGTTTACCCCATTGTTGATTGAGCTACTGAGGCCAATGGGGAGCCATTCCAGCAATTTGTGGTGGCTGTCAAAATTTTCTAAAGGCAAGCGCTCTTTGCCGCCAATTTTAAATTTGGCTTTCGCGCGTTGATCCAAATGCTGGTGGGCCACATCAATGTCACCCAGGGTATCTACCAAGCCAACCGCCAGGCCTTGTTCGCCCGTTACCACGCGCCCATCAGCAATGGCACGAATGCTGGCTTCACGAGAGGCTTTGGTGGCCTCGTCTTTGATGCTGCGTAACCGGCCGTCTAGCACAGCGCCTATAAATTGCTGGTAGCTGCTGTTAATTAGTCCTTGCAACAGGGCAGTTTCATCAGGAGTAGCATTGCGATACGGGCTCATCAGATCTTTAAACTTGCCGCTTTTGACGGTGTTGGCCTTAATGCCCAATTTGTTGGTCAACTCTTGAAAACTCAGGCCTGACATAATCACCCCAATGGATGCGGTGAGGGTGCCGGGGTTGGCCACAATTTCATCCGCTGCACAAGCCGTATAGTAGCCACCACTGGCAGCGGTATCCCCCATGTACACTACCACGGGTTTTTTGGCGCGGGCACGGGTTACCGCGGCGTTTAGTTCTTGGCTCATGGCCACGGTGCCACCGGGAGAATTAATGGTGAGGAGAATTCCCTTCACGCCGTCTTCTTCGGCGGCCTCGTTTAGAGCATCGCGCACGCCCACGGCATTGGATTTTTCTTGGCCAAAGAGGCTGTCATCCAGCTCCATGCTAATGGGGCCTTGCAATTTAATGTGGGCTAGGTAGCCCCCCGACATTTTTTGAATGGTTTTGACGATCTTGTCGCCGGTTTCGCCCGAGGCGTTGGCCGAAGCGGAATTGGCGGGCGGTTTGCTGGCTGGTAAAGCTAATCCCACCACTACTGCTAAAACGCAAAAGCCCAACAATACCCATGAAAACCAAGGTTTTTGGGGAGACACTTGAATCGACATACACAACCATTCCTATGAAAACAAGGCGAGGCGAAGCCTGGACAATAAGCAGAGTTTTTTAGTATGGCAGTTTTTGTCTCAGTGGGCCATTGGCCCTTTGATTACATTCAACGATTTAAAATAATCCGTAATTTTAGACGGTTATGAGTCGGGCGGATTGCGTACTGTGGAGTGGTATCGATAGAACATACTCATTGGAAGAACAGCGCTGTGGTAATTGCCCAAGTAAAAACAGGCACTTTGTGTGGTATTGATGGCTTGCCGGTGACGGTGGAAGTGGATTTGGCCAGTGGGATTCCGGGCCTGACCATTGTGGGCTTGCCCGATACGGCGGTGAGCGAAGCCCGAGAGCGACTTCGCGCCGCCATTAAAAATGCAGGGCTAGAATTTCCCTTAAAAAAGGTGGTGATTAACCTGGCCCCCGCCGATATGCGAAAAGTGGGGAGCGGCTTTGATTTGCCCATGGCGGTGGGGATTTTGTTAGCCAGCGGTGTTTTAGAAGCCACCGCTTGGTTGGAAAGCGCCTGCTTTGTAGGAGAAGTCTCTCTGGCCGGGGAATTGCGCCGTGTGCATGGGGCACTATCGTTGGTGATTATGGCGAAAACCTTGGGGTACCAATCCGTGGTGGTGCCAGAGGATAATGTGGCGGAAGCCTCGTTGGTGGATGGCATTGATGTGTATGGCCTCAGCCATTTGCAAGAGTTGCCGGTGCTGTTGTTGCATCCAGCATCGTTCCTCAAGCCCGTTAACCGCTCCGCGTGGGAGGCGGCCCAAACCCCAACACCGACCAATGATTTTAAAGACGTAAAAGGCCAGGCTGTGGCCAAGCGCGCTTTAGAAATAGCCGCTGCGGGAGGCCACAACCTGATTATGATTGGCCCGCCGGGGAGTGGGAAATCCATGCTGGCCAAGGCGTTACCCGGTATTTTGCCCCCCTTGGCCTTTGATGAAATGCTGGAAGTGAGCCGTATTTACAGTGTGGCGGGCTTGTTAAGCCCCAAACAGTGCTTGGTGATGGAGCGACCGTTTCGTTCCCCCCACCACAGCGCCAGTATTGCAGGCATTACGGGGGGTGGTACGGTGCCCAAGCCAGGAGAAATTTCGTTAGCCCACCGTGGGGTGCTGTTTTTGGATGAATTGGTGGAGTTCCCCAGACCGGTGCTGGAAGTACTGCGCCAGCCTTTGGAAGACGGCACCATTACCATTAGTCGGGCGCGGCAGCACACTACGTTTCCGGCCAAGTGTATGGTATTGGCGGCCATGAACCCCTGCCCGTGCGGCTACCGTGGCGATACCAGCCGCCAGTGTGTGGATTCAGAGCATCAAATCCAGCGGTACGTCAGCAAACTCTCAGGCCCTCTGCTGGATAGAATTGATCTCCACATTGAGGTGCCCCGTTTGAGTGAAACCGAATTGCTAAAAGCACCCGACTCCACTGAAGACAGTGCCACGGTGCGCACGCGAGTCATTGCGGCTCGGCAACGCCAGTTGGATCGTTTGGCGGGAGAAGACGGCGTGTTTTGTAACGCAGAATTGTCTGCCGCCCATTTAAAAACCCATGCCGTGCTGGATGACGCCGCCCAACAAGTGATGGCCCAAGCCATTCGGCGACTCAATCTGAGTGCACGGTCTTTTGATCGCATTTTGCGGCTGGCCCGAACCATTGCCGATTTGGCGGGCGAAACCTTATTAAGTGCCAACCACTTGGCAGAAGCCTTGCAGTACCGCGCCATGGACCGTTTGTATCAATTGTCTTCGGCGGGTGTATAGCTTAATTTAAAGTTTTTTTAGGGCCTGTATAAAACACATCTTAATATTTATTAACAAACTAGCAGCAGATCGGGGATTGTTGTTTTTATACATATGTGAGGCGATTGAAACGCCAAACACCGAAACCCAGTGAAGCAGCGAGTGGAAGGTGAGCCCTTGATGCGAAACCGGTTGAGTCGGTAATAACAATCAGAAAAGAAGGCCGTAATTACACCGACTGTAATTACCGAAGGCCCACGGTGTGGACTGTTTTTTACGAAAAACGTGTGTGAGGTGAATGAGTTGTGACCGTAGAAGTATCGCAAGCTGTAAATGCAGCAGGAACAGTTGCAGGAGCCACCAAAGGCAGTTCGCTAGGAACTATTTTAGGCAGTGCCGCAAGTGGTGCTAGTTTAGGTTTAACCCTCGGAACCATTATTCCAGGTCTTGGTAACGTGGTAGGTGCTGCCATTGGCGCCGTAGGCGGACTAATTTTTGGAATTTTTAAGAACAAAAAGAACAAAAAAGAAGCTGCCGAGGCAGCAAAAGTAGCAGAAGCAGAATTAGAAACGGCTAATGCAGTTAAAAAAATAGACGATAAAACAGCCGCTGCGAGCGGTGTGACGTCGGTTGCTAAACCCGAACTGTTAAAAACTCTTGGTATTGTTGGCGAAGCCGGTAAGTTAACGAAAGGAGGCAAAGTTGGTTTAATAGTGGCAGGCGCTGCTGCCTTGGCAGGCATTGGTATTTTTATTGGCAGCAAAGTTAAAAAGAACAGAGCTAAAAAAGCAGAAGCAGCCAAATTGGCCGAAGCTGAAAAAGTGGCCGCAATGACGACAATGGATCCACCCCAAACCTTTGGTGAGGCAACTACCTATAATCGTCGCACTTTTAGTGGCACTAATGCAGCAAATCCCTACTTCGGCAGTTCAACCTTCAATCCAATGGCCGATAACCGCCCGCAATTTGAAGGGTTTGGTCAACGTTATCAAGGATCACCACCGCGTATCAATCCTTATGCTCGTCCACAATTTAACGGCCCACGAATGGCTCAATTTAATCCACCACGTATCAATAATCCGTACGCTCAGCGTCAACCGTATGGCCGTGGCCCAGTGAATCCTTATCAACAACAAAATCCTTTTGGCAGAATTGGTTAATCACTTACGACACAAAGTAATACACAGTTAGCTCGGGGGGGCTTGCAGCAATGGCCTTATTCAACAATGGTCTCAATACAGGTTTTAACGGATTCAATGGTCAGGGTGGTTTTAACAATGGTTTTGTCCAACCCAACGCCTTTGACCCCACTGCGAATCTGGCCGCTGCTGGCCCCTCTTCTCAACTAGCCTACCTTCTCGCAGACCAAGCTAGCCTTCGCAACTTCAATTTTTCTTACGGGATTGGCCTCGATGCCGCCCTCGGCGGCGGCCCCGTCGGCCCCATTCAAAACATCAACAACCGCTTGGCCAGTGAATGGATTGGCGGCGGCCGCACCGACCTCGCTCGTCTCTTACCCAACGTTAACGAAATCAACCCACTGTATTTCGGCCCGCAAAACGCCCAACCCTTCGGATTCAATCAATTTCAGGGCATCAACGGTGGCCCCGGCGTCACGCCTCAGTTCCCCGGCATCATTAATCTTCCCGGTGCCAGCCAGTACAATGCGTATCTCGCCCTCCAAGGCCTTAATCAATGGGTGCAACCCGCCCTCAATCTCTATCCCTATAGGGGGTAACCCGCAGACACAATTTTTTAACTTTCAATTCACACTCCATCAACACACACACACATTCCAGGGCCGGTCTCACCACCGGCCCTTTCTCTTGGCGCCGAACGGCGCTTTATATAATGGCTATTGGCGTAAGCATTTAAAAAATATTAAAGCCCTATGGATCCTGCGGAAGAGGGTGGGTTATTGGGTTTACAATGCGCCAGCATTAACCCAATAACGCCTGTCTGCGGGCAAGCGTAGCGAAGCCGCAGTTCTGGCGACACCCGAAGTTCCGCAGTGGAAATGGATAAGATCCATTTGCGGGATACACAAGGGGCGCAGCCCCTGTGCGGGGAGGGCTGAGGGGCCGGCCCCTCAGCAGATAAATTAAATTACGAGAAGTAGCCCGCTCCACCTGAAAACTCAGGAGCACCATCCAAAATAAGTTGGTAAATCCAATCGGGCTTGAGATCAATGGCATCTAATTCATTGAGTCCAAACCAACGGGCGTCGTTGAGGTTTTCGTCGGTGGTGACGGTCAAAACATCAGTGTCTGCGGTGGCTAACCACACCGTATCCACCACGTGGCGCTGGCCTTTGATGGGATCGGTGGGTGGGATAAATTCCCCCATGCCCAGTAATTTTTGCAGCGTGATGGTGAGCTTGAGCTCTTCTTCCAACTCGCGCACGGCACAGGTGGGGAGGGTTTCGCCCAACTCCAGCGTGCCGCCGGGCAATACCCAAAAGGGATGATTGTTTTGGCGCACTAACAACACCCGATTGTTATTAACCACCACAACTCCGGCGCGAATGCGAATGGCAGCGTTGGCTTCCCCCATGGGTTAGGCTCCTTTTAGGCTGCTAAAACGGGCAAACATGGTGTCCACGTGGGCCAAATACGGGGCCACATTAAAGCAGGCTTCAAGGGCGTCTGGCGAAAGGAGATGGGTAACGTCAGAGTCTTTCAGCAAGTTGGCTTTAAAATCACCCGATGGTCGGTTCCATGCCAAGTGGGCGTTGCGCTGCACCAAAGTGTAGGCGGCTTCACGGGTGGAACCGGCTTCAATGAGAGCGAGCAACACACGTTGGGAGAAGATCACCCCGCCGTATAAGGTGAGGTTGCGAGCCATATTCTCTGGGAAGATCTGTAAGTTGGCCACCAGCGTGGTAAAGCGCTTTAGGCTGTAATGGGCCAGCTGGCACGCATCGGGCAAGGTCACGCGCTCTACCGAGCTGTGGCTAATGTCGCGCTCGTGCCACAAGGCCACGTTTTCCAACGCAGGGGTGACGTAGCTGCGGAGCAGTCGAGCCAAGCCCGTCAGGTTTTCTCCACTGATGGGGTTGCGCTTGTGGGGCATAGCCGACGAGCCCTTTTGCCCTTTGGCAAAGCCTTCCTCCACCTCCAGCACTTCGGTGCGTTGCAAGTGGCGCAGTTCCACCGAGAATTTTTCTAAGCTGGCGCCGAGTGATGCTAGCGCCCACGTGAACTGGGCGTGAATATCGCGAGAAATGACCTGAGTGCTGGTGGGAGACGGTTTGAGCCCAAGCGAGTGGCAGACGGCCGTTTCAATGGCGGGGTCGTTGGTGGCATACGTGCCCATGGCCCCACTAATTTGCCCCACACGGCATTCTTCCAAGGCACTTTTGAGGCGCTCTAGCCCTCTATCCAGTTCATCCACCCACGTAAGAAGCTTAAGGCCAAAGGTAATGGGCTCTCCGTGGATGCCGTGAGAACGCCCAATGCAAGGGGTATTTTTAAATTCCAGCGCGCGTTGATACACGGCTTCGCGGGCGTCGGTAAGGGCTGCCACAATTAATGCGCCCGATTGCTGGAGCTGCAAACTCAGGGCAGTATCAATTAAATCCGAGCTGGTCATGCCCAAATGCAGGTGGCGGTGGGCATCCGACCCGTTAGCAGTCACCACCTCCCCCACGGCGGTGAGAAAGGCAATAATGTCGTGGCGGGTTTCCAGTTCAATGGCATCAGCGCGCTCCAGTAGGACTGTTGCCGCTTCATCACAAGTAAAGACGTTGGCTAAGGCTTGCTGCAGGGCGTTGTGAGTTCCTGCAGGTACTAATCCTAGCGCTTCTTGGGCGTGGGTCACGGCCAATTCAACTTGCAGCCACAGGCGAGTTTTGGCCTGCGGGGCCCACAGGGTGGTCATGTCTGGGGTGGAGTAGCGAGGGATCATAGCAGTTTGTAACAGTTCTGTAGTAAAAACAACGTTCGCTAGCATCATAGCAAGTTCACAGGGGTTTATCTGGGTATCCTAAAATGTTTCAATGATTGTTTTCCCTACCCCCTCTTTTGGAGATTGACCTTATGCGTACCCCACCCCTTCAATTTGGTTCTACCACAGTGAAAGAGCTTAAAGCTGCTCTTGAAAAAAACGATACAGTATCGATTAATTTCGAGGGTCAGGGTGATACCTTCCCTCCCCGTATTGTGGATAGCATTACTATAGAGAATGGGCAAGTTAATATGAGTGGCCCCCCAGGGCAACATGCAAAGAACTTAGAACAAAATTATAGTGGCTTTGTTACAGTTGAGGCCGATGGAAATACTATTCTAGGTATAGATATTGTCGGCTAACATCCTTTGATCTATTCTTATTAAGTCCTCGGCTTGCCGGGGATTTTTTAATGGTCAATTTTTTGCTAGGCTACTCAATCCTCGGTTTATTTAAGAAGTTTACGCAGTATCTCCTTTATAAACCCAGCTTGCTGGGCGTCCTTAGTTCAGTTGGTAGAACGTTGGTCTCCAAAACCAAATGTCGGGGGTTCGAGTCCTCCAGGGCGCGCCATTTTATTCTCTACGTCGGTCTTTCACAACACGGTTACACACGCTTATGTCTGCACCCACCGCACCCATTCAAAGCCTACCCCAGCAACCGGCGTCGCCTATGGTGGCGTACTTGCAGTCGGTGTGGGCAGAAGCCAAACGGGTGACGTGGCCAACGCGGCCTCAAATTTTGGCCAACACCCTGACGGTGATTTTACTCACAGCGGTGTTTAGCGTGGGTCTGTTTATTATTGATAATAGCTTTCGCGGCATTATTTGGGTGCTAACCCAGTGGTTGCCCCGTGTGGCTGGCTGGATGTAGCTGTCTCCTTTCCTTTCTTGATCTGTCCCTCACTTGCGAATGGAACCCACTGCCATGATGGCTTTCTCTACTGACTCCACCTCTTTGGACACTGACACTGCGGAGCATCCCGATACCCTGCACTTGCCGGAAGGCGATGTGCCATTGATTGAGGCTCATGCCGTCGAGGCTACCCATATGATGGAGCCTTCTGTTGAAGACGTGGGCGGCAGCCACATGCCCACCATTAAAGAGCATGCTGTGCAGCCTGTAGGTCGTCGTCGCTCTTTGGAAGAAGAAACGCCGCTGGATGAATCGGGTGGCCAACCGGTGATTGCCCAAAAGGCGAAAAAGAAAAACTGGTACATCATCCACACGTATTCGGGCCACGAAAACAAGGTGAAAATTAACCTTGAGCGGCGTGTGGACTCCATGAACATGGGCCACAAGATCTTTTCCATTGAGGTGCCGCAAAAAACCATTACCAAAATTAAAGACGGCAAACGCCAAGAAAAAGAAGAACGCCTGTTCCCCGGCTATGTGCTGGTGGAAATGATTATGGATGATGATTCATGGTACGTGGTGCGCCACACGCCGGGTGTCACCAAGTTTATTGGCAGCGAAAAGAAGCCTGTAGCGGCTCGCGAATCGGAAGTGAAACGCATCCTGATGCGTTCCACCATTGTAAAAGCCACCAAAAAGGTGGAAATCGACATTAAAGTGGGCGACGTTATCCGCATTATCAGCGGTCCCTTCTCCGAATTTGAAGGCAGCGTAACGGAAGTGCACCACGACAAAGAAAAAGTCAAAGCGTCGGTCTCCATCTTTGGCCGTGACACCCCTGTTGAACTCCACTTCGGTCAAATCCAAAAAATGTAGCGCCACAGGCACTCTTTACAAGGGCATCTGGGCTACGCCTCCCAATCACTCTAAAACCATGTGCATTTGTATCTTGTTTGTGATTGGATCAGAAACCTTCAATTTCTTCCTCTTTTTATTCAATTCATTAAAACGCTCATAAAGGAAATGCCCCATGGCCAAGACAGCAACCGGATTTATTAAACTGGCACTCCCTGCGGGTAAAGCCAACCCCGCGCCTCCTGTGGGTCCTGCTTTGGGCCAACACGGTGTGAACATTATGGAATTTTGTAAGGCTTACAACGCTGCCACTCAAGACAAAGTGGGCCAAATTATTCCTGTCGTCATCACCGTCTACAGTGATCGCTCCTTTACCTTTGAGCTAAAAACGCCTCCCGCGTCGTTCTTAATCAAGCAAGCCTTGAAAATTGAAAAAGGGTCGGCCACGTCCCAAAAACTAAAGGTGGGTACCCTCACTCAAGCCCAGTTACGCAGCATTGCTGAAGTTAAAATGCCCGACTTGAATGCCAATGACATTGATGCCGCCATGAAAATTGTGGCTGGTACCGCAAAAAACATGGGTGTTCTCGTCGAAGACGCTGCCTAGTCAGTCCATAAACACTTTTTATTGTTACTCTCCCTCGTGGGAGGACGCGTAAACCGTCCGCCTGCACCACATAAGGACCCTCACCATGGCTACTGCCGATAAAAAACTCACCAAGCGCCAGCAGCAATTTAAAACCATGCTGGAGTCGCTGCCATCCACCGTTACTGCCAAAGATGCGGTGGAATCTCTGAAGCAAATCCTCAAGGCCAACAGCAAGTTTAACGAGTCCATCGAGTGTCACATTCGTTTGGGCATTGATGTAAAAAAAGCGGACCAAATGGTTCGTAGCACCGTGGATTTACCTGAGGGTACCGGTAAAACCGTTCGCGTAGCCGTTATTGCTAAAGGTGATAAAGAAAAAGAAGCCTTGGCAGCTGGTGCTGTACTGGCCGGTGGCGATGAGCTCATTGAGCGTATCCAAAAAGATGCCACTGTATTGGCCGAGTTTGATGTGTTGGTGGCCACCCCCGATATGATGGCTGCTTTGGCCAAGGTTGCCCGTATTTTGGGCCCTAAAGGCTTAATGCCCAACCCCAAAGGCGGCACCGTAACGGCTGCTGTGGGCGAAACCGTGAAAGCGTTGCAAGGCGGTAAAGTGGAATTCCGTGCCGATAAGCAAGGTATTGTCCATGTAGGCATTGGTAAACGTGATTTTACTGAGGCCCAAATTCTCAAAAACTTCTCGGCTTTGTACGATGCCATCTTGCGTAACAAACCTTCGGGCGCCAAAGGAACCTATGTGAAATCGGTGACCTTGTCGTCCACCATGGGTCCTGGCATTCCAGTGGATACCACCAAATTGGCCTTGGAAATCAAAGAATACTTAAACTAAGTTGGTTTCTCTTTCTCTTAAAACCCGTTCCTACCTTATAGGGGCGGGTTTTTTGTTGGTGTGTTCGGCCTTAAGTTGTAACAGTAGTGTAACAATTTAAGGCCGTTCAACGGGTGGGTAGCATCAAATGCGGGTAAAAATTGTTTATACAAGTATCATCTAATGTTGGGGATTCGGGGTTTTTAAGAACCTGATAACGGGGGATTATACGGATGGGATTGAATCGAAAACCACATGCGTCATTGCCATTAGGGCAAGTGTTACAGCCCATGGACGCTTTTAAATCAACGGCATCTCAGGCGGAACAAGCCGAAGCCGTTGCCGCCGAAGCGCGCGCTTTTATTAAGGCACATCATGGGAACCTGCCTAGTCTATTGCTTGCTATTCAAGCCACAGGAACGCCGGTAGTGGTGGTGACCGGCCTGCAGGCCGGTGCGGTTCAGTTGGGGTTAATGAGCATGGGGCTTTCTGTGGGCTATATTTCTCCCGATGGGGACAGTGTGCGTTACGAGAAACTGGTTAAATTGTTGCAAGCTCATTGCGAGGACCAGCTCCCCGTGGATCCCGATTGGGACGAGGGCGTGTTTGTACTGGTCCCAGGTCTATTGAACATTCATTATGTGGCTCATCAGCTGCACCATTGGCTTAGTTGTAAAGCGGGGCTGGACGGGTATTATTGGGACCAGCAAAAAGCGTTTCGCGAATTTCAAACGCGTTATAAGGGAACCTTTACCCAAGCCGTGGATAAGCGCGGCCCTGATTTTTTACGGGCCTTACAACATCCCTTGCGGCGAGAAATTGATACCATTGCCTTTGTAAAATCCATAACGGAAGAAATATTATCCCCAGCCTTTGAAGGCCAGCGCCACAAACAAACGGGCACGGCTTACGGGTAATTCCATAACCCGTTCCTGTGTTGCCCGTATAATAAAGGCTTACTCTGTTTTGCGGGAATCACAACAACGTGGCATCGGATCGGGATCAGGCATTGCGTGTGGCCGCCATTAAGGTGGGCCTGCTTACCGTGGTTGGCATTGTGCTTCTTGTGGGTGTGCTAATGTGGCTGCGTGGTCGCTCGCTTGTCAATGGAACCCAGTTTTCCGTTACGTTTCAGGATGTGGATGGTTTAAAACAGTCGGCCCCTGTTCAAATGATGGGAATTCGCATTGGTTTTGTGGATGAAGTCATTCCCGAACGTGTGGGTGCCCACTATCAAGTGCGGGTTAATTTTAACCTTAGCCGCTCCAGCGTCGTGGTGCCACGTGGATCCTTACTCACCATTCAGCAGTCAGGCCTTATTGGTGAAAAATTCTTGGAAATAACCCCTCCTGCTGAGCAAACGTGCCAACGAGTGGGAGAAACTCTTGCTGATTTGACGGTTCGTCCGGCAGTAGAGGCGGGTACCCTTTTGTGGGGCCAATATTTGGATCAACCCACGGTGGTCGGACAGGTGGAAGCGGCTGAAGGGCCTCAACATCTTCTGTATCGTTTAACCCGCCGCAGTATCCCTCCTTCGGCTGCTTGCTACTGGCATGATAATAAATGGTGGGTGACGCCCCCCGGTAAGCCCTTGTTGGCAGTGGCTCCCAAAGGCATTCCTCCTCAATTTGTGGTGGAAAGCCCGCTGCGGATGAAAGCCTTCTTAGACATTCAATTGCAAACCGCTGAAGCCTTGCGGGACACCAACTTAAAAATTTCTCAGCTGTTAACGGATGACACCATTGCAGCCTTAACCAACACAGTAGCCAATACAGAACACCTAACCCAGGAAGCCGCCGCCTTGCTGGCCAGTGCCCATACCTTGGTGCAAGAGTCGGGACATGATATTCGCCATTTGGTGGTAACGGCAGATGCCTTGGCCGCCAGCTTGTCGGAAGTGAGCACCAACGTGAACGACTTGCTGGCCAATGGTGAGCTGCAAGCGGATGTTCGTACCTCAGTGGCCTCCATCCGTTCTGCCAGTCAATCGTTAGACGGACTGTTGTCAGACCCGGCGCTAAAAGAAACCTTATCCCTCACGCAGCAAACCGCCCGAGATGCGTCTCAATTGTCTGCTTTGCTAAATCGTACCGCCCATGACCCTAATTTCCAGTACAAAATGGAAACCTCTCTGACAAACCTTAACAACTCCTTGGTCCGAGTAGATAGTGTTTTGGGAGCTGTGGAGCAGGCTACGGGCCCCAACAATAGTGAGCTGAAAGAGTTGGTGGATAACGCTCAGGTAACGGCTAAAAACCTACGCAAAGTGTCGGAACGCCTCAACAAACGCTTTCTCCTCTTCCGCCTCATGTTCTAAGGCCCCAAGGGGACTTTTATAACGTAATTTTTTGGTGCTTCGGTTCGGATTGGTTTTTAGTTAGAGAGCTTTTATGCCTAGTTTAACGACTTCTCCCCTTGTGACGCCAAAGCCACTGCCTGCGGGCGGTTGTTTGGGCATTATTTCCCCCGCAGCACCCAGTAGCCAAAATGCCCTCAATACGGGCGTTGAATTGCTTCAAGCCCAAGGCTATCGGGTAAAGCTCTTCCCAAACGCGGCGGCCAGTCACCATCATTTAGCGGGCACCGATGCCCAACGCCTCGCCGACCTGCACGCCGCCTTTGCCGACTCAGATGTAGACGTGATTTTGTGTTCTCGTGGCGGCTACGGCTGTATGCGTTTGCTAGACAAGCTGGACTGGGACTTGTTACGCGCGAACCCCAAATGGTTGGTGGGTTTTAGCGATGTGACCGCCTTGCAAATAGCGTTGTACCAACAACTGGGCTGGAAAAGCCTGTATGGACCCATGCTCACCAGCAACTTAGTGGATGACGACCCCGCCTTGTTTGACTGGCACTGGTCGGCCTTGCACCCCTTGCTTGGTGGAGAAGTGCCATCCTTATGGACGGTGCCGAATACCGATGACTATCATGCTATCCACGCTCCTACCAATAGCCCTAATGTGGTGGAAGCACCCTTGCTGGGCGGTAACCTCAGTTTGCTTTCGGCGTTGTGTGGCACCCCGTGGCAGCCAAGGCCAAAAAACCACCTGCTGTTTATTGAAGACTGGAACGAAAGCCACTACACGTTGGATCGCAAGTTTCAACAATTAAAGCTGGCGGGCGTTTTGGAGGGTATTACGGGTCTGTTGCTGTGTGATTTTTCCGGCATAGCGGCCGAACCCGATGGCTGGCCTTTGGTGGACTTTTTTAAAGACTGGTTTGCCGACAGTCCCTTCCCCGTGGGGTATGGCCTGAGTGTGGGACACGGCAACGTGACCGCCACCTTGCCCCAAGGCGGTACCGCCCGTTGGGATGTGGTCAGTGGCCAACTGACCTTGGTTTAGCTCACCGTGGAGGGGGCCGTTCCCTCCCCCTCACCCCTCCCTTTCTTTTTAAAGGGCGAAGCCCTTTAAAAATTCCAAACCATTATTACCCTAATCCAAAGAGACGTTTATACGCGTAATTAAGCGCCAGAAATTAACCACCTTTGGGGGCAAAGGCGGTGCAGGCGTAGTCTGTGGCCGCAAAGGGCCGTCTGTGGTGCTGGCAAAAGCCTTGCTCTGAAGGTAGTGCTGGGGCTGAGGGGTGAATAAAGTGAGCGCAGCTCCCACAATGGTTGCGGCGGCGGTCCAGTTTGCCGCTACGGCTAGCGCCCCGTCGGTCTTGGTTGGAAGAGCGGCGTTCATCGGCGTCAGAGCTATGGGGTGTCGGGTCTGTCATAACAAAGGGGTTAAAGTGGAACGTTGATTTAGTAGAACCTATGCAAAGGGGCTCTGCCCCTTAGTGATCGTTTTCCGAAATACCTAAATCGATCAAACGTTGGTGGTAAAAGTCGTTAAAGGTGCCAGCCAGCAACGCGGCACGGGCGTCGGCCATCCACTGCACCAAAAAATGAATGTTGTGAATGCTCATGAGCGTCCCTGCCGTGTTTTCGCCCTGACGGTATAAATGACGAATATACGCCCGACTGTGATGCTGACACGTCCAGCAGGTGCAGGCATCGTCCAAAGGGTTAAAATCTTCGGTAAAGGCTTGCTTAGGAATATTCTGCCGCCCAAAGCGCGTAAAAAAGCCACCATGGCGGGCAATACGGGTGGGCATCACGCAATCAAACAGGTCAATCCCTCGGGCAACACCCATCAATAAGTCTTCGGGGGTTCCCACACCCATCAGGTATCTTGGGATATGAGTGGGCAACAACGGTGTGGTGTGGGCCACAATGCGATTGATGTTATCGCGATCTTCGCCAACACTCACGCCCCCTACGGCCACGCCGTATTTAATGTAGGGTGTAATGGCAGCAGCACTTTTTTCGCGTAGGTCTTCGTAGGTGCCGCCTTGCACAATGGGAAAGAGGGCTTGGTCTTTTCGGTGGTGATGAGTCACGCAACTATCCAGCCAGCGGTGGGTTCTATCCAGCGATGCCAACACTTGCTCGCGCGTGGCGGGGTAGGGAGCGCATTCATCAAAGGCCATGATGACATCGGCGCCAAAGGCTTGCTGCATGGCCATGGATTCTTTGGGGCCAATAAAGTGGGTATCGCCATTAAGGGGGTTTTTAAACGTCACGCCATCGGCTGTCATTTTGCGGAGGTGAGCCAAGCTAAACACCTGAAACCCGCCGGAATCCGTCAAAATCGGCTGATCCCAGTTCATCCAGCCGTGGAGGCCCCCCGCTTTTTCAATGAGTGCTGGGCCTGGGTTTAGATACAAATGGTAGGCATTGGACAGCACCATGGTGGCGCCCGTGGCTTTAATTTGGGGCCATGTGCAGCCTTTAACGGTGCTTTGGGTGCCCACGGGCATAAAGGTGGGGGTAGGCACATCGCCGTGGGGGGTGTGAAACAGCCCCGCCCGTGCGGTGCCAACTGCGGTGGGTTGTGTCGCTAGTAAGTTGTAAGAGAAAGGAGGGGCAGCAACGGCAGTGGTCATTGAGGGATAATGGTCCTATAAAGTTTTAAGTACTGCATTGTAGTGAAAGCAGCCGAACATGACGACCAATCCATCGCCAATACGCTTGGCCCTTGCCACTTGCGTGCGCTTGCCCCAGCTGGATGAGGATAGTCATTTTTTATGGCAGGCATTGATCCCTCAGTTGGCAGCAGCAGGCATTGTGGCCCAACCCGTGGTGTGGAATGACCCTACCGTGGATTGGGGCCAGTATGATGCCGTGTGGCTTCGCTCTCCATGGGACTATGTTTCCCAGCTAGGGGCTTTTGTAGGATGGATTGATCATCTTGAAAATGATGGCGTTACCCTCTGGAATGCGCCGGAAGTATTACGCTGGAATACGGACAAGCGCTACTTGAAGGACTTGGAGATGGCTGGATTTTCGGTACTGAAAACCGCTTGGATTGAGAGTGAATTCGAGATGGCCTCCTCATTCACCTTTGACTCGTCAGATGTCGTCGTGAAACCCATCGTGGGGGCCTCGGGCAAAGGCATGGCGAAAGGAAATTGGTTGGATGCTAATTTTTTAGAGACCGTAAACGCTCTGTTAAAAAGCCAGCTACCTGGCGGACTCATGGTGCAGCCGTATTGCAAAGCCATTGAAACCGACGGCGAAGTATCCGTGGTGGTTTGGGCAGGAAAAGTGAGCCACGTTACCCAAAAACGCCCCGCAAGTGGGGAGTATCGCATCCACCCAGAGTATGGAGGCTGCATGGAGGGCTTAGCCTTAACAGAGCCATGGTTACAGCCACTGATTGAGCAAACCGAAGCCATGGTGGCTTGGTGCAACCAACGCTTTAACACGACATTGCTGTATGCACGGGCCGATTTTATTAAAAATTTGAGCGGGAGCTGGTGTTTAAATGAGCTAGAGCTCACCGAACCCTGCTTGTACGCAAAACTTGCCCTGCCCCAATCTATTGCGTTTCTGGGGCAAGAAATAATTCGGCGGGTCTGCTAAAAAGACTGCTTGCGGGCCTACTGTTTCTCTCGGATTTGGTAGGAGCCAAAGGGATCGATGTTGCCGATGGGATCGTTAATAACCACATTGCGCCACATCTGTTGTTTTGGGGTGCGGAGTGGGGCAGGCGGCACGCGCCATTCCTGGCGGTAACGTTGGGTGCGGGTGGTGGTGATGAGCTCGCTGCTGAAACCTTTGCGCAGCATCCAGTCAGTATCGGGGGCCATATCGTTGGCGCTGGCAGGGGCTTGGTTTAAAGTACCGAAGCCGAACCATAAAAACCACGTGGCTAACGCAATGCATCGAACAACAGAAAACCGCATGGTTGAGTCCTTCATAAAGAGACCGGTGAAGACTCTTTATTGTAGCCATGTTTTAAGAAAGCGGCGATACGTTGATGGGTTGAGTTATGGGGTTTAGGGTTTTAGCCATTGGATGGCGGTGGCCACAATATTTTCCCAGTGGATGCCGTACTCTTTAAACAGAGGCTCGGCGGTACCGCTCTGGCCAAAGCGATCTTGTGTGCCCAAACGTTTTACCGGCACAGGAGTTGCACCAAAAGCGGGATCGCACAAGGTTTCGCACACCACGCCACCCAAGCCGCCAATCACTTGGTGGCTTTCCACCGTTATTACCTTGCCGGTTTTAGTGGCACTGGCCACCAAGGTGGCGCCATCAAAGGGTTTAATAAAGGTGGCGTTCAGAACCTCGGCGCTAATGCCGTGGTCTTTCTGTAAACGCTCGGCGGCCAACAAGCAGTGATACACGGTTTCGCCAGTACCTACTAGGGTAATATCCGTGCCTTCTTTTAAAATGGCCATTTGGCTGGGGTTAAAGGTGTAGGTGGCAGGGTCAAACAACACGGGGCATACCGGACGCACCAAGCGGACATAGCACGGGCCGTCATGCTCTTGAATGGCCCAACGCACCACAGCTTCGGTTTCGGTGGCATCGGCGGGCACAATCACCGTCATGTTAGGAATCACCCGCATCAGGGCAATGTCTTCAATGG
Source organism: Vampirovibrionales bacterium (assembly GCA_029866025.1). Lineage (GTDB taxonomy): Bacteria > Cyanobacteriota > Vampirovibrionia > Vampirovibrionales > Vampirovibrionaceae > JARXAD01. Next base: position 197,696 of record JARXAD010000002.1, on the reverse strand, counting down.
ATTGGTGGCTGGCGCCGTCTTCGCCTAAACTAAGGCCGCTGTGGGTGGGCATAATTTTCACATTCAGGTTGGAATAGCACACCGTATTGCGCACGGCTTCCCATGCTTTGCCGCTGGCAAACAGGGCAAAGGTGCTTACCACTGGAATTTTACCCACAGTGGCCAAGCCCGCTGCCGTATTAACCATATCCATTTCCGCAATGCCTTGGTTAAAAAAGCGTTGGGGAAAGGCTTTGGCAAAGTGTTGGGTTTGGGTGGAACACGATAAATCCGCATCCAGAACCACCAAATTGGGGTTGATGGCGCCGAGCTCGGCCAAGGTTTCACCAAATTGGTCGCGCAAGGCCTTTTTATCGGCGGTATCTAAACTAGGCACCATATACTGAGCAACGGGCATGGGATTCAATCCTTACAAAGGGTATTTAAAATTAGGCGAAGGTAGCCAATAAAACCTCAAGCTCTTGCTTGGCTTGGGCGTATTGGTCGGCATTGGGGGCTTTGCCGTGCCATCCGGCTTGGTTTTCCATAAAGCTAACCCCCTTGCCCTTGGTGGTGGCAGCAATAATGGCGGTAGGCTTGCTTTGAGACGCGGCCAAGGCTTCGGTTTCATCCAAGGCCGCCAGCAACGATTCAAAATTGTTGCCATTGGCGTGTAGCACGTGCCAGCCAAAGGCTTCAAACTTGGCGCCCACATCGCCTAGGGCTTTTACGTCTTCCGTGTTGCCATCAATTTGCAAGTTGTTGCGGTCAATAATGGCGGTTAGGCGGCTGGTTTTGTGGTGAGCGGCACTCATGGCTGCTTCCCAAATGTTGCCTTCTTGGCACTCGCCATCGCCTAAAATGGCGTAAACACGTGCGTTGCTGTTGTTAAGGCGGTGACCCAAGGCCATGCCCACTGCACACGAAAGCCCTTGTCCTAATGAGCCTGTGGAAACATCGACACCAGCCACATAGCGGCTGGCAGGGTGACCTTGCAATTTGCTGTGAATTTTACGCAGCGTCAGCTTATGTTCCGCAGGAATATACCCTGCGGCCAGCAATACGGCGTATAAGGCAGGCGCTCCGTGACCTTTGGAGAGCACGCAACGATCCCGATCGGCCCAGTCTAAATTATTTACATCGTGGCGCATGTGGCCAAACCACAGAGCTGTTAGTATATCCATACACGAAAGCGATGTACCCGGATGGCCCGATTGGGCGTCAAAAATCATTTCCAAGGCGTCTAACCGACCTTGGCTAGCAATGCGTTGAAGCTCTTTAAGGCTGGGGCGAGGGGTGTTGTTTCGGGTGGTAGCGGTTGTCATAGTCGCTGAGGCCAAGGTTGAGGAAGCAAGGGTCATGTGGGGCAGCCATAGTGAGTAGAGGGCCTAAGAAGTGGTAAATCAGATTAGAATAAGAGGAACAGCACCTGTCCCAGCCTTCTAAAAAGTGATTTGTTGCATGGTCAGTTTCTCACAAAGTTTCCAACGATTCAGTGTGTCGTGTTGCTGTAAGGTGTGGGTGTTAGCATTGGTAGTGGTCAGTTTAGCTTCCACTCATCGAACTTTGATAGCCAGCGCTAGGGATAACACTTCGGAGCATCTTGCCTGCGAAAGGGTTCAGGCGGCTTTAACCGAGTCATGGGCAGCGTACAAAGCCACCTACATTCAGGCCGATGGGCGGGTGCGGGATCCGAAAGCGGAGAACATTTCTACGTCCGAAAGTCAGGGCTATGCCATGCTTCGCGCTGTGTGGATGCGCGATCAAACTACCTTTGATAGCGTCTACCGTTGGGCGATTGATAATTTACGTACGCCGAAAGCCACCCAAAACCCCGCTACCCAAGGTTTATACGCGTGGAAGTGGGGCAAAAAAGAAGACGGCAGCTGGGGCGTGCTGGAAATGGCCAGCGCCAGCGATGCCGATGAAGACATGGCTTTGGCCTTACTGATGGCCAATGAGGCTTGGCCATCAACCTATTACGAGAATGAAGCCAAAAAACTATTGGCTGCAATATGGGAGCAAGAAGTAGTAACCGTTAAGGGCTTAGGGCCTGTGTTTTTAGCTGGCGATTGGGATAAAGCCAGTACCAATGATTATTGGCAGCTGAACCCCTCCTATTTTTCGCCCGTGGCGTACAAAGTATTTGCCCAAGCCGACCCTAGCCACCCGTGGGGCAAGTTGGTGGATTCCAGCTACACCCTGCTGGATTCGGTGGTGACTCAAACCCGCACCGGCTTGCCCCCCAATTGGTTTCGATTGACGCGAGATGGGAAAGGCTCGTTGAACCAGCGGATTCAACTGTACACGGCACCCAAAGATACCCAAAGTGATTATGGCTACGACGCCATCCGCATTCATTGGCGGGTAGGGTTGGATTATTTGCTCAATCCCAAGGAAAAACGGGCCCACCAACTGTTGCATCACACTAATTTTTTAGAACGTTACTGGGCTGTGCGTGAAAAGTTGCCGAGTCCTTTAACCATGGATGGCATTGAACGAAATTTAGAGGAGATTTTGTACCCTTCCAACGCCATTTATGGGGCTACCCTGATTCATCTGATGTTGTCTTATCCCGACGTTGCCAAAACGGTGGTTTGGGATCGTATTCTAACCCCCTTGCAGGCAGGTTTGTGGCAGCCGGCAGATGATTATTACGCTCAAAACTGGTTGTGGTTAGGATTGTTAGCCTATCAAACGCAAGTATGCCCTAAGTCTTTATCCAACGTGTTACAAAAAGAGTCTTTGGCTATTCGGTTATCTGGCTTGTTTGTAAAATAAATGCCTTGATTACAAGCAATTTTAGTTGTTGATGAGTGTTAATAGGTTGATATCAATAAGATGCCTTGACATGCGTGGTTATAATAGTTACCTGGGTGTAGCATCACGAACGGTTGTTTTGACGCAATGGTTAATATTTTTCAGCATACGGAATATTGTGAAGGACGTGGCTATGTGAATAGCCGTTCGTTGGACGAGGGCATTGTTGCCGAAAACGCCACCAACCGCGTGTTGCGGGATGGTCAAGAGTTATTACAACGAGGCCAGTTGTATCAACAGTTCAGTCTAAACCTGCAAGATAATTTCCGACAGCCGGTGGCTCCGCAGCCCATTGTTAACCCCTTTGCTAAAGCCATCGCAAGTGCCATTCAAACCGTGTCCAACTTTTTTCAAGATGCCCTACAGCGTCTTTCGCAGCAATTACTTCAACAACAAGGCTTGTTAAAAACACTGGTAGCATTGCTTCGCCCTCCTTTAGAGACCTTGCAAAAAATGCTAGCTTCTGTTGCAGCGATGTTCTTCAATAAAAAAGCCGATCGAAATGAGCGAGATGAAGAGCGAGATGCCCTTCGTGATGATAACGAAGCAGCCTTCCTCGATCCGTTTTCTTTAATTACACTAAAAGAGCCGGGTAAAAGTGGCTTTGGCTCCAATGCATAACGTCTAAGCTTAGAGCCGCTGGGTAATCAACAGTTTCCTTCAGATTTCCATTTAATGGCCGATATGCAGTAGAAGCAAGCGGTAAGGTGGGCTAAATGTTGGTAAGCTAGGTTTACTTACGGATAAAGTGAGTGAATAGGTCGTCACAATGAGTTTGGATCGATATCGTGCAACAGCGGGGTTTACCTTAATTGAGGTTGCTATTACCGTTGCTATTTTTGCTACTTTGGCAGCAATTACGTTAAAACTAAGCTCCTCTGACGTGGTAAATAGCTCCGGGGAAGGTGCGTTTCAGGCGGCCCGAACCTTTGATCAGCAAACCAACAGCATTTATAATTTAACGTCTCAGTACAGTGCTTATTCGGCTTATAGTTCTTTGCCAACCACGGCAGGCAGCAGTGTGCGTGTTCCGGTTGCCGGACGAACGGCTTACACAAGCAACGGAGAAACGGTGTATTTCACCATCAATCTTTTAAACACAGCTTATAGAACAGATGCCAGCGGGGGACTAATTGGTATTGATGATGCTGCCACAGTTTCGGGTAGTGCTATTCGTCAAATTCCCAATGGGGCTGAATCTTATTCGGCCGTGTTAAGCCTCTATCAAGATGCTGTAGGCGGGACTGCGTATGCAGTGGTTCCTTTTTCCGTGATTAAAAACCCATGTGATGCGGTAGCCAGTGCTAATTGCCCCAGCATGGGTAGTACGGCCAATTCTTTAGAAGCCTTTTTAGAGGCCTATTATCCCGTTACTTTTTAGATCGCCCCCCTCTTGCGTTGGTTTAGCGGGAGTGGCTAGCAACCGTTCATTTTTCGGAGACAGTAAGTTTTATGGGCGCTCTTCTTCCTATTTTGCTAGCCATTGGTATGTTGGCTTCCATGTTGGGCCTCTATAGCTCACAGGTGGGGTCTATGGGTGTTGACCAAATTATGCGCGATAAGCAGCTAACGTGGTCTTATAACGCGGCAATGGCAGGGCTTAAAGAGGGTGTTGTATCTCCCATTGCTACCAACCGACTTAATTTTATTAATGGTGCCATTGACCCCTACAATCCTGCTTCCGGGGTTGTAAAAAATGCTGATGGCAATACGGTGGCTATGTATCAATATATTGCATTCGGAGGGGACCCCCATCGGAATGAGATGGGTGCATTTGATGCAGCAAGGTTAGGAAGCTTAACCAGTATTCATCCCCGTTATGTTGCAGCGGTGGGTACTAGCTGTGTCAGCACCTCTAACCATCAACCGATTGCCAATGCCGTTACGGTTAATAATACCGATGGCACGTTGTCTTGCTCTTCGGGTACAAAACAAACGGTTACGGTGTTTGCCAAAATTTCTATGGGTACCTTGGTTTCTTCTGCGTTGTTTAACAACCCCATTCAGTGGATACGAGTGTGGGCTGGTACAAACGATACGATTAGTACGGAAGGCCCCCGTGTTTGGGTACCGGATTATGGCATGACCACCTCCTTTAGCTTTGCCAGGGCTTGGCAGGGTGGAACCGAAGGCACGCCCGGTTTGCAGGCTGCCGATTTGTACAAAGTATTTGTTAAAAGTGGCGCGACGGTGCTCTCTAGCACCTGGACGGCTTATGACGCCTTGGGGGAAAGCTCCCTTTCTATTCCAGATGCTTCGTATACGACGAATATTTCAACAACCCCTACGGTTAAATTTGTATTCAGTGGGCCGATGTATTTCCCTTCACTATACCCTTCGGGCCAAATTGTGGCGGCACCGCCCAATGTAAATTACGGTGGTTGTTTTTCAGATGGTAATACTACTACTCAGTGTAATATTTATGCGCAACAGCCAGGGGATGCTACCCCCAATGTTGAACTGGAAGTGTACCCTGCATTGCCATCTGGAACGCAAGTCGTTACTTATGGTTCTTTGCCTGAATACGTGAGTAGTGGCGGTGCCGCTAGAGATAATCTCTATAGTTTAAATATTCCTGCTGATACCGTCTATGACGCTTGGGGTAATGCCGCTAGCGCTTTTGAGGCTTTATTTAAAGTGGGGGATGTGGTGACTGGAGATGTTTGCAGTACACCAGAATCGGTCACTATTTCGGCTAACAGCACGACTCAAACCTATAGCGATACAACAAAGGCTTACACCGTTACCATTGCCAGTGGTGTGGATAATACAAGCCTAACGTTTAGTAATGGTTGTAGTAACACGGTTACTATTAGTAGTATTACCAGTGATGAAACGACCATCAATGTAACCAGTGGTTCTGTTGCTTTAAACTTGCCTGCTACCAGTGCTTCTTACAACACTAGTGGTGCTGCCCCCAAACATTACGATTTGGATTGTGGGGATCATGACCTGTACGTAACGGGTACCCATACCCCCAGCTACGGTAGTTATGACTGCGTTGCCGACACCTGCATCACGCCCGAGGCGGTTTCTATTACCTCCAATAGCACCACGTGGACGGGCAGTGATACGGCAAAAATATACACGGTAACGGTGGCCAGTGGGGTGGATAACACGACGCTAAATTTTGATAATGGCTGTGCCAACACCGCCACCATTGTTAGCATTACCAGTGATGAAACCACAGCCAATGTACTCAGTGGGTCTTTATCCCTTAACGTACCGGCATTGGTGGGTTCTTACACCATTAGTGGCGCGGCCCCTACCCATTATGATTTGAATTGCGATAACCATGACGTGTATGTAACGGGTACCCATACGCCCCAGTATGGTACCTACGATTGTACAGTAACGTGCCCTCCCACTTACGATCCGTTGCCCTCAGGTGGGTGGACCGCTGTGGGAACGCCTACGTTTAGATCAGGGGGGTATAATACTTTTTCCATGCAGTACCAAAACAGCTCTTTAATCCCATTGGGCGATGGAGGACCTGGTTCCGATATTGAGTTGACTTACTATGGTGGTGATATGCCTACTGCAGGCTCTACTGTTGCTCTGGGGCAATACAATGCGGCGGGCATTCAATGTGTGGCCGATGCAATGTATCCATCAGTTACTCAATGTGAAAATAGTCATCCTCAATTGTTACTAGCGGAGCACTTTACGGGTTGCGAACTTTCCATTACACAAGATATGGGGACGTTTTATGATTCCCCAGATCTGTTTCTTAATCCCACGCGTCTGCGTTTTTCCGATACCTATGTGACCCTAACGGGCTATGACAGACGTATTGTGGGAACTCGCTTAGAGTACTGCTACCGCTTTCAGCGGTCGGATACGGGAGCAACGGAGTGTATATACCCAGGCTGGTAACGCCTGTAATGCAAATTGGGTAAAGCAATGCCTGTTGGCTTTGTTTGCATGGTGTTTATGGCAGGTATGTTAAACTAACAATGATTGTTTTAACGGGATGATTTCTTATTTTGTCGATGACTTTTGACAACACAGCTTCTATGGATGACCCAGACAGTAGAATGCCGCAACTGGCGGCCCCTGCTAAACAATCGCGGTTACATGCTCCTTCAGGCGCTTTTGCAGCAGGGCTAGTGGCTTTTGCCGTTAATTTACTCATAGCGGCTCTTAAGTTGGGCGTACACGTTACCATCAGCCCCAGTGCAGCCCTGTTTAGCGAAGGTCTTCACTCGTTGGGCGATGCCTTGAACAGTGTGATTTTGCTCATTGGCCTGTCTCGGGGTAACCGAGAAGCGGACCGCACCCATCCTTTTGGCTATGGTCTGGAAATGAACTTATGGGCCCTCATTGCCAGCTTTTTGCTGTTTTTTAGCTCGGGCTGGGCGGTGTGGGAAGGCGTCCATCGCTTTTCTCAGCCACTGCATATGGCAGAGCACTACGGCTGGGCCATTGCGGTATTGGCCGTTAGTCTGTTGTTTGAATTGTATGCCATTTATTCGGCTGCAAAGGCTGTGTTGGCCGAGGTAGAAGTGCCGTCCAACTTCTTTAGCACCATTCCGTTGGGCTTTAAGCATGTGGGGCAGGCGCAGGTACCCACCACCCGCTATGTGTTTTTTGAAGACACGTTGGCCTTCGTTGGTGCCTTAGTAGCCTTAGTGGCTATTTTGTCCAGCCAGTGGTTGGTGCAATGGGGCTGGTTGTCTTCCACGTCTCAGCATATTCCCGATGCCATTGGGTCCATACTGATTGGTATCTTGCTGTTGGGGCTGGCGTTCCAACTGTTTGGCCACAATAAGGGGATTCTCATCCATTCGGCGGCATCGGCTACCATAGAGGCTGATATTCGGGCTATTGTACTCAACACCTATGGTGTGTCTCAAATTATGGCCCTACGCACCATTGATCAAGGCCATGCCGGATTGATGATTCACATGACAGTAGAGGTAGACCCTGATTTGCCCGTGCGAGACATGGACGACTTAACGGATCGGATTAAAGCCCGTATGGCCGATCGGTTTAGGGCGGTTCATGCCGAGCAGGTGTTTATTGAAGTACAAGCCGATGAAAGTGAAGACCGCTGGGACAAGCGTTTTGAGGGTTTGTTGGCGGATGGTGTTCGCCAAGGGGTGATTACCCAGCGACAAGAAGCGTTACTTACCCGCACGCGCGACTTTAGCGACTTGCGCCTGGAAGACGTAATGGTACCCCGCACCGATGTGGATTACGTAAACGTAGACACCACCGTGCGCGAAGTGGCGGATTTAATGGCTAGCAAAGGCCATACCCGCTGGCCGGTTTTTAGAGAAAACGTGGATGATCTGTTGGGCTTTGTTCACGCCAAAGATGTGTTTCAACATCTTCATTACCAGCAAGAGCATGTGTCTTTGCAAGATTTGCTGCGAGAAATTCGCTTGTACCCCGAAACCAAGCGGGTGGGCGAATTGCTGGAAGATTTTAAGCGCAGTAAATTGCAAATTGCGGCTGTGGCCGATGAATACGGTGGGTTTGCCGGTATTGTAACCATTGAAGACTTGATGGAAGAAATTATTGGCGAAATTTGGGACGAAACCGAAGTGGAAGAAACACTGCTAGAGCGTTTGGTGGATGATGCTGCTGGTAACGCTTTGCAGGTGCGTGTGAATGGTAAATGCAACATTGAAGAACTGAACGAGACCTTGGAAGCCACCTTCCCCACGGAAGAATTTGTGACCATTGGGGGCTTTGTGTTTGGCCAGTTGGGCCGAGAACCGGAAGTGGGCGATGCCATTACCTTTGAGGATTGGGCCATTACGGTAGAGGCCGTGGACGGCCCCCGTATTGTGACCATGTTGCTGGATCGCAGTGAAGACGTGCCTATGACGCCTTCCATTGATGTGCCGTAGACGGCAAGCCGCCCCTTCTGACTCGCCTTTCTTCTATCTTTTGTTAAGGGGCCTGCCCCTTAACGCTCCCCGCGCAAGGCACTGGCCCCAGCAAGCTGGGCTTATAAATTACATATGGCGTAAGTAGCTATCATTTTAAATTTTAGGGATTTACGCCTTGTTTAAGTAAATAAACACGCCTTGGCCTCGCTCGCAGACAGGCATTATTGGGTTCATGCTAGCGCATTATAAACCCAATAACCCACCCTTATTCACGGAATAAAGGATACGAAAGTTTTTTTATTAGCGAGGTTTACGTAGTTTTGCGGTAAAAGCCAAAGCCGGTTTCTTTAAAGCGGCCCAGCTCATAATCCAAAATATCGCGCTCTTCTTGCAAGCTAGCAATTTTTTGCTTCAGGGCGTCGTTTTCGCTTTTGGCACGTATCAGCTCCACCACCACTTCATCCAGCCCAGCCAGCTTGTCGTCTATCAGGCGCCCCATGTCTTTTAAGATATCGGTGCGGGCGTTGGCAATGGCATCCACCACCACGGCAATCCCTGTGCTGCCTTGCGAACGCAAGGTCTTGGCTTGGGCCGAGAGCTGTTGATCGGGGGTAAGCACCACCGCAGGCATGGCGGCAGCCGCCATGGTGGAGGTAGGGCCCAATAAATCTTGAATGGCTTTTAGGCTCTCACCCCGGCGGTTGAGCTCTACCGCTTTGCGCAATACCTGAACCTGACGGTACTGGAAGGCCCACTGACCGGTGGCTTCTTCCTGCTCTGGCTGCAATTGCAGGGCATCGGCCAAGGCCATTAGTTCGCCTTCGTCGGTTTGTAAGGTCTCTTTTAAATAGCCCAAGGTATACACCGTGGCATTGGCCGTTACACCGGCGGCAGGAGAGGCATTGGAAGGCGTTAGAACAGTCACGAGGGCGAGGTTCCTACGAACAGACAACAATAGGCAGAAATCAGAGGAATTTTCATTATACGAGAGAGGGTCATGTGGCGCAAAGGGCGGCGCCAAATAAAGTGGCTTGCACAAGAAATTAAGAACAAGTCCACCCGTTGGGGGGTTGCTTGCGGGTGCTTCTCCCCGCAAGTGGCCTACCTGTGGCACAATAGCAGAGATTCTCAACTAACAGTTCTCCCTTCGTTTGCAAAGGCACCCTCGTGAAAAGTTCTCATAAAACCGGTATTTGGATTTTAGCCCTGCTGTTGGTGGTGGCGTTGTTTATGTCCACCCTCATGTTTTCGCCAGAAAACACCACCAAAGAACTGTCATATTCTGCCTTGGTGGCCAAAGTGCAAGCCGACGAGATTGCCAGTGTTTCCATTAGTGGCAATGTGGCCCGTGCGGTGCCTAAAAAAATCGCCCCAGCAGAACCTGCTGAAGGGAAAGCACCATCGATGGTGGCTCGCCCGGCATTAGCGCCATCGCTTGTGTATAAAACCCAGCTGCCCGAGCGTGGAGGCGAAAGCTTGTTAATGCCCGATTTGCAAGCTCATCAGGTGCCCGTTCGTTTTGAAGAGCCTCAAAGCCAGGGGCAGTGGATGCAATTGTTGACCATCGTGTTTTTACCGTTGCTTGCCATTGTGTTTTTTGTTGTGATTTTCCGAAACATCCAGTCGGGCGGCTCACAAGCCATGAGCTTTGGCAAAAGCAAAGCCAAAATGCAGATGGACAGCAAAGTAAAGATTACCTTTAACGATGTGGCCGGTATTGATGAAGCCAAAACCGAGCTGGAAGAAGTGGTGGATTTTTTAAAAAACCCCGAGCGTTATCAAAAGCTGGGAGCCAAAGTGCCTAAGGGCGTGTTGTTGGTGGGCTCACCCGGTACGGGTAAAACCCTGCTGGCCAAGGCTGTGGCCGGCGAAGCAGGCGTACCCTTTTTTACCATTAGTGGCAGTGATTTTGTGGAAATGTTTGTGGGTGTGGGTGCCAGCCGCGTGCGCGATTTGTTTGAGCAGGCCAAAAAGCACGCGCCCTGTATTGTGTTTGTGGATGAAATTGATGCCGTGGGCCGCCAGCGTGGCGCTGGTATGGGCGGTGGCCACGATGAACGCGAGCAAACCCTCAACCAACTATTAGTCGAAATGGACGGTTTTGATGGCACCACGGGCATTATTATTATTGCCGCCACCAACCGCCCCGATATTTTAGACAACGCCTTGCTGCGCCCCGGTCGTTTTGATCGCCAAGTGGTGATTGACCGCCCCGACATGAAGGGCCGTGAGCAGATTTTAAACGTGCATGCCAAAGGCAAACCCTTGGCAGACGACGTGGACCTGAAGCGCCTGGCCAAAAGCACGCCCGGCTTTACCGGCGCAGACCTTGCTAACCTGCTGAATGAAGGCGCCTTGTATGCGGCGCGTCATTTAAAAGAGAGCATTAGCCAAAATGACATTGAGCAGGCCATTGAAAAGGTTATTGCAGGCGTGGAGAAAAAGTCGCGCCTCATCTCAGAAAAAGACAAAGAGCTGACGGCGTATCACGAAGTGGGCCATGCCTTGGTGGGCATGCTGGTGGAAGGCTGCGATCCCCTGCGTAAGGTGAGTATTATTCCCCGTGGGATGGCGCTGGGCCTAACGTGGACCATGCCCGATGACAACAAAGTGCACACCTCTCGCAAGCAGCTGATTGCCCGCATTGCCATGACGCTGGGGGGTCGTGCCGCTGAAAAACTGATTTACAACGATTGCTACACCGGTGCCAGCGATGACCTGAACAAAGTGACAGAGCTGGCGCGTAAAATTGTGACCCAGTTTGGCATGAGCGATGAGCTGGGCCCCATGGTGTTTGGCAAAGCCAACGAGCATGTGTTTATGGGCCGCGATTTTGGCCATGAACGCAACTACGGCGAAGACGTGGCTTCTGTGATTGACCGGGAAATTAAGCGCATTGTGGCGGAACAGTACGCCTTGGCTATCAAAATTTTATCGGACAACCGCGACGTGATGGACGCTGTGGTGAACGAGCTGTTGGAAAAAGAAACCTTGGACGACGACGAAGTGAAGGCCATTTACGACCGCGTGGTGGCCCGCCGCACCGATGGCAGCATTAACGTGCCGCGCCAAATGTTGCCGGAAACCCCCGTGGAAGAGTTGCCAGCGTTGCTCATTGCGCCTTCGGATACCGATGAGTCCAACGTGGTGTTGGTACCCCCAAACGCGGACGTGCCGGTGTCGTCATAAGGATTTAAGGGATGTGGATGGCCTGGTTAACAACCGCAGCGACCATTTTTATGGCAGAGCTGGGGGACAAAACCCAGCTGGCCACCCTACTGTTTGCCGCCGATAGCCCCTTAACACCGTGGCAGGTATTTTTAGCCAGCAGTGTGGCCTTGGTGGCCAGTAGTGCCTTGGCGGTGTTGGCGGGCCAGTGGGTGAGTACCGTGGTGCCGGTAGCTACCTTGCGCCTAGCCGCGGGCATTGGGTTTGTGGCCATTGGCGGCTGGACGCTGTGGGATGTGCTGAAACCTTAACTGCGTAACTAAGCCATCCAAACATTTTTAACAGCGCGTGTTTTTTCTATTTCGGTGCTTTTAAATACATCTAGTGCTTCTTCGGGAGTTTTTACAAATGTTAGGTATTGAGCCGCATTATAAGTGCTCTTATCGGAGGTGAATTGAGATTTTACCCATGCTGTAAATTCGGGGTCCAAATCAGCTACGACTAACTTTCGTTGAATGGGGTACCTGGTAGCGTTGGCCATGAGGTCGTACACCATGCGGTACATCTCTGCTTTAGTGCCAAACCCACCGGGAAAAACGAGTTGGCAGGCCGCAGCGCCATAAAAACCATTCGGGTTCTCAAATCGCTCGGTTACTGTTCTACCGTCTACAAATCGTTGATAATCTTTTACAAATCCGTTTTCATTTTGTATACCGTCTTTAATATTCCACTGAGCCCAGTTAATACCGGTTCCAATAGCAACGCTACCCCCTTCAACGGCACCTTGTTGGGCAGCCTTCATAACGCCGGGGCCACCCCCTGTTACAATATGGTAGCCATTTTGGGCGAAAGTTTTTGTCCAGCTCTTAACAGTTTCTAGGTCTTGCATCTGTGTGCCACCATAAACGGCAACACCTTTGCCTCTATGAAGCGGCGTATCAATAAAATCACGCACGGTTCTATAGCCAAACAAAGGTTGAAAGTTGGTTTGCTTAGCGGTTTGAAGGCTGGAAAAACGGGGGGCCATTAAAGAAATCATGGAGTAAAAACCTCTTACAATTTTAGGGATTGGTCATAATCAAGCTATTAAAAAACCGCTGAATTTTATAAATTGCGCGGTGGGGTTGCATTGGCCATACAATCATAAAAAGGCCGTCGTCACGGCGCCCATTGAAAGCTTTCGACGACGGTGGGGCTGTCGAGGAGGCCTTTGAGGCGCACTTCAAAGCGTTGGCGGTCGCCCAAGGGGCCGCCCAAAAAGGGCACAAAGCCCACGCCGGGCACGTAGGCCAGCAGGCCGCCTAGCTTTTGGCGGTTGCGCTCCCACGGAAAATACCCCACCCCTGGCACCCAGCGAACCACATTGAGTAGGCTAAACTTGCCCACGCGGCCCAAGCGGCCGCGCACGCTTTGGCTCATATCCCCGTACACCGTCAAGTCGCTTTCGCCGTCTTTCAGGCGCATGGTACCTTCCGTTAGTAGGTCTAGGTCGGCGCCGTCGCTCAACACATCATCGGTGGTGGCCATGCCCTCTAGCAGCTTTAGTGTGCCCGACATATTGGCAATGTATTCGGTTTTAAAAGGGCTGGCCAATCGCAATAGGTTGTTGGCGCTTAGGCCCAATACGCCGCCACGCAGCACATTCACGGCGATTAGCAGTTTTTCAATGCGGGCAATGGCGGGCACACGGCCATCGGCCAACGTAAAGGTAACGGTGCCGTTGGTGGCGTCCATTTGGGCTTCGGGGGTGGCGCCTTCGGTGGTAAAACGAATTTGGCCATCCACGTTGCCAAACACTTGGTTGGGTGCTTTAAGCAAGGCGGTTAGTAAGGCATTGCTACTGAGCTGGTGGGCGTTGAGGGTGACGCGGGTAAAGTTGTTCTTCAGCGGATCCATAGACAGCGACGCGTCTACCGTGCCGTTGGCTACCGTACCGTGGGCCTGATGAAGATCAAAAAAGCCGCTTTCAAACAGGCTCAGGGTGCCTGTCACGTCGTCAATCAAAATGTTGTCGTACACCACTTCCTTAATGGACAGCTTGGCGTTCTCAAACACAATGGGTAAGGGTGCCAGTGGGGGCGGAGGCGGGGATGGATATGATAGATCAGGGGTTGCTGTGGGTGTGGCCAAGGCTATTGGGTTGTTGGGAGCGGCTTGTGGTTGCCATGCCGCCATTAAGGGCTGCATCAGAGCCTGATTGATGCGTTTGTCCAGGACGTTTTCAACCCAATACTGAAGGGCAGGGACGGAAAACTGGCCGCCGTCAATCACCATGTCATCCAGCCGCACCGGGTACAGCTGGTAATCCACAATATGGGCCTTCACACTTAAATCAGCACCCGGTAAGGTAATTTTATCCAAGGCCACTTGGGCATCCAGCCCGTTGTAGGTCACGGTGCCATTCAGTTGGGTTAAATCCACCAAGGGCAGAGAAAGGTTATTGACGGCCAACTGACCCATCAGCATGCCGGTATCTTTGCCGTTGCCCACAAAGGCCAGTTGGGTATTGAGGGTGCCCTGGCTAGGCTGGGCCAACGCCTTGGCAGTCGATTTTTGAGACAGAAGCTGAGCTTGTATATCGGCGGGGTACCACGGCAATAAGGCGTCTTGCACACCATCCTGGAACGAGAGTCGGTTGGGCGTGCTGATGGAAGCCACCACCCAGCGCTTGTTCTCATTATTGCTAAAGGGTTCATTCACTTGCCCTTGCACCAGCATGTCGCCCAAACCCCATAAGGTTAAGCGGGTGTTGGGGGTTTCCACTTTGGTTAGGTTGGCCACCGGACCATAGAGCAACCATTGAGAGTCTAGCTGCAATGGGTTTTCCGGGTGGCCTTCAGGAGCAACACTCCATTGGGTGGCCAAACGGATGGGTGGGTTTTTGGCCTTGGGGGCATTGAGGGTGCCCCACGGTAGGGTGCCCGACAGTTGCCCGGTGAGGAGAGCCGCGGGGTAAGGGGTTATCGCGACCGTCTCCGTTGGAGTGGAGGAGGGTATAGGAGGAGAAACCCGCAGCGCAATGGGGGAGGAGGTGACGGGAATATCCCCCTGAGACTTGCCACTGAGGGAGACGCTTCCGGGTTGAAGGGTGGCGGTGTGTCCATTGGAGGAGGTGGTTTGCAATGTTTCCCACGACAGCTTGCCTTGTAGACTGCTGTTGGTGTTTCGTTCGCCATACAGAGAAACATTGCCCGTGACAAGAGAAAGGTCGACGGGCAGCGGCCCCACGGTGCTAAGCGTATTGGCCAATAACGGCGAGCGCAAGAGTGTTTGGATTGGTACGGATGACACGTAGAGTTTGCCAGTGGGCAAGGGATCGTTGGGGCGCCACTCACCGGAGAGGGCAATGGGAATGTCATCCAAGCGGAAATGAAGCAAGGCCTCTTTAACGGAAGCCAGGGGCTGGAACAACAGCCCATTCGGCCCCAAGATCAACCGAAAGGCATCGGATGAAAGGCGGCCCCAAGGCGTTTGCCATTCACTCCCTGAGAGCGTAATCACTCCTGAGACGCCTTGGATTCCTTGAAGGCCTTGAGAGGATGTTGTTTGGGAGGTGCTTTGGAAGACCTGATTTAGCTTGCCGTGAATATGAAGGTTGGCATCCACCGTACCCGCTTGATACGGCGAAATGCCGGACGCTTTTAGGGTGTCAGTGGCTTCGGGCACGGCGGCCAGTAAGGCTTGTACATCCACGTGAGAAGCAATAATATCGCCTGTCACCCCATTGTTTTGAAAGGCTTTTAGGGCTGCATTGGTGGGTGGCAAGGTAAAGGGCCGTGCCAACGCCATCGTTCCTTTACCAGAGATCGAACCCTTAAAGCCTTGGGCAGATACTTGAGACAGCGCCCATTGACGAGGCAACAAAGTAAAGGTGCCCTTAAAAGCTTGCAACAAAAGGGGTTGAGTAGGCCTAGGGGTTGATGAAGATTTAGAATCCTGGACGAAGGGGAGTTTAAAATCTTCAATGGCCCACGAGCCTTTACCGCTGGGCTGTAGCGCTTGCCACGGGCCTGAGAGTGTTAAGGCGACTGAGCCTTTTCCATTTTTTATGCTAGGAAAAGATGGATTGTTGACAAGGGTTGGGTCGAGGGTTTTTAAGCTGGTCATCACCTGATCCAAGTCAACCCGAGGGCTGTTGAAAAGAACGGTGCCGTGGCTAACATCGCCTTGAATGGCCAGTGTACCGAGTTGATTAAAGTAACGAAACGCTGTCTGCGGCAGGGTTAAGGATTTTTGGGTAACCGTGGCGGTAAAGGATGGCACAAGGAGTAACGGGTCGCGGAGTCGAGGGTGGGTTGCTTTAAAGTCGGCCGCTTTGATTTGACCTTCCACAATAGGGTGATGAAAGGGGCCCGTTAGGAGTGCTGCGGCAGACACCCACCCTTCTGTATGAAGGTTAGCAACCCATGGCGGTATGTTTTGAGACCGAGACGGGGGTTGGGCCTTTAAGGCCCCTTGAACCCAAGGACTCATGGCCTTAAGAGAAATTGGCTCGACGGTGACTTGAAGGTGGTTGGGAGGAGCTGTGGGGGACAAGGCAAGGGCATCAGACAAGATGGCTTTGACCGTGACCTTGGGCCGCTTGTCTTGGGCATCGCCCAAAACAAAGGATAAGTCACCCTGGAGCGACTCCATACGATCGTGGGTCAAGGTCAGCTCTAAAATATTGGGCCATACGGCCAGGGTGGGGGCTACTCCCAGCTTTTTTTGCAGTTTTTCACGCATGGGGGCTGTCAGCAAGGTTTCCACCTGTGAGATACGTCCCCGTTTTAACGATAGGTGAATGGCATCCGTGGCAAACAGTGGATCCACCCACCAAGACAAAGGATTGGGAGGCAGCCGAAGCAAAAGAACCTCTTTAATTGCTGCAATAAGAGGGGGCGATAGGGTAATAAAGGGTTGTTCTAAGGTAACGCGGTCCAGTTGGGCGGGATGATGGTTTAAGAGAGGCCACAACGACACGCCTAGCGAACCCCTTTTAATGGCAATGAGAGACTCGTCTTTCTCGTCACTCAGGCGCGCACCTTCTAAAAAAAGCTGAGGCCCCAATGCATCCCAATGGCCTTGCATGTTGGCAAAGGTTAAGTGCCATTGGGGGCGGTGCAACAGGTCTTTTAAAATAAAGGTTTCAATGGTGTTGCGACCAGATGGTTGATTAAGCCACGCAATGCTTCCCCACCATACGATGGCTGCTACGAGCCATAGGCCAAGGATGGTGGCAACGAAGGTAACGACAACGTTTCGTACCGTCTGCATCCATATAAAAGAGGGACGGCGAGGTAAGTCTTCCACTGCCTGAGGCATTGGGGGTCTCCTGTGTTAGGAAACCGACGTGGGAGACGCAGGCGATGTTCCTTGCTCCCCCGTTGAAGGCCTTGCAGCCTCTGCAGGAGAGCTTTGGGTAGGGGTAACAGGAGGCTCAGGGTTCGTGGAAAGGGTTTGATTCACTTCATCCGTGAGGCCTTGGCTGGCTTTTTTAAACTGGCGCATGCCATCGCCCAGCGCACCAAATACTTGCGGAAGCTTGCCCGGGCCAAATAAAATCAGCACCATCACTAAAATTACGGCAATTTCAAAAGGTCCTAAGCTGGGCATAATCACGTCTCATTTCTGCAGGTGTAGCGGTAGCGTATTAACCAGCATACCAAAAGCAGCGGCTGGGTAGAAATAATTGTAGAAATAATGGGGGGTGAGGGTTGCGTACGAGGGTGCTTTGGCTACACTACAGGCACAGGCTTTTGTGGCTTGGTGTCCCTTCTGCGATGGATTGGATTGATTCTTGTGACTCCCACGCATTCTCATTCGCACCCCTTGCCATTGTTACTAGAAACTTTGGACAGCGTTTCGCTGGAACTAAAAGAACGCTTGATGGCCAGCTTGCGAGAAAAGGGTTTGCGCCTCACTCCTCAGCGCGAAGCCGTGGTAGAGCTGTTTCTTTCCGTGCCGGAAGGCGAACACCTGAGCGTGGATGAAACCCACCAGTTGTTGCAACAGGCCGATGCCGGTATTAGCTTGGCCACCACCTACCGCACCCTCAACACCTTGGTGAGCATGGGTGTGTTGCGTGAGCTTGATTTTAGCGAAGATCACAAGCATTACGAGCTGATACGCAACCCCGATAGCCCCCATCATCACATTATTTGCATGGATTGCGGCAAAACCGCCGAGTTTGAAAGCCCCGAAGTGTTGGCTTTGGCCCAACGCATTGCCTTGGAAAAGAACATTACCCTGGTGGACGTGCAGCTGAAGATTTTTGCCCACTGCGAGAACATGGTGGAAAACGACAGCACCTTTAGTGATCATGACTCGTTGAAACGCAACGATTAGCCCTTACCAAAGGGCCTTTGAAAAAAGGCCCTTTGGCCTTGCCCCTTGAAGTGGAGGGGTTGTTTTCTCTACAATGAACAACTCGCCTGTATTTTAATAGTGAATATTATGATCAGGCTTCGCCCGTGGCGGGTGTCGCCAAGCGGTTAAGGCCCCTGGTTGTGGTCCAGGTATACGTGGGTTCGATTCCCATCACTCGCCCCATTTTTTAACCTTTAAGGCTAGGCTCTTCAATTCTTTCTCTATGGGAAGGTAAAATAGGCTTTTCCTTAAAATGCGTTTTTCTTCAAGATAGGTCTTTAGTTCGTCAATTTGTTGAGGGGTTGTTGAGTAATTGGTCATAAAGCGAACCAGCCGATTATGGGGCTTTTCGGGGTCATTACCAGGGAAAATTTTTAGCTCATAGCGTTGCTCAATGAGTTTTGTTGCATTTTCTGGCAATGAAATTAAGACAAGGTTGGTTTCCGTTGGGACCAAAATACGGCTGTTGGGGATTTTTAAGAGTACACGTTCTAATTCTTTGGCTCGCTTTACCCCGGTATAAGCCACGTTAATTAAATAATCATTTTCTAGTGCTAAAGAATATTGTGCGGCAGCAGCAGGATACTGCCCAACCAATGTGCCGCTTTGCTTGGAGTAGGAGCGCATGTGGTTAAAGAGTTGTTTAGGGTTGGTTTCTAAATTGAGAATCTTTCCGTTTTCAAAGTAATTTTTAGTAAAAACAATGGCTTCGGACATTGCCATGCCATTTTTAGAGCCTCCCAAGAATAGAATGTCCACGCCTAAATCAGTGGTGAGTCGTTTTAGGGACTTATTTAAAGCTTTAGGGAGATAAAAGAGGCGAGAACCATCCATTTGAAGCAGCATTTTGTTGTCATGACATAGTTTAGCAATGGCTTTTACTTCATCATCACGATAATACGTTCCATATTCTGTGGGCTGGGTGATGGAAACGACTTTAGGCTTGGATGAACCGGCATAATAGTCTTGACGATGGCTTTTAAATTTTTCAATTTGAGCTGCTAGCTGGGCAGAGGTTATTTTGCCTTTTGTATTTTTTAAAGGGTAAACAGAAGCATTATTGAGGGAGTGATAGCCGCCTGCTTCACGGGTGTAGAGATGAGAAACATCACTTGCAATAATCATATCAATGGATTTAAGAACGGGGCTTAAGCCAAGACGGTTGGCGGCAGTTCCTGTAGGGGCTAAAAACACCAAGAATGGCTCATCGTCTTTATCTGTAAAGGCCTTTCTAAAGTCCGAGCGCATTTTATCGTAGATGGGACCGATTGATTGATAGGTATCATGCTGAATGGCTAAGGCTAAAGCTTGGATTTTTAAAAAATTGGGGTTGGCGGGTCCTACGTTATCTCCCGCAAAGTTGTAGTTAAGAGAGCCTGTAGGGAATTTTTTTTGAAATGCCGAGATGGTTTCATGAGGAATGTGAAATGTATCCAGAAGACTCATCAAAGTGGTATTAGATGAATTCTCTGAAGAGAAATAAAGCGGCCGGTAAAAAGCGGGTGAAGGTTTTTTATAACAAGTGGCGTTTAGAAAGAGAGGAGAGTTTTTATAAATGGTAGTCATCATTAAGCCCACTAAGAATTAGTTGAGAATTATTCTCAATATATTAACTTATGAAAGACGCGGATCAATACCCAAGCGCCACGATTGATATATTTCTTTAGCTTCGGCTTGTGGCGGGTTCTCACAAACAATCAGGGCCCTGAAACGTGTGTTTCAAAGCCCTGAAAGAGAGTTTGGGATACTGAGAAGCTTAGGCTTCCACAGCCACCGGTTCTTCGATGGTTACAGGCGCTACTTCAGCAACCACGGCTTCGGTTGTGGCTGGCATGGGGGCTTCGGCACCGGCCCATTTTAGGGTAATGCGACGATCATCCATGTGAATGGCCACCACGCGGAAAGGACCCGACTCACCCACTTCAAAGGGTTGGCCAGGGCGCGAGTTGTTGTGGCAGTAAGCTTCCACACCCGGCATAATTTCGGCCAGCACACCGCTGCCCAAAATTTTGGTCACAGGCGCTTCCATCACATCGCCAATGGTCAGGGTTTCCACAGCCGTTTCCCATGGATCCTGCTCCAAGCGTTTTTTACTCAGGCTAATGCGCTGACGATCTTGATCCACGTTTAGGACCACGACGCGCACCATTTCGCCCAGCTCAAAGGCTTCGCTGGGGTGTTGCACCCGGCGCCAAGAGATTTCTGATAAAGGCAGCAAGCCATCAATGCCGTTGATGTCGATAAAGACACCAAAGTGGGTCATTTTTACCACGGCGCCTTCCACAATGTCTCCGGCTTCCAGTTTCGTCATGGTTTCCACGCGCTGGGCGGCTTGGGTTTCAAAAATGGCTTGACGGTTGCTGAGAATCAGCTTGTTTTTGTCTTTGTCCACTTCCAAAATTTTGGCAATCAAGGTGTCGCCTACCAATTCTGGCAAGGTTTTGGCCACGCGCAATTGGCTGGCGGGGATAAACCCTTTGAGATCCAGCACATTGACCAACACACCACCCTTGGTGGCGGCAGCAACGGTGACTTCAATAATGCTGCCATCGGTCATCAGCTGAATGATGTGATCCCAGTTTTTAAAAGCATTCACACGACGAACAGACAGGCGATAGTAAGCATGATCGTCACTGTCTTGTTCCGACATGACGAAAAATTCAATAGCTTGGCCCACACGATAGGTTTGTTGCAAATCTTCATACGAATAAATATTGGGGGTTTCGCGCATGGGGCAAAAGCCTTCCGACTTGCCGCCTATATCCACGCGAAGGCCGTCTTTTTCTACGGCTAAAATTTCGCCCAAAGCCAACTCGCCCGAAATTGGGTCGCCGGATTGAGAGCCACTGAGAAGGGCCTCAAACTGGCTGCGCATGGCAGTTACTTGTGGGTCTTCCGATGGGGGGAGGGTAGGGGTTAACAGTAACGAAGGTGAGGTCACGAGTGAGAAGTCTCCTAAAAAAGTAAGGGTCAACAGTAACAAATAGCCTGCTCATTGCGTCATAAATCACGATCAGCAGGGGCGTTTCTTATAACCGAAACACGTTCTTCAAACAAACCCAAGGCAATTGTGCAATTGCTAAGCCACGGTGTGTAGCCCTTTGTGGGTAAAGTCGTGCCAGTGTTTCGGCCCCCGTTACTTTTTGGATACAATAGCCCCCCAAAGGGGCTTCAATACAAGGATCCCTGAATTAAAGCCTTTTATCATGGAGGCTTTTTGTTGCGTAAAGGAACTGTCCGTATGGGTTGGGTCTGGTTTGCACTGTTTATGGGGCTGGGTGTGGGTCTGTCGTTGCTGGATAAGCAATGGGGCTTTGATACCGCACTGCTGGAAGGTGTTCATGCCACGGTGCTTACTAGCTTGTTGGTGGGGTGCTGTGTGGCTCACATGCGCTACCCGTCCATTCGCCAGTTTGGGTGGTACCGCATTGTGGCGGGTATGGCGTTATTAACCTTGGGCAGCTGGGCCGATATTCTGGATCAGTATCCCATTGCTATTGCGGGCATTCCCATGGGTCATACATGGCAGCAAGCCTTTATTGAAAAGATTTTGGGCTATTCCGCCGGTATTGGTTTGGTGGGGCTAGGCTTTTTCCAGTGGGTACCGTGGATGTTGCGCACTCGCGACAAAATGGAAGCGCTGAACCAGCGCCTAACCCATACCTTAACCAGTTTGGATGAACGAGTGGAAGCAGAACGCCTCACGTTGTCTCGTGAATTGCACGATGATATCGCTCAGCGGCTTACGGCCTTGGGGTATCAGGTGCAACTGGCCGAAGCCCAGTCGGGGGATCCTTCGGCTGTGGCCAAGATTATGCGAGACATTGGCAAAGAATTATCAGATAGCTTAAAAACGGTACGCTCCCTGTGTCGTAATCTTCGCCCAGAATCTTTGTTTGCCTTAGGGCTGGTTCCGGCCCTAGAACAATGGCTGGCCAAAACCTGCCCCCAATACCCACAGGTGGAAGTGGTGTTTAGCGCCAGCGTGCTGCCAGCCTTGGATACCCGCTTAGGGGAAGAACGCCAGTTGCACCTGTACCGCATGGTGCAAGAAAGCATTCGCAATGCCTTGAAGCACAGTGGGGCTAGCCGGTTGTTGATTACTATTACCGAAACGTCAGAGAAATTAACCGCCACCCTAACCGATAATGGCAACGGTTTACCGTGGGATGAAGCGCCCACCAGCGATGCCTTAGTGGAAGCGGGCCACTTGGGGGTGGCCGGTTTGCGGGAACGGGCCGAAAGTATTGGTGCCCAATATGCTCTAAGTAACACCACACGCCACACCAGCCTCGATGGTGAATCCTCTTCTAAAGGCGTTCAAGTGGTAGTGACCTTGCCGTGGCCTTCTTTAGAGCCCAGCGCCTCAAGCTCATCGCTTCCGTCGTATTACTCACCCTTCCCCACCATTAGCGAATAAGGTCTATGCTCTATGACGGATTCATTGCTTTCTGAGACTTTCGATGATGGTTTAGCGAACGATCATTCGCCGTTACGGCTATTATTGGCCGATGACCACAGCTTATTGCGTCAAGGCTTGCGCCAATTGTTGGAAACGCGCCCCGAGCTGCACGTGGTGGCAGAAGCCGAAAATGGTGAACAGGCCGTGGTGCAAGCCCTTAGCCATAAACCCGATGTGATGTTGATGGACATTAACATGCCCATCGTCAATGGCTTTGAAGCCAGTAAGTCCATTTTAAGCCTGTGGCCGCAGGCCCGCATTTTAATTTTAACCAATCAAGATGACCCCAATGTGGTGAAGCGTTTTATGGAGTTACCCATTGCCGGGTTTTTACTGAAAGACATTGCCTTACCTGAACTGGTGTGGAGCTTGCACAAGGCTTTTGCCGGTCAAAAAGTACCACTGGCAGATGAATTGCAAGCCCGTATTGCGTCTTCGCCAGCACGCTTGGCTTCTCTCATTGATCCACTCACGGAGCGGGAGCAAGAGGTCCTCAAGCTATTGGCCAAAGGGCTTTCCAACCAAGAGTTGGCCAATCAACTGTGCCTAAGCCCTAAAACCGTTCACAACCATTTGTACAACATGTACAGCAAGTTGGGAGTGAGTAGCCGAGGCGAGGCCATTGTATGGGCCCTTGAAAACGGCTTTTAACAACCGCCAAGGCGGGCTTTTCTATTGGTCTTTAGCGTAAATTTCTAAAGTTATTAAGAGTTACGCAACATTGAAATAGCCAAAGCCCTTTTTGCAAGGCTATTAAGCCCGTAATAAAATTTGCCTTGGCGGGTGGGCAATTGTTGCCATGGTCGCGTGTTTATAGAATAGTGCTCATGATTCAATACTTTGGTTACTGATTGCAGACCATGAAACCCACGCTTACAAGCGCTTATTTTTACTTTTTTACCGGCTGACCCCTGTCAGGCGCGTGTTGTTCGTATGAACTCACAACCGGCTTCTGACAGGACTGTTAGAAGCCGGTTTTTTAATGGCTATTTGCTCTACTAGCACCAAGTTTTCTTTACAGGCGTTTATCCCCTCATGCCTACCTCCATGCCTATCCCTGGCCCTCAGCCTTTGGCCCTTATGGCCAACCCCGCCGCCCCGCACTTTGCGGGGGGCGGTAGCGTGTTGCAGCGCATGGGTAATGGCACCATCAAGCTGTTTGATGCCATTAATAAAAATTACCTGTATCAGTTTTTTGCGCTGGATGTGGTGGCGCTATGGATTACCCGGATTTTGACGGGCTTGGCCGTGGGGCGTATTGCGGTGAATGCCCTGAATGAGCCCAACCCGGCGGCCAAGGCAGACACGCCCTTTCAGTTATGGCGCCACGATTTAGCCGAGAACATTAAAGGCTTAAATTGGGGTAACTCTTGGGAGATTTTAAAGCGAGAAGGCTTGCAAGGACCGGGTAGCTTGTTATTGCCCACTGTGGCTTATGGGGCTACCCGTTGGCTGACTCGTACCCATCTCCAAGATATGAATTACGGTTGGCTTCAAAAGCTTCACTTGGCCTTTCAATCGGGGGCCAGCGCTTCTGGCGCGTTAACCGATATTCCAACGATTCCCCAGCTGGTTAAAACCTCGGTCAACCAGTTTTTTACGCCCATGGCTGCAAACGATAAGCTGGCCCAGCTTCGTGCCTTGCCCTTGTTGGATACAACCATGCTGCGCCAAATGCCACGGGCCCACATCGGCAGCAGCTTGGATGTTCCCGATAACCGAACCCTTGAGGCCGTATTAAAGCCTTACGGTACCAATCCCATAAAAACGGTGGGTGAGTTCTTGGATCACTGGGTCCACCGCTACGCCACTCAAGTGGATACCATCATCAAAGAGCACGGTGGTGATCGATTAAAAGCCAAAAAAGCCTTAACCCATTTAGCACACACCCTAGGCGATGATTTGGATGCCGTGTGGCGAGGAGTGACCCGCCACAATGGCAATGCCCTTCAGCATGTGGTTCACGAAGGCGCCATGCCCCTGCGAGAGCTTCGTGCCCAGCCGCCTCTGTTCCGCCGTCAACAACAGCTTCATGTGGCGGCCTCCATTCAGGAAACGTCCTTAAGTATGTTTTCAAAAAACTTGGGTCAATTTGCCGATTATTGGCTGGATGTATTGCCCAAGCCTGCCGCTAAAACCTCAGTCGGTGAATTGCTGAGTAAAGCCGGCGCTTATGTGAATAAAATCACCCGCATTAAAGGGTTAATTACGGTTGTGGGGATGATTATTGGCGCTAGCTGGGCTTATTTTTTGCCTCAATTAACCCAAAGTAGCAAAAGTTATCCGGCGGCCCGGTTGTTTAAACAAGCCGGTGCTCCCATGCCCCAGGTCACTGCTCCTCAGCCGGTGTTAACCCAATGGCCGTTAGGATTAGCCACCTTGCGGGTACAGCCTGTGGTCGGAATTTCTAACGGCATGCCTAATGTCTCTCAATTACAACGACCGGCCAGTGTGTTGGGGTCTCCATTCGCACCCTCTCGTAATGGAGGGCTTACCGTATGACGCTAAGCCCCAAAACAACCTTAGCTCAATCCACTTTCACCCTTCCAGTACACCATCAGCCGGGTGTGGGGGCGCAGGCAGCCCACTGGGTGTTTTCCATTCCCCAGCAGGTGAAGGATAGTGTGACACGCCAAGGTACCGTAAAACCCAGCTTGTTGGGACGAGCCTTGCAAACCATCATGAATCGCATTGGCGACTTCGATCATTGTGAACAAGCCGTAGTTAAGATCTGGAAATGGCAATTAAAACTTACAGTACCCTCCCAAGGAGCGTTCTTTTTAATTGTTATTCCATTTTGTGTCATTCCACGCGTGTACCAAGCCTTTAACCGAGAAGACAACCGCTTTAAGTGGGTGGAGCTGGGCGACATTGTGCGTCGTGACATGCTGACCCTGTTTTCGTTGCTCTATGCTCTTGAACCCTTTCAAAAATGGATGACCCGTAAAGCCGGTAATGCGCGTGGTATTACGTTGAATGACCCGTTGTCTGGCCATATTTACCAAAGTGGTGATACGGCCCGCCTTTATACGCTGGGCCAGCATGGCGATGTGGAGCGGATTCTCAAGCCTATGGACGGCTCCATCCGTGGCTTGGTTACAGAAAAAGCCTTAAAGCAACACTACCAAAAGGCTTTGACAACCCTTGAAGGCTGGATGAGCAACAAAACGAAAGCGATTGTGGATAACGCTGCGTTGGCTCATACCAAAGTAGCGGTTCAACAGTTAAAACAGGCGCTCCATCCCTTGGGTGGCTCTGCCACCTTGGATACACCCACGCTGACAAAGTTGGATCGCTCCTTGGTGGATGGCATTCACGCGGTAGAAAAACACCTGGCGCCATGGGCAGATGAAGCCCCCAAGCTTCGCAATGTGCTGGCCCATGCGGCGGATGCGACCCGGACCCCCGTCAGTGTGGTGTCTTTCTTACTGGTGTGTGGCCTAATTGGTGTGGCCCCCGATGTGTTTAACAAGCTGTGGAACCAACGTCGCTTTGCTCGCTTAAAGCAAGAAGGCTTGCAAGCTCATGGCGAAGCAGTGCTCGCTCGTCTTCAACCCTCTACACAACGGCTAAAACCTTTTTTGGGTTAGGGGCTTTTGTCGTGTTTACTTCAGACGAGCAAGGCGTCCTGTATCGGTTAGGGGGATACCTTGATACTCGCCCGTTAGGCTTTTTAAAAACGCTACAATCGCCGCCCATTTCTTTGGGGTTGGTGACGGAGCCTAAGGCTTGCTCCTTTAGGTCGGCAGCACGGCCATCCCAAAACTGGCGGGTATTGTAGCGAGAGTTGTATGCGGCGGGGGAGTTAATGGGGCCCAATTGGCCATGAATCCCCATTGAGGTGGGGCGCTGATCCGGGCCGCCCTTGTGTAAGCGTGGCAAGTGGCGCAGGAGATGGTGCCATTGCTGGAGAGGCGGGTATTGTTATACAGGCGCTTGCCCAGTTTCACTTTAAGGGCAATTTTTTGAGGATTGAGCCCAGTTTGGGTGGTAGAAATCGCTTCCACCGGCTCGTTGTAAAGTTAAGGAGCAACGCCCGAGGTCAAGGCTGGGCTTTTTGAGAGGGCGGCCCGTTCTTCGAGAATCCAATCCAACACAATCTGCTTTTTGGCGGGCGTGATGAAGGCGTTCCAATGGGCCGCTGTGTATTCTAGGGGGGGCATTTCGCCTTTGGTTAATACGTCTTCTATTTCTTCCAAGGTGTGGGCGCTGGGGGCTTTGCCTTCGGTGTACAAGCGCTCTTCCAGATTAAATTCGTTCAAGCCTTGGGCCATATTGGCGGCAATCATTTGTTTGGCTATGGGCAGTTGGGCATACCAAGGCAGGGTGGTACGTGCCGAATGGCACGGCAGACAGCTGGTTTGCAACAAGGGGCTGGCCAGCGCAAAGGCTTGGGTTTTCCCCGCCAGTTCTTGGGGGGGAACCGCTACGGGCTTGTCTACGGCTACGTTAATAAGAGGGACACTCAATCCCGCCAATCCCGCGGCACCAAAGACAGCCACAATAATCCAGGGTTTGTTTTTTAAAATAGTGTTCAGCATTCTCAAACCCTTTATTTCGGTTCATTAGGGACGCTTTGCCGCCTACATGCGCGTGGCTTTGTACACGTTATAGTCAAAGGTAAATTCCACGGGCAAATCGGGCTCGGTGTGGCCCACAGGCAGGGGCCTAAAGGGCGCTGAGAGGCGAACGGCATTGAGAGCGGCGCCATCGGCTTCTACATAGCCAGAGGATTGCTTGATACTCACGCTCAGCAGGCGGCCATCGCGGCCAATGCGAAACAGAGCCACGACACGCTTGTCTTCTTGGGCACGAGGAGGTTGCCAGTTCCGCTTAATGCGGCGTTGCAGCTCGGCCATGTAACTCCCGTAATCGGGGTCAGGCAAGGCGTCTAAGCCGGGGCGCCCACCCCCACCACCGGGGCTCCCCCAGCTGTTTTCTCGGCCGGTACCACCGGAACCACCGGCAGACGAAGGGCTACCTTGAGATGGATTCCGCTGAGAGCTGCCACGAGACGATCCACCCGAAATTTGAGACGGGGTGGCATAGCTGCTTCGGCTACTACTAGAAGAAGACGAAGGGCTGGGCATAATGGGCCCTGTGGGTCCGTTATTTGAGCCTGACGATGGCGTGCGAATGGTGGGCGCCATGGGGCTGGGCGGCATCACGGGGGAGGATGAACGCGATTTGCTGGCGGTGCTAACCCGTGGCCGAGGCGGTGAAACGGGGCGAGGCGGAGAGGGGGGTGCCGGTGGCGAAGGTTGCTGCTGCGGTTGTGGCTGTTGTCTTGGTTGCTGGCGAGGTTGGGGGGCGGGTTGACGCTGAGGACGAGACGCCTTAACGGGAGTGACTTGTGATTGAGCCTTACTGCTTACGGTGCCTGCTTTGCGCTGGGCTAAGGCGGTGGATTTTTTATCCACGGCTTTGCCGCCAGAACGAGAGGCCTGAGCGGCGCGGTTTTTGGTATTGGGGTCGCGTGGTTTTGCTTGCGGGGCATCCACAATCACAAATTCAATGTCGCGTTGCTGCATTTCCAGTGGGTTCAAGTTCACCCACGAAAACCCAAAAAAGCTGAGGAGCAGCATGATGAGGGCAATGGCCAGCACCGTGCCGGCATGGGCCAGTAGCGATAAGGTAATGAGGGCCGGAAAGTGAATGCTGGATTCGTTGGGCTGAGCAATGGCTAAGGCGGCCACCATGACCCCTGATTGAGGCTGGTGTTGGCGCGCGCCAAGCCCAACACTGGTAGTGTGGGCTGATGATGCATTAAATCCGTGAACCGACACCGAGGCGTGCTACTTTCCAAAACAAAATAAAAGATTAGGAGCATTCTATTGTAAGCAACCGCGTCCACTTTAACAACGACCCCCTCCAAAGAAGGGCTTTTGTGTGGGATGCTTTTGGCTTTCATTCCAATGGTCATCCCAGGATGTTTCATTGGGGAGGCACTGTTCCAATTAAGACGCCAAAGGGGTGTCTACGTTCCTGAAAGATTTGTGTCTTGCTGTCCTCTTTCCCTACACCGCTTATGGCTCAGTGTCGTTGGTTGAGTCACTCGGCCCATCCTGTGGTTGAAACCCTGCATGCTGGCTGGTGGTCTGTCTGCACTGCGGATGGCACAGTCGTGGCAGAATCTTATCCAAGCGCTTCCAAGTTTCAAACCTTTTGGCGATCCACCGCTAAATTTGTCCAAGCCTTGCCCGTTATTGAATCCGGCTTGCACCACAACAAAACGCCAGAGCAACTGGCGGTGCTGTGTTCGTCTCATGTGGGTAGCGAATTGCATCAGACGTTGGCCTTGGCATGGTTGCATTCGGTTGGTTTAACGCAAGAGTGTTTGCTGTGTGGCGTCCATCCGCCGGTGGATGGAGCGACTCGCCGTCTATTGATTCAAGAAGGCCAAGAGCCCACTGCCTTGCACCACAACTGTTCGGGCAAGCATTCGGGGATGCTAGCCGTTTGCAAGCACCATGGCTGGCCGCTAGAGTCTTATCGTGAGGCTTCTCATCCCCTGCAACAGCGCATTGCCGCTTTAATGATGGAACGCTTGGATCTCAAAGAACCCCTGCCTACAGGAGTGGATGGCTGTGGTGTCCCCACCTTTTACGGCACGGTGGGTCAATTGGCTCAGCTGTATGCGGCCTTAACAATCGACCCGTTGGCAGAGCCTTTGATTCAGGCGGTGATTTCTTCTTCTGTAGCGTTTGGGGGCTTGCAACGCGTGGATAGCGCCATTGTAGAGGTCACGAATGGTCGGCTGATTGGCAAAGTGGGTGCCGATGGTGTGTTTGCTGTCATGAACCGAGAACAACAACTGGGCTTTGCTCTAAAGTTAGCCGATGGCAACGAAGAGGCACGTAACCGTGTGGTAATGGCTGTACTGACTCAATTGGGCTGGCTTACAGCGTCTGAATGTCAGCATCCTCGGCTGCTACCGTGGGTGGATCCCACCATTCAAAACGCCTCTGGAACGGCTGTGGGTGAATGGCAGCACGCCAAGGCGTGTTTATTGACGTAAGCACAGCGCACACTCTTAGCCTTATAGATAGTGACCCTTATGGATGTTTACGCTAGAAGCAAGTAAAAAAGCCCGCCTTGGCGGGGGTGGGTTGACACGGGGCCTTTTAACTTTAGGATACGGAGACCTTATCAATAAGGTTCTTAGCTGCGCCGGTGTAGCTCAATGGTAGAGCAACGGTTTTGTAAACCGTAGGTTGCGGGTTCGATTCCCATCACCGGCTACGCTTTTTCACCGCACGTCACCCTCTAAAAATTCCATTGTTTGGGTGTACCATTTTTAGAATGTCTTGGGTATAGTGTGTAACCAGTTTGGGTAGGTGGCCGAGTGGTTAAAGGCGGCAGACTGTAAATCTGCTCTCTCGCGAGTACGCTGGTTCGAATCCAGCCCTGCCCATACCTTTTCCCAGCAAAGCTGGGTTTATAAACTAACACTTGGTGTAACCCGGCAAAGCCGGGGCTTTGTATTGGCTTAGGGCACTAGCCTCTAAAATTAATGTCATTTAGGCGTTTTTTGAGTTGATAAACACCCTTTGGGGTGCTTGTGGGTTGTGATGTTTCTTTGCCGAGGGGCCGGCCTCTCAGCCACAGGCACGCAAGGCGTGTTTTCTAATGCCTTTTTTTAATCCCTATGATTGTTGACTTTTTACGCCTAAGGCAAGTTAATAACACGCCTTGGGGTGTAGTGCAGGCGAGACGGTTGAGCGCAGCGAAACAGCCACGCGAGCCCAACGGGCGGAACCAGCGTTAGCTTGGGTGGAGTTCTGGAACCGCCCGGACGGTTCCAGCGGGGGACGTAGGGGGCGAGTGCCCCCTACGTAAAACAGCGATAGCCCCCAAAATGGCTAACTCTCTTATCAGCCGTAAAAAACTAACAGTTGAACAATGCCCTGCTTTTTTGTTACGGTAACAAACCAATAACGCACAGGCCCATGTGGCGCAGGGGTAGCGCACCCCCTTGGTAAGGGGGAGGCCATGAGTTCAAATCTCATCATGGGCTGTGTTTTATTTAACAACTGGCCTAAAAAATCGCCCCAGGGTTAGGAAATTCTATGTCATCTTCGTGTTCTCATGCGCCAGTTGCCGTTACGGCGTCGCAAGAGTACACCGCCAAAGCCTGGGCCGTGTTAAAACAGCGTGGGCTTCGCCAAACCGAGCCACGCAAGCAAATTATTGATGCCTTGGCGGAGCTGTTGGGCCCCACCAGCGCGTATGATTTGCGCGATATGTTGTTAGAACGTCACAAAAAAGCGGATATTGTCACCATTTATCGCGTATTGGAATGCCTAGAGGCTAACGGTTTGGTCCATCGGTTGCTCACGCGCCCGGGCGGTGTGGTGCGTTGCCAATTGCCTTCGGAAGACGAGTGTCATCACGCCGAATCATCACACCATTGCCACCATGTGCTGGTGTGTCAGTGCTGCAATGGCGTGCAAGAGCTCCATTGCCCTGGGGTTGGTCCGCTCATTGCCTACGCCGAAAAAGAATCGGGCTATACAGTACAAACCCACTATTTAGAGTTTGCTGGGTTGTGTCCCCAGTGCAGTACTTTGTAGAGGGTTGTTTATTGAAAGCCAGTGGGTGTCCGAAAACACCTGTCTTTGGGCTACAATGGCGTTTGTTGGCTTGCCGCTGTAGTGGTAAAGGCCAAGATGAAGACAATAAGAAATAGGTCTGTATGCTGTCTCTGTTTGTTACCCATGGCCAACGCCTCCAACGTGCCGGTCGCTTGCTCATGCGCCACTGGGTAGTGGCCTACCCCTTGCTGCTGTTGCAGCTTATTTTAGAGCTCTTACTCACCCCCGCTCTTTTCCAGCCCGTGTTGTCGGTGGGTGTAGGTTCTGATCCAACCCATTTATGGCGTTTGTTGGCAGTGTTGGTTATGGCATTGCTATTGGTAGCAGCCTTTACGGCGGGCTGGGTGGGCATGATGGTGACGCTCATTCAGCCCGACGCCTTGTTTGGTGGCGAAGACGCTGACGGGGGTGACGGGACCCTTAAAAACGGCTTGTCTGTTCAGGCAAAACGGGCCTTAATGGGGCTTAAACGGTCTGCCAGTAACGATGCAACCGCACCGCTGCCCCAAGAAAAGATGGCTTCCAAAGATATATCTCTAGGGGAAACCTTGTGGCTTCGTCCGCCCATGTGGCGTGGGTTTTTTACAGCCATTGGTCAGTATTTTCAGCCTTTTGTGTGGGGTTGGTTGGCCTACAGTTTGGTGTGGATAGCCCTGGCATGGTGGGTTCATTATCAAAGTCAGTTGGCAGGCGGCTACCCCGTTATTTTTCAACAAGTCATGGCCCTCATCCAATCTCAGGCTATGGCTATCGATCCCAGCTTGGCGGATCCTGCCGTGACGACAGCTCCCCTAAATTCAGCTACCTTGCAGCAGCAGTTACTGAAGCTGTTAAACGTCATGCCCGCTGCCGATATAAAACGCTTGGATGTGTTGTCTCGTTCCGTCACAGAAGCCACCTTGCTGGGGCTGCTATGGACCTTGCTAACAGCATGTTGGCCTGCAGCCGTCGTATTGATTCCGTCTCGAAAAGGAGCCCCCTTATGGCGTGCCTTTGTTGCCAGTGTGCAACGCTTTTTTAAGGCCCCTGTTATTTGGGTGTTGCTGGGCATTGTTGCCTATGTGGGTTGGCTGCTGATGGTGCTACTCACGGCCTGGATACCCCTGCTAAGCCCCGTATTATGGTTTGCAGGCTTAATGCTAACGGCTTGGTTGGGCTTGTATGTGGTGTTGTGTACGGCTGAGGACGCTCCCAAAGTAGTGGTATTGCCGCCTACCCATGGCGATGTGTTTGAAGTGTCGAGCTCTCCGTCTTCGTCCACGTCTTCCAATGATTCCCCCTCGTCCCACGCCCCTTCATGAGTGAGGGGTACCACACGACGGTGCCGTTGATTGCCGTAGTGGGTGCAACGGCCACGGGAAAAACCGCTTTGGCGGTGGCCTTGGCCCAGCAGTTAGGAACAGAGATTATCTCAGCCGATTCTCGCTATGTGTACCGAGGATTAGACATTGGCACAGCCAAACCCACAGAAGTGGAACGGCAAGGGATTCCCCACGCGTTGATTGATGTGGCCGACCCTACCGAGCAATTTACGGTGGCTCAGTATCAAGCCCAGGCAACTCAGTCCATCAAGGCCATCCGTGCCCGTGGCAAATCCCCCATTGTGGTAGGAGGAACGGGCTTTTACCTGCGTGCAGTATTGCAGGCTCCTAGCCAAGTGCCTTCCGTGGCCCCTCAGCCTGTTATTCGAGAAGCTTTGGGGCGGGAGCTGGAAGCTCAAGGTTTGGAAGCCCTTTATCAACGCCTCCAGCAGCTGGACCCCCTACGGGCCAGTCAGCTGTACCCCCAAGATGCTTTTCGTATTGTGCGAGCCTTAGAAATTATCGAAGCCACGGGGCAGCCCGTGCCTCAAGCGGTGGAAGAGCCTCCCCCGTACCCTGTTGTTTGGTTGGGGCTGCGGTGGCGTAATCGGGATAGGCATCGCGCTCTTCTTTCTCAGCGTATTGCCCAACAAGTGGCCGATGGCTGGATTGAGGAAGCCGAAGCTTTGATGGCGCGCTACGGTGCTGATGCTCATGCGTTGCAAACCACCCTTGGTTACCCTGAATGGATGGATTATCGGTCTAGCAACGCAACCAACCCGCAACCGGTTATGGATGCCATTGCCTTAAAAACAAGCCAGTATGCAGGTAGGCAGCGCACGTGGTTTAACAAAAACCCAGCCATTCACTGGCTGGATATAGACGATGTTTCATTGGCCGATCAATGTGCTTGGGCACGCCAACACCTTGAAGGGTACGTAACAAAATAACCCATTATTCCTGTCGCAGGGGGCTAGCAAAGCCCCTTTTGTGATACATGAATAACTGTAGAGTCATGCATGATTTTTCGCTGCTTCAGGAACACAGCCGTGTGAGCAGAGTCTTTATTCCTCGTATTACCTCGTTACTCTTTTTTGAATGTTTAAAGGATTGTCACCATGCCAAGCAGCGTGCTGGATGTGGTGGTTGAAGAAGCCGCCCACCCTAAACACATTGACGCTCTGCCTTTTTTGGCGCTCCAATCCGTGGTGTGGGAGCACCATCATAAGCGTGTGTTTAAAGACTATATTCTCTCGCCCGAGGTGTATCCCTTGCAGGTGAGTGATAATTAATAGAGAGACGGGTAAAAACTGAAAGCGGTTAGTCTCCTTTCTTGCTCCATCTGTTTTTATTCCATTAGCCTCATATAAAGCGCCTTCGGCGCCCCTTCCCCTTAATGGGAATCATCGCTACAGTAAGAAGGTAGGGCTGCCGTCACTTATTCCTGGCACCTTTCCTTTAAAGCATAGCGAGTTTGAGTTGTAGTGATGGTTTTTGCAGTGCCTGCCGCAGCCACGGCAATGGATGCCGTATCGACCCTCGCGCCGCGTAAGGCACGTTGGTACGATGCGTACCCCAACGTGAAGCTGGCGGTACAGTTTTTGCAGGTTTCTCCAAAAGTGGGCCTGGAAGCCTCTACCATGGGTGGGGCTTTAGCAAGGCAGAGACGCTTGAATGACGGATGTAGCCCGTGGGTGGACTATTTGGCCACGTTGCAATACCAGCCAGAACCTCGTCGGGTGCGGCTGGCCCATCAGTGGGCCCAACAGGTGTTTATGTCTTTATAAACTATCAAAAATGTAACAAAACATTGCTGCTATCGTATTGGGGGTTGCTACAGGTTGGCATTTACGCCATGAAGGGCCTTCTTATTCATGTCTGGGAGTTATTCAATGATTCAGCAGCTTATCCAACCCGTAGCTATTAATAACCACACCTCTAGTCCTTTTCATCAGGTCACCCAAACTCGGTTTGCTTCGGCGAAGGATGTATTTGTCTCATCGGCCTATCGAGTGCACTTTGGTAAATTATCTAAAGCCCAAGAACTTTTGGGTGAAAAAATATTGATTTTAACGGGCAATGGTGGCAAAAAGCAATTTTTCGGTGAAGCGTTGGGTATGCAGGGACCCGTTCTCAATACCAATGTTCAATGGGCCTTTTTAACGGGTGGAGAAGAGATTGATACGGTTATGGGCGCTGTTGAAGAGACAGGCAAGACCTTTGTAGAAAATGCCACCCTAAAAGCGCAAGCAGGCCATGATTTTTACAATGCTCAAAACGAAAACGTCTCTGTGTTGGGAGAAGATTTTGGGATAGTCCTCACTTCTCCCAAGGTACAAGAGTTTTATGAAGAAACGCTTAAAAAGGTTGACCCAGAATGTCCCGGTATTGCAGGGGTGTACAGCAAGCGGTGGGTCACTCCCAAAGTATATAAATATTTAACAGGCGAAGATCTGCCTAAAAAACCAAACGATTACCATCGCAATAAGGCTGTGGTGGCGTTGCTCGATAATTTGGACCTGAAAGGTGAGGAACGTAATGCAGAGTTCAGTTCGGCTTTTGTGGTGATTACTCCGAGTGGTAAACGCTATATTGCCGAAGGCCAGGAACCGGTGCTGATTGTAGAGGGTGAAGCTGCCGATGCTGCGTTAGCGATAAGTGAGAAGGCGGGCTTTGGGTTTGGCTATATTGCTCATCCCATCACCGAACTCGGTGTTCTTAAGAACTCCAGCGCTGCGTTAACACCGACCGAAAATCTGCAGTACAACACCCGTGCCAAAGCCTTGGCCAGCCTTAAACAAAAAATTGAAGCTGATTTGAATTCAAAATAGCCCTTTACCCTTGCGGCGGCATGGGAGGCATGATGCCCATTTGCACCGACACCCCAATAAGCTCGGTATCAATAAAGCACACCTTGCGGATGGGGCCATTGGCGGTTTTTTCAATCAGCTTGGGGGCGTTGGGTTTGGCGTTGCGAATGACGCCTTGCAGCTCGGCATACAGGGCTTCGGCGTCATCGGGGTACAGCACAAAAGGCGGCGCAGAGCGAAACAGCAAGATGGCGGCCATGTGAAGTTGGGGTTGCATCGGTGGTTTTTGGGCAGACACGAAGTAAGCGCTTTCTTAAAAAGAATGAAAGTAGCCCTTACTATAGCATTCTGTACGGGCTATTTAAGTCATTAAAGGCCCTTTGTTGTTAACCGTTCCTTGTTAAACCCCTCTTGGGGTGCCCGGTATGCTGGGTTGATCTGGCAAAGCCTTTTGCGTACAGTGTGGAGTCTCGTAGTATCCGTTTGAGCCATAGTGCCTGCTATCAACCTCCTCTCCCCTCTTGAGGATGCGACGGTAATCACTGTAGCGAGAGGCTCGCCCATCCTATAAAGGACCTAGAGGAAACAACCATGGCCTTAACCCAGCAACAAAAACAAAGCATTTTTAAAACCAACGCTCGCCACGAAAAAGACACAGGCAGCCCAGAGTCTCAAATTGCTTTACTCACCTATCGCATTAACCAACTCACCGCTCACCTCAAAGAAAACGCCAAAGATTTCTCCACCCGTCGTGGGCTGGAAATGATGGTAGGAAAGCGTCGTCGCCTTCAAAAATACTTTAAGGCCAACGCCACCCCCGAGCAGTACAAAGAGTTGCTCAACCGTCTCAACCTTCGCAAATAGCTGTTGTCAGGCGGGCCTTCCCAAGCGGGTGGCCCGTTTTGGCTAATAACCATTTGTCTAACCGTTCGTTTGTTCTTTCCAAAAGATACGAAATCAACCCTAAGAAAACCGTAAAACCAACCGATGTGACTGCACTGTGAACGTGCATAGAAAGCGATAACACTCCAATGACCGTTGATACAACCTTAGCCCCAGCCGCCACCGAAGCGTGCGATTTAATGGCCACCGATTTGATGAACACCACACCCTCCACCTCTGCCACAACAAAAGGGTTTATCACCCCCGTGCGTACCGGCGATGTGGATCAATTACTGAACCCTCAAACCCTTGATTTTAAATTGG
Source organism: Vampirovibrionales bacterium (assembly GCA_029866025.1). Classification (GTDB taxonomy): domain Bacteria; phylum Cyanobacteriota; class Vampirovibrionia; order Vampirovibrionales; family Vampirovibrionaceae; genus JARXAD01. The sequence continues at coordinate 161,168 of JARXAD010000002.1, read as the reverse complement.
GCGAACACCCCGTTCGCATTGAAACCGGCGTGATGGCCAAACAAGCCGGTGGCAGCGTCACCCTGACTGTGGGCGAAACCGTGTTGTTGGTTACCGCTACTGGGAGCAACGAACCCCGCCCTGGCATCGATTTTTTCCCTTTGCTGTGTGATTTTGAAGAGCGCATGTATTCCGTGGGTAAAATCCCCGGTGGCTACATTAAGCGCGAAGGTCGCCCTTCGGAAAAAGGCACCCTCATTTGCCGCTTGATGGATCGCCCCATTCGCCCCTTGTGGCCCGATGGTTACCAAAACGACGTGCAAGTGGTGGCCACCACCCTTAGCAGCGATAGCGTGCACCAAATGGATGTGCTGGCGGTTCTGGGTGCGTCTTTTGCCCTCACCCTTTCTGGCCTGCCCTTTGATGGCCCCATTGGTTGTGTGCGCGTGGGCCGTATTAATGGCGCGTTTGTCATTAACCCTACCTTTGCCCAGCAAACCGAAAGCGACCTGGATCTGATTGTGGCGGGTACGCGTGATTCCATCATGATGGTGGAAGCGGGTGCCCAGTTTGTGACGGAAGCCACCTTGGTGGATGCCCTGGATGTGGCCCACAAGGCCATCCAAGGCCAGTGCGATTTGCAAGAGCAGTTCCGCAAACAGTGCGGCGTGGTAAAAACCGAGTTTATCAACCCAGTAGACACCACCGCACTGGACACCTTTGTGGCAGGCTTGGCAGAAACCGCCATTACCGATGCCTACAAAGTGCCGGAGCGCGATGGCCGCAAAGAAAAACTAGTGGCTGCCAAAACCGCTGTGAAAGAAGCTTTGGCTGCTTTGGCCGATGATCATGCCCTCAAAGCCACCACCCCTGCCCAATTTGTCGCCTCCTTTAAAGGGTTGGAAAAGCGCATTATGCGGGAAATGGTGCTCAGCCAAGGCGTGCGTGCCGATGGCCGTAAGCTGGATGAAGTGCGCCCCATCGCCATTCAAGTGGGCTTTTTGCCTCGCTTGCACGGTTCGGCGCTGTTTACCCGTGGCAACACGCAGGTGCTTTCTATTGCTACTTTGGGTGCCCCCGGCGACAAACAAAAGCTGGATGGCGTGGATCCCTTGGAAACCAAGCGCTGGATGCACCACTACAACTTCCCCGGCTATTCCACCGGTGAAGTACGCCCCATGCGTGGCGTCGGTCGCCGCGAAGTAGGCCACGGTGCTTTGGCGGGCCGTGCCATTGAAGCCGCCCTGCCCAGTGAAGCGGACTTTCCCTACACCTTGCGCGTGGTGAGCGATGTCCTCGAATCCAATGGCAGTAGCAGCATGGCCAGCACCTGCGGCAGCAGCTTGGCCCTGATGGATGCAGGCGTCCCCATGACCACCGCTATTAGCGGCATTGCCATGGGCTTGATTTTGGAAGGCAACCGCCACGCGGTTCTCTCCGATATTCAAGGCTTGGAAGATTTCCTCGGCGATATGGACTTTAAAGTGACGGGTAACGCCACGGGCGTGACGGCGCTTCAAATGGACATTAAAATCCAAGGCATTAGCCTCGCTATTATGAAAGAAGCCTTGGAACAAGCCCGCGTGGGACGTTTGCATATTTTGGCCAAGATGAACGAAGCCATTTCAGCCCCTCGCGAAGCCTTATCTCCCAATGCCCCTCGTATCCTGAGTCTCAAAATTCCGAAGGATATGATTGGGACTGTTATTGGACCCGGTGGTAAGAACATCCGTGGCTTGATTGAAATGACGGGCGCCAGCATCGATATCGAAGACGATGGCACCGTTATCATCACCTCGGTGGGCAATGGTGGCGAAAAAGCCTACGAAATCATCAAAGGCATGACGACACCTTTGGAAGCCGGTACCGTGTTTAAAGGCGTGGTTAAGCGCATTATTCCCATTGGTGCTTTTGTGGAATTTGCCCCGGGCCGTGAAGGCATGGTGCACATTTCTCAGCTAAGCCACGAGCGTGTGGCCCAAGTGGAAGACATTTTGGAAGAAGGCCAAGAAATCGTGGTGAAGCTGCGTGAAGTGGACGACCAAGGTCGGATTAACCTCACCATTAAGGGCCTTACCAACGAAGAGCGTGAAGAGCACGGCTTGCCCTTGGTAGATCCCGAAGTGCTGGCCCAAGCGGCGGAGTACGAAGCGGCTCGCGCTGCGGAACGCGCTGAGCGTGGCCCTCGCGCCGGTGGCGACCGTGGTGGACGCGGTGGCTTTGGCGGTGGCCGTGGCCCCCGTCGGTAGGCAGTGCTTACTTCAATAACTTAAAAAGCCCTCGGTCGTTTCGGCTGGGGGCTTTTTGTTTTGCTAACTAACCCCCAGCACTATGGTTTTTCTGTTTCTAACTTCAGCTGGCTGGGGCCTGACGGCCAATACGTAGGGGGCACCTGCCCCCTACAACCCCCGTCGAGGGGTTCCGAATCCCCCCGGACCTCTATCGGTACCCAAGCTGCGCTTGGAAGGCTTCGCTAATTTTGGGACTTTTTAGGAAATAAAAAATGTGATCCTGTGGGTTAGGGTGGGTTGCTGGGTTTACAATGCCCCAGCATTAACCCAGCAACGCCTGTCTGCGAGCGAGGCATGTATGCCGAGTCCGCTGCGAGGCGACACCCGAAATCCCACAGTAAATATGCAAGATCCCATTACAGGATTCACAAGGGCGTTAGCGCCTTGTGCGGGGAGCGTTGAGGGGCGCGGCCCCTCAACACGCATTGCGTGTTTATCAGCATGAATAAAGTGTAAACCCTCTAACATTATAGATACCTACACCAAAGGCTCATTTACCAGCCAAGGAAACTGAGTTGGCATGTCGTGTGTTTGCGGTATCATATCTATCCTATTTTGTGAGCTTTTGCGCATTTTTTAAACAATCGTCGAACCCCCACAATTTTAATTTTTCCAAATCAACGCTACACCTTGGAGCTACACCAATTATGAAACGCACCCTTGAAGGAACCCAACGCAAACGCCGTCGCGTCAGCGGTTTTCGTGTTCGCATGTCATCCGTCGGTGGCCGCCGCGTTCTCGCCCGTCGCCGCGTCAAAGGCCGTCATCGCATTGCCATTTAATGGTTTAGCGTCCCGTACAACACGTTAGTACTGTTGTGTTGTCTGCCTTGCATCGTTTCAGAGACCGACGGCGTTTTCGTCAAGCGCTATCCTTGCCGCGCGTGGCCGGTAACCGGTACTTTTCCCTCTGCGGGCAGGCAAGGCCTGATTTAGAGACTTCGGCATGGCCCCAAGAGACCGTGGCTATTCCCCTTCGGGCCGTGGTGGCCCAACCCTCTGTTGGTCCCACTCAGTGGGCCGTGGTGGTTAGTAAAAAAGTGTGCCGCAAAGCGGTGGATAGAAACCGTCTTCGACGTCGTTTGCAAGCCTTGCTGCGCCAGCATATTGTGGTGGCAGCAACCCGTGAACCCTCTCCCCCGTGGCAGCAGTATGGCGGGTTGGTACTCATTACCCGTCCCCCTGCCGCCGAAGCCACCTTTGAAGAATTGGCCCAAGGGTTGGCGCAATTGTTGCAACGCATTCGGCCCGCTGCCACGCCATGAAAAAACCATTCCAAATGATTGCTTCAGGGTCTGTTGCGGGGTTGATTGCCTTGGTGCGCCTGTATCAAATGGTCACCGTAGGGGTACCCCACCGTTGCCGGTTTTATCCCAGTTGCTCGCGGTATATGATAGTGGCCCTGAACACCCACGGATTGCGACACGGCCTATGGCTTACTCTCAAACGGCTGGGGCGGTGCCACCCCTTTGCCCCGTGGAGCCCTGAAGCCGCCGTGGATCCGGTACCACCGTCATCCTTATCCAGTTTTACCCTCTAGAAACGGACCTTTGCGCCCATGAATTTTCTCAACGATATTTTATTCAACATGCTGCAAGGCATCCTGAACCTCCAAAACCTCATCCACCTGCAAGGTGGGTACGGCTTGGCCATTATTTTATTAACTGTGTTGTTACGCGGCGCGTTGTGGCCCCTAAACACGGCTCAAACCCGTAGTATGAAGCAAATGCAAACCTTGCAACCCAAACTGAAAGCCCTGCAAGAAGAATACAAAGACAACCCCGTTAAACTGCAGGAGCAAATGATGGTGTTTTACAAAGAGCATCAGTTCAATCCGCTGGGTGGTTGCTTGCCTATGCTGGTGCAATTGCCCATTTTTATTGGGTTGTACAGCATGCTCATTAGCCCTGATTTTCTCTCGGTGGCAGGTGCCGAAAGTTTTGGCCCTCTCAAAGGGCTGTCTCACACCCTGCAAAGCCACGCAGGCACCAGCAAAGACGGTACTTTTTCCATTCAAACTGGCGACCATTTTGTTGCCGGTAATCACATTCAAGTTACCTTTACCAGCGGTACGGAACAGGCGTATGCCATTAAAGATGCTCGTAAAGTGCTGATTGTAGAGCCTAAGCCATTGATTCCCGGCGAAGCGGTAACCCTGCGCTTGGATCCTCAGCTGTTGGGGGATCAAGGCTTCCCCGAGGCCTTTATTAAAAAAATCAAATCCGCCACCATCCCTGTGATGAACGATGTGACCAAAGAGTTGGAGACGGTTACCTTGGTGCCTCAAGCCCCCGTGGCCACCGAAGCCGTGATTGACAGCAAAAACCCCAACCCCAGTGCGCTGGCCTGGACCTTAGGGCAAAGCATCCCCACGAAGGCAGGCACCAAGCACATTGACTGGAGCGTCTTTGGCTTGATCGTCATTTACGCCCTCCTCACCATTGCCTATCAAAAACTCATGACGCCTCCGCCCGCTGCCACCGATGCCAATGATCCTCAGGCCAAGGTGATGAAGCTGTTGCCCTTGGTGTTCGTGGGCGTTCTGTTCTTTATTCCCATGCCTGCTGGGGTGTTGCTGTATTTGGTGGTCACCATGGCCCTTATGTTCTTACAAACCGCACTGGTGAATGGCCAAGAAGATCGCAAAGCCATTGAGAAAGCGGCTGCCAAAGCCCCCGCCTCTCAAGTGGTGGATATTCGCCCATCGGCTTCGTAGCCCCGCCAAGGCGGGCTTTATCACTGGCCTTTGGCGTAAAAATCATCAATCATTGAGGATAACAATAAACCAGTAGAAAACACCCCTTGGGGTGCTGTGGGTGAAGGTGGGTTGTGAGGGGTACACTGTGCGCTAGCACAAGCCTCACAACGCTTTGCGGCGGGCAAGCGACACCCGACATCCCACAGTAAGAAGTATTCATGATCCCATTACAGGATTCACAAGGGCGTTAGCGCCTTGTGCGGGGAGCGCCGAGGGGATGGCCCCTCGGCAAAACAAGGTCCTATAATTTATTAGTTACGCCAAAGGCTGGTTTATTCGCCCAGCTTGCCGAATCAAGCGCTGGTGGAAAACAACGTACCGCGCTGGGCAGCCTGCTGATACTCGTTGTGAGTGACGACCCGATACTGGGCAGCAGGAGTACCAAGGCTATAAGCCTCTACGCCTACAAACACGGGCGTAGACACCATGCCCGTGGGCTGGTTTGGGTTGTTCACCAAATAGGCGGCGGTTTGCACATCACTGAGTGACGGAGACCAGCGACCGGCGTACCCAAAACGGGCGGTTGAAGCGGCAGCATGATGAAACGTCACAATAAAGTCCTCTCAAAAAAGGGGATTCTTACCACTATAAACACTCGTAAAAACCATTTGATGCTAGTGATTTTTGTTTTTATTTCTCCTGGAGAGCATCCAAGCGGTCTTGCAGAGTTTTTAGGGCCATTAAATCGCGGCGGACGGAGGCCACTTCAATGCCTTGGGTATAAGCGCTGCGGGCGTTAACCCAGTCGTGCAGTAGCTCATAGGCTTGGCCCAGCTTGGTATACGCCGTGGATTGGCTGGTCTTCAGCCCCACAGTTCTAGACAATGCCTCAATGGCGTCTTGAGCGCGGCCCAAATCCAGCAGGGCGCAGCCCAACCCAAAATTACCCAGAGGATCGTTGGGGCTGTGCTGCAAGGCCGAGCGAAACAGGGCCACTTTGTCTTCCAGCGTGGCACGTTGCTCTGGCGTGAGTGCAAAGGTAGGTTCAGTCTGTGCGGGATTTTTAGGGGCTTCCGAGGACCCATTTGATAAAGGCAGCTTGCTGCCGCTACCCATGGCGTTACGAAAAGAAACGAGGGTGGCTTGAGCCTTGGCCTCTTCCGCCTTGTCTTTATCCCCCAGTTGCATGTAAAACACGGATAGGTTGGTGTAGGCCATGACACGATTTGGCTCGATGGCCACCAGTTGTAAGGCAAGGGCGAGGGCTTCTTCGTACTGGCCTTGGCGTCCCAACACGGCACTAAGGGCTTCCAAAGCATCGGGATTTGTCGGAGATAAAGCGAGGGCCTGTCGCAACAAAGCAGTTGCCTCAAAGTCATTACCGTTAGCGAAAGCCGTTAAGCCCTCATTCAGGTGTTTTTTAGCCTGCGTCTCTTTGTAATCGTTGCCCACAAAGGGCAGCAGGGTTACGGTGGCTTCTAAATTCATGCCAGCTTTTGGCGTATTTAGCCTGAGCAACAGGGTTTTTCCAGGTATGCGGTAGTCTTTAGCAAAATAAGCCAAGCCAATAAAAGCCCCCAGCGTGGGTGAATACTGAACGTGTGTTAGGCGCCCTACTGTTTGCGTGTCTTCCGCCAACGTTAATTCACCGCAGACGGCATCGGGCCCAACGGATGGAATAGTTTGAAAAACAAGGCCCACCAAGGCTTTGGGTAAACTGCCGTAGGTCTTTACCCGCGCCACGGTTTCTTGACCTAAATAGCAGCCCTTGGTGTAGCTTACGCACGCTTGCTCCAAGCCGGTTTCGGGCAGCAAGGTGGTGGCATCGTAATCTCGGCCTGCCGCCAAAGTGCCTGCCTCTAGACACAAGGTGTTGTAGGCGGCGGTGGATAAGCACTCGCCATTGATTGCCGCCATCAGCTGTCCAACAGAATCTTGGGGAAGCCAAAGCCAGTAGCTGTCTTCGCCGGTGGTACTTTGACGAATGGCAAGCCCATCAACCTCTTGCCATCGGAAGGAGGTCGTTCCCAGACCTGGCAAGGGAGTTTTTGGCAATAGATCCAAAGACGCTAGTAACGATTGAGCATGAACGCCACACACGGCAACACAACCCCAGCCCTCTTGGGGAATTAGTGTGACGTCTTCCATAATTTTGTATTGCAACAAGGCTTTTACCGTTTGATGGGCAATAGCCTTTTCCACCACCAGCCAAAAGGTCGGCGAAGAATCGCTGTCAACAGGCCTGCCCAACCAAAAGTGGCCCAACACATGGGCGCTTTTGTCTAGCACGGCATTCCAGTGGCCTTCGCCCGGTTGCAACGCTGCCACATCGTTGGTGGTGCGGTTGTGAAGGAAGTGGGCAGCACCTTTCCCCGTCACTGCAAACAAGCGCAGGGAAAGTAACGGTAACACGCCCACCGAAGCGCCGTGACGAACAGCCAACACAGTCGCTTCGTCGTCAGCAGAGAGCCGGAGCGGCTGCGGTTCCACAACCGTAGACAGCATCATGGGTTACTGGCCAACAGCGGCTTTCAGTAACGGTTCCAGCTCGCCTTTTTCTTGCATGGGGGCCAAAATATCCGTATCGCCATAAAATTGGCCGCCAATAAACACCTTGGGCAAGGTGGGCCAGTCCGTCATTTCAGCCAACACGTGGCGTTTTTCAGGGTTTTCCAGCACATCCACAAAGGTGGCGGTGTAACCTAGGTTTTCAAAAAAGGTTTTGGTTTCAAGGGTAAAGCCGCAGCGGGGGGCTTCGGCGGTGCCTTTGCCGTACACCAAAATGGGGTGAGCCGCAATTTCTTGCTGAATTTCCGTTTGCAGGGCTTCGGGGGACAAGGTTTGGGTCATGGGAGTCTCCTAAAAAAAGGTAGGGAAATAGGAATACACTACTTTAAGGCCTTCATTCGCACCAGCGAGCGACTCAGGGCGAGTTCAGCCCGTTGCACATCCACCGATTCATCGCGAAGTTGCAAGCGTTTTTCGGCACGCTCTTTGGCAGCCAGCACACGGGCTTTGTCTAGGCTGTCAGCATCTTCGGCAGCAGCGGTTAGCACCGTGACGGTTTGGCCATCGGTTTGCAGCAAGCCACCCATCACCACGGCGGTTTTGGCAGTGCCTTCGGTGACGTAGGTCAGCAGCGACTCTTTGAGAGCAGCGGTCATGGCCATGTGACGAGGCAACACACCAAAACGCCCGTCAGGAGACTCTGCCGTGACGGAGGTCACGTTATCTACTTCCAGCACCGTGCTTTCGGGGGTGCGAATGAGTAATTGCATTAGCCTTGCTCCATTTTGCTGGCTTTTTCCACCGCTTCTTCGATGGTACCAACCATGTAGAAGGCTTGCTCGGGCAAGTGGTCATACTTGCCTTCTAAAATGTCTTTAAAGCTGCGGACGGTTTCTTCCAGCTTCACATAGCGGCCTTTAATCCCCGTAAATTGCTCCGCCACAAAGAAGGGTTGAGACAAGAACTTTTGAATTTTACGGGCTCGCGCCACAGCGGTTTTGTCATCGTCTGACAGTTCATCCATGCCCAAAATGGCAATAATGTCTTGCAGGTCTTTGTATTTTTGAAGAATGGTTTGCACGCCCCGCGCCACGCCGTAGTGCTCTTCGCCCAACACCAAAGGATCCAACGCACGGCTGGTAGACGCTAGCGGATCCACGGCAGGGTAGATGCCCAGCTCGGCAATCTGGCGGCTCAACACCGTGGTGGCATCCAAGTGGCCAAAGGTGGTGGCCGGCGCTGGATCCGTTAAGTCATCGGCGGGCACGTACACGGCTTGAATGGAGGTAATGGAGCCATCGCGGGTGGAGGTAATGCGCTCTTGCAGCTGGCCCATTTCGTTGGCCAAGGTGGGCTGATACCCTACGGCGCTGGGCATCCGGCCTAGCAAGGCGGACACTTCGGAACCCGCTTGCACGAAGCGGAAAATGTTGTCCACAAACAGCAGCACGTCTTGCTTGGATTGATCCCGGAAGTATTCTGCAACCGTTAAGGCAGTTAAGGCCACGCGCAAGCGGGCACCGGGGGGCTCGTTCATTTGGCCAAACACCAAGGCCACTTTGCTGAGAACGCCAGCGTCTTTAAATTCATGGTACAGGTCGTTGCCTTCGCGGGTGCGTTCGCCCACACCGCCAAACACGGAGACACCCCCGTGTTCTTGGGCAATGTTGTTAATAAGTTCTTGAATAATTACGGTTTTGCCCACGCCGGCACCGCCAAACAAGCCGACTTTTCCACCTTTGGAGTAGGGGGCTAACAAATCCACAACTTTAATGCCGGTTTCAAAAATTTCCACTTCCGTGGTGCGCTCGGCCAAGGTAGGCGCAGGACGGTGAATGGGCCAGTGTTCTTGAGATTCCACAGGACCGGCTTCGTCTACGGGTTCGCCCAACACATTTAAAATACGACCCAAGGTAGGCAAGCCGACGGGCACGGTAATGGGTTTGCCGGTGTTTTGCACTTCCATGCCACGGGTCACGCCATCGGTGCTGTCCATGGCAACGCTGCGAACGCGGTTATCGCCCAAATGCTGCTGCACTTCGGTGGTGAGGCGAATGGCATCGCCAGCAGGAGACACACCTTCAATCACCAGCGCGGTGTAAATTTCGGGTAGCTCGCCGGGGGGGAATTCCACGTCAATTACAGGGCCAATGACCTGAGTGATTTTACCGTTGCGGGTGGCATTAAGGGTGGCGGTAGACATTGAACAGAGTGCTCCTTGAAGGACAGATAAAAAAGTGGGTAAATCTCCTCTAAAGAAACCATAAACACGCTGTGGCGCAAAGATGCCGCCATACTCTCCCCCACCACTTCTCCCCCGAAACCCCGATCTAATGTTAAAATGCTGTTACAAATTAGGCGTTCTACTTCATGCCGTCCTCCAATCGTCTTACGCGTCATTCACTATTCACTCAGTCCTTTCACCCTCGTCTTGGGCCCCATTCCTTGGAAGGTACTTCTGACCATGACCGCTGATCGCGACCGCGACATTACCCCCTTTCTCGAAGACATTCGCCGGGCCCGCACCGCCCGCTACGAGGCCCAGTTTGGTCCCTTGTCGCCCTTGTTGTCGCCCCAATCGGTGCTTCCAGTCAGCACTACCAAGCCTCGCAAAGCCTCTCATACAAACGAAGCGAGCCAAAGAGCCGCTGCCATTACGCCCCATACCCTGGCTTTGGCTACCACCCTTGGCGAGCAATGGCTCACCCACCAACACGTGATGGCCCGCACCAACGACACCTTTGATGGCCTACTCACCCAGCTGAACAGCACGTGCGATGATTTGCGCACCCACATGGCCCAATGGTTTAGAAAATCTACTACGCGAGATGCTTTTAGCCCCTATCCAAGGGCTCAAGCCGATATTCAGCGCCAATTGTACGCCCGCATTGATGCGGATCGGTCGGTGGGCATTGTAAACATGCTGTGGCACACCCTCAGTTTTTCCATTCGGGGTAATAACCGCCCTTTGGCCTTGTTTTCTCCGGAGCATCCCACCCAAGCGCCCGTGTGGTGCGGCCGTATTGTGGCTTTTTTGGGAGATTTTCAGGAGCTAACCGAAGACAACCCGTTGCAAGAATTTAACGAGCTGTTGCCCTATGAAGTGGCCTCACTGTACGTGCCAGCCAGCGGCCCCTTGATGATGCGTCACCACCACAGCGATGACACACTGGAACTGCCCGAAGCCGAAGCCGTGGAGACTTTTTTAAAAACCGTCATCACCACCGTGTGTGTGGGCGGCTATTTCCACGAGCGCGACCTTTAGGCCTCCAGAGGAGGCTTTGACAATTAATCCTCGGTTGCTTCGGCACTAGCTTTGCGGCGCGTGTGTTTATGAACAGGAGAAGCCGCTTCTGACTCTTCGCCGTCTTCATTTTCTTCAGCCGCGCGGGCTTCTGCAATAAAGTCTTCAATGTCTTTCGCTTCACTGGAAGACGCCTCTGCCGGAACATCGTCTTCGTCTGAATCTGAAGCCGCTTCTGCTTTTTCAATCACTGGCTTTTTCTTAGTGACACGTGTCGATTTAGCTTCGCCTTGATCTTTCGAAGGCATCAGACCTAACCTACTTAAAGCGCCCTTAAAGTCTTTATTGTCAAATAGGGCTTGTAAATCTTCCATTTGTTTCTGGTCACCAAACACTCGATTCGGATCTTTAATCGCTGCTCTCACATCAGGGCGTTGCAAAATCACCACTAATTCACGAATATCATTTCGAATACTACGGTTAAAGGCAAGCTTTACGGCATGCGTTGCAGAAGAGCGATTAAAAAGGCCTCTAAAACCATCATTTTGATACGTATCTATCAAGCTTTTAACATCTGGTTTGCTCATAAGCTCTTCCACTTTTTGAGCCAGATCCGCCAAGTCGTCAGAAACATCAATCGTTGTTTTCGGAGAAGCCAAAGGAGTGACCACTGGGGCGGAGTTTACAACTGTCGGGGCCACTGGCTTGGGCGCTGGGGCGGCTTCCTCGGCGGGTTGATACGGCACCGTTTTAAACGAGGCTGGCGCTGTTACCGATTGCGTATAAGTAGGCTGCTGAATGCTTGCCACCAAGCTGACGGGCTGTTGCGATGCAGGCGATGGCGAACCCACTTTTTGATAAAATTCGCGTTTTACAGGGTCGTAAAAGCCTGGCAGCAAACCACTGGGGGTTGTGGTGGTTACTGTATACGATTGCGTTGCCGATGTGTTTTGGGGGGCAAAGGTATCGGTTACCGACCGCTCTAAATACAACGGAATCGTTGCAGAAACATCTTTCGGCGCACCCACACCAGAGGCATCACCCACGCTGGGCGAAACCGGATTGGTATGAATGGGCGTGTACAGAATCATGGGGTCTCGTAGGCCATTCCCAAGTTAGGGGCTCTCTCAATAAACAGGGCCAATTGCCTGCTAGTACCCATACTAACGCCCCTCAACCCCCGTTGATGCTAGCCGGCTCACCGGTTTTTAATATTTTGTTACATTCCAATGAATGCCCCCCTGCAGCAACTTACGCGTCTGGCGCTGCCAAGGCCAAGGTGTCTTCCACCATGTGGCAAATGTGGGGCACCAGAGCTGTTTGCAACTCATCGGGGCAGTCCTGCAACATGGTCATGGCCGCCCGCAAGGTTTCATTCACATCGTACCAGCGACGCTTTAACGGATGAGGCTCTGCCGTGTTGGCCCAGCGCTCTAGTTTTAAGCCTTCGGCGTCCAGTCCCGCGGCTTCCGCAGCCTCTTCCATGTGGTGTTCCAAAATAATTTTCATAATGTTCAAGGCCACCTGGGCCTGATAGCGATCCGACGCTTCGCGGAGCTGATCCATGGCCTTACTGAGGGCCGGATCTCGGTCATACCATCGCTGATAAAAGGCTGCCATTGATACGAAACACGATCTAAAAGGGGCTACAAAACACCAGGGAACAGGACGGATGGCCGCTGTTCACAACAGATTTTGTCATCTGGAACTCTCTTGAGGTTGGCTTGATTATAGAGAGGGTCTCGGTTGACTTCACCCTCCATTAAGACCATAATGCCGCCCACGCTGTGGCTGTATTACTCGCCTTCATTCGGCATGGTCGGGCTTGCCCTAATCTTCATTCCAGCGCTTCATCACATTCTGTATGGCATAGTAGCTCAGGTGGTCAGAGCACACGGTTCATACCCGTGGTGTCGGTGGTTCGAATCCACCCTATGCCACCACCTCCCACCCAGGTGGGTTTATAAACTAGCATTTAGCGTCAATCTCTAACATTTGTGGCGTTTACGCTGTGGCTTTGTCAATACACGCCTTGCATGCCTGTTGGATGAGGGTGGGTTGTGCCGTTTTTTAAAATCAACGGTTGGGCAATTGTGTACTTTGCCAGGTTTTTTAATAAAACCTTTAACCATCCATCATTTAGGGTAATACCGCAATGAGACTATGGAAGCCTTTACTATTTTCTACAGCACTCTTGTTTAGTGCCCCTGGCTGCGGGGAAGATACGCTAACACAGCGCCAGGCAACACAAGCCATCAAAAACAAACTTGCCATGGATAAGCTTGACTGGGTGGATGCTCTTACTCAACGTTCCCTTAGAGGGGAACTCTCACCCCAGCAAGACGCCGCCCTAAGCGCCAATATAAACAATTTTATTGTAACGGATGACATCAACCCCCTAAAAGACGCATTTGAGAGGCTCTCTAATAAAGGCGACCCTATTTTTTTACGATTTGAAGAAACACTTCATACCGATTCCCTTGCGCTGCAAGCCGTGGAAAAGGGCCATTACACCACGGAAAGAGACCCGCATGCAGGATATAACATACTAGTTACGTTTCCCAAGCCAAACTCTAACCTTTCTGTAACTAAAGTTTATAACTACCTGCCGGGTGATGACGACAACGATAGTCCGTAGTACCCACCCATTTTAATGAACATGAACCCAAAAATTACCTTTTTAATTACGCCAAGCAATTCGGTACTTTGCCAGGTTTTTTAATAAAACCTTTAACCCTCCACCACCTACCCAACCGCCATTAGGATAATAACGACATGAAACTATGGAAGCTTTTACTATTTTCTACAGCACTCTTAGCCATCGCCCCTGGCTGCGGGGAAGATAAGTTTACAAAGGAACAGGCAAGGCAAGCCATACAACGAGAATATTCCTACCGTAAGTTAGAGTATAGCCATGCCGTTATTGATGACGAAAAACACTTCCCTTACAAAGATATACAGCTGGCTATGGAGCATTATGACACCTCAAAAACGGAGGATATCACCCCCCTGGTAAAGGTCGTTAACCAACTTTCTAAAAAAAATCATTTTTCCATTAATCCAGTGCTCCAAGACTTAGAATTCAAAATTCGCCAAGATTCCCTTGCATTACAAGCCGTTGAGGAAGGAAATTACACAGTGAAAAGAGGGCATCCTTCTGGGTACGATGTTTTTGTAAGGTGTGCCACAACAACCCCCGACTCTGTTACAACGAAGGTTTATCATTATTTCCCTGCTGGAAGAAGGTTTGGAGAATCCGTTGAAGTCGGCCCCTTTGGAGAGAGTGATGATGTAGGGGATGAGGATTAATCCAAAAAGTTGATTCGAACCCCACTTCCCTCCATAGAATTTTAAAATGTCAAAACAATTTTAGATAGTGACTCAACAGCAAAGTGAAAAGCTATTGTATAAAAAGGCCTTACCTTCTGGCCCAACATGGCCGATACTAGGGGCATGGATGCATTTGTAACCCCCACGCCAACCCCCAACATTGCCGCAGCGCCCCCAGAAAAACCGAAGCGCCACAGCATCGGCATTACGTCGGATAGCTTTTTGGCGGAATTGAACTTACTGCTGGCGGTTCTACCTCCCGCTATTCGGGCGTCCATCGAAGCGGAACCACTGGAAGAACTGATGGAGATTGTGCTGGATTTGGGGCGCCTTTCCGAAGCACGCTATTTGGGCCACCGCTACCGCGTTCTTAGCGAAATCCCTGTGTCTCAAGCTGATTTAGACGCTGTCGTCAACAACATCAGCGCCTTTAGTGGTGATAACCGCGCCGGTATTCCTGCCACACTCCATCGCATTAGCTGCATTCGCAACCGTCAAGGCACCGTTATTGGCCTGACCTGCCGTGTGGGTAAAGCGTTGGACGGCACCATTGACCCCATTTTGGACTTGGTAGAGTCGGGCCAAAGCATTTTGTTGTTAGGCCCCCCCGGCGTGGGCAAAACCACCAAGCTACGAGAAATCGCCCGCCACTTGGCTAATAATCAGCACAAGCGCGTGGTGATTGTGGACACGAGTAATGAAATTGCCGGCGATGGGGATGTGCCCCACCCCGCTGTGGGCCGTTCGCGGCGCATGCCCGTGCCCAGCCCCGATAAACAAAAAGACGTGATGATTGAAGCCGTGGAAAACCACACCCCTGAGGTGATTGTGGTGGATGAAATTGGTACGGAAGCCGAGGCTCAAGCCTCGCGTACCATTGCGGAACGCGGTGTGGTGCTGATAGCCACCGCCCACGGCAGCACCTTGGACAATCTCATTCAAAACCCCATGCTGGCAGACCTCATTGGTGGTATTCAAGTGGTTACCCTGGGCGATGAAGAAGCCAAACGCCGGGGCAGCCAAAAAACCATTTTAGAGCGCGCCAACCCCCCCACCTTTGATGTGTGCGTGGAAATACGCGACTACAACACCCTGGCCGTGTACCCCAATGTGGCAGAAGCGGTGGATCATCGCCTGCAAGGCTGGACCCTGTTCCCCGAGGTGCGCCAGGTGGACGAAGAAAGTGGCAGCATTCGGGTGCTCAGCAGCAACGTCAAAGCCCTTCCCCCTGGGTCTCTTCCCGGCACCGCCACAGGCGGTTTGTCTAACGAGATGTTGGGCAACGCAACAACAGGATTAAAAAGCAGTAGCAGCAACCCTGCTTTACTCAACACCATTCAAAAAAATGCCGATAAGGCCAACGCCTTTAAGGTGTATTTGTATGGGCTTAATAAAGACTACTTGCAACGCATTTGCGAACGCCTGAACCTAACCCATGTGCAGGTGACCACCGCCTTGCACGAGGCCAATGCCGTGTTGGTGCTCAATGGCATGGCCCGCCCCGGTTCTAAGTTACTGCTACTGGCCAAAGACTACGAAGTGCCCGTCACCTTTGTAAAAGCCAACACCATGCCCCACTTGCAACGCGCCTTGCGTGAGGCCCTGGGGCTTGAAACGCCGTTGCTGGATCTCCTTCAGCAAGGGTTAAAACCGGGCACTGCCGAAGACGAACCTCAGGGTGGAACGGCCCAAGCCTTGGAAGAAGCCCGCGAAGCCTTGGCCCAAGTAAAAGCCTCGGGCGATTCGGTGGAGCTGGGGCCCCAGCGGTCGTTTATAAGGCGCTTGCAGCACGAGTTGGTGGAAAACGAAGGCCACAAAAGCATTAGTGTGGGGCGCGAACCCAAACGCCGCCTTAAAATCCTTCCAAGGGAGTAATGACATTACCCTGGGAAGAAAGGGTCAAAAAGTTTACCTAAGGCTGGGCCATATTTAGGGCCAAACAAGCCGATACAAGCAACCTCCACAGGGCCCGCGCCTAATTGAACGGCATTGGCTCTTACCGCCGCTTCATGATGTAGCCTTTCAAAGGTTTTTTTCCCATTAGTGTAATTTTTTAAGCGGACGCCTTTTAGCAGCACGATTGTTTCTTTGGATCTCCTTGCAGCACCGACACCTGCAATAAAATCTTTCCCCCAGCCCATGAGATTTATGCGATTCATAAACTTTGACCTTCACTGAAATCCATTTAGCGTACACTAATAATACTAAGGCTTTTTGTTCAGGGTTGTTGATAAAATATTACCGAAATGTCCCTTTTCGTTACTTTTGAAGGCATGGACGGGTCGGGGAAATCCACCCAAGCCCAGCGTTGTTATGAAGCGTTGGTGGCTGTTGGCATTCCGGTGCTGTTGACCAAAAACCCGGGCGGCACGGCCTTGGGCAGCGAACTTCGCAACATCTTGCTCCATACCCAATCGCCCATTACCCCCAAAGCCGAACTGCTGCTGTACATTGCCGATCGGGTGCAGCATTTGGAAGAGGTGGTAAAACCCGCTTTGACGGCAGGCACTGTGGTGCTGTGCGATCGCTTTAGTGATTCCACCCTGGCGTACCAAGGCTATGGGCGTGGGCTGGACGTGGCCTGGATTGGCAGTCTGCATCAATTGGCTTTTAACAATGTACAACCGGATGTAACCTTGCTGTTTGAAGGCCCCGTAGAAACCCTGCTGGCACGCGCCAAAGGCCGTAGTGAAGCCGATCGATTGGAACGCGAAGCGGTGGATTTTTACGAGCGCATTGCAAGCGGGTTTAACACCTTGGCAGCCCAGTACCCCAACCGTATCCAACGCCTGGATGCGACGTTGCCCCTGGAAACGCTCCATGAGCAGGTGGTTTCTACCGTGATGGCACGGCTTAAACAGCCGGTGGCCCAAGGGTGGGCCTAAGGGTAGTGGAATAATGGTTTAAAGCTTCAGTACCCTGTGTAGGGGTTGGTGGCTGGCGGAGAGCGATACGTGGGCGGGCGATACCGCTTGTGGGTTTTGTCTTTTTCAAAATCGCATTTAAAAATAACGCCGTAGCGCAGGCAATCCATCACGTCTTCAAAGGGGTGCTCTTCCAAGGGCACTTCGTGTTGGGGGCTAGCGTAGCGATAGCCCCCCTCAAAGGCATCGATGAGATTGGTGCAGCGCCGATGCACCACCAACCCTACCTGGCCACTGGCTTGGGGTAATAATTTATGGCGAATGAGCTCTAATCCCCGCTGAATGCGCGTGCGCTCGTGATAAGGGTACACCCCGAGGCTGTTGAGAATATCAATGCTGGTGTGGTCCGATTTGTCCGACTTTTGAGATCCTGCCGGATCGCACAAGTCTTCAAATGGCCAATCAGGGTAATCGCTTTGGCATTGCTGTAACACCCGTTGGGCAAAGGGTTTAAGCACTTCTTGATGGCCCACCATTTCGTGCAACACCCGCACTTGCCCGTCTCCATCCACTTGCAGCACCACACAGCACGGGCAGTGGTAGCCAAAATCCCACACACGAACCAGTCGTTTGCCTTCAATGGGTTCCAGCACCTCCGCTTTGTGCTCTTCTCCAAAATGGGGGAACACCCGATTGGCCACGGATAGGTTGTAGTTAATGTCCAGCTCTCGGGCAATTTCATCGGGGCTTAGGCGGCGGGTTTGCTGGGCGTACCACTCGGCGTTTTTATGGGGATGGCGCCGCCAGTGGAGGGTGAGGACCTTGATCTGACCCTCAAAACGCAGGCGGGCAAAGGTGTTGTGCTTGCCATAGGGGGTTCCCACCACCATACGGCAGGGAGACGACTGCCCCGCAGCGGCCCACGCCGTGTCATCGTTGGCCCAAAAAGGAAATTCATCCATAAAAATGGCTTTGTAGCGCCCCCCACGGCTAAATTGCGGGTTGGCGCTTTCCCCCACAATCACGCTGCCGGTGGCCGGATTGCGCAGGCGCAGTTTGGTGGCGTGTTTATCCACCGTAAAGCCTTTGGGCAGTAGCCACGGCGGCAATTGGCGTAGCATAAAACGCAGTTTTTCAAACAGGCTGGTGGGGTCGCCAGGGTTGTCCACGTAATCCAGCTTGCGAGACCCCACCAAAAACTGGCTACCCTTGCTAAACAGCCATTGGTGAAGCATCCACGCCAGCACCAGCCAGCTCACGCCCATGTCGCGGCTTTTTTCAATCAGCACGTCTTCGCCACACTGGGCCGATGCGTGAAGAGAATCGAGGGTGTCTTGTTGAAAGGGGTACAGTACAAAGGGCCGTATCACAGGACTTTCGCGAGGATCCAGGGTCCACACCACGGCATTGCAAAAGGCTTTTGGGTCGCGCCTGAATTGCTCCGTGAGCAATTGCTGCAGTGCCACATTGTGGGCGGCAGCCGATAGCAAAGCCGCCCGCTGGCGAAGCGGATTGTCCGCTACAGTCATGAGGGTCATCAGATAATTCCTTACGGTAGTGTTTACTGAATCAGGCGGCTTTTACTGCCAAATGCACTCACAAGGCCACTCCCAATGGCACTGCCCACCTTGCTACCCAGTGCTCCAAAGGCGCTGCCCACCACACGGCCCGCCACCGGTACCATGCGCGCCAGCAAGCTTTGGCGCTGATTTTGGTAATTCTGTTGGTTCCAGTCATCCAGCTGTTTGGCCCGCACAATGGCTAAATCCGTGGCGCGGTTGGTTTCGTTTTGCAGCAGGCTGCTGTTGGTGCTTACCAACCCACGAGAGCGATCATCAATGTTGTTGAGAATGTTTTGAAAGGTGTTGAGGCGTTGAATACGGCGCTCTTCGTCCTGTACGTCCAAATCGTTGGCCAGCATATCGGCGCTTAGGCGCGCATCGGTACGCTGTTTCAGGCCTTGGCCCTCAATATCCGCCAGCAACTGGTTGCCAAAGGTACTGGCCACCGAGTGACCAAAGCGCCGCGACAAGTTGCCCTGAGCCGTTTGGCGCAGTTGGCTGGTATCCAGGTTGATTTGATCTGCTTGGCGCTGATACACGTCATCAGCCAGGTTTTGCAAATCCTGACGCCGCCCTTCGGAGGGGTTCACCAGATTGTCCAACTCCAACCCAGAACCCAGTTGGCTCCAGCTCACTAGCTCTTGAGACGAGGGGCCCAGGGTGGTTTGGGTGGTTTGAGTACTGCCACTGCGGGTGGTGGCGGTGGTATCCCCCAAAGGAGACACGTAGTTGACGGTGGTGACCGGTGGCGGTGCTTGAATGGCGGTGGGCTTGGGAGCGCTTTTCTTTTTACCGAAGGACATGGGGGATTCTCCTTGTGGTGGATTGGGTGTAATAACGAGCAGCCGTTAGGGCGTAGGTGGTTTGATAGTGGTTTGACGAGCTAGGCTGTCGCTGAAATCCATAATTGAGGCAAAAGCCACGGGCACCGGCGTGGGTGTTGGGTATGGTGGCGGTGAGGGTGTGGCATGCGTATTCATCAAAGGTGGCAGACAACAGGGCTTTCGCCATCCAGCTTTTGGCCGTATGGTTTTGGTTGGCGCGGGTGTGGACTCTTACATTTAAAACGGGGTGGGCCATGCCATGAATGCTGGCGCTTTCGTGGGGGATGACATCATCCAGCCCGCCCACGAGCCAAATGGCTGCGAATAATGGGCTTCGATCATCCACACCCAGCCAAACATTGGGCATCCAAGACAGGACGTTTTCTACCCACTGTTGGGACGTTAAAGGCACATTGTTACGTTCAACAATCCACGGCAGGGCAAAGGGGGCAAATCGGGTGAGAGCGTTGACCCACGGCTGAGCGGCTTCCAGCGACGTAAGGCGCACCAAGGTGATTGGCCATAGAGGCTCGTGGGGTGCTGTCATGGGGTTTGGCTTTCCGATGACGGCGTTAAATACCCCTCAATGGCGGTCATCAGCTCGTCATCGCTCAGGCGTTGCAGTTGCTTGGGGCTCAGCAACGGTGGGGTGTTGGGATGGCTGGGCGTTGGGGTGGCATCACTGTCGGGCTTGAGGCGCTTGAGGAGTTGTTCGACGGCCCAAATACGATCTTTGAGGCTTTCGGATTGCAAGGCTTCATCAATCACATGCACAATGCTTTTCCAACGCTGCTGCAAAGCATCGGCCAAACGCTGCACCACATTTCCTGTAGGGATGGGCTTTTGATTTATCGGTGAGTTTGGGGTGTTTTCGGGCGTTATTGGCAGCGCCACGGGGATACTGTTTCGGGCATCCATGGGGGGTTTACTCTTCTCTGCTCGATGATGGGGGCACACTGATTTAAAAATTTAAAAACTGCTTTTGATTATGCCCGACGATGGGGTTTTCTCATAGCGAAGGAGATTTACGATTGGGTTACGAACGTGTAACAAATTGTTCCGATTTTTAAAAAGCTTTTTTTAATACTGGTAACAAAGGCTGAGGAGAGGGAATAAATGCGGTTGAATTGTCAAACAATTCAAAAAATTGCCACTACTGTTAAGAACCGAATTATTGGGGCTCCTCGTGTGGATGGGTTTACACAAACCTGCAAAGCTATGGATCATTTTCAAATACGGCTGCCGGGGTTTAAACATGACCCAGAGTGGGCCAAGGCCATGCAACAAGCGGTAGACGATAGCGTGGCTATTTTAAACGGCGACCGGAAGCTAGCAGTTAAAATTATTACGAATGCTGAAAACGTAGCTCTGTGCAAAAAGATGTTTGATAAAGGCCAGAACCCTACAAGTGCGCTCCAAAAACTTGTTGAGGGGTCCCCCAGTGCCAAGGCCTTGTGTGACCAAGTGATTGGGAATGCGCATCTTAAATACATGAAAACCACCCCAAAGTATGCGTCTGTTAGCGCTGAAGGCGTAGTAGGAAGAAACGTATGCTGTCATGGCATTTCTCGAGAACTAGCATATGGAGGCCGCACAGAATTTGCCTTAGAAAAAGGCAGCGAGCCCTATGCCGTGTATGCCAAAAGGGCACGAGCCCATTTGGTAAGTCCTCATAATAAAGAAGGGCGTATGGTTGCGCAATTGTCGCGATTAGAGAGAAATGCAGCAGGCCAACTAGTATACAAAAATCCTGATGCAGCGGAAATTTTACTCAATAAAACCACTGAAAATTATTGGGAACCTATGGATGAAGAACAACTAAAAGTAGTTTGGGCTCATATTGACGATATTTTTCAAGACCTGGTGAAGTTAAAAAAACCTCATCAATCAGACGCCAAAGCATTAAAGGACATCATGGATAAAACTGCTGAAATGAAATGGTGGTTTTTTCAGGCCATGCCTGATGCCCGGGGCAGTGCCGCTGTAGGCGATGTGCTTTCCAAAGTCATCTATAAAAAACTAGGTATTGTGGTACCGCCTTACAAAATGGGTGTTGGGCCCGACTTGGAAGCGTATGTAGAACCGTTGCACACATTTGTTGATAACTACCCCAACTTGTTTGATGGCAAAATTCAGCTCTTAAAGTAAGAACTTTTTAAACAAAGGGCTGCATAAGGCGCTTAGCCTCGCGAATCGCCGCTAATCGCTGCGGCTCATCAGCCCACAGGGCTTCAATCGAATCGGCCAAGTGGGTCCACACGGCTTGTCGAGCCACAGTGCCAAGGCCCCCTCCGGCAATATCTGCGGTTAAACCAGCCTGTTGAACCAGGGGGGGGGTGTGGGCGTTAATGCCACCGCTCAGGGTGATAATCATATGCTGAGAGGCGATGGCTTGAGTCAGCCATGGGGATTGATTGGCCACGGCAAAAAACTGTTGGGCCCCCTCAATGGCAGGCAATGACGCACAGGGATCTGAAGAGCCCGTCATGGGCTTGCCATCCAGCTGCAGCACAAGCGGCAATTGGGGCGTGTACCTTTTTGTAAACTGATAACAGGCTTGAATAAGGGGCACATACAGGGCTGGGTCGGCCTCGCTGGGGCGAAAGCAAAGCGACAATAATTTGCCTTGCAGGGCGTCGCCAAAACTGGCCACAAACTCGGGCCATAGGGCAGCATCGGCTCTGGTGGTGTGAATTTCCACCGCCGAAACAGCAGGATGGTTGAGGGCGGGCAATAACGCTTGGGCGTTGGGATGAAGGGGGTGAAGGATAAGGGCGTCTGTTGGGCACACGGGCACGCAACGGTTGCACCCATAGCAGCGATGGTTGTTGACCAACAGCTCGTTGGGCTCGAGTGCCAAAGCCTCCACGGGGCACACGGGCACGCAGGCGCCGCAGAGGATGCAGTCGTCGACTTTCAGTTCCAGCTGGGCAAAGTGAGGGTCGGGATCGAGTGGTAACGACACCATGAGGGCCGGGCGCTGCTCTTTGGGTAAGTAGTGATGGATGGCTTTCTCCACGGCGTCAATCACCCCCACATCACAAGAGAGATCCACCATGGGGCAGCCCGCCGCGCCGTATACCACGGCCAGTTGGGCCAGTAGGGGGGCATCCGTAAGGCTACCGCCGCCAATAAGCTTAAACCATTGCTGGTTGTGCAGGGCGGCAAGGCTAGAGTTTAGTGCGGCTTCGTTTGCAGTGGTGATGGGTGCAGCAAGTGTCATGAGGCTATTGGCGCTGGTTGGAAGGGTTGAGAAAGACGGTTGGCTTGTTGGCTTAATTTTTGGAACCACTGGCCTTGAGCCTGGTGCTCCGCATCCCGCTTAACGCTACGGAGGGTAAGGGCGTTGGTGTAAACAATAATGCCTGCAATGGAGGCCATGGACAACAGGTAGCTTGCCACATAGGTTGCGGCAGAGCGTCGGTTAAGTTGCGGGGCGGTGCTGCCTGAGGGTTTTAGTGATTCTTGGCTCTGCAAAACCCAAAATTTTCCTGCATCATTTGGAAATAAGCTTGGCGTAAACCCACGCTGGTATGCTGGCGGCAATGGCAGACACTAACGCTTTCCTCCCGCCGTGGCCCACTGGTTCATATTAGGCCTGGGTAAGGGTGCTGCCAAAGGCTTTAAAAGAATGGTTAGAAAGCGTTCTTTCAGCTCTAGTTTTTGGGCGTCGTCTCTCACGCCCTTACGGGTAAAGTGGTTGCCCAGGGCAATGCTGCCAATAATGGCGGTAGCGGCCAGCAGATAACTAACGCCGTAGGTCCAACCGGCCACTTTGCCAATGCGTTTCAGTTCCGCTTCGCCTAGTTTTATGCCTTTGGCGGCAGCGGCCTCTATTTTTTTATCCATGGCACCTTGCACGCTGGTACTGCCGGACAACAGTCGCATAAAAGCAGGGATGCCAAAAAAGAAGGTAACATCCAATAAGGAACGTTGAATGGCCACTTCTTTCACTTCGCGCTTGCTGCGGGCCGCGGCCAGCTCGCTAATTTGCATGAGGATGCACATCAACAACAGCGAGCCATCCGATAGCATGGGGACGCCCTTAAAGACCTTTATAAACTGGGAGTAGTGGTAATCAAAGTGGGGGGCAATGTGCTGTTGAAACCACCGCGAAACGCCAGTGGGGCTGGGGGCTTTAAAGAGTCTGTGAAGGGCGGTGGCGCCTAGCAAAGGCACGATGACCCCCAATGCCATGGAAAATAGGGTGCTGTGCTGCTGAAGAAACTGACGCCAAGGTTTCTTTTTGGCTTTGGCTTCGGCTTGTTTGTCATACAGCTTATTGAGGGTGGACTGATCCACGATGCCAAATTCGCCGGTAAACTGCTTTTTGCCACTCAGCCATTCCCCAAACATGACCTTGGCAGGGCCAATGAGGGAAAACAGCACGCCTTCCACTGCCAAATCCAGCCGTAAAAAGTGAGATTTGGCTTTAAGAATGTTGTGGCGAAGGGCGTCGGTGAGGCCGTTTTTAACCAGCAGTTCAGGAAGGGGCTGATTGAGGGTGGTTTTAAACAGCTTGCTAACGGCGGTTTGGAAGGATTCGAGGTTTCCTAAGTCTTTATAAGACAACTGCATCAGGGTTTTGTTCAGGGCTTTGCCTGCATCACCTACAAACCCCACGTACTTGCTCATGGCCCGGGCAATGAGGGTGGAGTGAATGGGTGCCAAAATAAAGGCAATGACCAGTAGAAGGCTTTGACGCAAAATGCGCTCTTTTTGTTCGGTTTTGTTTTTGGCCATGGCAATAAAGGGAATGTCTACTGCGGTGACATCAATAACGGCCTTGTTAATCAGCCCAAGGCGCTGGAAATCTCGGAGGCCAAGGACCCAGGCCGGCAGTGCAGTGGTAATGGCTGACAAATCAACCGTTCCTTAACGATTTTGCGTGCCAGAGTATTGGTTTGCCTTTGTTTAATCCCCCTTTGGGGAACTCCCATAAGGTCCATTGTATCAAACACCCCTGAAGAGGAACGATTGCCTGAGGGCGTTGACCCGCGGGGTGCAGTTGGCAAGCAAGGGTGTTTGGGGTATAAAACGGAGTCTTAACCTGTACATGGGCCTTCTGTGCGGTAAAATTTTCTTATCGTTTTTTCGGATTGTTTTTTATAGGCCGATGTAGCTCAGTTGGTAGAGCAACGGTTTCGTAAACCGTAGGTCAGCGGTTCAATTCCGCTCATCGGCTCCATTTTTAGTCAATAATTAAATTTTAGTAACGGCCTTGCTGTTTTATGTCAAGGCAACTGCTAGCCCTGGAGTCCTCTTTCCCGCTATGCTAATCGTATTCGGTCTTGTTTAAATCGGTTGCAATCATTTCTATGACGACCTTAACGCCCGCCATGACAGACACAAGCGCTACTTACTTTGATTTTATGTCTCACGCGTCTTTTCAGCCTGGGGCCACTTTGTTTCGTGCGCCCGGCGCCTTGCTAACGGAAAACGATCGCTATCTGTTTAACGAAGGCACCCACGAGCGTCTGTACGAGTGTTTGGGGGCGCACCTCACTCAGCAGGGTGGCGTTAATGGGGTGCATATGGCCGTGTGGGCTCCGTCGGCTCAAGCCGTCAGTGTAATGAGTGACATGAATGGCTGGAGTAAAACCAGCGATTTGTTATCTCCCAGCGAGGCAGGCATTTGGAGTGGGTTTATCCCTCATATGCAGGCGGGGGATTGCTATAAGTTTGCCATCCAAACCCAAGCAGGTGATTGGCTGGAAAAAGCGGATCCTGTGGCTTTTTATGCCGAGCTTCGGCCCAAAACCGCCAGCAAGGTGTTTGATCATAGCCAGTACCGTTGGAGCGACGGCGACTGGATGGCGACACGGGGTAGCAAGCATCGTCCCGAAAGCCCCATGAGCGTGTATGAAGTGCAACTGGGGTCGTGGAAACGGAAAAACGGCAACCAGTGGTTGACGTATCGCGAGTTGGCCCAGGAATTACCCACGTATGTAAAAGACATGGGCTTTACCCACGTGGAGCTTATGCCGGTGATGGAGCATCCCTATGATGGCTCTTGGGGGTATCAGGTAACGGGTTATTTTGCCCCCACCAGCCGCTACGGCACCCCCGATGACTTTAAATTTTTGGTGGATACCCTGCACCAGCACGGTATTGGTGTATTGTTGGATTGGGTGCCAGCCCATTTTCCCTGCGATGCCCATGGGTTGGGCCGCTTTGATGGCAGTGCGTTGTACGAGCATGCCGACCCGCGCGAAGGCTTCCATCCCGATTGGAAGACCTACATTTTTAACTACGGTCGTCACGAAGTGGCCAGCTTTTTACTAAGCAACGCCTTGTTTTGGATGGATGTGTTCCACATTGATGGCTTGCGGGTGGATGCTGTGGCGAGCATGCTGTACCGCGATTATTCGCGAGAAAATGGCGAATGGTTACCCAATAAAGACGGCGGTCGGGAAAACTGGGAAGCCATTGGCTTTTTAAAGCGTCTGAATGAACGTATTTACGCCAATTACCCCGATGTTTGGATGGTGGCGGAAGAATCCACGGCCTGGGGTGGGGTGTCTCGGCCCACCAGTGGTGGTGGCCTGGGCTTTGGTGCCAAGTGGGATATGGGCTGGATGCACGATACCCTGGAGTACTTCCATCAAGACCCTATCCATCGCCAGTATCACCACAACACCCTCACCTTTCGCATGGTGTATGCCTTTACAGAGAATTACGTGCTGCCCTTGTCTCATGATGAAGTGGTGCACGGCAAAGGGGCCTTGCTGGCTACCATGCCTGGGGATGACTGGCAAAAATTTGCCAACCTACGCTTGCTGTACAGCAGCATGATGGCCATGCCGGGAAAAAAACTGTTGTTTATGGGCAATGAACTGGCCCCATGGGATGAGTGGAACCCGGATTTTAGTTTGCCTTGGCACTTGGCTGACTTTGAGCGCCATGCAGGCATTCAAACCCTGGTAAAAGACGCTAACCATTTTTATGCGGCTCAAGCGGCCTTACACCAAACCGATTGGAAGCATGAAGGATTTCAGTGGGTGGAGCTGAACGATGCCGCCAACAGTGTGGTGGCTTATTTGCGCAAAGATGATGCCGGCCAGCCTTTACTGGTGGTGGCCAATTACACGCCCGTGGTGCGAGAACACTACCGTGTAGGTGTGGCTGCCGAATACCCAATCTGGCAAGAAGTCTTTAACAGTGATGCGGCGGTGTATGGCGGTTCGGGTCTTTCCAATGGCAGTAAGCCTCTGCGCCACGAAGCTGTGGGTTCCCAAGGCTTTGAGCAATCCCTGTGTCTAACCTTGCCGCCTTTGGCCTTGATTGTGCTGAAGCCTCAATAGTGTTCAGTTTTTTAAAACACCTGAAGCCACAAGCTTTTTAGCCAGTGCCATACATGATGGACGGGTTTAAGCACCAGTGTCTGTATGGATTGGGCGCCATGGGGTAGCTCTAGCCAGCCATTGGGGTTTCGGCCCCAGTGTTGTTGCTGCCTGTCTAGCTGGATGGCGTTGGTACGGAAGAGAGTCTGCCATTCATGGGCGTGGTGGCCGTAATGGTCGTTGGTGGCAAAGACAAATTCTTTATGGCCTTTGTGATGCCCCTGGGGATGAAGCCACCCAAAGGGCTGCAGCAATTCGGATTCAAGGCCTGCTTTTTTAAGCGCTGCGCGAACGGCCTGTAAGCTGGAGTCTTTCCAACGGCCGGTGAGATGGCCCGATTCAAATAAAAGTGGCTTTACCTGCTCCCAAGAACGAAAACGGTAGATACCTGAAAATTGCGGTAGCGGCGAGTGGCTGAACTTAAGCATTACTTGCTGCCAAACAACCGTTTAAAAAAGTTGCCAATCCCTTTAAAAAAGCGGGTAATTTTCCACACGGATTTATACACAACGCCATCGCCTTGGCTATTTTGGGTGGTTAGGTATCCATGAGGGTTGTTCATTAATTTAGCCAAGGTTTTTATTTGTTTAGTGGGGTTTGAAGAAATAGCCAGCAATTCCAAGTGGTCTCCTTTGCGATCGTTGGTCACTATGACGGCTCGATCGTGATCGATGTATTGAATGTCGAAACTTGTGGCCTTGGTTTCTTTTGTCAGCCTGGATTTAATCGATTCTGGGAAATACTTATTCTTAATTACCCAGCCATTGTTTTTGGGTTGCGCCCCCTTGTTTTTTTCTGCCTCCAAAGCCAAAGCATCCTTTTCGGCTTGGGTGAGTTGAAAGCGCCAACTATAAACGCCGCTAAACTGAGGGGCAATACGATTCATGAGAAGGGTCTCCATTGCAGGGGCTAATGCTAGGCATTTAAGGTGATAAAACCCCTCAAACCTTTAAATTGCTATGGCAAGGGGCTAATCCGTTAAATTGGGGTCAAACACAAACTCATCGCCGTACAGCACCACAGTGTCGCCTTCTCGGGCTCCGGCGGCTTTTAGGGCGGTGTACACCCCCATGGCCTTGTAAATATTCCACATGCGGTGCACGGCTTCCGGGTTACGAGGGTCGGTAATGCGAATGAGGCGTTCAATTTTACCGCCCAGTAGGTGATAGGCATCGCCGTCTTTCACCACGTCAAAGGCGCTATCATCGTGATCCGTCGCTTTGGTATCCACCACCAAGGTCACCACTGTTTCCAAACGGGGCAGTGACGGGAGGGAGGCAAACAGGTGATTGACCAGAGGTTCCAACCCTTCGCGGGCTACGGAGGACACCACAAACAGGGTGGCATCTTGAGGTAAGCGCTGGGTAAACAGGGCTTTGACCGCTTCGGCAGTTTCTTCCAACACGGCATCCGCCTTGGTGAGAATAATCCACTGAGGTTTGACGGCCAAGGTTTCGCTGTAGGCCTTCAGTTCCTTTTGAATGGATTCATACACTTTCCACACAGCTTCAGCACCTTCTGTGGCACTGAGAGAACCATCCACCGTGGCGGTATCGGCAGGGGTCATGTCCACCAAGTGAAGCAGCAAACGGGTGCGTTCCACATGGCGTAAAAATTCGTGGCCCAGCCCTTGGCCTTCGCTGGCGCCTTCAATGAGTCCAGGGATATCGGCCAAAAAGGCACTTTGGCCATTGGGACCCCGCACCACGCCCAAATTGGGTATAAGCGTCGTAAAGGGATAATCGGCAATTTTGGGTTTGGCGGCGCTAATCACGCTAATAAGGGTAGACTTACCGGCGTTGGGCATGCCAATGAGTCCCACATCGGCAATCAGCTTTAGTTCCAGCGTGATTTTGCGATGCACGCCGGGTTCGCCGGGCTCGCAAAATTGGGGCGCTTGCCGTTTGCTGCTGCTAAAGCGGGCATTGCCACGGCCGCCTCGGCCGCCTTCGGCCACCAAGCAGGTTTGGCCATCTTCGGTTAAGTCGGCAATGGCGTCGCCGCTTTCAGCATCAATCACCACGGTGCCGCACGGCACGGGGATGATGAGATCATCGCCCATGGCGCCATGTTGGTTTTTAATGCGCCCATTGACCCCTTTACCGGCAGAATAAATGGATTGGTACTGAAATTCCAGCAACGTGTTCAAGTCGCTACTGGCTTTCAGGATCACATCGCCCCCCTTGCCGCCATCGCCGCCTGCTGGGCCACCCATGGGCTCGTACTTTTCTCGGCGCCAGGCCACAATGCCGTTGCCTCCGGTACCTGATTCAATTTCGATGGTGACGTTGTCAATAAATTTCACGGTAGTGCATGCCTTCTTGCCCCTTCAAGGAGGGGTTTTTGCAGAATAAAAAATGCGACCTGTTAAGCTCGTCGCAGAATGACTCCCTATTGTGCCTTGCGGGCACTCCAACCGCAAACCATCCAGCAAGCTGGATTTGTTATTTAAAACATGGCGTAAGCCGATACGGTAAGCCGTAGTCTATCGATTTTACACACTATCCACGGCGCAATTCTGCCACAGCACAATTATGGCCAATGGATGTTGTCCCTAAGGGGCCACTGATTAGCCGCAGCAACCGCCACTGCTGGAGGGCTCGGAAGGCTTTTGAGGCGCTGCTTTCAGTGCTTCTGGGTCCCAATTCAGGCTGGGGGCTTTTTTGAACACGGCCATTAGCTCGGTGAGCACCCGATCCGTGTCTTGATCCTGAATGGCCTGCACCACGCAGCTTTCCAAGTGCTGTTTTAAAATGTCTTCCGTAATTTTATCCAGCGCCCCTTGCACGGCTTTGAGTTGGTGCAACACATCAATGCAGTAACGCTCGCTGTCCACCATTCGGTACACGGCATCCAGGTGGCCTTGGGCTTTGGCCAGCTTGTTTAAAACAGGCGTTTTGTTTGCAGAGGTCAGTGCCATGGGAAAAGTCTACCCAGAATGTTTGCATCGAATGCGGTGTATCCACGATAATACGCCCAACCCCTCTGACTTTTCAAATCACTTCTTCTTTTTAAAGGACTGTGAGCCCCCGATGACCACCGCCACCAATACGTTACCCGCCTTGCCTGCCAACTTTTCACCCCTGTCGGGGGCAGAAATCCGTGAGCGCTTTTTGGCCTACTTTGAAACGCATGGCCACCAGCGCCGCCCTAGCAGCAGTTTGATTCCCGATAACCCTACCGTATTGCTCACTCCCGCAGGGATGCTTCCCTTTGTGCCTATTTTCTTAGGGATTGAGCCACCGCCCACGCCGCCACGCGCTACCACCAGCCAAAAATGCGCCCGTGTGAGTGGCAAAGCCAGCGATTTGGAAAACGTGGGCCGCACCCCTCATCACCACACCTTTTTTGAAATGCTGGGCAACTTTAGCTTTGGCGATTACTTCAAGGAGGAGGTGATTCCGTGGGCGTGGGCCTTTATTACAGGCTCCCAAGATGAAGGTTGTCTTGGAATTCCTGCCGAGCATTTGTGGGTAACGGTATTGGGTAACGAAAACGGCCCCTTGGATACGGAATCTTACGACATGTGGTTGAAGGTACTGGCCAAGGATTTTGCCAGCCCTGCGGAGCGTATTTTGTTTTGTGGTGAGAAAGACAACTTTTGGGGCCCCCCCGGTCCTACCGGTCCTTGCGGCCCGTGCACCGAGATTCACTTTGATCGGGAGCCCTACGGCCCGTCTCCCAAGCAAGATATTGCGCTCCTCGATGACTCCATTCGCTTTACGGAGATTTGGAATCTCGTGCTCATGGAGCTGTTTCAAGACGCAGAAGGCAACCGCACCGAGCTGCCCCGTAAAAACGTGGATACCGGCATGGGCCTAGAGCGCATTACTATGGTCATGGCGTGGCTCGCGGCCCAGCAAGCTGGGTCTGATAAAAATACCATTGAGAGTTCGTTTGATACGGATTTATTTCAGCCCCTTATTCAAGGGTTCTGTAAGCAGGTAGGCGCTGTTTACGGACAAAACAAAGAGACTGATGTTGCCCTTAAGGTTATTGCGGATCATGCCCGCTTTGCCGTGTTTGCCGTGGCCGATGGGGTAAAGCCCAGTAACGAAGGCCGGGGTTACATTCTAAGGATGATTATTCGTCGTGCCTACCGCTACCATAAACGCTATATTCAGCCAGCTACAGGGCATATTGGTCATCCATTATTTCTGTTGGTCGCCTCTATTGTAGAACGTTACAAGACGGCATACCCGGAGTTGAAGTCCAAACAAGAGGCTATTTGTAAAATTATCGCTGATGAAGAGGAACTATTTTTTTCAACGGTTAACCGTGGCTTAGACCTCATTAATCATCTTATTGCTCACTCCAAAGCAATGAACCTCGAAATGATTTCAGGGGAAGATGCTTTCAAGTTGTACGATACGTTTGGCTTTCCCTTGGAACTGACCAAAGATATTGCTGATGAAAACGGCTTTGCTGTTGATGAAGTCGGCTTTGAGGCGGCCATGGCGGAGCAAAAGGAGCGGTCGCGGGGGGCGCGCAAAGCCACCGCCATTGTGGGCAATCAAGTCTTTAGCGAGATATTGACCCAACACGGCGCCACCCCCTTTGTGGGCTACGACACTCTTACGGCCGAGGCCACGGTACTGGCCCTCATTGTGGATGGTCAACAGGTGAATGAAGTGTCGGGCACCAACCAGCCCTTTCAGCTGGTCCTCAGCCAAACACCCTTTTACCCCGAAAGCGGCGGGCAGGTAGGCGATAGAGGCACCTTGAGCCGTGAGGACGGCCACCACGGACTAACGGTGGTGATTAACGACACCCAAAAGGTGGGGGATCTTATTGTGCATCATGCCCTGTTTGATAACGGCGGCACGGTGCGTGTGGGGGAGGCCGTCATTGCCCAAGTGGAGCCCGAATACCGTCAGTTGGCGGCGCAGCACCACACAGCCACTCATTTACTGAATGCGGCCTTGCGTAAAGTGTTGGCTGCCGAAGGTGGCGATGCCATTACCCAAGCAGGCTCTTATTTATCGCCCGAAATGGGACGCTTTGACTTTACCTTCCCACGAGGCCTTACCGAAACCGAAGTGGCCCGCGTGGAAACCACCATTAACGGGTGGATTCGGGAGAACGTGGCTCGCAACTTGGTGTTGATGAACATTGAGGAAGCCAAGGCCAGCGGCGCCATTAGTATGGCGGGTGAAACTTACGGGGATACGGTTCGCGTCATTGCGTATGGGCAGCGCAGTAAAGAGTTGTGTGGCGGTACCCATGTGGAACGCTTGGGCGACATTGGCTTGGTAAAAATTGTTTCGGAAGGATCCATTGCCAGTGGCGTGCGCCGCATTGAGCTGGTGGCAGGCGATAAAGCCTATAAGGCCTTTAAGCGCTTTGAAACCACGGTGAACAAATTGGCGGGTGCCCTGAAAGCGCCAGATTATGAATTGCTGGAGCGCGTGGAAAAACTGCAAGGCCAAGTGAAGGCCTTGGAAAAGACTCTGCAAGCTCAAAAAGAAGGGCAACTGGTGTTGCAAGCCAAAGCTTTGGTAGAAACCGTGAAAGCCCAAAGGGGCAAGCTTGTCCATTTTATAGAGGGCCTCACGGGCGATGACTTGAAGACCATTGCCACAACCTTGGCCGATTCTTTGGAGAGTTATGCTTTGGTGCTGGGCAGCAATGGTGATGACAAAGCACACTTTGTGGTGAGTCTTTCCAAAGACAAGGTGGCTGAAGGCCTGAATGCAGGTGCCATGGTGAAACAATTGGCTAGCCAGTGCGATGGCGGGGGCGGGGGGAAGCCCAATTATGCTCAAGCCGGGGGGAAAGCAGGGCGTAAGGTTGCCTCTGTATTGCAAGCCTTTGCTTTGTAAAATATTGCCCTGGTTTTTACTGGTAATACCCGAATGTTTAGGAATTACCCCCTGTTTTTGATGCCATGTAGCCCATTGCTTATATAAGTAAAGAGAAGCTTTTGTGTTCGTGTCTCCTTCACCCAAAGGAGGAAGGCCATGGCTGACGTAAAGATGACGTTAAGAAGGGGAAAGCATTGCCAACATAGGTTAAACTAAGGTTTGCAATACCTAAAACCTTGGTTCAAGATCGCTTTTAGCCCTTGAAGTGGGTTGCACCCTTGGATGGGTTTGGGTATAGTTGCCACCATTCAGTATTAATATTCTGCCGAGGGAACGCTGACGCAGGGTATTAAGTTACCGAGTGGGTATTGCCTTAACGGTTGCCACCCCTCACCCAATGGATAGAACCCCAGATTTGTTAATGTGTTCGGTAAGAGTTCGATAGGAGTTACACAATGACCTTGTTTCGTTTTACCCCCGCTTTTTTAGCAGCAACCATTGCTGTTTCTGGTGTGGCTGGCTTGATGATGGGTTCTGTAACCCCGTCCCACGCTATTACCAGTGTGGATGAGTTGACGGATGTCAACAGCAACCACTGGGCTTTTTCCGCCCTGCAAGACCTCGTTGAAAAATACGACGTTATCGAAGGCTACCCAGATTTAACCTTCAAAGGCAACCGTGCTCCTACCCGTTGGGAAATGGCCGCTGCCCTCAACGCCTTGGTAAAAACCATTGGTCGTGACTTGGCTCGTTTGGGTGCTGAAAAAGCCGACAAGCGTGACCTTCAAACCGTGGCCCGTTTGCAAGAAGAGTTCCGTAATGAACTCAATGCCTTAAACGCCCGCACCAAAGCTTTGGAAGATCGTGCTGCCGCCATTGAAGCCAAAAACTCTGAGCAAGATGGTCGTTTAAGCCTCTTGGAAAAAACTCAAATCCACGGTGATTTGAGCTTGGGTGGTTTGGCCGATATTTCCAGTTCGAACAACGGCGCCAACAATGGTATTCGCGATGGTTTGAGCGCTGTGGGTCGTCTCCGCTTGGCTTTAGACATTCCTGTGAAGGCCGAAGAAGAAGGCAGCAAAATTGGCCGTGGTGATGTGTATGCTCGCTTAATTGCTGCTTGGGGCCGTAATGGCGCTCAAGGCGGTACCGATGGTAACGCTGGTCCTTTCGGTCCTTACAGCGGCTACTCGCGTATTGCTGCTGATGCTGATAGTAACGCCGATGGCGGTACTAACATCCGCAACAACGTGTACTTAGAAACGGCTTATTACAAGCAAAACTTCAAGGCTGGCATTCCTTTGCTCACCAATATCGGTATCAATTCCGATAAAGAAGGTTGGGAAACCACTGGTGACGCTTATGTGGGTATTGTGCCTTGGCGCTTCTTGTTCGACAAATCTCCCTACCGCGGTAACGAGTTGACTCAGTTCCAAAACACCAGCTTGGTCAACACGCCTGGCGTTCCTGTGAACTTGAACCAAGCCGGTGTCGGTTATGCTTGGCACCAAGGGTTGGGCGAACATGCTAACTTGGATTTGACCACCTTCTTGGGTACTTTTAATACCAATGATGCGTATGATGGTGCCAACCTAACCTACGAATTGCGTTACAACCACACGTGGTGGAATCAAGGTAGCGTGTATGCCGGTGGTTACCACGCTTGGTTTGGTGGCAACTCCTTGGGTCAATCCACCGGTGCTGTTGCCAACCGTACCAACTTGGCCGGTAGCAACATCTTGGATGGTGAACGCATGGATGGCTTCTATGCCGGTATTAACCAAGAGCTGTACAAAGGTATTGGTGGGTTCTTGAACGTGTCCCATACCAACTCAGCTGGCGGTAACTACTACCTCACCACCAACAACCAAAACACGGGTTCCAATGGTGTTTCTACTAACGCTATTGCTCCTCGTTTGGCGCTTAGCAGCGGTATCCAAGTTCCCATGTCTGTCTTTGGTGACGCTCGTCCCAACGACACGTGGGGTTTAGGATATGCCTTGATTGGTTTCCAAAACAATGTTGAAGACACGCTTTCTCGCTCCAAAGAGCACGTGTTTGAGAGCTACTACAAGTACCAGTTCACAGATGCTATCTCGGTGGTGCCTAGTGTGCAGTTCATCTTCAACCGCTTTGGTATGGAAGATAACGGCATGACCACCGTGTTGGGTCTGCGTACCAACTTCTTGTTCTAAGCATCTCAGCTTAGTCTCGATTTCAAAGCCCTCGGCGAACATCTTCGCTGGGGGCTTTGTTTATGGATGAAGAATCCCCCCTCATTTATAAGACTTGTTAACGCAAAGAGTCCTCCCCGTGGATGCTTGGCAACAAAAATACCGCCCCGTTGTTGAACGTAGGCGGTAAAGAGTGTTATTGGTGTAAATAAAGAATTCCCTTTTGAGGAGCGCTTTGCGCTCTTAGGGAGCCAGTTTAATGCGGCTCATACTGTTGGTTTCTTGCTCGGTTACGTACAGCGTGTTGTTGTTATCCAGCTTTAAAAAGTAGGGTTTCTTTAAATTGCTTACCAAGGCACTGGTTTTACCGGCGGCATCCACTCGGGTAATGCTGTTGCCCAAGTAGTTGGCCACATACAGCATCTGAGTACGAGAATCATACGCCATTCCTACCGGGCCATTGAGGCCGCCGTCTTTTACCCAGACGGTTTTTTGCCCCGTGCCACTCACGCGCTCAATAAGGTTTTTAGAGTAATTGGCCACGAGCAACGTGCCATCATTGGTAATGGCAATGCCTGTGGGGCCAGCAAAGTCTTTGGCTACCAGTTCCACGGTGCCGGCTTTAAAAGCCGTTGTGACCATAGGCTTGGGGGTAGTCGGTGTGGTGGTAGGCTTTACAATTGTGGTTGTTGTAGCGGGTTTGGTTGTTGCTGGGGTAGAGGCCACCGTTGGTTTGGCGCGTTGTAGCTCGGCTAACTTGTCTTGGGCGTTGGCATACCTGGCATTACCGGGAGGAATGCGTTGCCAGCTGGCTAAAGCTTGTTGTGTATTGTTCAGTTTTTCATAAGCCAGTCCCAGGTTGTACCACGATTCCCCATCGGTGGGGCTGAGTTCTGCCGAGCGCACAAAAGCTTGCTGGGCTTTTTGATAATTCTGTTTGCGATATTGAAGTAAACCCATGTTAAAAAAGGTGTTGGCGTAGGTGGGTTCGGCCACGGCTGCTTGCTCAAACAATTGTAAGGCCGCTTCGCTACGGCCTTGTGCATTGGCCTCTATGGCCTGTTGATAGAGCACCAACGCTTTGGAGTTGGCCAGTGTTGGTGCTGTCGACGTTGTTTCGGCAGACACGCTTGAAACGCAGACACTCATTACGGATAAAGCCACCGTGGCGCTGAGAGCCACGGCAATCCATGGACGCTGAACAGAGTAAGAGCGGCTTAGTAAAGACACGAGGGAGAACCTCCACAAACGAGAGTTGTATAGTGCGTCTAAAGATGGATCGCGAGATGCATACTTATGATACGCCTGAACAGGTACAATGGTCTAGACTTTGGTACTCTTGAACTGCCCGACTTCTTTTCTAGTCGTGGACTCTGTGTTCTTGTTCCTTAAAAGTGCTTGCCGTGCTGGATGAAGTTACCCTCCGCTTAAAAGATTTGCAGCAGGCCATTGCCATTGAGCGTAAGCAGGCCTACACCAACGTGCAAGGGCGGCGTAGCACCTTTGCCAAATTTGTCAGTAAAACGCTGAATCAGTTGGCGAAGAGCCGCTGGGTGGATCCGGCCCCTGCCAATGGATTAGAGCAACAATTTATTCGCTACGAAGGCAAAGACCTTAATTACCGGCTCCATGCCGTGGAAGCCTTGGAGAACTGGCTCATCGATCTCGCCCAGCCTGCAGCGGCAAAGCCGCAGGCTTTGCCTGATTTAAACAGTGACTTGGATAATGACTCTATGGATGTTGTGCGGCAGCCCATAGCGTTGGATCAGGTTCCTGCGCCCTTGTCGGACGGTCTTAACACCATTCCAGTCACAGACGTGAAAGGTATTGGTCCCACTCTCGCCAAGCGCTTGGCCAGTGTGGGTATTAATACGGTGGCTGATTTACTCCACTATTATCCGCGCCGTTACGTGGATTACGCCACCCAAAAGCCCATAGCCGAACTCACGGACGACGAAGACGTCACCATTGTGGGCACTTTGGGGCTTCCGTCGCTGTTTCAGGCCAAAAACAAAGTGCTGTGGATTATGACGGTTGCCTTGATGGATGGGAAAGGCGGACGTCTCCAAGCCCAGTGGTTTTTTCGAGGAGTGCCCCGCCAGCAATTGGAAGCTGGCAAAGCCCGATTGGTCAAAGGCGCCTTGGTCATGATGAGTGGCAAAGTAAAGTGGGACAGCAAACGCAAGCTGTGGAGCATGGATCGCCCAGAGGTGGTGTTGCTGGATGATGATACCGACGGAATCCCCAGCGTGAGTGGTAGTAACCTTAATGCGGGTCGTATTGTGCCGGTGTACCCACTAACAGAAGGCTTGCACCTGCGGGGGTTGCGGCGGGTCATGTATCAAGCCCTACAACAGTATGGCCACCGGCTGGTGGATCCCTATCCACCGACGCTGCCCTTGCCCAAACCCTTGATTCCCTTGCCAGCAGCGGTGCGCCAAATCCATTTTCCCGAATCGTTGGCTGGGTGTGAATCAGCTCGAGAACGTCTGGTGTTTGACGAGTTGTTTTATTTGCAGGCCCGCTTGGCTATGATGCGCGCCCGTTACAAGCAGACGGCTCCGGGTTTGGTGTTGGAACGCCAGCCCGATGGGGTGGTGGCGCAGTTGTTAGAACGTCTGCCTTTTCAGCTCACCAACGCTCAGCAACGGGTATTGGCCGATATTGAAAAAGACTTGGCCAGCGGAGAGCCTATGTACCGTTTGTTGCAAGGGGATGTGGGCAGTGGGAAGACGGTGGTGGCCTTGCTAACCTTGCTGTTGGCAGTAGAGGGCGGCTATCAAGGGGCGTTGATGGCCCCCACCGAAATTTTGGCGGAACAACATTACCAGCGTTTTGTGGCATGGCTAACGCCCTTGGGCCTTAAAGTGGGCTTGTGCTTGGGTAAGCACACCACCAAACAACGCCAAGAAGTGCTAACGGGCCTCGCCAACGGGCAAATTCATTTGGCGGTAGGCACACACGCCCTCATTCAAGATGGGGTGGTGTTTAACAACCTTGGGGTGGTGATTATTGATGAGCAGCACCGCTTTGGGGTTCGCCAACGTATGTTGCTGAAAGACAAAGGCCAACACCCCCATCTACTCAGCATGACGGCCACGCCCATTCCGCGTACCCTCACCATGACCTTGCATGGGGATTTGGATGTGTCCTTGCTGGATGAGCGCCCTCCGGGACGACAACCGATTGTGACCCAAGTGCTAAGGGGCAGTCAGCGCCGCCAAGTGGTGGAATGCATAACCACCGAAGTGGTTAGTGGGCGGCAGGCCTACATTGTGTACCCCCTTATTGAAGACAGCGAAACCTTGGCCGCTAAAGCCGCTACCAGCGAAGCGGAACGCTTGCAAACGGAGGTGTTTCCTCAGTGGCGGGTGGGATTGCTCCATGGCAAGCTTAGATCTGATGAAAAAGAGGCGGTGATGGGGGCGTTTGCGCGAGGTGAAACCCATATTTTGGTAAGCACCACGGTGGTGGAAGTGGGCGTGGACGTGGCCAACGCCACGGTAATGGTGATTGAAAATGCGGATCGCTTTGGCCTGAGCCAGCTGCACCAGTTGCGGGGACGTGTGGGCCGTGGCACCCATGCCAGTTATTGCCTGTTGGTAAGCAATAACGCCAGCGACGAAACCGCCCAGCGCTTGGGGGTGATGGCGGAAACCGACAATGGCTTTGTGATTGCCGAGCGCGACTTGCAATTGCGCGGCCCCGGTGAGTATTTGGGCACCCGCCAAAGCGGCTTGCCAGAGTTTGCTTTGGCCGATTTGGTAAAAGACCAAGAGACCCTAATTCAGGCGCGCCAGTTGGCGGAAACCGTGATTAACGACGGTGAGTGGCTGTTAAATTACCCAGCGCTATGCGATGCCATTATGGCCAACACCGACAGCGTCTTTGGGGTGTTGGGCAGCGGCTAGGCCCAAAAGGGGCGCTATTAAGCCAGCATGTTGAAATTGCCACCCGGTGGTGTATAACCCGGAATAGTGGTGGTTTGGGTGGTGTTGGCAAAAGGGTCGGGTGCCACAGCCGTGATGGCAGGCACTGGTTTGAACTGAGTGTTTGCAGCATCAGTGAGATTTAGGGTGAAGTTTTGGTTGTTAAAATCTGCACCTGTAGAGGCCGCTTTAAATGGAGCCGGAAGGGGAGCGGGCAAGGCTGTTGACGTTGCTGTGTAATTTACGGGTGCCCCAGTGGAGGTGAAAAAGTCACCTTGGCCTTGCCCTGTTAAATTGGGGGCGTTTAAAGGGTAAGAATCATTGGAAGCAGGAGTTGTAACAACAGGAGCCGGTAAAGCTTGAGGCTGAGTGTATAGATAGGGATTGGAATTAAAGGATTGTAGGCCGGTTTGGTTTTGCATGAGATAGGCTCACTTTCTGGCTCAATGGCAATGGTACGTTTCTTACCCGTATAAAAGACCCTGAAAAATGAAAGTTGCTAGTGGGGGAAAAAGGGCAACATAATTTGTTACAGAGTAGTGCTAACAGGAAAGGACCACTTTGGGTGTAAACGCCCGTGCTTGCTGGCGCGCCCACGCATCCAGCTGGGCTACGGCATCCAAGTCATTGGGTGGCGTTGTGTTACTCATCGCTTCTAAGGTGGCGGCCACGCAGGGTACCAAATCGCCAAAGGTTAGATCGCCCTTTAAAAAGCGCTCCACCGCTACTTCGTCGGCGGCATTGAGGGTAATGGTAGCGGCAGGGCCTTGTTCTCCCGCATGACGAGCCAGCGCCAAGGCAGGAAATTTCTCAAGGTCGGGTGTTTCAAAGGTTAAATTTTGCCACTGATTGGGCAGATAATGGCTGGTGGCAAACGACCCCTCTGTGGGTAAAGGCCAACGGTTGGGATACGCCAGTGCATGAACAATGGGCACGCGCATATCCGGCGTGCCCCACTGGGTGAGGACGCTGCCATCTACAAAACGCACGCCGCTGTGCACCATGCTTTGGGGGTGAATGACCACGTTAATGCGGTCATACGGCAGTCCAAACAGCCAGTGGGCTTCAATAATTTCCAGTCCTTTGTTCATCAGTGTGGCGGAATCAACCGTCACCTTGCTCCCCATGCTCCAGTTGGGGTGGGCTAGCGCTTGTTCTCGAGTTGCTAAGGGAATGGCGTTGGCGTCCCACGTGCGAAAGGGACCACCGGAGGCTGTAAGAATGAGTTCTGCCACGGAATCGAGGATGGGGGATTCTCCCTCAGACAATACCCCTTGCAAGCACTGAAAAATGGCGGCATGTTCGCTATCAATGGGTAATAGCTGGCTAAGATACGGCGCCACCAGGTGACCACCCGCCACAAAGGTTTCTTTATTGGCAGTAATCACACGCTTACCGGCTTTAAGGGCTGCCAGTGTTGGAGCTAAACCCGTAAGCCCCACCAAACCCACAATCACCACATCTATATCGGGGTGGGTCGCCAGTTGAATAAGGCCGTCGTCGCCCCAAAGCCCTTCGAGAGATTCGGCTTGGGTTTTTATACCTTGCATCGCCTGAACCAGTCCTTTGGCACTTTGCAAGCAAATGGCCTTGGGCTGCCAGTGGTTGGCTTGGGTGGTTAGTAAATCCACCTGCTGGCCAGCAGCAAGCCCAATGACTTGAAAACGGTCTTTGAAGGCATGAATGACAGCCAGTGTTTGGGTGCCAATGGAACCAGTGGACCCTAAAATGGCCACTTTTAAGGGGTGTTGCGGAGACGGTGAGGCCACCGTTGGGTCCATCCAAGGGTTGCGCCACGCCTGACCCAGGCACCAGGGTTGTGAAGAAGGGTCGATCATGGCGGCATCATACCCTCTCTGGTAGCGATTCCCAAGGGGGTGGGCCTTATGCCAGAGTCTATTAAAATCCCCTGTTTAAGGATTGCCCAACCTTGTTAAATTGGTTACGGTGAAGGGATGAAGGACGACCCGTCAGGCGCCATACCCATGTTTCAATGCAAGCACTGCTGCCACCAAGGATTTGACCTGATGGTGAGCCCGAGCGTGCGCGATAGTGTGGTGATTACCACCAATGAGCATGGCGATGTAGTGATAACTATGGGCGAGCGCCGCATGGTAGCCGACGTGGGCTTTATGAATCAGTTTGCCACGTGTACGGGCTGCCAAGCCAAAGGCCAGTGGGAGTATTATTATGGCCACGCAGGCGAAGCGCTTGTTTTAGAAGATGACTAATTGATTTTGGCTAATTTTATAAGGTCACGTCTTTCATGAGGGCCTTCATTCGGTCCAGCGTGGTGGTCATGGTCACGCTTTCGCTGACGGATTGCTTGAGAAAGCTATTGATGTCATCAATGTAGGCCAAGGCGGTATCAATTTTTGGGTTGGCACCGCGTTCGTAGGCGCCCACGTCTACCAAATCTTTGGCATCGGCGTAAATAGAGAGCAACTGCCGCATTTTCCCCGCAGCCACCCGATGCTCGCTATCCGTAATTTCTGTAAACAACCGGCTTACACTGCCCAATACATCAATAGCCGGGAAGTGGTTCATGGCAGCTACCTTGCGAGATAGCATCACATGGCCATCAATAATGCCGCGTACCGTGTCGCACACGGGGTCATTAATGTCGTCGCCTTCTACTAGCACGGTATATAACGCTGTAATGGAACCTTTTTCCGTCACACCGCTGCGTTCCAGTACCCGTTGCAGCCAGCTAAAAATACTGGGGGGGTAGCCCTTCATAGTGGGGGGTTCCCCCACGGCCAAGCCCACTTCACGGCCACTCATGGCACAGCGGGTCACGGTATCTGCCATTAAAAACACTTTTTTGCCTTGGTCTCTAAAATATTCGGCCACAGCGGTGGCGCTTTGCAGGCACTTCATCCTCATCAGGGGCGGTTGGTCGCCGGTGGCACACACCAGCACCGATTTTTTCATGCCTTCTTCACCGAGGCTGTTTTCCATAAATTCTTTCACTTCGCGGCCCCGTTCGCCCACCAAGGCCACCACGTTCACATCCGCTTCTGAGTTGCGGGCAATCATGCCCATCATGGTACTTTTCCCTACGCCAGAGCCTGCAAACAGGCCCATGCGCTGCCCTGCGCCCATGGTCAGCAAACTATCAATGGCGCGCACGCCCGTGGCAAATTTGTTCTTAATCACGGGGCGATCCAGTGGGTTGGGGGGATCGTTTTCCACCGAAACCATCTTGGCTAGGGCCGTGTCCATGGGGCGTCCATCCATGGGCTCACACAAAGGTGAGACTAACCGCCCCAGCAAAAAATCGCCCACGGGAATTTCAATGGGTTTGCCGGTGGTCATCACCCAGCTGCCTTGGGCAATGCCTTGGCCGTCGTACAGAAGCAACAGTTGGGCCATATCGCCTTTAAAGGCAACCACTTCGGCGGCTTTGGGCTCACCTGTTACGGTTTCAATAAAGCACAGGTCGCCAATTTTTAGGCGAGGCAAGCTGGCTTCCACCGTTAGGCCTTGGAGTTTGGCCACGCGGCCTTTGTAGCGGTATAAATCGGCGCCATACAAAATTTCCCGAATGCGGGTTTTGGTGGCCTGAATGCGCTCGGGCAGGATGAGGGGGGAGTCAGACGAGGGGTTCATACCTCACAGTGTAAACCGCAATGCGATATTTTAGGGGTGCTTAGCCCTTAAAATCCTCAAAATACCCTATTGAAGGGGTGGTCAATGACGCCTAAATTAGACCAGCGTTACCTGAGACCCCAATCGAGAGGTCAGCTCCGCTTTGAGGACCGGCAACCGGTTACGGTCCACCCAAAAATGGGGGGCCACTTTCATGCGTGTGCCGTCAGGGAAGCCAATAATCACAGGTTGCTCGCCACTGTGGGCTTGTAGGGTTTGACGCAGGGTGTCTACGTCATTAAAAGCGGGCGGGGCTTCAAAACGAACCAGCACGGGTTCGGCGTGGGCCAGTACATCCATGCTATCCACAATCACGCTAAAGCTGTCTTCCCCCCGATGAGACACCTTGC
The DNA here is from genome assembly GCA_029866025.1 of Vampirovibrionales bacterium. Classification (GTDB taxonomy): domain Bacteria; phylum Cyanobacteriota; class Vampirovibrionia; order Vampirovibrionales; family Vampirovibrionaceae; genus JARXAD01. The sequence goes on along the minus strand of JARXAD010000002.1, from coordinate 118,618 downwards.
CCTTGAGTAATACCCGCTGGCCATCCATAAAGGCGGGTAAGTCGGTTACTTGTTTAAAGCCCACAACCTCGCAGCTGCCGCCCAAGTCTTCCAGCAAGGCCACAATCATGGCGTGGCCTTTTTTGGTGGTTTTGCGTTGCACATTGCCTAGCAAGCCCCCAATGCGAACGGGGGTATTGTCGGCCAGCTCTTTGAGCTCGTTGATTCCGTGGCTCACCACCAAGGGCAATAGCTCAATCACGGCATCCAGCGGATGGCTGGAGACATAAAAGCCCAGCAGTTCTTTTTCCAAGCGTTGTTTTTCTTCATCGGTCATCTCAAGGTTGGCATCGCCACTCAGCATGACACCCGAAAAATCCGTCTCGCTGGTAGCCATGAGCGCAAATAGGCTGGATTGTCCCGTCAGTGCTTGATCTTTGCACTGGTTGGCGTAGCGAATCATCTCATCGACGTTAATCCACAAATGGCGGCGCTTGTAGCCAAAGCCATCCAAGGCACCGGCGCTTACCAGCGATTCCAGCGTTTTGCTGTTGTTAATGGCGTGGCCCGCGCGCTTGAGAAAATCGTTGAGATCCACAAAGGGCGTTTCAGTTCTTGCGGCGATGATGCTTTCCACCACGCCACTGCCTACGTTTTTAATGCTGCCCATACCAAAACGAATGGCAGGTTGACCGTCAAGGGTTTCGCTGGGGGTGAATTCCAAGCCACTGGTATTCACATCCGGTGGTAAAATTTTAATGCCCATGCGGCGGGCGGTTAATATGTAGTGCTGAATTTTATCCAAATCACTGCTCACACTGGACAGCAGCGCAGACAGGTATTCTACCGGGTAGTGGGCTTTAAGGTACGCCGTTTGATAGGCAATAAAGGCATAGGCAGCACTGTGAGACCGGTTAAAGCAGTACGCCGCAAATTCTGTCATGGTGTCAAACAACGGGTTGGCAATGGCATCGGGCACGCCGTTGGCGATGCAGCCTTCCAAGAATCCTTCCCGCTCTTTTTCCATTACCTCGGCTTTTTTCTTACCCATGGCGCGGCGTAGCAAATCGGCACGCCCCAATGAATACCCAGCCAAGTGCTGCGCCACCTGCATAATTTGCTCTTGGTACACGATGGTTCCGTAGGTGCTTTTAAGAATGGGCTCTAGGGCTGGATGCGCCACGGTAATGGCTTCTCGGCCATGCTTTCGGTCCACAAAGGACTTGGCCATACCGCTATTTAAAGGCCCTGGGCGAAACAACGCCACCAAGGCGTTAATATCTTCAAACACTGACGGCTTTAAATCCCGCTCCAAAGCTTTCATGCCGCTGGATTCCAGCTGAAACACGCCGTCGGTATCGCCGAGTGACAACAGCGCGTAGACTTTGGGGTCATCCAGAGGGATGCGGTCAATATCAATCCGTTCGCCCGTCTTTTTTTCAATCCAGTCCAGCGTATTGCGAATGATGGTGAGGTTGCGAAGGCCCAAGAAGTCCATCTTAAGCAAGCCCAGCTTTTCCAAATCCCCCATGGGGTACTGGCTAATCAGCTGCCCGTCTTTGGAACGCTGGATGGGCACCGTGGTCATCAAGGGATCTTTGGCAATCACCACGCCAGCGGCGTGAATACCAAAGTTGCAGGCAATACCTTCCAGTTTTAGGGCCATATCCACCCAACGGCGGGTGTCTTCGTTGCCGTCCACTTCTGCTTTGAGGGGTTGCCCATCGGCCAAAGCATCTTTGAGCTTGGTGCCAGGGGTTGCCGGAATCATCTTGGCCAGACGGTCACTGTCGGCAAAGGGAATGTCCATGACCCTTCCCACCGCTTTAAGTGCAGCGCGGGCCGCTAGGGTGCCAAAGGTAATAATTTGGCAGACACGCTCGGCACCGTATTTTTCCCGCACATGCTGAATCACGTCTTCGCGGCGCTCAATGCAAAAATCAATATCAATATCGGGCATGCTCACCCGCTCTGGGTTTAAAAATCGCTCAAACAGCAGGTTGTGCTCAATGGGGTCTAGGTTGGTGATATTCAACACGTAGGCTACCAAGCTACCGGCTGCCGATCCACGGCCTGGCCCCACGGGGATGCCTTGCTCAAGCGCCCACTGAATGAACTCCCATACAATGAGGAAGTAGGCTGGAAAGCCCATTTGATTGATGACGTTCAGTTCAAAATCCAGCCGTTCCGTCACTTCTGCAGGCAAGTCGTCATTATTTGTGACACCATAGCGTTTTTGGGCCCCCAAATACGCCACACGCTTAAGCTCATCGGCTTCCGTGGCTTCTTCCAATAATGGAAAGGCGGGCAGGATGCTTTCCCCTTGAGGCAATGTCCATTGGCATTGGGCCGCAATGGCTCCAGAAGCTGCCAAAGCTTTGTCTACTAGGGTTGGATCTAAATTTCTAAAACTGGTTTTGAGTTGCTCGCCGGTTTTTAAATAATACTCTGGGCCAAACAAAGCTCCTTTGCTGGATTCTTCCAGGGTTTTGCCTTCTTGCATGCACAGCAAAATGTGGTGAACGTCGTCTTCCCCCGGATTGAGAAAGCGATCGTTGTTGGTGATGACGAGTGGTAAACCCAAGGCCTCGGCAATGGTTACCGTCTCAGTATTTAGGCGCTGCTCACCTTCTTTGCCATGATCTTGGAGTTCCAAGTAGCAGCAAGTACCAAAAATGCTTTGCAGCCTACGAGCGTTATCCCAAGCGCCGTCTTTATCGCCCCGCAAAAAGGGTCGACCCAAAGCGCCCCCCATATCACCGCTTAAAGCAATCAGCCCTTCGCTGTGCTGTTCCAACAGCTCCCAGTTCACACGGGGTTTGTAATAAAAACCGTCCAGCTGGCCAATACTAATAAGCTTGACTAAGTTTTGGTAACCCACCAAGTTTTGGCACAAAAAGTTAATGCGGCTCCATGGGGCGCGGGCACTTCTGTCGGCAATGTCTCCATCCATTACAAACAATTCGGCGCCAAGTATGGGGTGTAGGCCCGATTCTTTAGCTTTGTTGTAAAACTCCACAGCGCCGTACATTACGCCACTATCGGTTAACCCTAGGGCGCCAAAGCCCCTTTCTTTAGAGACTTTGACCAAGTCCCCAATTTTAATGGCCGATTCTAGCAAACTAAAGTGACTGTGCACACAGAGTGGCACATAACCCGTGGGATTTTTTTCGGTGATAAAAGGGTTATCGAACATAGGTAGGCTTTATAGGGCTCGTACTATTTAAAAACCAACGACTAAAAAGGTAGCCAACCAACTAAGCTTATAAAAGGGGCTATGCCCCTCCCTTGGCGGCAGGCTCGGGGTTGGGGGCCCAGCGCTTGGGGTCGGCTTCAGTAGGTAAGTATTCTTTCGGGCCTCGTTGGATGTTTTCGGTGTCCATAACGCCTTGCCATTGGGTATGGAGTGTGGCCAATACCCAGCCTGCGAGAGCATTGCTCCACAATTCGCTGTGGTTGTCGGGGTTGTCCCATGCGTCATCGTAGCGAGGGGAGGGGTTGGCAGGGTTGGGGCCATCCACCAGTAAGCCCTGGATGGGTTTTCGTAAGGTCACACTAACGGCGTGGCCCGGTTGTTGGGCGGACTGAGAACCAACCCCAGTAAGCCAGCTTTTGCGGAGGCGGTGGTAACCTAAAATCCGATCCATGGCTTTGGAGCATTCGACCAAGGTACTTTTGGGGAGTAATCCGCCTTGTGCAACGGGCGCTTGAGAGAGTACCGACGCAATGGCCTGGAGTGTGGCGACTGTGGGAGCGTTCGATAATTGTAAACTGTCGGGAAAACTGGGAATATCGAGCGGTTTGTTGCCAAGGCTTAAGGTAATGCCTCTTAAATTGGCGCTGGCACGCTGCCATGTTTCTTGAGACAAGGCCTGGGTGCCGCTGTAACTGCTGTTGTTGGTGGCTTTGGCCTGTTTTTCGGCAGCGAGACCGTCCATCCACGCCAATAGCAAGGGGTTTTTCCAGCTAATAATGCTTAAATCACCGTTCGATCCTTCGCGGCGTGACCATTCATCCAACCATTGCAAGGCGGCAACTTTGTAGCGAGGCTCGTTGGTGGCTTTGTACAGGCTCCAGGCGGCCCAAATGCGGTAAGGGGTGTCATCCGCCACAAGGTACTCTGTCTCAGAAGACAATCCAGTAGAAGCTGGCATGGCTTGTAGTGCTGCCCAGCCTCGTTGGGCTCCCATCATGTAGCGAACAGATTGGGCGACGTCCGATTTTTTAAAGGCGCGAGAGGCCATGGCCCAAACAGCCACCGCCGCAGCGGTATCTTGCCGGTACTGGCCAGTAATAAAGCGGGAAGAATCGTCTTCATCGGGGCGAATGGCAGGAAACCCATACGCCACCATCGATGGCGATTGCGGCATTTCAGTGAGGGAATCTGCATTAACCACCACATGAAACACACGGCCATCGCGACCTTGCATGGCGAGTAGCCAGTCCAGTCCCCACTTCAGCTCGTGTAGGGCATCGGGCACATCGCCCACATTGGCTTCACCGATGGGGTAACTCAGTTTCATGGACAAAAAGGCATCGGGGGATTGGAGGGCGGTTTGCAACCAGCATCCCAAAGCAAAGGCGGTGGTGGTTGTTATTTTTCGGTAGTCGTTGCCGCCGTTGTACCAACCGCCCGTCACGTCTTTCAGTCGGGTGGCGTCGCCATCTTCCAGCCAAGCATCGTTGGTGTGGCTGGCTGGGCGATCCACCTCACCCATAGAGACTTTGGAGCCACTGCGCGTGAGGTACAGCCCCTTTAAGTTGGTGACCATGGCGTCCCAGTAGAGGAATTCGCTGATTTCGATGGGCTTGGGAATGGCCACTGGGAACACGTTGTTTTTGGCGCGGACCGCCGGTAACACACGAAGCTCGTAGCTGCCGGGGGTTTGAAAGGCAGAGAAATCCACCTGCCACAGGGGATAATTGCCGGTGCTAACCCCTACTTGGCTAGCCGAAGCTGAGGTGACTGGTAAGTTTGACGCCACGGTTTTGCCCAGCATGCCGGGTAAAAAGCCTGGCTTTTTGGGGTTGAATAAGGAGACGGAGGGCGCTTGAGCGCCAGGAATACCCCAAATATAAGCCGTTTTACTGCCAAAGGGATGCACACCGGCGGGGGGAACCACAATCACGGCATCGGGGGTGGCGAGGGGGATAGCTAAAGAACTGCCACTATTGAATACAAGACCTAACGCTAACAAGCCCGTAATAAGTGACGAAAACACTCCAAAGCGCATGGCGCAACACCCCTATAACTAAGTCCACAAAAAGCCAGAACGGCCCCAATGCCTGTAGCTTACGGCAACCCACCGGCGAGATCGAGGGGCAAAGCCCCTTTTTTATAGGACGATAAATTGCTTGCTAATAATCAAGGGATAATAGAGGAAGTAAAAAATTAAAGTTGAAAAACCGCCCTGTGGGCGGCCCTTGGGAGGGGCCAGGCGATAAGCCGGGTTCTGTCGTTGGATGGTTATCTATCTGGGCGGGGATTCACATCACCCGCTCGGTGCGGATTACGAAAAGCGGACGGGCAGCCCTGACGAATTGAATCGTTGCTCTTCACCTTGCTCCACGGTTGGGGTTTACCTAGCCAAGGTCTTTCGGCCTTGCTGGTGGGCTCTTACCCCACCGTTGCATCCTTACCTGTGACGACTCTTAAGTGAACTTAAGGAGGGTCCATCGGCGGTTTTCATTTCTGTGGCACTGTCCTCGTGATTACTCACACCGGGCGTTACCCGGCAACCTGCCCTACGGAGCCCGGACTTTCCTCACCAGTGGGTGCTGTTACCAACACACACCAGCGCAACCATCTGCCTGGCAAGGCGTAGCATACCAGAGTTGCGCCTGTAATTTGCAAGGGCTAGTTACATGCTGTAACAAATTAGCAGAAGAATCCAATAAAATGTTTTTATATTATCACGTTTAATTATTGTTTTATTTCGCTTATTTATCCCTACTTAAATTAGGAGTTTTTATTATGACTTATGGAATGCAACTCCCTTACGGCCAGCAACTCAACCGTGGTGTTCAAAGCGCCGGAGGCTATCGTCCTCAACAAAATTACAATGCCCCTGTGCAAGGTGGCTATAACGCTCAAGGCGTAAACCCCATGGCCACCATGTGGAATAATAGTGCTCGATGGATGCGCAATCAGGCCCAAAACATGTATGCGGGCTATCAGCAATTTGCCCAAAAGCACCCATACCTTAATGGGGCTGCTTCGGCAGGTATGGGCGCTGCTGTTGCTATGGTCTCTTGCCCTTATGCGGGTATGGCTGCTGCTGCCCCTGGGGTTATTAATGCCGCGAAAAATATGATTCCTCAAGGCCACCCTCCTGTAAATGCTGGTGGTGGCAATCAAAGCGGCTATCAAGGCAATAACGATTACCGAACCTTTGGTTAGTTAAAGGTTTTTTCTGTTCATTAAGCGCCTTCACTTTTATTGGGGGCGCTTTTTATCTTGGTAGCTTGAGTTACCCATCCAGGCGTATGTGGCTGGGGTGGAGGCGTTGATCTGCTTCGTTGACCTTGTCAGCAATCAGCGCCAGCGTTAAATCTTCGCGGCGGGTGGTGCGGCGCCGGGGCCGTCCGCTGCCACTGGCTACTTCGCCCAAGCCCTCGGGCGTTACGCCATGAATGCGCTCAATGACCTTGGTGGCCAAGCGCTCTTGTTCCAGCTCTTTCTTTAGTTTTTCGTTTTCGCCCTTTAGGGTTTTGATGAATTTTTTGAGCTGTTCAATTTCGCTGTCTTCGTGCACGCGTTCTTCGGCACGGGCTTTAATGGCGGCACTTAGGCCCGATAGCGCCTTGTCCATGCTTTCGTTTTTGGTGGCGCTAAAGGTTTGGCCTGCTTCTGGCGTAGCCCCGGCGTGGCGGCAATGGCGCTTGCGTACCTTAATTTTTTTCGTCAGCCCCTTGCTATAAAAGAAGAACTCACCGGGTTGCAGAGAGCGAATTTCGGGAAAGGAAATGCCCGCCTCGTTTAAAAAGGGGCGAATGGCTTTGTAGTCTAGCTCTGCGGTAATGCCACCAAACCAAAACCGGTTGCACTGGCTTAAAATATCTTTGCTAATACTGGCAGGGCGTTGGGTGGCCCACAGGCTATCTATGGCGCGTTTACGGCCTCGTTTGGCGAGTTTTTGGCTGGCCAGCAACGGGTCCATTTTGGCATCTTTGCCTTTTTTGGCGCTGGCAATGCCCCCTGTTTTTTGAGGGGCGTAAATTTGCGCTTCTTCAATGACGATGCGAACCTTGCGGCGGTATTTTTGCTCTGCCGTAAACAAGGCATCGGCAATCAGGCCGTACAAGTGTTGTTGCTCTTCATCCACATGATCAGAGAGGTCAAAAACGGCGGAAACGCCGGATTTCAGCATGGCATCGATGTATAAATCAATGGCAGCTTCTTCCAAGGGTAAGTTGGCGTGCTCGCCTCCTACAATGAGCATGGGGTAGCGTTCTGCCAGGGTAAAATGCTCGCCCTCAGGGTCTATCACGCACAGCAACGATCCTGTTTCTAGGGTCTCTTCCATTAGCACACCGGTTAGGTAGCTTTTCCCCATCCCAGAAGACGCCAAAATGGCGTCTCGCTCGCCCGTGGCTTTGTAGTCATCCAAGGGCACCCCAAACATGGGGGCCACCTTAAGCACCCGTGGCAGTTTGCCTTGACCACCACCGCCACTGCCAGGCAAGCTTACTTTTTGCTTTAAAAATTCAAACATGCGCGTCTCATCCTCGGGCTCTGTGTCTCTTGCTAAGACACGCGATCGCCGAATTGTCTAACCACTCTAAAAAAGGCATTTGCCCAATTGTAACGAAATAGTATTGTAGCCCGCCCTTGCTCATTCTGGCTAGCGCCTTTTGATCCTGCCTTCGTCGTTGCGGTACCATTCAAGTGGATTCTCTTTATGCCCACTCAACCGTAAGGTGCTTTGCGTCATGATTCGCAATCGTTTAATCACTCTATGGATGGCCATAATCGCTTTGGGCTTAGCATTGTTGTCCACCCCTAGTAGCGCATTGGTACCGCTGGATGGTGCTGGCATTAATCAGGCGGTGCGCCACGGCATTGAGCACGGACGTTTTGGCTTGGCCGAGGTTTTGGGACCTAACTGGATGGAAAAAGCGGACGGCACCCTGCTCAATATCTACAGCCCCTTTATGATGTTGGCCACCAAGATCTCTAAAAGCCTTTACCCGGCCAACGAAAGCTTGAAAAAGGTCAAAAAACTCCATCACGGGGATATTGATCGTCTTACCAATCTCCATTATCCCGTGGAAGTGAAATTTTCCCTGTCTAGCTTTGGGCCAACGGCTACCTTTCCGTCGCGTCGCAAAGCTCGCATTGAAGGCATTGGGCGGGGTAAGCATTTTGTTATTTACCCGGTACGCACCTTGGCACCGCTTAAAGCCACTGCCGTAGGCGCTGTGGATGACGCCCGTGGGGGGACAGCCGCTAACGAATATGAAGCCGTGATTGCCTACTACTTTAAAATTGAGCCCATTACCAACATGGACAGCTTTGATTTGATTGTTGAAGATGCTCCCGAAAAGCCCCTGAAATCCAAGCCTCAATCCAAGTCTCAAGCCAAGGCAAACAAATCCAACAAAACAGCGGTTCTTGAGGCTCCCTTAGACATTTCACCACTTCAGGAACTAAAGTCTGAACCCATCGTCTTTCACATTCAACGTGACCGAATTTACTAAGGGGTATCGAGTTCCGGTGTACTGTATGGAGGGGTAAGGCTATGGGCTTTTTAAAATCCTGCTTGCGATCATGCGTAGACTTTTCCGTCTTTTCCGTTGGCTTCGCCATTCTGCTAGCAGTGCTGGTTATTATTGCACCCGATACCTTTGCCAGTAAGCCCCTTACGGGTGGAATTTCAGCCAGCCAGGTGATTGAAAAAGTGACTCCACCCATGTCAAAACCGGTTCAGCCAGTTGGCAATGGTTATGTGGGATTGGATTTAACGATTAGCCCAAATACGCCTCCCATCGTCAACAACGTGTTTTTGGGATCTCCTGCTGCTAAAAGCGGTTTACGCAGTGGTGATGTGCTGCTAACAGCCGATAATGTGCCTCTTTCAGGTTTAACCAAAGAGGCAGTGGATGATGCCATTAGCAATGTGGTGGGGCATGTCATCCGCTTTCAAGTCCAAAGAGAGACTCGGGTCGTTTCTGTCTCCGTAAAAGTAGCTGCAAAAAGCACGTCTTCCTTGGATAGCGATGAGTATAGCGATGAATATATTTCTTGCCTCATTCCATAGCCACGGACGGTTGTTGAGACGATAATAGGGGGTAACCCTTACTCATTGTTTTGGACTCTACCCCTATGCTCAACACTCACGATTGGCAGACACTCACGCCCAATCTCCAAGCTGAACTGACGACCCATGCTGGGTTTTACGATGGCAATACGTATCTAGTAACGGGTGGTGCCGGATTTATTGGCTCTCATTTGGTGCGCCACTTGCTACACATGGGTGCTTTTGTGGTGGTGGTGGACGACTTTAACCCTTATTATGACCCGGCCGTTAAGCGCGCCAATGTGGCGGAACACGCCCACAACCCAAAATTTACTTTGGTGGAAGCCGATATTTGCGATGTGGTTGCCATGCGACGCGTGTTTGACGCCCATGGTGCGGCTTTAAAGCAAGGCGGTATTGTTCATCTGGCGGCGTGGGCTGGGGTGCGCCCGTCGCTGGACAACCCCAGTTTGTATATGCAAGCCAACGTCACAGGAACCCATGTGCTGGCCGAACTGTGCCGTGAGTTTGGTGTCAGTCGTTTTACCTTTGCGTCCTCTAGCTCGGTCTACGGTTCGGTGGATGCCAGTATTCCCGGTTCGGTGCCCTTTTTAGAAACCCAAGACACCACCAAGCCCGTTTCCATTTATGCGGCTACCAAGGTGATGAACGAAAACATGCTCCACAGTTACAGCCATTTGTTTGGCTTGCAGGTGGTGTGTTTGCGATTTTTTACGGTGTACGGTGCCGGTCAGCGCCCCGATTTAGCCATTCATAAGTTTACCGACTTGATTGCCAAGGGCCAGCCCGTACCCCAGTTTGGGGATGGCTCCACCGAGCGCGACTACACCTACATTGACGACATTCAACAAGGTATTTTAGCGGCCATGCGCTACGATGCAACCCCCTTCGAGGTCATCAACTTGGGTGAGAGCCACACCGTGACGCTGTCCAAGCTCATTCAACTGCTGGAAGACGCTCTGGGTCAAAAAGCCATCATTGACTACCAGCCTCTCCAGCAGGGCGATGTGCCCATTACCTATGCCAATGTGGACAAAGCGAAGAAACTACTGGGCTACATGCCTACCACTCTTATTGAAGACGGCATTCCTAAATTTGTTCGCTGGTATCAGGATACGCGTGGTTTATCATCTGCCTCTAGTGTGAACTCTTAAATGTTGGAAGCAACAACAGTCTGGCACGATGCCGACATTGATTTGTCCCCATTGCAGCACCGCACGGTGGGATTGGTGGGCTATGGTAATCACGGCCACCCCCAAGCCTTGAACCTCCGAGACAGTGGCATTAACGTGATTGTGGGCGCACGAGACGCTAGCACCAAGGCCAGTCACGCCAAGGCTGATGGTTTTACCGTGGTACCCTTAGCCGAATTGCCCAATCACGCAGACGTCCTCATGCTGCTCGTGCCGGATCATGCCATTGGCGAGACCATTGCCGCCATCACCCCCAAGCTCACGGGGCGTCATTTTATTGCCATTGGCCATGGCTATGCGTGGTACTACAATCTGGCGCCATTACCACCCCAAGTGAATGGCTTTTTGGCGGCGCCCAAAAGCCACGGCAGTGGGGTGAGGCAAAAATTTGTGGATGGCAGCGGTGTGCCTGCCTTGGTAGCCGTTCATCAAGACCCGTCTGGTGAAACCTTGGGTGTGGCCTTGGCCTACCTCAAGGCCATTGGTTCAGGCCGGGTAGGCATTTACCCAACCACCATCCAAGAAGAAACGGTGTGTGACTTATTTAGTGAGCAGGCGGTTTTGTGCGGCGGCCTCTCACGTCTTGTCACCATGGCCTTTGATACCTTGGTCGACCGTGGGTACTCGGCGGAGGTGGCCTATATTCGCTGTTTCCACGAGCTAAAACTAATCGCTCAGTTGCTGTGCGACCGTGGCCCCACCGGCCTGCGCGATATTATTAGCCCTGCCGCTCGTGTGGGGGATTTGCTCAATGGGGGTCGCGTGATTGATACGCATACTCGCCAGCAGATGGAGGCCATCCTTACCGAGATTGAAAACGGCACCTTTGCTCAACAGCTGGCCACGGAAGTGGCGACGGGTTTTGAAAAAACCAATGCTATTAAAGAACAGTGGCGCCATCACGTCATTGAGGCCAGTCATCAAAGGATGAAAAACCACTAGCATCGTTTTTTGTTGAGGGGCGTTTATGCAGAAGAAGTCCTTATCTTTGACGAGTCTTTTGCGAGCTTTTTATGGTGCAGCTGACGACAAACTCTTTGCAGCGTTCATTTTACCCGTCGGAACAACCTCCGCATTGGGTGCATCAACGTGCGTGCTTGTTGGGTATAAAGGAAACGTTACTTGTGCCAAGTAACGGTGTGTATTTTGGGTATTTTAGCCATCATCAAGCCACGTTGTTGGAGGCTAAGGATTCTACGTATATTAAAAAAACGGAGACAAAGCACCTATTAACGCCCTTAGATCAACCTGCCGGCAGCTCTTCTTGTGGCACAAGGGCTTTGGCCATGGTATTAAATGCGTTGAAATCTCAAACTCCTCCTCAAAGTAGCAATGACTTGGACCATCACATACGCCGTTGGAAAAATTTGGGTTTAACGCCACAGTTAATGCTGGATGAGGCTAGACGTCAGGGGCTGTATGCCCAAGCCTATAACCACGGCAGTGTGGACGATGTTAGAAGGCATTTAGCCTTAGGGCACGTGATTGTTGTCATGCATCGGGCTCGAACTCAGTATCATTTTGAGTTAATTAAAGCCATCGGCGAAAATAAAAATGGTGAGCCTTTAATCACGGTAACAGACGCATTAGGAAAGCCTAATAACACGCCGGGTTATAAAACGTTTCTTTTTAAGGAGTTTAACCGCACTTGCTGGCAAACACTAAAAATAGGCGTTTTTGGCAAGGGTGCTAAGCCCGATGATCCGGACGCTCGCAATGCCTACCTTAATATCCCAACCGGGCACGATTGCTACTACTTGGCATTTTCAACCCAAGATGACTTGGCAAAACCCACGAAAAACCAAAAAGGCCCTTGGATTGATGCCCCTGCCGCAGGGGCCAATCGCTGGGCGAATAGAGTAGCCAAAGCCTTAAACAAAGCAATGAAGCTTTTGGGCCTAAAGACGCTAAGAAGCGAATGGTTTGGAGCTTTTGCAACGTAGGTGCTTGCAGTGGCTACTTTGTCTTGGGATGATGAAGCAACGTAATCCTAAGAGCTTTTTGGGAAAATCACGATGCAGCAATCACTGTTTGGGGCGTTGTTAGAATCACCCAATACCGACACCACGGCATTTAAAGCGCCGCTGCCGCCCATGATGGCAGATACCTTGATTGCCGATGCCATTTTTACGGTGCTGGATTTGGAAACCACGGGTTTGCAAGCCAAAAAAAATGCCATTACCGAATTGGTGGCCATTCAGTTTCAGCGGGGGGAAGAACTGAACCGCATTTCAACCCTGGTCAAGCCTACCGAGTCGATTCCAGAGAATATTGTGGCCATTACGGGTATTACGGATGCCATGGTGGCCAATGCCCCAGCCCCAGTAGTAGTACTGCGAGACTTATGCCAGCTATTGGGCCCAGAGCCTTTGATTGTGGGCCACAACGTAAGCTTTGATATTGGTTTTTTACAAGCCAAGCTGGAAGAAACGGGCTTGCAAGGCTACCAGCCCCGTGTGGATTTTGCCAAGAGCTTGTGTACCCGTGCTTTGGCTAAAAAACTGTTGCCAGGCTTACCTACCTACGAAGGGGTGGCCGTGGCCCATGCCTGTGGCGTGTACAATGCCAACCCCCACCGGGCTGAGTACGATGTGAAAATGACGGCCGATACCTTGTGGGTGCTGCTTAAACGCTTGGCAGAGCAAGAGCCCAGCATTTTAACCTTGGGGCAGTTGTGGGCGTATCAGGGCGCTTTATAAAGTCTTTGGACAGTCGCGTTTGTAACGGTTTTGTAATCATTGTGCGCCCGACTAGCACAAGTAATGTCTTAGGGGCTTTTAAGGAAGTAACGCTTCAAGCATTTGGGGCGTATTTGATGCCCCCTACACGCACGGAGATGCACTCGTGACAATCCAATCCAATCCAATCCAGTTTACTTCGTTAGTACACCGCGATATAGAAGAGGAAAGAATCACATATAAAATTGGGAAAACTTCAGGTGATAAAATTTACAATATAGAAGAGGCTTTACGGACGCTAGCAGACCAAGTCAAAGACTACTCAGGGATAGTAAGCATAAAGGCCAAGCCGTATTCAACCCCGAGCGGAGAGGCAGGTGTGAAGGCAAAGGTATTGATTCACGATCTGGAACACCCTGCACTAAACAAAGAGCATACTGCACAGAGAGCTGAAGAACCAAACGCTTCGTATGGTTTAAAACAACTTGTTCGTACTTTAACAGACCTCGTTAAAGACCTCCACGGGCAACTAGTGGAAAAAAATATGGTCAGCCCTGTTGGGGAGCTTGAAGAAACAGCGCCTGATAAAGATCTAGACGCTACTAACGGCTCTGAAGGAAAATAATTCATTCCAAAGAATTGTAGTTCATCAATAAAGCGTAAAGCCCCATTACTTTAAAAGTAATGGGGCTTTTGGTTGTTAGGGTAGGGTTTGCCACGCTCTGCCCAAAGGCTTAGCAAAGCAAATTTAAAAACCCAGCTTGCGGGGGGTGGGGTGTAACGTTTTTTAACGATTCCTCGGTTTGGGTGTGGAGGGGTGACGGGAAACAGAGCAAACTGGGGTAGACTAAACGTGTTGAACAAGCGCCTGTGCTCATTGGTTTGTATGGTCAATGGTTTGTTGATTACTTTGCCAGAGTGCGGAGGAAAATCGTGACGAAATGTGACGAGGGCCCTTGTTTTAACGGTGTGTGGTAACCGCTAAAGGACGTTTAAACGTGGTAACCGCCGTGTATCCCGGTAGTTTTGACCCCATGACTCGCGGCCACTTGGATATTGTGACGCGGGCTAGCCATTTGTTTGATCAGTTGGTGGTGGCAGTAGTCCGTAATCCCAACAAGGCGCCCTTACTCACCCTTCAGCAACGTGTTCAGCTCATCCAAACCTGTATTCAGCAAAGTGAAAGACCTATTACCAACGTGACCGTTCAACCCTTTGAAGGCCTAACCATTGATTTTGCCGCAGCTGCTGGGGCAGAGGTGATTGTGCGCGGCCTTCGGGCAGTCTCTGATTTTGAATTTGAGTTTAAAATGTCTCAGATGAATAAAACCCTCAATCCCTGCGTGGAAACCCTGTTTATGATGGCCAGTCTGGAGCATCAGTTCCTCTCGTCGTCGGTGGTAAAAGAAGTCGCCCGGTATGGTGGGGACATTAGTAAAGCCGTTCCCCCTGCCGTAGAAACGTTGTTGAAAGAGCACTATCAAGGTGGACTGTGCACATTGCCTGTGGCGTCCGTGCCTTAACCCATTTTAGTGATGTTTAGTATTGTTTGTTTTCCCCGGTATAAAGGATAGAGACCATGAAAGGCGAATCAGCCATCCAGTCCTTCATTAAATCAGTAGAACGCATGGAAGATCTGCTTCTCGCTGGCTTTAGCGTTCCCTTTACCCCGTGGTTGGTGGTGAACGGTGACCAATTGCTGCCATTACTCGATCATGTGCGTGACGTGTTGCCGGAAGAAATCATTCAGGCGCGGCTCATTCTAGACCGCCGCGATGAAATTATCGCTGAAGCCCAGCGCAAAGGCTCCTTCACACTGGATGAAGCCCGTCGCCAAGCGGAAAGCATGCTGAACAATAGTGCCCTTATGCGCGCCGTGGAAGACGAAGCCGCTAAAATCCGTCATCAATTGATGGGTGAACTGGAAGCCCACCGCAAAACCGTGCTGGGTGAAATGGACGCCTTGCGCCAACAAGCTTTGGAAGATGCCCGCCGTGTGCGTGAAGGCGCCGATGTGTATGCCGAGCAAGTGTTGAACAGTCTTGACAAAGATTTGTCCAGCTTTCAGCAAGTCGTCAAAAATGGTCAGCAGCATTTACGTAACATTCGTTCCGAAGCCGCTGCCCGCCAGCCACGCAATGCTGCCCAAATGATGCCGGCCATGGTGGCGCCAGCGGCTCCACCTGCGGATGGTATTTCGTTGCCTGGTCAGGCCAGCACCTTGTCCCATCGTCCTGTGGTGTCCGAAGCGGGTAAGGTCCCTATGGATTCTTTGCCTCCGCTACCCTTGCCTCGCGGCGGTAATCGCAAAGCAGCTCAAGGCAAGGCCGCCCCTGCTGGTAAAAGTATTCGTCAAAGTTTGCAAGACCGTCAGCAAGCTCTGTCGGATGCGTTGTTGTAAATTCTTTTCTGATTTTTTGCGCTCTTAAATCATCAGAGGCGTCCTCGCTCACCAGCTGAGGGCGCTTTTCCTTTGATAGGTGGCAGTATTGACGCAATGGACAAAGCCGCTTCGCGGCTTGTAAAGAATGGTGTTACAACTGGCTGTATTTGCTAGGGGAATGGCGGGGCCCTTCGTATAATTTACCCAACGAATGCAATGCTATGGACTTTGTTGGTTAGTGATCGCGTAATACAAGTAGTCGCTTAAGCTAAATACCTTGTTGTTAATTATAACCGCCCGCCACAACGGCTAGAGATATTAGAGTGACCCCTGCCTAAGCTTTCAGGTTAAGCCCACGCTGCATTCGCAAGGTTGGGGAGTTTCTCCCTTTTCGGTTATGGAATCCATACTTTTGCCTACGGCCACGCTTTCTACCTCATTGCCCTCTTTGCCAGTGCCTGTCTTGGCACTACCACCCTTGTTTGTGGATATTTCTTCGGCTCTTAGTTTTTCTGATTCTCAGCGCTTATTAGCTGCCTGGCTAAAGCAGCACCCATCGCAAAGTTTAGAAACAACGCAGGTGGCATTAGACTGTGGGTCGTTGGTGCTGACGGGAAAAATGCTGAGTAAGTTGTTAGAAACGTTGCGCCAGCAAGGTCTCAGCGTGACTATGGTGTATGCGCGCTTGTCTCAAACCCAGCAGGCAGCCCTTAGTTGTGGTTTGGGAGTAAAAGAATACCCGCCGGCGAATGAGGAAGCCTTGTCCTCCGATGGTTATGCGGCTTCTCCCTTGGCGACCGCTTTGGTTGCTCCGCCAGAGCCTCTCTTCTCTTTGGTTGAGCCTTCTGTTGTAGAGAGGCTTCCAAGTGTAACAGAGCGAACAGCTGCTGAAGAAACACCCATCTTGTCATCAATTGAAACACTAGAAGGTTTATCGTCGCTCCAAACCACGGCAATGCTTCTTGAAAACATAACGGATGTTGTGGATTCAACGTCTTCCGTGGACCCAATGCCATTGGTATCGTTGGACAGTGATGTGCCTAAATCATTGTCAGAGCGTATGACGGTTGAAAGCCTTGGCGAGACTGCTGCGTCAAAACCCGATCCCTCATTGGTAACGGTGCCGGCGTTTTTAGAGGCGCCAACCGTCACTCATTATCAAGCCACGGCGGCGGACACATTGGTTCCGGTGCCGGCAACAGGCGCCGAGGCCATGCCCACTCGTCTGGTAACGGGGACGTTGCGCTCAGGACAGACGGTGGTGTCTGAAGGCCACTTGTTGGTCATGGGAGATGTGCACAGCGGCAGTGAAATTATTGCTCGTGGCCACATTGTGGTGTGGGGTGAATTGCGCGGTGTTGCCCATGCCGGAGCCCCCCTAAAAGCTGGCGATGCGCCTCAGCAGTGGGCCAGTATTCGGGCCTTGCTGCTACGAGCCGTTCAGTTGCGTATTGGTTCTACCATTGCGCGCCGTCCGGACAGAACCAGTAACCATAAGCCAGAGTCCCCTGTGGATCGGGCTTGGCATCCTGAGTTTGCACGCATGGTGGATGGCGAAATTCGGATTCAGGCCGATCTAAACCCAGGGCATTCCATTGATTTTGTATAGCGGTAACCGACCTTTTACCAACGTGGATAATTGATTTTTGAAGTAACACTTTTTACACAGGATGTTCGTTATGGCTCACTCTACTCCAGAAAACGCTACCCCCACGGTAGATTCTTCTATTACCGCTGGGGACACCCTTAAGGACACTTCTGTTATGGCCACTTCGCCTGATGCACCCGATTCTGTATTGGAGCCTTCCATCGATTCTCGTGAGACACCCTTGGTTGATATTACGTCCGAGACGCCCGATGCTCTTTCCAACGTGGTGTCTATTGCATCCAGTACGTCTTCGTCAGAGAAGACTGCTCCCAAAGCTGACCGTGAGCCCGGTGAAGGGCGTGTGATTGTCGTGACCTCCGGTAAAGGCGGTGTGGGTAAAACAACGGCGTCGGCTAACGTGGGTACCGGTCTGGCACGTTTGGGGTATTCGGTGGTGTTGGTGGATACTGACATTGGTTTGCGTAACTTGGATATCTTGATGGGGTTGGAAAATCGCATTGTTTACAACCTGATTGATGTGATTGAAGGCCGCTGTAAGCTGAATCAAGCCATGGTTAAAGACAAACGCATGCCTAATTTAAGCCTGCTAGCAGCCGCTCAAACTCGCGATAAAAGCGCGTTAGACGAAGAAAAAATGCAGGATCTCATTGGTCAACTGCGTAAAAAAGTGGACTTTATTATTATCGATAGCCCTGCTGGCATTGAGCAAGGTTTTCAAAATGCTGTGACGGCTGCCGATGAAGCCATTGTGGTGGTGAACCCTGAGATGTCGTCCATTCGCGATGCGGATCGTATTATCGGTTTGCTAGAAACCCGCGAAAATGTAAAGCATTACAAGCTCATTATCAACCGCATGCGGCCGGCTATGGTTCGGTCTCACGACATGATGGACATTGATGATGTGTTGGAAATTCTTTCCATTAAACTATTGGGCGTGGTGCCAGAAGATCCTTCCATTATTGTAAGCACCAATCGGGGTGAGCCTATTGTACTGGATGAACAATCCGTAGCGGGGCAGGCGTATCGTAACATTGCTCGTCGTGTGGCAGGCGAAGATGTGCCCTTTTTGAACTTGGAAGAGCCTCAAGGCATTTTTGAGCGCATCAAAAATCTGTTTCGCTCATCCAAGGTCTCTGCTTTTTAAGAGTATTGTTTAGCAGCCAATGGCCAAAGTGCCCTGCTGTGTTGATTGCAACCGTTTACGGATATAAGGAGTTGGGCCATGGGCTGGCTGAGTAAATTGTTTAACCTAGAGCTGGACGGTAAAGAATCGTCTCGCCCTTACAGCGCGGCGTTTGGTCGCAATGGCAGCCAGTCTAATAATGGGTCTGGATCTAAGCAAGGTGGCAACAGTGGCAAGCAGGGCGGTGATGGTTCAAAAAATGACGCCTATAATCGCTTAAAGCTTGTGTTAATGCATGACCGCACTCAAATTTCCCCCGATGTACTTTCAAAAATGCGGGATGAGCTGGTGCAGGTCATTTCCAAATACGTGGATATTGACCGGGAAGCCTTGGAACTGAATTTAGAGACGGAATCCAATACCATTGCTTTGGTGGCCAATATTCCGGTGATGCGTATGAAAACTCCTGTAGCCTCCGAAACCTCAGAACCGCCTGGTGCTGTCACCACAACGTCACTAGAAGAGGTGACAACCGTGGCCGCTTCATCAACAACCGAGGGTGCTACGACACCGACGGGAACGTCTCAACCTGCTGTTGTAACTGCGCCACAGACAACCCTGGTCCAAACTGCGCTCAAAGCCCCTGTCACTGCTGCCGCCGCAACGACTTCGACCGCTTCAAATGCGCCTAAGCCAAACCCCTTTGGAGAAACGCCGGTAGCCACGGGGTCGTCTTCGTTGCACCCCTCATTGCAAACTAAGAGTGCTGCCCCCACAACCGTGACTAACACGGTAACCACAGGACCCAAAACACCGGTGGCTGCCCCGTAGCCATTCTCAAACCATTTTTAATTTAGCCGCAACGAAACTAGAACGCCGACAGCTTCTTCGTAATTAGCCACCGTGCGCACGGTGGGCAGATGTCCCATTGATTCGGGTGTTACACTCAACCACGTGGTGTTACTGGCCACAGCAATGACGGGAATGCCCTGCTGAATAGCAGCCAACACGCCTGGGCCTCCTAAACAATCGGCAGGCACTACCACCGCATGAATACTTTGAGCGGTAACGTCACTGGGCTGAAAAAATCGGGAGTCTGTAATGAATTGGGGGGCCTGCATGAGACCGGTGAGAACGCACGGCACAAAGGTGTGGGCAATAAATTCTGGGGCTACCCGTGGATCCAAAATTGTTTTGGTTTCAGGTTCGCTCGCCTCATAGCTGAGCACCGGCGCATGGGCGGAGGGCACGCCCAGTGCTTTTACCACGGTATGAGAGAGCAAGGCTTCTAGCCCGCCAATGGGATCCACACCACTACCGGCCTTGTAATTAGCCTCAGCGTCTGCTAAGCCC
This sequence comes from Vampirovibrionales bacterium, assembly GCA_029866025.1. Lineage (GTDB taxonomy): Bacteria > Cyanobacteriota > Vampirovibrionia > Vampirovibrionales > Vampirovibrionaceae > JARXAD01. The sequence goes on along the minus strand of JARXAD010000002.1, from coordinate 99,040 downwards.
AGTGCTTCGGCTTCGGGGAAGAACACGGCCAACGCAATGGCGGTAGCGCCTTGATTCATTAAGCGCTGTGCGGCTTCGATGACGACATGAGGATTGCTTATTTGCCCAGAAGAGGCTCCTGAGTCCAGCGTCTCAAAAGCCAGAGAGACGGGCTCTGTGGTGGTTTCAATACCGGCTATAGGCACGCCATAAATACTAGTCACGGCGTTAAGGGTGTTGCGGGTGAGAATCTCCATGTCTTTGGGAATACCCGCATCCAATACCACGCCAATACGATGACGTTTGTTGGTGGCACGTAAGGCCCAGCGTCCTTGCAGACAGGCGTCTAAGGCATAGCCTTCCACATACCAAGCATTAGCAGGCAGTTTTTGAAACACAGCGGCATTGGCCACGTTGGGATGGGTAATCAACCGATCGCTGACGGCTGCCAACAGATGCATGGCTTGGGTAGCATCGCCGGCAAAGCCTCCGATGCTGGCACCCACGCCCGTGGGAACAATCATGACCGTAGTAAAAGGCTGGGGCTGATGAGGTGAACCGTGATGCGACTGAAATAATGGGGCCATTACACTGCCGCTGCGGTTTTCACCGTCCGTTGCTCAATACGTTTTTCAAAGGTGCCCACAATCAAGCGGTCCACGTAAATGCCGGCCACGTGAATATCGTTAGGGTCCAGCTGGCCCGCTTCCACAATGTCTTCCACTTCCACCACTGTGGTGCGGGCAGCGGTCACCATCATGGGGTTAAAGTTAGCCGCAGTTTTGTTAAAGATGAGATTGCCATACGTATCGGCCTTCCACGCTTTCACCAATGCAAAATCGGCGGTGAGGGATTCTTCCAGTACGTACCACTTGGTGTTGCCGTGAATATCCTTAAACTGTCGCGTCTCTTTGGGGGTGCCATCGGGATACTGGGCGACGGCGGTGCCGTAACCGGTGGGGGTGTAAAAGGCAGGAATGCCAGCGCCACCGGCTCTAATTTTTTCCGCCAGGGTGCCTTGGGGGGTAAAAATAACGTTCAGTTCGCCGGTTAGGTATTGGCGTTCAAATTCGTCATTTTCGCCCACGTAGCTGGCAATCATGGTGCTAATTTGGTGGTTGGCCAGTAAAATCCCAAGCCCAAAGTCATCCACACCAGCGTTGTTGCTAATGCACGTTAGGTTTTTAGTGCCTTTGCGCGCCACTTCGCCAATCAACCCTTCGGGAATGCCGCACAGACCAAAGCCACCGGCCATGACCGTCATGCCGTCGTGCAGGCCGTCTAGCGCGTCGTAATAAGAAGTAATGACTTTATTGAGCCCAGCCATGGCGTGGTTTCCTAACAAATGTAACGAAAGTCCGCTTATTATCCCATAAGCTAGCACCAAGGGGCCTTGAGGGCCTTTTGTATGGCTAACATAGCTTTACACCTTTACTAAAGGAAACCTTGTCATGAACATTCAATTTGGCACCCAGTATCACATTGCTCCAGCCAATCGGGGGGGGGGGGATGAATTTCGTGGTTTTCAGCAACTGTTAGGCTTTCGCCCGACAAATGAGGCCTTTGACTTTGACACGGATACATTTGCCCAACAAAATAATGATACCGAACCGAATGTGAACCAATGGTTAGAGGGCCTGTGTAAAACCTTTGGTTATGCGTGCCAAAAGGTTAGCCAAGCCAGCTCTGTAAAAAATACCTCTGAGAGTGGGAAGTACACACATGTAATCTATACCTCTTCGCCTCAAGGAAGTTTGCTTCATAGATTTTATGATGATGAAAAGGCCGCTGCTTCCAGTAGTGGCTATTATAAAATTCTTCTAGAACATAAAAATAATCATTCCGGTATATTAACATTAACTACCAACCGAGCATTATTAGAAGAAATGTTTTCTATGATAGATGCTCATAAAGATGCTTGTGATCTTAATGGGAGAGGCTGTCCTTCAACCAACGATTTTCTCTTTGTCCCTGCTCTTAACGGAATAAGCAAAAATGAAAGTTATTTTAAAATTAAAGAAAAGGGAAACCTTTATTGGGGACCAGAAAAACTGTTGTATATCCAAAAAAACGAGTTGGATTTAAACAATTTGCCTGAAGGCTATGTCTCTGAAAGGCAAGTTGTTGACTAGTGCAACCAACCCCCTAGGACTATAATACCCTGTATGAAACTTGTAACTTTTCGCATACAAACCCCCTTGGGCTGGTTTGATCGGGCCGGTGCCCTGGCGGGCGATGTGGTGCTAGACCTGAACGCCGCCTATGCGTGGTACTTGCATCAGCAAGGCGACCCTCAGCCTCAAGCGGTGGCCAATGTGTTGCTACCCAGTACCGTGTTGGGGTTGTTGCAGCAGGGCAATCGGGCCATGGGCCAAGCCCGCCTGATGCTAGAGTTTTACAAAATGGGGGAGCTGGGGGATTTGGCCAACCCTGTCTTGGGTCTCAATAATGCCCGCCTGCTGTTTGCCCATGCTGAGGTGACCCTTCAAGCGCCCTTGCCCAACCCTACCAGCTTTCGTGATTTTTACGCCTTTGAAGAACACGTGCGCAACGGCTTTGCCCGTCGCAAAGAGCCCATTCCAGACCCGTGGTTTGAGCTGCCTGTGTATTACAAGGGTAATCCCAACAGCGTTATTGGCCCTAATGTGGAAGCGCCATGGCCCAGCTACACCAAAAGGCTGGATTACGAGCTGGAACTGGGCTGCATTATTGGCAAAGCGGGTATGAATATTCCAGAAAACCAAGCCACAGACTACATTGCCGGCTATTGCATTATTAACGACGTAAGCGCACGGGATATTCAACGCCAAGAGATGCTGTGCCGTCTCGGCCCCGCCAAAGCCAAGGATTTTGCCACTATTATTGGACCGTGGCTAGTGACCCCCGATGAGGTGGGCGATGCCTACGATTTGCGCATGACGGCTGACATTAACGGCGAGCGTTGGAGCGATGGCCACAGTGGCACTATTCACTGGCGCTTTGAACAAATGATAGCCCACGCCAGTAAAGATGAATGGCTGCAACCGGGCGATATTTTTGGCAGCGGCACCGTGGGTCGTGGTTGCGGGCTGGAGTTGGACCGCTGGATTCAACCCGGCGATACCATGACGCTGGCCATTGATAAGCTGGGCGAGCTGACCAACAAAGTAGGTAACCCCAAAGTGGCCTTGGCAGAAATGCCAGTCGCTCCTTAAAAGCTTAAACCTTTCGGTTGTTTCATTGAGAGAGGCTCGTTCTCTTGCTACAGTCAGGGATTGATGGTTTACCCTGAATGCTTGGCAGTACTCTTTTTATGGCACACAAACCCTTTCAACTGGTAACAGACTACGCCCCCGGCGGCGATCAACCCCAAGCCATTGCGGCACTGGTGGAGGGCTTGGAATGCGGCCAAGAATCTCAAACCTTGCTGGGCGTAACGGGTAGCGGTAAAACCTTTACCATGGCCAATGTTATTCAAGCCGTGCAGCGGCCCACGCTTATTTTATCCCACAACAAAACCTTGGCCGCCCAGCTGTACAACGAAATGAAGGGTTTTTTCCCCCACAATGCGGTGGAATACTTTATAAGTTACTACGATTATTACCAGCCCGAAGCCTACATTCCCCGCACCGATACCTACATTGAAAAAACCGCCAGCATCAACGACAACATCGACCGCTTGCGCCACAGCGCCACCCGCAGCTTGTACGAACGCCGCGATGTGGTGGTGATTGCCAGTGTGAGCTGCATTTACGGCCTGGGCGCCCCCGAAGCCTACTTTGACGCCGCCATTCGCGTGAGCGTGGGGGATGAGCTGGATCGCCAAGAGCTACTGCGCCACTTGGTACGCACCCAATACACCCGCGTGGAGCTGGATTTTAAGCGAGCCACCTTTCGGGTACGAGGCGATGTGATTGAGATTTTCCCCGCCTACGAAGAAACCAAATCTCTCAAACTCACCTTGTTTGGCGATGAAGTGGAAGCCTTGGTGTGGGTGGATGCTCTAAGCGGCGATGTGATTGAACGCGTGGATGAAGTGGTTATTTATCCAGCCATTCACTATGTGACCAATAAAAACACCGTCAATGATGCCATTGACGACATCATGGCCGAACTCACTCAGCAAGAGGCTTACTTTAAAAGCATTGGTAAAAATGCCGAAGCCGATCGCATTCGCAGCCGCACTTATCGCGATGTGGAAATGATTAAGCAAGTGGGCTATTGCCCGGGCATTGAAAACTACAGTCGGGTGTTCGATCGGCGCCCACCGGGCACGCCACCCAAAACCCTGATGGATTACTTTGCCGACGATTTTTTGATGATGATTGATGAATCTCACGTGACGCTGCCCCAGTTGCGGGGCATGTACCACGGGGATCAGGCGCGTAAAAACACGCTGGTGGATTACGGCTTTCGTTTGCCATGTGCGAGAGACAATCGTCCTTTGCGCTACGAAGAGTTTTGCGAGCGTATTGGCCAGCGCCTCTTTATTTCTGCCACGCCCACCGCCACCGAACTGGAACAGTCTTCGCAAGTGGTGGAGCAAGTCATTCGCCCCACAGGCTTGCTGGATCCCATCGTGTCCATTCATCCCACGGCCCATCAGGTGGATACCCTGCTGACCGCCATCCGAGATCGCGTGGCGAAAGACGAGCGAGTCCTCATTACCACCCTCACCAAACGCATGGCCGAAGATCTCACCGAGTATTATCGGGCCCTGAATGTGCGGGTGCGCTTTTTACACAGCGATATTAAACCCCTCGAACGAATTGAAATTTTGCGAGACCTGCGCTTGGGAACCTTTGATGTGCTGGTGGGCGTCAACCTGCTGCGAGAAGGTTTGGATTTACCGGAAGTATCGCTGGTGGCCATTATGGATGCCGACAAAGAAGGCTTTTTGCGCAGCGAATCGAGTCTCATCCAAACCATTGGGCGGGCGGCCCGTAATGCCTGTGGCGAGGTGTTTTTGTTTGCCGATAAAATCACGGACAGCATGCAGCGCGCCATGCAAATGACGAGCGATCGCCGCGACAAACAACACGCCTTTAACGAGGTCAACGGTATTGTGCCCAAAACCATTAAAAAACCCATTGCCAACGGGCTATTGGAGCTGATGGGCATGAAGCCGGAAGACCGCCAAAAAGAAGTGGATGCGGTGATTCAGCAGGCAGAAACAGCCCACCTGAGCGATGACCAATTGCAAGAACTGATTACCCAACTAAACGACCAAATGGAGCAAGCTGCCACTTTGCTGGAATTTGAAAAAGCCGCTGCACTGCGAGACCAAATCGGGGCGCTAAAAAATCTATTGGCTACTGCGGTATGATGGATGTGTACTCTGTTCCAACGTGATTAAAGGAAGTTGCCATGACGTCAGACTCTTCGCAAACCCTGACCCAACCCACCAACGTGTTGGGCACCCCCATGATTGCCTGCAGCACCGACCCACTGACGGGTTTTTACCGAGACGGCTGCTGTAACACGGGCGGCGAAGACATGGGCGTGCATACGGTGTGCGTGGTTGCTACCGATGAATTTTTGGCCTTCACCCAATCCGTAGGCAATGATTTATCCACCCCCATGCCCGAGTATGGGTTTGCTGGCTTAAAAGCGGGCGATTGCTGGTGTTTGTGCGCCAGCCGCTGGCAAGAAGCCTATGAAGCGGGCTTTGCACCACCCGTGGTGCTAGAAGCCACCCACGCCCGAAGCCTGGAATTTTGTGACGTGGAAGGCATGAAGAAACACGCCGTGAATAAACCGGGGAGCGTTTAAGGCGTTTTGTAACGCCTTGGATACAAAGGGTTCTAAAAGCCTATAAAACTGTTTTTATACAATTAACTTATGATAACGCCTTACCGCTGTATTCACTCTATTTGTAGCGGTGTTTGGGCCGTTAATTATTGCGCTTAAGGGAACGATCATTGTGAATTATTCATTTTCTGATCCATCGTACGGCTTCAATCAGTATAACACTTGGGTACCCCAAAGGTGTTTTCCTGGCGCTGGCGATTTAAACCGCCGTTTGGCCCGCCCCACAGAATACACGGTGCAAAGCAACGTGTGTGCTCCTGAACCCAGGGGTGGTATTGGGATTTTGGGTGTGTTTGCCACCTTGGCGGCTGTAGCCGTGGCAGCCAACTTTATTCGTAATCGTAGGCCCACAGAAGAGATTACCATTATCAAACACACCAAAAAATCGGTGGCTACTGTGCCCACGCCCGCCGCTCCGGCTGTGACGGACCCAAAGGGCAAGAATCCTATTAAACCCATTGCTCCTAAGTCAACAACAACGTCAAAAAATGGTGCAATAGTTGAAGAATACGACGGTTACACGGTACTTAAGAAAACGCCGACCAGCGTATCCATTGTGATCGATACCAAAGATGCTGCTGGTGCTACAGCGGCGACTTTTGATTCGGACCCTAGTAATGCCTTTGTAATAAATGGACCGTTGCACCACTACAAGAAAAATGAGGCGGGTGATGTTGTTAAACAAGGAACAACGGGCGGCTATATTGAGAAAGGCATACAGATGACAAAGTTTATCGATCCGGCAACTGAAAAAGGATCAAACTTTGCCAAATATAACGGCATTATGGGGCAAGATGCCGGCGGTAACTTTTTCCAGATTACGTATGATGAGTGGAATAAGAATCAGACATTAACGGCTGGCGCTCGATGGGCCTTCCAAAACGGGTGTATTTTGCTGGATAAAGATGCGAGTGGCAAGGCAGCTGATCCTGATTACACGGGTTACGGCGACACTCCAGAAATACGCTCGGCTATGGGCTATGATACAGCCGGTCAATTAATTGCCATTACCACCACCAAAAAAGTAACCATTACGCAGCTTCAGCAAATGATGCGGAATGCCGGTGCCGTTGAAGCGATGACTTTGGATGGTGCCAGTGTTAGTGGCCACATTGTGGATGGAACGGTTACGGGAACACTCTTGGATAACCGCCCCATGTTCCGTGTGGAATAACGAGGCCTTAAACCAAAGAAAGTTCTTTACCCAGCTTGGCAAAAGCAGCAAGGCCGCGGTCCAGCTGTTCACGGGTAAAGGCGGCGCTCATCATCAGGCGCACACGGGCTTTATCTTTAGCCACGGTGGGGAAGACAATGGCTCGGGCAAACACGCCTTCGTCCAGCAATCGCTTGGAAAGCAACTGTGCCCGTTCGCTTTCCCCCACAATCACGGGCAAAATAGGCGAATCGCTGGTAATGGTGTAGCCGAGGCGTTTCATTTCGGCTTTAAAGTAGTTGCGGTTGTCCCACAACTGTTTGACCAAGCTGTTGTCGGTTATCAGCAAGTTCACCGCCGCTAAGGCGCTGGCTGCCACGCTGGGGGGGTGGGGGGTGCTAAACAACAATGGGCGCGCACGATTCACCATCAAATCGCGCATGGCTTGGGTGCTGGCCACATAGCCACCCATACTGCCCAACGCCTTGGATAACGTCCCCACCACCAAATCCACCCGGTCGCACAGGCCAAAGTGGGCTACCGTGCCTTCGCCATGCTCGCCAAACACGCCGCTGCCGTGGGCATCATCTACCATTAGCAAGGCGTTGTATTGGTCACACAAGTCGGCAATATCCGGCAGTTTGGCCACATCCCCATCCATGGAAAACACGCCATCCGTGACCACCAACCGATGGCGAAAGCCTTGGGCGTCTTTGAGTTTGGCTTCCAAGTCGGCCATATCGCTGTGTAAATACACACCTTTTTTGGCTTTGTTCAAGCGCACGGCATCAATAATGCTGGCGTGATTCAGCGAATCGCTGAGGGTATAGTCTTCTTCGTTCAATAAACTGTTAATGGCGCCTGCGTTGGCGGTAAAGCCCGATTGAAAGACCATGGTGGCTTCGCAGTGCTTAAATTTGGCTAGGGCTATTTCCAGCTCTTGGTGAATATCCAGCGTGCCAATGATAGTCCTCACAGCCCCCGCGCCCACGCCGTATTTTTCAGTGGCCTTAATGGCGGCTTCTTTTAAGGCGGGGTGGGTGCATAGGCCTAAGTAGTTGTTGGCAGAAAAGTTCAATACTGTGCGGCCATCCAGGGTGATTTCTGGCCCTTGGGGGCCTTGCACCGTGACCAACGATTGATACAAATGCTGATCTTTGAGGGCCTGCAATTCATCGGCAATAAAAGAGAGTTTATTGTGGGTGGCAGTGGGCATCATCAATAACCTTTAAGGTAACAACGCTGTAACAAACCGTGGGTTTAACGCCATTGTACCGCAGCCTTTAAGCTTCACGGGTGTTAATGCCTCCATACGATCCTTCCAGAGCTTTAAGAGAGTTGTTCCATGCTGCGTTTGGCCTTTCCATTTACAACCAGTTTTAAATATAAAACCGGCACAGGGCCAACGTTGCAACCCGGTGAGCATGCCATGCCCAATGCTGAAGAGGTTATGGGCCGCCCTGCGCCTGTCAATGGCGTGTGCCCTCATACAGGTAAGCCGTGGGTTCAATCGCCTATATCTTTGCAAGCAGCCGTTTGGGACACCTTTCGGACGGATAATTCAGAAAAGCTTGGGAATATTACCTGCACGGATAAGGAAGAAACCGTATATAGGGTTTTTACCCATGGCACGTTGGTAGCCGCCAGTGTGGCCTACGGCTTGTGGCAACAAGGCGTTAACCCTGCTGGTCTTCAACTAACCCCTTTCGAGAGCTTTCAAGAAGAGATTGATAGAAAAACTTCTGTTTGTTACGGGCTAGCCCAAGCAGCCGCCATGAAGGCATATGGCACATCCTCCACCGGGGCTGTAGGCGTGGTTTGTAGTGTTGCTAGTATGGTCTCATTGACTGAATTGAAACATCCGGTTTGGAGAACATGGGAGACTAAACATTTGCTTAATAAAGTAGCCCAACAGATAGAGAAGCTTAAACGGTGGCCCTGTTTTTTTGCGAACAATAATGTAGAGGGATCAGTCAGTACTTACCTAACTCACCCAAAAGCGATTGGTATTGCTGAGACCTGTCAAAAAAAACAACAAAACCATGATAACTATGTGGATATGTTTACCAATGACCTCCTAGAGGCCACCGTTATTGAGGAAGATGGAAAAACAGGACTGGATTTTGGGCCGAACCCTGATGGCAAAATTGACTATTACTGCACACCCTTGAACAAAAAAGCCATTGGTAAGCGCTTTCAGGTAAGGGGTAATTCTTTTACGGCGCCCAAGGCCTTTGGCCAGTATGTGGCCCGTGTCATCAAACACTTAGACCAAACAACAAAAAACAAAAAGCAGACCCAAAAACAGGCCCAAAAAGAATTTAAAAGTCTCAACCTGTATGATTTTGCCTTTCCTGACCCCGCAACTTATGAAGCCTACAAAAATAAAGGCCATCGGCTGAAGGAAACTCATGTCGCGTAACCTTGCGCTACACTGGGATGGCATCGGTTAGTTTTGAGAGATAGCCATGAAACGCATCGCACTGACGGGTGGCATCGCCTCCGGAAAATCCACGGTAGAAGCCATCTTGCAGCGCCACGGCGTGCCGGTGGTGGATAGCGACGCCCTGACCCACGCCTTGTACGAAACCCCGGAGCTAAAAGCCCATGTGCACCAGCATTTTGGGGCTAGTGTCTTTGAAGACAACGACCCCACCGCTACGGTCAATCGTAAAGCCTTGGGGGCTCTTGTGTTTGGGGATGCCGCCAAGCGAACGCTACTCACCGATTACATTCATCCGCGGGTAAAGCGCCAAACGGAAGCCTTTTTTCAAGCCCATTCAGAGGCTCCGCTGGTAGTGGCCTCCATTCCCCTGCTGTTTGAGGTGTATCCCCTCACTGTTATTCGAGAAGGCTATGATGGGGTGTGGCTGGTGGCCACCACGCCACAGCATCAGCTGGCAAGGCTCATGGGCAACCGGGGATTATCGGAAGCCGAGGCAGAAGTACGTATTGCTAGCCAAACCCCCATTGAAGATAAGGTGGCCTTACTCAACAGCGAGTGGCGTAATGAACACGACGCTATCATCGTGAATAGCGACACCTTAGACGTGCTAGCAGCTCAAGTAGAAGCGTTGTTAGAGTCCTGAGAAGTGTTTGAGGGTTGCGCAATGTGCTAATTTTATAGACCCAGCTTGCTAGGGGCTTTGCTTCTTAACCCTGTACAGGCTTGGATGAATACAAGGACCTCCAATTTAATAAGGGCCTTTGGCCCCGCCGAAGACGGCCCAAAAGGCGACACGCCAGTAGCAGTCGATGTCTGTAAACCCAGCGTCACTCAGCCAAGAGAGGTGTTCAGGAACGGTAGCGTAGTGATCTTGGGTGAGGAGGTGGGTTTTCCAGTGGGCCAGTACGGCGGGGTCGGCACCGTTGGCCAAGGCTTTGGTTTCCCAGCGTTGCAGTTGGTAGTCCAGTCCTTCGGTGCGAGGGTTGAGAATGGCTTGATCCGCGCAGCGGAAGAGACCGCCGGGCTTGAGCCAACCGAGCATTTGTTGATAAAAGCCCGGCTTGTCTTCGTCAGGTAAGTGATGCAAGGCGAGGCTGGAAATAACCAAATCCACCGAGTTGGGCGCAATAGATAACATGCGAAAATCCGACACCACGGGCGTAACTCGTTGTGGCTGGCTGATCTTAGCCTCGGCTAAGGCCACCATCTCGGCGCTGGCATCCACCACGGTTAACTGGGCGTTGGGATAGACTTGGCTGAGGAGCAATGATAAATTGCCCGTCCCACAGCCCAGCTCAAGAATATTTAGCGGAGCCTCTTTATCCAAGCTGCTGGTGGGGAAGGTGCAGGACTCGAGGAGCTCTTCAAACAGTTGGGGGTAAAGGGGGACAATTTGGAGGATTTCGGCATCGTAGCCAGCCGAGCCTTGGCTAAAAAAATGTTCCACTTGGTGGTGAAGGGTCACTGTTGTCATTGATTAAAAAGTCCATTTGGGAATGATTTGTTTTTTCTCCCCCATTAAACCACAGGGCAATGAGTGTTGATAATCAGGGCAAAACAAAAAGCCCCTAGTTATTATGCAACCAACGGCAAAATGTATAAGCCGCTGTGGCGGCTAGAATTTGCCCATGTAGGCTTCCAGTTCCCACGGGGTCACGCAGGTACGGAACTGATCCCACTCGCGGGTTTTGGCTTTGATGAACTCGTTAAAGATGTGCTCACCCAAGGCTTTTTTGGCCACGGTGCTGTTTTTCATCTCTTCCAAGGCTTCATACAAGCTACCGGGCAAGCTGGGTACGTTCATCTCTTCCCGCTCCAGTTCACTTAGGCGGTAGATGTTGCTGGTCACAGGGCTGGCAGGGTCCATTTTCTTCTCAATGCCATCCAAGCCAGCCGTAACCAAGGCGGCAAAGGCCAAATAGGGGTTAGCCGCAGGATCCGGCGAGCGCAATTCCACGCGGGTGGCGTTGCCGCGCTTGGCAGGCACACGCAATAGGGCGCTGCGGTTGGCGGCACTCCATGCCACGTACACGGGGGCCTCATAACCAGGTACCAAGCGCTTGTAGCTGTTTACCAAGGGGTTGGTAATGGCAGTAATGCCACGCACGTGGGCCAGCATGCCACCAATAAACCAGTGTGCTTCTTGGCTTAGGCCATAGTCACCGTTTTCATCGGCAAAGGCGTTGCCGCCCGCTAGGCGCCCCAACGATTGGTTGCAGTGCATGCCTGAACCATTCACACCGTAAACAGGTTTGGGCATAAAGCTGGCATGCAACCCATACTCAGAGGCAATTTTACGGGTGACGATTTTTACGGTGGTTACGTTGTCGGCTTGTAGCAAGGCATCGGCGTATTTAAAGTCAATTTCGTGCTGTCCTTGGGCCACTTCGTGGTGATCGGCTTCCATTTCAAAGCCCAGCTGTTCCAAGCTGTCCACAATGCAGCCGCGAACATCTTCACCTTTGTCATCAGGGCCTAAGTCGTAATAACCAGCGGTATCGTGGGTGCGGGTGCTGGGGGTGCCATCGGCGTTGCGCTCAAATAAAAAGAATTCCAGCTCGGGGCCCACGTTAAAGATGTAGCCTTTCTCACGCACTTCTGCCAGCACACGTTTTAGGTTGTTGCGGGGACAGCCTTCAAAGGGGGTGCCATCGGGGTTGTAAATATCGCAAATAATACGGGCCACGGCACGGCCATCCACCGTCCAAGGCAACACACTAAAGGTGCTACGGTCTGGGAAGAAATACATGTCGCTGGTTTCAATGCTTCTAAAACCGGCAATGGACGAGCCATCCAGCATGTGCTCGTTGTTGAGGGCTTTTTCAAATTGATCCACGTGAATGGACATGTTTTTGGGCAGGCCGTGGATATCCACAAATTGCAGGCGCACCAGCTTAACGTTGGCGGCTTTGGCTTGGGCCAAAATCTCTTGTATGGAAGGAACAGACGCAGTAGAAGTTTGAGCGGGGGTCATGAGCATAGAAGCCTTCCATCAACAAAGGTATGGGGGTAAACAGGAAAAAAGCCAAAAAACAAAAAACCGTGCAGCCACTGGGTTTGGCTTAGGATGGCGACGAATCGACACCGCAATAAACACAGGGGTTGCACGGGGGTTTATTGTACCCAAGACACCCCCCTCCCAGCAAGCTGGGTTTTATAGAAGCCTCCCTAATCAACCAAAGCAGTGATTTTTTGGGATTCTCTAAAGGGCGAAGCCCTTTAAGAAAAAAGGGAGGGGGCGTTTGAGCGGGAGGGAACGGCCCCTCAAGCCAAATAATTATTCGTCATCCGATGGATGTTGGGCCTGTGGGGTATTGCGAGGCACGGGGGTGGTCACCACATCGGCAATCATGGCATCAATGGCCATTATTTTTTGGGTGGCGCTGGGCACGCCTATCACGGTGGCCGTAATGGTTCGGTTGCCAAACAGCAAGGTAATTTTTTGGCCGGTTTTTACCTCGGTGCTGGCTTTGGCAATTTTGTTGTCCAACACCACGCCGCCGCAATCGCACAGGGCGTTGGCAATGGTGCGACGCTTAATGAGGCGGGTGACTTTAAGAAATTTATCCAATCGCATGGGGGTGGTCTTTTCTAACGGTGGGTTTCAGTGAGGGGCTTCTGTTCGCTGTAGAATGGCGATATCAATCACTTCATTCAAGGCTACTGGAGACACCCCTGTGTTGGATACTCAAGAATATTACCTCAACGACACGTACCGCATGGCGCAACGCCAACTGGACGATGTGGCCAAACTGATGAATTTGGATGCCGGTGTGCATGAACGCCTACGCTGGCCCCGTAAATCCATTATTGTGTCGGTGCCCATCCGGCTGGATAACGGTACGGTGAAGGTGTTTCCCGGCTATCGAGTGCAGCACGACCAAACCTTAGGCCCGTGCAAAGGCGGCATTCGCTTCCATCATGAGGTTTCTCTGGGGGAAGTGGCGGCCTTGGCCATGTGGATGACGTGGAAATGTTCGCTCCTGAATTTGCCGTATGGCGGCGCTAAGGGTGGCGTGTGTTGCTTCCCTGAGGAAATGAGTATTGGCGAGCAAGAACGCATTGCCCGCCGTTACACCACCGAAATTTTGCCCTTTATTGGTCCCGAAAAAGATATTCCAGCGCCGGATATGTACACTAACGAGCAAACCATGGCGTGGATTATGGATACCTACAGCAATTTTGTGGGCCATGCTGTGCCGGGTGTGGTTACGGGCAAACCCGTGGTGGTGGGAGGTACGGAAGGCCGCGTGGAAGCCACAGGCCGTGGTGTGGCTTTTACCATTAAGCGCGCCATGGAACGCCTTCACCCCGAGCTAGAAACCCCCACGGTGGCCATTCAAGGGTTTGGCAATGTGGGCAGTGTCTCGGCCAAGTATTTGCACCAAGCGGGTTATAAAATTGTGGCCATTAGTGATGTTCGGGGCGCCATCCATGCGGAAGGCGGCATTAACGTGCCGGATTTACTCAGCTACGTAAAGGCCAATGGCAGCATTGTGGGGTACCCTCATGCCGAGCGCATGGATGCCAGCGATATTTTTGAACTGCCCGTGGATGTATTGGTACCTGCGGCTGTGGCCAATGTGATTACCGCCGAAAACGCCCCGCGTGTGAAGGCCAAACTGGTGGCAGAAGGTGCCAACGGCCCCGTCACCCCCGATGCCGACGCCATTTTGCAAAGCAAGGGCGTGGCCATTATTCCCGGTATTTTGTGCAACGCCGGGGGCGTGGTAGTGAGTTACTTTGAGTGGGTGCAGGATATTCAGCGCCTGTTTTGGGCTGAAGGCGAAATCGTGCAAAAGCTGGATACCTTGATGGCCAAGGCCTTTGACGACGTGTACGCCCTCCACCTAGAAAAACAAGTAGACCTGCGCACCGCCGCTATGATGTTGGGGGTAGGGCGTGTGGCCCAGGCCAAAACTCTGCGGGGGCTTTATCCTTAGGTTAATGTGATTTCATCAAGGTCATCAACCGTGTATTGCAAGCTAGCCATTTTGGTTAAAATTGCAGTAAGTGCGTCTTTGGTTTTCTTTGTCAGTAATTCTGCTGCGGGTACAATCACCGTCTTTTGCCAATTGTACCAAACAGACGGTGGAAACTTTTTAGTAATTGCTTCGGAACCCTCTTTCTTCTCAAGGTGTTTTAGTGGGAATGAATAAATATGAATCCGGTAATTATTGGGATTGCGGTCGTTGCCGCACTCAACTATAAAACTATCCGTCTTTGGCACGTTAGCCAAGTGTGTTTCTAACTCATCAAATTCAAACTGCTGACCTTTAACAGCTTTTTGATTTAGCGTTGGGTTTGAAGCAGCAAGAAGCAAAGCGCCAAATTTTGGGGCTAACGCGTGGGGGGGGGCAGTGTGACCAAAGGCAACGGACATGGAAATAACCTTTCAAGTGAGCGCAAGGGGAAAAAAACGTGTTTACCCTTACATAAAGCCTTGTAAAGACAACGAATTGCTACCCAAAACCCCGCCTGTAACCAAAGCGTTACAATCGGGGCAAAGGGGTTTTTAATAGGGGAGGAAGCCCGTTAAATGTGTGGGCCAACGGCTGCCAATTCTTCGGCATCTGTAAACTGTTTAAAGTTCTCCACAAACAGGGTGGCCAAGTGTTTGGCAGCAGCGTCATAAGCCGCTTTATCCGGCCACTGGGCGCGGGGGTTTAAAATTTCACTGGGCACACCGGGGCACTGGGTAGGTATGGATAAATTCAAGCCTGGCAAGGTTTCATAGGGCATGGCATTCAACTCGCCACTCAAAGCCGCATTCACCATGGCCCGTGTGTGGGGAATACTAATGCGCTCGCCGCCTTTGCCGTAACCACCACCCTGCCAGCCCGTGTTAATTAGGTACACAGTGGCTTGGTGCTGCTCCAAGCGATCGTGCAGCAATTTGGCATACACGGCGGAAGGGCGTGGCATAAAGGGGGCCCCAAAACAGCTGCTAAACACGGCTTTGGGCTCGGTAATGCCACGTTCTGTACCGGCCAGCTTGCTGGTGTAGCCGCTCATAAAGTGGTACTGGGCTTGCTGTGGGGTCAGTTTGGCAATGGGAGGCATCACCCCAAAAGCATCCGCCGTTAAAAAAATCACGGTGGTAGGGTGGCCCGCCATACCACTCTCACTGGCGTTGGGAATGTAATCAATAGGGTAGGCTACCCGACCATTCTCTGTCAGGGTGGCATCATCGTAATCAGGCGTGCGGGTGGCAGTGTCCATCACCACGTTTTCCACCAAGGCGCCAAACCGTATGGCTCCATAAATTTCCGGCTCGTGGGCAGGGTTTAGGCGAATGGTTTTGGCGTAGCAACCGCCCTCAACGTTATAAATGCCGTTGGGCCCCCAGCCGTGTTCATCATCACCAATCAGGGTACGGCTGCTATCGGCAGAAAGCGTCGTTTTACCCGTGCCAGACAACCCAAAAAATAGGGCTGAGGCGCCGGTTATGGTATCTACGTTGGCGCTGCAATGCATGGGGAACACATCGCGTTGAGGCATGAGGTAATTGAGGGTGGTGAACACGGCTTTTTTCATTTCGCCGCTGTAGCTTGTGCCTGCCACTAAAATGAGGCGCCGTTCCAAGTTTACCAGTATGCACGCCTCCGAGTTCACGCCATCAGTAGCGGGGTTTAGCTTAAGATCGGGGCAGCAAATAACGGTTAGCTCGGGCGTAAAGGTTTTTAGCTGGCTTGTTGTAGGACGAATAAACATTTGGTGAACAAACAAGTTTTGAGACGCCAAGGTGTTGATGAAACGCACCGGCATAGCATACTCGGGGTCAGCACCGGCGTAACCGTCGTGCACATACACGGGGTGTGATTCTAAAAAGGCTTTAAATTTTTCATACACGCCATTAAAGGTGGTTTCGCTGGTGGGCAGGTTGGTGGTGCCCCAATCAATGGTGTCATGCACGGCGGCGGTATCCACAAAAAAGCGGTCGTTGGGGGAACGCCCTGTGTATTGGCCGGTAGTAACCATTAAGGCGCCGGTGTTGCTTAAGGTTCCTTCGTGGTCAGTCAGGGCCGCCTCTATTAAACGTGCCGGGGACCATTGATACCGAACAGGCCCGGTTGCTAACAAAAGAGGGACGACGGGGGAGAGCTCTACGGGGAGCAGTGTCGATGCATCTGAGGGGCGAGTGGGGGTGGCGGTAGTCATGTAGGGTTCCTTGTGAGGGTAGACAGGTAAATAAGAGAACACGCTTACTGAAGCATAGAGACAAAAAAATAGCACCGTGTGTTGGGTTTACACCATCACTTCTGTCAGAACAGAGGGTTTTAAAATACCAATGGGGGGTAACGGTCTATTGGCATCTTAACAAGCCCGTGTGGCGGATTCGTCCACCGAATGGCTTCCCCCAATTGGCTTAAGGGAGTGGTTTTTGGTTACTGAAGAGGAGCCGACTCAAAAGGGTTGGCAGGAGAAACCGCAGCTGTTTGAGCAAAGTGTTGGAAGGCATACGGGTTGAGGCGTACTTCTTGCATACCGGTAGGAATGACTTTTTGCCCCCACGTAGGGTGCTGCTGCTTGAGTTGGGCTTGCTTATTTTTAATATTGCGATTAAGGCCCCACGCCAGACCGGCAGCGGTAATACCCAAGCCCAACACACCTGCTACCGTGTGGCGTGCTACACGGCCCAACGATAGAAATGCCTTGCCCAAGCCACCCAAATGACGGTTTATTTTTTGGTGCATTAATATGGTGTACACGGCAATACCCGGCAATGGGGCCAAATACATAGGCCCTTGCATCATATCTTTGGGGTTAATGCCTTGGCCTAGTAGTTTTTTCTGGAGTGGAATGGCCCAATTCATTTGAATGAAGGGCAACATGCCGTAGGCAAAAAAGTTAACCGCAATGCCTGCTACCATCGTCAGCCAAAACTGGCTGCGATACACGCTGCTAATGGTTTTTTTTGCTTGATGAGACACCATGCCATCGTGTAAGTAGGTATTGAGCCATTTTCTCAAATCGGTTCCCTTAGGGGCAGCCGTCTCAAATCGTTGAGACACACGCTCAAAAAGGCGGGTTAACACTTTGTCGGGCAAAGGATCTCCAGGGCGGCCATGGGCAGTAAGGCCCAGTTCTTTATCACCCAATAGCTCTTGCACATGCTTTAAAACACGCTGAATGGTTTCTCGCGATTTGGGGTCGAGGTGTTCGGATAAAAGTCGATAATCCACCTCTTTGGCTTCTACGCCTTTTTTCTTCTTGTCAATAAAATCACGGCTTTCAAAAAAGTCCATAAAAAACTTACGGAAGATGCCGTCGTTTTTAGTTTTATCCAGCACAATACCGGGATTTTCGATCCAGGCTTTGGGGTTGGCTTCTAAAGTGGCTTTAAGCTTATCCACCACACGGTAGATGTTCTTTTTTGGGTCTGTTTTTTTTATGTTGCCCCATAGCACCCATTTTTTAGGGGGTTCTTCCAAAATATTGTCAAAAAACTTGTATGTCAGTTCGTATTCTTCAATGGCATGGCGAACCAGGTTGGCGTGTTCTTTTGTTAATAAGCGGTACTGTCCCAAGCTTTCGCTAAAGTGTTTTTGTAATCCGGGGGTTAATAAATCATTAACAGTGGGTGCTTTATGGGGCTGTAACATTTTGTACAGCTCGGGTACATGGGTGTCTTCTTGAACCATTACGCCCAAATAATCGTGTTGAATAAATTTACCCGCTTCTTTCAAATTTTCATTACCAATCAAAGCATAGTTGGTACGTCGTAGTAATTGAAGCCACGCCGGGGCTTGCTTGGCCAAGCCTGCTAGCGTTGGGTTAGTACCTAACTGATGAGCATTTTGTCGAAGCGCAGGGCCTAAAATACCGCCACTGAGGGTTCTAAAATCTTTACGTTCTCCTAAAGAACCAGAGACGCGACTAATTAAATCAGGCACTTTGCCCAGAGAACCAATAGGGTGAGCCGCGAGTTTACTACCTGGCTGATGATACCACTCGTTTAATCGGTGCAACTGAAGCGCACGCTGGGCCACCACGCGATTAGAGTACAGGGCTTCACTGATGCGAATGGCGAGCTCAATAACGGTTGCCGAAACAAATGTTCCTAAGTAACCAATCAGGGCATAGTCAATGTAACGGCTTTCAGGTACAGATGTTTCGTTTCGGTAGGCGTCGCGTAAGGTATAGCTGATGTCGCTGGTTTTGTTTAGAGCGAGTGAGACACCGTAAATGGCGCTGAGGGGAAGGGAAAGAAGCATTAGTGATCTCCTCCCGTGGCGGTTAGGTTACTGGGCAAAGCCTTAAAAAGGTATGTAGGCGGTACCAGGGATTTGATACCTTCTTTCTTGCTTGCTTTTCGTTTTTCCATCGATTTGGGGTCAAAATCTTTGTCCAGGCGTGCGAACGTCAGCCAGTTTAGGCGTAAGACAAAATCACCAATAAGAACGGCAAACACAATGGTGGAAAGGGCTACTGCTGCCAGCTTGGAATAAGACAAGCGTTTCAGGAAAACGGGTCCGCGCTCTAAAATGGTTTTGGCAAAGCTTACAATCCCTTTCGGGTCCCCCACTTCTTTGCCGTATTTTGCTCCCAAACGCTCAAACTGATGCGGGCGAAGATTAAAGAAACTCTTCAGCTCGGTTTCTAAAGCACTCAATGCCCCTTTGTCTGGATTTTTCCAATCAATGGCCTTAATGGCTTTGCCGTGCTCATCGCTTAGCTTGTTGATTAAATCGCTAGCGGCTTCCACGCGGTAATAACTGGCTTGCGACGCATCAATACCTTTACTCGACAAATGGTTGGAAGCGGCTCGTAACAAATCTTTGTAGTCAAAGCCCAAGCCAGTATTAATACGCCCCCAAAGCAGCTTCTTTTCCGGTGATAACAGCCATCTGTCCACCAGCTTAGGGAAGCTGAAGCTGTCGTTTTTCATTAGCCTGATGAGACCAAAGGTGGCAAACCATGTTAAAACGTTGCGTCCAAATGTTTCCATTTGATGAGATTGAGCTTTAATTGCGGCAATGTTTTGAGGGATGTACACAGCAAAAATAGTATTAAAACGACTCATCCAGTCTTCCAGCGAAAGCCCAGCAATTTGGCCTTTTGTTTCGCTCAATCGAAACCCTTGCCGCGCCTCCCCGGTGATTACATTAAGATCCCCACGAAAACCTTCGTACAACCGATTGGCAAAAGCGTCCCAAATAGTGGGCTTAAACAACAAGGCTTCAGCACTGCTGCCAAAGCCTTGTTGTTTAAGATGCGTTGTAACCCCCACACGTCCCATGGAGACCGAGCGAGCCAACATAGGCAGCTGGTTGTTATCCATGGCAGACAAAGCCAATGCCGTAGCAGAGGGTGTTTGGGTGGATGAAAAAGAAAGGGGTGTAACGCCCTTAATGCCAGGTGCCATAAAAAAGTAAGCCATCCAATGAACAGGGTGCAAAAAATACTGTAATTTTTTGCCAAGCCGTGTGAGTGAAAGAGAGACTGTTGTCTTAAAGGTCCTCAATAGTACAAATTGCCTATTCTTAGGGGCTGTGTATCGTTTTGTTGCTAACAATGACAATTGCGTGATATAATTGCTGACTGATAAAAACAATCAAATTATGAGATTCGCTTATAAGCCAATGACTGTTGCTGTTGCGTAGTCTCCGTCATGAGACCAGCTTAGTAGCCACTGAGTAATACCCCGTTGGTTGGCCACCACAAACGCTTTATCGTGCAGCATTAAGGTAGGGGGCTGGTGAAGGGCAGAAACCACTTCAATGGACTGCCAATGAATCCCTTGGCCATACCCTAAGCCGTTCAGGCCGCACCCCAGTGCCTTGGCCACAGCTTCTTTGGTTGCCAAACGGGCAGCCATTAGGGTGGCTGCTTTTATAGTGGCTTGCTGGAGGGGGCCTCCGGCGTGGGTTTGGCAATAGTCCCATTCTTGGGATGTAAATAATTTGCTCGCGTAGTGGCGTGCAAAGCGTTTAAGGCCTTGCTGAACCCGGGGGATGTAGATTAAATCGGTTCCTAAACACACGTTGGTTAAGCCCAGCCCAGCCATTGTTACGTACTCCAGTGCACCGTTATTCAACAGACTTATGTATTGAAGCACAGAGGTAAGGGAAAACATTTAAGACACTTGGGGGGTGCTGGATCCATACACTTAAGACTTATTGATTCTGTTGAAATTGGTGGAACAGACGATTGGCTTTTTGACTTGCAGATAGAGCGTCTGCGTTGCGAAGGTTCATCATGGGCTGAGCTGCCACTGGCACCGCCCCATAAGGGAGGTTAGTTGGAATATTGGGCAAAGGTTTGGCGCCACTTAGCCAGCGAGTAAAGCTATCCATCTTGTGCAAGGTAAACCACTCTAGCAACACGCCCGATAACGCCGTGGCCAATACAGCCCCAGCGGTAATGGGGGCATATTTGGTAACGGCTTTTAATACAGTTTGTAGTTTTCTGGGGTCGGCAAAATTTTCGGCACTTAAAGCAATGCTTCTTGCATCCGCGTCAAACCATTTGCTCAAGCGCATCCAGCTACGAAAAAACCCACTATCGTTGAGTTTTTCTAAAAATTTGGCTGGCTTTGCCTTGGAAAAATCGTCTTCCAGCTCTAAATACAAGCGCTTAGAGGTAAGCTCTGTGGAAATACTTTTCCCTCGTAAACTGTTCCATAAATCAGTCCCAAAAGATCGAGTCGTTGGACCAATGCGGGGCAACTCATAAAAAGGTGTTTTTAAAGCAAGTTTTTGTCCATGTTTACCCAAACTCAGCAAACTGAGTAAATGCCGCTTTCGGTTGGCTTCAAACAGCTTCATAAAGCCATACGTGCCTAAAAACGCACCAATTTCTCTAAAGGTTGTGCTGTAGGCCTGCTTTTCCACATAATCTTGCTGGGTGGTGCCCCGGGCCTTAATGCTGCTGCCCCAACTAATAAAGCAACGAAAGGTAACCAGCAATAGGCTGGCAATAATGGCGGGGTAGTACTTTAAGGCAGACGCTTGTTGTACCAAAATATTGCCATAATGAGACATCACTTGGCGAGGGAGTGTTCTTGCCCCCGAAAACTGGGTAACAGTGGGCCGAGACAAAATGGAAGAACCCTGCCTAAAGGTTTTAGAAACAGGGGCTTTGCTTTGGGACGCTATGCGGGAGGTGGTTACCACAAGGCTTTGCCTCCCACACTGTTTGAAGGGCTAGGGAGAGCCGCAAAGCGTTGAAAACTTTCTAATTGCAGGCTGTTTAATGACATGGCCCGGACAACGCTTGCATCGAGAGGTTCTGGTCTGGGTCCGTCTACTTGATTTAAGATTGAAGACGATGGGGTGGAGGCAATGGCTAGGTAGGGAGAGGTAGAGGGGGCTGTCGGAGGTGCTAAAGAGTTTGAAACCGTTTTGGTGGGCTTGTTTCGATTAATTCCTAGCCCTTGGGCCACTAAGGGGCGAAACACCCGATCGTTAAAAAACTGAATGAGAATACCGCCTGTCACACAGCCCGCCAACACGCCCATCAGAGGCGTTGCGGCCACGCGCCGAAGCAACTTGCCGCTAAAGGGTTGAATGGCCTTTTCCAATGCCGCCATATTGTGGGGCGTGTGTTCTTTTAAGTGCGGTCTCGCCGAATCAAAGAAGGCCTGAAGAGAACCTCCCACCCCTTTTTGAACGGTGGTTCGAAATGGGCGAAAGCTATCGCCATGAAAGGTGGCTCGATGAATCAGCCCGCGTGTGGGGTGGGCTAATCCCCCTTGCCCAAAGTGTTTGGTAAAGGCGTCTTGGACTCCTTGAGGAAACACTTTTAGCGATTGACACACTGCCTTGTAAGGGCGTTCTAAACAGCTCTCAAACCAGCGACTGATGCCTTGCATAGCGCCGTACATGGCCGCGTGTTGTAATAGTGTTCCCCCCGCTTCCATAAACCAGCGTTCGGCGTAGTTGGCTCTTACTTCCTCAGGCGATAGGTTGGAGTGTTGATTAAACTTTGGGTGATCCACCACAATGCGGGCTGCCGCAACCATGGCGCGTGCCATCAATGCAATCTGCGCCATAAAGGGCAGGTTAAAAATTGTGAAGAAAAACGGCACGAAGGGGGGCTTAACTCACAAATGACGAGCAGGTGGAAAATAGGCCTGCCCGAGGGGGGCTTAATTCACAGGGGGGAATACAACCAGTGTTCAGGTCTCTCTTCAAGTGTCTTGGCTCAATTTTTTGAACAGTAGCAAGGAAGGGACGGAGTCTCTCATGCCCTTGAAGACCAGATAGAGTTTGATAGGGAGGCGGGCTTAATCGTATTAAACCCAAATGCACCCATTTGGTGCTAATCCTTGTTTTTTAAGGCTTAGTATTTTTTTGTTGGATGATACCAGACCTGTGAAAGTCCATCGTACCACTATATACAGGGTGTCAGCTTCCGTCAATAAAAGTCAAAAAGCCTGTGTGCACCCGTGAATAAACGCTTTTAATGCTACTATTATCCCTTTCATGATGAGTCTTGGTAGGAATAGGGTTGCATGACACGTACTTGGACAATGGTCACCATAGGGCTGCTGTGTACCCTGGTCCTATGTGGGTCTTATCTGGGCATCATTGCCTATGCACAGCAAGGTTCTACCCAACAGTGGACTCCCGTTTTCGAAGCATTCGTTTATCATGCTAAAGTCACCCCTCAAGGCACCTTGCACTGGGTTGATATGAAGGATATTCACCGGTTGGCAGTGGCAGCGTTTAGCCCTTTGCAAACCATGCCCACCCTTGGCAAAAATTATCAGCCCAAAGTAGCCATTAATGCCGGATTTTTTGATCCAGCCAATGGTTTGGCTGCTTCCTACGGGCAACCGTCTGTTTGGGTCGATGGCTCTCGTTCCATGGTGGCCACATTGAGCCCCTTTAGCCCTGAAGACAACCCACGTCTCACCAACAACGAGGGATTAAAGCCTTATTGGGAGGCCATTCAAAACCGATCCGAGCTGCGGTTGTTGCAATGCCCTCGCACAGCGCTTGCTCCCGAGTATCGGGCGAGCATTCAACGCCACAACGACCCCGTGTCATCTGGCTGCACGGTGGATGCCCGCATTGGGGCTGGTCCGCAGTTGCTGCCCACCTTAACGGCAGAAGACGAACGCTTTTATGCCCAGGGGGGTAAGCGTGATCCTATTGGGGTCTATCGTTCGGCGGCCCGTAGTGGTGTGGGTCTTCGTCCGGATGGCACCGTTGTTATAGTTTTAGGCCAGAGAACTCCCACCGCTAAGGGTCAAACCCCCGGATGGACCTTGCCCCAGTTTGCCCAAGCCTTTGAAGATCTGGGCGCTACCCAAGCCATGGCTCTGGATGGTGGCAGCTCTAGCAGCTTGTGGATACAAGACGAAGCCCACCCAAAAGGCCAGTGGATTGAAGGCATGCGTGATGCTAAAGGGCAGCCCGTTCGTCGCCCCATTCATTCGGTGCTGTGGTTGCGGTAAATTAAAGGCATTCGTACCGCCCGTTGTTGTGGATTAAGACCGATGCTAGAAAACCCTCGTGTGATGCTGCTCATTATTTTAGCCTTGGTGATGGGCGCCTTGGTGTGGGTGGTTAAACATCCGGCCACGCTGGGCTTGGATTTGTCCGGCGGGGTTCGTTTGGTGATGGAAGCCAAAGCACCCACCCAATTGGGTAAGGCAACGGCGGTTATTGCCCCCAAAGCCATGGACGCCTTGCAACAAATCATTCAGCGCCGCATTGACCAAATGGGTGTGGCGGAAACCGTCGTGCAGCGCTCGGGTGAAAATCGCTTGATTGTGGAAATCCCCGGTGTGTTTGACCCCGAAGATGCCAAGGCCCGCATCGGTAAAACGGGGTTGTTAGAGTTTAGAACCGTGAGCAAAGATCCCAAAACCGGCGAGCCCATTTGGTTGCCTTCGGGTGTTTCGGGGCGAGATTTAGAAAGCGCCGACGTGGCTCCGGATGGCGCCAATGGCTGGGTGGTGTCTTTTCAACTCAATGCTCAAGGCAAAACCGCCTTCCGTAAGCTAACTGAAAAATTGGTAGTGAATCACGAGCCTTTGGGAATTTTCTTTGATGGAGTGCCCATTTCGGCGCCTTCGGTGCAATCGGCCATTCCCAGCGGGTCGGGGCAAATTACGGGTAGCTTTAAATACGACGAAGCCAAGAGCATGGTAGACACCCTGAATGCAGGGGCCTTGCCGCTGGATGTGAGCTTTATTGAAGAAAACACCGTCGGCCCTTTGTTAGGGGCGGCGTCCATTCGCCAAAGCATGACGGCAGGCATTGCTGGCCTTGGTTTGGTGTTGTTGTTTATGGTGGTCATGTATCGCCTGCAAGGGCTGGTGGCTTCAGCAGCATTGCTGGTGTACACCTTGTTATGCTACGCCATGTTTAACCTGGCGGGGGTTACCTTTACCCTGGCCGGTATTGCGGGTTTCATCCTCAGCGTGGGGATGGCGGTGGATGCCAACATTTTGATTTTTGCCCGCATGAAAGAAGAACTGTCCATGGGCCGTTCCATGCTAAAAGCCATTGATGTGGGCTTTGACCGTGCGTTTCCGTCCATTTTGGATAGCAACGGCACCACCCTTATTACCTGCACTCTGCTGTACTTGTTGGGTACCGGAAGTGTGAAGGGCTTTGCCTTAACCTTAGCCATTGGTGTGGCCGTCAGTATGTTTTCTGCCATTACGGTGACCAAAACCTTTTTGCACTTGATGTTTGATAATCAACGTGATTCTCAGCGCTCTGCTGCTCATTAATTTTATTTTAGGACTTTGCTTCCCATGACTACTGCAACCTCGGCTGCCCCTATGACTTCTCCTTCCAACATTACCGCTACTTCCACTAACTTGTTGGATAAACTGCCCACAGGGCCGGTGAACTTGGTAAGCCAACGTGGCTGGTATATTGCCATTTCTGCCTTGTTGCTGATTCCCAGCATTGTGTTTATTGCCCTGATGATGTGGCAGCAACCCAATCATGCCCCAGTAAAGCTGGGCATTGATTTTACCGGCGGCACGTTGGTAGAAATGGGCTTTAACAAACCTTTAACGGCAGCCGATGGCGTCACCATCCAAACCGTGGTGAAAGAGGCGGGCTATAAAGACGCCATTGTTCAATTGCAACAACCTCAGGCCGCGTTAGAGGCTTCTAAAACCTCTGCCGACAAATCAAATGTTTCCAAAGCATCTGTAAACGCTTCGCTTAAAACCATTGTGTCGTTGCGCATGCCCCATTTGCCAGAAGGGGCCATGGCCACCATTGGCGCTGGCATTACCCAACAAGTGGGCCCCTTTACCTTGCTTCAAAAAACCGCTATTGGCCCTACCTTGGCGAGTGAACTTCTCACCAACGGTATTTTGGCGTTGGTAGCAGCCTATGTTTTGATTGTCGGTTTTTTAACCTTCCGTTTTCAGTTTGATTACGCCATTTGCGCCATTGTGGCCTTGCTGCACGATACCTTGTTTGTGATTGGCGTGTTTGCCGGGTTGGGGTACCTGTATGGTATAGAAGTGGACAGCCTGTTTATAACGGCGATGCTGACGGTGGTGGGCTTTAGCGTCCACGATACCATTGTGGTGTTTGACCGGATTCGCGAAAACTTGCGCCTGTTTTATAGCAAAAAACTACCTTTTAGCACGCTGGCCAACATCAGCATTAACCAAACCTTGTCGCGCAGTATTAACACCTCCGTTACGGCGCTATTGCCCATGCTTACCCTGTTTTTCTTTGGGGGGCAAAGCACCCACTTGTTTACCTTGGCCTTGGTGGTGGGTATTACGGCGGGGACGTATTCCAGTATTTGGGTAGCCAGTTTGCTATTGGTGTGGTGGCGCGAGCGCGGCGGCCAATCTGCGGGCTAAAGTTTTTCAATCAAAAGAGCAATTTTGCAAAATAAAATGTTTTTATTACTGTAAGAGTGAGTAGCTAAAAAATACTAACTGGCGTGTGAACGCCTTAAAGAGGAGAGTGAGTAATGACTATAAGCATTCCTGCAGGTTTTAATTTGCCTGCCAATATGAATACCAATTTAAACATGGGGTTGCCTGCCAGTATGTTAGGTGCCAACACGGGCACGGGTGTCGATCCTCTAAGCTTGCCCATCAATCCTTTGGGTATGGATTTAAACGCGGGCATTGCAGGGTTTAGCGCAATATCAAGTCAAATTACCGCCTTGGGTGGCTTGGATTCCGCGATGATGAAGCAGCTCAATAATCCTACAGCTAACCCGCTAAGCGGCCAGCAGTCCAGTACCATTTCTGCCATTATGAAAGAAATAGGGTCGGGTAAATTTACCCAAATGGCTGCTGAGGACAAAGTGAAAAAAGCCGAAGACAAGATTGAAGAAGAGGAAGACGACAAAGATGATAAAGCCTCTGACGCTCGCAAAGAACGTCTGGAGGAGATTCGGCTGCAAAAAGAAGAAGCGCAGCTGGAAATGTTGAAATATCTGGCCGTGAATGCAAAACAGCAGCAACCGCAAGTACAACAACCATTACAAGTGCAACAGGGGCTGCAAGTACAGCCACAAGGGGCACAACAAGGCCAACGGTGGCCTTCTCAATCGTATACAGGCTAACGAATAGCGAGTTTACTTAAGTGGTAACAATACGTTGGCGCCGCCACGGCCCACAACAACAGTGGTGGGCGATTTACCGTCCCATTTTTTGGCAATTTCTAGGTCAATCACAGCAGGGGCAGAGCGTAATGCGGCACCCTTAATTTGCACCGACTTGGCCTCGGCCTGCGCATTGACGATGGTAATCTCGGCGTCACGCTTGGCTTTTTCAAGCTCGTAACGCTTGGCCAAAGCTTCTTGTTCTTTAATTTGCTTTTGCTCAATGGCTTTTTCCAGCTCATCGGTCAAATCAATGTTGCTAATGGGCAAATCCACCAACTCTACCAAGGCGGTGGTATTCAGCATTTTGTTGCTTTCTTGTCCCAAGGCCAGCAGCTGGGCGTTAATGGCTTTCCGCTCAGGGGCATCACTTGGTAGGGAATCCAGGGCCATTTCCAACGCTTGCTGTTTGCGTTCCAACACAAACACATCATCAATGTCGTAGCCCTTTTTAACGCGCAAGGATTTACGTACCAAGCGTGCCGCCTGCAGTTTTACTTTGTCTCGGCTTTTCACTAGGTCTTCCGCTCGGTACAAGGCCGCCACTTGTTTGATGGAATCTTGAATCCGAGGGTAGAGTAACTCTTCATAGGCGCGGTCACCGCGATAATTGGTAAAGAGATCCACCGCCCGTTCTTCGGGTGTTCTAAATAGGGCATTAAAGGAGATCTTGACGGTTTGCAAGTCGCTGCTAAAGCACTCGGCTTCGCCCGCCACGGTGGTTTGCTTGGTGCGAATGATGTTAATGGCTTCAATAAAGGGCAATTTAAAATGGATGCCGTTGGCCAAATATTGGGTGTTGGCGCGTCCTAAAATCACGCTCACACCGGCATAGCCGGGTTCAATAATGACAAAACACTGGCTGAGGGCCAGTAGCGCAATGGCAATCACAATAAGGGGATTAAGGCCAAACCATGTGTTGCCACTGTTCATCTTAAATCCTCCGCCGCTGCCGTCACCGTACGATGGCGTGTTGCCGCCGCCTGAATATTTTTTAGGATCGAGTCCCAAGCCTTCCCAAATCCAGTCTGGAATCATGGCGGTGTGTCTCCAACAACGTACGGTGTCTACTACTTAGCATCATACCCACAAAGCACCCGCCAAGGCGGGTTTTTATAGTGGTCTTTGGCGTAAATCCCGAAAATTATCAATGCTTACGCCAAAGACCAGTCTATAAACCAGCCTTTAGGCTGGCTGGGTTTATAGAGTGGCATTGGGGGTTTAATATCAATAGCTTTAAAGGCTTACGCTTGATTTCAGTAGATAAACCAGCCTTTGGCTGGCTGGGTTTATAGAGTGGCATTGGGCGTTAATATCAATAGCTTTAAAGGCTTACGCTTGATTTCAGTAGATAAACCAGCCTTTGGCTGGCTGGGTTTATAGAGTGGCATTGGGCGTTAATATCAATAGCTTTAAAGGTTTACGCTTGATTTCAGTAGATAAACCAGCCTTTGGCTGGCCCCCTTGGGGGCTGGTGGACGGAGGCGGGTGTTTTACCTATGCTAATGGGTCTCAATAGAGGATTCGGTGGCATCGCCAAGTGGTAAGGCCGGGGTCTGCAAAACCCCTATCCCCAGTTCGAATCTGGGTGCCACCTCCATCTCGGTTTTAGCCGAATTAAGCGAAGGAGACAAACAATGCCTTGTGATGTGTGCGGGGGGCGTGTGATGAAAACCGAATTAGGTAAGCGTTGTTTGAATGATGCGTGCGCAGGTAGTGCTGAAGGGGCTGTGTCTCAGGAAATTATGTGTCGCTGCGGAAACGTTATGGCCTATTCGGGTCTTAATCAGCTAGGAGAAACCCTGTACCGTTGCCCTAGTTGTGGCACCAGCACCAATTTGTAATGAGTAGTAAGCCCGTTGATATTTTAGTGGTTGGCGATGAGATTGAAAGCTGTTTGGCAGCCGTCTCGGCGGCACGGGCGCTGAAGGCTTTGGGTTGCCAAGGCTCGGTGATGTTATTAGCTCCGCCCGCCTTTGAGGAAACGGGACTGCTGGGGGGGCTGTCCACCTGGGGAGGCCTGAGTTATATGGACATTACCCTCAATGAGGTTTCTGCCCTCTATAAATCCCCCTTGTTTGATGAATTTTTACAGCGGGCTGGGGTGATTCGAGTTGCCCTCGATGCCCAACGGGCTTCGAACACCCTGCGAGCCATGTTAACCGAGGCTGGGGTTGAGGTAGCGACTGGTAACGCGACCGCTATTGAACCACAAGCCACAGGCTGGGAAGTGCTTACCCAGCAAGGCCAAGCTTTTCACACCACAGTAATGATAGACGCCACCCCTGATGCCGATGTAGCACGGCTGGCCGGGTGTCGCTTCATCCAAGGGTTGGGCGGTTTGCTGCAACAAGTATCGGGTAATTCCGCTGCCCCCAATACCTTGGGCATTAGCCCGCTGTTTACCCTCTGTGGATTGACACGACAAGCCCTCATTGCCTTTGAGGAAATACTTCGCCAACACCCTGATACCCCTCAGTTGATTGCCGCGGGGCTGCCTTGGCTTTCGCAGACTGAGCAAGCCGAATTGCTGACGCGGCCCGTGTTTTCTCCTGAGGATGAAGACTATGTGGATATTCTCAACCCCATCATTGGGTTGCATTGGCATCGGTGGCGGGGCGGCACACCCGAGAGCTACCCCTCAGCCTCTCCCAAAATTGACGGCTTTAACACGGCGTGGCTGAACAAAGGCCAATCTAACGAAGCCTTTGGGTTCAATGGTATTGTGTTTCACGGCGATTCGACGGATGAGGACATCGCCCTCTCCCAAGGAAAACACGGTATGCCCAGCGAAATGGCGCAAGCCGTAGATAGTTTTTGCCAGTTTTTGCGTGAGGTTGGCGGCTTGACCGTTGGCTCAGTCTCAATGGCCACCATGCCATACGTGCGGCAATCGGTGCAGGTTTGCACGCAAGCCATGGTGACGGGGGCCTCACTCTTGCAAGGTGGAGTGGATGAATCGGAGGCCATTGGCACCTTTAGTTATTGGGTGGATTGGCGTGGTGCCAACCTGAAGCAATACGCGCCCCAGTTAAAGTCCTTCCCTAAGCCCGTGTTTAACGTGGGGCTGGGGTCTGTGTTTCCCACAGGGGATTATAACAACTTGGCGGTGGTGGGGCGAAGTGCCGGCTATGGACCTGTGGCCCAAGGGGCTTGTCGTATCATTCAGCACAACGCTATGGTGGGCGAAGCCTTGGGCATTGCGGCGGCTTTGGCCATTCATACCCAAATATATCTAACAGAGGTGCCGATAACTCAAATTCAAGCGCACCAGTCCAAGCGCTACCAAGCGCATTACGGACAATCCTTGCAACCTTGTGGTAAAGCCTTTTGGACGGCGGCGGAGTGCAACGCTCACCCCTTGTTGGTAGCAGAACAAGCCTTGATTAACACCCTTTAGCGACGGCTGGAACGTATTACGGTGGGCCGAACGCTGATAGGCCGACTGTAGGATGGACGGCTTAGACTCCGTGAGCCGCCGCCATACGAGACGTTGCGAAAGCTGTTGGCGTGGCCTATTCCCCCATAATGGCCACCCATAAGGGACTGGGCAATGAGGAGGGTGCTTAAATCACCGCCGCCGCCGTAACCCCCAGCCGCCATAGCACGCCGATCCAAATCTTTTTGGTACACGGGGTCGGATAGCATGTCCCGCTTGGTGGCGCCTTCGGGCAAGCGCTGCATCAAGTCCAATACATTGTCGTTGGCTTGCTGACGACTGAAGTAGCTGATAATACCCACTAGTAAAGCCGCCCCACCGCCCACCAACGCAATGGTCCCTCCCCCCAAGCGGCTAAGGCCTGCGTACAATGCAGCAGCACCACCGGCCACTAAGCCACTTAAAAGTGATGATTTAAAGGGGCTGGCCAGCATTTTGTACAAGGGCGTGGCATAACTTTGAAATATGTTGGGGAACCATTGGCTTAGGCCCCGCTGTACTTCTGCTTGGTCTAAAGGGGTGAGCTGCCGCTTGGCTTGAATGGGCAGGTATTGCTGCGTGCCAATTTGCCGAATGCCATAGGGAGAGTTGTTACCTTCTTCACCAAATTTGACGGCATTTTGTGAAAAGGGATTGTGAGGAGATGTCAACAAAGTCGAAAATGTCGAATTGCTCATGGTTGGGTCATCCTTCAGGGTGGTTTATTCGCTGGTTTAAGAGAGGAAGTGATTTGATACCCTTAGTAAAGCAATGATGCGCCCCAACGACGTGAGAAAAATTACCTAGACTGTTGGCACTGACATGGGTAATTGTTTGGAACCTTTCTTTTAGGTAAGGTGTGGATTCTTCACTGTATTCATTTACTTAATAGCAGCTACTTTATTATTGGGAGACACCCCTCATGACCATCACCACTTTGGAAGCCCCTGCCCCTATGACCAACGTTGCCTCGACTTCTGAGTTAAACCCCTGTGGCATTCAAGGTATTGCCTTTATTGAGTTCGCCGGCCCTAACCCTGAGGCCTTTAACGATGTGTTTACCCGCTTGGGCCTTAGCAAAGTGCGCCAAAGTTTCGATGGCACGGTGTTTAACTACCGATTGAACAATGTTCACTTCCTACTCAATACCCGCCAAGGCGGGTTTGCCAGCCAATTTGCCAGCCTGCATGGCCAAAGTGCCTGTGCTATGGCCTTTGAGGTGGAAAACCCTGAGGCCGCCTTTGAAACAGCCGTGGCACGTGGGGCTACGCCAAAGTCCAGCGTGGACCATGACTACCTAGCCGTGGAAGGTGTGGGAGGCAGTGCCATTTACTTTGTCAATGGCTTTTATACCCAAGCCGATGGGGCGTCTCATGGCTTGGAGCCCATTGCCAACCCAACGCTGGTGCCTAGCACCGGGTTTGAGTGTATTGACCACCTCACCAACAACGTGGAGCAAGGCAAAAAAGAAGTCTGGAGCGATTTTTACAAAAACATCTTTGGCTTTACCGATCTTCAGTTCTTTGATATTCGTGGCGAAAAAACGGGCTTGCTGTCGTATGCCCTCCAATCGCCCTGCAAAACCTTTAGCCTGCCCATCAACGAGGCCACCGAAGAAAAATCTCAAATTGCCGAATACATTCGCGAGTATCATGGCGAAGGGATTCAGCACATTGCGTTGCACACCAGCAGCCTGCTAGACACCTTGGATGCCATGAAAACCAGCCATATTGCCACCCTAGATATTGATAACGACTATTACGACACCATTTTTGACCGTGTGCAGGGCGTAACCGAAGACAAAGCCCGCATTAAGGCCCACCAAGTGTTGGTGGATGGCGACGACGAGGGCTACTTGTTGCAAATATTTACCCAAAACCAGTTTGGCCCCATTTTTTTTGAGTTTATACAGCGCAAGCAGCACGAGGGCTTTGGCCACGGTAACTTTGGGGCCCTCTTTAAATCCATAGAGCGCGACCAGGAGCGCCGCGGGGTGTTGTAGGACCCAAAAAGGCAATGGTGGTTTTTCAGGTGTTTTATCCCCTTGGTTGGGGCGTTGGCCTTTAGTTTTTTTATTATTGTTAGCCTATAAGGTAAAAAACCCTATGTATACTCGGTCACTCGGTCACTTTTTCAAGTATTGTTAAATTTACTACAGCAACCCCCTCTCGGGAAATGATGAATAGGGCTGTAGTTGCCCTTCGTAAAGCAACACGATGCGCTGTCGAAGGCGATCTTACTCAAAATCAGCTTACTGTCCATGATGGTAAATCACTAGAGATTCCCTATAAAATTAATTATGACAGGTATCCTTGGGCTAGTGATGTTGCCGAGGAGATTGCGAGAAAGCTTAAGTAAATGGCTTGAAAATTAGATACTACCTTGCAGAAACACAACCCTTATCCCAATGCGGGGGTTGAGTTACAATGCGGTTAATTGCCTGCATTGGTCAAATAAGGAATCTCCTGCAATGAAAGTCTTAATCAGTGGTGCCAACGGTTTGGTGGGCAATGCCTTGTGCCAAGCCCTAACGGCCCAAGGCCACGACATTGTTAAATTGGTGCGCCCCAAAGCGGGCCAAACGGTCGGGGCTAACGAGATTCGTTGGAACCCCGCCAAAGGCCTCATTGATACCGAAGCCCTCGAAGCCGCCCACGTGGATGCCGTCATTCACCTAGCCGGAGAGCCCATTGTGGGCTTGGGCTGGAGCAGCGCCAAAAAAGCCGCCATTAAAAACAGCCGCGTGCAAGGCACCTTGGTACTGGCCAACGCCTTAGCAGGGCTAGAACACAAGCCCCACAGCTTTATTAGCGCCAGCGCCATTGGGTATTACGGCCACCGTGGCGATACGGAACTATCGGAAACCGCCGACCCGGGCCATGCCATTCATCGCCAACCTCGCGATAAGCCTTTTTTCTTGTGCGATCCTCAATGGGGCCCCGATTTTTTAGCCGCCACCTGCCAAGCGTGGGAAGAAGCCGCCTTGCCTGCCAAAGCTGCGGGTATAAGGGTGGCCAATATGCGCTTGGGCATTGTGTTAAGCCCCGATGGCGGTGCCTTAAAAACCATGTTACCCGCCTTTATGCTGGGTGCCGCTGGCCCCTTTGGTGATGGAAAACAGTTTATGAGCTGGGTAAGCCTGGATGATGTGGTGGGGGCCTTTATTCACACCCTTAACACGGCTAGCCTTAAGGGGCCCATTAACGTGGTGGCGCCCAACCCCGTTACCAACAAGGTGTTTACCCGCGCCTTAAGCAAACGGGCCTTTTTGTTTAAGCCTTTGGCCGGTTTGGCTAACAGCATTGCGGCTCCTGCCTTGGCGTTGCGACTGTCACCGGTGGGGGAGATGGCCAATGCCTTGTTTTTAGCCAGCACCAAGGTACGCCCCGTGCGTTTGCAGGAAACCGGCTACCAGTTTAAGCACGCCGAATTGGATGAGGCCTTAAAAGCCTTACTGTAACCTGATATGTTCCCTATTATTTGCCGCCTGCGAGACGACATTCGCACCATCCTCCAGCGAGACCCTGCGGCAAAATCTCGCTTCGAGGTGGTGCTGTGTTACCCCGGACTTCATGCTGCATGGGGGCATCGCCTAGCAAACGCCTTGTGGAAAAAGCAACTGCGGCTGCCGGCTCGCATTCTCTCTCAGTGGAACCGCTTTTGGACGGGGATTGAGATTCATCCCGGTGCCACACTGGGTAAACGTCTGTTTATTGATCATGGCATGGGTGTGGTGATTGGTGAAACCACCGTCATTGGCGACGATGTGACCTTGTTTCAGGGCGTTACCTTGGGTGGTACCGGCAAAGATAAAGGCGCCAAGCGGCATCCTACCTTGCAAAACCGGGTGGTGATTGGTAGCGGGGCCAAAGTGTTGGGTAATATCACTATTGGCCATGATTCGGTGGTGGGGGCTAGTTCTGTGGTGCTGAGTGATATACCACCGGAGGCTACGGTGGTAGGAATTCCAGGCAAAGTAGTGAGCATTGGTGGCGAGCGGACAGTAGACGCATCAGAGCCCTCGGTGGATTCCCTCAGTGAAACCATTGCCGTGCTTCAGCAGCAAATAGCCGATTTGCAAGAGTGCTCTGATAGAGATTCTGTTAATTGAGCAGCCAACATTATGAAAATTTTAAAACGGGCGTTGCCCGTAGAAAAAGGGGCCAGCGCGGTGAGCGCCAGCCCCGTTTGGAAAAATGAGCGGGGAAAATGAAAAAGACAGTCGCTCGTGCTACAGGAATTAACCTCCCAGTAGCTTGAGGGCAATTTGAGGCATGGTATTGGCTTGTGCCAACATGGCCGTGGCCGATTGCTGCAAGATTTGGAAACGAGAGAGCTCGGCACTTTCTGCAGCCACATCCACGTTGCGAATACGAGATTCGGCAGCTTGGGTGTTTTCTACCGTCATGGAGAGGTTAGTCGCCGCTTTCTCCAATCGGTTATAGATAGAACCAATCGTGGATCGACGGGTGTTGACGGTTCCAATAGCCGTATCAATTAGGCCCAACGACGTTAATGCGTTGGCGTTGGTTGCCACCAAAACTGCTGCGGCGGTGGTGCCCAATGCGGTTGAGTCAATGTCACCAAAGGCAGCCACAGCAATTACATCGTTGGCAGCCACGGCGTTGGCACCCACCTGCAAGTTAATGGTAGCAGTGGTGCCGTCTAACAAGCCCACCCCGTTAAATCGAGTGGAGTCACTCACACGGGTAATTTCCAAGACGAGTTGATCAATTTCCGCTTTAATAGCGGTACGAGACGCGGTTGAGTTGGTATCGTTACCCGCTTGGACCACAAGTTCACGCATCCGTTGCAAGTTGTCGGTAATGGCTTGCAGTCCACCATCAGCAATGTTAAGTACGTTCATCCCGTCCTGCACGTTATCCAAGGCTTTCTGAGAGCCTCGAATCTGAGCACGAAGGTTTTCTGATATCTGCAAACCGGCGGCATCATCGCCAGCTCGGTTAATGCGGTACCCTGACGATAAGCGCTCAATGCTGCGGGCTAGCATGGTGCTGTTAACGCCTAAATTACGCTGTGCGTTAATGGATGAAGAGTTGGTATTAATGACGAGTGGCATAGTCGAAGGACTCCTTTCAATCGATAGGCATCAGGCATCCACCCACTTGTGGCCGGGGTTTTGTTTAGGGCAAAACCACGACCCAAATAGGCCCTGTAGCCTAAGGGTTATGTGTAATATGTTGTTCCTACTCATTTTTCCGGGAAAGGAGCCTTGGATGAATGAATTCATTTGGGTTTGCCATAAAGCAAGTCCAAAGAATGCTTTTATCAAAGTGTCCCCTTCCTGGAAGGGGTGGAACACCGCTTGTTTCGGTTTCTTTTAAACCTACTTTGCTGTGTTCCTTGTGATGAGGGTATCGGAGTAAAACCTGTGGGTATTTACCCCTAATACGCCAACTTCCATTGGTCGTTGTAGCTCCTAATACGCAAAATTAGATAAAATAATAAAGCTAAAAACCCTTATCAATAAAGAGATTTTTGGCTTTATTAAATTGTGCACTGGAGGTGAAGGGTCTCCTCTGGCCAGAGGACAAAACCCAATGGCCGTTCTCCACCAACCAGAGGAAGGGCCTTGAGGGGTTAGCCACCCGTGATTCGAAGAAAAGAAGTCAGTTACGGATCGGCGAAGGAAGTAATGGCTGCTTGGTTGAATGCCTAAGCCGACCTATAATAGGGGCATGACGAGCGCAACCCCCACTGATTTTAATGACCCAGCCGTGGTGAAAAAGCCTTTGCCAAAGACTTCTGCCTGGTGGCTGGGCCTTTTTTTACAGCAGATTTTTCGGCAATTGGTTCGGCAGATAGGGCATCAGGCTTTTTTAGAAAAATGGAATCGGTTTTTACTGAGTGCGGTAACAGCAGGATTTTTAATAACCATTGCGACGTACGGTTGGGTAGTGCACCAAAAATTTACCATGCAACAATTGATTCAAGAAACCCAAGCGATTCAAGAGTCGAATACAGCACGATCCATTCACCTCAACCGATTACAATCCTTTACGGGCATTATGAAAAATGCTCAAGATTCTCAATGGTTGAGCGCTCCTAAAGAAACCCTAACCTTAATGGCACCCATGGGTCAGCCCTTGCCCCAGACTGTGGCCATTGGCTCGGCTTTAAGAAATACCAATGGCCAGGATGCTCAGAGGCGTTGGCCTATTGTAACGGGGTATTAACGATGGCTCTTCCACCGGCTGCATCTAGGCCTCGCCCCGTTCCTGCTAGACCTACAGGAACACCGCTGGCTGCCAAGCCCCACCATGTGCTAACGCGTCGCCTTCAGCAAGTGGGTGTGGTTGCCATCGTCGTGTTGCTGGTTTTAATGGGGCGACTGGTTTATTTACAGCTCATTACGGGCGGCCAGCTTCAGCAAAAAGCAAAGCAGTCTCGAAGCCATGCCACAAGCCTATACCACCGTGGCACCATTCTCGATCGTCATGGCATGGTAATGGCGCAAGACCAAATTTTATACGATGCCTTTGCCCACCCAGAGTACTTTGGCAAGGCATCTCCAGAGCAAATTGCCACCGCTATTGCCCCTGTTCTCCACATGCCAGCGGCTCGGTTGTCAGAAGATTTAAGTAAGCCGCTTAGCACTATTCGCTTGGCCAGTAACTTGGAAAAAGAAACGGTACAAGCCCTACGTGCATTAAAAATTGAAGTGGACGGTGAGCGTAAGCCCATTGGTGGCTTGGATTTTCCTAAAAAAACAGTGCGCCAATACCCTCAAGGTCAGTTGGCGGCCCATGTTCTGGGGTATGTGAATGATGATACGGGGGTCAGTAGTGGGGTTGAGTATGCGCAACGGGAAACTTTAAAAAAGGCTCCTTTATTGGGCCGCTTGCCCATGTTGGATGGTCATGGCCAGTTGCTTAACATTGAAGCGTTTCGTGCCCCAGAAGTAGTGAGCTTGCCCAAGTCCGATGACGTGACCCTAACCATTGATGCCCGCTTGCAGTTTATTGCGGAAAAAGCATTAACCGAAGGGCTCGCTAAATCCAAAGCCAAGCGTGGTGCCGTGGTAATGTTACAGCCAAAATCGGGCGATATTTTAGCCTTTGCCGTAACGCCGACGTATACGCCAGAACATTATTACCGTTATGGCTATGAAAATCTAAAAAACTGGGCGGTGAGTGATGTGTACCCGCCGGGTAGCACCATGAAAATTTTAACCTTGGCCAATGGCTTGGAAAGTGGTGCGATACAACCCGATAGCAAAATACTGGATACGGGCCGCATGGTGATTGAAAAATGGACCATCCAAAACTACGATTACCACAAGCGCCCTCATCCTGGCATGATTGACCTGACCTACCTGCTAGAGCACAGCAGCAACATTGCCAGCGCCAAAATTTCTATGATGACGCCGAAGCCTCTTCAGTACGAACTGTTGAAGCGCTTTGGCTTTGGCCAGCCTACGGGGCTTGATTTACCAGGAGAATCCGCTGGGTTGTTGCCTCATTATGATACGTGGACCCAGTCCACCCAGGCTAGCTTGGGTTACGGTTATGGATTGGCCGCCACGCCCCTTCAAATGGCAGCAGCAGTAGCAGCCATTGCCAATGGGGGCGTGTGGATACAGCCCCACGTAGCCAGTATGGGCAGCAGAGAACCCATTCGTCGCCGTGTACTAACTGAAAAAACCGCCACCGACCTCACTCAGCTTTTGGCCAAAGCCATTGATCGCCCCAAAGTATCCTCGGTGCGGGTGCCGGGAATTCGCATTGCCGGTAAAACGGGCACCTCTCGCAAACCCAGTAATAGCGGTAAAGGCTACAGCTCGGATTTGTTTACGTCTTTTGTGGGGTTTTACCCTGCAGAGAAGCCGGAAGTGCTTATTTTTGTGCTGGTGGATACCCCCCGCATGGCAGAATCGTGGGGGAGTACGGTGGCGGGGCCTATTTTTAAACAAATTGTTACTGATAGTATGGATTATATGGGCATTAAACCGATGATTTAGCCAATTTTCTTTTCCAGAGATAAGGTTTGATAGGTAAGCTCCTTTAATTTGCGATCGGTAGAGCCCTCGTTTGTAGCATAATATTTTTTAAAGGCTTTAGCGATGGGTGGTAAAAATTTATCGCCTCTAACCCTATGCTCCATTGTCGCAAAGGAATTTCCAACGGTAAGGCCCACGGGGCAAAAGGGATTCTCATACGATTTAGTCTGTATTACATCACGGTAAGCATTTTTGGTAGCGTTATCTTTATCTTGATAGGCAATAATTTTCACTGTTACTGGGTTTTTACTTGTTTTGGAGTATTCTTCAATGCCTCCTAACGTGGCTTCGGCTGCCTGAACTTCTAACAATGAATTGAAGATAGCCATATGGGGAATGGCCACAGAGCTTAAACCCTTACGTTCTGCCTGAACAAGTGCGTTTTTCACGCCTTCCTTAACGGCAATAAACGCAATATCAGCATATTTTTCCACTGTTTGATTAGGATTTTTATAAATAGTAGGGGCTTTTAGCTTCGCTAAAGCAGCATCTTCGACAGAGCCCGAATAATCTTTCCCTGTGGCAATATGAATCAAGTACTTTGAATTACCTCCACCTGACTCACAACAAAGTGCTTCACCCAATTGCATCGTATGGCCTGTCTCAATTTTATTTTGATACGCTTTTACCCCATTTCTTGCTCCCGAAGAGTAAAGCGCGTCTGAGACTCCCCCCCCCCTTAATCCGGTGAGTAGCTGAGGAACCACACAAGCGTCTACTTTTTGCTGCGAAATATCACCCTCTACAATGGAAACATGCACCTGATTAATATAGGTGGATAAAGGTATAGAGCCAAAACGAATGGATAGTTGATCTGTAGAATTGACTATATTTGAGGCCGTTTTTGGTCGCTGTCCAAAGTTGGGCGAAAAAGCTGTAGCCATATGAGAAATACGCATAATACGGATCCTAAATGTAGGGAAACACATCTTTTATCAACTGTATCAAGTTGTGTGAATTAATTTTGTTGCTAGCAGCTCTCATTTTTGATCTTCATTGTTACGTTGATGTAACATACGTGGCAACGACCCCTTGATGCCTTGGTAGGAATCCACGCCCATGACCCTCACCCGCGACCAAATAGCCCACCGCATT
The DNA here is from genome assembly GCA_029866025.1 of Vampirovibrionales bacterium. Classification (GTDB taxonomy): domain Bacteria; phylum Cyanobacteriota; class Vampirovibrionia; order Vampirovibrionales; family Vampirovibrionaceae; genus JARXAD01. The sequence goes on along the minus strand of JARXAD010000002.1, from coordinate 59,586 downwards.
GCCCAAGAACTCACCGACGGCATGAGCGTCAACTTGGGGATTGGCATTCCCACCTTGGTGGCCAATCACGTGCCCACAGGCATGCAAGTGATGTTGCAAAGTGAAAATGGCATTTGGGGCATGGGGGAATTTCCCAGCGATGCCGACGTGGACCCGGATCTCATTAATGCTGGCAAGCAAACCGTTACTACCGTGGCGGGGGCCGCCTTTTTTTCTTCGTCTGATAGTTTTGCCATGATACGCGGCGGCCACGTGGATTTAACGGTGCTAGGTGCCTTTGAAGTGGATGAGGCGGGCAATATTGCCAGTTGGATGGTGCCGGGAAAGTTGGTAAAGGGGATGGGGGGCGCCATGGACTTGGTGGCCAGCGCCCAACGTATTATTGTGGCCATGCAACATGCCAATAAAGCCGGCCAATCGAAGATTTTAAAGCAATGCACCTTACCCCTTACTGGCGTAGGCTGTGTCACCAAGGTTGTTACGGATTTAGCACTATTGGAGCGCATTACCGATGGCAGTGTACCTGGGTATCGCTTACTGGAAAGAGCCCCTGGTGTGAGCGTGGAAGAAATTTTGGCTAAAACCGAGGCCCACTTAGTGGTTCCCACCACGGTACCAGAAATGAAGGTACCTCAAGCCTTGGTGTGCTAGGGTTTTAGTATGGTTTTCAAACTTAAAACCAACACTAGGCCCTTACGTCAAGTAAAACACTCCGGTGTGCGTTAGAAAATGTTACTCCACGAATCGTTACGCTGACTTGATCTTCCCCATCAATGTTTCCTATACTCAATGCTCTCCTCTAGCGCTTAGGCTTTTGGCCGTTTTGCAGGGTTGTGCAACCAGCGGGGAGGCAAAGACAGTGAGCCTTTTTTAAAAGGACTGTTGGGTATTGTTTTTAGCAACGGGAAGGAACAGGAAGTCTCACAATACCCTCTCTTAGTATGATGCAGGCATTATCCTAAGCCGGTGCAGTGAGGTAATAGTTCTTTTCTTGTTGGGTTTAAATCATAGTGCGTTAAGGTATAGGGAACACACGAATGGACTTACGGCAAGGCGATCTGGAAAATATTATTTTGAATGCCTTGTGGGATTTGGAACAAGATGGTTTGGAGACTATTTTTGTCGCCGATATTCAAACCCGTATTAATTCTCAAGCTAAAAAATGGGCCTATACCACCGTTAAAACGGTACTGGATAGATTGGTAGACAAAGGCTTGGCTGTTCGCCATAAAGACGGTAAGCGGTTTTTATACCAAGCGGTGATGCAACGTGGCGATGCAGGTGCCTTGGCCTTGCAGAAGGTGATTCATCAGTATTTTTGTGATGATGTAGCAGCCTTGTACGCCTGCTTGGAAAAGCTACGCCCCACCACGGACGATGTAGCTGACGGAGATTATTCGGACGCGGGTCGCCAGCCTATGTTTGAACGCACCCGTAATTTAAACCGCCTACGTTCCGTTCGCGAGCTCTCTCCCGTATAGCCTCGCCACGCTCCTGTTGTCGGATGATATGATGTCGGTGGCTGTGGTAGGCTTAGATGCGTTTCTCATAAAGGCATCTAGCGTATGTTGCAGCAAATGGTTAAGGACGCCTTAATAGCGGCCACACAACAGCAGTCTAATTTCTTTTGTGGGCTACCATTGGAAGCAATGACTTCCGTCGCTATTGAACGTCCCCGAGATCGTCAGTTTGGCCATTATGCTGTTAATGTGTCACCTTGGTCGCGCGACCTGAAACAAGCCCCCCCTGTGATTGCCAATACAGTAGCCGATGCTTTGAAGTCCCATCCGGATATTACATTGAATACGGTTCAGGGATTTGTGAATGTTCGTTTTTCCGATGGATTGTTGGCCAGTGCCCTGTGCCACCGCTTGATGGAGGCAGCCCCGGGTAAAAATAGCACGCTGCAAGACAACTCTATTTTGCTGGAGTACGTTTCTGCCAACCCTACGGGGCCGTTGCACGTGGGGCATGGGCGCTGGGCGGCCTTGGGTGATTCGTTAGTACGGATTTTACGCCATTGCGGTGCCACTGTTACGCCAGAGTTTTACATTAACGATGCTGGCGAACAGATGCGAAAAATCGGTGTTTCCGTCTTGTTTCGTACCCGCGAGACTTTGATTGCTGCTGGGAAATTACCTGAAACGCCTTTGGCTATGGAGTACCCGTATCCTGGCGAGTATGTAATAGAGGCTGCTAATGCCTTTGTTGGCCAGCTTTCATCCGATGACGAGGCGGCGCTACTGGATGTGTGGCACCACTTAATGGCTGAAGACAAACCCTTGCACTTTGACCATTTAAATCTACCCGCGGCTGATTGGGCTTGGATAGAATCCGTTCTCATTCCTTATGTCAAGGCAATGATGTTAGCCAGCCAACAGCAGTTATTAAAACAACTGGACGTCAATTTTGAGGCCTGGTTTTCTGAAAAAGAACTGCTTCATGACCGTGGCTTGGTGTCTCATATGTTGGCGCATTTGAAGGGAACCCAGTTTGCTTATGAGGCCGATGGGGCTTTGTGGCTAAAGTCTAGCGAGCTTGGGGATGATAAAGATCGGGTATTGGTCAAGTCGGACGGTAGTTTTACCTATTTGGCGGCTGATATTGCCTATCATCATCAAAAATACACCCGCGAAGATGACAACGGACAGCCCCAATACAACCGCATCATTAATATTTGGGGCGCGGATCATCATGGGTATATTCCCCGCATGCGGGCAGCTATGATTGCTTTGGGCCACTTGCGTGATGAAAAAGATTCTGCCTTTGAAATTGTGCTGGGCCAGCTGGTGAACCTGATTGTGGATGGCGAGCGAGAGCGCATGGGTAAGCGCAGAAAGATGCTAACCTTAAGTGATGTAGTGGATACAGTGGGTGTCGACGCTACGCGTTTTTGGATGATTAGTAAAAGCGCCGACACTACCTTGGACTTTGATGTGGCCTTAGCTGCCAGTGCGACTCATGAAAACCCTGTGTTTTATGTGCAGTATGCTCACGCGCGGTGTGCCAGTATTTTGCGTAACGCGGTTTCTCCCACACAAACCACCGAAACTCCCACGCCTGCCTTTATTACAGAAGAAGCGTTGGCTCAATTGTCCAGTCATCCCACACCGGCGTTGTTGGCATCGCTATTTAGCGCCGATGAAACAGCATTACCGGCGATTGTTGAACTTATTTTGGAGTTGGACCGTTTTGAGGCGGTGGTGACTTCGGCAGCACAGCAACGTTCTGCGCACTTGATTGCCCGGTATGCCCAAGAGCTGGCGGCGAATTTTCACAGTGTGTACAATGTGTGTCGCATGTTAACGGATGACCCTGAAACTACCCAAGCCCGCTTGGCCTTGGTGATGGCGGTACAAAAAACTTTGGCTCAAGCGCTCCAGCTACTGGGCGTCAGCGCTCCAGAAAGCATGTAACCATTTTCTCTAAAGCAGGCTATCCGCTGGTTCTTCGTTGCTTTTCTTCTGCCTTTTTCTCTTTTTTTAAGGGGACTCCAGTGTCCTTGGCATTCTTTTGTGCCTGATAAGACGGGCGGTTGGGCATATTCCATGGAGAATAATCTGAAGCCATCGGGTCTGCGCAAATCCAAGGACTGGCTTTGCCATCAGATTGTATATAGCGAGCCACGGCATCTCCTGCAGCAAACGGTGTGGCAAAAGAATTTCCAGTCAGCTCGTTTTTTTCTCCAGTTTTTTTGGGGGAAAACCCTGGTATAACAACATCCGTGGTTCCATTGTAGTCAAAGTCCAAACCATCAATAGTGGTGGTTAAGGTTAAGGAGTTATCCATTAGTAAACGGGGATTTTTTTCCCCTGTAATTGGGTTTCCAACGGTATACACGTCTTTTACCTGCTTTTCCCATGTTTTCCGATTGTCGTTATCTAGAGCCTGAAAATACGGGCACAATCTTGCTATTTCGCCGATATAGCAATTCTCTTCCTGCATTAAATAGCGAGCTTCTTTAGAATCAGAAATGGCCTTCATCTTTTTCTTATTGGTAACAAAGCCCATAGAGGAAGAAACGCAAAATACACCTCCTTTTTTAACCTGGTCCAGTATTTTTTGATGTTGAGCAACAGACTCTTCTAAGGTGGCGTAGCCATCCCCATCAGTGTCCATTTCAATTTCAACAATATCAACTTGGTCTGGCTCAATACCATTTTCTTTAAGCTGTTTCATAAAGGCAATTTTTACCATGCCGCCATGGCTTACATCGAACTTACCGTCTCCGTCTAAGTCCTTTGTTTTAATTTGAAAGCAATCTGCAATAATAATTTTTGGACGTATTGGCATAAGCACCCCTATAATTCATTTACTTGTATAAACAAATTATAGGGGGCCATTAGAACAATTTATTGCAAAAATGTTACAAAGTTTTGTTTTAGCGATTACACATCCACGTTGTGGGCTTTCTGGGCATTCAGCTCAATAAAGGCACGACGAGGTTCTACCCGTTCACCCATCAAGGTATCGAAGAGTTTATCGGACAACGCCGCATCTTCGATTTCAACCTTAAGCAACGTGCGCGTTTCTGGGTTCATGGTGGTGTCCCACAGTTGTTTGGGCATCATTTCACCTAAGCCCTTAAAACGTTGTAAGGTCAGGCCTTTTTTGCCACGTTCATCCACCCAGCTAAACAACTCGGCTAGGTTCACAAACTCACGCTCGGTAGCGGGACCTTCTTTGGCTTCTTGCTGCAGAGTAAGGGGGCGTTGTTCTGTGGGCAAGACATCTTTTAACAGCTCAGCCAGCTGTAGCAAACGCTCGTAATCTCGGTTGGCTACTGTATCAATGCTTAAGGCAACGGCTTGGGCTGCTTCTACACTGTCATTGGCCATGGTCACATCGCTTGGCTGAAGGATGATCATCGGACGACCCGACACAGGATCTGTACCGCCAGCCACTGTACCGCCCGTCCAAAACGTGGCGAGAGATTGCTGAATGGGGGCTAAAGCTTCGGCAGAGGCAAAAGCGGCCTCGGTTACTCGTTGTTCCAGTAGCCAATTTAAAATACCAGCCGGTAGCGTCACAAATTCCAGGGCGTTGTGCAGTCGCATCCACTGACGTAGCTGCTGCATGGTGGTTTGCAACACATCGCCGGTTAGGGTTTGGCTGCGATCCGTGCTCATTAGAGCGGTTTTTTGCAGCCCACGTTCTAGCAAGCGGCTTTCCAGGGCACGATCGTTGTAGAGGTATTCTTCGTTTTTACCGTGAGCCAACTTGTACAACGGTGGCTGGGCAATGTAAACGTACCCATTTTCAATGAGAGGGCGGCAATAACGGAACAAGAAGGTGAGAAGTAAAGTGCGAATGTGGGCACCGTCCACGTCTGCATCCGTCATGATAATGATTTTATGATACCGAAGGCTGTCGCAGTTAAAGTCTTCTTCATTGCGAGAAATGGCAATGCCCAAGGCCGTAATGAGGCTTTGAATTTCGTTATTGTTATAAATTTTGTCCAAACGAGCGCGTTCTACGTTTAAAATTTTGCCTCTCAGGGGTAAAATTGCCTGAAACTCACGGTTGCGACCTTGTTTGGCACTACCGCCAGCCGAATCGCCCTCAACAATGTAAATTTCACAGCGCTCGGGTTCGCGGCTAGCACAGTCAGCCAGTTTGCCTGGCAAGTTGCTGCTTTCCAATGCCGTTTTACGGCGGGTAAGCTCACGGGCTTTTCGGGCAGCTTCACGGGCTTGAGAGGCCATCACAGCCTTCATGACAATGCCTTTGCCCTCTTTGGGGTGGAGTTCCAGCCAGTCGGCCAGCTTTTCCGCCACAATGGCTTGGGTTATGCCTTGGACTTCGCTGTTTCCCAGCTTTTCTTTGGTTTGGCCTTCAAACTGAGGGTTGGGCACTTTCACACTAATAATAGCGGTTAGGCCCTCACGAACGTCGTCACCGCTTAGGTTGTCGTCTTTTTCCTTCAGCACATTGGCTTTGCGAGCATACTCATTGAGAATCCGAGTGAGTGCATTGCGAAAACCAGTTAAGTGGGTTCCGCCATGAGAGGTATTGATATTGTTGGCAAAGCACAGCACGGTTTCGCTGTAAGAGTCGGTGTATTGGAGGGAGACCTCCACCGTAACACCATCGCGCTCTTCGTCGCAGTAAAACAACTCGTTACTAACAACGGTTTTGCTTTCGTTTAAGTATGCTACGTAGCTGCCAATGCCGCCTTCGTAGCAGAATACCTGCTCAGTTTGAGCTTTCTTATCAATATAGATAAGTTTTAGGCCCTTGTTGAGAAAGGCCATCTCTTGCAGGCGAGCGCCAATCACGTCGCCATCCATGACGGTGGTTTCAAAAATGCTGCTGTCCGGCCAAAAGTGGGTGTAGGTACCCGTTTTAGTAGAAGTGCCCACCACGCTAACAGGGCCTAAAGGGTCGCCTTTCGCGTAGTTCTGGCGGTGAAGCCCACCATCACGACTGACTTCTACCGTAAATTTTTCACTCAGTGCGTTCACAACTGAAGCGCCCACACCATGGAGTCCGCCCGAGACTTTGTACCCGCCGTCTCCAAATTTTCCACCGGCGTGGAGAACGGTATGAACAATTTCTAAGGTTGATTTGTTATCATAGTCTGGCTTTGGGGCAACTGGAATGCCACGGCCGTTGTCGGCTACGGAAACACTATCGTCTTCGTGGATGGTGACCGTAATATCGGTGCAGTAGCCGGCCAAGGCTTCGTCAATGGAGTTGTCCACAATCTCGTAAACTAGATGGTGCAAGCCGCGTTGGCTGGTGGAACCAATATACATCCCTGGCCGTAAGCGAACAGCCTCCAGACCTTCTAAAATCCGGATTTGGTCAGCGCCGTAATCGGCGTTGGTAGAAGTGGACGAGCCGGAGGAGGGGGGGGGGGTAGTCATGGCAGTAGACATTCAAAACAACTTTCAGAAACTAGAGTATTCACCGAGATCCGTCAAAACGACTAAGGAGTACCTTATCACAAAAAACCCCGCCCTAGAACGCTTTGTACGGCCGCTGCCGCTTTATAGCAGCGGTGAATGTTTTTGTTATAATTGATTTATTCTTCTTGCAAGAGTATTTCTAAAAGCGTATGTATTAGGGCCTATAGCTCAACGGTGGAGCAGGGGACTCATAAACTCACTGTAAAATTATTTATACAAACGATGTGAACCGATGTGTTTTGGACGTGTTAAACTGAACCAAGGTTCACGGGCCTATAGCTCAATGGTGGAGCAGGGGACTCATAAGCTTTCAGTAAGATTATTTATACAAATGATGTGAATGGTTGTACTTTGTACGTGTTAAACTAAGTGGCAATTCACGGGCCTATAGCTCAATGGTGGAGCAGGGGACTCATAATCCCTTGGTTGATGGTTCGAATCCATCTGGGCCCACACCCCCTAGATCCTGTCCTATGATACAGGTGAATCATAGATCTTCCTACTGCACTTATAGTAATGTGTCATGTGTCGAACATGTTTTGGGTTGCAGGGAATTGTAAGGATACTAAGGTCTGTTTAAATGACTGAAAATAGTGTTCCACTCTTTATAGAGGGCTTAGGTATATGGAATTACCGCAGCTTTGGAGAACTACAAAGGATCGGACCTTTTTCAAAAATAAACATATTTGCAGGAAAAAACAATTCAGGAAAGTCAAATATACTCAAATATATATACGCACAATTAAAAAACGATCTAAGTTTTTTATGCGATAGCAATGAAATGGGAAGGGGAGTGGAGCAGCACATTTACGACTCAAGCAGCCAAGTAACCTTTTCATTAGGGGTTCTATTTAACGGTTATTTAAACAATTTATTAAGGGGGAAATTTCAGCCAGTAATAGGTATTACTGATACAAATAGTGCGTTTTTAAATTCCATGGCTGAAATTTCTGAAGAAAAAGACTTTTTTTGGATTGATTTCTCTAAAAATGGTCGTTCTGGGGAAACAACATGGGCTAGAGTTCATGAGTTACTTAATCAAGATATACGTGCATTAGCGCATAATATTAGTGGCCAAGATAACTCTAGCCCTCCTCTTCAGGTGCAGTCCATACTAAGAACCTACTTACAGAAGGTAAACGAGGCCTTTCCTCAAGCAATGTTTATTCCTACACATAGGGAGATTGATTCCGAGCCTGTAAATTTTTTAAAGGAGCTAAGCGGAAAAGGTTTAATTTACGAGCTAGCTAAATTACAGAATCCAGATACTCATGAAACAGAATTTTCTCAAAGATTTGATAACATCTTAGGTTTTTTAAGAGCTTTAACCGGGGATCCTTCAGCAAAAATTGAAATTCCACACACAAGAGACAAAATTAACGTTACTTTGCATGAGAAAAAAATGAATCTTACAGATTTAGGAACAGGTATTTCGCAAGTCTTAATTTTGGCAGCAGCCTGCACTGTTAAAAGCGATTCAATTATTTGTATTGAAGAACCTGAGCTCCATCTTCACCCTGAACTTCAAAAAAAATTTATTACGTACTTAAATGAAAAAACTAAAAACCAATATTTTATAACGACGCACTCGTCACATATCATTAGTCAAAAAAACGTCTCTATATTTCATGTTTATCTTCATGGGAAAAGTACAAAGGTTTCTTATGCTCCGAATGACTTGGGGCGTCTTATGATATGTAAAGAGCTTGGAGTCTCTGCATCTGACCTATTTCAATCAAATGCCATTATTTGGGTCGAAGGGCCCTCAGATCGAGCTTATATAAACTATTCAATATCTCAAATAGCACCTGACTTTCAAGAAGGGCTACATTACTCGATTATGTTTTACGGGGGACGACTTCTTAGTCATTTAAGTGCAAGTGACCACGAAATTGACGAGTTTATCCAGCTTAAAAAAATTAATCAAAATATGGTAATCATCATTGATAGCGATAAGAAAAGAGCAGGTGGGAAAATAAATCAAACAAAGGAACGGGTTCGTAATGAGTTTACAGAAAGTAGCAATGGCCATTGTTGGGTTACAGCGGGCAAAGAAATTGAGAATTATTTACCTGACGCGACACTAATTAGTGCTATACAAGCAGTTCATCCCACAGCAAGGTTGCCAGAAATAACACGCTATGAGAATCCTCTTAGCCTTATTAGCCGTTCTGACAAAGAGATATCAGCGGACAAGGTCAAAATTGCTATGCACGTTGTTGGTCAAAATCCATCTTTAGATAGCTTTAAATATAGATTTAAAGCTGAGATTCTAAAATTAGTTGAATTCATTAAAACAGCGAACACATATACTTAACGCTCTCAATAGGAGAATCCTTCTGCTAGCTAGCGATAAACCATCTAAAGGCATTTCTGTGCACCTATGCGTTCACTAAGAATTAATACCGATTAGGATCATTGTTAAAAGGCCATATCGGTGACCTTCGCATAATTGCCCTCTATGGTTTTACAACCTAGTGCAACCAATTTCGTGCCCTTTAAAGTAGCCCCCAAGAGGGTTATGGTATGATTCATCTGTATAACTGTGCTTGAATAGCTCTAGAATGAGACGAACCCTTCCGTCTCAGATCCCTCGTTTTATTCAAAAATTTGATGCTACTTTCAGACTATTCATAGATTATGCATTATTCCTATAGTCAATAAGTACCCTCTATCGACCAAGACTCTTCAGGATTTCCATTTAAGTATATGAACGATACAGGGACAGATATGGTCGACATTACAAGTAGCGTAATCTTTTTAGGAGGGCAGATAAAGACTTGGGCTGTAAAAAGGGGGTTTGATCTTACTGCTAAAACGGCTTGCGATTATTTTAGAGATGATAATATTGAAACCTCTATAAAAATAACTACACAGCTTTTCCCAGAGTACTTATGGGATGGTATAGAAACAGCATTACGAAAATGGGTTTCTAGTGAGGAGTTTAAGGGGTTATTAGAATCCACTAAAGAAGGTGAACGATATAAACAAGATAAAGATGTAATTTCGGCATTTATTGCTTTAACAGGCTTTGATGCTGAAGACCAAACAAATGAAATCGTTGAAGACCTACTAAAAAGATTAAATCAAGCCATATTAGAAAGCCTCCTTAACTCAACCCAGGGCCATGCTTTACAGGAGGCCCGAGCCGAAACTCGTCACCTTGAAGTTTGTAAGGAAATACAGTCTATAAAAGAGCTGGTCTCTCTAAAAGACACACCCTCTAATCCGATACCCGAATCAGAAAAAGAATATAATGTAAGAATTACTGTAGCTAAAGAGTTAGTAGAACAAGGGCTTACCGAAGCAGCCGAAAAGCTTCTTCAAGAATTAAGAGAGGCTATAAAGTATAAAAGTCCATCTCCTCAATTGCAATTTAAAATACTCACTAACCTTGCTGCCTGTAAACAACTTCAGGGAAATGCTGAAGCAGCCTATGGTTTTATTGATATTGCTTACGAGTTGGAACCAGAAAACAAAATAGCAATAAGTAATAAATCGTTATCATATATTCTAAAAGACGATAGCAATGGGGCTTATGAATTTACGAGACAGCAAGACCTAAATAAAGAGAATGCCAGTGTTGTTGGAGTCTATTTGCGCTCAGCAAAACATACCTCGAATGAAAAAGTACTAGAGGAATTTAAGGTAAAGAACCCGTGGATATTTGAAGATAAGGAATGTTTAATTTCTTTAGCACAAAACGCTACCGATGAGTCTTTGTATGATGATGCAGAATTCTTTCTAAGAAGAGCGAATGAGCTATTTCCAGAAGATGCCTTGATTTTAACAAAAATAGGGAATTTATTATTGTTGGAGGTACAAGAAGCTTCCTTTCCTCCATGGAAAATTCCCACGGTTGTTAGGAGTAAAGTAACAGAAGCTGAGGAGTTATTAAGTAAAGCAATTCAAATCCTTGAGAAAAAGCCACATAAATATCTTATGCATCTGGCATATGCTAATCGTGCCGGTGCAAATAAATTTTTAGGTAAATATCGAAGTGGTTTGAATGATTGTGATAAGGCACTGGAATTAGATCCACAGGATGATATTTCATTCCAAAATAAAGGCCTTATCTTATTAATGTTGGATCAATATGAAGACGCTATTAAAGCATTTGAGAGTATTCAGCGTGAAGAAGTAAGGTATGACATATCGTTAGCCTTATCAGATGTATATATTGCAACAAAGCAGCCCAAGAAAGCGATCTCTATCATTGAGCCGATGCTGCATAGCCATTTAGAAGATTCCGCAGTACTCTCATTGGCAGGGATCCTAATGAGAGCTTACACTTTATCTAATAAAGGTGAAAGAATTGAGAGTGTACTTGAGCTCCTGCAGCCTATCTGGTCTGAAGCACCAGAATATTTTAAGCTTTTAGCCTTAAAAGAGAGTTTAGAAGGGAGAAGAGAAAATGCGATTCTAGTTCTAGAAGAATCAATAGAAAGATTCGAAGACTCTAAAAGAGAAGGACTTTTGTTGGAATTAGGGCATCTTTATTACCGAACAGGAAATTACAAAAAAGCTGTTGAAGCATATAGGCCAATAATAGACACAACAAGAGATAACCCTCTTCTTAGAAATTATTTAATTTCGCTTTACTACTCAATGAATTATAAAGAAACTTTGTATATTGCAGAGGCTATACGCGCAAATGGGGAAGCTATACCAACTATTACTGAAATTGAAGCAGCCATTTATGAATCTATTAATAATCTGGTTAAAGCAAAAGAATTGCTTCTAATGCTTTTTGAAATTGAGCCTAAAAACTATTCTCTAATGATAAGGGTTGCTTATCTTGAATTCAGACTGGGCAATAAGGAAGCTGCAATTAATATTGTGAAAAATATACCTTTTGAAGAGATTAAGAATGATCCAAACACCTTGGTTGATATTGCCCGTATAAGAGTACTACTTGGGCTTCCTAATTATTTGGAATTTGCTTATAGAGCAAGGCGATTAGATTTTGACAATCCTAAAACACACACTATATATTTTGGACTTTGTATGCATTTGGAACAGAGTCGACCAGAAGACAAGTCAGAATTAGATGAAGAATTATTAGATTTCCCAGCAGAGATTAAAGCAGATTGCACAGTAATTCTCAGAAATGGAAATGAGAAAAAAATTGTAACCATTCTTGAAAAAGATGATGATCTTATAAATTCTGAGGCGGGGGATATTAAAATTACTGATGAATTTTCACAAATATTGTTAGGACTAAAAAAAGGAGATGTCGTAGTTTTACGAGAAGGGCCAATTGAAAAATTGTCCTATGTAGTCGAAGAAATTCTATCTAAATATACCTATGCCTTTCAAAAAATTTTTTCTGAGTTTGCGACGATGTTTCCTAGTAATGATTTTTTACATAAAATGGAAATTGAAGATAATGATTTTTCTCTTTTATTTCAACAGTTTGATGAAAGACATAAGCTTGTCAAGAAGGCACTGCAGTTTTATGAAAGTAATTCAATTCCTCTAGGAGTATTTTCCAAATTTGTGGGAGCTTCTTTAATAGAGGTTTGGCAAGATTTGACTACCTCTGAAGATAGTAAATTTGTATGTTTTATGGGAAATTACGATACAATTGGAATTTTAGAAGAAAACGATATAGTAGTTCTCGATGTCACTTCAGTTCTCACTCTTAACCTCTTAGGGTTATTCGATGAATTTTTATCACTTCCAATAAGAAGAGTAATGCCCCAATCTTTACTTGATGAGCTGAGCGAAATAATCGCTAGTTACCACGAGAAAAGACCCAGGCGAGTTATGGGTAAAAATGATAAAGGCTATTTTTCAATAGAAGTAGCACCCGAAATAGTGCAGAAGGAAAAAGCACAGCATGAAAGTCTCCTAAATATATTGACCCAGGCAAAGAAAGCAGGGGATATTGAAATAACTCCTGTATCATATGCCTTAGATTATGGGTTTGATAACTATAGTAATCTTGGGAAAATGATAGGCAGTAGCTCTATGGATGCCGTTCTTATTGCGAAAGAAATGCATGCCAAGTTGTATTCAGATGATCAAATGCTACGTTGGCTATCTAAAAATGATGTAGGGGTAAATGGAGCTTGGGTGTTTAACATACTGAACCTTTTGCTTAAGACAGAAATTATAGACATAGCTCGCTTTAATAAAGCTATCGTAACTCTAATCAAAAATAATTATGACTTTCTTCCAATAAGTGATGGTCTCCTTTTAGATCTGCTCCAAAGAAATCAAATGGTTGTAAATAGTGAAGTAGATAAAGTTTTTGTAAGAGCTTTTAAGTCCTGTACTGATGAGGATACTATTAGAGTTCTTGCAGTACTTCTTGCAAAAATATGGAGCAATCCAGAGGTTTTAGATAGGCACAAATTATGGATTTTAGATCTGTGTCTTAAAGCTTTGACTAAGTACCGCTCTGGACTTCGTATGATTCCTCTTTTTAAAGATGTTCTTAGTCAAATATTTGGCGAGCAAAGCAAAAACTTTCGTATTATTAGCCAAAATATTACTTTGTGGGAACGGCATAATCTTGTTAGGGTATAGATAATTATTATTTAGCAATGCCTATTAATTATTGTCTTCCTGCCCTGCACTGGAAATACGGGTAAAAATGACAGCTTTCATGGTGTTAGGGTGCCTTTCTAGGCTTGCGAGTGGTGGATGGGGTTAATTGGGCAGCGAGAGGGGCGGTGAGTTGCTGGTATAGTTCAAACAGGTAGGTCACTCGTTCTAGCTCGCTGGTAAAGGTACGGCGACCATAGCAAGCATCCACGGCTTTATCCAATCGCTGGTGGGCTTTTAACAAATCGGGGGGCATGGTGTTGGCGTCGTACAAATCGGCCAAGGTGTTACCGCTGGCTAGGTACGGGGCACGGGCATCCAGCACGGCTTGTGCGGCGGCCTCTACTGCTTGGGTTTGGGCAGGGGTGGGGCTAGCAGGCCACGGAAAGTTGTTATAAACCAATTTGTTGGAGTAGCGGTAATCGCTCTTTAACCGTCCACACACTTGACGCATCCATGCCATGTGCATGTGGGAGGTAAGAACCCCAAAATGATATAAAGTTACGTTAGGAATCATGAATACAAGATTGTTAGCAATTACATCTGGTGATATGAATCCCATTGGAATATACCGTCTTGTTTCAGAGGAAACACTGGGCACAAGTACATAAGGTTGTTTGGTCTGGCGATTTTCTGTGAAAAGCCAAGGCCTGTTGGCCCAGTCTTGGGTGGCTGTTTTGGTACTTTCCAAACGTTTTTTACGCACACCTGCGAGCCGTTGGGAAAGGATTTTCGATTGGCGTAAGACAGCAGGATCAATATCTTGTAACCAAAAACAGTACCGCTTAATACCGTTGATATATTCTTCTGCTCCTAACAATGGGCGAATATATAAAGCAAGTGCGGGTTCTTGACGTAAGGTTTCATCCTTTTCAACGCTCGTCATCATCAAAAAACCACCGTCAGTTGGTTGGCTCCCCTTTATCATTGGCGGCACATCGCACAAAGTAGTACCTCTATCAGCAATGACCGTATTGTTAAAATCAACCAGATAAGGGCTAATATTTGATGCCGTAATTTCAAGCGGTTCACCTGCAATGTCATCGTATGAAAACAAGCGTGGTTGTTGAGCAGTACGCATTGAAAATCCGATAATCACGCAATAAACAGCGGCCTTACCCCGCGCCTCGTTTATCCACTTAAAGGTGCGATGGGCAAAGTGCAGCTTTATCCCTTTTTGAAAGAGAAAAGGCCATAAAATGCTCACTTGCTCGCCTTGGGTAATGCTATTGGTGCTTACAAAAGCGCAAGCAATGTTTGAGCCTTGAATAAACTCAGCGGCCTTTGCGTACCAGCAAGCCACATAATCCAAATTTTTAGCTCCTTTGTGGTTGCCAAAAACCAGATCTATATCGTCTGTTTGTTGCGCCGTTCGTTTGTTCTTCCCAATAAAGGGCGGGTTGCCCAAAATATAACTAAGGCGCTGTGGGGGTATTACTGTGGCCCAATCTATGCGCAGGGCGTTGCCTGTTTCGGGGGTGCCACCCACAATGTGGGGCTCGGTTTTTAACGGTAGGCGCAGCACATGCAGGCCCGTTTCTTGGGCCAAGCGTATGTTCATTTGGTGGTCAGTCAACCACAAGGCCACACGGGCAATCTGTACAGGTAGCTCTTCAATTTCAATGCCATAAAATTGATCCACGTTGACGATGGAACGCAGGGCGGTATCGGTTCGTAACTGGCCCCCACTCGCTTCTGTTTCCAAGGCTTCTAAGGCTTTAATGATCTGGGTTTCTAGTAAGCGTAGCTCTCGGTAAGCAATCACCAAAAAGTTGCCACACCCACAGGCAGGGTCTAAAAAAGTAAGGCCCCGTAGCTTGGTTTGTAGGGCGTCTAGCTTGGCTTTTCGGCGGGTGCTTTTATCGGCCAGCACTTGGGCTAGTTCGTCTTTGAGGCCATCCAAAAACAGGCCATTAATCACCTTAAGAATGTTTTTCTCGCTGGTGTAGTGGGCTCCCAAGCGCCGCCTCTCGGTTTGGTTCATGGCCGCTTGAAACATGGAGCCAAAAATAGCGGGGGACACTTCATTCCAGCGGATGGCGCATAGCTCTAGTAGGGCATCACGGGCAGCGGCATCAAAATGGGGTGGGCGTAGGTTTTCACCAAACAGCGACCCATTCACATAGGGAAACTTTAGCAGGTCTTCATCGGTATTGCGTTGGCGACGGTTTTCGGGTTCATCCAGTAAGGCAAACAGGGTGCTAATAAAAGCTCCCACGTCGCTTCCGTCTTCACGGGTTTTGTTTTCAATACACCACCGAAACAGATCTTTCTCAAAAATGGCGGTGTCTTCAGCAAACAAAATAAACAGCAAGCGCACCAAAAACACCTTTAGGGCGTGTTCTTCATAGCCATTGGCTTTTAGGCCATCAAACAGATTGCCTAGCTTTTCAGCCGCCTTAATGTTGATGGGGTCTTCGTCTTTGTAGGTTCGTGGCGTATACCCTGCCAAAAAACTGAGTTTTTCAATGTTTTGAGGCAGTTCAGCCAGTGTAAACTCGGTTTCCTCAAGGGTATTGCCCCCAAGCGAAAACAGCTTGAAGCGCTGAAAATCGGACACAATAATATATTGGGGCAAGTCACGATCTCTAATGCCTTGTAAGTAATCAAAGGCTTGCGTGGTGGCTTTGTTCAAATCTTGCCCCGCTGATTTATGCTCTGCCAAAAGAATACCAGGCCAAAACAGATCAATGCGGCCTTGGGCTCTGCCCAATCGTTCAACCGCCTTCTCAAAGCTAGCTACATAACGTCTGTTTACCCCAAACACCTTGAGTAGGTCATTCCAAAAGGATTGGGATTCGGCCCGTTCACTGGCCACCCCTTGCCACTCACGGGCAAAGTCTTGGGCGTTACGGCGTATTTCATTGAGGGTTAAAGGCACGAATCAGGGCTTTCCAAGAACAGATGGGGAATAACACTACATTTTATCGTGCCAAGGCCCTTTTGGGCAGAATGTGTCTAATTAGGCCTTCCCACGGTATGATTGTTCTACTTCTACCAACAGGTAGAGGTCGGGGCTGATTACCCCGTCCATAGATGGCTCGCATCTGGCCACAACAGGTGCCGTCTTTCCTGGCTTTCAAGCCGGGGGGCGGCACTGTATGTCCAGGCCCTCGGTTTGCCGAGAGCTAAAGAGTGTCGCGACCGTTCTATGGCGGTTAATCACCTCCGGCTCCCTTTTTGGGAGCTTTTTCATTGGAAACCGGAGGTGACGGATGAAACTCAAAGATAAAGTGATTGAATACCTTATAAGTCACCCTGAAGAGCGCGTAACAGCGAGACACTTAGCGGAGTGGGTCATTAAGACCTTCCCAGACGAAGCCAACGAAAAATTAACAACCAGCATTGCTTTACGCACACAAAGCAATCTTATTACGCAAATAGCGGCAGAGATAAATGGTCTTCGAGATTATTTGCCTGAAACTATAAAAACAACCGATACTCGCCCGCGAGAATACTATTACTCAACCCTGTCAGATGAAGAAGAATCAACAGAGGTAAACCAAACAGCATCCCAAGGGTATACCGAGGCTGATTTGTATCCCTTACTCTCCACCTTCCTAAAATCCGAGCTTTCAGTCTGGAGCAAACGGATTGACGAAAAGCGCTCCAGTAACTCTGCCGGATCGGGTGGGAACCGGTGGCTGTTTCCTGACTTGGTTGGGATGGAAATTCTCAGTGAAGGCTGGCACCGCGAAGTAAAAGACTGCGTCAAGCAATATGGGGATCGTAAAACCAGACTGTGGTCGTTTGAGGTCAAAAAGCTCATCAACCGGTCAAATGTGCGGGAATACTATTTCCAAGCTGTTAGCAATTCCTCTTGGGCCAATTATGGCTATTTGGTCGCGGCTGAAATTAGTGGTGAGGAAACCCTTAAAGAGCTCAGGATACTGGCTGGCCTCCACGGCATCGGGGTCATTCACCTCACAGTGGATAATCCATCGGAAAGCTTTCTGGCCATTCCGGCCCAAGAAAAATCCACCATTGATTGGCATACGGTCAACCGGATAGCAAAAGAAAACAAAGACTTTTTAGACTTTGTGGCCGCTGTTCGTAAGTTTTACCAAACAGATGACCCTTCGGCCCACGACTGGGATGCTTAATTAGCATTTCGTAGTAATACGCTCCCTTTCTATGATTTCCACGACACAATCCAGCGTGTTCAGTGACACAAGGATTGTTCATCTTGAAATCTACCCAAGCCGATACCATTAGCCAGCTTAATGACCGCTGTCGCCGTTCTATCCCTCATAGTCAGTGTTATCTCACCCCTGGAGTCATATCCGCCTTTGGAGACAACCTAAGCCCTGTTCTCGATGCGGTAAGGGGCTTCGATGCCTTTACCCGTGATAATGACCCCTATGGAGAAAACGACTTTGGCAAGGTGGTGGTCGCGGGAATCTCCCTTTTTTGGAAAATAGACACCTACCAAGACGCTACCTTAACCCACGGGGCCGATGACCCACTGTCCCCTCAGGCCGTTCGGGTGATTACCATTATGCGGGTGGAGGAGTATTGATCATGCTCTTTAAGGAAGCGGTGCCTCAATACCTTCATAATCTGGCCTTAGAAGATGGTCTCAACATCCCCATTAAAACGCGCCAGTTAAAGCAACACATTACCCCTTACTTTGGCGACTTTGACCTGTCAGCCTTACGAAAACTAGACATCGAAGCCTTTAAACGACACCTGAGAGAAAAGGATTTTTCGCCGGCCACAGTCAATCGTTATCTCTCCACCCTCTCTAATTTTCTCAATAAATCGGTGGAATATGGCTGGCTGGATCGGATTCCCTGTAAGGCGCCCAAGTACCGCGAAGACAATATTCGCAGCCGGTACCTCCTGCCGGCGGAAATTGAAGCACTCCGGAAAGCTTCCGCAAACGATACTTGCCCCATTATTGAACCCTTTATACGCATCGCCTTAGGCAGTGCCATGAGGCGGATGGAGATTTTGAGCATTGAACTGGCTAATATCCACTTGGCGCATCAGGAGATATTCATCCCCAAGGCCAAAACAGGTGCCCGCACTCAGCCCATTACCAAAACACTGGCCCGTTATCTCGCCAAATACATTCCCAGCCAATGCAAGCCCGAACAGCGCTTCCTGTTTCCGGCAAACTCTTCTACCGGTCACCGGATGGAAATTGAGAAGCCCTTTTACCGGGTAGTAACCAAGGCCGGTCTGGATCGGTATGAGGTGACGCGTCACACACTTCGTCATACCGCTATTACACATCTCGTACAAGCCGGCGTGGATTTACCCACTGTTCAACGCTTCAGTGGTCACCGGAGCATTCAAATGGTGTTCCGATACAGCCACCAATCCAAAGATCACTTGCACAACGCTCTAGGAAAATTAGACAAACGAATATAATCACTGAAATGATGTTGTCCGTAAGTACATGGAAGGTCGTGAGGGCTTAGTTATAAAGATCGTCGTCGTCATCCGAATTATGCCGTGTCTTCTTGCTGCCGTCTGAATCGGTGGTTGTTTCGTTGATCGTATTCTTACCTTTTTCATATTTTTCAGTTCTCAAACGACTCTCGGCCTGTTGTAAGGCATTCATATACTCTTCTAATTCTATAAGTTCTCGCGCTTCATTTTCGGCCTTTTCTTCCTTGGTAAGCGCTTTGTCCTCCTTATTATCGTCTATCATCAACGAATGATTATAATGGTAGTTTTCTGCTCTGGCATTGTGATTAGAGCGCTGCTCTCGAAGCCCAGCCTGTGTTCTAAGATAAAAGCGCGTCATCTTGCCATCCTTTTTGCTCATCGCCATTTCATATGCCGTTTTGGACACGTTGGCGATGCCAATCGCTTTGCCTGTTTGATAGGCTTCTCGACCATTGGCTCTCAACGTTTTAGGGCTAACACCCAATTTAATAGCAATAATTTCCTGAGGAACGCCATACGCTGCAAGGGCCTCAATCATCTTTAACTCTACTTCTGAAAACATCCGTTTCTTTCTCCCCATTGCTTACGCCTCTTCCAACTGCGTCATTAAAGAAATTGCTACCGCTTTCATTAACAACGGTGGTACCGCATTTCCAATACGTCCCCATTGCTGTTCAAAACAACCCAGTAACTGATACGAATCGGGGAATGAAGATATTCGCTTGATCTCTCCAATGGATAAATAGCGAAGCTCTTCCGGATGAAGTAAGCCACATTGCCCTGCGCGAATGGTTTTGCAGATAGTGGGGCTTGGCTTGTCCCAAGCCAGCCGCATCAATGAAAAATCATTCCCTTTATGCTTGTAACGGCGATGCAAGTCAGCACCCGATTCCCCTTCTCGCAACGACGTTGCAAGGGCCAAGGCTTTACCTGTAGGATGCAGTATCAAGCTGTGGGCTTTTAAAGGTAATGATTGAACAGCCTGCCGAAATGACACAGGTAGTGAAGTAGGCTCTGGATGCTTGGGTATTCGATTGAGCTCTTTTTGCATCCCAAGAATGATAAGCCGCTGCCTACGCTGAGCAACACCATAATGAGAGGCATTCAAGATTCTGACTGTTACGGTATAGCCACAACTTTCCAAGCTTTTGATGATTTGCCAGAAAATAGGTCTCATCCGGCCCGATACCAAGCCCGGAACGTTTTCCATAACAAAGGCCTTGGGCTGGAGTGCTTTCAGAAAGCGTATATAGTGCTGAAACAAGTTGTTTCTGGGATCCGTCACGACACGTTTCCCAGCCGTTGAAAACCCCTGACACGGCGGGGAGCCATCTAGAATCGCGAGATCCCCAGGCTGCAGGTTTAGTTCTGCCATCAGAACGTGAGGTTCTAAGAGGCTTATGTCGGCTTCATACAGGCGAGTATTGGGATGGTTTAGCCGGTAAACAGACGCTGCATTTGAGTCGTACTCAACGGCTCCAACGATATCAAACCCAGCGCCTTGATAACCCAAACTGGAGCCACCACAGCCCGAAAAGAGAGAAAGTACGGTTGGCTTAGGCATAAATTATTTCCCCACAGTGAGGACAATGGATTTCTTTGGGTGTGGGTAAAAAATCTATTAATTCACCATTTAATACAGGTAGTGGAGGTACAACAAATAGATCCGTCAGTTCAGCCTCTCCAAACCCAGTAAAAGTAAGCAGTGACTCGTCAATTCGAGATATTTGCTCCATCTCTACTTTGAGGGCGTCTAAATTAAATCCCGTATTTAAACAGATTTTGTTATGTGCAATACGATACGCAATACGTTGTAACTCACTCAGATGGCCTAAAATGATGGTAGGGATTGTTTTGTATTTTAGCTTTTTGGCAGCAAGTACGCGACCGGCTCCTTCAATCACTTCATTATTTTGGTCCAAAGCAACGGGGTCATTGAACCCAAATTTCTCGATGCTGTTTGCGATTTGTTCGATATGATCTTTTGAATGGGTTTTAAGCCCTACTTTGGGTAGATAAATGGATTTAATCGGGGTTTGTACAATGGTCAAGTCCACGCGGGTCGTCTCCTTCGGTTGGGAACGAGTTAAGTAAAGCCTATCCCGTTCCAGAACCAATGGTGAAAACCGTGAAATACTCTCTAGCAGTGCCTATAAGATAAAGGCACATAATACTGTACAGGGGTCACAGTTGTATCGGAAAGAACCCATTTTGGGTGTTCCGGTGGCATGCCACAATGTTTTAACAGCCTTTTATTAAGTTCTGAAATCCGCTTAGCAATAGGACGCTTTGTTTCTTTATGGCCGCGTTCTTTGTCCTCTAGTTCTTTCGCCAAACATTGCATAAGAGACTCGGGTACGGCATAAGAACACGAGAGGAGTTTTTTTAAAAGGCCAGCTTCCGTAGGCGTCAACGGGGCTGAAAACTGGTTCCATGTGGCACTATTTCCCTCTACCGTAAGCTTGCCATTTAGCCCCGGCTCGTTACCAGGTAACTTAATCAGAGTTAATGGTAAAATCCCAAGTTCCTTAACCGGCAGTGTGCCAGTCTTTTCATATTCTTTTAATAGTTTTTTAGCTTCCTTATTGGAAAAAATAGGCAGGGATATCGCTTCAGCTTGTAGCTCTGCTTCTGATGGGGAACGACGCTCAAGTAATAGGGCGTGAGCAAAGGCTCTCCAACGTTTAGTAGCGCTGATGGCTTCCAGTAGAGGGTTATAGCGACGATAGTCTGGCAAGGAAGGATTTAGGTAGAGTAGCCTGTCATTGGCCGTAATAACCGGCTCTAGATACTTCTTTAACCGTTCAATATTCTTGGACACTAACTGCCCGCTATTCATCCATGACAGTTTAATTCCTCGCGCTTCCTGAATAAAGTAGGGGTAGTGCCATCCAATAGGGGTCGCTGGGCTGTAGTAGATTTCTTCGGCTTCGTCTTGCCAGTCACGTTTACGCATGTGGGAGTGTCTCCTCTTTACTGGGCATAATTAATCCTAGCAGATCTGAAACGTAGCTATTTAAAATATATTAAAGGTGTCTTTTAGTTGCCCATTATGATGATTAGACCCTTGTAGGGAGTAAAAAACCCTTTGATTGTTTTGTTCAGGCCGGAGAAAGGCATCATGAAAGTATCGATTCACATTGAATGCGATGACCTCGAAGAGTTACAGAAAGTAACAAGCCACCTGAAAAGGTTTAGTAATAAAGAAGCCCCTAGAGTTAAACCGGCCAGAGAGATAATAGAGCTGACCGCCCCTCCAAAGGTGAGCCAATCATAAGTAGAGACTGGGATCATATCACAGCGCTCTGCAAAGCAGCCTGAGTGGGTAATGGACCAGTGGTATTCACAGAGTATCACTGGTCGGCAAACTGGCAATTTAGGCTATCCAAAATAAGAAATAGAACCGAGTCCTTCTCCTCTTAGTCCAGCTTTGTCCAAACAAACACATCCTTAACGGACGCTCAGGCCTTCGGATAAAGATTTAATCATGGGGTAGATGAAAAACTCAATAATACGTCGCTTGCCGACCTTAATCTCCGCCGTGATACTCATTCCCGTGGTTAATGACGACCAGCGCCCGTCCACCTTGAGTTGGGTTTTCTCCGGCTTAATCCATACTTTGTAGAGTAATCCTTGCTTCTCATCCGGAGTGCTATCTTGGGACACGGTGAGTACCGTTCCGGGTAAGGTACCGTACTTCTGAAAATCATAGGTCTCTAGCTTAAGGGTGACAGGTAGGCCTTTGCGAACATAGCCAATGTCTTTGTTTTCT
Source organism: Vampirovibrionales bacterium (assembly GCA_029866025.1). Classification (GTDB taxonomy): domain Bacteria; phylum Cyanobacteriota; class Vampirovibrionia; order Vampirovibrionales; family Vampirovibrionaceae; genus JARXAD01. The sequence continues at coordinate 36,954 of JARXAD010000002.1, read as the reverse complement.
ACCAAGACTTCCGCCTGTAGAAGGGTATGACTGGGCACCAGAACGAGAAGCTTTTCCGCAGGGCTTACAACCCCACCCACGGTATGAATGGCCATTTCACTTACAACCCCATCCACAGGAGCAAGCAGCTGTTGTTTGGCCTGTCGGTAAGCAGATTCTTCTAAGCGGGCCGTCACTTCGATGATTTGTCGCGTTCGGTCCGACAGTTCCGTTAGGGCTTCTTTGTGGCTTGTAGCCCCCAGTAGCGCAATTTCTTGCTGAGCCTGTTGTACCTCAGCTCGGAGTTCCCTCTGTTCAGCGTCTAACACCGCGAGGCGGCCTTCATAAGAGGTAATGTCATTGGTGATGCGATCCAATTCATCACGAGCGATAAGATCTTGGACGGCGAGGAGGCGGGCCTGCTTTTCGTGAGCATGAGCCAGTAAGGAACGTGTTTCCTGAGCTTGAGAGACCTTGGACGCAATACGGGCTTGCGTGGCCTTAATGGCTTGCCGCTTGGCGGCTTGCTGGCGCGCGGTAGTGGCAAAAGACGCATTGAGTAATGCCTGTTGATCGGCGGGTAATTGCTGAATAAGCCCCCCTCGGCCCCCAGTCGCCCGCAACCGTGCTGATTCCGAGGACAAATGAGCCAGTTGCTCCCGTGAGGCCTCAATGGTGGGTTCATTGATGGCGGGATCAATTTCTACTAGCGGTTGGCCCTTGCGAACAAAATCACCCGGTTTCACCCAAATATGACGAATAATACCGGTTTCTAGAGGCTGAATCACTTTGACCTGACCATCTGGGACGACTTTACCGTGAGCAGTCACTACCACATCCATTTCGCCAAGGATCATCAAGCCAACAAAAAAGGTGACGACCCCTATCACCAGCCAAAACATCAACGGGCCCAACGGGCTCATGGGAGCGGTTTCGATTTCGCCTAAAATGGGTTTGAATTCATGGCGATCGTCTTGGAGCCATTCACGAATGAGGCGGCGCATCGATAGCCTCCTGAAGCTGTCTTAAATGATGATAATACCCACGTTTTGCCAGCAGCTCTCGGTGGGTGCCCATTTCTACAATGCGGCCCCCATCCATGGCCACAATGACATCACAATTTTCTACCGTAGAAAGCCGGTGAGCAATGATCAACACGGTACGATTCGCCCGGATACCGCCCATATTCGCTTGAAGGGCTCGTTCAGATTCATAATCGAGGGCTGAGGTCGCTTCATCAAGAATGAGCAGGCGTGGGTTCGTAATCAGAGCGCGCGCAATGGCTACTCGTTGGCGCTGGCCACCCGATAGACTGGCCCCCCGTTCACCCACCAACGTATCGTAGCCTTCCGGCATTTCACTAATAAAATCATGGGCCCCCGCCAGTTGAGCCGCCTGCATCACCATTTCCACGGTGGCTTCGGGTCTGGGTAAGGCAATATTTTCACGAATCGTGCCACTGAATAAATAATTGTCTTGCAGTACCACCCCAATTTGGTAGCGCAGCCAATGGGGGTGGAGGTGTCGTACATCGACATTGTCTAGATAAATGGCGCCTTCTTGGGCTAGATACAAACGTTGAATGAGCTTAGTAATCGTGCTTTTACCGCTGCCGCTTCGCCCAACCAATCCCACACACGTACCTGCGGGGATGGCCAGGCTAACATCGTCTAATACCTTGGGGCCACCGGGGCTGTAACGAAAGCCGAGATGCTCAACACGAATATGCCCTTCCACAGAGGGTAAGGTAATGGATTGACTGCTACTGACTTCGGCAGGGTGATTTAAAATATCGCCTAGACGGTCAACGGCGAGTAGTGCTTGTTGGAATTCATTCCATAAATTGGTTAGTCTTAAAATCGGGCCGAGGAGTTGCCCTGAAAACATTTGAAAAGCGATGAGTTGCCCAATGGTCAATTCGCCAGCAATCACTTGTTTGACGCCAAAGAAGAGAATGGCAATGGTCATACCCCGTTGTAACAAGCTGGATAAGGCTTGGGCCACATTACTGAGCTGGGTGAGCTGAAACCCAGATTTTAAATAGCGCCCCAGGTTGTCTTCCCACTTTCGGTGCATCATGCCTTCTAGGGCTAAAGATTTGACGGTCTGAACCCCGGTAACCGCCTCTACTAAGTAGGCATTGGATTGAGCGCCCATTTCAAACTTGGCTTCCAGTCGCTCTCGAAAAATAGGGGTCGCAACCACATACAAGAGTGCAATAAGCACAATAAAGCCCACCACCATCAGAGTTAGGGGGGTGCTGTACAACAGCATCATGATAAGAAATACAACCGAAAAAATTGAATCGATGAGCACACTGACGGCTTTGTTGGTAATAAAATCTCGAATACTGTCCAGCTCACGCACCCGAGAGACAATGTTGCCGACCTTGCGCGATTCAAAATACAAGTAAGGAAGAGAGAATAAATGTTTGAACAACTTGGAGCCCAATTTGGCATCCATTTTATTCGCGGTATGAGCAAAAATATAATTGCGGCTGATATTGAGTACACATTCAAAAAGCATGACCGCCACAAAGGCGACGGTCAGAACGTCTAAAGTGGAGAGGCTGTGATGAACAATCACTTTGTCCAAAATAACTTGGGTAAAGAGCGGGGTAATCAGGCCAAAGAGCTGAATTACAAAAGAGCCCAGCATGACTTGAGCCAAAATGGCTTTGTAATGAAGAATTTCAGCAAGGAACCAGCGGAAGCCAAAACGAACCTGTTCGCTCCACAGCTTGGGCGTTAAAATAATGACCTGTAAGGTGGGTGGGAAGTCATTGACGGACCGTTCTTGGGTGGTTTTGTTGTGTGCATCAAACCAGAGAGCTTGAGTCTTGTCTTCACTGAGCTTAAGCAGCACGCTATAGGTGCCATCGTCGTTGACCACCATCATGGGCATGGGGTAATGATGGAGCTTCTGGATAGGGAGTGTTTTGACCTTGGCCTGAAAGCCGTTGTGCTTGAGTATTCGAAGGGTTTCAGGCACCGTGCATTCCCGTTGATCCAACCCGTATTCACGCTCAATGGCACGAAGATCCAGAGCAATCTGGTTGAGCTTGGTCACAACATCCAGGCATAACAAGCCGGTTTGCGTACTCATTCGTTATCCTCCCGCCAATAGTTGACGTTGAATGGCATTGGCTGCCTTTTCGGCTCGGAGTAACTCAGCATCGCCTTGACGCTTGAGAATTTCTAGATGTTGACGAATGACCGTACTACGCTCAATGAGTTGTTCATCACTCAGGAGGGATAACATCGCCTCTTTCATCCCTGTTTCAGACAGAAGTGTGGCTTGAGTCCCTTGCTGGACGTCAAGTTGATTCGCCTGCCATTGAGCGCTATCCCATTGTTGTTGGAGTTCGGTTTCTTTTTTTGCTTTTTCAAGGGTCAGACGATCGATTTGCAACTGGGCCCGTTGGCTTTCCAGTGTGGTGCGCACCGTATCGGTAATAGGAAGCTGAACCGAAATCCCCAAGGTCCAGAGGCGCTGTTGTAAGTTGCTGACAGACCCTGCCCAACGCGTGGCATTGGCCCCATAGAGGCTGTAGCTAGAATAACTGCTGACTTTAGGTAGCAGTTGGCTTCGAATAGAGGCTTGTTCACGCCGCTTCTTTTCAATCTCAAAGCCAAGGGCTTGCACTTCCGGCTGCTGAGCGGTGGCCAATTGAATTGGAGCCGTTATCTCGGTAAATCCCGTCAAGGCGATATTCTCGGGATCATAAGGCTGCAACGTTAACAGGCGTAAGGGGCCCAAGGCTTCGACCCAGTCTTGCTTTGCTTTTTCCACATCACTTAGCCGTTGCGCCAGTGCAATGGCATCATCGGCCAACTGAATTTTGGAAATAACACCGGCATCTGACAGACGTTTACTAATGCCATACAGTTGTTGATGCAAGGGAACCAGTCGTTGTTGGTATTCCCATTGTTGAAAGGCAACGAAAGCCTGTTTATAGGTTTCTAGGGCTCTAAGGCGTGTGAGCTTAATGGCCTCTGCCAGCTTCGCCTCCTGGCGGGCCGTTTCACTGCGAGCACTCAAACGCTTGGCCCGTCGTTCCCCAAAATCCACCAGCGTGATTTGCCCTGAAAGCCCTGCCGAAGTTTGGTAGCGCGTACCCGTCGGTAAGACCGTATTGCCCACCGAGACTACGGGTTGAAAGCCTGTATTATCCAGATCTTTTTGATACTCGGTGGCAAAGCGCCCTTGAATACTGGGTAAATAGTCGGCTTTTACGATAGCTTGTTCTTTTCGACTAATGGCCACGTCCGTTTCGGCCAGTTTTCGATCAAACGAGGCTTCTATTGCTTGAGCGAGAACGGTGTCCCACGTGAGTTGGATACGGTCGGCACCTTCTGAGTAGGCAAGAGAAGCGTTAAATAACAAGACAATCATCAGCACGAGACAGGCTATTGGGTCGAATAGCCGTTGGTACTGGATAAGGTTTTTTAGGAGGGCCATGACAGTGTTTCAAGAAAACAGATTCAACCGTTATTAGTTTACCGTAACGGTTAACTATGCCACGCCGTACTGACCAAGGCCATCACGTTGGCATTGGCTTTCACATCCTCAAGGTTGGTTAAGGTAATGCCTTGGCCAGTGGCGTAGGTGGTCATGTCTTGAATCAACTGATTGATTTCGGTGTGAGTCATAAACTCTCCGGTACTAAGCTCGACACGTTCTACTGTAGAGGCTTCTGTGGTTTGATTTTGGAGAGTGATTTTATCGGTGGTGTTGTTGGTATAACCAATCTCCAAATTGCCACCATTAAGCCATACGGCAACAATGTTTTTCCCGATACTGCTCTCTAGTTTTACCACGTCTACATTACCATTCGTGCTGTCGTTCTCTTGTACCGTATCCAGCCCATCGCCAAGAGCGAAATGGTAGGTATCGTTACCGGCACCCCCCTGTAGGGTGTCATTCCCCGTGCCACCCGTTAAATGGTTGGCGCTGCTCGTACCGATTAAGGTGTCATTGCCACTGCCTAAAATAAGGTTCTCGAGGCTGTTAGCGGTGTAGCTTAAAATACTGGGGCTTTGAGCCACTTGGCTGGTTGTGGCAGGGGTGAAATTGCTGCTGTGGAGTTGCTCGGTGGTATTCACATACACATCGGCAATAGCGCCCGGTTGCGAATACGTACCGTTGTAAAAGGCATTAAAGGTTAGAGTGCCTGTGTTATAAACCTTGGCCGTATTAGCGACGGTAATATCAGCCACACCATTTACATACAGTTTGTACCCCGTTGCCACCGAATAGCTTAATTCTAAGTCGTACCATGTATTGGACGCCAGGGTGGCTGTTCCTGCTGTGCCATAGGCGACGTTCCAGCTACTACCATTAGACGAGAGATACAAATTAAGCTTGCTATTGTATTGCTCAATTTCAATTGAAGGCGTGTTGGTACCGGCCCCATACAATAAGTGCTTGTTGGTCGCCGCGTTATCAAAGCGCTGGCGCCAACGAATCGTAAAGGCATCGCCCCCCAGGTTCACACCCGTGGTGCGGACGTAGCTACTCGTCGCCAACGTGGCGTGCTTTTCGCCACTGGCCCAAGCCGAGCTGCTTTGAATGCTCACGGTGCCGCTCGTGGTTACCGTATTGCCATACCAATCGTTCAACGTCGTGGTGCCATCGGGTTGGGCAAAATCCAGTAATCGCTTGCTGCTATCCGATTGCGAAGACATGGGTAATGACGCACTGCTGGCGCTTAAATTAACGGATAAGTTCGTCGTAAAATCACTCAAGTCGAGAGTATCGATACCGCTGCTATCCGCGATCGAGAGTTGGCCCACACCGCGTTTGATTTGATACGTATCATCACCGGCTTCACCTTCATAGGTGTCGCTGCCACCGCTGCTTATAAGCGTGTCATTCCCGCTGCCAGCCTTTAGAGCATTCGCGCCACTGTTGCCGGTGAGGGTATCGGCACCGGACCCTGTTGAAAGGTTTTCAATGCTACCGGCTGTCCACAGCAAGGCATGACCGGTTGCATCAATAAAATTATTTCCGGATAAGTTTAATTGGACATTGGTGGTCATGGCCGACAGATCAATCGTATCGTTCCCAGCGCTGTCTTGCAGTGTGGTGACATAGAAATCGTTGGTAAAGACATAACTGTCGTTACCGGCGCCACCATCTAAAATATCCTGACCCAAGCTGCCGTTTAGAGTGTCATTGCCGAGTCCACCCGTTAGCACGTTGCTACTGCTGGATCCACTTAAGGTATCATTGCCCGAACCAGAAATCACATTCTCCAAGGTATTCGCAGTCCAGGAAACGGTATTGCCCGCGCTTTCCGTAAAGCCGGCACTGGCCAAACTGACGACTAAAGCCGTCGTTAACGTACTCACATCCAGTGTGTCGACGCCGTCCGAATCCGTTAGCGTGTCGGACCCAAATCCACTGGCGAAGGTGTACGTGTCATTGCCTGCTCCGCCGTTCAATGCGTCATTCCCAGCCCCACCCGTCAGAAGATCGTTGCCAGCCCCACCGCTTAAGGCATTCGCGCTGCTATTTCCGGTGAGAGTATCATTGCCACTCCCACTCGTGACATTCTCCATCACACCCGAAGCCCACGTCACGGTATTGCCAGCACTTTCCGTCATGCTCGTTCCAGTTAAGTTTACCGTCAGCGTTGTGGAGAGATCTGAGAAATCGAAGGTATCAGACCCACTCACATCGGCAAGGGTATCGTTGCCAAACCCGCTAACAAAGCGGTACGTATCATTACCAGCTTTTCCATCCAGCGCATCATTGCCACTACCCCCGGTAAGGCTATTATCAAAAGCGTTTCCTAACAACGTATCGTTACCTGTACCGGCGACGATGTTTTCTAGGTTATTCGCATCCCAAGTCGCTGTTTGGGTGGTTCCGTAGAGGGTGTAAGCCGAGCTAGTGGAAGGCGTAAACGCACCGGTATGCAATAATTCGCCATTGCCAACATAGATATCAGCAATCATCCCTGGCTGAGAATAACTGCCATTGTGGAAGGCATTAAAGGTTAAAGTGCCTGTATTATAAATTTTAGTGGTACTGGCTACACTCACATCTGCAACGCCATCCACATACAGCACATAACCCGCCGTATTCGAATACGTCAATTCGAAGTCATACCAAGTATTGCTGCTAAAGGTGGTTGCTCCCATGGTGCCATTGGCCAAGTTCCAGCCGCTGCCATTAGACGAGAGGTATAAATAGAGCTTGCTGTTGTATTGCTCAATTTCAATCGAAGGCGTGTTGGCACCGGCGCCATACAATAAGTGCTTATTGGTTGCGGCGTTATCAAAGCGTTGTTTCCAGTGAATGCTGAATTGATCGCCACTCAGATCCACGCCGGTGGTACGAGCATAGCTTCCTGTAGCAGCAAAACGCAAATGCTTTTCGCCACTGGTCCAAGGTGTCGCACTCTGGAGGGTGGTACTCCCCGTTAAGGCCCAACTGGCCCCAAAATAATCGGAAAAGCTGCTGGTACCGTCTGCACCAATCAAGCGGGGCAATCGCTTATTGTTATCGATGGCGGGACTACTAAATTGAGTGGTGCCCAGATCGACGGTTAAATTGCCACCCAAACCGCTGACATCCAGGGTGTCATTGCCACTACTGTCAGTCAAAGTATCCGTGCCAAAGTTATTGGCAAGCACATATCGGTCATTGCCCGCCCCGCCCGTTAAGGTATCGGCGCCTCGACCTCCGGCAAGGATGTTATCCTCGTCATTGCCGCTTAATACATCATTACCGCTGCCGCCCGTAAGGTTCTCGATAGCATTGGCGCTCCAGGCTAATGAGTCACTGCCAAGGGTTACACTCGTTGTGGCTAAGTTGGCCGTAACCGCTGAAGACCAGAGACTAAAGTCCAAGGTGTCCTTACCGCTGCTATCCACAATAGTGGTGGTGCCAGCACTGGTTGCAATACGGTACACATCGTTATCAGCACCGCCATTGAGGGTATCGGTCCCGGCGCTGGTAATGAGGGTATCGTTACCACTGCCACCCATGAGCGTATTGTTACTGCTATTGCCGGTTAACGTGTCGTTGCCACTGCCACCCGTGAGGTTCTCAAGAGCATTGGCAGCCCATGTCACGGTATTGCCCGCGCTTTCCGTAAAAGACGTGGCTGTTAAAGCCACAGTGAGGCCAGCCGTAAAACCACTCAAATCAAGGGTGTCCGAACCACTGCTATCGGTAATGGTATCGGTGCCAAAGCCACTGCCAAAACGGTAGGTGTCATCGCCGCCTTGACCGTCTAAGGTGTCATTGCCTTGGCCACCCGCTAAGAGGTTAGCACCACTGGTACCGGTGAGTGTGTCGTTACCGAGCCCGCCGAGTACATTCTCAATCGTGCTACCATTCCACGTCACTTCAGGGACGGCCCCAAAATTCACCAAAGATGAGGTGGATTCGGGGGTAAAATTCCCTGCATGCAGGAGCTCTCCGTTATTCACATAAATGTCAGCGACCATGCCCGGTTGTGAATAAGTGCCGTTATGAAAGGCATTAAAGGTTAAGGTACCGGTATTGTAAATTTTAGCTGTATTGGAAGTGCCGGTATCAGCGACGCCATCCACATACAACACATAACCGGCAGTGCTTGAATATGCCAGTTCCAAGTCATACCAGGTATTGCTGCTAAAAACTTTGCTGCCTTGAACCCCATTGGCAATATCCCAGGTACTGCCATTGGAAGACAGGTACAGATAGAGTTTGCCATTGGCCTGTTCAACTTCAATGGATGGGGTGTTGCTTCCGGCTCCGTACAAAAGGTGTTTGGAAGTGGTCGCGTCATCCAGACGATGTTTCCAGCGGATGGTAAATTGATTTTCGGTGAGGGACACACCGGTGGTGCGAAGATAGCTACTTGTGCCAGCAAAACGAATGTATTTTTCACCGGTTTTCCATGGCGTTGCACTTTGTAACGTACTGGCGCCTGTCAATGTCCACGCGTTGCCAAAGAAATCGGCGAGACTGGTTGAACCATCGGCTCCGGCAAAAGTGGGCAGCCGTTTTTGGCTATTGGCACTGGCTGACAGATAGCGGCCTGAGGCCAAATCTACCGTCAGGCCTGTGGCGATCGAAGAAAAGTCCAGGGTGTCATTGCCGGATGTATCCACAATGGTATCGGCACCAAAACTATTGCCTTCAAAGACGTAGCGATCATTACCTGCACCGCCTTCGAGTAAGTTGCTGGCAACGCTACCTGTAATGACGTTATCCAGTTCATTTCCCATGCCTTGAATGGCTTGTAAGCCGTCCAACGTTAGATTTTCGAGGTTGGCGCCTAAGGCATAGGAGCTGGTGGCGCGAACCGTATCCAAGCCTTCATCCGCATTCTCGATAATGCTATCCAAAGCCGTATCGGTCCAGTAGGTATCGTTACCCAGCCCCCCAATGAGTGTATCGCTCCCCCCTTTACCGTCTAAAATATCATTGCCGAGCCCACCGGTTAATACGTTCGAAGCTGTATTGCCCACCAGAATGTTATCAAAGGCATTGCCGGTACCATCCAGAAGGGCATCGCCCGTTAAAATAAGATTCTCGACCGTATCGGACAAGGTCCATGAGACGCTGGAGCGAACCGTATCACTCGTGCCTTCATCGGTTTTTTCAATCACACGATCGTAAACACTATCCACGACGTAGGTATCATTGCCTGCTCCCGCCATGAGAATATCAAGACCGCTCCCACCATCGAGGACGTTATCGGCACTATTCCCCACCAAGACATTGTTGAGCGTGTTTCCGGTTCCACTAATGCTGCTGAGGTTCGTTAAAATTAAAGTTTCTACGTTTGAACCAAGAGTATAGTTAATGCTGGATTGAACGGTATCAGAGCCCTCATTGGCCGCTTCGGTCACCACATCATTGCTATTATCGACTACATAAATATCATCGCCGGTGCCGCCAATCAGGGTATCCGCCCCCTCGCCCCCGTCCAAGGTATCGTTTCCACCCAAGCCGCTTAAGGTATTGTTGGCTGCATTGCCTATCAATTTGTTATGCCAAGCATTCCCTGTTCCATTAATGGCGGCGGTGCCGCTCAAGGTTAAATGCTCGAGGTAATTGCCCAGTGTGTAGGTGAGTGAACTGATGACGGTATCATCGCCTTCGCCCCCATTCTCGGTAACGATATCACTGGCGTTATCCACGACAAAGGTATCATCGCCGGTGCCGCCAATCAGAGTATCCGCCCCGGCACCCCCATCCAACGTGTCGTTCCCTGCAAGGCCGCTGAGCGTATTATTACCACTGTTGCCAGTAATACTATTGCCATACGTATTACCGGTGCCGCCGACACTGGCGGTCCCCGTCAAGGTCAGATTTTCAACATAATCACCTAAGGTGTATGCCACACTGCTTTGAACAAGATCCACCCCTTCATTGGCGAGTTCGGTGACCACATCGTAAGCACTATCCACAACGTAGGTGTCGTTCCCTTTGCCGCCAATAAGGGTATCATTTCCAGCTCCCCCATTCAAAATGTTATTGCCGCTATTCCCCAGGATTTGGTTGGCCAAACTATTGCCTGTGCCAGAAACATTGGCAGTGCCCAGCAACACTAAATTTTCCACATTGGCGCCTAAGGTATAATCCATGGCCGTCTGAACGGTATCGGTCCCTTGGCTGGCAGCCTCCACAACCGTGTCGCCAGCATTCTGAATACTATAAGTATCGTTCCCTGCCCCACCGGTTAAGGTGTTATTGCCACTATTGCCTGTCAGCACATTGTTTAAACTATTCCCTGTCGCATTAATATCGGCAGAGCCCGTTAAGATAATATTTTCCACGTTGCTTGGAGCGATATAGGTCAAGCTGGTTTCAACGGTGTCGGTTCCTTCGCTGGCGTTTTCGGTGACCACATCCCCAGCGGTATCGATAACATACGTATCATTGCCAGCCCCACCAACCAGGGTGTCATTCCCTCCACCACCATCCAGGCGGTTCGCAGCACTGTTGCCCGTTAGCACATTGTTGAGGGCGTTGCCGGTTCCCCGAATACCTGAGGTCCCTGTTAAGGTCAGATTCTCGACATTGTCACTCAATGTGTAACTCACGCTGGATTGGACGAGATCCGTCCCTTCACTAGCGGATTCAATAACGACCTCTTGTAGGTGATCCACAATATAGGTGTCATTACCGGTCCCGCCTATTAACGTATCGGCTCCGGCACCTCCATTCAGCGTGTCATTGCCAGCATCCCCTCGCAGCACGTTGGTAGCGGTATTCCCCACCAAAACATTGTCAGCACTATTACCGGTGCCGTTAATGGCTTCTGTACCCAACAAGGTCAGGTTTTCGATGTTGGTACCAAGCGTGGTATTTAGAGTGGTTTGAAGAGTATCCGTCCCTTCATTGGCATTCTCAACCACAGTGTCAAAAGGGTCCGTTATCACATAGGTATCATTCCCCAAACCGCCCGTTAAGACGTTACTGGCCGCATTCCCGACCAAGATGTTATCGAGAGTGTTACCGGTCGCATTAATGGCGTCCAAGCCTGTTAAGGTTAGGTTTTCAACGTTAGCCCCTAAGGTATAGGTCACACTGGATTCAATGGTATCGGTGCCTTCACTAACATTCTCAACCACTACATCCGTTGTGTTCTGAATGGCATACGTATCATTCCCCGTTCCGCCGCTAAGAGTGTTGGTTCCTGAATTTCCCGTTAAGCGGTTATTGAGACTATTGCCTGTTGCGTTAATCGCACTGCTGCCGGTCAAGGTCAGGTTTTCAACGTTAGCCCCTAACGTATAGGCCACACTGGATTCAATGGTATCCGTGCCTTCGTTGACATTCTCTGTGATGAGATCAGAAGTGTTATCCACCGTATAAACATCATTGCCCAAGCCACCTGCCAGAGTATCTGCCCCTGTGCCGCCATCCAGACGGTTATCGCCACTATTCCCTGTGAGGGTATTGTTCAATGCGTTTCCCGTTGCGTTAATTGCACTGCTACCCGTCAAGGTAAGGTTCTCAAGATTGCTTCCGAGGGTATAACTAAATCCCGCTTGAACCGTATCCGTGCCTTCACTGGCATTCTCCACAATCGTATCCAGCGCATCAACGACATAGGTATCATTGCCGGTGCCACCCGTCAGGGTATTGGCAGCACTGTTGCCTGTCAGCACATTGTCCAAGGTATTCCCGGTGGCATTAATTGCACCACTACCCGTAAGGGTCAGGTTCTCTAAATTACTTCCGAGGGTATAACTAAATCCCGCTTGAACCGTATCTGTTCCACTGGCTGCTGCTTCCACAACGGTATCGAGGGCATCAATGACATAGGTATCATTGCCGGTACCACCCGTCAAGGTATTGGCAGCACTGTTGCCTGTCAGCACGTTGTCCAAGGTATTACCGGTGGCATTAATCGCACCACTACCCGTCAGAGTCAGGTTCTCTAAATTGCTTGCGAGGGTGTAACTAAATCCCGCTTGAACCGTATCCGTTCCACTGGCTGCTGCTTCCAGAACGGTATCGAGAGCATCAATGACATAGGTATCATTGCCGGTGCCGCCTGTCAGGGTATTGGCAGCACTGTTGCCTGTCAGCACGTTGTCCAGCGTATTCCCAGTGGCGTTAATCGCACCACTGCCCGTAAGAGTCAGGTTCTCTAAATTGCTTCCCAACGTGTAGGTAACACTGGACTCAACGGTGTCGGTGCCTTCATTTAGTAACTCGGTCACCCCATCACTGGTGGTATCAATCCGGTAAGTATCGTTCCCTTTACCACCCACTAAAATATCATTGCCGGCTCCACCATCCAGTATATTGTTGTGGCTATTCCCCGTCAGCGTGTTATTGAGGGTATTTCCTGTCCCATTGACATCATCGAACCCCGTCAATAAAAGATTCTCAATGTTGCTGCCCAGCGTGTAACTAAAATCGGCTTGGACCGTATCGGTACCTTCACCCGTATTTTCTACGACCGTATCCAGAGAATCCACGATATAGGTATCGTTACCAGCACCGCCGCTTAATGTGTTAGCGGCACGGTTACCGGTTAAAACGTTATTCAAAGCATTCCCGGTGGCATTAATGGCACTGTCACCGGTTAATGTTAAATTCTCAATATGGTTGGCTAAGGTATAGGTAACGCTGGACTCAACGCTATCAGTGCCTTCATCCACATTCTCAATAATGGTATCAGAGGTATTTTGTACAATATAGGTGTCATTACCATCGAGGCCCATCAAGATGTTGGTGCCGTCATTGCCTGTAAGGGTATTCGCGAACAAATTGCCCGTGGCGTTAATGGCATTACTTCCCGTTAAAACGATATTCTCTACATGGGCTGCTAAGGCGGCGGATACGCTCGCTTCAACAGTATCAATACCCTCATCTTGAAGTTCTATGATCACATCATCAGTTGAATCCACCACATAGGTATCGTTCCCAGCACCCCCCATAACGGTGTCGTGACCAAGCCCGCTCATCAACCGGTTATTTCCGCTGTTCCCCTTAATGACATTATCCAGAGCATTGCCAGTCGCCGATAGAGAATCGGTTCCGACGAGGGTGAGGTTCTCCACGTAATCGCCCAAGGCATAACTAATGGAGGACATCACCGTATCCGTTCCTTCACCGATGAGTTCGGTGACCACATCGCCCACATTATCCACGCCATACAAATCATTGCCTGTTCCGCCCACGAGCGTATCGGCACCAGCGCCACCATCCAAGGTATCGTTCCCGCCCAAGCCTGTCAGCGTGTTTTCGCCCACATTACCGAGTAATTGGTTCGCATCGCTATTGCCGGTGCCGGATAAATTCTCTTCTCCGGTTAACGTTAAATTTTCTAAGTTGTTGCCCAGCGTAAGTGACACGCTCGACACAATCGTGTCCATACCTTCATTAAGCAATTCGGTCACCACATCACTGGTGTTATCCACACCATAACGGTCATTGCCCGCTCCGCCCACAAGGGTGTCTGCCCCAGCACCGCCATCCAAGGTATCGTTCCCGCCCAAGCCAGTCAGCGTATTATCACCACTATTGCCCGTTAATACGTTGTCGAGATCATTGCCGGTTCCCACTGTATGGCTACTTCCGATTAAGGTGAGGTTCTCGACGTTGGTTGATAAGGTGTAACTGGTACTGGACTCGACGGTATCGGTCCCTTCGTTGGCAAGCTCAGTTACCACATCCGACAGTGAGTCGACTTTATACAGATCGTTACCCAAGCCACCCACAAGGGTGTCTGTTCCAGCCCCACCATCCAAGGTGTCATTGCCAGCCAGCCCCGTTAAGGTGTTGTTAGCAGTATTACCGATTAGAATGTTGTCAAAGGCGTTGCCTTGCCCTTGGATAATGGCTGAACCGGTCAGGGTTAAATTTTCTACAAAGTCGCTTAGGCTATACGTAATAGTAGATTGCACCGTATCGACACCTTCACCGGCCAATTCGGTCACCGAATCGCCCACGTTATCGACGATATAGACATCATTCCCTTCTTTGCCAATGAACGTATCCGCCCCACCACTACCGTCTAAGGTGTTATTCCCGTCATTGCCGGTTAACGTATTACTCAGGGTATTGCCGACGGCATTAATATTGCCTTGCCCCACTAATTCAAGATTCTCTATATTGTTACCCAGTGTGAAAGAAACCTGGGCCTGAACGGTATCGGTACCTTCACCAGAAAGTTCAGTGACGGTATCGCCCACGTTATCGACGACGTAACGGTCATTCCCAAGGCCACCACTGAGCGAATCGGCCCCTTCACCCCCATCGAGAACATCGTCGCCGCCTAAGCCGCTGAGCGTATTATTGCCCGAGTTTCCGATAAGAGAGTTCGCGGAAGCATTGCCAGTGCCATGAATGGCACTAGTACCCGTTAATACGAGGTTTTCAATATTGGCACTTAACGTCGTCGTGTTGGCCGTTTGAATGGTATCGGTGCCTTCATTGGCATTTTCAACCACTGTATCCGTAGCATCGATGAGGTACGTATCATCCCCAGCACCACCCGTTAAGGTATTGGCCGCACTATTGCCTGTGAGGACGTTATTCAATGCGTTACCCGTACCATCAATCGTGCTGCTGCCGGTTAGCGTTAGGTTCTCCACATTGGCACTAAGGGTGGTCGTTGTGCTGGATTCAACGGTATCGAGTCCTTCATTGCTCAATTCAATCACCGTATCGCCGGCATCCGTTTTGTAAGTATCATTCCCTTGGCCACCCACTAGGGTATCGCTACCCGCTCCGCCATCCAAGGTGTCGTCACCCGCCATTCCATACAACGTATTGTTACCGCTGTTACCTGTTAATTCATTTTGATAGCTATTCCCCACAGCCCCTAAGGCCCCGCTGCCGGTAAGGGTCAAGTTCTCCACAAAGTCAGCCAGCGTATACGTCACGCTGGATTGGACGGTATCCAACCCTTCACTGGCGGCTTCCTGAATCACATCGCCTAAGTTGTCCACAAGGTAGAGGTCATTCCCCGATCCGCCGATTAACAGATCAGCACCGCTACCCCCGTCCAAGGTGTTATGGCCACTGTTTCCTCGTACTATATTGCTTGCGGTATTACCCGTTGCGTTCAGATCACTGCTACCTGTTAAAGTTAGGTTCTCGACGTTGCTGCCTAGCGTGTAACTCACACTGGATTCTATGGTATCGGTGCCTTCACTGGCGGCTTCCGTAACGGTATCCGTCGTGTTTTGAATGACATAGGTGTCATCCCCCAACCCACCCGTTAACAGGTTGCTACCGGCATTCCCTGTTAAGCGGTTGTTAAGACTGTTACCAGTGGCATTCAAATCGCTGCCACCCGTTAAGATCAGGTTCTCGACGTTGCTGCCTAGCGTGTAACTCACACTGGATTCTATGGTATCGGTGCCTTCACTGGCGGCTTCCGTAACGGTATCCGTCGTGTTCTGTATGACATAAGTGTCATCCCCCAACCCACCCGTTAACAGGTTGGTACCGGCATTCCCGGTCAGTCGGTTGTTGAGACTGTTACCGGCGGCATTTAAATCACTGCCACCCGTTAAAATCAGGTTCTCGACGTTGCTGCTCAACGTGTAGGTCACGCTGGATTCAATGGTATCGGTACCTTCACCGGCAGCTTCCGTAACCACATCACTGGCATGATCCACCACGTAAGTATCATCGCCCCAAACACCGGCCATGGTATCGGCTCCAGCGCCACCGTCCAGACGGTTCACTCCAGAGTTTCCATACAGCGTGTTGTTACTACTATTGCCAGTGCCGTCTTTATCTCCCGTCCCAACCAAGGATAATTGTTCGATGTTCTCGCTTAAGGTATAGCTCACAAAGGATTCAACAGCATCGGTGCCTTCACCTGTGTTCTCCACAACAACATCGTTGGCGTTTTGAACCACATACGTATCGTTGCCGATGCCACCCGCTAAGGTATTTACCCCGCTATTGCCCGTTAAACGGTTATCCAAACTGTTACCGGTGGCATTAATGGCATCGCTTCCGGTTAACACCAAGTTTTCCACGTTGGCCGATAAGGTGTAGCTGACACTCGATTGAATGGTATCGGTGCCTTCGGCAGCGCTTTCCACAACAACATCCGCAGTATTTTGCACTATATATGTATCATTGCCGGCACCACCTGCTAACGTGTTTACCCCACTATTGCCGGTTAAAACATTATCTAGCGAGTTGCCCGATCCGTTAACGGCGGCACTGTCCGTTAGTGTCAGATTCTCAAGGTTGTTACCCAAGGTGTATGTCGCGGCAGATTCAACCGTATCGGTCCCTTCATTGGTTGCTTCTACAACCGTATCGAGAGCATCCACAACATAGGTGTCATCTCCCAGTCCACCGGTTAGTATATTGGCCCCACTATTGCCAGTTAGACGATTGTCTTGCGCATTGCCTGTGGCGTTAATGTCACCCGTGCCCGTCAGCTCAATGTTCTCAACATGGGTGGGCAGAACAAAAGAGACACTCGATTGAAGGGTATCCAGGCCGGCATTGTCGCCCTCAATCACCGTATCGCTAGTGTTATCCACAACATACAGATCATTGCCAGTACCGCCCGATAATTGATCCGCACCTGTGCCACCATCCAGCGTGTCATTGCCCGCGCCACCCACCAAACTGTCGTTACCACCCAATCCATTGATCGAGTTGGCATAATTATTACCGACCAGTGTCTCGCTGGAATTACTCCCTATGATGGTTTCAGTCATCGCAGAAATATCAGCACTGGTGAGCCATTCTCCCGTGGCAAAGCGAATGGTTTCAATGGAAGGCGTAATAAACCAATCTTGAATCGAAGCAAAAATACCGGCTTCCACGGAAAGGACTAAATTATTACCACTCCGGCTTAACACCAGAGTTTCTTTGGTAATTCCGTCACCCAACAGCAAGGTGTCCAAAATCCCAGCACTATCAATAATCGTATCAGTCCCAGAAAAAGCATCCAGAACATAAGTGTCATTGCCACTGCCGCCTTCTAAGGTGTCGTTACCCTTCGTGGACACTATAAAATCGTCGCCACCCAATCCTTGCCAGGTGCCGCCTGCAGCATTCAGTGGGAGTAAGACATCGTTACCGCTTGTCCCCACCCCATTCCCGTTGACATCCAGGCTTACAAAAGGAGTCGTATTGTCTAGCGAATGGAGTAAGACGTCGCCGAAGCCATAGGTCTCAATGGCATTATGCAGCTTAGACAGATTGAGCTGACCCGCATTGGATAAAACGCGAGTGATGACAAAGGACGCTGCCGCTTGCTGAGGATCGGTTAACTGCTGAACCAGTTGCAAGTATGCCGCCTCTCCCAGTTCATAGCTGTCCGTCACGGGTTGATACACAATATCAAAGGCATCCCCCGCAGGGGCTTGCACGATAAAATCAACAAAGAGTTTTTCTTTGAGCGTGTTATAAACCGCTACCACCGTGTCGTAATAATTAGCAGTGTTGGCCAAGTCGGTGCTGAAATCAACGGCTAAATACTCTGAAACAAAGGCAATGAGCCCAGCGTCTTGAGTGCCTGAAGCCGTGTCACCAATGGAGTCAACCCCCGCCCAAGTGGCCAACAAGGCATTCATCTGCTGGTAAATCACAAACGCATTGGGTTCAGACGCCAAGTCCAATACCAATGTTTTCAACACATCATTGCTACTGGCGGCCACAATCAAATCGGAGACACGGCCCTGGCCGAGTAAGAACGGCGTGCCCAATAGATCCAAGTCAATACTCACATCGCCGGTTTGAATACTCTGCGCCGGTGTGGTGACAAAGGCCACATCGTACACATTACCCGTAGTGCCATTGGTTTTCGTAAAGCTGGCACTTTCAAAAACCCTATTGCCATTGTTTAAATAGTTTTCTTGCTGCGTCACCAAACTAACTGAGGCAATACCGGCCTCTGCTAATGTTTTAAGCTCACCGGCATCCGTAATGCCATCTTCATTGGCATCTTGCCACACCCGCAAATACGTACTCAGTGGATCGGCTCCATCCACCAGTAAATCGCCATTCTCATCCAGTCGAGCCAGTTCGGCAAAGCCACCCTCATCCAAATACCCAAATTGCTCTTCAACGGTTTCAATTTTCCCGTTCAGGTCCCAATCGGCTACCAACAAGGCATCATCTTTGCTGACCCATGACGTTTTTTCAGCAAAGCCATCATTAAAGACGTCAAAAACGGCTTTAGATTCTTGATAGCTAATGGTCTCTACACCGTCTCCGTCTAAATCAATGACCAGCGGTGGGTAGGCGACGCCGTTAATATAGTACTTTCCAGAAACAGACTTTTCATAACCGTCCAGTTCTTTTGGGGAATTATTTTGAGGAATCGTATACGACAGTGTTTCCGTAGCCCCATCTCTATTAATGGTTCCTGACGTCACAAACTCAACAAGCACTCTTACAATTTTTTTAAGGAAACCAAAAAATCCGCCGCTACTTTTTTGTACAACTTTCTTTTTGACAACAACCTTTTGAACCGGTAATGCGGGCATCCCTTTTTGGATGTCTTGGGTTGTGTTGGTGCTAGCGCCCCCTTTGGGCGGAACTGGCTTAAAGTCCATAGGTTTGTTGTTGGCACCCGTAACATTAGACCCCGCAGCAACTAGTTTGCCAACTGCATTGGACGTGGCTTTATTGACTGATGTTGGATCATAGTTAGGGTTAAATTTTGGATCTCTCACTAAGTTTTTTGAATTTTTTTGCATCGCCTTATAAATATCGTCTTTGGTCTTACCTAGTTGTTTCGCAACGTCACCGATAATTTCATCCGATTCGGATAGCACAATATTCAAGGCGTCTCTTACGGCCTTAGACATTTCATCTTGGTTTTCAAAGCCAGCATCTATAGCTCTATCAATAACGATCTTAGCGGCAATGCCTACGACGGCTGTAAAAACTACTGCCGGCATAGTTGTTCCCAGCCCTACCGTAAGACCCGTTGTGATTGCTAGTGAGCCAGCATTTCCTACAACTGAAGATATTGTACCTTGCACTGTGCCTTCAGTTGTAACTTGATATGCCCAGTCAATAGCATAAGCTGGTAGACTTATAACAACACCTTGTGTTGCCAAAGAAGAAAAAGTACGAGTCGCAGTATTACTTACATTAGCAAGCCTTCCGATGTTTTCTATACCGGCAATTTTTCCAGTCCAGATTATAGGGGCTTGGATTACGGCCTTATCGATACCTTGTTTAGATGTTAAGTTCGCTATCTCCTCCGAAAATTTATTTTTTGAATAATCGGCTATTTCACGAGCTGAAGTCACAGGCATATCTATTTCCTTTTAACTATTTTTTTGTACAAAGTCATACGTAAAAGCACATAGCGCGACTAAGTCTAATAAACTTAGAATAGCTATATCCATTGGCATTTTGAATTTTTTACCATCTCGTTTCTTTAAATAAATTGCTCTAAATACAGAATACAAAGCAAAAATAGATGCAATATACATTATAGGAGTTGACCACGATTGCCAAAAGTCAATAGACTCCTTACTCAGATTAAGGCCCCAGGGGTATTCAAACATGTAAGCAATGCTGGTTATTAGTGCAATGGGCCAAATTGTGATTTTAACTATGGTTGACGCTAACGAATCATCAAGTAGCTGTCGCACTACTTCTTTGTTAGCAGGGTCTTTTTCTAAGGGCATGTTTAAGCATCCTTTTTCGCATAATCAGCTAATTCACGAGCTGTAGCAATAGTCATGTCTATATCCTCTTACCAGTTCTTAGGGAAAAAATTATACGTGATGGCGATTAAAGCCAATAAGACTAATATGCTTACAATAGAAATGTCCATTGTAATTTTTAAAATTTCTCTACCTTTTCCAACCTTCTCATTTCTTTTTTTTACATAAATCAGTTTAGCAAAGGAATAGCAGGTAAAAAATCCTGTAGTAAAAACAATGGGAGTTGACCATGGCTTTAAGTTGTGAAAGGCATCGTAAGTAAAACCCAGTATCCATGGATACTCAATAGAAATTGCTACTATATTAAAGATAACAATAGGCCAAAATGTAATTTTTATGATACTTGACGCCAATGAATTATCAAGTGTTTGTTGTGGCACCACTTCTTTGTTAGCAGGGTCTTTTTCTAAGGACATACTATTCTCCTGTCCATTTTGAGATGTCAAACATTATATTTTTTGGACTACAATTCTTAGAAATGGAACCAACTAAAACTAGCATTTGTGCAAAAAGTATTAATAAGCTTAAGATGGATATATCTATCGCTATCTTAAACGAATCACCATATTTTTTTTCAAATAGAGTATTCTAAATAGGCTGTAAATAAAAAAAATGCTTGCTAAAATAGCAGTCTGATCTGACCATAATTTTAAAGGATAAGAAACCTCGCTATTATAAGTCACGATCCAATTAATCGGACAAGCTATAAGAGTTAGTATAGAAATAGGCCAAAATGTAATTTTCATGATGGTTGACGCTAACGAGTCATCAAGCAACTTTGGCTTCAGCTTTTTATCAGGAGCATCATTTTTCATAAATAGTACCCTCGTTAGTAACTTGATAGGCCCAATCCAAAGCAATACCTGGAAGTCCGATAACAACGTTTTGCGTCGTCAAAGAAGAGAAAGTACGAGTCAGCGTACTACCTGCATTCGCAAGACTTCCCAGGTTGCCTATACCGGCAATTTGTCCAGTCCAAGTGATAGGAGCCTGAATTATATGGCCCTCAATACCTTTTTCGGATACTTGATCCGCAATAGCCTTTGACGCAAATTGTTTCGCTTGATTAGCTAGTTCACGAGCTGTAGCAATAGCCATGCCTATATCCCCTTACAAAAAAAGTTAATGCAATCGTACGTAATAACCAGTTGAGCTAGTAAAGTCAATATGCTTAGAATGGAAATATCCATTGTTATTTTGAAATATTTTATATCTTTATTTTTCAAATAAAGAAGTTTGGCAAAAGAGTAGAAGCCAAAAATACTTGAAAAAATAATTACAGGGTTTGACCAAGGCCTTAGAAAGAAAAATACATCATAATTAAAGCCGAGGGCCCACGGATAATGAATAGGAAATGCTATAAAGGTTATCCCTATAACAGGCCAAAATGTAATTTTTATGATAGTTGACGCTAGCGAGTCATCAAGTAGCTGTGGCACTACCTCTTTGTCAGCAGGGTCTTTTTCTAAGGACATGTTTAAGCATCCTTTTTCGTAAAATCAGCCAATCCACGAGCGGTAGAAATAGCCATGTGTATATCCTCTTACCAGTTTTTATGGACAAAATCGTATGTGTTAGCGATTAAAGCTAACAGGACTAGTACACTTACAATTGCGATATCTATTGTAATTTTAAAGTGTTCTATGTTTCTTCTCTTTAAATAGACCAGCCTTGCCAAAGAATAGAATGTAAATAAACTGGTAATGAAAATAGTAGGGGTTGACCAAGGTTTTAAGAAATAAAGAGCATCATAAGTAAAACCAAGAACCCATGGGTATTCGATAGGACCTGCAATAATATTAAAGAAAACAATAGGCCAAAATGTAATTTTAACGATGGTTGACGCTAACGAGTCATCAAGTAGCTGTGGCACTACCTCTTTGTCAGCAGGGTCTTTTTCTAAGGACATGTTTAAGCATCCTTTTTCGTAAAATCAGCCAATGCATTGTTTAAATCAATCTTTCCCATCGTTAGTCCTCCATCCAGCGTGATAAATCTAGCACCATATCCTGATTTTTATTGCGGTCTTTCCCAACCCAAAGAGGGAAATAAAGTTTTGTTTTATCAAACAAAACAGGAGTACCTATAGAACGGCTATCAGGCACATCTAATATTTTTTTTGCGGTATAGGTTTTTGCATCCACCAAGTACACATCGGGCTTTTCTTTGCCCCTAAACCGGCATTCGCCAGAATCATACAATAGCCAATAGCGAGCATTAATAGGTAGTGCACTACTCAATTCCCTTGTTGGGTTAATACCACTAATTGAATGTGTTTCCCGGCTTTTAAGGTTAATAAGGGCGTTGTAACGGCAATCTTGATAGCGGGAGCTTGGGCTTTGATAAGGATATTTCTTGCCGTTGCCAGCATGGATTAATAAATCGTACTTATTCAATGTTTGGAAGCCATTAGGGTAATGACGCATTAAAAGCTTAGTGGGAACATTACTTTTTAAGCTAAATTGAAACGCATCATCGGGAGTTAAAAAATTAATAGTATTATTGTCTATTGCGCTAATATCTCCCAGGTCAGAGCCATAACCATCAGACTTTAGTACCCATTCTTCAAGAGGTTTACCAGCATAAATTATTTTTTTATTAGGATCGATAATTTCTGTACCGCTTAACTGCACAGTTTTAAGTTGCGATTTTCGATCCAGCTTTAGGTTCCAAGCATTAGGGTGGTCATACCCACCCATGGCTACAATTCGGTCATCTGGCATTTTAACAAAGCTTGCATTTTCTCTGCGGCTCTTTAATTTACCAATCGTTTCCAATTTCCCAGTGCGGTAATCATAAGTAAACACCTCCAAAAAATTCTTCATATAATCCTGTGGCCTAATAATCCCCACCAGTCGGTCGTCACTTAGCTGAATTAATTCAATTAATTTGTCTTCAGAGGGTTTGTAAATGCCCTTATCAAAATTATAAGACTCAATCCCTGTTCGGAAAGGTCTGTAATTCATGTCGGGTGCGCCAAAATATTTATTATGCCCATAAACCTTTGTAATTAAAATTCCATATGGCTCATTATCCTTTTTTACGCTTTTGGGGTGGGCATAATGCTGTGTTAGCTTTCGCTCCTCTTCTAAATTAACCGGACGGTAGATAAACATTTTGCCTGCATTGCGGCAGCATTGTTCGCTTATGCCAAATATGACGTGATTTTCCATATACGGGAGCTCTGTATATGCTAGCAATATATCTCCTGTTTTTAAGGCAAATTTACGGGCGGCCCCCGTTGGATAAGGCTTGGTATCCGTATAAGAAAAGCTATCCTTGTAGCTGAGCCAAAATAAAAAGCTTTGTAGCCACGCGTAGCCTATGGCTAAAACGACCAGGAATAATACCCCCAATAAAATGTTACGCTTTGTTAACAACTGACCTATCTTCAATGGCCGATTCCCCATCATTATTAGACTGAATGAAACTGTACTTTGTGAAGCATAGCTTTAGAATGAGCATGAAGCGCCATAGGCTTAGCCTCCTAACATCCCTTTCAGTCTTCCCAAACCTGCAACACATGTACCATAACCCTGCCCCGCTGTCGATGACGATAGCGTGATAGCTAGTCATAGATTGATAAATGGCATTAGTTTCAGGCTAAGATCGTTGAAAACGTTTCAGGCGCTTACTAACGACCGTTGTATTGAGCAATAGCAATGTTTCTGCGGGCGATTGAAGCCGAACTTCGGGCTTGCTCGGAATACACCGATGTTTTTGGGACGCGGTCAAAATAAATAATGGCCGTACTAAAGTGGGCGATGGCTTTCTTCCATTCCCACATTGAAAAAGCTTTGTGGGCCAACCGTTCTTCTAAATAGCCTTGAGCCATAGCCGTCATGGGGCTATTGGGTTCTTGGGTTTGCCAGTGAGAAACCAAGGCCTCTAATGGCTTTGTCTTTTTTCGTTGCACATAGCAAACCATCAGCGGCAATTGAACGGCTGGCATGTTGGGTAACAACGCATCAGTTTTTTGTAAAAGCACCATCGCCTTTTTAAACTTATTTTTCTTCATCAGATTGGAAGCTAATACCAATTGCTCTTGAGCCCACAGGCGATCGCTACGAGGTGCCGAAGAGCGATTGGCTAACACGACATGTGGCGCTGGCGAACCATACTGGCTCTTTAACATGGTTAAATCGCCCAAGCTTAACCCTTGTTCTATCGCATTATTTCTTGCGGTTTGAATCGGGCTCATCACATCGTTGCTATTGGCGCTGTGATGCCCTAGCCCTAATGCATGACCCACTTCGTGGAGCAGCGTGGCATAAATAGAGTCAGACGATGGTTTTTCCCCCGTAGGCAAGTGGGTTGCCACATCAATATCGGCCGTCAAAATTGAATCGCCTAAAAAACGAGTGGAAGTGAGCCCAATTTTTTGAGGCTCCTCATTGCTTTTATCGGCCTCATTTAAACTGGCAATCCAGCGAATAGTAATATCAGAAAGGTCTTCTGTGGGCACCATCGTAAAGGTTATCAGTCCCTCGCTTTTTTGTTGCCACTCGTTCAATGCTTGTTGAATCAGAGGTTGCCACTGCGGGTCGTAGCCATCAATACTATCGCGGGGCTTTGCATAAATACGAAGGGGTAAGTAGGCGGTATTCCAGACAAAATCGATGCGGCGGCGCTCGCCAAGACCTGTGAAGTATAGCCCTTTATTCTCTTGCTCCAAGGTTTCTTTAATAAATTGCTCGCGCTTCGAGCTACTCACCTGATTATTTTGTGCGGCTTGAATGTTGTGTTGGAGAGCCTCTTGCCACTGTTGAACACGTGGTCCAAAATGAGAGTCCGTCTGTAGCGGTTGAAGTTGCTGTTCGGCTAGTTGCCACTGCTGAAGTGCTAGTGCCCATTGTTGAGTCTTAAAAGCTATCCTGCCTTGCTCTTCTACCCACGAGGCTGAATAGAAATTACGCAAAGGTTGATACGCCACTGTTTGAGGGAACTGCTGAATTCGTTGGCTTAACCTGTCCCACTGCTCCGAAGCATGAAGAACGCCAAGAATGGCTTCGGCTGCATCCAAACAAGGCCAAGCAGCATATGCTTTTTCGTAGCTTACCAAGGCTTGTTCTAATTGGTTGGCCTTTTTAAAAGTAATCCCCTGGTTAAAAGCGCTTACAAACTGGTTATACCGTGTTATTTCCGTTGACCCTTTCGGCTGGGGAACCTCGTAAGGGGTGCCTTCTACGGGTGGGTTAGAAACCGTCGCTGCTGGGTTGGCCCACGAGAAGGCAGGTGTTAACAGGGAGACCGACAGTAATAATAAGACAATGAGCGGAGCCATATTGAAGAATCCCTAAAGATGTATCGTGATGTTGGGAGCATTATAATAGCAAGCCGTCGTTAGGGCTGTAGAGACTAACGTCCTTTAATAGAAGAGTTCGCCCTAAGTAACCGTAGGTAATTCATCCCAACGAGTGGTGTAGCGAGGCGAACGGCTGTCTTGTTTGGCACGCCAGCGGGAACCGAGCCCCTCTGCCAAATACTTCAAGGTGCCATCCCCATAATGACGGTTCAGAACATCCAGCACAGGAGAAAGGGTGTCATCTTGAGCGGGTGGAGCAAACAACGAGCCTTGGTGGCTCCCTGCAGGTGTTAAGTCAAAGGCCATGACCCCTGCTTGGTAATACCCATATTCAGGCTTATAGATACGGTCTAATAACCTATGAGCGGCTTGAATGAGATCCGTTGTTTTAGCGGTTGCCGCAGGGAGTTCCACAGTATCAGCGCCATAGTATTGGGGCACATCACGGAATCGTGGGGTCCGAATAAACACTGACAGCCCTTTGGCCTCCATGCGGTCATCACGGAGCTTCTCAGCGGTGCGGGAGGCATACCCCGCCACCAATTCTTTCAGAGTGGCTAAGTCGTCAACCACCGGATTGACGGAGCGAGACGTCATCACCGATTTGCGAGGCTCGGGTACCTCATCCAGCTCCAAACACGGAATCCCTCGCAACTCGGCGACAGTTCGCAGCAATACCACGCTGAATTCTTTTTTCAGCCAGTCATCATTGGCTTGGGTTAAATCGTAGGCGGTTAGAATCCCCTTGTGGCGCAGCGTATGACCAATCTTTCGACCCACGCCCCACACGTCTTGCACGGGTACCCGTTTTAAGGCTTCGATAAGATGCGGCGAATCCACCAAATTCACCACGCCATTGGCTTTTTTTGATTTTTTGGCCAGCTCTGCCGCCAATTTGGCCAAGGTTTTGGTAGAGGCTATGCCAATAGACACTGGTATCTTCTGTTGTTGCCCAATAGCCTGACGAATCTGTTGCCCTGCTTTAATGAGATCGACATGAGGGTCTATGGTTAAAAAGGCTTCATCAATGGAATACACCTCTACATGGGGCGAAAAGTCATGGAGGTGTTGCATCACCCGATGAGAAAAATCGCCGTATAACTGGAAGTTACTGGAAAACACGGTAACGTCGTGTTCTTTAACCAGACCCTTAATTTGGAAAAACGGCTGTCCCATACCGATGCCCAAGGCCTTGGCCTCGTTGGAGCGGGAAATGACGCAGCCGTCGTTATTGGAGAGCACAATAACAGGTTTCGTGGCCAAATCAGGGCGAAATACCCGTTCACACGAGACAAAGAAGTTATTGCAGTCAACGAGGGCAAAAACCACAGAGGCCCCTTAGGTAAGGTTTTTAATCACATGCTTCACCACACCCCAGATGGAAAACTCTATCCCTGAAGTGATTTCAATCGGCCCGTAGTCGTCGTTCTCTGGAATCAAGGCCATTCGCTTGGCGGTTTTGTGGAGACGCTTCACCGTCATCTCCCCATCCACGTTGGCAATGATAATATCCCGATGCTTGGCCTCTAGTGAGCAATCCACTACCAGAATATCGCCTTCCGTAATGCCCGCGTTCTTCATGGAGCTTCCCGACACCCGTAATAGATAGGTGGCGGCAGGATGCTTGACGAGGAACTGGTTGAGGTCAATCTTACCTTCCTGCCAGTCGTCGGCAGGAGAGGGGAACCCCGCTTTAATGGGCATCCCAAAGAGAGGTAATTCTTGAACGAGTGCGAGATCCACGGCTTGGCCGAGTAGGGTAACAGGAGGCATTTTGGGCACCATGACGAGCGAATAGAGCTCTATTCTAATCCATTTGATGATAAGAATAGTCAACAAATTGCTAAGCCTGTAGTAATTCAGGGCTATTAAACTACAAATTTACCCAAATTAGCGGCCAGTGATATGCTTTAATGATATAAATGGTACACACTGTTATAGGGGCGGTAAAAATCAAAGTAAAACCCTTGCGGTGCCTACCTTTTATGTCAATAAATGCGGAATCACTTTCACAGTAAGCCTCATAATCCCTTGGTTGATGGTTCGAATCCATCTGGGCCCACACCCCTAAAGCCTTTCCTGTCTTGTGATACAGGCGAATTATAGACCTGCCTACTGCACTTATAGTAAGGTGTCATGTGTCGAACATGTGTTGGCTTGCAGGGAACTGTAGGGATTAAGTAATAAAGGGCGATATTTTGGTTACAAAGGCCCCTGCAAGTAAAGCGGTGAAAGAAACAAGCCCTCCTAAGGAAATAGGGATACCTAGTTACAAGCGTTTAGAGCTCGCTGTAAAGCAGATTTTAGACAAAGAAAATCAAAAAAGGCATGATTTTTTACCAGACCCTTTTCTATACTTGCAAGAGAGGGTTCAGTTTGAAGAATTTTTAGGTGACTCAACTCCGAATAGCCTTAAAAATATTCTTAATTTCTTGGGTATTTATGATTTTAAAAGCTATTTCCCAGAAAAGCACGAAATAATTGACATTCCAAAGCAAGATCTTGGAGTAAGGCCTGGATATATTGTTAATTTTAATGATAAAGTCATTTATCAGGCCGTTATAAGTTCAATATCAAAGAAAATCTCAGAAACATTATCTCCAGATAATATAGTTTATGGCTACAAAGTTAAAAATGAAAATGCAATTCGGCCAATAGAAGATGGAATTGAAGCATGGAAAAAATTCCATGCTAATGCTATCCATCACTATAAGAAGCTTAAATACAAATATATGCTGAAAACAGATGTTGTAGGCTATTTTGAACATATAAAACATGAAGTGCTATTTGAAGAATTGGCTAATAACGAAGTTAAAATAGCTTCTATTAACCTGTTAAGAAAATTTTTAGGCCGGTGGAGTGAATGCAAGGGGTCTGGTATCCCACAAGGAATAATGGGTTCGTATTTATTAGCTAATATTTATTTAGATCCTGTTGATAAAGCTATGATCCGCCAAGGGTTTGTATACTCTAGATACATGGATGACATGTATATTTTTGCTATGAGCGAATCTGAAATAAAACAAGCTAAAATTTTTCTAGTTCAAAATCTTCGAAAAATAGGTCTTAGTTTACAGTCGAAAAAAACGGACATTTTTAGAGGTCGACAAATACTTTCCCATCTAGAGGAAAAATTTGAGGGCTTTGAATATATAAAAAAACTTCAAAAGGCAAAAGGAATACCTGAAGAAATTGTTATAAAAAAAATAAAAAAAGAGATAAAATTATTTACATCGTCTGGAGGCGAAAACTCTAAACATTTAAAATTTTTTCTTTGGCGTATTAAATCAATAAAAAACAAAAACGCTTTTCGAGGGTTTGTACTTTCTATTTTTAGAAATTTAGACAAATATAATTATTTATCGGATGTCATAGCAGAGGCACTTGTAGATTATATTCAATGGCCTTCGGCAAGACGTGAAGTATTCACCTATGTGTTTTCAGATAAGGCAATATTTGAATGGCAAAATTATTGGCTTTTAAAAATGATACTATCTTTTAAAGGGGTACTGGAGCGGGATTATTTGAATAAAATAAGGCAAGCTCTGGCGGGGAATTCACATTTTAAAAAATATGACCGTTGTTTGCTATACTTAATTCTTGGTAAAAATGGCGACATTAATGATTTTAAGTACATTATGGATAATTTTTCAAAGGAAAGTAATTTATATGTTCAAAAAGCTATCCTTTTATCTTTAAAAAAGTCCCATAAGGTAATGCGAAATAATTTTTATTCTGGAGTTGGACGAATACGGCCAGAGTTAGAGGGCTTTATCAGGTTAATTAAGGCTTCAAATGCCGATTTTCTTGGTCTTTAATTTATATTGTTCTTCCAATCTCTCCATTGCGCCCTCAATATGAGAGCCGTTCTGGTGACTATAGCGCTGCACCATCTGGAGGCTTTTGTGGCCACTTACCCGCATTACGGTAGGCAGGTCGACCCCCGATTGTACTAAGTGCGTAATGGCGGTATGGCGAAGGGTATGCCTCACAATGACTTTAGGGTCTAACCCAGCGGCTGCTACGACACGCCTGAAGGGCCTATTCAATGTTGACAAAGTGACTCGTTCCCGAGGTCTCCGACGGAAACAACCACTCCTGATTGGGCTTGGTTTTCTCCGCCAAGTAATCCTTGAGATAATCGGCCAAGTACGGCGTCATGGGTTGTTCACGGGCTCCGGCTTTGGCGTGGTGGATATAAATCAACTGACGTTCCAAATCAATGTTTTCAATGCGGATACTGAGAATCTCCATCCGGCGCATACTGGTTTCCAAGGTAATCAATACAAACGGATAAATAATGGGATGGTCGTCTTTCTTGGCTTCAGTTAGTAGCGTGTTAATTTGAATTACGGTGAGGTATTGGGTGCCAGATGCATTTTCTTTATACTTTTTAATAGATTAAATCCAAGTCCTGACTACTTTTAAGCCTAATTAGACACATGGCGACTAGAAACCCGCCAGTCCCTTAGCTGCCGAAGAGATGAAAGAGAGAAAGGCAGGCCGGGCAAGGGCTTCTCATCAAGATATCCCCCTTCAAGACCAACGTTGTGTAATTCTTGTGTAATTGGGTTGGAGGGGCTATAGGTTGAGCTGTCTGGCCTGTTAATTTAGCTCAATAAATATTACTTAATATGACACGATCTCAAAAGTTGACTCCATTGCAAAGAGTGAATGGGATTATGTTAGTCTTCACCACAAATACGCACTAATGTAGGTAAAAAAACGGGGGACATATTGTTTAAGGCTTTTATTCTAAACGCTTTATGGCAGTGGGTTTCGATTTTCAAAGACTAACGGATCAATTTCAATGTAACGACCTAACTGAAGGTACCCTAGGGTAGGTTGTTGAATGGCATTTTGGCTTTCAATTTTCCCCAAATCTTCTTTTGGCTCAATATAATTTTTTCGAATACGATGAACAATATCCCACGGTGCATTGAGCGCTTGCGTGTAAATACTGCCTGTTGTAACGAACTGTTCGTCCAGTATAGATGTTAGCAGCGGCTTTGCAGTAGTTGGAGTACTATTAGGTTCCACAGAAAGATTAAATTCAGTGCTATACAAAGCTTCTTGAGCTGTTGGCTGGTTAGTGTTATTTTCTACAACCGCCGGAACGCCGCCAGTAAAACTGGCCCCTGACGAGTCAATGGTTCCCGTAGAATGTAAGGTCAAACTACTGGCGGGTAAATCTCCCAAATTACCAGAAAGAATAATATTACCCGTTTGCTGTGAACTGCCTAAAATTAAATGATCCGTATAAAAGCGAGCCAAACCGTATGCAGGATTTAGATTTCCGTTGCCATCCGTTCCAGTATCAGTAATCGTTAAATTCCCGTCACCAAAGGAGCCTGAGTTGGCATCGTATTGAGCATCGATCACAATGTTTTTAGCCGGATCGGCAGACCTAAGAACAATAGTACCATTAACAGCAACCAAGCTGGAAGTGCCGTAAATATCCAATTGCCCTAGTTCTGCCTGTATACGATCAGATAATTTGGCAGCAAGGTAGTTGTAAACCGAGCCATCTGACGCCTCGGAAAAAATCAAGTCATCTGCTTCCAACAAGATGGTTTGGTTACTTAAACCATTCGTCGCGATAATAGCCTTACCTGAAGAGTATGCTCCACCGCCACCGGTTAAAAATAGTTTACCATTCGTTTTGGTGCGCAAAGAGACATTGGCTCCTTGTGCACCCGGCGTTCCCGTTAAACCGTTAAAAACCGTGCTACCCAAAGCGTTTGAAATGCTACCAGTAGAATAGGATTGACTTGCTTGAATATAGATATCACCCGAGCCCTGAGTAATTGAATAATTTAGAGTTCCTGTTCCAGCATTCACGGCATAATCATTTTGTATAATATTAGCGCCAGATAAATTAATATTGCCTCCACGGCTAGTGGTGAATAAGGCATAATCATCTTGACCATTACCATCCAAGTCATCGGCAATGGTATCATTATTAAAGTCATAAGTTGAGCCATCATCTTCAAATGCAACTGAAAGTGGGCCACCTCCCAATAAATTCAAGTCACCCACACCATCTGCATCAGCGTCGGCTAAAAAATTAATATCGCCCCCGTTGGTTTGTACACTACTCAGCACATTCATGGTTCGGTTAGCAGTGGCTGTTAAACCCACATTGGCCTGGGTAATATTAATGGGTGCTTCAATCCATAAGTCGCGAGTGGCCTGCAATGTCACATCACTGACCGATGCATTAATGGCCGTATTTACAATGCGGGTTTCACCCGCACCTAGGTTAGGATCCGCAAAAGAGTTTACATCAGACAATGTAGACGTGTTGGAGGACCCCGTGGACGCATCCACCACTCGTAAATCTGTCGGATCCAGCAACAATTGCCCTTGGCGGCCTAAAGGCGCTGATGTGTCTACCTCACCATCGTAGTGGAGTATATTTTTGCTGGAGACTTCAACCAAGCCACCATTGCCACCGAGCAGGCCACCTTTGGCTTGAGCCTGTCCGTGGAACCACGTTGCGTCATCTGACCACAACACAATCGAGCCACCATTGCCCTGGCGGGTACTATTTGCTTGTATCAAGCTCCCTAAATCGGCGTACAATCGATTCGCATGGGGCAATGACCCTTGTCCTTGGTAATCCCCCCCCACACGAATAGAGCCACCGCCATTGGCCCCGTTGGCCGACAGTAAAGAACCTTTGTAAAGGGCTATCGATTCGCCTAATACTGTAATCTTTCCGCCTATACCGTTAGCATCACTGCTGTTGGCAAGTAGATCCCCTTGTTGTTGAACCACGCTGCCCTCAACGTTAATGGTGCCCCCATTGGCTTGGCCCTGTCCCCCAGAAACATCCAATCGGCCGGTGTTTTCAATAATAGAACCACTATCCAGATTGGACTTGAAAACAATCTTACCATTCTGGCTGATCATGCTTTGGGCTTCTACGATACCCGTATTGTTAATGGCATTCCGATAGACTTCACGCACCAAATTGGCCTGTAATGCAATGGCTCCACCGTTTGCCAGCAACTGCCCCTCTTGTTGAATAGCCGCCGTGGTGTTGGCTACCGCTTGGGCCAAGGGTTTATTGACTACTAAATTTAAGTCCACAAAAGAAGACGGCGAAAAAGTGACTTCTTGTCCCACAGCCAAAGCAATTTGCCCCTGAGGAGAAGACAATGTACCAGTGTTGAGAATGGCACCACCGGCTAACACAATAAATCCTTTGTCGGTCACTGCAATGGTGCCGTTGTTAATAATTTTTTCTGGAGTGCCTAATTGAGAAAACACCATTTTCCCTGCCAAAAAATCCGCATCCTTCATATTTAAGGTGCTGGCCACAAGCGCACCCACATTGACCTGAGCTGCAGGGCCAAATTGAATCCCCGCAGGATTAACCAAATACACCTGTCCGTTTGAGGTTAATTGGCCTAATATTTGGGACGCTCCACCCCCAAGCACCTGGTTTAAAACGGACGAAGAAGCTGAAGGCAGGTTAAAGTGAATGAATTCATTGGTACCCACATTAAAGGTTTGATAATGAATAATAACGTTGTCTGTGGTGGCATTGATATTGAGAGTATTGGAACCGTTTTGAACAAATGTGGCCTCACCACTTACCACCTCATAGCCTGTAGGAAGAGCAAAACAGGGGCTTGCAGCCAAGCAAACGCTAGCTGCCAAAGCATAAGCTTGCCGAAATAAAACAATGAGATGATTTGGCTTGAGTGATCGCCGGTTTTTCATTGGTGGTCTCTGTATTAGCCAAAAGATTCTCGTTTAGCGAGGACTAATAGCCCTATGGCGTCTTCTTTATGACGAGAAGGCGCTTTTGGACAAAGATCGTTTCTGCTGAACAGAGTGGGGCTCTCTTTCTCTCTAGAATATTCATCTTCTACTTGCAGTGCAAGCTCTCCAGCGTTGAGAATTAGAGAATACACTATATGATGGAGCTGATGGCGCAAGGCTAAATTATTTATTAATGACTCACTGGCAGAACGAATTTTGGCTGGAGCAACATTCTCTTTTAAGTCATCCAAGGAATAAACACCGGCCCCTAGATCACTAAGTAAACAAGCCAAACGGAAAAGACCTAATTGCGTATATTTTACCGTGCTAAAACGGTCAAGTTCATTTGGATTCATACTAAATTTTTTAGAGCGCCATTCGGTTAGAGCCAATACTTCGTCTGCTGGTAGCTGTTCCACCCGTTTATCTAACGTATTAATCCAGGCCAAGTGATCCTCTAAAAAAGTTTGATGAGTGCGAGGATTGATACATTGATGGCTACTCCCCTCGGGTAGAATGCCATTCAATAATCCCCAAGAAATAAACTCTTTGAGTAAGGCACTTGCCTTTGGCAGGGATAAAAAATGAATAAATTCGGCAAACACTTTGGGGGCTTGATCCGGTGTTGCCATGAGTTGTATGTGACCATAGTGTTTGGCCAAATCTTGCAACTGAGGGTGTAAGTTAAGATTAAACTGGGCAGCTTGCCTAAAGGCACGTGTAAAGGCTTTGGGGCTAGTAATAAAATAAGAACAGTGCAAGGGCCTTAATATTTTTTGGTGCACATCTGCTAAGGCTGAATCGCTCCCAATAATTTTTTGTTTAATAGGATCATACAAAAGACTATTGATTGAAAAATCGGCTTGCTGGCTATAATCCACAGCCGAGTAACAGCTAATAACATCTACTTTATGAACAAGTGTCTTTGAAAGACTCTCCCAATCAGTTTTTTTAGCATGTATCAGTTGTTGCCACTGAGTAGTGTCGGTTGTTTCCAAATAGATGTCCACATCATTAATAAATTCCTCTTGTAATAAAGCATCTCGGACACAGCCACCGCCAAGGTAAAAATTAAAGTTATTGTCCTGCAGCCAAATCATCAATGATCGCAAGCCTAATGCTCTATCAATGGCTGTTTCAAGACAAATCGTGGCTTCTGGGAGAGGAGCCCCATTAAGAATAGTGGTCATCTAGAAGAGTGTGCTTTCTATGCCAAAATGGACTCTAGCTGTTGCCGTTTTGGGCTGATGGATTAATGGAAGACCCATATCAATACGCAGCGCAAGACGAGACCCTAATTGGATACGAATACCTGTTCCCACCCCCAAAAGCTGGTTAGACGCTTTAACCCCAGATGGAGGATGATTGACACCAATAAAGCCATAATCAGCAAAGACAATGGGTTGAATAACATCTCGTAAGGGTTTTTTGAAGAAAGGGACTTGAACACGAGAAGGAATACAATACAGGGGCATACGCAATTCGGCACTTGCTAAATAGCCTCTGTCGCCAGACATCAAGCCTTCAGAGTATCCTCGAACCGTGTAAGCACCACCAATTTGAAACAGTTCGGATGAAACCAGACGATCCGGTGAATATTGCCAGAACCCGCGCAATAAACCAAGGGTTGATAATGGTAATTTTTCCAGACGAATGACGGAGCCTGAATATTTAAAAAATTGCCCACCAGCCCCTGTACGGCTAATATTAGGAGTCGATGAAAGGGTTGAGCCAAACAAATCTAAACCAACAGCCGCTTCATTTCTAAAAAATGTTCGCCCATGCGTATCCGATTCTTCAAGAGTCAAGGCATTGGTTAGTACCCGTAAATTATCGCGACTATAGTCATCCCCTTGAACATTGGTATCCAGTTGCTTAAAGCTAAAGGCCGTATTGGTATACAATTTATATTTTTCTTTATCTAGCCAATATTTTTGAACAAAGGGGCTATAGCTCGTAGCACTGCCATGAATATTGAGTGCTTTAACGTCTCCTCCCACATCCACATAACTCAACCCTTGATCAATTCCTACCGATACTCCCGGGAGGTGTAAAGGGAACTCATAGTGGTTTAAAACACCCACGGAGCGCTTGGTTAAGCTCACTGAGCTGAGGAGTTGATCGCCATAACCCATTAGATTGTTATGGGCTAGGCGCAACCCATATCGATTGCTTCCAATACTACTACGCCCCAAGTTATCAAACGTGGGGGTTACGTGGAAAGGGAAATGATCCGTTGTATCGAGAGTAATGTTGGTTTTTCCTTGCTCCGTACCAGGCGTTAGTTTGGCTTTTACGGTTCTATCTGGATTTCGATTTAACTCAAATAAATCCCGCTCTAGATGGTGAATGTTAAGTAAATCATTTTTATTAAGACTTACCACTTCCAAAATAGATTTTTCTTTAAAATATTTCCCTGTTGAAATGTTAATGTCCCCGATGACTCCCTCAATTGCTTTGATAAGCAAGGTATTATTTTCAATTTCCTGCTCAGGAATATAAAACCGGCTTGTAATGTACCCTTTATCAAGGTAAAGATCGGTTAATTCGTGGATTAGTGTTAATATTTTTTGATAGTTTAAATCTTTCCCAGCATAACGCTTGGTAATATCATCGATTTCAGCCTTCTTAAGCAGAGTTACTCCTTCAACAACAACCTCATCCACGCGGGTCACTATCGCATCGGCTTCAGCGGATGGCCGTTTTTCACTATTCAAGCCACTTTCGTCAATTTTTTGTATTTTTTTAGGATCCCGTAAGATAGTATCGCGGCGAAAACCATTATCAGGGGCTGTTTTAGTTTGTAAATCTTGGAGAATATTACCAGGGTCAGCGTTAAACTCTGCTAAACAAAAGTTAACCCTCAATATAAGAGGCAAAATTATTAACAAAGATCTAAAAAGTATAGGGGAGCGCACGGGCCAGCCCTCTTATTAACTGTCTAAATAGAGTAGGCTACTATACGTAATAGGGATAGTCATTATTGTTATCTAAAGCCAGCCAATCTCTTATATAGATTGACTAAGTAACGCTATTTCTCCATGAAGTCCCATGTAGAAGATAAGAAGCATAAGTAAGAAGAGGGTGTTTGGGTTTTATTCAAGTACTTGCCGCATTAGGCAATAGGCTATTTGAGAGGTTTAGCTAATTAACTGTTATAATACCCTTGTGGTTTGGAGGGTTTTGTATGCAGTGTCCTAAGTGTGGCGGCAAAGAAAAGACAAAAGCAGGCTTTGTTTCTTCGGCTCAGCGTTGGCGGTGCAAACACTGTCAGTGCCAATTTACTCGTAGCACCCCAAAGGGACGACCTACTGCTGAAAAATTACTGGCGCTTCATTGGTATATGAAGGGCCAATCTCTAAAAAGCATTGCCCAGCTTTTAGGCGTCAGTACTCCAGCGGTTTTAAAGTGGATTCGTAGCTTTGGCGAATTGGCCGAAAAGCGCCCCCAGCCAAGCACGGCAACGGTTGTTGAACTGGACGAATTGTGTACTTTTTTAGGTGAAAAAAACGAAAAATTTGGGTATGGCTGGCTGTTTGTCGAGAAACACGGCGAGTCTTGGACTGGGAAGTGGGTTGTCGAGGCACTAAAACCCTAAAGCGCTTGTGGGAAAGACTAAAACGCTGGCATGTGGAGGTGTATTGCTCGGATCACTGGAAAGCGTATTCAGCAGTGCTTCCGGTGGGCAGACTAGTTCAGAGCAAGGCCGAAACATACACAGCAGAGCAGACGTGGAGTGATTTAAGACACTGGTTTTGTCGA
>JARXAD010000009.1 GCA_029866025.1 Vampirovibrionales bacterium | reverse complement strand
CAATTTTGATTGAATGTTTAACACGACATATTCTTTCAGAAAATATAGTATGGCTATTAATGGTTTAAATACTCCTCAAGAGAGTTTGTTGCTTAAGATTACCTTGATTATTAATTTTTGTTACTTTGCTTGTTGTAATAGCCACTGATACACACTTCGCATGGCCTTGCCCCGGTGGCTAAACTGGTTTTTCACCACGGTAGAAATATCCGCCAGCGTGTGATGGGCGGGCGCATTCACACCTACCAGCTCTTCTTCATGGGGACAGACCATTGGGTCGTAACCAAAGCCGTAACTACCGGCAGGCGTTCCTTCGGCTGCCAGCCATAAATTCACATGGCCTTCAATTTCAAACAGTACCTCACCATCAGCGTTGGCAATCACCCAAGCACTAGTATAGTTGGCTGGGGTAGCTATAGGATTTAAGCCCTTTCTTTTAACCAGGGCATAGATTCCGGCGGATAAGTGGGCTTGAATGACGGGTGAATCATCGTTGATGCCCAGCAATTCATGGCGAATGGCTGGCGTCATCCATCGGTTGGAATGAACCCCAGGAAAAGACGCGTGGCCATAACTCCCTGCCAGTGCCGGAATGCTAAACCCAGAATCTTCTGCCATCACGAATGGTGTCGTGACATGCGCGGCGACTGCCAAAGCCTTGAGGCGTGCATTGCCCAAAAAGGTGGTCTCAGTTTCGTCCACATCGGGTAAATGGTTAGGGCAATGAAGCCGAATGGTAGGTGCACCTTCATGCACGGGAAGCGAATCAAAAAATGCTTGAACTTCCGACACTTTACCGGCGTTGGTGGTTGCAAAGATAATGTCCATCATCGTTAGAGGCATCACAACGACTCCTGTAACTTAATCAACCGCCAACCATAACGCGTTTCCTCATAGGCCCAAGGCGTTACGGGCATTTCGCCCGTCCAATCAAGACGGAGTATAGGATGAGTCTCTTGGAGATAGGGATCCAGTAGATCGGCTTGAATGGCGTACTCGTCTGCCCCTTGATTCATTACCAGCAAACACCCTCCCGGCTTGAGTAACGACACCAGATGCGCCAAAAAAGCTTGTGGTTGAAGATACGATAGAGGCAAACCCCAATCCAGACAAGGTTCGGGAATAATAAAGGGCAAAAATGAGGTAATCACATCATAATGGCCTGTATGCGCCATCGCATCCCCACCTTGATAGGTGCATTGCGATCGATCCGTTTGACTGCTTTTGGCATAGCCGCGTCCATGAGCCCCACGAGTAAATCCGTCTAGATAGAGCCTTCGGTGATCCAACTCTATCCCCATAAATGCAAAGGCTTGAGAAGGGTTAGGATGTGTTACCTCGCTAAAGACAATCAGTGCTTGAAGATAGCTCCAGTTTTTACAGCCCACGTCCAACCAATCAATGGGTTTCTCCTCCGTGGAGAGCTTATTCCACAGTAGGAAAGGAGGAGAAGGAAACAGGGCTTCTAAAAACACCACATACGCCAACGTATCGCTATAGCGCACCTGATTACATTTCTCTTTAAAGGGTTCCAAGTGATAGGTGGCTAACAACCGCTCTTCTTGGGCCTCAATGGCCCGTTGCTCCTCCATAGTAAAGGCATCGGTAGGCCAGCAATCCAACAACAAGCGCTGAGCCATTTGGTCAGGCTCGTGATAAGTACGCCGATCCGCCAACGCTGTCGCCCAAGACCACTGACTTCGATAGGCGAAGGAAAGCCCATGCCACCATGATTCCAGACGTTCTTTCAACGTCAATGGCTGAACAATCTTGACGGCAGGTGCCATGTTAACCGGCCATTATGGCAGGTTTTGATACGAGTACGGGTTGCTGCCCTTGGGCCATACTACCGGACGCAATGCCCAGCAAGGTCCAATGGGGCTCTACCGTTAATCCATACGGTGCTACTTGGGGCGCTCGTGTTAACCAGGCATGCAATCGTTCGGCGCTCCCCCCTGTTAAAATCACTTCCGCAACGGGTAACGGGTTTTCTTCAATCAGGGCCTTAATCATACCGGCATAGCCCACACTTAGGCCTGCCTGCATGGCACTTTGGGTGGATTGCCCCGGATAGTCCTTGGCCCAATCCAGTGGCACCAAGGGCAAACGCGCCGTGGTTTGGTGCAGGGTTTGCCAAAAGGTCCACAAACCTGGAACGATGACGCCCCCTTGGTACGTGCCATCGGCTCCCATCCAATCAATGGTGGTGGCGGTACCGCTATCCACAATGGCCACGGCGGTATTGGGCCGCAAGGCCACAGACGCTAAAATATTGGCATACCGATCCGCCCCCAACTGCTGGGGGGGATAATCGCCCATCAATACCGCGCTATGACGTCCGGGTTTTACGGAAGCCCACGTTGCCGTGTTTAGGCGGAGGCGACGCGTCAGCACCTCTAGATACCGATCCGTGGTATCGGGCTGCAGCACCGAGGAATACGCACAGCGCTCGATGGCAGGCTCTCCAATGGCGTTGCGAATGCGTTGAAACAGGGCTCCATCAGGGGTAGCCACCCCTTCCAGTACATCATTGGGAATGCGCCACACAGGGCCCACAATCCCGTTGTCAAACAGCCCTAATTTTAAAGAGGAGTTGCCCAAATCCGCCACCAGCATGGGAGGAAGCGCGGCAAGCAACGATGGCAATGGTGACGAAAGTTTGTTCACGACGCTATGGTAGCCAAAAGGCAGCGTTGCAGCCATTAAGGGAATGAGATACAAACCCGAGCAACAACAAAAAAGCCTTTTAAAGAGCCCAGCTTGCTGGGTTAGACCAAGGGGAGCCACTCAAGAATGCGCGAAATAGCGGCACCCAAACCAAAGGCCAAGGCCCAGGAGCCAAACAAGATGGCGGTGGCTTCTTTAAGCCCGCGCTCTTTCCAAAACACGGCGGCACTGGCAATGCACGGTACAAACAGGGTAATGGTAATGAGGGCCGTAATAATTTGAATGTTGGTCAGGTGATTGGCCATGCCCAGTAAGCCTGCGGCACCAAAATCGCGGCGTACCATGCCCATGACAAAGACGGTGGCAGCTTCTCCCGGCAAATGGAGCCAGCTAACCGTGAGCGGTGCCAGGGCCACCTGAATTTTTTGAAGCAGGCCCGTAATTTGCAGCACCCCCACAATGGCAGACCCCAACACAAACAGTGGAGAGGCTTCCACAATAAAGGCCTTGGTGCGAATCCATGTTTTTTTGGCGACGTTGTTTAAGCTGGGCAAGCGCATGGGCGGTAAATCTAGCACCAGTGGTGTGGATTTACCCGGTAGCAACGCATTCAGGGCCGTTCCCAACGCCACCAAAATGAGGAACAAAAAGGCCAAGTACACCCCCCAAGCCCGTAAGCCACCGGCCTTGGCCATGAGGGCCAATATGACAGCAATTTGGGCAGAACACGGAATGGTGACGGCCAAAATAGTAGACGCGATGGTGCGTTCCCGCTGGGTGGTGAGGACGCGCGTACTGACGGTGGCCATCGTCACGCAGCCAAAGCCTAAAATCAGGGGAATGACCGCCCGACCATTGAGGCCAATGCGACTGAGCAAGGTATCGGACAACACGGCAATGCGGGGCAAATAGCCGCTGTCTTCCAACAAGGAAATATACACGTAAAACCCCAGTACCAAGGGAAACAACACCCCATAAATGTACTGAAGACTCATGGTGAGGA
The DNA here is from genome assembly GCA_029866025.1 of Vampirovibrionales bacterium. Classification (GTDB taxonomy): domain Bacteria; phylum Cyanobacteriota; class Vampirovibrionia; order Vampirovibrionales; family Vampirovibrionaceae; genus JARXAD01. The sequence continues at coordinate 7,094 of JARXAD010000009.1, read as the reverse complement.
CACCAAACTCACCGGCCAAAAAGACATACACCCAGCTGGTTTGTGGCACCACCAACCCAATAGCCTTCTGAATCGGGGGAATAATCCACTGCATCATGACAGTTTCTTCGGTAAAGCCTACCAAATCCCCCGCCACCCAAATGCCCACCATTTGGTAAAGCGCTAACAGCACCACAGCCAACGTGGCCAGTCCAAAAGCGGGGTGCAACAACCACTGGCCTAAGGATTCGCCAAACCGCTGAGCCCATGTGTGAGGTTTATCCGAAATCTGGCTCACCACTTGGCTTAAAATGGCATTGACGTGCTGACGACGCAAACCGTACACCTGCATGCGGCTGGCCATATTGGTTTCCAACTCTTTGGTAGTTGTGGCATCCACCGAACCAGGGGTGGGGTTGCCCACACGGGCCAAAGGCAAAGCCTGTTTTAGCTCATCAATGCCTTGGTGCAAGGTAGCCACGGTAGAAACTACTGGCACGCCCAGCAAGCGAGACAACACCGTCTCATCAATCATCACCCCTAAGGCTTTGGCTTCATCGGCCTGATTGAGGGCCACCACCAAGGGCAATTCATAATCAATAAGCTGTTGGGTGAGAAACAAATCGCGTTCCAGCGTGGTGGCATTCACCACGTTAATCACCACATCGGCTGCCACAATGGCTTTTTCCGCCACGGTTTCTTCTTCACTCAGGCGAGACAGGCCATACACACCGGGGGTGTCTTCAATGGGGTGAATGCTGTCCAGCCACCCTTTGGGGATATCCACTGTGGTGCCGGGAAAATTGGACACATTGGCGTACAAGCCGGTAATGGCATTAAACACCACCGATTTACCCACGTTGGGGTTACCTGCCAGCACAATGGCTTGAGGTTGAGACCAATCCAATGGGCCCTTCGCATTTACGGCCGTTCTCAATGGTTTGGTTGCTACCGGTTTGGCGGGAGGGGCCGACAACGCCGCAACCACATTGGGAGGCAACAACCAGCTGGGAAGAACAGGGGGCATCAATCCGTACCGTTAAAGAATCAAAGAAGTGAATGAAAAAAGCTTAAAAAGAGAAGGTGATTATGTGAACTATTCCAGCGGATGCACGGGAATGGCATGGCACAGCTCTCGCCCCAAGGCCAGTTCGGTTTGGCCACACACCACCACCAAGGGGCCCGCCGGTAATTTGGCTTTAACGCGAAGCAATGCGCCTTCACTAAGGCCCAGCCGCATGGCCAGCAACTGAATGGCCGGATCTAGAATACAACCCAACCGCACCCATTGACCCACCATTGCTTTGGCCAAGGGATACACCAACGGCGAAGCCATGGAAGCAATTTGGGGTGTTGCCAAGGGCAACAACACCTCGTCGGGAGCCATTACAGTAGTGAGTACAGAAGCCATTGAATAATGCCTTGATGGAATGCTATGGGAATAAAACCAGAGCATACGGTCCAGTTGATAGTATTTCTCAAGTAAGCGCAATACGCAAGAAACCATAGGCATTTTTTACGCTGTGCAAACAGCAAACGACCCCTTAAAGTGCCTAACTTAAAAGCCCACCCCATCTAAAAAAGACAGCATGGGCTTTGTCAGTGTTAAGCCAGCTTAGCAAAGAGCCCTTAGGGCTTGGGAGACGGCTTTTTGCTAAAGGGCTTTTGAGATTTTGCATGGCCCTTAAAGGCTTTTTTAGGAGTGGAGACCTGAGCAGGACCGCCGTCGGCAAAGCCGCCACCTTGTCCACCACTGAGCCCGCCACTAAAGGAGGTGCTGGCATTGGAGGCACCGGAACGAGCGCGAGGCCCAGCTGAGGGTTTGTTGTCTCCCCAACGGCCACCGCCTTCACCGCTTCGTGATGGACGACCGCCGCCAAAGCCACCACCGGAGCGACCGCCACCGTAAGAGCGCTCAGACGAGCGGCCTTCTGAAGAGCGACCGAAGGAACGGCCATCTCCGCCCCGTTGGCCACCACCCTGACCACCGCCAAAGTTTTTTTCTACGTATTCGGTGGCTTCCACAGGGCGAACCGCTGCACGCACCACGGTGGGTAAATCTTCCGGCACAAACTCACGCTCAATCACACGCTTTAGGCTGCGTTCTAACATGCGAAAGGAGCGAAACTCATGATTGCTGATAAGGGTAATGGCACGCCCTGAATTGCCTGCACGGCCCGTACGGCCGATGCGGTGAGTGTAAGACTCATCGGTTTTGGGCAAGTCGTAGTTAATCACAGCCTGAATGCCGCTGACGTCAATACCACGAGCCGCCACATCCGTCGCTACCAACACTTGGGTGGCACCGCTCCGGAAGCGGTTCAGAATGCGCTCACGCTGGCGTTGCACTTTACCGCCGTGGAGGCCTTCCGCCATATAACCCGACTCATTCAACGTATCCACAAGGTCATCCACCATGTGCTTGGTGTTGCAAAACACCAACACCGAATCCAGCTCATGGACTTGCAACAGGCTCATCAACGCGCCCATTTTTTGACGATGAGGCACTTCCACGTAGCTTTGTTGAATGGATTCCAACGCCTTGGTGTTGGGGGCAATGGTAATGCGCTGCGGATCCGTCAGGTAATAACGGGTCAGTTCCAAGATGGGACGCGGCATGGTGGCCGAGAATAATAAGGTCTGACGCTCGGGAGGCGTTTTTTTGAGAATTTTCTCAATGTCATCGCGGAAGCCCATGTTCAGCATTTCATCGGCTTCGTCCAACACCACGGTGGTGATGGTACGCAAACTCACACTGCCCCGATCCATGTGATCCATTAAACGGCCAGGAGTCGCCACAATCACCATGGGGTTACGGCGCAAGGCGGTGTATTGGACATTAATAGGCTGACCCCCATACACCGAGACCACATGAGCGCCGGGTTTAAAGGCCAACAACTGTTTGTACACATCGGCTACTTGAACGGCGAGCTCGCGGGTGGGGCACAGCACCAAAATTTGAAGCTCGCGACGCGACAAATCCAAGTTTTCAATGGTAGGAATGGCAAAGGCGCCGGTTTTACCGGTACCGGTGGAGGCTTGGCCCACCAAGTCGACACCGCTCATGACGATGGGAACGGCCTGCATTTGAATGGGAGTTGGGGTGGTAAAGCCCAAAGCACTGAGGGCTTGCATCATGGGGCGGCTCAAATCAAAGCCGTCAAATGAATCTGTATTCTGAGGGGCCGTGGGAGGCTCCACCGAGGGTTGGTTAAAGGCGGCTTCCAAGGATTGGTTGGTGTGGCTGCTTTTGCGCGGTTTTTCAGTCATCGTGGGTTGTTCAAGAGTAGAAGGTGTCAAAATAAGGCTCCAAATAATAGGGCATTCGGCACAACGCCGTTAGCAACAGGGGATAATACACCCAGTGATACATACCGTTATTGGCTGCGATAAGGCCTTTTAGCCGGGTGCAGCCCACCAATAAGCCCTGCACGCAAGGCTAGCGGTGTTCAAACGATGGTTGAGTCATGGGTAGAATCATGCAAACGCATGCGATTCGTCGGCTCTTCTCTCTCACACGAGACCCATGACAGGCACTTAAACTGGCTTGCGCTTTATAAAAAAGCGTTGGTAAAAATCAAGCCTTGCCTTTACGGACAGTGATGAATTAGAAAGACGGGAAGTCACGGTGTTTTGTGATTCCCAGATAATCTACGACAAGGGTAAAACAATAGCAACCCAGCAAGCTGGGTTTTTATACTGGCATCTCGCGTAAACTTCTACTATGTGTGGAATTTGTGCTTTGTGTAAGCAGCTAAACACCCCGCAGTAAAATTTTGGGAGCTTGCAAAACTGGGGGGCTGTCACCCCCGGCGGGGGTGGTAGGGGGCAGGTAACCCCTGCGTATTGGCCGTAAGGCCCCAACCAACGAAGGCTAAAAACAAAGAGCGTAAGAACCCCTTCGTAACAGAGACATGATCCTCTCTATAAGCCGGCTTTACCGGTCGTAAAAGTTGTTCGCTATGGGCTATTCACTTCATCTTATATAGTTAATCTATCCTGACCAGATTCAGACCCGTGTGCTGCAGCCGCCCTGAATCTGCGTTCCAGTAGAAGCGCTCGTTGGTGTCCCACGTAACTGGGCCACCATGCCCCCAAGGTATAACTTACGGCATATAAAGGCAGCGCTTAGGTTCATCTTGTTTACCCGAATTTGATAACAGCCCACACTTAAAGGAGAACGCAAAACCCAAACAATATAAGCCCAGCTTGGCGGTAGCTTACGCCTTGTCTAAATACATAAACACGCCGTGGCGTGCAAACAGCCGCCACCCAAGTAGGGCAACGGCTGTAAAAGAGTTAAAAAACCAATACCTTGAAAGACTTACGCCAAATGCAAGTCTAAAAAGCGCCTTCGGCGCTATTTTTTCTCTTCGCGGTAGGTGACGTGGCGTTGCAACAGGGGGTCGTATTTTTTCATTTCCAAGCGCTGAGGGTGTTTTTGCTTGTTTTTGCGGGTGTGGTACTCGTGGCCGCTTTCGGTGCTTTTAAGGCGAATGTGTTGGGCGCCTTTGCCTTTTTTTGCCATAACTGAAAATCTCCAATAAAGACTGGGTAAATAAAGTAAACTGGTAAAGGAACTGTTAAGATCCGTTACAATAAGAGCCGTAATCTAGCCCCATAGTAAACCGCAATGGTTGCCGTTTTGCAAGAAACCCGATCCCCAATGCCGTCTTCACCTTCTACCAAAGCCTCCAGCAAACCGTTGGCCTTTGTCGATTCACTGCCATTATCCCCCACCGATTGCGTGGGCGTGGTGGGTGCCGGCGTAATGGGGCGCACCTTTTTAAAGGCTTGGTTGGATAAAGGCTTGGTGACTAAAAAACAGCTGTGGGCCACCGCCAAAACCCCTACCACCTGCCAACGCGTTAGCGAGCAACTGGGTATTACGGCAGTGACAGTACCCAGCAAGGCACCCTTGGCCAAAACCAAGGTGATTTTGGTGTGCGTCAAGCCGTATCAGCTAGAAGGCGTGATGGCCAGCTTGCGAAAAGTGGGTGTAAAGCCCAGTACCCTGATTATTAGTGTGGTGGCGGGTAAAAACTTGGATTTTTTACAGGCTCAGCTTGAAGAAAACACGCCCGTCATTCGTGCCATGCCCAACACACCGGCTGTGGTGGGCCAAGGCATGAGCGTGATTTGCCCCGGCGATGCCGCCACGGAAGACCACTTGGCCATCGCTCGCACCCTGTTTGGCAGTGTGGGTCAGTGCCTACAGCTCGATGAACACCATTTTGATGCCGTGACCGGCTTGTGTGGCAGCGGACCCGCTTACATGTACCTGATTATGGAAGCCTTGGCCGACGGTGGCGTGCGTGTGGGCTTACCCCGAGATGTGGCCCTTGCCATTGTGACCCAAACAGTGTTGGGCGCAGCCGCCATGGTTCAGCAAAGTGGACGGCACCCGGCTGCGTTGCGAGATGACGTAACGACCCCTGCGGGTTGCACCATTGCAGGCTTACTCACGCTGGAAGACGGTAAGATTCGTTCGGTACTCGCGCGCGCCGTGGAAGAAGCCACCAAAACCGCCAAGGGTTTAGGCTGAGCCCAAGGGCTTTTCCTATATTTTTAAAATGCTAACAGCAAGCATCAAATTCGCCCAACTTGTGTTGAACACCGCCAAAACCAGGCATCGTTTTCACATTTTGAGGACGACTTAAGTTCCCCTTAATGTCTGCAACATCGTTTTTATAAGGAATTAAAAACTGATTGGCTTTAGGGGCCTGAACACCACCGGCGCCTTGAAGACTTTTGGCTGCCTGAGCGGCAAACAAACTAGCAAAAGATTGTACATTCAATCCAGCCATGAGGAAGACTCCTGAAGGTGGGGATATAAATGAATAAAAACAATTGGTTGGGATTTGTTGCGCTTTTGGAGCCAATTATTAACAAAGTGTTACGAGAGCCCTCAAGACGGCTTTTTATCAACAGATTTCAATGACATCGCTGCATCTTTTAGGGATGCTAAGAAATCTCGCCCACTATTGATAGGTCTCCCACCATGATTGCCACCCTGCCCCCCGATATTGCCACCCAACAAGCCGCCATTGTGGCAGACTTTGCCAGCCTGCCCGGTGATGAGAGCAACTGGGACGCAAAATACAGACACTTGATTGAGCTAGGCAAGCAATTAGAGCCTTTGCCTGTTGAATTTCAGACGGACGACAACATTGTGCGTGGGTGTCAGTCTCAGGTGTGGTTGGTGACGGAACTGGACATCACCAGTGACGAACAGCCCCGGCTGGTGATGCGCGCTGATAGCGATGCCCTGATTGTAAAAGGCTTGGTGAGCTTGCTATTGCGAGTGTATAACCACCAGCCCCTAGCCGCTATTTTAAGCCACCCGCCGGAGTTTATCCAACAAATTGGCCTTGGGCAGCAGCTAAGCATGCAACGTAGCAACGGCCTAGCCGCCATGATGAAACAAATACAGCTGTACGCGCTGGCTTACCAGATGAAAGCCAACTGTACTTAGCCACGTTTTTTATACGTAAACTCTGTTTTATCTTCTGACATTACCGGATGTAAAGTTTTATTGGTTTCAAACAACCGATCCAAAGTAATCTTTATGCCTTTAGGATCAAAAGCATTATCATAAAACTCTTCGTCCCCTTTCGGAATATACTCAAAATCGAACGCACGTTTGCAAGACTTAATAATCTCAAAAAGCTCATAGGCTAGGCCTATAGACCTATCGGAATGGTAAACTAAAGCACCCGGTCTATGATCTGGAGGTACTGCAACAATTTTTTTTACAAGGTTGTTCAAAGACTCTGAGTTTTGGAGAAAAGTATCTCCCTCTTCTCGAGTCGTATCATACATATAACCATATTCCTTAAGATCGGTGTCAATTTTTAACACCACCACGGGATCACCCTTTTGTGTAGAGCCCATCCCGTAATGGTGTTGTAAAATAAAAGACGTATTTTTATTGGAGGGCTGTGAGATGAAATACAAACCTTTAAAAGATTCTCTGTGGCAACGGATTGAGTTTTTCATCTTTCAAAACGACTTGGGACGGCCTAGAACACGGGACAGGGAATGCTTTGAAACCATCCGTTACGTACTCATTACCGGTATTCAGTGGTGTAATATCCCTGACCTGCCTGGGTTTG
>JARXAD010000004.1 GCA_029866025.1 Vampirovibrionales bacterium | reverse complement strand
GGGGGCACTCGCCCCCTACGACCCCCGCTGGAACCGTCCGGGCGGTTCCAGACCTCCACCCAAGCTAACGCTGATTCCGTCCGTTGGGCTCGCGTGGCTGTTTCGCTTCGCTCAACCGTCTCGCCTGCACTACACACAGCAAGCTGTGCTTATAAACTGGCCTTAGGCGTCAAAAATCAACAATCATGGGGGGACAAAAATAAGCCCCAATAAATACCAAAAATTTTAAAGATTCACGCCAAATTCCATTATAAAACCCCGCTTTTCGGGGTTAGGGCCTGTGGGCACTTAACCACTGCTGCATACACGTGCCCCATGGCACGGCGGCTCGGGTGCTTACGGCGCAATCGCGCTGCAGGCGCAACACCCGATGGGGCGATAAGCCCGGTGGTAAGGGTGTGGCCACGCTGCCCGTAATCCACACATCGGCCAGCTGGCTAAAACGCACCACTTGCAAGGGCTGTATGGCAGCGGCAGCATCTAAGGCCAATAGCACCGAATGTAGCTCTTCGGGGGACGAGCTAGCCACAAACACATGAAGCGGCTCGGTGGTTGAGGAGTCTTCCCACAGTTGCTGCGTGGATTGTGGCAACGGGGGCAAGGTGGGGGCAGTCACGGCGGCCATTATGGGCCATTCCATGGGTGGAGTCGACGGTTCTTGAGGAGGGGAACTTACGACTGTTTGAGGGCTGGTTACAGAAGATGGCGTGGCATTGCCAGAGTGCTGTTTAAACCAAACAGGCGCCTCGGGTTTGATAGGTGTTGTGGCAATGGAAACAACGGCTGGGGTTTTAGGTGCTTCTTTGGTCGTTGTTTTTGGCGTTATTGTGGGCGGCAGGGCTTTAGGCTTTGCAGCAAGCGCTGGTAAGGTATCCGCTACAAATTCCACTTCGTCCAACTCCACCCCAGCCTGTTCGGGAGCCGAAGCTAAAGTGGCTGCTTGCCCTGCGCTAGGCCGGCCTTCTGGTAAGCTGCGTAAACGCACGGGAAATTGCTCTCCCAATAACGCCACGCGCTTGGCCAGCGACGGTTCCGTTGTGGTTTCGGGCACGGGTACGTTGGCTGTCAGGCTAACGGGAGATAAATCGGTGGAAGGGATGCCAAAAACGGCTACTTCTAAGGCTTGAACCCGCTGCTCGGTGCTTTGATTGGGGGCAGTCCCCTGAAACACGCGTGCTTCCATAAGGGCAATGGCCCAATCGCTTACTTTTTTCTGGTCCCCATCGGCGGTGGGAATGTGTAAAGCCTCCATCTGAGTTTTGAGGCGGGTTAACCGTTGTTCCGTAGTGGCTAATAGTGCGCCCATGTGCAAGGTTTGCTCTATACGCCGAATCCGTTTATCAGGTGTATCGGGGCCATGCAGTTGCAAGGCATAGGTTCGGCCATAAATGGTGGCCTCATAACGGCCCAGTTGACTGACCTGCTCTGAGTTCCAGCCTGTCGGTGGCTTGTTAGCTGTGGGTGAGGCTTGTTGGGGTGCCGTTGTGTCGACTCCTTCTTCAGTGGCTTCGTTTAAAAAGGCTTTAATACGATTCCATTGAATTTGCTTGTGGAATCGCGCTGGGTTTCCTGAAGATCCTGGGGTGGTGCTCTCTGCTTGGAAGCCAATTGGACGAACGCCATCTCTGTCTGTTAATTGAGCGAGAGAGTGGAGAGGCAAAAGGAGGGCCGCTAAAAGGCATAAGGGCGTTAAAAAATCAGGAAAACAAAGCCCAGACTTGCGATAAGCTGGACCACGACTTAGGGAATCAGAGGAAATAAATGCGTTCAAAAATAACATCACTTTGTATTATGGCTGCAATACCAATATTCTGCAGCTATTCTGTAACAACGTAACCCGCCATTCGGATTTGATCTGACGCAGGGTTGTGGTATTGTCAATCCCCTTATAAATAGTCGTTGTTTGTGTCGGTGTTTCGTTGTCACAACCACGGCCTCACCAACCAGTCCCCCTTAATCACCTATTCTTTACTACTGGAGATCGTAATCCCATGGCCAAAGCCACCGATGTTTTATTACCCGAAGCCATTACCCGCACAGAAACCTATGAAATTTTAGGTCTGTTCCGGTCCACGGGCGAAACCGAAGCCAACCCTGCGGCCGTGCTAGAGCAGTTGATTGTTCAAAGTGGTGGCACCATTACCCACAACGATAAGTTGGGTCGTCGTCGTTTGGCTTACCCCATCGATCGTCAAAAAGACGGCTTTATGGCTTCCATCATTGCCAAATTGCCTACCCAAGCCATTAAGCCCATGAAGGCCACCTTGGCCCTCAATGAATCAGTGTTGCGTGTGAACTTTATTAAATTAGATAAAGCCACAGAGAAGGCTATTCTCAACCCACGTCAGCGCCCCGAAGCCCGCGAAGGCGGCCGCGATGGTCAGCGTCGTGAAGGTGGTGGTGGCGGCTTCCAACGTCGTGAAGGTGGTGGCGGTTTTGGCGGCCAGCAACGCGACGGTGGTTTCCAACGTCGTGACGGTGGCGCTCCCAACACGTTCCAACGCCGTGATACCCAAACCATTGATGCTCCGGTGGCTCAGGCCCCTATTGCAGAATAGCTTGTTCCCTTCGTTTCTAACGGGATTTCCCAAACATGACCTTTGCACGCATCACGCTGGTGGGCGAGGTTCAGGCCACCCCTGAAAAACGCTTTACGCCTAACAACACTGCCATCGCCTCCTTTGGTTTGGTGGTCACACCCCCTGCCCGTGGTACTCAGGCCAGCCTACCCTTTACCGTTAAAGTTACCAGTTTTGGTCGCTTGGCTGAGAGTGTCTCAGAACAAGTGCAAATGGGTCAGGCTGTATTGGTGGAAGGTCGTTTGGTAGTGCAAAGTCATCCTGCCGATGACGGTGGCGCCCCCAAAAAAGTACTGGAAGTGGAAGCGAACAACATCACCATTACCACGGGTACATTGCAGCCTCTGGGCGTGGATGCCCCTGTTGGCAGTAACTACAGCCCTCGTACAGCATCTTCTCCGTCAATACCTTCGCAACAGCCTGTTATGGCCGGTGCGGCAGCAGCTCCGACCTCACCTTCCGGTAATTTTTTTACGGATGATGACATCCCGTTCTAGAGAACCCGCCTCTTTTATGGTATAAAAAACCTCCTTCTTTTTTCATTCATTCCCCCTTTTTTACAGGAACCCCAGCCCCATGGCCAAAGACTACAAAAAGAAAAAATCGTGCTTTTTTGAAACCAACAGCATTACTTATGTGGATTACAAAGATGTGAATTTGTTAAAGCGCTTTTTAACCGAGCGTGGCAAAATTTTACCCCGTCGTATTACGGGCGTGTGTTCTTTTTATCAACGCAAATTGGCTACGGCTGTTAAGCGTGCTCGTGCCAATGGCCTCATTGCTCCGCTGAACAAAGACGCCTAAACCTAAAGACGCATCGTTTGCGTCACCGTGTTTTTTAAAAAAGCCGCCTTAAAATCCATGCAAACTATGGGTGATACGGGCGGCTTTTTGCTGAACTTTGCTATGTGACCATCGTCCTAACCTTAAACGCTTGTCACATCGGTTAAAAGCGGCCACAATAAAGCGAATAAACCTCTCATTGTTTGAAAGCTTACGCCCCTATGTTTTCTGTTCCCTTTTTAGCCATTCCGTCGCCTTGGATTTCCACACTTACCATGCTGGGCTTGGTGAGCGTGCTGATTATTGCCCACGAGCTTGGCCACCTGTGGGTGGCGAGAAAGTGTGGCATCAAGGTAGAACGTTTTGGACTGGGGTTACCTTTTGGTCCTGTGCTGTTTTCTAAAACCTATGGCGGCATTGAATTTGTGATTCATGCGGCGTTGTTTGGAGGTTATGTAGCCTTTCCCGATGACAACCCGGATAGCCCAGTCCCTGCCGACTCCAAAGAACGCTTTGAAAACCAAGGCTGGTGGCAGCGTTTTGCTGTAGCCATTGCCGGTATTACCGTGAATGCCATTTTAGGCTGGGCCATTATGGTGTGGGTGGCTATGCAGTGGGGCATGCCTGTGATTAGTGGTGTGCGCATGATGGACTTTGTGAGTGCCGCCAGTCCGGCCGCTGTGGCTGGTTTTCAAAAGGGAGACTTGATTGATCGGGTTGGGGCCTATGACATTAAGGCCGAATCGGGGCAAATGAAGTTGTCTCGCGTGATTACCACCATTCGCCAGTCGGCAGGTAAGCCCTTGGCCATTACGGTATTGCGTGGGGTGCCATTGGAAACCAAAGCCTCTGCAAAAGGCTACGCAGGCAAGACCACTACCCAATCTGGCGTAAAGTCTGGCGCAAAGCCAAGCGCCACATCGTCGCTTCAAGCCCAAGGAACGCCCGTTACCATTACGGTTACCCCCAATACCAACGGCCAAATTGGCGTGCAATTAAAGCCTGAAGGCGCCGGCGTTGAACGAATCACCAATCCCCTGAAAGCCAGTGCGGCTTCCGCTACCTTTTTGTGGGAATACGTGGTGAAAAACTTTGAAGGCATTGGCTGGTTGTTAACGGGTAAAATAGCCCCCACCGAGCTTTCGGGTCCGGTTCGGATTATTGAAGAAGGAGGCCGCATGATTGAAGAAAGCGGTTTCCAGAATGGATTAATTTTAACGGCTATTATTAGCGTGATTTTAGCGGTGATGAACCTGTTGCCCATTCCAGCGTTGGATGGCGGCCACATTTTGTTTTTGTTGATTGAGGCCATCAAGGGGTCGCCAGTGAAGAAGTCCATCCAAGATGGCTGTATTCAGGGTGGTTTTGTGGTGCTTATGCTCTTTATGGGGGTTGTGCTCGTCAATGATGTTCTTCACCTCTTTAAGTAAAGGGGTATGGGTATGGTCCCTTTTAAGGGTTTGCCTATAACAACGGCTATAGGTGTTGCCTTAGCTGTTCAATGGCTGTCTTAAACTGTTCAGTAAGTTCAGCGGTAGTGGGCAGTGAACGGCTGCTTTGGGAGGTGATTTCTTGAAGCGTTCCCACCGTAATAACGGCTTGCTTGGGCCCGTGATAGCGCTGCTTGTGAGTTACCAACAGCCACAGCTGCTGCACTGTGGCTTCCAAGTCTTCCCATGAAGCAGGAGCGCTTTTGTTAGCCCCCATAAGCAGTAACTGAACTAGCTTGAGTCGCCGGCAGATGTTGAGTTGGTCTTCCCAGCGCTGGCGTTGTTGGGGTGTTGGATCGTCACTGGGTTGCTGGGCATTCAGGTGTCTGCGTAGGTTTGTCAGCCGTTTTTCCCACGAGACAGTGGTATGGGGAATGCCTGTGAGTAGCCATTCGGCTGTGTTGAAGGCCCATGTGTCCAAAAAACAAGGTTGGGGAAAATTCTCCCAGCGAAGGAGTTGCTTATCCCACCGCTGCCAAAGCTTCAACGGCATGGCACGGGCTTTGCGCACAATAAGGCTGCGTAACTGGTTTTTGGCTGCCATGAGTGCTAAGGGGCTGCTAAGTGTGGCCTCCCTATCCAAAGCCAAGTCGTGCTCATTGCACAAGGCGTGAAGAGTGGTCGATAGCCATTGGCTGGCCATTACTGGCCAAGATGCTTGCGGGGCGAACGGTACTAATGGCTCTATGTTGGATTGAGCCAACAGCCACTGAAAAACAGTGCGGCACAAATCGTCAACGTTTGGGGCCAGGTGCTGGGGTAATGCGGTTTTCGATGCTGAGGTGCCAGCTGGCACGGGCTGGCCAATGAATGCATACAGCTGATGAAGAGTCCGGCTCAGGGTCGAATGTATCGTTGCATCCTTCGGATTGTCCCATACATAGGTGAGATGAATGGGCAGCCACGCCACTACGGGTGATGATTGCAAGGCCTTTTTTAGTAAAGCGGCAGCACCTTCTTGAAAGGGCTGGAGGGCGTTCACGTGATAGTGGGCTTCACCTTCGGGGAACACCACCAAAGGGTAGGTGTGCTGCCTTAATACGGCTTGGGCATACTGTAAGGCGGGACGATCCAATGTGCCGCGATCGATGGAAAATGAGCCGTTACCCGTCAGGTGAAAGGCTTTGATGGGCGATTCAAAGGGCTCTACCCCGGCTAGCCATCGGGTTTCAATGTGGGCATCAAATAAAGGTTCTAGCAAGGCATGGGGGTCTGCAAAGCCAATGTGGTTGCATACCAATACGGTTGGTTGGCTTGGGTATTGAAGGCAAGCCAAGTTGGCTGCGTTATGAACCGAAACAGTCGTAACGCCCATTTTTTTTAGCTGGGTCTTGTTTTGCCACCTAAAATACCACCGTAATAATTGGTTGCTGCAGCGCCACGGCAGGTAGTGGCGATACGGATTGGCCCGTTGCCAGAATGATAGGAGTGTTTGAGCAGCCAATAGGAACACGTCGGGCTCTGCAATGAATCTACAATGAATTAGGGGGTGTTTGGGATGGTGTTGGTTTCTGTACAATAAAGCACGATGTAGCGATTGGGCGATAGGTGCCCATTTCGAACAGGGTTTTTTAGTCATGGCCTCTTTTAAACCAACTTTAGACACGACGATTTTTCAATCGTCTACGGCGTTAGAAAACACCCTTTCAGGCTTGCTGAATGAGTTTGCCAGTAGTGAGGGAACCGTGTTCGCCCAAAAACCCTTGGCCGAACTATCCAAAAGCGATGCGGTTCACCTGATTGATGCCTTGTACAGCCCCGATGAGCGCTTTGCCGAAGGCTTTTACAAGTATCGAGTGGATGTACTAAAACACCCCGAAGAGCTGGCGTGGCACAACACCCTAGAAGAGCTGGAGCATTACAAAGCCCAGCTAAAAGCCAATTTGGCGGATGATGGCATGATAACCTTGGGCGAAATTACCGCCGATGGCCGTTACCATCCTGTAGGGATGGTGGGCTTTAGACCGCTGGCCGAGCACCCTCGTGGTCAAGAGCTACTGACCGTTATTGACACGCTAAAGCCTGCACAACGCTATGCAGGCAATAAAGGGATGGTGCATTCCTTTAGCTTGCTGAAAGACTTTAGAAGCTTGGAAATGCTGAAATATGTGTTTTTAAGTATTGGATTGCGGGCCTTGCAAGCCCATCTGGCCCATGTGTTTTTCTTTTTTTCCGATTATCGACTGAAAACGGTGTATCAACGCTACGGGTTGGATTTTCCTGAGGATCTTAAGTTCCCGTCTTCGCAGCATGTGATTGGTTGTTACTCCTTAACGGAAGCCAATCAAAACCGCATGGCTGCTGCCATCGAAATGCTGACGCAGTCATCCACTTGAAGACGTTTTTTACAAAAAAGCGCTAGGCCTGCACCACTCGATTGAGCAAAAAGTCAGGATCGTGTTTGTTGTCTTTGGTATTGACCATAATGCGGTTGCCGGTTGCCTCGTCTAAAATGACCATCGCCCACCCCTCGGGGGTTTTCTTTTCATCCAGTACCACCAGTGCAGCGGGATCCGTGACGGCTAGCGTGTCATCTTTGCCAAAGTTTTTTATGGTTACCAAGTTGGCCAGGCCAAACAGCGTGTAGGTATTTTTTCCGGCACCACTGTTAATGGTGTATTTGCTTTGATGGCTATCAATGGTGTACAGGTCGTTACCCGTGTCGTCTTTAATGGCCACTTCGGCAAAATCTTTAACGTAATGGCCACCGCCCGTGGCTTTGTACTTTTCTCGCTTTTCGCGCGGATCAAAGGTTTCTGGTGGTGGTGCGCCTCCGCCGCCGTAAGGATCACCCCCATAGGGGTCGCCTCCGTAGGGGTCATAGCCTTGACCACCACCTTGGCCACCATAGGGGTCATAACCCCCGTAGCCACCGTAAGGATCCATGCCGTATCCGCCTTGGCCGTAACCGCCATAGCCACCGTAGGGATCCATGCCGTATCCGCTTTGGCCATAACCGCCATAGCCGCCCATCATGCCGCCTTGTGGCATGCCGCTGCCCATAACGCCGCCAATTTGCTGATCAAAGAGGGTTCCGTAGCCGCCGGTGATGCCTAATGAGCCCAAGTTAACGCCATAGTAGGCCGGGGCACTCATGTTATACAAGTCGCCACCACCCATACCGTAGCCTTGGCCATACCCTTGTTGGGCGTAGGGGTTGTACTGTTGACCGTATTGCTGGCCGTAACCTTGGTTAATGTTAATGCTGACCATTCGCGACTCCTTGCCTCCTCCGTGTTTTTGCGTCACTCCCTGACGCGCCATCGTGCTGGCATTGTTTTTTAAGCGTTTTTTCAACGGTACGCAGCAAAACGCTAACGCCCTTGTTGAACTAGAATCACACTCCATGGCGCGTGCCTGTTGTTGACATGCATCCACTCAAAACTATCTCCATAATAATAAAAACAATTGTAAGGATTAAATTGCCTAAATGGTCCTAATTTGTAAACAAAACTTAAAACTAGCGCTGCGCCTTTGTTTTTGGCACAGTACTCAGTGCTTATAGTTGGTGTCCCTTTTATTGGAGGTTTACTCATGGTGTGGTCTCGCTCTGTGTCGGTTCAGCGTTCGGTTTCGTTGGTGTTTGCCATAGCAGCGCTTACCTCTTTTGCTTCCGCAGAAGTTAACACCATTGCCACGCCCTCTTCTCCATTAACCCCAGCTACCGAAGCCTCCCTTAGCACTCCGGCTATGTTAACCACTACAACCGTTACCACCAGCGCCACGGCAACTGCCACTGCCAGTGTCGTTGCTCCAGCTGTGGGCAGTGCGTACTGGACCGTCGCCACTCAACCCCAAAAGCTTAAAGATTATTCGGATCGTAAGTTTGATGCGTACACCATTACCTTAACCAACACCCAACCTTTCCATGTGCAAATTTTGCAAGGCGAAGTAGCCAATGCCCTGAACGAGCAGCAGCTGGTGGCTGAAAAATCCAAAGGCGGCAGCGGAGGCGGTCGTATTTTAGGCAACTTGGCACTGGGCGCTGCTTCCACGGGTATGCATTTTGCCGGTTTGGGTGCGGGTTCTATGGGGGCGTTCCGTGCTTTATCCATGGGACAAAATGCCATTGGCGTTGCGAGTAATGCCATTAACCATACCCCCCAAGGTAATTTTCAAATTACGGGTAAATACATTCAACGTTTTAACGAAGTGGTGTTGGGGCAAAACCAGAGCTTTACTTTTGATGTGGTGATGCCTAAAGACCAAAACCCCAACCTGCGCTTGGTGTTCAAAAACCTAGAAACCAATCAGATTTTAGATTTTGCTAAGTAACCTCTCACCTGCTTTTAAGGGTTCCTTGGGTTTGGCGCGTAACACTCAGGTTGCTAAGCCTCTCCTTTGCTGTGGGCGTTTTGCTGCGGAGGCTCCGAATCATCGCCCTCATTTTTCAGGGGGCTCCGAGATTTTTAAGTTGGTGGCATTAATTCCACTGGGTGTTTTGGCAATGGGCTTGTCCTTACTTTATGACCGTTTGAAGGCAAAGAAACCGAAATAAATATTGTATGAAGCTGTGAGTAAAGGATTTGGGTATGACGGCGGTTTGGAACCTGTATTCGTGGAACGTGAACGGCATACGCGCCGCCATAACCAAAGGCTTTTGGGAATGGTTTGATGCCACCCAGCCCGATATTTTAGCCTTGCAAGAAACCAAGATTTCGGCGGATCAGCTTACTTTTGATCTCATTACCCGCGAAGGCTATAAAAGCTACTGGAACCACGCTGATAAACGCGGGTATAGCGGGGTGGCGGTGTTTACCAAGCACGAGCCTTTGAAGGTGGAATACGGTTTTGGGATGGATCCTAAATTTGATAACGAAGGCCGCAGCCTAATGCTGGAGTTTGAAGACTTTGTCTTTTACGGCATTTATTTTCCTAACGGTCAGCGAGACGATGAGCGCCTAAACTACAAACTGGCCTTTTATGATGCCTGGCTGGAACACGCCCAAGCCCAACGCGCTAAAGGCAAGGCCGTGGTGGTGTGTGGCGATGTGAATACGGCCCATTTTCCCATAGATTTGGCCCGCCCTAAGGCCAATGAAAAGGTGAGCGGCTTTTTACCTATTGAGCGGGCTTGGATGGATAAGCTGGTGGCCCATGGCTATACCGATACTTTTCGCCACAAGTACCCCGATAAGCCTGACCAGTACAGTTGGTGGAATATGCGCAGTGCCGCCCGCGAGCGCAACGTGGGGTGGCGCATTGATTACTTTTTTACCAGTGACGAATTGAAAGGCCACATTGTGGATGCCGCCATTCACCCCAACGTGATGGGCTCGGATCACTGTCCCGTATCACTCACGTTGGCGATGTAGGGCCAATGGCCCTGCGCGACTTTGTAACAATTAATTTCTTTTTGTGTAAGCAAGTAGCACCTTTAAAGGTTCAGGGGGCTTTATGGTTTTGTTAGGTATTGATTCACGCCTAACTTTTATTCCCATTTAGCTAAAGTAAAGGACGTTATCATGATAAATTTTTCTGCCTTGCGCTC
>JARXAD010000008.1 GCA_029866025.1 Vampirovibrionales bacterium | reverse complement strand
TGATTGAGCGGTTGTTTGGCTGGCTGGATGGGTTTAGAAGACTGGTGGTTCGCTGGGAATATAAGAGTAAAAACTACGAAGCCTTGTTTAAGCTGGGTTGTGCGCTCATTAATCTACGACGCTTAACGGGATAGGTTCTATATTGACGGGGTTTTATTGAGTTAGCTGTGCTTAACGTCACTCTGTAGGTGTTTACTTGCGTGAATTTTTCAGCCATTGGCCGAATTCAGTATGTGAATTCGTCAGGCAAACGTATCAAAAAGCCAAAAAATCTTAACGCCGAGGGCGTTAAGTTTAGCCTTTCCAAAGTGTTAGGGTTGGATATAAAGCTTCATTCTTTTGAAATGGTCTCCTCAGATGACGATACGATTGTCTGGGATAATATGCAGACACTGGTAAATCAGGAATTTAGCCCCAAACTGAGCCAGCCCAATCTTCCCGAAGAAAAGAAAAAAATTCTGCTAAAAAAACAAGCTGCGGCAATGGCTAAAGCTTGGAAAGCCTTTGTTGCGATGGCGACAGAAACGTTGACGGTAGAACTGAGAGATGACGGCACCATCGATAATCCACCCTTAGACCCGAACGCAGGGCGAGATAACCAAGGACATTTAATTTTTAGATGACACCGTTAAATCGAGTGTTACACCGCTGGGCGCTAAAGCCTTGTACAGTATGGCGTGGCCGCGTACAACAGGGGCGTTACGGCCACCACAATTTATAAAGACCGCTTGAATGATATTTTGTTGGCCGGCCGCCAAGGCGCTGCTTAACGCAGCGCTTAATTGGTGTGGTTCAACCACTCATTAGTCAATGGAACATGGCCGGTTAAGTACTCCATCAGCGCCTGATGAGAGCCGCTTTGCTGCTGCATGGCATGCATTAAGGCTATTTGGTGCAGTCCTTCTTCCAACGCATGGCTCAAGGCGTCGTTCGTCGGAAGGGTTCCTTCGTGCTGCAAGGTTCGAAGCGCCACTTGGGAAACCAACTGGCTGGATAAGGGCAATAACGTTCCCACCACGTGTTGATCATTGTGGGTATACGAATATTCCATAGGATTCATGCAACGTCTCTCTCATCTCAACAGGATTAACAGTAGTTAAAACACTTTAGAAGTCACTATGGCAGTGCTTGCCAAGTCCGAAGACCCTTTAAAAGCCAACTGCTCTTTGTCTGTATTTTAATTTTTTATGTATTTTCCAACCATGCATCCGCCAGGGTAATTTGGCTGGTCAGGTGCTCAATAAGGTCGCTTTTATCAAACCCCTGTTGCTGAAGGGCATGCATGTGGGCTAAACGGTGCTGCCAACGCTGGCGGGCATTGCTTACCACGGCCACGGGCAACGGGTCTTGGGCTGGAATAATGGACGCCTGAAAGGCGGCTTGAGCCAACATGGTAGACGTATCCAAGGCGGGCTGTTGCTGCATCATGATTTCTATCTCTCTTCTTTGCTGTTTTTCAAGTCATTGAAGCGAATGGTTATCAATATCTATTGGATATAATAATAAAAACAAATGGCCCGCAAAAATTGCCTTAGCCTCTAACTTAAGCCGTAAAAGTGGTGCTTGGTGGGTGAGGAGACGGTGCAGCCACCAGCCGGTGCAAGGTAGCATGGCCAGCATACAACAGGGGCGTAATGGCCACCACAATCAAAAACTTCCACACGTAATTGCTTAAAGACAACTGCCATAAATCTGCCGCAGGCAATTGGCCCCAAAAGGCAATAAACACCACAATAGTGGAATCAAACAGCTGGCTAATAAGAGTAGAACCTTGGGCCCGCAGCCATAAAAAGCGATGGCGTGTGAGGGCATGAAACCAGTCAAACAGCTGAATATCCAGCAATTGCCCCACCAAATACGCCGTTAACGAAGCCACTAACATGTGGGTGTACAAACTAGAAAAATGTAAAAATTCGGCCTTCGGTAGCACCGTTCTAGGGTCTACGGGCAGCTGCTGGGCTAAAGCAAAAAACCCATACACCACCATAGCCATAAACAGCCCCACCACTGTAATAAATCGGGCGGCACGGGTCCCGTAAAACTCGTTAATGAGATCCGTGAGCAAAAAGGTGAGTGGGAAGAAAATAATCCCCGCTGACAGCAATACTTGCTGACCAAAGGGCGTACTAAAGGGCAACTGAAAACTAAACAACAACGACCCCACCAAGTTAGCTATAAGCAAACTGGTTAAAAACAAAGCCGTTAGGCCAATAAATACCAACACTCTATTATCAAAATGGGGGGGTAAAAACCACTGCAAACTTGTCTTTATCCAACTGGCCTTTGTCCAAAAAGTCCAAGCACTCACAACAATGCTTTCTAAACAGCTTGCTCAACATTCAAAAATTCCTGACCATTATACTAACAACCGAAGGACTTTTTCCTGAGCTACAATACACCCATGACTCAGCCCACTGATTCCACGCCCGCCCCACAACCGTCATCACCCGTTCGCCACTTAGGCCTATTGGGGGGCGGTCAGTTGGGTCGATACTTGGTAGAGGCCGCCCATCGCAAGGGCTTGGCCGTTCATTTACTCACGCCAGAAGTCAACAGCCCTGCCAGCCAATGGTTAAACCTAAAAACCGATACGGAAACCGTCCAAGACTACACAGACGCAACCACCTTGGGTGTGCTGGCTCAGCGTTGCGATGCAGTGACTATGGAATTTGAAAACATCCCCACCGAATCCCTGGGAGCCCTGAGTTTTTGCGTTCCCGTCATGCCGTCTCCCACCGTATTGGGGGTCTCTCAAGATCGTTGGATGGAGAAATCACTGGCCAAAAAGGTAGGCCTGCCTGTCGCTCCCGTGTTGCCTATTGCTAGTGGGGCTGCTTTAGCAATGGGGCTTCAAAAACTGGGGACACCGTGTGTGCTAAAAACTCGCCGCCTAGGTTACGACGGCAAAGGACAAACTGTTTTAAGAGAGCCCATTAATAAAGAAGCCTGGGATAAACAGCAGTGCGAGGCTTTTTGGGCATCGTTGCCCGCCAATGAAAGTGGCTTTGTGCTGGAACAATGGGTGCCGTGGCTCACGGAACTTTCGGTAGGGGTGGCGAGAGACACCCAAGGCCGAGTCTGCATTTTAGGACCTTTTGAAAACACCCACGCCAACGGCATTTTAGACACCTCCATCTTTCCTGCCCAATCAATATCGTCAGCTATTCAAGCCCAAGCCGTGGCATACACCCAACAACTGGCCGATGCCTTGGACGTGGTGGGCCTGTTGTGCGTGGAATGGTTTGTAACCGCCAATCCCCAAAAACCCTTGATGTTTAACGAAATGGCACCTAGGCCCCATAATTCGGGTCACCTGACCCTCAATTGGCTTGATAGCGACGGCATTGCCCTCCCCAGCCAGTATGATCGCCACATTGAAGCCATTATGGGTCGTGGCTTTGCCGAGTCCAAGATGCCTGAGCCTGCGGCCATGATTAATTTACTGGGTGATAGCTTTGGAGAGGGCCCTATAGACGAGCCCAGCCCTGAGCTATTAAAAGACTTTCCCGAGGTCTCTCTTCACTGGTACGGCAAAACCGAGTCGCGCACAGGACGGAAAATGGGTCACCTTAATTGGCAGGGCAGTAGCAATAGTACCGAAGGGCTAGAGCAACTTCGCCAAGCCAAGGCGCACCTCAGCCAGCACCACTGTGCAAAAATGGAGGCCAAGGTGTGAGCATTTTAAAAACACCGCGCCAGCGCCAAGGCGTACAAAAAGCGGGTGATCTGGCCTGGGACCTGGTTCAGCAACTCTGCGAGCAGGCCACCGAGGGTATTTCTACCCTTCAGCTTTCGCAGCAAGCGGATAAGCTTCTAGCCAAACACCGCTCCACAGCCCCTTTTAAGGTGTTTATCAACGACGCTGGCCAGCGGTTCGGCTTTCCTATTTGTGTGTCCATCAATCAAGAAGTGGTGAACGGTCCACCTAGCGATGAGAGAGTGCTAAAAGCAGGGGATGTGGTGAGCATTGCACTGGCCACCGAACAAAACGGCCACTACGGCAAAGCCGCCGATACCCTCATTGTGGGTGGTGACAGCCAAAATCCTCCCATAGCCCAATTAATTGCCGCAGCCCGAGACACTCTAAATCAGATTCAAAGCAATACCAGCCGTTACGATACCGTCCTGAGTCTTACTAAAACACTAGAAGAGGCGGCCATGATGGCAGGCGGTGTAGCCATTGCCGAAACAGGCGGCCACGGAACCGGTCTGGCCCACCAAAGTGAGCCCTCGGTGTACAACCGTGTGACAGATATTGCAGAAGACGCACCGCCGATAGCTATTACCGAAGGTTTGGCCTTGGTGCCTATGCCTATGTGGACACTGCCAAATATAGTGGACCCCTTAACCCCTGTGGGCTGGAAACTGGCTGCCGATGGCTGGACCTATGAAACCACCCACGGTGGCGTGGCCATTCATGTGGCTAAAACCATTATTTTTTAACCCGCCAAGACGAGCTTAATTATTTAAACAAGGGGTAAATTCCATAAATTTTAGATATTTACTAGTAATTAAATACCCCTTTGGGATGCCTATAGAGATGAGTGGGGGTGTGAGGTTTACAATGCGCTAGCATAAACTCTACAACGCCTGTTTGCGAGTAAGCAGAGATTTCTTTATAGACCATAGGGCTATAAAAATCGATTTACCAGTCACACCTTTTGGTGGATGGAAGGGCATTAAATTGTTTATATATTAAAGTCATGGATAAGCCGCTCCAAGGACTGGAGAGCCCCCCCAATCCCTACTTCCTCCCCTCTTTCTTTGGAGAACACCCCCATGATGAACCTTCACTTTTTAAAAGCCCTGTCCGCCGCTCTTCAAGCCTTGTTTCAAGCCAGCCAAACCGCTTCAGCCCACAAAGGCCAAGGTGTTATTGAGTATGCCGGTGCCATTGTCACCTCTGCTTTAATTGTGAGTGGCTTGGTAAAAACCGCACCTGCCGCTTACGGCGAATTATTCTCCAACATCGTTTCCTACGCCCAAAAAATTCTCTACAGTTCGTTCTAAAAAAATAGGGCTCTGGTCTAGAGCCAAAATAGAATTAACCCGACACTACCGCGTTTTCAATGTGAATCAGGTGATACCCCCCGTCTGCTTCATAGGTACGTGGCACCGCAACCCCCACCGCATCCACACGAATATCCCAGCCATCCCACTGAGGATGCCGGGCTAAATACGCAGCAGCCAGCGCCAGCAATTGGCGCTGTTTGCGTGGGGTAACGGCCAGTAGGGCTTCGGTGCTGTTCACACCGCGCCGCGCTTTTACCTCCACAAATACTAAAATGTGGCTTGCATCGCAGGCCACAATTAAATCCACTTCACCCAAACGGCCTGCATGCCAGTTGGTAACCACCAATCGGTAACCCTTGGCTTGCAAATGCTTCCACGCCAAGGCTTCGCCCAATACGCCCAACGCTTCGGTTGAGGATTGAGTTGGCTTAGCGGGTGGTTGAGAAGACGGCATCGCACTCTTTAGAGTGCCACAAAGGTGCTTAACTGTTTCTTGCAAACGTACCAAAACTACTTTGAATATTTTTAGAAATAACTTTTTCAACCGCTTCTCGTTCCCGCATAATGGCTTCTCGTTGGGTATCCAGCCGTTTCAGCTGAATCTCCAACGCTTTGTCCATGGTTTGAATGGACGCAATTCGTGCCTGAATGCTTCGGGCCTGAGGCGATTCAGGCTCGAGGTTGGTGGTGACGTTAAACAAGTTGCCCACAATGTTGGCAATTTGTAACCGTGCTTGGTTAATAAACTGTCCCTGAATTTCCAAATCGCTTTGTCGCGCGGTCAGCATTAACATCCGCGCCTGACTGGCTGCAAATCCCATAACTCCTCCACTCCATTTGGTCTTGTCTCACACACCTTCATCGTCTATTGCTGGGCACTCGTTACCCAAAACAGACACTCCCACAGACACAATCCATATCATGCCTTCTACATAATAAAAACATTATTAAGGATTAAATTGCGCCTTTTCCATCATTAAAGGGGCTTTTATAACAACCTTGTTACAAAGGCCACAAATGTGGCCTCATTCCTGTGGGAAGATACGTTCATTCGTCTAAACACCCACGATTTAGAAAAGAGCCCATCATGATCAACCCCTCCCCCATGTTTACGCCTGCCAACAGTGTGCTGTGGGTAGTGGATTTACAAGACCGCATGGTCCCCGCCATCGACAAAGGCGACGCCGTGGTGCAGCAAGCGGCGATTTTATTGCAGGCCGCTCAGTTGTTAGCCATTCCGGTGGTGGTAAGCGAACAATACCCCAAGGGCTTGGGCCACACCGTAGAAGCCTTGGCCCCTTGGTTAGAGGGTGCCCCTATTTTGGAGAAAACCACCTTTGGCGTTTTTGCCACCGAGGCATCGGTGACCGTATTGCAGGCCTTACAGAAAACACACCTTGTGGTATGTGGAGTGGAAACCCACGTGTGTGTATCGCAAACAGTGCTTCAGGCCATTAATTTGGGCTACACGGTGGGTGTGGTGGTGGATGCCGTGGGCTCTCGCCACAAAGCCGACCACAAAACCGCTTTAAAACGGTTGGAGCAACAAGGCGCCCAGTTGCTTACCACCGAAAGCATCCTGTTTGAGTGGTTGGGAGATGCCCAACATGCCCAGTTTAAGGCCGTTCAAGCCTTGGTGAAATAACTTTGTAATTCTTCTTTTGCCGAGGGGCCTTGCCCCTCAGCAGCCTCCTTACAGGGACTGCGTCCCTTGTGTATCCCGCAAATGGATCTCAGCGACATCCTTTCTGTAGGAGTTTAGGTGTTGCCTTGCTTGCTCGCTGAGAGGCGTTGTTGGGTTAATTCTAAAGCATTGTAAACCCAACAACCCACCTTCACCCACAGAAACCTAAAGGGGATGTTTAACAACTTAAACAACGCACTGATACTAGAAATTTTTTAAAGATTCACGCCAAATTCCATTATAAAAAGCCGCTTTGTGGGGTTAACACACGTCGGGGTGCACCCACTGGGTGGGATTAACGGGCACCCCGTGGACAAACAACCCCCAATGCAGGTGCGGACCCGTGGCAAAGCCCGTGGCACCCACTTGGCCTAAAATATCCCCCGACTTCACCCGCTGGCCGGGTTTCACATTAATGCGAGACAAATGAATGTAAATAGAACTCACCCCTTGACCGTGATCCAGCCCCACGGTACCGCCATGCAACCGATACGTTTTGGCAATTTTTACCACACCCTCGGTGGGGGCTTTCACTAGGCGCCCTTGGGGAGATCGTTGATCAATGCCTTTGTGGAAGTTGCCGGTAAATTTACCGTTGTGGTAACGCAAGTTACCAAAAGGAGAGTTCATACATTCGGGCACCGGCAAAGCAAACTGCTTTTGCCACAAACGTTCGGCTGGGTTGGTATCGGTTTTTAGCTTGCCAATGGCGTCCATTTCACCCGGCTCAGGCGTTAGCGCGCCCATACCGCCACTGAGAGTAATGTTTTGTTTGGCATAACCACCACTGGTCACAGCAACAGCACTGCTCGCCAAGGCCTTGTTGCTGGCATCCATCACCGTTAAGCCGCCAGGCCCAACAGGGTGATCCACGCGAACGGGCACCACCGTTTCCCACACACCAGCACCTCGGCTATACAAGGGAACATCCAACCCACCGCCGCCCTTCCAGTGAAGGTGGTGGGGCACGACGGATGCGACTTGGGTCGAGGATTCTTTGGGGGGCATTATTTTAACGGCTACAAACAATACTTCACCTTGCCGTACGGTAGAGTCGACCAGCAAGGCCACAGGCGGAGAGGCTGTGGCCTTCGGAAGCTGGGGTTTAAGCGGCGTAGGAACAACCGAAGGTGAGGGCGCTTTAGACACAGGCGTTGCTGCGGGTCTTAATTGAAGGGGAGGCAAGGGCTTTACCACCTGGGCAGAAGGAGGATTGGCGGCAATACCTACCATAGACAACACAGGCACCGGCGCTTGGGCCAACGAAACGCCTGGAAGGCCCATCAAGGCCAAGGCAATAAAAGCCGCCCCCATTGAAGAAAGGTAAAAACTTTTACAGCGGCCCATCATACAACCCTACTCAAACACATAACACTGACCCACGTAGCACTTTATTGCCAAACACTATTGAGAGTTACCATTTTGCGTCCTATTCTACCAAGTGAAACCCATTTATGGGGATCACCTTGCGGATTGTCGTGTTTTGGGTATGATCGTTCGTCCGTCACTCTTTAACCTAAGTGAGGCGGTTTACGAAGCCTTTGCGCAATCCTTATTTTGCACAACGTCATCCTCCTCTTATTTTACTTTCCCTCCTATTGTTATTAGCGGAACCCAAGCCATGGCACTGACCGATACCGGAAAAACTTACACCGCCACTCCTGATGAGCTAACCCACGACTGGATTTTAGTGGACGCCGAAGGCAAAACTTTGGGCCGTTTGGCCACCGAAATTGCCATCTATCTGCGCGGCAAACACAAGCCTGTGTATTCGCCTCACCTCGATCATGGTGACTTTGTGGTGGTAATTAACGCCGACAAAGTGAAAGTATCGGGCAACAAGGCCGACCAAAAAGAATACATTCACCACACCGGCTATTTGGGCCACTTAAAACGCATTACCTTTAAAGATTTGATGGTGAAAGACCCAACCCAACCCTTAACCCACGCTGTGTGGGGCATGTTGGCCCACAACCGTTTGGGTCGGCAGCTCATTACTCGCCTTAAAGTGTACGCTGGCCCCGAGCATCCTCATGCCGCCCAGCAACCCAAACTGGTAGCCACTGCCAGCTAGAGGTTTTCCCACTCTTGTTTGTTTCCTTTTTATTTTTAGTTTAACTACCTGCGGAGGTTATTCGCTTTTATGTCAACAACAGCCGGAAAAAAATACCCCCAAGTGGGCCAACGCGGCACGGGTCGTCGTAAGCAAGCCATTGCTCGTGTCCGTGTCAAAACCGGTTCGGGTCTCTTTTTTGTGAACGGTCGCCTTATTGATCAATACTTTGATGGCCGCCAAGCCCTCGTCTACGAAGCCAAGCAACCTTTAGCCGCTGCCGATTTAGGCACCCGCTACGACGTGTTGGTAAAAGTTGAAGGTGGTGGTAAATCCGGTCAAGCCGGTGCCGTTAAACTGGGCTTAGCCCGAGCCTTATCTGAGCTAAATGGCGATTTTGAAACAGTGATGCGTGCCGAAGGTTTGATGACCCGCGATGCCCGCGTGAAAGAGCGGAAAAAATACGGCCTCAAACGGGCTCGTAAAGCCTTCCAGTTCTCCAAACGCTAGAGACATTGGTTGTTATAACTTTAAAAAGCCGACTTCTTTTTTTAAGGAAGCCGGCTTTTTATTAAGTAAGCGAATAGTTAATTGTCTGAGTTTTTTGGTGTTGGCTTAATTTGAACAGCGTTCACTTCCAATCCAGAATGTGGGCCGTCTTCAATGTAAATATGAACCGTTTCCTTCGGTGGGTTTTCTTTGTAAAACTCACTTATTGGCGTTTCAATACTCTTAATAGCGTCTTCTCCCGTTAACAGGTAAGAGTCCTCTGGCTTTTGGGAATCATAAGCCAGTTGAAACGTATAAATATCCAACTTCTCGATTATACCCAGTTTACGTCTAAGCTTAGGAACACTCTCCAAAATTTCCGCAACTATATTGGTGTTGCGCATATTGAGGTAATTTTTGAGTAATAGACTCCAAAAGCCGTCTGGTAAGTGTTTTTCTTTTTTTAGTTCTACTAAATCTTGCGGTGTAACTGGGTTGCGATTCAGATAGTATTGAACATTAAATATTTTGCCAAAATTAGGAGTATTCAATCGATTTTGAATCTGCATGCACTATCCCTTTTAAGTTGATTAATGCTAAGTAGACAGCATGAATAAAATAATGGATTGTTAAAGTCAAATTAATGCTTATGGGAGTGACAGTGGGAAAGGCTGCCAATATCCAGGCCTGCTTTAAACAGCACAGCACCGCCAATCACATGGAAACAATAATGAGCCACGGCAAACACCACGCCCAACACTTTACCGCCCACGCCATGGGGGGCTAAATAATCGCCCAAAAAGGGCGCCGCTAAAATTAAAACACTGCCCACCAAGGCTTCAATAACCACCCAGCGTTGCAAGCTAGAGGATTGAGCCACTTGTTTGAACAACGAGGGGGCCGTTTCTTTCGCAGACTCTCCCGCAAAACGCTCTTGAGACGCATTGGGCAAGCCTGCCGTAGAAAATTCACTAGCAGGCGCGTTGTTGAGTGGGCTGGCGTGACGTAGGGTTAACACGGGGGTAGCGGTGGCCATTAAAGAGCTCAAATCTAGTGGTAAAAGTAAATAGGGGCCCACGCAGACAGTGGGGGGGCATCATAAAAGAGAGGAATTTATCATAACGCTTATGCAATGCTATTGCAATAAAAAGCCCTAACGATTTTAAATGACCCTTTATTTTAAATTCCCAGGGGGAATTCGCGATGCTCTGTTTGTTATGACGGTACTTATTTATTTGCTGTATTTTCTGTAATTAAATTTACGTGTTGTCATAAATCCCCTGCCCCGAGCCGGACTTGAACCGGCACAGACTTGCGTCCGAGGGATTTTAAGTCCCTTGTGTCTACCGATTTCACCATCGGGGCAGAGGATCCATAGCATAGCAAAAGGGCCACTAAAAGACACCCTATGTGCCCGCCTGCTACAATACTTGGGTCTTCCCCAATTCCTAAGGCCCCTTGCTCCGTGTCTTCTCCTTCCTTACCCAGCCCCGCGTTACTTCCCATTCAATTACTGGCCTTGGATTTGGACGGCACCTTGGTGCGAGACAACTTAACCATTGATAGCAAGGTGCACTCCCTCCTCCACAACATTCAGGCCAAAGGAACGATAAAAGTGGTGGTGGCCACCGGCCGCATGCACCCCAGCGCTAAGATTTATGCAGATAAACTGGGGATTACTCAGCCCATTATTAGCTATCAAGGCAGCATGGTGTGTGCCCAAGACGTGGGCCAAACCCGACTGCACCATCAGCCTATCTCCTTCGACATGGCAGAACGCTTGTGGGCATTTTTGGATACGGAAAAATTTCACACCAACACCTATATTGAGAATCAGCTATACACCCACGCCACCAACCCCTTTTTAGACTTATACCGAAGCCTCTCGGGCTTAGAGCCCAACCTAATTAACAACTGGCAAGACGTCCCCTTGGCATTACGCCAACAGGGGCCTACCAAGCTAATGGTGATTGATGAAGAACGGATGCCCCAACTCATTGGCGGCTTAAAAGAGCATTTTGGCGATGCCATTACCTACTTTATGTCTCGCAGCAACTTTTGCGAAATCATTGCCCCCAATGTGTCTAAGTGGAGCGCCGTGTGGTGGCTGGCCCAGCAGTGGAATATCCCCCAACACGCCATTATGTGTTGTGGTGATCAGGAAAATGATGCCGCTATGATTGAAGCCGCCGGTATTGGGGTGGCCATGGGCAACGCCCCAGACCACATTAAAGCCCTGGCCAATGTGATTGCCCCCCACGTGGATGATGCAGGCCTAACCCCTTTACTAAGCCAGTTATTAGACACCGGCACCATTACCTTGCCTGAAGGAAGGGTTCGTCGGGGTGGATAATGTAAACCACACACTGCCACTCCGCATGGGCCAAGGCTACGATATTCATCGCTTGGTGCCCGTTGGCGAAAAAACCGAGGCCGAATCGGTCTTAACCTTAGGTGGCATCAAAATAGCAGACAGCCCTTACGCTGTCGTCGCCCACTCCGATGGGGATGTGCTGCTGCACGCCTTGATGGATGCCTTGTTGGGCGCCTTGGCCTTGGGGGACATTGGCGAGCATTTCCCTCCCAGCAACCCTGCTTACCAACACGCCAACAGCACCGACCTGTTAACACACGTGATGGGCTTACTGGAACAAAAACACGCCCGCGTAGTGCAAATGGATAGCACTATTGTGCTAGAAATACCTAAGCTTGGGGGGCACAAGTTGGCCATTCGGCAGTCTCTGGCATCATTGCTCAACCTATCGTTGGATTGCATTTCCGTCAAAGCCAAAACCGCCGAAGGCCTAGGCGCCTTGGGGCACAGCGAAGCCGTGGCAGCCAGCGTTAGTGTGTTGGTACACATGCAACCCATTCAATAGTCCACATAAAGGAAACCGCCATGACAGAATCGTTAAATGTGATTGTGGATGTATGCCTAGTGCCCTTGGGTGTGGGTGTTTCTGTAAGCCCTTACATTGTGGCGTGTGAAAAGATCTTCAACGACGCTGGCCTATCCACTCATCTCCACGCCTACGGCACCAACGTGGAAGGCGACTGGGATACCGTCATGGCCGCCATCAAGCGCTGCCACGAAAAGGTGCACGGCATGGGCGCTCCTCGCATTACCACCACCCTTAAGTTGGGTACCCGAACGGATCGGGTACAAACCATGGCGGACAAAGTAGCCAGCGTCACCAGCAAGCTGGCTTAACAGGGGTACGATCGCATCATTTTTCTCCATTGATGAGAGGAATTGTGTGGGTCGCCCTCCCCCAAACAAGGGAAGCCTTAAGGCCCGCTTGAAAAAAACTCATGCAGCCCAAATGGTTGAGAAGGGGTGAATATTCTCTGAATGCTGCCGATACTTGAAACAACACACACTGAGTGACGAGATTTTAGAGACCCCATCCTTCCAAGGCCGCTCTATCCATTGCCTGGATAGCCACCGGCTCCCTTGGGCTGGGTTATCGATGCTCTTGGTTGCTTTTTACCCCCACGTTAGTTTTTAAGTTTGGTTAACGGCAACGGCATCGGGATGATGCTGTTGGCTCAAGAGAAACCGTGTCGACTTCGGCGCAGGATGCCTGCCGATGAGATGGCTTACCCCCCCGCAGCCCATTGTGGATTGCACCCCAGTAATGCCACCCCCTTTGTAGAGTGAGACGCAGGCAGAGATATTGATGAGCAGTGCATTTTCTTCCGCCAACCCTTCCTTTCCGTTTTTTGATGACGGCTTAACGCCCGAAGAGCTTTCCGCTTTTCTGTCCCACACCGACTTGGCAGTCCGGAGCGCGTTAGCAGGCATCACCAGCGCCCCTTCGGCACACGAGTGCCTAAGCCAAGGCGACGCCTACTACAAGCTGTACCAAAGCTTGCCAGGCGATGCCCCACCTGTGGGAAAGGTAAGCCCTAAAAAGCAGCACCTTCAGCAAGCCATTGCCCACTACCGCAAGGCATTAGAACTAAAACCCGATTTGGCCGATGCCTACATTAAATTGGCCCAAGCCTTGTGGACGGAAGGCCATATTGGCTTGGAAACCACCTTGCATTATTGCGAGTTGGCCATTCGCCACGACCCCGGTACCTTAAGCCACTACTTGGCTTACAGTGATTTGCTCTCCAAAGCGGAACAATACCACCAAGCGGATGCCGTCTTATCACTGGCAACGCCCTTGGCCCTTCAAGGGTTAAAAGGATTCTCAGCCCAAAAGGCAACCCAATGGGCTTGGCAGCGCGCTGTTACCCGTTGGGATATGGTAGGACACCCCTCGACAGAGCACACCGCTTGGGAAACTCGCTTGGCCATTAGCTTAAGCAGTGTGGTGTATGGCAGCCTGGGCTTACCGCACTACCTAGCAACCGGCATGGGAACCCGCCAGGCCAATCCTTCTGCAGGTGTTACCGACCACGAAAAAACCACACCTCCAGGCTTACCCCTATGGACAGCGGTTCAAGGGTCCCTCAGCACACTGATTGCCCCCCTCGCCGCCACCGCCCATGGCGTCCTTGCTCAGGCCAGCCAAAGCATTGGCCATACGACACTGGCCACCCAGTGCTGGCAACGCGCCAATCACTGGCAGCCCAACCAGATCACCACCCTTAAGGCCTTATCGACTCTAGCAAAGGATGCCGGACAAACCGACCAGGCCTTGCGTTACACCGAGCAGTTACTAACCCTTAGCCCCAACGAGGTGACCCTCCACCTGCGGGCTGCCACCCTGTACAAAGACACCCAAAACCTAGAGCAAGCCCGCCATGTATTGGAAAAAGCCACCGCCATTGCCCCCAGCAACGGACAACTGTTTTTTGAACTGGGTCAAGTGCTCTCGGATCAGCAGCAATACCTGCAAGCTTTGGTGGCCTTAAAAGAAGCCAACCGCTTGGAAGCCCACCACCCCTACATTTTAGCCAACATGGCCTATGTGCTGTTTAAGCTCGATGACATGAGCGGCGCCGTCAGCTGCTATCGTCAAGCGCTGGAAATGGGCACCGACCCCGTGTGGCGCAGCGCCGTGGCCCAAACGCTAGGCGCTTTGTACTACCAATTTCATCAAGATGACGTGGCGGCTCAAGAATCTTTGGAAATGGCCATCCGTCTGGATCCATCCAACGCTGAGGCCCAAACCATGCTGGCCGAGCTGTTGTTTGAAACCGGCCAAATGCACCGGGCCCTAGAGATGTACGAAACCCTGAGTACCCTCAAGCCCCATGATGCCGATATTCACAGCCACAAAGGCTACATTTTGTGGCAAATGGACCGCAACGAAGAAGCCTTAGACGCCTACCAGCTGGCCATTCATTGCGATTCTAAAAACGCCATTGTATACAACAACATGGGCGTGATTTACCTGGATGAGCTGTATGACGGCCAAAAAGCCAGCAATTTGTTTGATAAAGCCCTGATTTGCAACCCACAGTACACGCTGGCTGCCTTTAACTTGGGACGATCTTACGAGCTGCTGGGCCAAACCCACGACGCCGCCAAGGCCTACAGCCAAGCGCTGGCGTTGGTGGAACTAAACCCCGAGCTGGACAAAGCCGATATTACCGACCGCCTGCACCTATTGTTTAGCGTGTAACGGCTGGTTGTTTAGCGTGTAACCCAGCATACTGGGCCTATAAATAAACACTGTTTTACTTATAGGCAACGTTATTTCATCATTTTTTATAGTGGCTCATGCCTATCAAGTTTTTCAGTTGTTGAACTACATCGGCAACTTTTGCAGTAATCATATCCGGCGTGAGGGCTTCCATTTCAGCGATGGACCACTTTACACCCAAGGGTGAGTTTTGGTTCTTTGAATCCCGCACCCTAATTTCATAGCCGTCCTTGGCTCCAAAAAGACTCCCAATTCCAGTTGGTTTATACTGATTATCCGCCGTAATGGAAATACTATCTCTCGCTTCTTCAACGTATCGTTGAAATGTTGGATCCTCATTCAATGCTGTCCATAATTGAGTAAATTTTTCATCTGCACCATCAGAATGCCCTTGACCTGATGTACCCGTAACTGTAGCAGCAGAAAAAGCAGGACGAATATTCATAAAAATTCCTTTTTCAAAGATTTGGGTAGAGTCACAATAAGCTAACACCCATACAAAGATCGCTAAATAAAAAAAGCTGCTGCCCTAACGGCTATTTGTAACGGTAGTGTTACTTTTATTTTTTTAAATAGGTGGTGTCAAAGCCGCAAATGGGCGGGGTTACTGTAATGGGTAGCTTTGCGCCTACCGGTTGTTTAGCGTGCAACCCAGCAAACGCAAGGTACTGTCTACAGTGTGGGGAGGCCAGGATTTTCCTCACCGTCAGATGGTTTATCGCTCTCTCTTAAAGCATCCCAATCTTTTAGTACCCTCTTAGCCCGCTCTCCATGATTTTCATCCAGAGAGGCATCAGAAAGGCGATTATAAAGCTCCTTTAAGTCGTAGATATCTGGATTTAGCTCTTTAGCAGCGCTCACAACTTGGTTGAACGTTTTTTGCTTCGCGCCAAAGGTTACATGGCTTGTGTAAACGGTGGGGGTAGCGATACCAATGGGACGAAACATAAAAAATCTCCTTAAAGTACGGATGTAAAATAACGGTGTGTAAACAAACCACTGCTTGCCTAAACTTACTTAATTAGAACCTATCCCGTTAAGCGTCGTAGATTAATGAGCGCACAACCCAGCTTAAACAAGGCTTCGTAGTTTTTACTCTTATATTCCCAGCGAACCACCAGTCTTCTAAACCCATCCAGCCAGCCAAACAACCGCTCAATCA
>JARXAD010000001.1 GCA_029866025.1 Vampirovibrionales bacterium | reverse complement strand
GATTGAGCGGTTGTTTGGCTGGCTGGATGGGTTTAGAAGACTGGTGGTTCGCTGGGAATATAAGAGTAAAAACTACGAAGCCTTGTTTAAGCTGGGTTGTGCGCTCATTAATCTACGACGCTTAACGGGATAGGTTCTAGTAGAATAATGCAGCGAGGAAAACAAAGGGTTCATATTGAGCATAAAAAGCAATCCTAATTGAGAAGGTGTATCAATGACGTCTCTCTAAAAAGCCCCTCAATATCCATAATTGCCTAAGGCCTTAAAAAATTGTTACACCACCAGCTCATCGGGGCGGCTAAAGCGCTCTCTAAAGGCGGAGGGCAGTTGACGGTAATACACCGCCAAGGCATGGTGGTAGCAAAACAAACTAAGCCAGTGGAGCAACAAATACCCAGCTATCGTCAGCATTTCTGCCAACACCACCCCGCCCCACGGGAAAGTACCGGCCAGCACATTGGCCATGCTGTAAGTGCTTAAAAAACCAATAATCTCGGCAATAAACACGCCCCAAAAGCCCACCACCAAAGGGTACAACACCCACACAAAGGGGCTGCAAAAGGCAATGCGGCGGCTGCGTTCAAACACCGTCTGGGGCGATAAATCAGGCTCGGTTTGGGCAATGGCATCCCCAAAGGCAGTGGTAACAAGCAGCCACACCCCATGCAAAAAACTCAGCCAGGTTAACAGGCCCAGCATCAAGCCCAAAAATAAAAACAGGGTCACCACCGGCGGCATCGCCAACGTGCTAATGTCCATCACGCTATTCATGGTGGCAAAGCCTAGCCACGCCAAGCCAACACACAAAGCCAGTAGCGTCAGTGGCGGCACGGCAATCACCAAAAACCGGTGGCGTGCCCAACGCTCTAGCGCTTGCAACGACTGCACTGGATGGGGGGCAAAATCCACGTGCAAGGGGTCGGGGCGCTCAAAGGCCGGGGCCCACGCCAAAATGTAGCTTTGGCGCAAGGTGGTTAAGCAATGGCGGGCCACCACCAGGGTAAATGCAGCAAACAGGGCAAACTTAATGTAAAAATGAAGTGGCAACTGAGTCAGCACCGTATCCGCATCTTGCAAGGCCGTGGTGGTAAGGGATTCCCACAAGGGGGCCCAATAGCTTTGGGCGGTTAGCAACACCAGGGGGGTTACCAATATCACCACCAGCCAATACACCCACGCATAGGTTGGAACAAAAGGGTTATATCGAGACAGGGCCCCCAGCAAAGCAGGCTGAGAGCTAGGCAATGGATGTTGACTGGCTGGCGATACCTCTGGCTGCGGAAAAGAGCCTTGACGCAAGGACTCTTCTTCTTCCTTCATTTGGGCTTCCAGCATGCGGCGGCGCGCCGCCAGCCCCGTGGGGTGCGGTGTATTTTCTGGCAGTAATTCGTGGGACGCATCCCAGTCAGTGGTCATAGCAGGCCGAAACAACGGTTTTATATTACGACACAAAGCCAAACGCTCCCGTCCATTATAGGGCGAGAGCGCAGGATTGTTAGGGGTTGGGTAGGCTAAACAGCGGCTAAAGAGTCACTAGTTTCATCTTCTTTGGCGTCGTCAAGCTCATCCGGGCTGGCTTTTTTACGGCCTTTGGCAAAAACAACCTTGCCATCTTTCACCTTGGAATCAATGACATCGCCGGGGCCAAATTTGCCGCTCAGGATGAGATCCGTGAGTTCGTCTTCCAGCTTTTTCTGAATTTCACGACGCAAGGGACGCGCCCCATACGAAGGACTGTAACCCCCTTCGGCCAAGTTGTCTTTCACGCTGTTGGGAATGTTGAGGGTGATTTCTTGCTGATCGAGGCGTTTGAGCAACTCTTTGAGCATGATGTTGACGATGAGGCGGATTTCCTCTTTTTTAAGCTGCTGGAAGATAATCATATCGTCCAAGCGGTTCAAAAATTCGGGGCGGAAGGTTTTCTTCAGCTCATCCATCACCACATCACGCATTTTGGCGTAACGGTCGGCAGAATCATCGCCACCGGCACCAAAACCTAAGCGAGAGGGATTTTCGATACCGCGTGCGCCCACGTTGCTGGTCATAATAATGATGGTGTTTTTAAAGTCGACGGAGCGACCTTTGGAATCCGTCAGACGACCATCATCCAAAATTTGCAGCAAGGTATTAAACACATCGGGATGCGCTTTTTCAATTTCGTCAAACAAAATCACGCTGTAGGGTTTGCGACGCACGGCTTCTGTCAGCTGACCGCCTTCGCCGTACCCCACATAGCCGGGAGGAGAGCCAATGAGCTTGCTGGTGGTGTGGCGCTCCATGTATTCCGACATATCAATACGGATGACATTGTCTTCCGAGCCAAAGAGGTAATCAGCCAGAGTTTTGGCCAACTCGGTTTTACCCACACCCGTTGGACCGCAAAAAATAAAGCTACCAATGGGACGGTTGGGGCTTTTTAAACCCACACGTGAGCGACGAATAGCCTTACTAATGGCCGTCACCGCATCGTGTTGCCCAATCACCCGTTCGTGAAGAATGGCTTCCATCTTCAGCAGTTTTTCCGTTTCGCTTTGGGTCAGT
Organism: Vampirovibrionales bacterium; assembly: GCA_029866025.1. Lineage (GTDB taxonomy): Bacteria > Cyanobacteriota > Vampirovibrionia > Vampirovibrionales > Vampirovibrionaceae > JARXAD01. The sequence goes on along the minus strand of JARXAD010000001.1, from coordinate 438,780 downwards.
TTGGTAACAGGCACGCCAGTCCAGCTGCTGACCACCAAGGCAATATCGGTTTCCGTCACGTACACAATGTTTTCGTCTTGCTTTTCTTTCCAAGCATCGGCCATCTCACGAATTTTCTCGCGCAGGTTGGCTTCTTGGTCCCGCAAAGCAGTGGCCCGTTCAAATTCCTGGTTGCGAATGGCCTGTTCTTTTTCGCGCACCAACACTTTCAGTTCTTTTTCCAAGGCTTTACCTTCTTCGGGCAGGGCTTGGGTTTGCAAGCGCACGCGCGAACCGGCTTCGTCCATCAAATCCACGGCTTTATCCGGCAAAAATCGGTCGGCAATGTAGCGCGACGACAATTGAGCGGCTGCCACCAAGGCTTCATCCGTAATTTTGAGTTTGTGATGATTTTCATATTTTTCGCGGATGCCCTTGAGAATCTCAATGGTGTCTTCCACGCTGGGCTCTTCAATCATCACGGGCTGGAAACGACGCTCCAGAGCCGCATCTTTTTCAATGTGCTTGCGATACTCGTTAATCGTCGTCGCCCCAATGCATTGAATTTCGCCACGCGACAAGGCAGGCTTCAGGATATTAGCCGCATCAATGGCACCTTCGGCAGCACCCGCCCCAATCAGGGTGTGCATTTCATCAATCACCAAAATAATGTTGTTGGCCTGGCGAATTTCATCCATCACCTTTTTCAGGCGTTCTTCAAATTCACCACGGTATTTGGTACCGGCCACCAGTAGGCCAATGTCCAGCTGAATGATTTTCTTCTCTTTCAGCATTTCAGGCACATCACCGCTGACAATACGTTGGGCCAAACCTTCCGCAATGGCGGTTTTACCCACACCGGGTTCGCCAATCAGCACGGGGTTGTTTTTGCTACGACGCCCCAAGATTTGAACAGTACGCTCAATTTCTTTTTCGCGTCCCACCACCGGATCCAGACGCAATTCTTCCGCCGCTTGCGTGAGATCTTGGGAAAATTCATCCAAGGTTGGAGTTTTGCTACGGCCACCGCTGGGCGATCCCGTGGCGCTGCCGCGGGCTTCGCCCAACATGCGAATGACGTTGCTACGAACCTTGTTCAGATCCACTCCCAAGTTTTCTAGCACACGGGCCGCCACCCCTTCGCCTTCGCGAATAAGACCCAATAATAAATGTTCCGTGCCAATGTAGTTGTGGCCCAACTGACGAGCTTCATCCCAGCTGAGTTCTAAGACGCGTTTTGCGCGGGGGGTAAAGGGGATTTCCACCGCCACAAAACCGCTACCTCGGCCAATAATTTTTTCTACTTCGGCTCGGGCTTCTTTGAGGTTGACACCCATGCCTTTTAGCACCTTGGCGGCAATGCCGGTTCCCTCACCAATGAGGCCCAGCAAAATTTGCTCAGTGCCCACAAAGTTGTGGCCTAAGCGGCGGGCCTCTTCTTGGGCCAGCATGATGACTTTAATGGCTTTTTCTGTAAAACGTTCAAACATAGCAAGGGGTGCTCATGGCTTACACAGCAACTGCGACAACCGTAAAAAAGAGACAGCGCGCACCGGCAGTATAACAGACGTTTTGCCTTTGGGGGCGCGAATGACCTTTACGACGCCAAAATTTAAGAAAAAATACACTGTTAAGAGGAGGGCCCCCAAGGGGGCTATTCAAAATGCTATTGGCGTAAACCACTAACACCCAATGAGGATTATTCGTTGTTAGGAGCAGGCATGTCGCAGGATGCGGCTGTATCATCACATGTTTTAGTGCCGCAGTTTTTTTTAGCCAACAAGGCATCCAAACTATACGCGCCGGGACCAGAAACCATGAGCCATAAGGCACTGACCAAATAGAACAAGGCAGGCTCGTAGCTGGGGCCGCCCATACTGATAAAAGGATGCCCTGCGGGCAAATGCACCATAACCAAAGCGCCAATCATAGTGCCCACAATACCCAAAGCGGCTAGGGGGGTGAATAATCCCAGTAACATGGCCACACCACCGCCGCATTCGGCAAAGGCTGCTGTGGCTTGAATAACCGCCGGTGTGCCACTGCCCATCATGTCCATCCAGGTGGTGGCGTGTTGCAGCTTGGGCCACCCGTGCAAAATAAAGGCCGCGCCAAACACCAACCGAAAGACCAACAAGGCCAAGGACTGAGTTTTGGATAAACTTAAGGGCTTTTGGCTTAGCATTTGGGTTAAAGGGCAACAGATCATGGCAAGGGTTCTCTTAGGTTCGGCGGAAAGGCCTTTATTTTAGAAGCGTTTTAACGCTAGAGGAAGAGAACAAGACGGGCGTTAAAAATTGCCCACATCGCTTCCAGGTTCCACATTGCCATTGGCATCTGCTGCAAAATAAATATTCCAACCGCTGTTAAATGGCACACTGTCTGCGTCACCGGAAGACATTAAGTCGCACATGATTGTAACATTGGCTGCAGAGATCGAACACCCTTCTGTCGCCCAAATCCCCCCAGATTCACGAAGTCCAACTTGGTGAATATCGTACAAATTAATGGGCTTATCATCGGCTCCAGGAGGGTTCAGCGACACAAATGCATCCGCGGTGTAAGGCTGGGGAGGACGTTCCGAAAGATACATATAAAAACCGCTCCTTATTTGACTATAAATCAGTAGCGATCGTGCCCGCTTGGCGATGTTAATATTGTTGTTGATATTAAGCGCCGCCATGGCTACTAAAATAGCAATAATGCACAGTACAATGGACAGCTCAATTAAGCTAAACCCAACACTAGCCTGATTGAAACCGAGGATTTTTTTCGACATCGCTACATTTTTTCTAACAGCACGTAACGGGGGTCTAGCAGCTTTTTGGTGTCAATGGTATCAAACTGAATGTTGTACAGGCGCTTGTCATCGGTCGCCAACACCTGATCCACCGTGCCGTTGCCAAACTTGGCGTGTTTAATGCGATCGCCGGCCTCAAAAGTTTCGGTCGTCTTGTTTTTGGCAGGACCGCTGGGAGGGGGTGTAGAAGCGGGCTTGCCAATGGGGCGCATCACGCGGCCATCGCTGTCTTCATAAGCATTGCTTGAAGCCCCTTGAGAGTTTTGCCGAGTGGCCCACCCTCCCGAGCCAGCACCCGAGCTTGCACCCGAGCCGCTAACGGGCATAGTGCCGCTGCGCAAGGGCCCACGACGTCCCCACCCGTCGCCATCATCGGTGCCGTAACTGGGTTGAGGATCCAGATTGTAATAGCCTTTTAGCAGCTCACTGGGGGCTTCTTTTAAAAACCGGCTGGGGGCGGCGTATTGGGTTTCTCCAAACACCATGCGGCGGCGGGCAAAGCTTAGGTACAAGCGTTCTTCGGCACGGGTAACGCCCACATACATAAGGCGACGCTCTTCTTCCATCCCATCCTTGTCATTCAGGCTGCACATGTGCGGAAACAGCCCCTCTTCTAGCCCCACCAAAAACACCACCTTAAACTCAAGGCCCTTGGCGGCATGCAGGGTCATGAGCACCAGCTTGTTTTCCGCAGGCTCAGCACTGTCAATATCACTGAGGAGCGACATTTGGGTGAGGAACTCGGGCAGGCCTTCCTCTGGATTGAGAGCCATAAATTGGCGGGTTACATTGATGAATTCTTCCACGTTGGCCACACGGCCTTCGGTATCGCCGGGGTCTTCGGTTTTTAAAAATTCAATCAAGTGAGAGTCTTCGATAATGGCCAGCAGTAGCTCATCCAACGGCAGCATATGGGCTTTGGCTTTCAGGCCTTCAATCAACGCCACAAACTGCTGAATTTTTTGAGTGGTGCCCTTGTTAATCTCAGGCACCTGTTCCACTTGCTGCAGCACTTGGTACAAAGACTGTCGCGTCTCGCTCCCAAACGATTCCAGCTTATCCAGCGTGGTTTTGCCAATGCCCCGTTTGGGCACATTAATAATGCGTTTCACGCTGTAGCCGTCTTGATCGTTAAAAATCACGGTGAGATACGCCATCACATCGCGGATTTCGCGACGCTCGTAAAACTTCAATCCGCCAATCATGGTGTAGGGGATGCCACGGGTAATGAGGACATCTTCCAGAGCGCGGCTTTGCACGTTGGTACGATACAAAATGCAGCAGTCACCCGCTTTGTAGCTTTTTTCACGGGTCAGCATCCCCAGTTGATCCACCACAAAGTGAGCTTCGTCTAGTTCGTCTTTGGCTTCGTAGCAGGTAATGGGCTCTCCTGCGTCATGAACCGCCTGTAAGTCTTTGGGCAAGCGGTTTTCGTTTTTCTCAATAATGGCATTGGCTACGGCCAAGATGTTTTCCGTGCTGCGGTAGTTTTTGAGCAGCTTAATGCAGGGTGCCGTGGGGTAATGCTTTTGAAAATTCAAGCAGATACGGAAGTTAGCCCCACGCCAGCTGTAAATGGATTGATCCACATCCCCTACCACCGTAAGGCTTCGGTTATCCCATAGCTGCTCTTGACTCGCGGCAGAACGATCGTTGGGAGCTTTGCCCTCAGCAAGCAAGCGAATCAACTCATACTGGGTTTCGTTGGTGTCTTGGAACTCATCCACCAATAGATGATGAAATTGATCATGATACTGACGAAGCACCCCTGGGTGCTGTTGGAGCAACTTGACGGTCATTAGCAGGAGATCATCAAAATCAAGCGCGTTATGGCGGGCCAAAATACTTTCATAGCTATCGTAAATGCGGGCCATACGTTCCGCTTTAAATTCCGTGGCTTTGCTGGCGGCGTCAAAAGCGGTGAGCAACCGGTTTTTGCACTCGCTAATAAAAGCGCGAGCACTTTTGGGCACGTACAGCTTGGGGTCTAGATTTTGTTCGGCAATGGCGGCTTTCACGGCTGCCATGCTTTCGTCTTCATCGTAAATCACAAAGTTTTTCGTCCACTGGCGGATTTCATTGGCTTCGCCGCTGGGTGGCGTTTGATAGTGGTGGATTTCTCGCCGCAAAATACGGCCACACACGCTGTGGAATGTACCCACCCACAAATCTTTGGTAGTGGATTCACCCACAATCTTGCCCAAGCGGGCTTTCATCTCTTTGGCGGCCTTGTTGGTAAAGGTAACGGCCAAAATACGGGGGGCTTCCACGCCCTGTTGCAACTTATAAGCAATGCGATGAGTCAGCACCCGTGTTTTACCGCTGCCAGCACCCGCCAAAATAAGGAGAGGCCCGTTACCAAAACTGGTGGCGGCTTCTTGGGCATCGTTCATGCCACTTAACAAGTCTAGCAAGCCAAACCCACCGGTAGCCTTGGCGGCGGGTTGGCTGGAACCGAAAAAGGAGGGGTTTGGTTCAGAATTTATCTGAGAATTGGGCATATTGGCCTGATTGGAGTGAGCGATGTTGTGAGACGTGGTGGAAGACGTGCCGGGGCGAAAGCCATCCAACAACGGCAGGGAAGACCGTGATGAGTCCGAAGCCACGGCTACTGGCTGGCCAAAAAGACCACCTTGAAACGACTCTTGAGAGGACGAAAAATCCACAGCACTCCACCCCTATATCTATTGTATCTATTGCTAATCAACTGCCCCTTACGGGTTTATCCCACTTAGTGTACACTAATGACCCCTTCGCGTCTCCAGCCGATCCATTTGGGTTGCGATGCTGGTTTTGTTTGACTCCCGCCCCTTGGATGCCCTGTTGGGCGCTAGAGGTTTTACTATTTTTATTGACGATTACAAAGGAAGAATGGCTGCTATGTCCTCTTTGTTAGCCCTTGACCCTCGCTCACTCTCTTTAATCAATACCCCTGCCGACATTTTGGCTTATAGCAGTAACGATCCTTCCGCCAGTGGTGCGTCGTCTTCTGTTATTGACAGCAACGCCGACGAGCCCGATCCTCAAGACAATTTGGCCACTGAGTTCTCGGCCTTTCGCCAACCCATTAAAGACATTGCCATCATTGGCAGCCGCAACATTCCCCTCAATCAGCAAAACTTGTTGGAGGCTATGGCCTTTATGCTGGTAAAAGACGGCAACACGGTGGTGACCAGTGGCGGTGCCCAAGGCACCAACGCCGCTACCATTCGGGGTGCTATGCGGGCTAATCCTCAAAAATTAAAGGTCATTTTGCCCCAAACCATTGGCCAACAACCGCCGGAAGTCCAAGATCAGCTGATTGGTGTGCCCACCATTATTGAGCACCCTGAGTGGGAAAAACTGGCCTTGGGTGATGCCAGCCGCCTTTGCAACCGCGAAGTGATTGACGCCTGCCAGCAGCTCGTCATTATTTTGTACCACGACAGCACCACCTTGTTGCAGGCCATTGAGTACGCCGAAGAGACCCAAAAAATCATCACCACCTTTTATCTGGATTAAGCCTTAAGTCCTTAGACCCCTACATTCCAACCGTTTGCGGCTGTAACTTCGCCATCATCACGGCATACCGCAAGGTCAGGGGATCCACCTGCTTCACGTCGTATTTTTGGCGTGCCTGCTGGTACGAACGCTTAAACTGGATGGCCTCCCGCGTTGAACGAATCATGCGAACCACAAGAGCGCCAATTAACACCGCCAACAAGCCACCCATTACATACACGTTGCCAAACACCTTTAATACGCCTTTCCACAGCTGCTGTAAGACGCTGCCCACCGCCGTGCCTTTAAGGTGCTGCCACGCAAAGGTTTCTACTTTCTTCGCCACTGGCTTGGCAAAAATCCCAGCCCCTTCCGACAACAGCATGGACGGGCCAATCACCAAGGCGCTCATCACCGCGCCACCTAGCCACGGATGGTTGTTGACCCACTCCAAGGCCCACGGGTGATTTTTGAGAAAACTATTTTCCGCCTTGGCCAACTGAATAACCGACTGACGGTACGCATAGCTTTTAACCAAAGAATTACTGACACTACCCGCCTGGTAGGCCCCATTTTTACTGTCTGCCACCGAGTCTAACGCTGTGATGAAGGGGTAATACACGGCCGGATGAGAGGTGGTACGAATCACCCCATCCGACGCTTTCTCCACCCAATTGTGGGCTGGCTGGTGAATGGGCATCAGGGGCACAATGCGATGAAGATTAACAACCCCGGTTTGCAACGGTTGTGGCGCCGCCGGGTTGACAGCTAGCAAAACAGACATAACAGTCCCAAAAAAATTGAGAAGTACCAATAAACCGTAATTCTATCCTTTATGAACCTCCTTGTCATGAGAAATAATACCCATACGCCAACGGCGTGTTTTTATAAGAAGTTTAAGACTTGAAGTTGTCGTAAATATCTATCGCTACCCAACCCCTGCAAAACAAGGTATACGCTTTACGGGTTTGTACCGCACCACTATTTATTTAGGTTATTACCATGCCCAACCGTGACTCTCGCCCCACCGACGATTCAAAGTCCTCTGCACTAAACTTGCTGGCCGAACTGGCCGGTGCCATTCGCCCGCCAAGCACTCTGCCCCAAGGTTCTTACCAAGACGACTCCCCAACGAATGCCTTTAGAAACAAGTATGATACTCCCTTAACTGATGACTTTGAGCCCAAACCACACGTGGCCATGGGGCTACACCCGTTAACAGGGTTGGCGTTGTATGCCCTCAATGGCATTACCCCCATCCCCGATGTGCATTTGGACTTTCGTCAGCTGGATCTTCGAGGCATTCGCTGCCCCAAAGAGGCCATTGATGATGAAGCTCGTAAACTCGCTAGCAAAAAGTTACCCGTTGGCTCCATTAATATTATTTTTTCGGATCGTACCAACGGGTTGGATCAGTTTTCCCTTGGGTTTATAAAGTTTCGTATTAAAGGGGCTTTGTACATTGTGAACCAAGAATTTTGGCATTTTAAAGGTAGCATTATGGGTGCCGATTATGACAGCTATGATTTTTTGAATCGCGGCTCAAAGCATCGAAGTGATGTTGAGAATGTATTGACCGATTTAGGCAGTTTAATCCCAGGCAAGCCATATCGTATTCATTTTCATGGAGAACAACCGTATGAAGATACTGGAACGTATTAATAAGTGTTTCTCAACAATTCCAAGGTGGCTCCGCTGGGTGCCTATATTGATGGCTTCGATCTGGCTTGCCCATTATTGGGGGTTTACTCAGGCAAAGAGTCAGTTTTTCTCTTATGAAGAAGCACAAAGCTATGGTCCGTATTGGCTTGAATACTATCAGTACCCCCCAGAAGATTGGGGAGCTCCAGTAGTGGTTGCTCTGGAACGCACTTACCAAAAAAAAGAAATGGGAAAAGAATATACTTGGTGTTTGCTTTATTCCCATAAGAAGATAGCGAATCGAAAATTGGTGTTTTTATTCCCTTTCTACGGCGAGCCGGATTCCCATCTCCTTACTAAGCCTATCAACACCAGCAACTCCGACATTCAAAAAATTCTCCAATACACCCGTTACCCAGAGTGCAACCCTTCTATTCGCATCTATAACGAAGAACCCCCAGCCCTATGAAGACACTGGAACGTACAACTCACCATATTCGCAGCTGCTAACAACTAAATCTCCCCCACACAGAGGAGGAGGTGACATAACACACCCGCTACACTGGATAAGGCCGCAGTAGCGGCTATTTTTAAACAGGCTAATCTTAGGCAGTGTGTAAAGCGGTGATGCGTGTGGTGGCAATAATCCAATCTTGGATGCGTGGCAAAGCCTGGTGGGGCCTGCTTGCATTGCTCATGGCAGCGTTGCTATGGCTAGTACCCACCACCTGTTGGGCCCAAAGTATGGGCTTGCCCAGCATTAACATTGGGGTGGGTAGTACCAACAACCCGCAACAAATTAGCCAAGGTTTACAACTCCTCATTTTGCTCACGGTGCTTACCCTAGCGCCTGCCATTCTCATCATGGGGACGGCCTTTACCCGTATTGTTATTGTGTTATCGCTCACGCGTCAGGCCATTGGCACGCCCACTTTGCCACCTAACCAAGTGCTGGTTGGCCTCGCTCTCATCCTTACCTTTTTCGTCATGCAGCCCACACTAGAAACCATCAACACCCAAGCACTACAACCGTATTTAAAAGAACAAATTACCCAAACGGTGGCCCTGGATAAAGCGATTCAACCCATCCGAAAATTTATGTTTAAACAAGTGCGCCAAGAAGACCTGGGCTTGTTTGTGAAACTCTCCAAAATCAAACGCCCCCGCAACACAGGCGATGTACCGACTCATGTGCTTCTACCTGCTTTTATCATTAGCGAACTTAAGACTGCGTTTCAGTTAGGGTTTGTGGTGTTTTTGCCCTTTATTATTATTGATATTGTGGTGTCCAGTATTTTGGTCAGTATGGGGATGATGTTTTTACCTCCTGCCACCATTGCCTTGCCCTTTAAACTGGTGCTGTTTGTGATGGTAGACGGCTGGCGATTGGTATGTGAATCACTGGTGGCGGGGTTTGTCCAATGACGCAAGCCATGTTGGTGGAATATTTTCAGCGCATGGCGTGGCTTATTTTGTTGCTATCGGCACCGCTATTATTGGTTAGTTTAGTATCAGGCGTTATTATTTCTATTTTTCAAGCGGTTACCCAAATTCAAGAGCAAACCCTCAGCTTTGTGCCAAAAATTGTCCTCAGCATGGTGGTATTTGTGGTCACGGCCCCATGGATGATCGATGCCATGGTGACCTACACACGAAGCATTCTCTCCTCCCTCATTACCTTAGGCCATGCTGTTTAGAAGGGAATTCCTCACTGGATGGATGCCTTTCTCATCAACATTGTATTGGCAGGCATGCTGGTAGTAGCGCGCATTAGCGGCTTTTTTGCCATGGTGCCTGTGTTTGGTGCCACCAATATTCCCAACCGCGTTAAATTGGGGCTGGCTCTCACGCTGTCCATTATCATGCTAACCCTCCACGGCCAAACCGCCATGCAACACCCCATTGCAACGGATTTTTGGCAACTGGCTGCCATGATTGGCATGGAGTTTTTGGTGGGGTTATTGTTAGGCTTTGCGGCTGAACTCATGGTGAACTCCCTGCGTTTGGCTGGGGAAATGGCCTCCATGCAAATGGGCATTTCCATTTCCGGTGTACTGGATCCCGTGGCCGGGATTCAAACCCCCATTATTGGCCAGGCGTATGTCATGTTTGCCATGATGCTGATGCTGATTTTGAACGTCCACCATCATTTATTATGGGCGCTGGATAGAACCTACTATTGGTTACCGTTGGGCAAAGTGGTGTTAGGCCATGGTGGGCTTATGCCCGGCATACTTGCCGCTAGATTTTTAGCATTAACCAGCGATATGCTGGCGCTGGGCTTATTGGTAGCAGCCCCCACCATGGGCGTTTTGTTTGTGACAGAAATTGCCATTGCCTTTGTGGCCAAGGTGATGCCCCAAATGAACGTCTTTACGGTGAGCATTCCTCTCAAGTGTGCACTGGGCATATTGCTTATTGCTGTTAGTTTTCCAAACGTTGCCCAATTGCTCGAGCGCCAAGATGCCACCCTAGTTCGGCAACTCATGCTGTTGTTTTCCCACAGCCCATAGGGCTGCTTATTCATCACCATCACTATTACCACCCCCTAACTTCATTTAAGGAGACGCCGCTTGTCTGGCGCGGATAAAACCGAACAACCGACACAAAAGCGCTTGGACGATGCCCGTAAAAAAGGGCAGGTTGCCCGTAGCCAAGATTTTAACGGCGCCATGAGTTTAGTAGGAGCCGCCGCCATGTTGGGCTGGTGGGGTCCTGCTATGTGGAACCAAACCGCCGGCATTACCCGCGAATGCCTCACCCATTTGCTTATTGAGTGGGCGAAACCCACCACCAATGCCCAAGGTCTGGTTCCCCTCTTAAGCCAGCTGTTGGAGCAAGTCTTTCATTTACTGGGGCCTTTCTTTTTAGGCGTCGCCCTCTTGGGGGTGGGTGCCAATCTCCTGCAAAACAAGTTGCACTTTTCTTCAGAAGCCTTGACCCCCAGCTTGGATAAGATTAATCCGCTTAATGGGTTTAAACGCATTTTTGCCATGCGATCGGTGGTGGAATTGGTGAAAGCCGTCTTAAAAATGATCATCATTGGGGTGGTGGCCACCTCGGTGATTAGCGGCCATGTTGAATTATTGAGCGTGGGGATGCTGCCCTTTCAATCCGCCTTAAGTACCGTTCTTAAAGTAGTGGGCGAGGTGATGACCAGCGCCTGCGTTACGTTTTTTGTGCTGGGCTTTGCCGATTGGATGTACCAAAAATACGAGCTAAACAAACAACTGCGCATGACCAAGCAAGAAATTAAAGACGAAGTAAAAAACGCGGAAGGCGATGCCAAAATGAAAGGGCGCATTCGCGAATTGGGCATTCAAATGTCTCGCAACAAGCAGCTTAAAAACGTTAAAACCGCCGATGTGATTATTACCAACCCCACCCATTATGCGGTGGCGCTTCAGTACGACCCTGATATTTGCCCCGCCCCGCGGGTGGTGGCCAAGGGGGTGGATCATTTTGCTTTAAAGCTACGAGAAATTGGGGGCGCCGCGGGAGTCCCTATTCAGGAAAACAAACCACTGGCCCGCGCTTTGTACGCCTTGGTGGAAGTGGAAGCCATGATTCCCCCCGAGTTGTTTGTGGCGGTGGCCGAGGTGCTGGCCGTGGTGTTTAAAAAGCGCAAAGGCCGCAAAGGTGGCACAGCCTCTCGATAAAAGGAAATGGAGGGGGTTTGCTTTATGAGATAATACACAAGCATTTTTTCATCTCATAAAGGGTCTTTACCATGCTACAACTGGATTGGTCTGCCGCAACCCCCGCTGCCATTGGCGCTACCCACGGGTTTGACCCCACACACCTAAGCGAAAAATATGCCCAGCCCTTGGCCCAAGCGGTGGAACAACTGGTGGCCAATGCCACAAAAACCGGCGCCTGGTCTCGCTGGCTTACCTTGGGCAACCAACCCCAACTGGTAGCGGCTATTAACGCCTACGCGGCCAGCGTTAAAGGGAAGTACCAAGACGTGGTGTTGGTGGGTATTGGCGGATCGTCCCTAGGACCCAAAGCCTTGTTTCAAGCCCTGCGTCACCCTCAGTGGAATTTGTTAAGCAAAGAAGCCCGCGGCGGCTACCCTCGCTTTCATGTGGTGGATCACATGGACACCGATTGCCTGGAAGGCCTGTGGGATATTTTGACGCCCGCCGAAACCCTCTTTGTGGTGGTGAGTAAATCCGGCACCACCATAGAACCCATGAGCGCCATGCTGGACATGATGGCCCGTTACCAAGCTGCGGGCGTGGACTGGACCAAGCACATGGTGATGGTCACCGATCCTGTCAAAGGCTTGTTTAGGCCCTTTGCCCAGCAACACAACCTACCTACGTTTGAGGTCCCCGATGACGTGGGTGGGCGTTTTTCCGTATTTTGCGCCGTAGGCTTATTACCCGCCGCCTTGGTGGGTATCGATATTGCCGAATTGCTGGCGGGCATTCAAGCCATTTACCCCACCGTTACCAACCCCGACTGGACCAAAAACCCTGCCGCCCAAGGCGCTGCCGTGTTGGTAGAAGCCATGGGCTGTGGCAAGCCCATCCATGTGTTTATGCCCTATAGCCGCCAACTAGCCCTAGTGGCAGACTGGTTTACTCAGCTATGGGCGGAATCACTTGGCAAAGCCACCAACTTAAAAGGCGAAACGGTGCACGTGGGCCCCACGCCTACCAAGGCTGTGGGACCCGAAGATCAGCACTCGCAATTGCAACTGCTGACCGAAGGCCCTAATGACAAGGTGATTGTGTTTGTGGACGTGGAAAAAACAGCCCACACCATTACCTTACCCACCGTTAACGATGATTTTGCCCCCATGAAGTACCTGACGGGCGCCACCATTCACCACGTGCAGGCGGAAGAACTGATTGGCACCCGCGGTAGCTTAAAAGATTCCCAGCGCCCCACCATGACCTATACATTGCCAGCCGTTACTCCTGCCAATGTGGCCCAATTGTTGTTTACCTTGGAAGTGCAAACGGCCTTGGCCGGTTCGCTATTGGGTATTGATCCCTTTGATCAGCCCGGTGTGGAAGCGGGTAAAAAAATTACCCAACAAAACTTGGCGGCGCGCCAGTTGCAACCGGTGTAGTCTGCGATTGGCTATTATTAGGCAATTTTAAATACTGACAAGGTTTATAAAGTCAGTACTATATTTTTTGTACCGCTTTGGCGCCTTCAATAAGGATTATTTTTAATGACAAAAAGCATTGCCCACCCCTCGAATTGTTTTCCTTCAACAATAGCGTCGTCAGTTCAATTTGGTGCAGGAATTCAGGATCTTGACCCTTATTCTAAGGCTTTTATCATAGCAACCGGAACGGATACTTTTGTAGCTCTCACCAATAATCTTGGCACAGGAGATGGAAGCCTTTCACCAGTCGAAGCATTGCAATGGGGGGGGGTGCGTTTGTGCTTTCCTTAGCAGCTTCTTTAGTAGACAAGCTACTTCGTCGCAAGAAGAAAACTACAACAAACACTTAAATTTTTGCTAAGCTACTTTTTTAAAAAAGGGTTTGATGTGCTTCCACACATACAGCAGGCCCAGGGCAAAAAGAACCACCGCAATGGCGGCATCAAAGCGGTGCCACCAATGGCGAAAGGCCTCGAGATTGTTGCCGTAAACAACTCCCACATACGTTAACCCGTAACACCACACCCACGACCCAATAAAGGTATAGGCCATAAAGGGCCAAAATTGGGCACGCAATACCCCGGCAGGCAGAGAAATAAAAGTGCGCACCACGGGTAACATGCGGCACACAAAAAAGGTCATATCCCCATAGCGCTGCACCCAACCTTCCGCCTTGGGTAAGTCGGCAGGGTCTACCAACAACCACTTGCCATACTTGTTTAAAAAGGGCTTACCACCCCACCACCCAATGGCATACGATGGCACCGACCCCAGCACACACCCCACCGCGCCGGCCAAAGCGGCTAAGTGAATATTCATTTTACCTTGCTGCACCAAATAGCCCGCATAGGGCATAATCAGCTCGCTCGGCAAGGGAATATTGCAGGATTCAATGGCCATCATGGCCGCCACACCCGTATAGCCCCAGGCATCAATGCCTGTATGAACAAACCACATCAAGGCACCAATAATAGCGTGCATCCACTGGGTTAACAGAGTAATCATCTATTTCACCATCCCCATGGCTTCCATGGTATCCAAGCATTTTTGAGGGTTCACTTTGCAGAGATTAAACATCCATCGGTTTACCTGCTTTAGTTGGGTTTCTTGTTTGGGCAGCACCCCAATAACGGTAAAAGGGGCCACCACCAATTGCATGGCCGCCACCGGATTGAGGGCGACACAGGCCACCAAATACAGGTTAATAAACCACACCACGGGGGTGGTAATAAATTGAAACATTTTAAATCTCCTTAAAAATGCAGGCCAAGCTTTTTTGAGTGGTCACTATTCTAGCGAGAACAGGCGCTTGTTTCAGTGTAGGTTGCCAAAGCAGCGCCTAACAATTGGCACGACGGACACTGGTGGCACGGCTCTGGGCCTGCTTCGTAGCAACTCCAAATAAGATGCAAAGGCACATTGTGTGCCCGTGCATAAGTCACCATCTGCGCCTTGGTAAGGGTGGCCACGGGTGCCAGCACCTGCAGCTTGCTTAAGGTGGAGTAGGACAACGACTGATTGAGTGCCTCAATAAACGCCACACTGTTGTCAGGAAAGGTCTCTCCTTCCGTGGCATTGGCCCCAAACACAATGTGGCTCGCCCCTAGCGCTTCGGCAAACGATGCCGCGATGTTGAGAAATACCCCATTACGATTGGGCACCCACACGCGATGCGTGTTAGCGATTGGATCTTGGGTGCTATTCCAGTCTTCTTGGGTTTGAGGTTGAGCTCCATCCAACGCTTTCGGCAAGCACTCGGCCAGCCATGGCAATTCAATCATTTTATAAGCCACGTTGTAATGTTGGGCAATCGCTTTAGAGGCCCTGAGTTCAGGTGCCAAAGCACGTTGGCCATAGTCCACCATTAACGCCAAGCTTACAGGCATCTGTTCCAAAGTTTTAGCCAGCGCCACAGTGCTATCCAACCCACCTGAGAGTAAAATCACCGCGCTAGAAGCGTCATTGAAAGAATCACTCACAACAACAATTCCTCGTCGTCAGCGTTGCTATCGTCTAGGTAGGTCACTATTTCTTCGCGTACAAATTGAGGTAAGGTGTCTAAGCCCAGCAAGGCTCTTAGGGCAATATCGCCCCCCACATTGTAAATGCTGGCAATAGCCGCCAAACTCACCATATCATCCGAGTCATTTAAACACGTGGCCAAATGAGGGATCCATTGGGGATCATCCAAGTCTCCCAAGGCTTCTACCGCCGCCAAACGAATGGACGACGCGCTGTCTTTAAGCGACAGCAGCAAATTGTTCACTACTTTCTCATCGGCTTTTTTGCCACTAACCAATTGACCCAACGCCTGAATAGCCCGCTCTTTTAAAAAGGTGAGCTTGTTACGCAACCCTTTTTTCGTGTTCATCACCTCAATCAAGGCATCTACGGCGCGCAAATCTCCCAGCATGCCAAGGGCCTTGGCTGTGGATTCCCGCAAATAAATGGACGGCTCTTCATCGTTTTGCAAAATGTCCATCAAGGCTGCGGTGGCATGAGCATCACCCAAGCGCCCCAAACTTTCAGCCGCTGCCATGCGCACGCGATAATTCAGCCCGCGATCGTTCAATAAGCTCATCAGGGGAATCACTGCCGGAGAATCACCCGCTTTTCCCCCGAATTTTCCACCAATTTTACCCAAGGCCCTTATGGCCACACAGCGCAAATGCGTGCAATCATTGCGGGCATTCACACGCTCGGCAGGCAATGCATCCAGCACCGCAATACCATCGGCCAAGGCCACATCAATCAACGTACTCACGGCGCTCACAGGTGCCAGCTGGTCCACAATGGAAACAGCACGCGTCACCCACAGTAAATTGCCATCGGTACGAACGGCAGCCAGCAGACCCACAAGCGTCTGGGTAGCACTGAGCGATTCTTTATGCTGCTCTAGCAAATTGCCTAGCTTCAGCAAGGCATCCATACGCGCTGCCAAGCAATCCGCATCGCCACTCTTACTCGTGGTGGCAATGGCTAGCAAGTCCGTCAGTGATTCCGAAGGCCCCATCCCTGCTCCAAAAAACACCCTGACCGGCCACCAGCAACCCACAATAAGAAGCCATCACAACCGTCCATCCTGCCCATTGAATGCGAAATGCAGCCCCACGACAAGTAGCCAACCCATAACAACCCCGCCACACCACGACGGCAAGACCGCTCAAACGATCGCCTGCAGTGAAAAAAGGCAATGAAAAGCCCTCTAAACCTGATCCGATCGGCGATCACGCCATTGGGCCTGGCGATCAATCTATTTGTAAAGTTTTGTAAAGTACTGTTTTTTCAGATCCAGAGAGGCTATCGATCATTACGAACCCTTAGCACTTGTTACGTTTGTTGACAATACCCAACAAGACGTTGGTATACTAGTCCGTGCATTGCGGCATTCGGCACACTTGGGTTGGGTTTTCCCAGTAAAGGTGGCTTAAAGTAGCAAGCTTAGTGGTTTTTTTAAAAAAAGTCCTAAGTTCTTTGGCAGCCTTGCCTTTAAGGCCCAAAGAAGCATTGTGGTAGAGATTGCTTGTCGTTCGCCCTAGAGTCCGTTTTACACAAATCTGCTTGGCTTAAGGCTTTTCCACTGAGTGGTGAAAGCACTGAGCGACGCTATGGTTTGCTTTAAAACACCATTTGCTTGAAGGCTATTAGAGCACAGCGACTTGGCACAACGGTTAGAGGAGTTTGGGTGGATGGGTCAATCTGTGGAAACAACCGTAGCAACAAAACCCCCTGTAAGAAAAACCAGCAAAACGCCCCGGCGCAGGCTGCCGGCTGCCACGCTGGATCAACTGCAAGAAGCCTTTCAGCGCCAACGTGGTGTGGATAACTACTGGCTAGAGCGGAAAACCGAGCGAAAAGACCAGCCTGTGGATGAAACCGAAGCCGTCATTGGCACCTTTAAACGCTGGAGTTCGTCAGCGGTGGAATGTTACCTGCGCAACGCCCAGTGCGATGGCTGCTATTACAAACAGTTTTTTACGGAAAAAGCCTACGGCTGCAAAATGGATTTGGCCGTAGAGCAACTGCTGGAAACCCACGGTAAACCCAGCCGTAGCCTTCTCGCCCGCCACGCCTGACGGGGTGCAAAGCACCCTTTTATTGCTTTAATGGCTGCGTAAACTGTCTAATATCGACGGTTTTTCATAGTAGACTCTTCTTGTGTTCTTATCCCTTCAAGGAATTCCCTCCCTTATGACGATCGATCCCGGTTTATATCGCGTTGCTGCCGTTCCTGTAATGGCGGGCTTGTTTACTATTTTGCCCATTAAGCTGGGTAAAACGGGGTTGATTCGGCTGGCCCAATGGTTGTGGCTAGCGGGTGGCGTTTCGTTGCTGTTGGCGGGTGTTAATCGTCTTAGCGGCAGTATGGGAGAGATTTCTCAGCCGGTGTTGCTTGGCAGTTTGGTGGTTGCGGTGATTATTGGCGCTGCCAAGGGTCGCTTTGTGTTGGGCAAAACAGCCAAGCGCAACTTGGATCGTTTAAACGCCATTACCGAGCCCCAAAAACTGGTGCACGTGTACAACACCCGCAGCTGGATAATGATTGGCCTGATGCTGGTCATCAGCGCTTCCCTTACTTGGTTTGCTGCCCCCATGCTGTGGCGTGGCGTGGTGAATGTGGCTGTAGGCTTGGCCCTAATGGTAAGCAGCCGCGTGTACAGCCAGCCACAGGGCGATGCTGTAGCCGCTGAATCAATAACAGCGGTTTAAAAGCGCAACCACTTTGGCCATTGAAATCTAGTGACTTTCTCTTGGCTTTGCTCAACCGAACGTCGGTCACGTTCTACCAAGTCAGCTTCATAAGTTTCAAGTCCTGAAGGCATGGTGAACGAAATCTGATCATTGCTCACCTCCAAATTTTTCACTTCTTTATTATCGGTAATTGAAATACGGTGACCCTGACCCAATGTGGATTCAAAAGGTGCAAGTCGAGGATTAACAATATCCATTAATTTTGCGTGCATGTTCGGAATCGTCTCTCTGTTAATTATTCGTTGAGCCAAATCATAAGCACTCTGCATTGATAAGCCAGCAAATGTACCCGATGGTTGATAGGTTTTTCCATCTAACTCAAAAATATCCCGATAGTTATCCAAAACAATTGTAAATCTTCGCTCCGATGAGTCGTACTTTAAGACACCAAAATTGACGCTGCTAGGTGTGAGTGAGTGGAGAGCATGCATGGTAGGGGGTCCTTTAGAGGGTGAGGGTCATCATCAAAGAATACAACAAGGTATCTTTCAACCGTATTAAAGCTCCTGAAAATAAAAAGTTGCGCCCATTATGTAGCCAATATAAAGGCGGCTTGCCGCCCTAAAAAATTTCCACTTTTTTCTGGGCAGGGTTGAGGAATCGGGTAATGTTGTTGCGGAACAACAGCTCCACCGTGCCCACAGGGCCGTTCCGTTGCTTGGCAATTATAATATCGGCGGTGCCAAAGTCCGTTGAGGCTTAGCCGCCGATATCTTTTATAGAAGCTTGCACTATGAGGCCCTTATTTTTTAAACCCAAACAGTTTTAGTCCTGCTTCCTTTTTAAATTTTTTGAGGGCTTCTATCGACTCTGGAGAGGCTGGTTGAGAACCTTCAGCAGCAGGATCCTCAATGCTTCTCGTAAAACTAAGAATATCTGACCCTTGAGCTTTCACGTTCTCAATATCGAAATAAGAGACATTGGGAGCGTCTTTAACCAAACTACCTGGTAGGCCAAAAGCCATTGTAAGTAAACCACTCACGCTCTCAGCTAGTGATTGATATGCAACAGGGGTATTGGAGCCATTAAGCACCTCACGAGCTTCTTTGTACAAGTAGTTGTTGCCTTGAGCAGCCCGGTTTCCAATACGGCCACCGCCATATTGAACAACCTGATCATCGATTGCAACCGTATGGTTGTCATCCAAATAAATGACAACTTGTCGAGTGTCGGTGTTATATTTTAAGGTGCCAAAATTAACGCTGCTGGGAGTGAGTGAGTGAGTGGAGAGCATGGGAGGGGGTCCTTTAGAGGGTGAGGGTCATCATCAAAGAATACAACAAGGTATCTTTCAACCGTATTAAAGCCCCTGAAAATAAAAAGTTGCGCCGCCTGTAATACCCTTACACCTGCTCAAAAATATCCATAAAAAACCAGTCGTCAGGGTCATACTCTTCATCCATCTCGTCGTCGGGGGTAAAGGGCTTGGAGAGTAGGCGTACTTTTTCCATGTCTTTCACCACAAAATACTTAAATTGGTCTATCGTTCGGCTGGAACTGCCCCCACCGGTTTGATACAGCTGAATGGCCTCTTTACCCTTGGGACTGACGCCATAAATATAAGGATCTCCTGCCCGTGGGTAGCCGTGGTAATGAAACGCAATTTTACATTTTTTACGAATGGCTTGGGTAATAAGACTCTCTGGGCCCGAGCGTAAAGCATTGTCTAAGCCATGGATTTCAGTGTGCCTTGCCACGACCAGCTGCTCATAAAAATTCAATAGTTTGGCAACAATACGGGTTTGTATCGACGCTTTTTCTTTCGAGGTGGGCAAGTCCCATTCCACGCTTTCTTCAATATCGGCAAAAATCTGTTGCAACGGCTCCGGTAACGACGAAATGCCCCCTTTTTTACGAATCACCTGAAGCAGTATGTCCAAACGATTCTCCAATAAGCCTTCGCTTAGGATGAGATGGTTTTGAATCGCTTGCCGATAAAAAACAACGGCTTTTTCTAGGGTTTTGGTAGGTTTCAGGGGCATTAGTACAATCGTCCTCAGCAATAAAAGCTTGAGTATACAAAGGCGCAGTGCGCCTAGAAAATTTCCACTTTTTTCTGGGCAGGGTTGAGAAAACGGGTAATATTGTTGCGGAACAACAGCTCCACCGTGCCCACAGGGCCGTTCCGTTGCTTGGCAATTATAATATCGGCGGTGCCCGGGCGTTCGCTCTCGGCGTTGTAGTACTCATCGCGGTAAATAAACATCACCAAGTCGGCATCCTGTTCAATACTCCCCGATTCCCGCAAATCACTGAGCATGGGGCGCTTGTCTTGGCGGCTTTCCACAGCCCGAGACAGCTGCGACAGGGCAATCACAGGCACGCCCACTTCCCGCGCCAAACCCTTAAGCCCACGAGAAATTTGGGAAATCACCTGCACGCGGTTATCAAACCCACCGCTGTTACCGCCACTACCTTCCATCAACTGCAAGTAATCGATGACAATCAGGCCCAAATCTCCCGCATCTAACTTAAGCTTGCGTGCCTTAGCCCGCATCTCCATCACCGTCATGCCGGGGGTGTCGTCAATGTACAGGGGCGCATCGCCCAGCTTGCCCATGGCTTGGCTAATTTTCATAAAGTCTTTTTCAGTCAGGTGCCCGCTGCGTATTTTTTGGGCATCCAACTCCGCTTCGCTGCATAACAAGCGGGTGACGAGCTGCTCTTTGCTCATCTCCAAACTCATAAACAGCACGGGTTTTTTTTCACGCAGGGCCACATGCCCCGCAATATTAAGACAAAACGCCGTTTTACCCATAGAAGGCCGCGCCGCCACAATAAGCAAATCCGATTGCTGCAAGCCACTGGTCATCAAATCCAGCTCGTAAAAGCCGCTGGAAATACCCATTAAGGAGCCTTTGTTGGCATGGCGCTCCTCAATTTGATCAAAGGTGATGGGTAAAATATCGCGAATGGGCACCACGTTTTCCGGCAAGCCACGCTGAGCCACGTTAAAAATAAGCTGCTGAGCCTTATCCAAAGCATCGCTGGCTTCTTCCGTCTCAAAAGCAGCCTCCACCACCCCTGATCCTGCCGTAATAAGGGCACGCAATAAGGATTTATCGCGAATCAAACGCGCATAGTAGAGCAGGTTGCCGGTGGTTAGATGCTCTTGGGCCAAGCCCATCATGGTGGCTCGGCCACCGGCTTCATCCAACCGTTCCCACGTTTTAAGAATTTCCGTCACCGTAATAACGTCAATGGGCTCGCTTTTATTAAACAAATGCACCATGGCCTCAAACAAGCACTGGTGTTGCGGGTGATAAAAATCGTGGGGTTTAATGAGTTCTACCAAGTCATTGAGAGGCGTGCTATCCACCAGCAAGCCACCAATCACCGCCTCTTCCGCCTCCAAGCTTTGGGGAGGCACCCGGGTGAGTAAGGCATCAATGGCCTCTATATCCAACGTGGCGGTAGCAGAGTCTTGTTTATTGGAACGCTTGGCCATACGGCTGGGGTCTCACTTAGTATAAAAATGGGGGTATTAGCCTCCCTATTGTACGGAGAAGGTCTTGGCCTGTTTGTAACGTTTTGTTTGAATTTTGGAGCGAAGGGGCAATTCTCCCCTAAAGAATGTTTTTATTTTCATATGATGCATTGCAGTGTTGTATGCATTGCAAAGTATTAAAAAATTATTAAAAAAAGCAAGGGCTTAGAGCCAAGACCCTTGAATGAGAGCCCAGAGAAGAGACCCCATCAACAATTAAAAGCAAAACGAAGAGAAGAGACCCTAAAGTAAAGAGACGAGAGGACCCTACCCAATGGGATTTGCTGCCAGTCAGGCGCGGCTTCTCATGCTCACGGCACGTAAAAGTGACCTGGAAATTCAGGGCCAATTCATCAACCAGGCCCGTATGCAACTCGCCAACATCACCGGCGCGCTGTACCAAATCACTTCCAACCTTGAGCCCGAGTCGCCCACCGTACAATCGATTCAAGCCCGTATTGCCGCTTTGCAAAGCATTGACAAAGCGTTGGAAATGCAGCTGACGCGATTGGGAACACAACGTGATGCCATTTACACCGAACTTGAAGCGGTGCAAAAGGTGATTTCAAAAAACATTCAAAGTAGCTTTAAAACCTTTGCTTAATTAGCAGAGTTGGGTTTGTTATACTCACCCAACCTTCGTTAACCAACGGTCAGCCGCTGCATTGAAGCACTTCGCTTATCATCCTTAGGCCTTACCATAAGCCCAGGAGAGCGCCGCCGTTTTTTAAATTACCTTTGCCATCGTCAGAGATCGGGGAAAAAAAGATTTACTTTAATTATTGCGTTAATTAAGAAACGTGTACTTAAAACGCCGTTATTACGGATGAGGACTTTGTGTGCTCAGGTTCCAGCTTGGAATCTGGGCAACAAGGCTTGAAGATGAGCCTTGGGCAAGGTTTAAAATCGACTGATCCGTGGGTTGAACAGGAACAGCCAAGGATTTAGCAACAAGGGTGGCGGCTACCGGGTTTAGCATTCCCGCCCCTTCCAATCGAACGTTATGAGACACGGGAGTGGCAGTTTGTTTGAGTATGGCCTTTATTTGTTGCACGGTAAGGGAGGGATTGGCTTGCAACATTAACGCAATGGTACCGCTGGTATGAGGCGCGGAAGCGGAGGTACCACTAAACACCCCATTATCACCTGCACCGGCGTAGTACCTATCCATCCACACGTTCATGCCTGTGGCTGTAACCGTAGGGTTCCAACGCCCATCCCCACGTGACGAAAAGCTCGTCACCCAGTCATCACCAAGGATTCCTGGGGTGGCATTGTTATTACTAGCGGCTACGGCCACCACATCGTCACTCATGGCCAAAAAGTTGGTTCCATAACCCGGCGGTATTACCACCTGGGGCGGCATAGAATCGGCACTGTTGGCCATAGATACCACCAACACCACACCACGCTGGGCCAGTTGGTGGGTTAAAGCACCATACTGTTTTAGTGTGGCTTGTATGGCAGGGTTGGCCATATAGCGTTGGGCCACAAAGGTAATAATTTTTTGCCACTCAGCGGCTTCTTCTTGTGGGGACGGCTTGAGTGACGGTTCACCACCCAAAATCAGTTTTGCTAAACCCGGACGTTTGTACTTCTCAAATTCATCCCGCTCCAAAATCAGCATCATCAGTTGCTGGCCAATGGCGTCGTAATTAAGCCCATTAGACATATTAATAATACGAGGGGGATTGGATTGCTTAGCCACGCTAGACAAGTGTGCCATTAGATCGGCGTCCACCACATGACATGCTACAAAAGCATCCAAGCTCGCCACATCATCTTTCACTTGGCCCAGTTCCACAGGCATAGTGCTGCGTACCATGTGCAGCGTGGCAGTAGCCTGAGGAGCATACCCCCACTCGGGATCGGTAATGAGGGCCGGTACAGCCTTGGCATGATCAATGGTCTGAATGCTGCCATCGTAATCCGGTGCCGCCCTCTCAATAATTTGAATGGAAACACCTTGACCACTTAAGCCTAAAGGAGCCAATCTTTTCTGGATAAGTGGCCCTTCTGAGGACTGCTGAGCCAACCGCCGTTCGGTACGAAGTAGCTCTGCACCAAACTCACCTCGCAAGGTGGGGGTACTCAGCACCAATGGGGCGTCCATAAACACATTGCCAATGGCCCCATTAAGCAACCGATAAGAGCCATTGGCTTGGAGCCAGCCCAGGGGGTCGTAACGTTCTTCATCTTGGCGGTACAGGTAGCCTTCTTTGTCCACGGCTACCAACATTTCTTCCGTGGCGGTGCGTAATTTTCCTTGTCCAATAATACGGCCCTCAAAGCGGTGGCGGGGCATTTCTCGCCCAGACGTCACGGCACCCATACCCGTCGTCGTGCGAGCAAAGGAATCCGCTGCTGCAATTTCTACAGGGTGAGAGGTTACATGCGTTTGCCCACTCCTTATCACTGCCGGGGGCAGAGGAAGTGGTTGAGTCGTTACGGATGTAAAAGCAATGACTGTCATATCACCCCAACGTGGGTGATAAGTTTAAATTGCCTATTCCACTCTGCACACTAGCGTTATAATCCGCCGCTATGAATTCCCATGGCAACCGCAGCGCCAAAGGCACAACCTACAAGCACTTCAAAAGGGGTATGGCCCAATAACTCTCGTAACCGTTCGGGGATATCTCCCGAGTGGTGTTGATACAAATCATCCGTAATGCGATTGAGAATACCCGCCATTTTTCCGGCAGCACGGCGCACACCGGCAGCATCATACATTACAATAGCAGCCAAGCCCAAGGCAATGGCAAAAGGAGTGCTGTTCCAACCGTCAATAAGGCCCACGCTAGTGGCCAAGGCAGCCACACTGGCGCTATGGCTACTGGGCATCCCACCGGTATGAAAGAAAATTTTAAAATTGATTTTGCCGTGGGTAATGAAATACCACACAATTTTTAAAGCCTGCGCCAGCACTGTGGCAGTGGTGACCGCCTCAATCACCTCAAACCCGCTACCGCGCCATGCTGGATTTAAAAACACGCCAACAACTGCCTTAACTGATATTAAACAAAGGGTTACGAGTGACGCCGAACCAACGCCCATGCCACGTCACACAGGGTATCATAAGCCAGCACGTCGTGCTGAGACGGCGAATGAATGTGGGCAAGGGAGTCTAGCCCTTTCTGTAGCCACCGTTCTGCTTGCGCTTGAATCGTATGAATAGACTGCCCTTGAGCCAATAAAGTCCCTTTGCCATGAGTCGCATCTTGGCCCGTCGTTTTACCCAACGCTTCTGGGGTGGCCGTCGCATCCAGCACATCATCTGCCAGTTGAAAGGCAATGCCCCACTGATGACCTACGTTTCTTAGTAACTCAGCCACAAACGGTTCTGCCCCAGACAAACAGGCCCCACAGGCCAATGCCGCGCCAAACAACGCCCCCGTTTTATGGGTGTGCAGCCATAGCAAATCCGCTTCCGTGGAAAGTGTTTGGGTGACATGGCAATCCACGGCTTGCCCCATCACCAATCCAGCCAGCCCACTAGCACGGGTCATTTCTTTCAACGCCAATAGCAATCCCTCTTTATCAGATAGGGTTGTGGTTGGTGTATGGGTCAACATCCAGTCCACCGCTAAAGGCTGCAAGGCATCGCCAACCAGCACAGCGGTGGTTTCATCATAAGCACAGTGCACCGTAGGACGGCCCCGCCGTAAATCAGCATTGTCCATGCAAGGCAAGTCATCATGAATCAGGCTATAGGTGTGGATAAGCTCTAAGGCGCAAGCCGTTGGCATGAGACACTCTAACGAAGCCCCTAACCATTGGCCTACCAATAACAACAGGATGGGACGCAACCGTTTGCCACCACCCAGCACCGCATAACGCAGGGCCTCTTCAAAACGATTGACTGCTGGCTGGGTGGTGGCAGGTGGGGGCGATAGCCACGCAGGCGAAGCGTCCAAGTAGGCCATTAAAGATGTTTCTACCTGTTGGCGCAAGGCATCGAGGCGAATGAAAACGCTACTAGAAGTCATCATCGTCCATTTCTTGCGTCCATTCATGGACGGTACCCATACCGGGTTGTACCGCTTGACGGGCTTTACGGCGCGAGTCGCCTCGCAAATGCTCGTCTAGCCGAACCCGTTGGTGGGAAACACCCCCTTTTTTTTGAAGAAACTTGGCTCCATATTCGCTTTTTTGGCTACGCTGGCGACGATCGTCTTTACCGGCATGACCTTCCATCACCAGCCGTTGGTAACTAGCCCACCGACTCTCAGCCAAAATTCCAGCTTCCAGAGCATCACGCACACCGCAGCGGGCTGTAAGGGCAACAACGCCTTCTTCTGATTCTACAAGGGGGGGGTGCAAGCAGTTGGGATACTCGCACTGCGCTCTGTGGGCGTCAAATTCTCCAAAAGTCCGTTCAATAGCCGCGGCTTCGGTGCCTTCAAAGCTTAGCTGGCTAAAGCCAGGGGTATCGGCCACCCAAGCAGGCACGTCATCATCCTTAGACACGTTTACCAATTGCACATGGCGGGTGGTGTGCTGTCCACGGGCCGCGCGGGCCGAAACTTCCCCAACCTGGAGTGCTAACTGAGGATTTAGGCGATTGAGCAAAGTGGATTTCCCCACACCGCTTTCGCCCGCCAATACAGTGCGTTTACCCGCGAGCCACCCGTGTACCACACTTAATGAATCCGCCAGTGGGCAAGGCTCTTTACTCACACACGCTAGGGAGTAACCCAACTGGTGGCCATACACTTGGTTGACGATGGTAATCAAATCAAGATCCGTCACCAAATCTGTTTTGGTAAACAACAGCACTGCTGGCAGCCCCGCCAGCGCTACGTGGGTCAAAAGCCGATCCAAGTGAGTGAAGTCTAACGCGGGCTGAACCAGAGACTGCACCACCAGCACTTGATCCACATTGGCCATTTTTGGTCGGCTTAATTGAGTACTTCTGGGCAACACCCCACAAATACGGGCTGTAGAAGTGTTCCAATCCACTTCCTCCAGTTGCACACAGTCTCCCACTAGCACATCGGCTTGCTGGGCTTTTTTAACAGCTCCCCGCAAGGTAGTTTCAAACACCACATCACCATCAGTTACATTCAATGGCTCTGTTGCCGCCACAAACACCTGCCACCGGTTGGGGTAAGCCGCAACCACCGTACCCGTTACAGGCTCTTCTGGCAAATGAGACGAACCACTCATACGAGGCAAGAGACCCGAGTATGAGTCATCAAGGCCGATAAACGCTCCACGCTGGCTTGGTGGCCTTCACTCCACCCATAATCGAGCGATTGAGTCCAATAGTGTTTGAGGATGCTTTCGGAGAGGGCCGTTGCTGATACCAATGTTTTACAAGCCTCATGCTGGCTTGGTTCAGAAGATAAAAATTCATTTTTAGACTTAATCAGGGCATCCATCACTTGTATGGCTTCGGTTTCGTGGGTCTTTAACCACTCACTACGGGCTACCCATACAGCAAATACCAAAGGCTCTCCGGTAAAAGCTTGCCAAGCTGTGGCTAAATCAATGGGCTGTTTGGTTGTTAGCCCTGGGGTTAGGGCAGCCGTATTTTGACCGTGTAGCCACGCCAAGGCTCGATCACCAATGGTGAGAACGGCTGGATAATCCCGAAGAGCCTGCTCTTGCAAGTGGGCAGGGTACACCACAAAGGCATCAAGGGGATCGATGCCGCTATGGTGTTGAATCAACGCGCGCAACACAGCAACCGAGGTAGCAGAATCATCAGGAACCGCAATGGGCTGGCCCTGCCACTGGTGCAGGCCAAAATCACTAACCAGCAGAACACTTTCCACACTGCCCAACGAGCTAACCGACAAGCCGGGTAATAACGTGAGTTGATCTTGGTGTTGGGCATACCATGCCGTGGAAACAGGTGAAAGTTCTAAATGACCGGCCACGATGGCTTTATTGAGACCCATGGGAGTATTACTGACTACATGAATCTGTGACTGTAAGTTTTTGGGCAGTGCCTGTTGCAGCCCATGGTACACAGGCACCGTGTTAATAAAGCCAATCCGCCCCAAACGAATGGCAAAAAGATCCTTCGCTGGCAAGGCCTTATCCAAAAGTGTGGGCCTCATGGTAGCCAACCGTATCGGCTGGCGGCTCGTAAATCGCTTTAATGCCATACAGGCTGTCGCGCTCTACTGCCACACGGCCCGCTTTCCAAATCATGTTACGCAACTCATCTTGGGTGAGGTGTTGGCTGGTTTCAGTACCCGCCGAGTGGGCAATTTTTTCTTGTACCACGGTCCCGTCCAAGTCATCCACCCCAAAATGGAGCCCCACTTGCGATGTTTTTTCCCCAATATGGACCCAAAAGGCTTTGATATGAGGAATGTTGTCCAGCACTAAACGACTGACGGCAAAGTTTTTTAGATTTTCAATGCCCGTCAGCGCGTGTTTGGAATCAATTTTGTTGTTGTCGTAATAGCAATTGAGGGGAATAAAGGTCATAAACCCTCCGGAAATATCTTGCTGCTCGCGCAAACGAACCATATGTTCCACACGCTCTTCGGGGGTTTCTCCTAATCCGGCCAGCATGGTGGCCGTGCTGCTTAGGCCCATGGCATGGGCTTGGCCATGAACGTCTAGCCATTCGGTGGCCGTAATTTTGTCCATGCACACCTCAGCCCGTATCCGCTCCGAAAACATTTCGGCACCGCCACCGGGTAAGGAACGCAAGCCCGCATCTTTGAGGGTTTTTAGCACCACCTCAGTAGACACACCGGCCACGTCGGCCAAAAACTTCATTTCAACGGCCGTCATACCCTTAATATGGACATGAGGGAACTCTCGGGTGAGGGCCTTAAACAGGGTTTCGTAATACTCAAGGCCCTGTTCACGATACAAGCCCGACACCACATGAAACTCACTCAGGGTATCGTTTTGAGGGTACTTGTGCACCATCTCAAGCACGTTGTCCACACTCATCACATAAGCCAAAGGCGATTTGGGCCCCTTTTTAAAAGAGCAAAATTTGCAGCTGGCTTCGCAAATGTTGGTGGGGTTAATGTGGAAATTATGCACCCAATACACGTGGTTTTGCAGCTCAGGGGGAGTCATACGCTTGCGGGCCAAATCCGCCAACATGCCAATGGCCAGTAAATCATGACTATTATAGATTTTTACCGCTTCTTGCTGGGTGATACGCTCGCCGCTCAGTACTTTTTCGTAGGCAAAATGCAAGGGAGATTGCTGCAAATACTGTGCGTGGAGAGGGTTGACCTCTTGCGCAGTATGCGCCACTGATGACGGCTTAGTTAACAGGGGAGCGGCCATAGTCATGGAAGTACCTCGCATACAGAAAGCTAGTGTGTTTCCCTTTGAGTGTAATGCAAGGCAGCAGCGGCCTCAAGCCGAAGCGCGTTGGATGTAACGTTGGTCACTAAAAATCCCCCCAAGCCTTTTGGAACCTGAGGGGATAAAACATACCTTTAAAGGGTTACCGTTTGCTTAGCTGGCAGGGCCTGAAGGGGGACGACGCCCGCCGCCGCCACCGGTGCCTCCCCCACCACTAGGGCGACGAGGGCGACGACGATTACGGCTATTGGAGCTACTGCCACTGCGAGGCGAACGACTGGCAACAGTGGCGGCTTCGTTACCACCTTCGCCTTCAAAAGCGTCTGCCGAGTCATCGTCATCATCGGTAGGTAATTCGGCATAGCGAACCACAGCGTTTGTGGATGCTGGCTCTGGCGCTCCACCCGTCATTGGGGGCTCATAGCGAGGAACGGAACCACCTCGACGGGAGGACGCCGCTGTTCGTCCACTATTACCAGGACCAGCATTGGGAGCATTTCTGCGAGCTCCCCCTGAAGGGCGACCTTCATTGGAGACTTCACCTTCAGATCCTTCTCCTGCCGAAAGTGGAAGGTCTCGCTCCACCAAAGGTTGGCTGGCCCGCGAGCGGCTGGAGGCAGGCAAGGGTGCTTGTCCCGGAAGCTCTAGGACGGCCATGCGTGGCGAGCCACCATCAGTTTCTGTCGGCGACATGGGTGGCGCTTCGGTATGATGCCCACCAGGTAAGCGACGGAAGATGGATGACAGTAAGCCGGGTAAGCCACCGGAAGGTTTAACTGCTGGCGCTTTGGGAGCTTCCAGAGCGGGAACGAGGGGTTTGGGGGCTGCTTCCGGTACCTGACGCTGAGCTAATGATTGACGGCTGGGACCATTGAGAGCAGAGGCCATATCCTGGGTGGTGTCATCACCTGCGTCACCACCATCCGTAGCTTCGTTAAGGGTGTTACCGCTACGCCGCTGATTTGGTTGAGGTCCGTGTTGTTGACTTCTGTCATAGCCAGCAGCACCAGCCATCACAGGCATACGTCCATCCCGTGGTAAGGCTCGTCCTGTTTCCGGAGTAGTTTCGCCCTCATAGCCTTCGTAGGAATCATTTTCAATGGGTGTGGGCTCTTCAAACACCGCAAACAGAGAACCGCCACCGTTTTCCACATCGGAGACCAAGGTGAGCACATCCATAGCCTTAGGGTTAATGCGGCTCAGCATGCGGTTGGTTTCAGACGGGGTGTGGGTGGTACGCACGCAACGGCCAAAGCTGGCACCGGTACGTTCCAAAGTTTGTTGCTCCACGTAGGCTTGCAACTGGCGTAAATCCAACCGGAATGGCTTGAGCGGCAGTGGCTTGCGATCGGGGGCGCCCAAGGGTAGCTGTTCTGATAATGGTTTGACTTGTGGGCGTGGTGGCAGGGCGTCGGTACGCTCCAATACGGATTCTGCAGGGCCGCCCGGTTTAACACTGGTACTTTTATAGCCGCCGGCCTTACCCCGTTGTTGCATGCGCTGCATGGGGTTGCGGCTGCTGCTGTTGCTGCGGCCAAACAAGCGGCCTTCCGCTTCCGCATTGGGAGGGGCCCAAGCAAATTGCTCAATGGCATGGCCACGGCCTTGGCACATGGGGCATTCGCGACTAAAAATTTCGCTCAAGGCTTGTCCTTGGCGGTGGCGTGTCATTTCCACCAAGCCTAAATCCGTGAGTTGACCCATTTGGGGTTTGGATTTATCGGGGGCCAGTTCCTTATCAAAGGCTTCCAGCACCTTTAGCTTATCAGTGCGGGATTCCATATCAATGAAATCCACAATAATCATGCCGCCAATGTTTCGCAGGCGCAGCTGGCGGGCAATTTCTTTGCACGATTCCAAGTTGGTAAGGCGAATAGTCTCTGCCTGAGAGGAAGAGCTGGTAAATTTGCCACTGTTCACGTCCACCACGCACAAGGCTTCCGTGGGTTGAATGTACAGATAACCACCACTGGGCAACGGCACCTTGGTTTGCAATGCCAATTTAATTTCGCGTTCCACCCCCATGGCCACCAAGATGGATTGTGCACCTTGGTAATGGGTTACCTTAATGCTGCTATCCATGTTCCAGGTTTGCAGCAGCTGCTGGCCACGCTGTTGGCCAAAGGCGGTGTCCACAACAATCTCGTCGGTGTCTTCCGTCACCACTTCGCGAATGACGCGATACAGCAAATCTTGATCGCGATAGAGCAAGCAATTATTGGATGCGGTATCGGCGGCCGTGACAATGGTTTGCCAGCGATCCAGCAAAATTTCAAAATCTTCTTGCAAGTCGGCTTCTTGCTGACCTTGGGCTTCAGTACGAATAATGACGCCCACGCCATGGGGCTTCACCAAGCTGACAATGGCTTTTAGGCGGGCCCGTTCGGTGGGGTCTTCAATGCGACGGCTGACACTAATACCCTTAGAATCGGGCATAAACACGAGAAAGCGGCCAGGCAAGCTTATGTTGGTAGTTACCCGAGGACCCTTGTGGCCGGTGGGCTCTTTAACCACCTGCACCACCATTTTTTGTTTGGGCTTGAGGCGCTTTTGCAGTTCACCTTTGCCTTCAACATCACTGGCATGCAAAAAACCCATTTTGTTGCCACCCACGTTTACAAAGGCAGCGTCAATGCTGGGCAAAATGTTTTCCACGGTGGATAGGTACACATCCCCTAGGAGAGTGTCTCCCCGATTGATAATGAATTCAACGGCCCGGTCATCTTCAAACAGGGCGGCAATGTTGTCTCGTTCTGAGACGATAACGCGTTGCTTGACCATATAAAATTGTGGTTACTCCTAAACAATGTTAGAACCGTTGTGGTTAACAGGCTGGATGGCGATGGGTTGCCTTGCAACAGCGCTATTAAGCGGGCTAACAAAAAACGAAACGACTATCGAGCCTAACGTGCCTGATTCCTCACAAAGAGTA
This sequence comes from Vampirovibrionales bacterium, assembly GCA_029866025.1. Taxonomy (GTDB): domain Bacteria; phylum Cyanobacteriota; class Vampirovibrionia; order Vampirovibrionales; family Vampirovibrionaceae; genus JARXAD01. Next base: position 407,294 of record JARXAD010000001.1, on the reverse strand, counting down.
AGGAGAAGAGGTTTGAGGCAGCCGAGGCGGCATTGTCAGCAACAGCAAAAGGGCGATAAACAGCCATTCTGTGTTGGGTGCGACGTTCGTTATCCAGAAATGCGGTGTGTTGAGTGTGTTAGACGCCAGCCGCAGCCAAAGAAGGGCTGCTCAAGTTGGTGGCAGAGGAATCTAATGGCGCTAGGTGGATGGCCTGACGGCGAATGGTCCACGAGGCGGGTAACACAGGTAAAGAAGACACCAATTGAGACAAAATCCATCGGGGCCGCAAGCTAAACAGTTGGATGGGTGCCTGAGAAGAGGCATGGGCCGCATCGGGTGTGGCTTGGGGCATTCCTTCCATCGTTTCAGTCGAAACGATTTCGGTGGGAAGGGCAGTCACTTGCTGGAAGGTTAAGGTCACAGTGTGGTGTGAATCCGCAGAAAGCTGGGATAAATAAGGTCGACAGTCCAAAACAGTTGGGGGCATATCGTCTTCTGAAGTTGTGACGAGCCAAGCATCTTGGGCCAAAAACGTCTCAACGCACGATAGAAGCGATGGTTGCATTGTACGGGCATTGGGGGGTACCTGTCCATCCCCACCGCAACCCAAATCCTCCGGCCAGTTGGGAGTAGCCTCATAAGTGACGCCCACCATCCGTTTGGTAAGCTTAGACTGGGTAATGGCTACATGTTCTTCTTCAATGGCTTGGCCCCCTTCAGGTAGGTAGGCATTCAAGCGCTTAGCCACATCGGGGGTTAATGCTGTCAGCTCCAGCTCAATCCATTCCCCCAGGCTTTCCATCATCAAGGGTAAGGCGGGGCTAAAGGTTACTTTGGGCTTGGGATGATACCCTTGGCTGTAGGCCATGGGTAATTTGGCTCGCTTCATGGCTCGCATCACCAAGCGTAACCAATCGAGGTGTGAAATAAACCGCAAGCGCCCACGCTTTTCCAGCTTTAGTACTACTCGCTCCACGGGGGGAAGTACTTCTCGCTTATGGACTTTCGTAATCTTCAATATGCCAGTAGAAAAACCCTCCTTTGGAGGGTCGATGAATTTGGGCCACGTGCTGTAAGTGGCACACACGCCGCAGGTGCTGCAGGTTTCAAAGCAGGGGGTGGTGCCAGCCGCTTCCGTGGCCTTCATGTATTCCGCCTTCAACCACTCTTTGTCCAGACCCATATCAATGGGGTCCCATGGCAGGGCATCGTCCAAGCTTACCAACCGATCGCGGGTGTAGGTTTCTTCGTTTAGGCCTAGCTCATGAAGGGCTTCAAACCACTTGTCAAAGCTGCTCATGTCTTCCCAGGCGTCTAAATAGGCCCCCTTGCGATACGCCAGCTCAATGACATCGGCCAGTTCCGGGCCCGCCTTAGAAATGACAGCTTCCAGCTTGCTAATTTCTGGATCCGTAAAGTTGACCTTGGCACCCGGTACGCCCCTAAATTCGCCTCGGAGGTAGGCAATTTTTTCGCGCAGCATGGGCATGCTGTCTTGGGCAAACCACTGAAAAGGCGTATGAGGCTTAGGCACAAAGTTACTAATGGTGACGTTCACTTCGAGGTGTTTTTTGTTAGAAAGCGCCTTCTCGCGAGAAATAGCTTTACATGCCTGTTGAAGCCGCTTGACAGTGGCCACAATGCCATCCAAGTCTTCTTGGGTTTCGGTGGGGAGGCCGATCATGAAGTAGAGTTTGACTTTGTTCCAGCCCGCCTTGTAAGCACTCGTCACCGCATTGAGAATCTCGGCGTCGCTTAGGTTTTTATTAATCACATTGCGCATGCGGTTGGTGCCCGCTTCTGGGGCAAAGGTAAGGGTGGATTTTTTAACGCTACTCACGGCTTCGGCTACTTCCACACTAAAACGGTCGGCCCGCTGGCTAGACAGTGATAGTGACGCGCCATAATCTTTCAGGGCATCCGTCACCTCCATCACCAAGGGTTTAAAATGGCTGTAGTCGGCAATAGAAAGCGATAGCAGCGAGCATTCTTCGTAGCCTGTTTTTTCCAGTTCGGCCAAGGCGCTTTTTTTAATATTCTCAACGCTTTGCTCACGGGTGGGCAAATTCATAAAGCTGGGTTGGCAAAACCGGCACATGCGGTCGCAACCACGGCGGGCTTCCACCACCACACGGTCATGCACGGCAGCAACCGCTGGTATCAGAGGCGCAATGTCAATGTGCTTTTCCGCAATATCCACAATGCGCTTGTAGGCACGTTCGCTTTGGCCGGGAATGTACACCCCATCAATGGCACCCAAAGCCGCCATCATGGCGGGCTTATCCCAGCCTTTGGTTTTACCTTCAGTAATAGTATCCAACAGCTCAATGAGGATTTCTTCCCCGTCGCCTAAAATAATGGCGTCAAAAAATGGGGCCAAGGGCATGGGGTTTCCGCTGCCGGGGCCGCCACCAATCACAATGGGGTAGTCTAGCGTGGGGCGATCTTTTGCACGCAAGGGCAATTGGGCGGATTCCAGCATGCCTAGTAGGGTGGTGGTGTTCAGTTCGTATTGAAGGGAAAAGGCCAGCAGGTCAAAATCTTTAACCGGCACCTTGGATTCCACCCCAAAGAGAGGGAGATTATGCTCGGCAGCTAAGGCGCGAAGGTCTCCGGCAAAGGCGTAGACGCGGTCGCACAGGTAGTTGGGGTGCTGATTGACGATGCTGTACAGCAATTTAATGCCGTAATTAGACAGACCAATCTCGTAGAGATCGGGGAAGGCAAAGGCCAGCGTGGCTTTAGCGGTGTGGAAGGGCTTTTTGTAGGCGCCTTGCTCTAGCCCCAAATACCGCCCTGGCTTGTGAACCTGGGGGAGAAGAACATTTTCTAACAGCGATAAGTGAACGGGCAGGCCTTTGCGGCGCTGCCCGTTATTACCTGAAGGGGTACTTATGCTACTACTGGTGGCTTGAGACGCAACGTAGCTCATAAAAAGTGAATTTCCTTAATTTTGTTAAGCAATCAGATTTAGGACGTTAATTAGGTAAAAATTGTCATATATCTTTGCTCACCTCGTGGTTGCTCCGCCAGTATATTAGCAGCTACTTCCATTACAGGCTCTTTAGCCAAATTTTCTAAATCGCCATAGACAACAGGAACTGTTTTAGGCCCGTTATCTGTCCGAAGTGTAATATGGCTACTCGGCAAAGCCCTATTTAAATGGCCTTTTTGATCCGCATCTGCACCATTTGTCTGCTGGGAAAAGCGAACTGTTGGATAGCCACTAAAACCAATGCGCATGTTGATCACCTTTACTAAGGAATGGAACATATCTACCTAGAAAAACCTAACGGCATTAACAATTGCCTTAGTACCCCATCACATGGAAACCCGCATCCACGTGAATCACTTCACCCGTCACACCGCGCGACAGGTGACTGGCCAAGTACAAGGCGGTGTCACCCACTTCACTGGCATCCACGTTACGCTGCAAGGGTGTGCGTTTTTCCATTTCGTCCAAAATACTGCCAAACCCGCTAATGCCACGGGCAGCCAAGGTTTTAATGGGGCCAGCACTAATGGCATTAATTCGAATGTTGTCGGGACCCAAATCTTTGGCCAAGTAACGCACGCTCATTTCAAGCGCAGCTTTGGCAACGCCCATCACGTTGTAGTTTTCCACCACGCGCTCACCACCCAAGTAGGTCAGGGTAGTAATAGAGCCGCCTCCGGCTTTTTGCATGAGGGGGCGAGCCCGCTTGGCCATCGCCGTTAGGGAATAGCTGCTGATATTTTGCGAGAGCAGGTACCCGTCGCGGCTGGTGTTAATGTATTCACCCTGCAAATCATCTTTAGGGGCAAAGGCCACACTGTGAATCATGGTGTTCAGCTTGCCATAAGCGTCGCCCACTTGCTCAAACACGGCATCCAGCTCGCTATCTACCGTCACATCACAAGGAAGAATCAAGCTGCCTTCCAAGGTTTCGGCCAGTTCGCGAACGTTTTTTTCCAAGCGTTCGCCTTGATAGGTAAAGGCCAGCTTCATGCCAGCGTTACTAAGGGCTTGGGCAATGGCCCACGCAATGCTGCTTTTGTGTGCCACACCAAAGATAATACCCGTTTGGCCGGCCAATAAGCCTTGAGTGCTGGGAAAGGCTTGAGGGGCGGTCATGGTGGGGGCTTCCAAGGTGGTGGTCATAAGGAACTCCTAAAAAGAGGGACTACAAAATAAATATTTACAAACACTATCAAAAACACAGCAGAAGCGCACGGAACCTTAAAAAATGACTGTTACAGGGGTTAACATTGCCAAGCTCTGGTTGTTTCAATTACCGTGTGACAATTAATACGCCGTATTTATGATGGATTCACACACCGCCATGTCCTTTACTCATCGATTTAATCAACTACTTGTTGCTGTGTTGCCTCTCGTGCCACGGCCCATTGTTAAAGCCATTTCGTCTAGCTATGTGGCGGGAGAAACCATGGACGAAATGCTAACCTGTGTGGCCAAGCTAAACGCCCTAGGCGCGCGCTGCACCATTGATTTACTGGGTGAGTACATTACCCACATGGACCAAGCCCACGAAACGGCACGTGCCTACCACACCATTGTGGAACAACTGGCCAAAAAAGGCTTAGACGCCAATGTCTCCGTCAAACCCACCGCCTTAGGCTTACTGATGGATGGCAATACCTGCCATCAGTTGATTGAAGGCATTGTGGCCAAAGCGGCCAGCACCCCCATTGATGGTAAAGCCCCTTTGGTTCGGCTGGATATGGAACACAGCGACTGTACCACGCCTACCATTCATCTCTACCTCACTCTTCGCCAACAATTTACCAACGTGGGTATTGTGTTACAAGCCTATATGCGCCGCACCTTGGGTGACGTTCGCCATATGTGTAGCCAATTAGCCGGTGCCGGTGGGGCCCACTTTAGGCTGTGCAAGGGCATTTATGTGGAACCCCGCACTATTGCCTTTAAAGACAAAGACACCATTAACAAAAATTACGTGCTGGTGCTAGAAGAAATGCTAAAGCAGGGCGCCTTTGTGGGCATTGCCACCCATGACGAACGCCTGGTGTGGGAAGCCTGCCGCTTGCTGGATGAATACAAGGTGCCCAAAGATAAGTACGAATTTCAGATGCTGTTGGGTGTGGATGAAGCCATGCGCGACATGATTTTAGGCTGGGGCCACCCTCTGCGTATTTACGTGCCCTACGGCAAAGACTGGTACGGCTATTGCACCCGCCGCCTGAAAGAAAACCCCACTGTGGCTGGCCATGTGTTTAACGCCACCATGCGCAAGTGGTTCCCGTGGGTCTTCCACGCCGCATAGCGGCGCTTAAATAGGCTAGGTAAAGGTGGCATCAATTAATTCTTGCACCGGTTTCCAGTTGTAATTTTTGCCTAAATGTTTTTCAAAAAAGGCCTCCACTTCTTTGGGAGTTTTCAATTCTTTTTTGTTGGCTAAGTCTTGGGTCATGGCTTTGTATTTTTCTTTTCCAATCACTCTAATAATTTTTTCCGATTGAAATATCACGTTAACCTGAACCTTACCGAGTATTTCCTTGACAGATTTGCTATCGCGGTATGAAACGCGTCGGATATAATTTAGTATTAAGTCTAAAAAACCTTTAAAATCGGAAGATTCCTGGCGAGTTCGAATCGTTTCACCGGACTCTAACAATGCGAATATTTTTTTAAGGGTTCCAAGTGAAGCCCAATCTTCAAAGGCATAACCGGCCAAAGCATTGAAGGCAGCCCTTAACGCTCCTACGTCATTATCCTTATTTTTAAAATCAAACGATGCGCTTGTTACGCCACGGCCAATATGCGTAGAACCCACTTTCACCAAACCATTTTTCATTTTTTTGTTTTGCCCCAACCTTATGGCCTTAACTGGGATGCCCCAAGCAATATAAGTTAAAGCATGGCCAAGCTCATGGGCTGCTGTTTGAAATTCTCTCGAATCTTTTGAAAAGACAATAGCTTTTGGTTTCGATGCCGAAGTAACGGAGTAGGATGAGAAAGATATTTGGTCTTTATTATCACCAAAGTAAATATCCTTGGCACTAGTTCGGTGCCCACCAAAATAGACATCAACCTTTGGAGCATAAACCGTTGGTTGAAAAGGCACTCGAATCATAACAACTCTACTCTATTGCCCCTGAATCTTCTCTTGATGGCGTAACAGATGGATAGACAGCCCTGAATCCTTTATGATGCTAGGCAAACCGTTGTTGTAAACAAAGTGTTACTGTATGCCTCGTGCTTATTGGCTGTTAAAAACCGAGCCCAACGAATTTAGCTACGACGATTTGGTGCGCCACGGCTGGACCCACTGGGACGGCGTGCGCAACTATCAAGCCCGTGCCAACCTGCAACGCATGGCCGTCGGCGATTGGGCCCTCATTTATCACAGCGTGGGCCCCAAAGAAGTTGTGGGTATCGCTGAGGTCTCCAAAGCCGCCTACCCAGACCCCACCGTCAAAGAAGACCAGAATCCTTGGGTAGTGATCGACGTCAAACCTCTGAAAGCCTTCACCACGCCTGTGACGCTGGCCACCATTAAAGCCACCCCCTCGCTGGCAGACATCCCACTCGTTCGTCAGTCTCGCCTGTCTGTGATGCCACTTGAAGCCGACATCTTTGCGCTACTCTGTGAGCTGGGAGGGACCACAGTCCCTTTTGAGTAAGGCATTGAATCCATGCATCGCCTGTCGGCTTCTCAAACCATAGATGACGCTCTGGACCATATTGCCAGCGTGGATGCGGAGCTGCTCACCCAAGACTCCCCCGAGCTGCTGGACATTGGGGATCTGAGAAACGTTGCTCAGCCGTTTCATCAGCCATGGATACAAGCCAATACCTCATGGGTGGCCTCGCCCCGTGCCTTGCAACGCATGCAAGCCATGCACATGGGGTCACTGCCTTTAGCAGCCGTAGCCTTTCCACAATCCTTGGTAGGCACAGTGTGCCGCATTAGCCAAACCCCCATTGTGCAAACCGAGTCTGTCCCATTATCCAAACTATTTTCGCCTTACTTAACCGCCGCCCTCTACGAATTACAATCCCTCTGCCAAGGCGGCAACATTCAGGCCTATATGATTGGCGGCCAAGTGCGCGATGTGTTGCTTCGGCGCGATCATCGCTTTGACATGGTGGATGTGGACATTACGGTAGAAGCAAACGCCCTAGAAACAGCCCAATTTTTGGTAGCCCACTCTAAAAATTTTTTGGTAGACGATGTGTTTCCTCAATTTGGGACCGTTACCTTAAGTTATAAAGAAAGCCTACGCTTTGATCTCGCCTCCACCCGTCAGGAAGTTTACGATCACTGCGGGGCACTGCCTACCGTTCAACAACAAGGGGTTGCGCTTCCCTTGGATGTGGTGCGCCGAGATTTCACCATTAATACCTTGGCCATGCCCATCCACGAACTAGGCCAGGTGCGTGATTACACCAGTGGGCTGGTGGATTTATCCAATAAAATGATTCGGATTTTACACCCGCTTTCGTTTTACGAAGACCCCAGCCGCATTTTACGCGCCCTACGCTTTGCCTGCCGCTTGGGTTTTGAACTGGACCCTCTGACCGCCTTTGCCATGGAGCAATGCCTGGCTTATTGCGAAACCGTCTACCCAGGCGGTGGTGATCGCATTCGATGCGAGCTGTGGGATTTTCTATCTCAAGAAGCCACGCCCACCAAGGCGCGTTGGCTTCAGTGGTTTGTAGATATTGAAGGTTACCGCCTAATTTCCACCCAATGGCCTGAAACAAGTAAACCCCTTGCCAGTGAAGACGACACGACTTGTAAAAATACCCATATCGCATTAGCTCAAAGCCCCACCCTACTGGCCAAACATCGTTCTGCCATTGAGCCATTATTATTGGATCATGCCGAAGATGACCTCAGTGACGAAGGGTTTTCACCGTGGGAAGATTTTCAGGGACTGTTTAGCCTATGGCTACTCACAGCCCCCTTACTTCATCCCACCCCAGCGTTGCCGAACCCAGCCGACGTGGAAGACAGTGCTTTTCGACTGATTACCAAACGGCTCGAGCTGACGCGTCACGAACGTGATTGGCTGGTAAGGGCCCATCGGTTGATTCACAACAAAGTGCTAGAGGGTGTGAGTGAAAGCACCTCACCTTTAGAACTGTATCAAGCGTGGCACCGGTACCCGCTAGAATCCTTGCTGTTAGCTGCTCTAACACTTCCCCTTCTCAATCCTCTCATTCACAGCGAACAGGTGGCACTGTTGCTAACGGCCATTAGTCGTTTTGAGCGACGATTACGTCCCTTGCGTCCCCGCCTCAATGGCGATGATTTACGAGGGCTAGGATTTCAGGAAGGCGCTGTTATTGGGCAAGCTTTATCAGCTATTTTGCACCAAAAATTGATGGGACAATTGCCCACAGCAGAAAGCGAAGAGGCCTTTGTGCGCAAACAATTTTTACCCTCCTCCACAGAGCCACTTGTGGAAAGACCCCTCAGTCCTTCCGAAGCATTGTTTTTAGAATGAGCGACCTCGTATGAATCAATCCTTTGAATCACCGCTATCCGGGGGCTTAGTTGTTGTCGGTACTCATGCCCAGTGTGGAAAAACGGCCATAGCAACCGGATTAACATTAGCCCTGGCAGCCATGGGCCAGCGGGTATTACCCGTTGCCCCCGTAGAAATTGATAGCGCGCCCGACAAACACATTACTGGCCAATACGTTCTCAATCATCTATGCCGCCAAACAGGCACGCCACTCGCAGAATTTCAGCCTGTGTTATTGCCTGCTGCAGGCCACCTCACTAAAAATCACTGGCATCACCTCATTAGCCAACTGGGGCAGCAACCTTATCCAGTGATTGTGGATACCCCCAGCGGGGCGGCCTTGCCGTGGTCTCTATCCGCCCCTTTGGATAGTCCGCTAGGACAAGGATTAGGGCAAGGACTCGGCTATTCTGCCATTGGCCTCGCTCACGCTTTGGGTTGGCCATTATTAATCGTTACCCCCAAAAGTGCCAGTGTGGTAGCCAACGTGTGGCCAACGCTGCAATGGCTAAAAACAATGCCCGTCTCGTTGGCAGGGTGGGTAGCGGTGGAGCAAACCCCACTGGATTTAGCTGCCAACACCACATGGGACGCCATGACCGCTTGGCTCCACTGCGAAAGTCCCGCCCCCTTTTTAGGCTGCCTGTCTCATGCGCCTCAACTATCCATTCCCATGGGGTATACGGGCGACTTGGTGCAACGCATTGAAGACGGACTCGACTTACTGCCCCTTCAGTTGGCATTGGGACTGTAAATGTTGAGCATAGAGTCGGAAAGCACCCTACCCAAGACCTCAAAGGCGGAACCGAGCCTGTGGGAAGCGGCTAAATTTATTGCGGGCCTCACCCTTATTTCTAAGGCACTGGGGGCCTTGCGCGATTGGCAAATTTTCCACGTGTTTGGGGCGTCTGTCGCCACCGATGCCTACTTTGCTGCCGTCCAACTGCCGTGGTATTCCCTTATTTTGCTGGGGGGCTTGGGGGGCCCGTTTCATTCGGCAGTGGTGGCCGTCTTTTCCAAGCTCATCGATGCCGGAAAGCCACCCAGTGACGAAGCCAACCGACTGGCCAACACGGTTTTTGCCGTAGTGGGGGTAGTGTTTATGCTGGCCTCGGTAGGATTAGGGCTGTTTGCACAACCCGTTATGCAAGCCCTTATGGGAGGGGGGGAATCGGCCACCACCGTGGCACTAGCCGCTCAGCATCTCCGCATTTTGGCTCCCGTGGTGTTTTTTGGCGGGTGGATTGGGGTATTTTACGGGCTATTGAACGTCTATCACCACTACCTGTGGCCCTCGCTGTCGCCGGCCCTTATGAACATTGCCATGATGGCGGCGCTTTTGTTGTTTCCTGTGGATGCTAATGGGTTGATCCTTTCCTACGCCACGGTGCTGGGGGCTGCGCTTCAGTGCCTCATGCAAGTGGCCCCCACCCTGAAAGAGAAATGGCGCTTTACCCTCAATCCGGCAGGCTGGGCCAAGTTATCGGATCCCAACGTCAAAAAACTGGCCATTCTTATTGGCCCAATGTTGGTGGGCACCACCATTGGCCAATTGCTGGTAATGGTGGATATGCTGTTTGTTTCCAAACTGGAAGAAGGGGGCTGGTCGGCGGTCGTACTCAGCAATCGCCTGTTGCAATTGCCTATTGGCGTGCTGCAAACGGCTCTGTTGGTGCCGCTGTTTCCGCGCTTTGGCCGCGCCGTGGCCGATACTGATTGGCTCAGCCTGCAAACCGATATTCGCCGCGGTATTGTGCCCCTATGGCTGGTGTCTATTCCTATGATGACCGCCATTGTGCTGCTGGGAGAGCCTCTCATTCGCTTGGTGTTTGAACATGGCGCCTTTAACGCGCGAGACACAGCGTTGGTCAGCTTGGCTCTTAGTTTTCAGGCCCTGCAAATAGTGCCTTATTTTGCGCGAGACACCTTTATTCGAGTATTTTATGCCTTTGGCAACTCGTGGACGCCCTTGTGGGTGTCACTGGCGGCCATTGGGGTTAAGTGGGGGCTAAACAGCTTACTGGTAGGGCCGCTGGGCTTAGGTGGCATTACGTTGTCTACGGGCCTCGTCACCCTCATCAACATGGGGCTGCTAGGCAGCCTATTGTGGCGTTCTCATGCCGATACCTTGGCCACCAGCTTAAAAGGCCTAGCGGGTGTGCTGGGGCAACTGGTACTGGTTACGTTGGTGATGATTGCTATGGGTTGGGGCCTGTGGCAAGGCGGTCTCCACGTCAGCGTTTTGTCACCTTGGTATGCAGGCAACGCGTGGCTCCCCAGAATTGTGCTGGCGTTGGTTTTGGTGGGATTCCACACCGCTTGGGTTGCTCGCCTAAACTTACCAGAAGCGGCGCTACTCTGGGGTAAACTAAAGCCCGTATTCGCTAAGATTTTTCGCAATACAAAACGTAATACACAATAAGGGGAGAAATAAACATGGACACCACCAACACTTGCTCCACAGCTGTAGACCAAAAAGCCCCCTGCGCCGATGACGCCGAGTGGCTAAGCCGCCTAACCCCCGAGCAATACGCCATTACACGCCAAAAAGGCACGGAACGCCCTTTTACCGGCGAGCACTTGGCCACCAAAGGGCCTGGTACCTTTACCTGTGTGTGTTGCCAACAACCGTTGTTTGATGCAGCCGCCAAGTTTGAAAGCGGCACCGGCTGGCCCAGCTTTTGGCAGGGCCTTAAAACCAAGGCGCAACAAGACGCTGTTGCCGAGACGATAGACACCAGCCACGGCATGCACCGCACCGAAATTACGTGCAGCCAGTGCCACGCCCACCTAGGCCACGTTTTTACCGATGGCCCCGCCCCCACCGGCTTGCGCTACTGCGTCAATTCGCTGGCGTTGGCATTTACGCCCAGCTAGTGGGCTTAATCTTGTTTGGTTTTTTCATTATTTTGCAAAGCCTCTTGCCGCAACCGCTCTCTTTCAGCAATCACTTCCTGGGCTTCCTTTGCTGCATCTAACATTTGTTGCTGTTGATTACCAGGGCTATTGTCTTCTCTATCGAGATAATTTTTTACATTGGATTCATATTTTCTGCCATGGTGCCCTTTTGCACCAAAGTGAGGCGCCAATGGAACGAATCTAGGAAAAAGGGGAGGGGGGGACATAAAAAACTCTCCAAATAGGAAGATCATAAAACAACCTTGATGCAAGGTATTACTATTAATACCAAAACCGAATTAAAAATTGCGCCGTCATGAACCATTGATTTTTTCGTCCAAGGCTCTATGGTGTAAGGTATTAATGGTACGGGTTTATTTAGGTATGGGAGTACTTGAATAGGTTATGACATTAAGAAGCTTGCTTCCAGCGTTGTTACTCGGAGTCTCTTCTCTAGGGCACGCACAATCTTGGTTACCCTTTAAAGAAGGGGGCCAATGGTTTGGGGATAGCACGCTGGTACTGAAACATAACCCCGAAGGCCCGCCGGATACCTTACGAGTGAGGACCTTACAAGTAACCCCCGATGGCGATACCGTACCTAACCCTGCCATCAACTACTGGCGGGATGATTTTGACTTAGAGGCCTTGCCCGCAGGGACGAAGGTTTCAAACCCTGGAACCTTCAATATTATAGAGCCCTACCCGAAAAACGCCCCGCCCCAAACAGAAATCATACCGGCACCCCCATGTATACAGCGTAAAAAGCTGGATTTAAACAGTTAGGGGGCCTGTATGAATTGTTAGGCTAAGCTTTGTTTACTTAGCGGTTTAACAATTGATGAAGCGCCGCCAAGGTTTGGTTCACCTCTTCATCACGCTGGGTACCCAAATGGCCAATACGGAAGGTGTGGTCCATCAACCCACCGGCACCATTGGCGGCTTCAATGCCAAATTCCTCTAACAAGGCCTCTCGCAAAGTTATCGAGGTCCACCCTTGGGGCGGATACGCCACCGTCACGGCATCACAGGTGTTGGCCACATCCGGCACCAACAGTTCACACCCCATGGCACTCAGTTGCTCGCGCACCTTCAGCTTGTTGCGCCGATGACGCGTGTGGATGGCGCTAAGCCCTTCCGCTTGCATGGCTTGTAATGAGACATCCACGGCAAACATGGTATGCGTGGCTGGCGTAAAGGGGGGCATATCGCGGGTTTGAAATTCTCGACAAATTTCAAAGTTAAAAGCCACACCCGGGTATTGAGCCCGTTCAAAGGCTTTCCAGGCACGTGGACCCACACCCACAAAGGTTAAACCCGGTGGCGACATAAAGCCCTTTTGGCTGGCGCCAATCACCACATCGGCTCCCCATTCATCCATGGGCAAAGGGCTAATCCCTACTGAGGTCACAGAATCCACAATGCTGAGAGCCCCAGCCTCTTGCACCACTTGTAAAATGGCCTGCAAATCGCACAGTACGCCTGTGGCGGTTTCACTGTGGGTAATCACCACGGCATGATACTGTTTTTTAGCCAATTCGGCCTTCACTTGTTCAGCGGTATGGGCTTGGCCTTCTGGTACGGTAAGCACCGTGGTGTCGTAGCCCAATTGCTGGCACATACGGCCCCAGCGCTCGCTAAAAAAGCCATTGTTTAGGCTAAGCACCGCATCGCCGGGATTACAGGTATTCCGCATGGCGGCTTCCACCGCACCCGTGGCATTACTGGTGTAGACCAATACCGGATTTTTGGTTTGGAAGGCCCATTGCAAGGCAGAGAACACGCGCCGACAAATCACCTTGTATTCGGCGCTACGATGGCTAACGGCAGGGCGGCTCTGGGCTTCTTTAACAGCCTGAGAAAGAGGCGTGGGACCGGGCACCATTAGCAAACGTGGCATAAGACAGTCACTCTAAATAAAGTATAAAACAGTCTCATCGTATCAAGAGCAGTGGTTCAGGTCACCTTGCAGGAAAAGCTTGGCTCCAAGTGCTGTTATTGACAAAATTGTTACTGGCATGGCGAAGACTCTGGTGAGAAAGTATGAATCAATTACCAATGCTTTAATACTGCTGTCATCATGGTTTCTGTCGGACTGTCATCGTCGTATTCCTTGCCCCTCCAAAAGGGGTCGCTGTTGCCATCCATTGTTGGACAAACAAAATTCCAAGGTTTACGTGAACGTCAACCTTCCAAAGCATTTACCCCCTTGTTCACCCCCCAAGGTTTACGCCAACGTCAACCTTGCGATTTTGTTTCGGCGTCTCTTCCTAAAACCGGTTTCGGGTTGAACGCTCCCGCCCATTCAAGCCCCAACCGCTTTGAAGCATTACCTATTGACTGGCCCGCCGACTGGAATGGATCGTCTATTCAGGTTGAAGGTTCCACAATAAAAGAAGCGGATATTCGTCGTTTATTTGAAAATGCAGCCAAACAAGCGGCTCTTTCGGTTAAGCAGCTTCCTGAGAAAGATGCTGAGGATGCTTTCGGGGCCAGCGCTATTGTGGTGCATCGCTCCCAACAACATGGCTCTCAACAAAGTGACCTGTCTCGATACAACAACAAAGTGCACCGAAAAGACGCAGGATATTATGCTTACTGCGCTGAAGTGCAAACGATGTTAAATGCCGCTTCTCCGAACGGCGAAAAGGGATTTATTCCTTTGCTTGCGGTTGTTAATAATAATGCCCCTTACAAACTCGGTGTACGCTATGCTCCATGCGGCCCTTGCCTGAATGAAATTCAAGCAGCGGTTTGGGGCAATCATCCCAAAGCCCGTATGAGCGAGGATTCGTTACTGGCTTTTGTGGATACTTCCAAGGGTAAAAAAGGGATTATTGTCCGCAAAGTAAAAGATGTTTTGCCGTTAGTGCCCATTACCAGCTACAGTAAAACGCCCATTTGGAACCTTCAATTCAATATTTCAGATTCAGCAAAAACCGCCCTTCCGTTTCAGCGTTTTCCAAGGCTTTTTAAGCTGGCAGTTCGTTTGGGGGTAACCGTGGCACGCTGGCGAGCCCAGCAGGCAGAGAAAAAAGGGGTACTCAATAGTAAAGGTCCTTCTATTGGGGCGGCTATCTTAAAAACAAAATGGTATGGCTACCGCTTTCTCTCGGGAAGCAATGCCTATACCAATGGTCGGAGTTATGCGCCTCCTTTTCAAAACATTATTGAAGACCTACCAACAACCCACCGGACCCAACTGTTGGGAGGGATTTTAGTAAGCAACCAGCCCAATATCAATGTGCTAAACATTGCAGATGCTGACCTGTTAGCCTATACCGCCAAGAAAAAGAATAAGCTCTTGATTATTACGGTTAATAACAACATCATTAATGTTAAAACCTTTACCGATTATATTCCTTATTCGTACCATCTAGCCCACCACACAAAAAAATAAAGGCATTAATGGCAGTGTGGATAGGTGCTACACTTTTTTAGACATTTCGGGCTGGAAAAACAAGGCTATCCAACAGCCAACGGTTAGCTTGCGAACGCCAGACCCAAAGGGCCAGTAAGAACAGCCCCACATCGTCGGCCACCTTTTTCCATGTCACAGGCTCCGACTTTCCCCCCACGTAACAGCCGCAATCAATGTCCATGCCCGTTACCAAGGCGTAAGATAAAATACCAATAAACCCTGCCAGCATCAGCCCCAAACCCAACGCCGCCGGGCGTAAAAACAGCCCAATAATCACATACACGCCTAACAACACCTCAAGGCCTGGCAGGCAATGGCTAATAAAGGTAGCCACCGGCACAGGCACCAGCCCGTAATCATAAACCGCTCGCTGAAACGCGTTAAAATACTGAAATTTGGACACGCCACTCACCACAAAGGTGGCGCCCAGCCATAACCGTGCCAAAAGCAACGCCCAAGGCGCTAGTAACGCGTAAACATTGAGTAAGGGTCTTACCGGACAAACGGCGGGTTGCGAGGATGGTGGAGACGTCATACACTGCACCTAATGAGTGGTTTTAAGTGGTATTTATACTGGTATTTTAAATGGTAGTTGGCAAAGGATTTTAAACAATGAGTGGACTTCGACCCATTGTACTAGGCATTACCACGTTACTGATTGCGGGCCTTATTGGTACCGCCTTGTATCATACGGTGTCTGGCGACCCAAAGGAACCGCTAACCTTGGCGAGTAGCGCCCCTATTTGCTCCAAAGACCCCGAAAACCCCCAACGCGTGGTGCTACCCGAAGGCTCCACAGTCATGGATTTTACCTTGCCTTCCTACGGCGGCAAGCCAGTGACGCTGTCTAAAGAACTAGCCAAACGCCCCGTACTACTCGAGTTATTTGCCTCATGGTGCCCCCATTGCCAGCACAGCGCCCCTGCTTTAGAGGCTTTGTATAAAGAGCATAAAAATGACCTCACCATTTTGTCCATCAATGCAGGCGATACTCCCGACAAGCCTTCCACCACCAAGCAATTTAAAAAAGACTACAAAATAGCCTACACCATTTTAGAAAAACCCACCGAAGCTCTGATGAATGGCTATTGCCTGCAAGGGTTTCCATCTTTTTTCCTTATCAACCAGCAAGGCAAAGTGGTATGGCGCTTTGCAGGCACCTTAAAGGCTGAAAACTTGGAAAATTTAAAAAAGGCGCTGGACGGCTTGCAATAAATAGCCCATTAATTAAGGTTTAAAATAATGCTGGCCGGGCGCTGATACAGCGCTCGAAGCGTGGCAATATCCCTCTCTGACAATGGCTTTGGTGTGAGTTGCTCTATAGTGCTGGGGTGGCGAATATCTGCCGCATCTTCACTTAAGCCTTTTAGGCCCAATATTTGGCCAAACTCGTAGGCCACCGTATTTTCTAGCTGGGCAGGTGTATTGGCATTTAATCGGTTTTTTCCCAGCACCAAGCGAGATTCATTCTGCACGGTGTCCAATTTTTTAACCTGTTGATATTGCAACAAGGCCGCCCCTGCCTGTGGCCCCAAGCTGGCCACCCCCGGCGTAAACATACTGGCCAAACCCAAAGCTTTGGCTAAATTGCTGGCCTTAGGTACGGTAAAGTTGTGCAGCACCTTCATATCCGCTTGGGCAAAGCGATCGGTATACGTGTCTTCAAACACAATGCGTACATCGGCTTCCGAAGGGCGGGACGTCCACACCACCGACACAAAGCCTTGGGTACCGCCCACCCACCGCTGAATGCCATTGCGAATGGCGTGTTGCAGGGCTTCTTTGGTGGGGATGCTTTCGGGCCATTGTTTTTGGTCGTCTTTAAGCCAATCGCTGGGCCAATCCACAGCAACCGATAACGGAAACCGAGACCAGCGAATCACGCGACCTTCTGTGGTGGTCAAAATAGCATCCAAGTAGGTGCCATCCACGGTTTGAATGGGAGACGCCAGCTGGGTGGGGCTGTTGGCCATGGTATTGCCGACCCCAAGCAAGCTTTGGTGCAGACGATGAATGCGCACATCCAAAGGACCGTCCTTAGGCTTACCAAAGGTGGTGCGCTCTGCCGCAGCCAAGCGCTGGGGCAACGTGGCAGAAGCGTCCGGCGACAAGCCCAAAATTGTTTCTACCGCCGCCATTTTTTGGGGTAACGATTGATTATCTGACGCTGAGCCCAGTGTGGCGTTGGCAATACGTTTGCCTGCCAGCAATTGCTTTACCGAAGGCGCCAAGTCCACATCCAGCGCTTGGGCCTCTTCCAACAACATTTTGCGTTGCGGGTCGGTGGCATCCAAAGTTTGGGCCCACTGCAACTTGGTTTGGGCCAGCACCTGAGGAACATCGGGATGATCCGGCAACTCGATTCGGGCTTTACTTAATAGCTCAACGGACTCGGGCCAATCACCGGCATGGCTGCGTTCCACCCCTTGTTGCAAATACGTCATGCCCAAGGCCCGTTTTAGGTTTGGTAAATTGGGGTTTAAGGCCTTAGCTTGCAGCAAACGGTGTACCACCAAGGCATCGGTGGCCTCCGTGTTGGGTTGATTGCGCAACCACATGGCTTCATCAAAATAACTGGCAGCCACTGCGTCTTTGGGTTCAGCATGGCTAGGCTGCAATTGTTGGGCCAACCCTAGCCACTGGCGCGATTCCTCATAGCGGTGCTGTTGCTGCAAGGTCATGGCGTGGTTAAACACCAATACTCCCCAGTTGTTCAACAAGGTGGGCTGATGGGGTTGGCGAGCGACCACCACCTGATAACGGCACAGGGCGGCTAAAAAATCTTGGGTATCGGCCAAACGATTGGCATCATTGACGAGTTTTTGTACCGGTGTTTTTTGATAGCTCGCCGCTTCCGCAGCAGGGCACGAGGAATCTAACAAGGCTTGCTGCTGTGGGGGCAAAGGGGCAGCACCTGCCTGAGACCCAAAGCAAACAAACAGTAGGCAGAAAAACACCCATCGACGCATCATGAGGGAAACACCTTTAGTAATCGGCCCAACACAGCAGATGCGCGGCTTCGCCGATGCACCCACGCCACAAAGCGAGGTTGATGCCCCGTATAATACCGCTCTACCAACCGAATGGCCACCACAACCAGGGATTCATCCACATCTGCCCTCTTCCCTTCGGTCTTATTGTCCATCATGGTTTTATTCATGGTGTTATTTTCTAGTAAAAAAAGCGCACGAGCGTAAAAACGAACCAACACCCAGCCGCTAAAAGCCAACCACCACAGCCCTTGGGCATCCATGCCAATGACATAGGGCAACCGACGAGACAAAATACTCACCACAAAGGCCTTCAGTGCCGTCGATGTATCGGACACAGGCTGAGACAATACCGAGGCAAGAGCAATAGGAGTCGTTCCCAACACCTTGTTATCAACATAGCCTTTCCCCGAAAGAAGGGCAGCGACACTCCAGAGGCTATAGGGTTTTCTCAAACATAAAATCAACCAGAGGCGTTCAAAAAAGCTTGAATTTACCCTCGATTTTTGTGGTGACTTATGAAAGATTTGGGACGCGGCTTGCAACAGCTGCCATGCCGTTACCGATTTGTCTTTGATGAGTGGCCTTAAAGAAGATAGCCATGCGTCTCGTTCCCCCCAGGGAAGGCTTTTTTGGTTAACCACAGGCCATTCCTCTGGCAAAGCGTCCACACCCAGTGGATGAGGAGGCGGAATTGACGACGGTTGCCAGTTAACAATACCCTCGCTTAAGCCGTCTGCAACACTCTGGCAGGAAGCCGTCACGTCATACTGAAGTCCAACAGGGTCGTCCATTACAGGACCCTGACGCAATCCTGACGAACGAAACCCCGATGAAAAAGGATAGCGATGGCACTCATCGGGCTTTAATTCAGGCCCTGCGAAGTGATGCACCAAACACTCGTTGGCATCCCCCAAAAACACACACCGACGCTCGGCAGTGAGGGGCACCTGCCAGCGGGTATCGTATTTATTTTTAGGCAAGGGCTCGAAATCCACACCGTGCAAAGCCAAGCGTTCTATTACCCAATCCAATTGCTTTAAGGCTTTGGCCTTTTCAGGTTCTATGGGAATAGACACGCTGGTGCAGCACTGGCCGCATTGGTTGCAAGCAAAGGTTTGTGGTGGTGGACTTTGGACAACCATTGGAAATCCGGCAAACAATAAGCATTCCACCTATAATGCCACGAGAGGGGAAAAACCCCTTGTTCTTAGTATCACGACGGTATTCAAAGGCAGGTACCATGCACCCCTTTTTACTTCAGTGGATGGCCCCGTGGGGCTTGGTGTCTATTCCCAGCTTTGGGGTGATGTTGGCCTTGGGCCTATTGTTTGGTGGGGCTGTGATGGCATGGCGCGCTCCTAAATTGGGCCTAACCGCCGATGCCATTTGGCAATGGTTACCTTGGGTGATGCTGGGCGCCATTGTGGGGGCCAAAGGCCTGTACTGCTTGTATGAGTGGGATCGTTTTGTCCTATCACCCTTGCCACTACTACTCTACCCCGGTGGCTTGGTATGGTACGGCGGCGTGGCTGGTGCGTTGGCCGTTTTAGGGCTGGCGGCACAACAGCAACAGGTTTCTTTTTTAACCCTCACCGATGTCTTTTCTCCCGGTGCGCTGGTAGGCCTGGCTTTTGGGCGTGTCGGTTGCTTGTTATCGGGCTGTTGTTATGGAGGTGTTGTCAATGCCTCAGCATTACCCGCCACCCTTCAGTGGTTAACGGCTACCGCCATTGTTTACCCCTTGGGCCATGTGTCTCATCCGTGGCCGGTCTACCCTGCTCCTATTTTTGAAAGCGTGGGGGCACTGTTATTGTTAGGCGTTTTACTGGTGTGGGAAAAGCGGTTTCCACAACTGCTTCAACCCACGGGACGTTGGTCTGCTGCGTTTTTAGTGGGCTACGGCTTCCTACGATTTGGATTGGAATTCATCCGCGGTGACCGTTTGGTGTTACCCTGGCTTGGCTTAGGCCTTAGCGCCTCTCAATGGATGAGCCTGGCAGGCATCGGGATTGGCCTTTGCCTCTGGACCTTAAGCCAACCCCGTACGTCTCCACATTCAGCTCCGTTAACAAACACATAACCCGACCCATAAAATGCACAATCCATAAATATTCGGTATTCCTCCCCCCCTTTAATGTTAGGACCTACCCCCTTATGAATTCATTATTTCGCTTCTGTGCCACCACTTTTTTTACAGCCCTTACCGTACTTAGCCTAACGGGATGCCAACCTGCACTACAAGGCCCTGATAACGGAACAACCCCCACGTTGCCCACAGAGCAAACCACCGTGAACCCCATGGCCTTTACCGTCATTCAAAAAGTTTCGGTGGCGCAAGTGCGTGGCGTTTTACCCCAAGTACTGCAACACCCATTGGTGGTGGTGTTTAAATCCAAATACTGCCACGATTGCCAGCGTATGGCGCCTGAAATAGCCAAAGTATCAGCCCAAAATACGGGTGTGCAAACCCTGCTTATTGACGTGCAATACGACAAACCGACCCGAGGCGCTATTATCAGTGCCTATAAGCCAGCGGTTATTCCGGTGGTGGTGGCCATTCAGCGCGGTGGCGCACTGGATGATGTGATGGTGGGCTACCATGATGCAAAGGCTATTGAGACGCTTTACCAGCGCATAGCCCCCAAGCCTTAACCCATTGTGGGCCACAACAGGGTAAACTCCTCCAAGCAAGGGAGGCAATTTTCTCTTTCACCAACGTTTATACCTGTAGTAGTGGCCTTAAAACCTTTTTTACCAGCAACGTGTTGGATTGCCGCCGCCTCAATGTCATAATTGAGCGTTCATCCTCCCCATTGCACCGAACACCCTTGGCAATGGCTTATCATCTTCCCCTTGTTTGCTTTTTCAGAAATTGTTTTCAATGGAACCGCCCACCGATTTACCGCCATTTCGCTCCCATGACCGTTCGAGTGACCGCTCTGGTAACCGTGTCAATGGCGGCCGCAGTGGCTTTTTACGCCAAACCTTACAAGAGCTGTCTACAAGTTCCGAAAACCAGCCCCGAACCAGTGGAAACACCATAGTAGCCGAAGCCCCTGCGTCGGATCGGCTTCCCCCAAAGCTATTGGTACGCTTGGCCCAAGAGCGTTTGTCCCAACGCCGACGCCGTTTGGTGATGCTGCGTGTGGGGGTCATGCTGCTAGCCTTGGTAATTAGCGCTGTGCTAGCCACGGGCGTGGTGTTTTGGCAACAAAGTGCCCAGGCAAACACTACCGAAAACAGTCTTTTGCCACGTGGCTTAGATAACTTTGGGTCTCCCATGCTCCCCCCAGACCAAGTGCTATTAGTCATGGGCGTGGATGTGAATCCCCAAGGTAAAACCCCAACGGAAACCTTCCAAGGGGTTCGCTCTGATACCATGATGCTGATGCGCGTAGACACCAGCCACGGCGAGCCCAAATTGTCCATTGTGTCCTTACCGCGTGATACGAAAATCACCTTGGAAAATGGGCGCACTGACAAACTGAACAGTGCCTTTGCTTACGGTGGCGCCGAGGCCGCCAAGCGGGTGGTGGAAAAATCTTTTGGCATTCCCATTGATCACTATGTGGTCATTAACCTGAATGGCGTCAAGGATGTGGTGGAGGCCGTGGGCGGCTTGGACGTGTACGTTCCTCAAAAAATGAAATACCACGATTTTAGTGGCCACCTTCACATTGATTTTGAGCCTGGCTGGCGCCACATGAATGGCGTGGAAGCCGAAGGCTTCCTACGGTTTCGTCACGATGCCTTGGGTGATATTGGACGCATTAAACGCCAGCAACAGTTTCTATCGGCAGTCACTCGTAAAATGAAAGACCCGTGGGTACTGCCTCGCATTCCTTCCTTGGTGAACGTGGCGATGAGTAACATTCAAACGGATATGCCCCTGGATGCCATGGTGCGCATGGGCTGGCTGGGGCGTAGCCTTCCTAAAAGTGCCATTCGTTTGGCCACCTTGCCGGGTGAGCCCAGCAGCGAGTGGGCCAGCTTTTGGGTGGTGCATGCCGAATCAGCGCAACTGTTGCTTAATCGCATGATTTTAGGGGATAACGCCAGTCATGAAGCTGTAGAGTCTTTAAATATTGGCCTGATTTACCCCAAAGAAATTGTCGAGCGCTTGCCTGCTTTAAAAGAAGCCTTGGCAGCCAAAAATCTAAACGTCACCTGTGAAACCCCCCGTAAACGCGAAACCACCCAAATTGTTGAGCACACGGCTCGGGTCTCCGATGGGTGGGTGACGACCTTACGCAACATAGACCCCAAGCTGAAAGAAGCCCACTGGGTGGTGGCGCCTCACGGGGCCTCCTACGAGCCTCTCTCGTGCGGTGGGCGTGAAGACATGACCTTGGTGATTGGCAACGACATCTCCTTGTAAGCCCCGCCTAATAGGGCTTTTGGTAACGCTTGTTTACATAACCAATGCGCCAACTATGTTTGGTTTAGACTGATTTTTTCAATGAGTCACGTGATTTGTGACCGTTGCCTACTGTTGATTTTTTCTGTCTTGTTAAACTTCTGGCTTTTTATTTCCCATGACTTCGTTTTTCAAGTCCTTTTCCAAGCCGTTGCTTGCTAAAACCCTTGTAGTGGCCGCACTGTTTGCCGTCACTGTCATCCTAAGCGCTTCTAGCGTTGCTCAAGGCATTGGCCCTTACAACCCCGCCGATCGCCCTAAGCCACCGGAGAACCCTAACGGTGCCAAAGTGAAAGAAACCTTTAACAAGTGGTTTAAACCCGAAAAACTAGACCCCAACTTGCCCATTGAAACGGAAATAGTGGAAGTGCGGAAGGGCGCCGGCATACCGGGAGTAGCGGATACCGTTAAAATTGTGCGCAAAAAGCAGGTAAAGCCAGAGCCCACCGTAGCCGACGAAGAAGCTGCCGTGGAAGCCGCCTTAAATGATGCTGCCGAAGAAGCTGAAGCCAAACAACCCACTCGCCAACCCCTCA
Organism: Vampirovibrionales bacterium; assembly: GCA_029866025.1. Lineage (GTDB taxonomy): Bacteria > Cyanobacteriota > Vampirovibrionia > Vampirovibrionales > Vampirovibrionaceae > JARXAD01. Next base: position 384,551 of record JARXAD010000001.1, on the reverse strand, counting down.
TTCAACAGCCGCCCTTGCGCAACGCCCAAGTCATGCCCCCCGAAGCAAGCGAAACCAGCCCTCCGTTGAAGATGCCCACCTTGGACAAACCCGACAACCCTTACGGCTTGGCATCGGCCCAAAACCGATTGAACCGCACGGCGCTCCTTATTCAGCAAGGCAAAGTGGCGGAAGCCAAACCAGAGCTACTTTCCTTAAAAGAATGGGTGACAGACGCCACCGAGTCTCACATTGGCTTATACAAAGCTCTGTCTAAAATCCCGTCGGCCCAAGTGCAAGCCGAGCTTGAAAAACAGGTGGCCCTAGAATTTGCCACCATGCGGGATAAAACGTATTACCAGCTGGCGAAGATCAACCTGGCCCAAAACAACCCGCGCGAAGCCACCAAATTGTTGGTGGAAGTGGTGAAATCTCAGCCCAGCAGTGCGGTTGGGGTGGAAGCCTACGAAACCTTGCAGGCCATGGGCTTTACCCAAAAAATGCAGCTTATTGAAGAGTAACCGACTTCGTGGTGCCGCCTCTTTCCACAACCAATACCCTGCCTATAACGGTGTTGGCGGGAGTGGGAGACAATGGCCAGCCTCAGTGGATCCTTTGCATAGCTGCGCCCCTAGCCACCCAAGCCGTTGCCGCCTTGTGCGCGGTGGTAACTCTGCAAGGGGGCGTGATTCGGTCCATTGCCTTTGTGGCCACGGTGCCCGCGATGGGAGAAGAGGCAACAACCGTAAGGCTGTCGCCCCAACTGCAACTGAAGGTACAAGGCGCTACTCTGGCAACCGAAGTGCTGCAAGACGCTATAGCAACGGTATTAGCTCTTTAAGCCGTCTAAAACTTGATTGAATTCATCGATATGACTCTTAAAGTTAGAATGTAACAAGTCTTTTTTTGCCTCGTAGGCTTGGGTAACGGCACGTTTTAAACTGGGAACATCCTTAACCGTGGCAGCAAGCTCAGAGGCATCATGGAACAGGCCATATAACAAGGCATCATAGCCTTCACCTAAGTTGTGGTTATCAATAACTTTCAACACATTAGGGGCGGATTCTTGTAACAAGTTACGACTTAGGTTGAGAGTTGCATGGCCACCATTATCCAAAAGAACCTTGACTTCTGGACCGATTTTTTTAATGAGGGCTTCTACCCCCCCCCCCTAGATTATTTGAAATGTTCATGAGTATCTCCTTGTGTGAATTCAACGGACGAGTAAACAGTTGTTGATTACATGTGCATAAAAACGCCATCGTCTTAAAAAGTGCGGCTTTGTGTAAAACTGTTAATTTACCTGTTTTATTAAGGTAATACATACCCCTTGGGCACGGTAGAATAAACCCTATGACTGCCATTGCCACCTACCTACCCCTGTACCGCCGCTACCGCCCCCAACAATTTGCCGAGGTCGTGGGCCAGCAGCCCATTATTCAAACCCTTAGCAATGCCATTACCAGCGGCAAAGTGGCCCACGCCTACCTGTTTTGCGGCCCACGGGGCACGGGTAAAACCTCCACCGCCCGCATTTTGGCCAAATCCCTCAATTGCGCAACCGGCCCCACCCTCACCCCCTGCGGCACCTGCCCCAGCTGCTTAGGCATTTTAAAAGGCAACGCCCTAGACGTGGTGGAAATTGACGCCGCCAGCCACAACGGCGTGGCCGATGCCCGCGACCTCATTGAAACCTGCCAGTTTGCTCCCATGCAGGGCCGTTACAAGGTTTACATCATCGATGAAGTCCACATGCTCTCTACGGCAGCCTTTAATGCCTTGCTAAAAACCTTGGAAGAGCCACCGCCTCATGTGGTGTTTATTTTGGCCACCACCGAAACCCACAAAGTGCTGCCCACCATCGTAAGCCGCTGCCAGCGCTTTGATTTTAGCCGTATTGGCCTCAGCGAACTCAAAACCCACCTCGCCCACGTCTCTCAGCAAGAGGATCTTAAACTCACCGACGAAGCCATTTTGGCCATTGCCCGCCATGCCCGCGGTGGTCTAAGAGACGCCCTCAGCCAGCTGGATCAAGTGGGGGTTCTTAGCCGGGTGGATGCCGCCTACACCATTACCGATGCCGACGTGCAGCGATTTTTGGGCACCCTGGCCGATGACAGTGTCCAACGCGTCATTAACGCCATGCTGGATAAAGACGTGACCACCTTGATGACGGGCATTGAAGCCCTGTGCGCCGATGGTGCCGAGCCGCGCCAAGTGGTGCAGGCCCTCACTCAACAAGTGCGCCAGCTGATGTTGGCGGCTGCTATTGTGGGCAATGCTAGCGACCTAACCCCCAAGGTGCAAGACACCGTGGCCGATATTTTGGGCATTTCGGCAGCAGCGGTGCCCGCCATTGTGGCCCAAGCCCAGCGTATTGCCACCGATGAATACCCTCAGTGGCTGATGGCCTTGAGCCAGCTGGAATACCAGGTGCGCCAAAACAGTTTGCCCCAGTTGTGGCTGGAAGTGGGCCTTGTCGCCTTGGCCCATCGTGAAGGCATTGAGACCATTCAACATCTTAGCAACCGCATTGCTGCCCTAGAAAAACAATTGGAAAAACAACTGTCTGGTGGCGTACTTCCCGCGGCAACCACTCCTGTGCCTTCGCAAGCAACCCCAACACTGTCGGTAACGCCTCAAGCTCACAGCCCATCCGTTTCAATGCCTTCGGTAGCGGCAAGTCCCACACAGACTATCCTTGAGACGCCCCAACCCTTACCGACATCTCAACCGGCTCCAGCACTAGCCCCACGGCCCATTACCAGTGGGAGTGGACTGGACTGGCACCAAGTGGTGGCCGCTATTGCCAGCATGGGCGTGCGCGCCATGATTACCCAACAAGCCCATTTGGTTAGTGCCGATGCCAGCACCATCACGGTGGCCTGCCACAGCGAAGCCATTCTCAACACCCTGAAGAATCCCACCAAGCTCATCCACCTGAACAAAGCTATTGAGGCCGTCACAGGCCAAGCCTTGCAAGTCCATTTGATTGTGGAAAAACCCAGCGTTTCTGCGTCACCGTTGCCACTGCAACCTCAAGAGTCCAACTCGGCTGTGAGTGCTTTTTCTCCCAACGTCCAGCCAGAACCGGCGCCACCCATGCATGAGGCCACAACCACCGTGGCTACTGAAGAACCGACTCCCGCTAGTGCAAGCAATGCCCTGGAGCCGCCCATCACCCAGCGCCTGTCTCAGCAAGAGCTAAACGCCCCTAACTGGGACGATGCCAAACAATTTACGGCCCAGCTGCTGCAAGGCACGGTTATTTAACGCATGAACTTAGTTGGATTTTATCTTCCATTATTTTCAGGCAATAAAAACAAGGATTATCTTAAAATTCTTAAAGATCGTTTGTTGACGGAAGAATCGTTTGACTCCTACGTATTAAACCCTGCAGATCATGATGAGCCGGGGATATCACGAAAAAGCCTATGGGTTTTTGGGCGAGAACTCGGCTTTAACATGGTTGATCCTTATTTCAATAGAATCAAAACCAACCAGCAGACTGATGTTAAAGAAAAAAAATCTCGTGCCATAAAAAAGTCTTGGGATAATACCATCATACGAAATCAACGAATAACGAACCGAAATCAGACCTTAAAAAATGAAGATGTACGAAAAAAAATAAGCGTTAATACAACAAAAGGAATGCAGGAATCAGGAGCCGCTCAAAAAAAAGAAACTGCTATGAAAAAACGTTGGCAAGATCCTCAATACCGAGAGTTAACGTTGGCTTTGATAAAACACAGTAGAGAAAATCCAGAATTTCATAAAAAAACATCGGCTGCTATAAGGGAGTTGTGGAAAAATTCAGACTACAGAGAAAAAATATCAGCAGCAATGAAGAAGTTGTGGGAAAATCCAGAATACAGAGAAAAAATATCGGCTTTTATGAAGGAGCTTTGGAAAAATCCAGAATACAGAGAAAAAATATCGGCTTTTATGAAGGAGCTTTGGAAAAATTCAGAATACAGAGAAAAAATATCGGCTACTAGGAAGAAGCTATGGGAAGATCCAGACTACAGAGAAAAAATATCGGCTACTAGGAAGAAGCTATGGGAAGATCCAGAATTCAGAGAAAAAATATCAGTAGCAATGAAGAAGTTATGGGAAAATCCAGAATTCAGAGAAAAAATATCAGTAGCAATGAAGAAGTTGTGGGAAAATCCAGAATACAGAGAAAAAATATCAGCTACTAGGAAGAGACAGTGGGAAGATCCTGAATACAGAGCCAAAACCATTAATAGCTTTAGAGAAAGAGGGTTGAGGCCCAAAAGGGCCAAATCTTTTGATAGAGATCGCTATGCGGAACTTCATGGTTATCCGCTAACACCCGAAGAAATTTTAATATTGGCAGAAGAGATAGAAGAATTTAAGGAAAGTATACGGTTTATATCAAAAAATCTTACTCTTTTCTCAGAACAAGCTCCAGAAGATTATTTAAGATTAATGGATTTGCTTGCCATTCAAAGCCCAAATCCTGATGAGCAAGAGGAATTGAATCTACTCATTGAACAATTCAAAGAGCTGTTCGTAGGTATTCCATTAAAGTAGCTTTACCTACCCCACTACCACATTGACCAAGCGGTTGGGCACCACAATCACTTTTTTAATGGGCATACCCTGCACATGGGGCTGCACGGCGGCATCGGCCAAGGCAGCGGCTTCCAGATGGGCATTGCTAAGGCCAGCAGGCAACAGTAGTTTGCTGCGCACTTTGCCGTTCACCTGTACCACAATGGTCACGGTATCCGCCGTTAAGGCAGCGGTATGAGCCACGGGCCACGCCTGCAAATGAATGGATCCCGACTGCTCATACCCACCCAGCTTTTCCCACAAGGCTTCCGTCAGGTGAGGCGCAATAGGCGCCAACAAGGTTAAAAAGCGTGCTATCGCCCAGCTATACGTTGCGTTGGTTGTTGAGGTTTCCGATAATTTCGTTTCATTGGCATACGAAGTTATGGCGTTAAAGGCCTCTCGCAGCTTGCTAATGACGGTATTAAACTGAAAGGCATTTTGAATATCGTGGGTAATCCCTGCCGTGGCTTTTTCCAACGCCTGCATCAACACCCGATCTGGACCCGTTAACTCGTCATATGCCGGGGCTTTTAGTGTTACATCAATACTGGCTTGCGTGGCGGTAATACCGCGCCACACCTTTTGCAAAAACTTGTAGCACCCGTCTACCGCCGTGTCTTTCCAGTCAAAATCCACCTGCGGTGGCGAATCGCTGAGGATGAAAAAACGCGCCGTATCGGCCCCGTAGGTTTTAAAAATCTCATCGGGGTCTACCACGTTGCCCTTGGATTTGCTCATCTTGGAGCCATCTTTAAGCACCATGCCTTGGGTGAGCAAATTGGCAAAGGGTTCACCCGTCGGTACCAAATCCGCATCGTGCAGCACCATCATAAAAAAGCGAGAATACATGAGGTGCAAAATGGCATGCTCCACGCCCCCCACGTATTGATCCACCGGCATCCAACGCTTGACAATGGCCGGGTCAAAGGCCTGCTGATCGTTTTTCGGATCGAGATAACGCAAGTAATACCACGAGCTACACAAAAAGGTGTCCAGCGTGTCGGTTTCTCGCTTGGCGGGTTTGCCACACTGAGGGCAGGGTGTGTTCACAAACTCTGGCGATTGAGAGAGTGGCGAGCCGCCTTCTTTCTTAAAGTCCATGGCGTCGGGCAATTTAACGGGCAGTTGATCCGCAGGCACAGGCACCGTACCGCAATCACCACAATAGATCATGGGGATGGGACAGCCCCAGTAGCGTTGGCGGCTCACTAGCCAATCTCGTAAACGGAACTGCACTTTGGCGGACCCAAAGCCTTTTTCTTCAGCCAGCGCAATAATGGCGGCTTTGGCAGCGTCAGATGTTTGCCCCGTAAAATCCCCCGAGTTCACCAATACACCGGCGTCTGTCATGGCTTCGGTTAAGGGAGCCGTGGCATCTTGATTTTTAGCGACAATGACGCGTTCAATGGGCAAGTCATAGGTTTTGGCAAAGGCCCAATCCCGTTCATCATGGGCAGGCACGGCCATCACGGCACCCGTACCGTAATTGGCCAATACGTAATCCGCAATCCACACGGGGATTTCTGTGCCCGTGTAGGGGTTAATACAGTGGATACCCAGGGCCACACCCGATTTTTCTTTGTTTTCAAAAGTGCGTTCCCGTTCGGATTTTTCTTGGGTTTTGGCAATGTAGGCATCCACAGCGCCACGCTGGGCATCGGTGACGAGCTTTGCCACCAGCGGATGTTCGGGGGCCAGGACCATGTAGGTGGCGCCAAAAATCGTATCGGGGCGCGTGGTAAAGACGCGAATGGTGGCGTCATGATTCACGACTTTAAAATCGATTTCTGCCCCCACAGATTTGTTAATCCAGTTTTGCTGCATCAGCGTCACTTTTTCGGGCCAGCCTTTCAGGTTGGGCAAGCCGTCCAGCAACCGATCCGCGTACTCGGTAATTTTAAAGAACCACTGATTGAGATTTTTTTGAATGACGGGCGACCCATGACGCCAGCACGTGCCGTCGATTACCTGTTCGTTGGCCAACACCGTGTTGCAATCGTTGCACCAGTTTACGGGGGCTTCTTTTTTGTAGGCCAAGCCCTTGTTGTATAGGTGCAAAAACAGCCACTGGCTCCAACGGTAGTAGTCGGGGCGGCAGGTGGCAATTTCCCGCTCCCAGTCTACCAATAAGCCCAAGCGTTGCAATTGGCCCCGCATGGTGGCCATGTTGCTTTCCGTCCAATCTTTGGCGGGGATGCCCCGCTCAATGGCGGCGTTTTCTGCAGGCAAACCAAAGGCATCCCAACCCATGGGGTGCAGCACGTTGTGGCCCTGCATGCGCTTCACACGCGCAATCACATCGCTAATGGTGTAATTGCGAACGTGGCCCATGTGCAGCCGTCCACTGGGGTACGGAAACATAGACAGGGCATAATACTTGGGTCTGCTGGTGTCCTTCACATCCACGCGGTGCTGGCCGCTTTGCTCCCACACCTGTTGCCAATGGGCCTCCAGCGCCTGGGGCAAATAGCCGTCGCTTTGCAACACGTTTACATCGGCAGAAGAAGGGGGAGATTGAGTAGAAGACACGGCAACGATCCTATGGGAACAAAGAAAGATGCCCACATTGTAGCAAAACCCCCCACCAAGGTGGGTTTATCAACAGGCATCGTGCGTAAACTCCAACTAAATATGCCTGTGGGTAAGGGTGGGTGTTTAGGCGTAACCTGTGCGTAAGCACACGCCGCATTCTACTGTCAAAAGGGATTTTCTAACGGGCGAAGCCCTTTAAGAAAAGAGGGAGGGGGAGCTTGAGGGGGAGGGAACGGCCCCCTCAACCGATCATAAAAGTTATTCGCTGTTCAATTTTCACTTTAAATACTATAGTAATTTTATCCTGGACGAATCCGGATGTCGTCTTCAGTAGAAGCGTTGGCTGGCTTTCCGCATAACCGGCTTGCCCGCCCAACACACTGAGCAAGGTCAGCGCTTAGGTTAATTTTTTGGTCACTCTTTTTTTCCCCGAACCTTGATAATTGAATAGCCACTACCCATACGCCCCAATGGGAATACCTACGGCTTGGTTTTTGTTGTTGAGGGGCTAGCCCCTCAACGCTCCCCACACAAGGCGCTAACGCCCTTGCGTATCCTGTAATAGGATTTAAGCGAAGGAGACAAATGCCCATGGCCGTCCCAAAACCCCACCACCCCCATGTAAACATTTCTTTATTTATTATCACAATTTTAGGGGGGGGGTTACTTTATACATCTGTAAGATGCAAAACCGTCATCTCACATTTTTTGTTTATTACTAAAAAATAAGGGAGTATTTTTATGACCGTAGGTTCTATCCGTGGCGCTGGCGATCCACCCGTGTGTGGCGTGTTAAAAAATTTAAAGGCAACCGCCCAACAAGAGGATGGTAACTGGCTTGGCACAGAAATTACTTTAAGTGGTACTAAAGGTGTGGTCACTAAAGATGATTTAGGCCAAGCTGCAATTTTATATAATGCAGGCCATCCCGAAGCACCTTACACAGGTAATTTTTCAGACCTGCACGACAATATGCAGAAATCTATGCAACCATTAGTATCAATTTTACCAAAAACAGGATCACTTCTTACTGGAGTTAATAAATTAACCACCCAAGGTGAAATTGCAACGATGGAAGCAGCTTTGGGTTGCCCAACAGACAAATAGCCTTGAGCAAAATTTAACAGCCGTCGCTCCGCACGTTACCCGTGCTGGGCGATTTGCTCTGTGAGGGTTTGCTCAAAAATCGTGAGGGTTTTGTCAATTTGGGCCTCGGTAATTACCAAGGGCGGGCTAAAGCGTATGCTGTTTTCCCCACACCCCAAAATCATCAGCCCATGGTAAAAGGCGGCATCCACCACAGCATCGCGCAGGGCTTTGGCTTTGGTTTTAGCAATGGGGTCCAGCACCAACTCCACGCCCACCATTAGCCCACGGCCGCGTATATCGCCAATGTGGGGTACGCGCTGCTGCATGGCGCGCAACCCTGCCATCAAACGGGCACCCATAGCAGTAGCGTTGTCACACAGGTTGGCCTCACCATCTCGGCCTTCCAAGCAATCCAGGGTGGCTATGGCAGCGGCACACGCCACCGGGTTGCCCCCAAAGGTGGTGGCATGCACCCCCGGCACCCAGTTCATCACATGGGCCTTAGCAATAATGGCGCCAATGGGCAAGCCACTGGCTAAACCCTTGGCACTGGTCATAATATCGGGGGCAAAACCTGCCACATGGCTGCTGGCCCATATTTTACCCGTACGCCCCATGCCAGATTGCACTTCATCGGCTACTAGTACAGCGCCGTGTTTTTTGCACAGGTACTGAAGCCCGAGTAGCCAGCAATCTTCGGGCACAATATAGCCGCCTTCACCTTGAATAGGCTCTACCACAATGGCCGCCAACTCATCGGCTGGGAACAATCGTCCAAAGATGTTCTGTTCAAACCATTGCAGGCAAGCTTGGGCCGTATCGCACGAGTTTTTACCCATGGGCTCTTGGTAGTGGAAAGGGTACTGGGCATGGAACACACCCGGCAATAGAGGACCTACCCGTTTTTTGTGGGTGGCTTTACTGGCAGTCAGGCTCATCGCCCCATAGGTGCGCCCGTGAAAACTGCGATAGAAAGACACAATGTTTTGACGCCCCGTGTGGTAGCGGGCCAACTTCATAGCGCCATCAATCGCTTCGGCGCCGCTGTTACCAAAAAACACTTTGTAGTCTTGGCAATCCACACCCTGGGGGTTGGTATATACCGGCATCGTCGATTGCAAGCGTTCTGCTAGGGTTGGGAGCCCGTCGTAGTAAAAGTCGGTGCCACTCATGTGCAAAAACTGGCCTGCTTGGGCCTGAATGGCCGCCGTGACCCGTGGGTGGTTGTGGCCCGTGGCACAGACGGCAATGCCAGCGCAGGCGTCAATAAAGGTGTTACCATCAACGTCTTGCACCACGGCCCCTTGGCCGCGCGCCATCACCAAGGGATAACCTCGCGTATACGAAGGTGAGATCACCTTATCATCGCGATCCATAATGGCCTTGGCCTTAGGACCCGGTAAGGGCGTCATAATTTTTGGGGCCGCCAGTACGTCTGCTTCGCTTAACTGTCGGTTTTCAGCCAGTCCTAACGTCATCATCGGGCTCCCATTTAACAAAGCAGTCTCTATCTACAAGCTAGCATAGCGTATAACGCCACACTACGGCTAGACTGCCGATAAGCGAGACAGCACCGCCAAGGTGGACTCGTTGGCAGTTAAGGGAAGCAGGTGCCAATCGGTAGGGGTTAACGCTATTTGATGGTGTTTCAACAACGTGCAAATTCGTTCCACAACCCCCTGAACTTGCCCATTTGGCGTATAGGGCAACAGCACAACCAATCGTTTGGGGTCATCCAACAAGGCCCAGGCATCTGTTCCTCGCAAAGCACTTAGCAACACTCGGCCAACAGTCGCCGTCATTTCAGAAGACGCAGCCTGACTGGCCCAAGGCAATACAATAAGCCCATGCTCTGCTGAATTCATGTCTGCCGAATGCAGGGTATGTGTTAACAACGCCAACCAGGCATCGGGACTCCACAAGCCCGTAGCTGCATCGCGCTGGTGCAAAGCTTGCAATACAGCGTCTCTCTGCAACCACTGCTTGCGCAAGGTATCGCGCTCCAAGGCTTCCAATACTCGGGCGGCAATGTGCACCGGCGGCATAGGAGGAAACACCACATCCGCCACGCCAGCATCGTACAAGGCAATCAAGGTTTCTTCGTTGTAGTCAGTCAAACACACCACCACGGGCGTTTGGGCCGCGTAACGGTGAGCCAGCTCCAAGATCTCACCCAAGCTGGTACCAGCCTGAGGACCGAGCAATAACAGCTGAGGACTGCCTACCTCCTCTGCTACCGAGCGTTTTAAAGCCTCCCAGCCACAGGTTACAATGGCAGGGCCCCGCAACCGAATGGCCGCCTCTAAGGTTTGGGCAAGGGTTGCGTCATCACTGGCCACCACTAAGGCGTTCCAAACCGAAGGCAGCAACCAAGTTTGGGAAGAAGGCAAAGGAGAAGCAGTCATGGTGAAAGTCCTTGAATCGGTAGGCAATACTTATTTTTCCAAACTGAGGTAAAAGCGTGCAGGGCTTGTAATGGGGATACTCCGCGTCGTGCCAGGATACTCCCATAAGGAAGTCCGAGACCCCATGGCCGACGCACCGGCATACGAGGATTGGGCCGAAGAGGCATCCCCCACGCTAGCAGGCACTCCCACAAAGGGCGTTTGATCACACAAGGCAAAGCTTCCCCCAATTTTGTATTCGGCTGATTCCCACGGAACGCCATCGGAAAAGGGAACCCGAGGGACTTGAAAGGGCAACGTAAACACTTGGCCCGGCTTTAAAGGGACCAAACGGGCATAAATACCTTCTTTTCGGAAAGACGAATAGCGAGTAGGGTCGGGCAGCGGCACCAAGCTTGGGGGTAACGGGCGAAGGCCTCGACCAATTTCGGTGACGGTGAAGGTAAATTGACTGAGGGGATTGGGCAGTAAACACAGGGTAACCGCCTGTCGCGCTTTAAAGGTAGCCAAAATGCCCACAGCACCCCGTTTACCCACCACACTTTGGCGCGGCGCTAGCGTCACCACCACGGGCAATGCTTCAGCCCACCCCACAGGTAGACCACTCAGAATGCCACTCAATAGGGTCATCGCCCCGAGGGCTAACCCTAACAACCATGTGCGAGACCATTGCATAAAAACATCATACCAACCAAAGACCTTGGTTCTATGGTAGCGGGGTGTCGGCCTCTTCCCATCCCTCACGAGGGGTATGTTACACGCTTTGCGGTCGGTTTCCATTGTGCGGGCTTCAGAAAATTGTTACAAAAATCCACATAACGCCCTTCATGGGCTGTAAATAGGCAACGTCTCACTTTCAGGGGTGTTTAAGCCCCTACAAGCACACAAAATATCAAAAAAGATCGACGTCTAACGCATCGTTATTCCAAACCTCTTTGCGTACAATAAACACTCATCCAAAACCTTCATCCAAGTGATTTTTCAGACACGCACCTTCCCTTCTTTATTTTTATTGCGATAAGGTCTCTATTCGCTTATGCGGCTCACCCACATCACTATTCAATGGATGCTTCTGAGTTTGGTAGCATTGATTGGTGTGGAACTTGTTGGATTTGCAGCGGAACCCGCCAGCCACGACCACTGGATGCAACAGGCGATTGGCCTGTCTCAAAGTGGTACCCAAGCCGGCGGTGGCCCTTTTGGCGCCGTCATTATCGACGCTTCAGGGAAACGCATTGGCTCCGGTCACAACCGCGTAGCACTGGATAACGACCCCACCGCCCATGGTGAAGTGATGGCCATTCGAGACGCCGCCAAAAGAATCGGAAACTTTAACCTGTCGGGCGCAACGTTGTATACCAGTACGTTCCCATGCCCTATGTGTTATGCCGCCGCAAAATGGGCCAACATTAAAACCATTTACTACGCCAATCGTCCCGAAGATGTGGCCCCCACCTTTGATGATTCGGCCCTGTGGAAGGAAATGGAGCAAGGCTCTAAGCACCTTCCCCAGGTGGTGGCCTTAAAAAGCCAACGTCCTGCAGCGCAACGTGCCTTTCAGGCATGGGTAAAGCAAATGAAAGACCAACACATTACCAACTACAATCCAACGCCTTAATCGTTTTAATATTCCTCCCTTCGTTACACTTTGGAGACTTCTCGGTGGCTTCCCTCATGCTCGATTTACCCCAGCTTGAACCCATAACCCATGAACCCCTTAGCAGCAAAATCAAGCTGTTTTCGGGCAGAGCCAACCAGCCCCTGGCTGAAGAAATTGCCAGTTACCTGGGCACCAGCCTAAGCCCCGTGGATATTAAAAACTTTGCCGACGGCGAAACCTACGTGCGGGTGCAAGAAAGCGTTCGCGGAGCCGATGTGTTTGTCATTCAGCCCACCTGCGGGCCTGTGAACAACAACCTGATGGAATTGTTGATTATGATGGACGCCCTAAAACGGGCCAGCGCCAACACCATCACGGCGGTTATTCCGTATTATGGTTACGCCCGCCAAGACCGTAAAACCGTGGGCCGCGAAGCCATTAGCGCCAAGCTGATGGCCGATCTCATTGCCACGGCCGGTGCCAATCGCGTGGTGGCCATGGATTTGCACACCGGCCAGTTGCAAGGCTTTTTCAACGTGCTGACGGATCACCTGTACATGACCCCCGTGGCCCTCAGCTACTTTGGCCGCCAAAAAGCCGCTAACCCCAATGATGAATGGGTGATTGTGTCTCCCGATGCGGGCGGTGTGGAGCGTGCCCGCGTGTACGCCAAAAAAATGGACGCCCCCATTGCCATTATTGATAAACGCCGCAGCGCCCACAATCAAGCCGAGGTATACCACATTATTGGGGATGTAAAAGGCAAGCGTGCCTTGCTCATTGACGACATGATTGATACCGCCGGCACCATGTGTGCAGGTGCTCAGCTGATTATGGAGCAAGGGGCAAAGAGTGTATCTGCCTGTGCCGCCCATGCTGTGTTTAGCGGCCCTGCGGTTCAGCGCCTCAACAATTCAGTGTTTGACGAAGTGGTGGTGAGTAACAGCATCCCCCTCTCTGCTGAAGCAGAGGCCTGTTCCAAAATTGTTCAGGTTTCCGTGGCCCCCTTGCTGGGTGAAGCCATTCGCCGCATCCACGACGACGAATCCGTCAGTCAAATGTTTGAATAGGGCGCACAGCGCCCCTTTATAAATTAAGACTTTGGGCTGTTTATTGGCATAGTGTCTCATCATGCCAAACATCAATGTATTGATTTTCCCCAAGCACAAAACGGCTTCCTGGGGGCAACCCCAAAAGCTTAACCATTTCTGGACATCTGTCTTGCAGATGATACCCATGAATCGGGCTAAAAAATCATCACCGTCGCGATAATTTCCAGACCAAATAAACCACCCTGTTGTTTCATCCGTAGGTGAGTGTCTCAACCCGTGAATGGGTTACTGTTGGGGTGAAATATTCTCATTAACCCCTACTTTTAAGTTTAAATCGGCATCCACATACGGTTGCTTCCACTCTGCACATAGCTGCCCTTGCGCTTGAGCTTTCCAATAGATTGATGCAGCCTTTTTGACTATAAGAGCAACCCAAAACTTATAAACGCACTATTCTCAAACTCTATCGCTACTAAAAAAGGTAAAAAATACTCCCCAGGCTGGATTCGAACCAGCAACCCTTCGGTTAACAGCCGAATGCTCTGCCATTGAGCTACTGAGGATGACGTTTGGTGTGGAGGCAATTATACCCACCTCCATGCCCCATGACAACCCAAGAACGCAATCTCCTCCGTTAAACAGAGGAGGAGAGCCGTTTGGCTTATTTTAAGGTCGTACCCCCAAACGCCTCTTTAGAAACACCTCATTGTGCCGATACCTGTATTAACACGGCTTTAAAAACCTGAGGACGTTGAGACATGACAGGGAATTTCCCCTGTTTCCCAATCCACACCCATGCTTACCGGTGGATTGGACGCTGTTGCCAGCAATAGCCATCAAAAAACACATGAAAAAGGACAGCCCATGCTTACGGATGACTCATTACTGCAAGAGTTTTTAACCGAATCACGCGAGCATTTGGAATCCATTGAGCCCGATTTGCTACTATTGGAAGCCAACGGCGCCGACGCCGGTGATGATGTGATCAATAAAATTTTTAGGGCCATCCACAGCATTAAAGGGGCTGCTGGCTTTTTTGGCTTTGAAGGCCTCACCCACTTTAGCCACCTGATGGAAAGCGTCTTTATGAAGATTCGGGACAAGGTCCTGGATCCAGAGCCTTCCGTGGTAGATGTGCTTCTCAAAGGGGTAGACCGCTTGATGGAGATGGTCAACGACATTAACGCTTCAGGCGAGGTGAACGTGGCTACTGAACAAGCCAACCTGGAAGCCATTTTAGCCGGTACTTTTTCGGCGTCGGCACCTCTTGCCAGCACACCCAAAGAACCCGCCTTAACCACGGCAACCCAAACAGCCAACGAAGCCAAACCAACAACTGGGTTTAAAGGATTTGACCTGCAAACCACCACCGTACGCCAAGCCTTATCCAGTGGACAATTTTTATACCAAGTAACCGTATTTCCTTCTACCGATTGGGAAAACGAAGACCCCACAAAATTCTTTGCAGCATTGGCCAGTACCGGCACCGTGTTGGATTGCTCAATGCCATTAAGTGCCGTGGTGGCAGGGGGAGATTTTCCGAACCGTATTGAGTTTTTGTACGGCAGCGTGCTAGAGCCTGATTTAATTACCGTGGCCGTGCCCGTTGCGGAAGAGCAAATCACTCACATTCCTTCCGAAGGATTATTACCGAACGCCGAAACCGTAAACTGGAATGATGAAGGCTTACAGCCCCTCGTTCAAGACGCCCAAAACAGTGGAAAATTTATATACGGACTCACCGTCATCCCTGCTACCGATTACCCCACCGCCGGAGGCAGCCACGCCTTTTTTGAAAAACTTGGCTTGGTGGGAGAAGTTCTGTGGAGCTTAGAACCTGTTGAAATCTTTCAAGGCGATGGCCCTTACCCTGAAACGGGATACTTTTTGTTTGGTAGTGTTCTAGAGCCTGACCTTGCGCCCGTGGGTATTCCACTGCCAACTGACCGTATTTACAACTACTTGTCAGCAAATGACCCTTCAAACGAAGAACCATCCACCCAGCAACCCACGGAAGAGCCCATCTTATCGATGGTGGAAACATCGAAGAACACACAGGAAGCCGAGTGGAGTGAACCCATCCCTTCCAATACGCCTGCACGAGAAACAAAAACGTCTTCCAGTGCCACTACTTCTACTGCCAACGACACTATTCGCGTCAAGGTCGATTTGCTCAACCGCCTTATGAACTTGGCGGGCGAAATGGTTCTGTTCCGCAACCAGCTCAATCAAAAGCTGGAAAAGCATTTGGCTACTATTGATGGCCTGAGCAGCGTGGTGCAAAACATTAACGCCACCACTAGCGAGCTGCAAGAATACATTATGCAGACCCGCATGCAGCCCATTGGCAACGTGTTTAATAAATTTAATCGCGTGGTGCGTGATATTTCTCGCACTTTAAACAAACAAATCACCATTGATATTACGGGCGATGAAGTAGAGCTGGACAAATCCATCGTCGAATCGTTGTCGGATCCCCTCACCCACCTCATTCGCAATTCTTGCGATCACGGCATTGAATCGCCCGCCGATCGTAAAAAGCTGGGCAAGCCCGAATGCGGCAACATTCAACTCAAAGCCTTCCAAGAAGGTGGGCAAATCATTATTTCCATTCAAGACGATGGAAAAGGCATCCATGCGGATAATCTCGCACAAAAAGCCGTGGAAAAAGGCGTGATTAAGCCTGCTGATTTGGAGCGGATGTCCACCAAAGACAAAGTCAATCTCATCTTCCATCCCGGATTTTCCATGGCCGCCAAAGTATCGGATATTTCGGGGCGGGGCGTGGGCATGGATGTGGTACGCACCAACATTGAAAAATTGGGCGGTACCATTACCGTAGAAACCGAAGTAGGCATGGGCACCATTATTTATCTCCACTTACCCCTCACACTGGCTATTATTCCGTCGTTACTGGTAGGGGTTCAAAACCACAACTTTGCCATTCCTCAGCTGAACGTGGTGGAGTTGCTGTGCGTGCGTGGTGAAGATGTGCCCAAGCAAATTGAATACGTGGGTTCCGCCAGCGTACTCAAGCTACGAGGACGCTTACTGCCCTTGGTTCGCTTAACCGATGCTTTGGGCATGACGCGTTCTTACACAGACCCTGAAACGGGTGAAGAGTTAGACGACCGACGCCTAAGCTTATATGAACGTCGCCTCCGCATGAGCCATCCTGAAGTGCTTGCCACCGAAGACGGTCGCGTAAAACTTCCTCGCACGGGTGATGACCGGCGCGAAGTAGCCTACCCTGATTACAACATTGCCGTACTAAAAATGGGCGGCAAACAATACGGCCTAATTGTGGATGACGTTCACAATTTGGAAGAAATTGTAGTAAAACCCACGTCGCAATATTTGGTTAATTGTGGCTGTTTTGCCGGTGCCACCATTATGGGCGATGGCAGCGTGGCTATGATTTTGGATGTGGCCGGCGTTGCTACCACCGCAAAACTCGATTTCTCTCGTGTGGACAAAGAGCAAGAAAATCGTGAACAACAAACGCAACAACAAAAATCGTCTAATACCGTTCGTATGGAAGTGATTTTGTTTAGCAACGGTTCTAGTGACAGTGATGATCAGTTTGCTGTGCCACTGCAACATGTTCTCCGTCTTGAAAAATTCAACACGCATACCATTCAACACGTGGGTGGCAAAGAATTTTTAACCTACCAAGGTCGAACCTTACCGCTGGTTCGTTTGGAAAACCACCTACCCGTCGATGGGGATGCGTCTCACCCAGACGAAGCCTATTTAATATTGCCACGTGCTGCCGAAGGCCACGCCGGTATTATTGCCAGCCGCATTGTGGATGTGGACACCATCGATGTGTGTCTGGAGCCGGCTTCTATGAAACACCCTGGAGTCCAAGGTACCGCTGTCATTAATGATCGCATTACCACCTTTTTAAAACTGGAAGGATTTTTAAAGGATCTACCTCAATTGGAAGACATTTTAAAAAAGACTCTAGCCTCTGTAGGCAAGGCTTAAAGGCCTTATACAGATAAGACTCTTAGCATTTTTTAACATTGGATAGGAACCACTGATTATGGCAACTCGTGAATACACCACATTTTTCCTCGATGACCAGCTGTTTGCTGTGGATATTTTGTGTGTGCGCGAAATCAACCACTCGCTGGATATTACCCCCGTTCAGCGGTCGCCCCACTATATTCGTGGACTCAGTAATTTGCGCGGACAGGTCATCACTATTTTTGATCTCAGTGACAAAATGGGGCGAGGCGAATTAGAGCCTGGTGAAAATACCTTTAATTTGGTGCTTAAAACCAATGAAGAATTGGCCCCCATTGCTGAGCGAGAAAAACGCGATGATTTGGTAACAATTAATAAAGACACCGTTAGCTTGTTGGTAGGCCCCATTGGCGATGTAATTGCCATAAACGATAGTGACATGGTGCCTACACCTGCCAACAGCAGCACCACCGATGGTCAATTTTTATCGGGCGTGTTACGCCACAACGATCACCTCATCAACGTCATCAATGTTTCTAAAGTATTGGCCTTTGACGAGACAGCCAAGTAAAAACTTACGTTCGCCGTTGCAAACATTCCTGTTCCTCCTCGTTGTGAGAATATCCAAGCACCCCCATGACAACCACCCCCAACACCAAACCGCTCAATGTTCTGATAGTAGATGACACCGTCACCTATCGGGCTATTTTAAAAGAAACCCTGTCTGGGCTAGAAGGCATTAACCCCATTGCCAGCGCCAAAAACGGGTTGGATGCCTTGGAAAAAATGGCCGCCTGTGCCCACGATAATACACCCATTGATATGGTATTGCTGGATGTAGAAATGCCGATCATGAACGGGATGGAAACCCTTCATGAAATTCGGAAAAATTACCCTAAGGTACAAGTAGTGATGGTGAGTGGCGTGGATCCCAACAGCGCCAACGTCACCTTTAGAGCCCTAGAATCGGGAGCCTTGGATTTTGTTGCCAAGCCATCATCGGGCAGTACCAGCCAAAATATTCAAAATTTACGCGATAAATTATACCCACTGTTTAGGCATGTTCAACATTCTATTGCGACGTTATTGCCAGCGGTTCAAGCCAGAAGTAGTTTTTTGCCTAGAGTGGCAACTCCAAACACTACTGCATCTAAGCCGCTCAACACCGAATCCCTCGCAGCGCCATCGCTATCACGAACTTCTTTTTGTGCTCAAATTGTGGCCATTGGGGTCTCCACCGGTGGACCCAATGCCTTAAAAGAATTACTGCCAAAACTACCCGCTAATTTAGGGGTTCCTGTGGTTATTGTCATTCACATGCCAGAAGTGTTTACAGGTTATTTGGCAGACAGCCTCAACCGCTCGTGTGCTTTAACGGTTAAAGAAGCGGTGGCTGGGGAATTACTGGAAGCCAACACTGTTTATATTGCTCCTGGCGGAAGACATATGACCTTGGAACGACACAATAATAACGTTGTTGTTGCTACCAATTTAAACGCACCTGAGAACAGCTGCCGACCTGCGGTAGACGTTTTATTTCGCTCACTTCCTTCCGTGCATTCCTCTGGAATATTAAATATTGTGCTAACGGGCATGGGTAGTGATGGGGCCAAAGGCATTCGAGAAATCCGCAAGAGCCCCGGCCATAAAACCCTCACCCAAAGTGCCGAAAGTTGTGTGGTGTATGGGATGCCCAAAGCCGTGGATGACGCAGGCCTCAGCGATGAGTCCGTTACGCTGAATGAGTTAGCCAACAAAATCATTGCCTATACCAAACATTCTCAACGCCACTAATCTTCTTTATTCTGAAGGTCCTCTTCATGACTGTTGCCATCAATACCAACGAATTTTCCGAACTGCGTGATTTTTTAGAAACCCAGTGCGGCATTGCGTTGGATGAAAGTAAAACCTATTTGGTTGAAAGCCGATTAACCCAACTATTACTAGAGCTAGGCTACGCCACCTTTAGTGAACTCAATGTTCAACTGCGCCAAGCCCGCCACGGCGGTAACAAAGCATTGGTTGATCAAATTGTGGATGCCATGACCACCAACGAAACCTACTGGTTTCGTGATGGTGCCCCCTACGACACACTGATGGAAACTATTTTACCGGAGTTTGAACAACAATTAGCCAGTGGCCAAAAGAAAAAAATCCGCATCTGGTCTTCCGCGTGTTCTACAGGTCAAGAGCCCTATTCCATCGCTATTTTAATTCACGAGTTGGCTCGTAAAGGTAAGGGACGACGTTTATTAGAAAATGTGGAAATTTTAGCGACCGATATTTCTCGCCAGGCACTGATGCTGGCTAAAAGTGGTCGCTACAATAGAATTAGTATGGCTCGTGGTATTGAAGACGAATTTAAGCAACGGTATTTTGAGAATACCGATACGATTTCTACGCTAAAACCCGACATTAAAAACATGGTGACGCTTAAACAGTTCAACCTTCAAGATCCTTTTACCACCTGGGGTAATTTTGACTTAATTTTAATGCGCAATGTGGCCATTTATTTTTCTCGTGATTTTAAAAAATCTCTTTACACAAAAGTAGCACAAACCTTAAACCCTGGAGGCTATTTTATGCTGGGTAGCTCGGAGTTTTTAATGGATTGTCAAGAACTGTACGAGCGCCAAACCGCTGGCCGCTGTAGCTACTATCGAGTTAAAAAATAGCTCTTTCTCATTTCACATGCAACCAAAGGACTTTATCCCATGAGTGACACTCCCCAAATTTTATCCGTGGATGATTCTGCCATTATTCGCAGAATTGTAAAAAACACTGCCGACCTATTGGGCTTTGGCTTATTAGAAGCCGGCAATGGGCAAGAAGCATTGGATGTGTTAAAAGCCAACACAGGTAATGTAAATTTAATTTTATTGGATTGGAACATGCCCGTGATGGACGGCCCCACCACCCTTAAAAATTTAAAAGAATCGGCCGATACTGCCAATATCCCTGTGATGATGCTTACCACTGAAGGGGCCAAAAGCAACATCATTGAAGCCATCCGAGGCGGAGCCAAACAGTACCTCACCAAACCCTTCACGCCTGAAGACCTCTCGACCCGAATTTTACAGTGCGTCGAGATGGATGATTTCTAGTCTTTAGCAGCAACAATTCACGGCTGCCTTCACCCCCTTTATTAAAACAGCTTTACCCCTTTTATGTTGTTCAGAAAGGCTCTTACTCCATGACTGCCACCCAAGCCCAAGCCCTTGATGCTAAAATGGTGAATGCTATTTCATCGTCCGTCATGGAAGTCTTGTCATCCATGGCCAACACCAACGTTACCCTCAAATCAGTCAATGCACGAACTGATTACACGCCCATCGGCGATATTTCTGCCATTATTGGCATTATGGGCGAAAGCGGCGAAGGAATGGTAGGCCTGTGTTTTAACTCACCCTTAGCTAAAATGATGGTGGCACGCCTGCTGGGCATTGAGCCCGCCGATTTAAGCGACGACGACTGCTGTGATGGCATTGGCGAACTGGTAAATATGATCTCAGGTCGCTCCAAAACTGCCCTAAGCGAAAACACGGGGCAGCCGTTCCGCATGTCTCTACCCACCATTATTAAAGGCAAGGGGCACGAAATTGCGAGCCGCCCCAAAAACACCCCCTACTTGCTGATGTTTTTTGATGCTGAAGGCCAAGAATTTGTGCTGCAAGTAAGCTTTAAATTTAGCAATTAGCACTTGGCTTGGGTACAGACCTTTCTTTTTTCAGCATTTTTTGATTTAGGAGCAATGGTACAATGACACTCAACCTAAAATTTTTAGTGGTGGATGACTCCGCCGTCATGCGCAAAGTCATTATCAGCGCGTTAGAAAACAAGATGGGTATTTTACCTACCAATGTCATTCAGGCCGTGGATGGCGTAGAAGCCGTGGAAAAAGCCGCGCAGAACGATGATATTACCGCCATTTTAATGGACTGGAATATGCCCAACAAATTGGGCATTGATGCCTTGCGAGACATTCGTGCCACCGGCAACAAAACACCAGTGATTATGGTGACCACCGAAGGCGAAAAAACCAATGTGGTGTTGGCCATACAAAGCGGCGCTAACAACTACGTGGTAAAACCCTTTAATGCCGATGACCTGTGCGCCAAGATTAAGCAATCGTGCGGCATGGCTGTACCCGCTTAAGTATTTAGCCTCTAACTAGCCTTTAGGCTTAAAAATGGAGCGGGCGACGCGACTCGAACGCGCGACAGTCTGCTTGGAAGGCAGATACTCTACCAACTGAGTTACACCCGCAACCGAATGCTTATTGTAACAAAGTCGCCACCGTTGCTGCAATCCACCCTTGGGTCCACCCACATTGTGTTCGATACCCTACCCATGGCCTTGCCTTACCCTAAACCCTCTCATCACTCTCGTCTTGGGTTAACGCCGTTCCGAGGGCAATCCATTGTTGAGCTGACCCTTATTTTGCCCATACTACTCATTATGGGTTTGGGCATTGCCGAAATGGGGCGCCTATGGCAAACCTACCATGCCACCAAACTAGCTGCCGAAGACGGGGCTTACACCGCCACTATTTATAACAACGAAGACAACAAAGGCGAACTAGCCATAGACACACGCTTGAGCAAAGCCAAGTTATCGGCCCAAACCCGAAGCATTAGCGCCATTACCAGCAATGGCGGCATTGTATTGGGCTACAGTGCCAATGTTACGGTCAACTTCAAGCCTTTTTTCCCCGGCCTAACGCTGGATGTGCCAGGAGCCGGCTCCATTGCCCTGTTCTCGGGGAGTATCCCCATTCACTACGAATCGGTGTACTCCCGCAAAGTCATGTAGCCCACCAAGTGGAAGCTTTTAACTTGGATTTGGCGTAAACATCGGTAACTATTGATTTGATTGGCTTGAAAGCAATAATCCCTTCCAAAATTTTTACTATTTCAACTCTTTCACACGAGACTGAGCATACGCAACCAAATCTTTCGTATCCTCACTAGCCGGGGCCTTATCCACATACTGTTGATAAGCAACCTTGGCCTGAGAGGGCTGTTTGGCCAGTTCATACGCCACACCCAACCCATAATAGGCATCCACTAAGGATGGCTCTTTTTGCAAAGCAGCCTGATAAGCCCGAATGGCAGCGGTATAGTTCTTTTGCTCGGCCAAAACCAGACCGCGTGTGTACTCCACCGAACCATTGGAGGGGTCCATGGCTTCTGCCTGAGAGAGCAGCGTTAAAGCCTGTGTGTATTGCTTAGACCCATAGGCCGACATGGCTTTATCCAGCAGAGAATCGGCTTGGCCGGTTTTTAGCTCGGCTAAATCTCGCTCAATAACGGTTTTATAGGAAGAATCCAAGCCCGGAAGAGTTAACGCCTTGGTATAGTCAGCTTCGGCCTTCGTAACAGCCTGCTGTTGGTGGTACACCGTCGCCCGATAATAGTAAGCATTGGCATTGTTGGGCTCTAACACCAAGGCCTGCTGATATTGGCTTAGGGCTTTATCCAACTGATTCAATGCCTGCAACGACGCCCCGTAGGCGACATAGAAATCGACCGGCAACTTTGCCTGAGCCAATTGAGCCTTACTCACCGTTGCCTCAAACAAGGGGATGGCTTGCTGATGATTACCCGTCTGCTGGGCATCCACCGCCTGTTGATACGACTGCTGCCAAAGATTGGTCTGGCTTTTGGCCAATAGATCTTGAATGGCACCGGCCTTGGGATCGAGTGTACTGGCCTTTTTTAACACCGCCACGGCTTCTGCTTCTTGACCACTGGCTTGCAGAGCCGACCCTAAGTTGGCTAGTAATGTGGCATTACTCGGCCATAACGCCACCGCTTTTCGGTAATAAGGCACGGCCAAATCTGCTTTTCCAGCCGAATGCAAGCGTTCAGCAACGGTTTGCTGCACAAAGCCTTGCTGTGGGTAACGGTTTCCGTAGGCCATTAACGCTTGCTGTTTACCCATAGCATCATTGGCATACACCGTATCCAGCAAACCCAGGTATCGTTGGTGTACGGCATCATCCTGAGGCTTGAGGGTCAGTAATCGATCCAATATGGCCACGGCCTCTCGGGGCTGTTTTAGTTCTTCTTGCAACCCAGCCAGTAAAAACAACGCCCGTGGCTGATTGGGGTTGGCTCTCAGCACCGATTCATAGGCTTCGCGGGCATTGGCATAGTTTTTTTGGTCTTGAAACAGCGTCCCTTCATTCAGGCGAATGTCTTCTTTAACGGCACTGGCATTGGCCACTGTTCCACTACCAGGGATGGGTTGGGCCAATAGTTTTTCTGCATTGGCATAGGCTTTATGGGCTTTTTCAATTTGCCCTTGCTTTTGAAACACACTGCCCAAGTTGGCATGCACCACCGGGTTTGCGGCATCAAACTGAAGTTCTTTGCGCCAAATTTTTTCCAGCTGCCCCAATACCAGGGCATTTTTGGGGTCTAAATCCGTGGCTTTATTGAGGTGGGCAATAGCAGCGTCCACATCCCCCATCTGATTTTCGGCATGGGCCAAGCATGATAGCACCTGCACCAGCGCTTTGTCATGCTCCTCTGCAGAAGGAGCCGTTGTTTTTTCCACAACTGTCAGCTGTTGCTTTAGAGCTTTTACCGCCAGCGTTGGCTGATTCATCACCATGAACATATCACCGGTGGCCTGCAATGCCGTTAGGTCTGTTCCGTCCTTTTCCAGCACTTGGAAAAATTCCGCCAAGGCGGGTTCAAATTTTCCTTGTTGACGGAGAGTGATGGCCCATTGGCGGTGCTGATTGCTTGTTGGCGAAGGAGTGCCTAGCTTTTGATAACCCACCAACAGGTGCTGACGGGCAATGTCTCGGTTACGCTGCTGATTGGCTGAATACGCTTCACCCACCGGCCAACCGGCCTCTAAGTAATACACGGCATGACGAAAATCATTAAGAGCGTCATCCGCTTGGCCTTGATTGAGAAAATACTGGCCCCGCTTAATAAAAATGGCCGCTAAATTGTTATGAGCAATGGGCAAGCTAACCCCTTGTGCTAATGGCAAGGCTTTTTGGTACGTGGCAATGGCTTCCGTTAGTTGCCCAGCCTGAAACAAGCGATTGGCTTCTGTGTAGTAGTCTGCGTATTCTTTAGGAGCCGATGGCGAGGAAGCTGTTGGGGCATAAGGCCTAGGAGCGTACGTTTGCTGAGGAGTGATAGGGGCGTAATTTCTAACATTCGCTGGAGTCATTGTTGGCCGCTGGTAGGCCGGCGGCATTTGAGAACGAACCGGGGCGGTCGGGTAGGGGGTAGCCGGGTAGCCCCCGGCATAAGAACCCGTAACCCCAGGAATGGACCCGTACGGGGTGACTCCATAAGGCAGTTGCTGCCCCCACATGGGTGACATGGTTTGCTGGGCAACAGCCGTTGGGCTGAATGCCAGCGAAACCGTTGCAGCAAGCATCAATCCCACAAAACCACTAATCGGTACCCGTTTAAAAATTGTCATAGCACTCTTCATCCACGCCATTAGTACTGGGTTACACACCTGCAGGGTATGTTACCAGCAACTCGCCGCCACGAAACCATCTTGGCGCCCCCAGCAAGCTGGGTTTTTATACGAACGCTAAGGTCATTGTTGAGACGCTTATCCTTTAATAAAGTTCACCCCTGCGCCCCATTCAGCAAACACCTAGGTGAGTTTTTAAGCTGAGATTGGGCGTGTTCATCAATGGCTATTGGTTTTGTAGCGTACAAAATACAAAGACTGAGTGTCTAAAAATTGACTCAAGGGGCCAGTATGCAAAGTGCCGGAATAAAAGCCCAGCTTTGGTAAGTAAGGAAAAGCCCCCAAAAGCTTAAAAGCACTGGAGGCTGGATAGAGAGAATGAGTAATGAGAAAGTAAAAAATAGAAAAATTCCGACTTAACAGATTGTTTAATCTTAGCCAATCAAACGCCGTACATAAACCAGCGCTTTGTTCCAGCCTGTAACAAGCCCATCGGAAGCCCCTTGTACATAACCATTCGCTTTAGCAGTATCTAAAGCGTTTTTACTCAATGCCTTGGCTTTTTCTACCAAGCCTTTGCCTGTAAACAATCGGCTGCAAAAATCTCTAATACTGGTAGAGGCGGTACCAAACACCGTGCCAATCACTCGTTTGCCCACAAACAATGCCGCAAACCCTAGCCCAATGGCACCCAGCACACCCAACACCGTAGGACCTGTGCTACATCCCGTTGAATCACAGGAATTGGTTCGTGCCTGAGCCGAAAATTTGACACAACACCCCAACCCGTTACACACGTGGCCAAACTGAGCCTTAACGTTAGCAGGCTGAGATTGATGGCACCCAAATTGAGTAACATTGGATTGAATTGGGGATAAGGCTGTCATGGTTCACGTCTCACTTCATGCTACGAAAGGGGGAGTCTCTCTAACGACTATTTAGCTCAATAGGCTTGTTGATATTGTGATAGAAGGCCCTGAATCAAAAGGGTTGCTAGCAAAGTGGCTTCTTGCGTGCAAAACGATACATTCCGTTACAGCCCATCCCTGTTAAAAACCCCTGTTGTGGGTTTGAGATTCCCTTGAGTTCCCTCTAGACTGAGAACAAACAGTACTACTGCTGAACGGAGCCTGATTGCCATGACATCCCCTGCACTGGATGCGCCCACCATCAACATCCTTTCCCCTAAACGTATTGATGCCAATGAAGCGCTGCATCTCTTTCAGCACGCCGATTTACTGAGCCTTGGCGCCATGGCCGAAAGTGTGAAGAAAAAATTTCACGATGAAAACGCTCCCATCACCTTTGTGATTGACCGCAACATTAACTACACCAATATTTGCAACGTAGATTGCGGCTTTTGCGCCTTTTATCGCCACGAAGACGCCCCCGATGCCTATACGCTGACCTACGACCAAATTAAACCCAAAATAGACGAGCTAGTAGCGGCCCAAGGCACCCAAATTTTGTTACAAGGTGGCGTTAACCCCAACCTACCCCTGGAATACTACACCGAGCTGGTGCGAGCTATCCGCACCGATTACCCCACCCTCACCATCCACGCCTTTTCCCCCACCGAGCTCTCCTTTTTGGGCGAAAAAACCGGCCTGGGCGTTAAAGCCGTATTGGAACAACTCATGGATGCCGGTATGAGTTCGCTGCCCGGTGCAGGGGGTGAAATTTTGCACGATGACATTCGTCGCCGAGTCAGCCCCAAAAAAGTGGATACAGAAGACTGGCTAGGCGTAATGGAAACCGCCCACGGCTTGGGCCTAAAAACCAGCGCCACTATGATGTTTGGCATGATGGAAAAAGACTGGCACATTGTGGATCATCTCTTCCGCATTCGCGAACTACAAGACAAAACCGGCGGCTTTTTATCCTTTATTCCGTGGACCTTTCAAAAAGCCCACACCAAGCTGGAAAAATCGCCTCGCCCCGCCGCTACGGGCATGGAATACCTGCGCGTGAGCGCCTTGGCCCGCATTGTACTGGATAACGTGCCCAATATTGGCGCCAGCTGGATTACTCAAGGCCTTAAACTGGGCGAAACCGCTTGTATGATGGGTGCCAACGACTTGGGCGGCTTGATGCTGGAAGAAAACGTGGTAACCCAAGCCGGCATTAGCCCAACCACCAAAACCATTGCCGAGATGTGCAAGGCCATTCATGGCATGGGCCGCGATGCCGCCCAACGTGACACCGATTATTCCATTATTCGCCGGTTTCCAAAAAACAATACGCTTTACCAACCATAAGCTCTGCCAATAAGCCTTTGATCCAAAGATTAACCGCTTTCTTAAACGGCTTCGCCGTCTCCCCCCAATGCCCTAAACCACAGCAGCTGGCTTCCGCCAAAGTGGCGTGCAATGGTACGATAACACCGTGGAAAAGTGTGCCTAATGGGCTCTGTTGGCTGGTCTTTCAGAACTCTGTAAGCATTACCGCTTCATGGTTGCGTTTTCACTAACCTTTTGGGTGTTACCCGCGGTGTAACCCTCTTAAGGACTTCTTTTTTGTTTATTCAAGGTTTGGACCCCTCCCTATGCTGCGGTGGGTCTCTTATTTTTTAGATTTTATTGGTGGCTGCGTGGTGCTATTGGCCCCCGTGGTTATTTTGCATTGGCTGTTAGTAGCCTTTAACGTGGTGGCCGTTACCAATGCTCTACAGCCTTTAACAGCAGCCCTCAATCCCGCTTACGATACCCTCAACAGCCTTTATCCCTTTCCTGTTGCCAGTGCCGGGTTGCAAACGGTTTCTACAGCGCCATTGGCTTTGGGTATTATGCTGCTGTTTACCTTTTTTATTCTGTCGCTTTCGGCGGGCATGCTGCGCCAGTGGGAAACCCAACTGTCTGCGGCACAACGCCCCAATTATTCTCAGCAAGCCGTTCAGCGCCAACAGCAGCAGCAATGGTCTACCCAACAAGAAGCCCTCCAGCGATCCGCTGTGGTGGTGTGGCTAGAATTCCCCTTCGCCCAGTTTCCTCAAAGCGGCCAATTGTTATCTCGCTTTAGTCACTATACGGGGCAGGAAATTCCCGCATCCCACTTAGCCCCTTCCGGCTCTCCGCCGCCACGGGGCAAGGGTGTACTATTTCAAAGCGCTGAAAAAGCCCTGAGCTATGCCCAGCAATCCGTGGAAAAACTTCAAGCTTACTACAGCGGCTTAAGCAGCGCCGAAACCCAGCCCCCTGCTCGTTTAATCATTGATGCCAGCACCCCTGCGCCCAGTGCTATTCAACAAAGCGTGGCCCGGTGCCAGTTTATTGCCCGTTACTGCCAGCCCAACCAGGTTCTCTTCTCTCAGCAGCTGTACGAGCGCCTTCAAGCCGAAAACATTCACCAACAGTATTCTCACTACAGCACCGGCGTGTATCAGCTACCCAACGAGCCCCCCCAAGACCTGTACTGCCTGGAAACCCAAGCCCAAAGCCTCTTCTTCTAGGGCCCGAGCGGCACTTTTTATTATGAGTAAAGTATTATGGGTAACGCTTAGCGTAACCAACGAGAGCAGGTAGCGCGTTGTTTTTAAAGCGCTCTCAAACCCTCTTCTCAAATACCCTACGGCCAAAGGATTGGACAGCGTGCTGGCTTGTGTTATAAAGTTATCTCTTCGGTACACGCTACCGAGATGGCCTAGGGGACGGTAGTTCAGTTGGTTAGAATACCTGCCTGTCACGCAGGGGGTCGCGGGTTCGAGTCCCGTCCGTCCCGCCATTTTAAACGCTTTAAAGCAATTTTTGGGGTTGCTTTGGCAACTATTGTCCATCGTTCCTCATATCTTGTCGTTAGGTCAATTAGAGCTTGAAACGGACTCCCCTCAACAAAACCAACAAGAGGGTGATTTCGTTAAATTTAATAATGATATTCGCCAACTTCCAAGGCTGGTAGCGTTAAATCAATTCTTAGACCAAAACAACTCAGGAAACAGTGAGCCAGCGACTCAACTTAAGCATCTGGCTCCCACACCTTAAAGGCATCGGCGGCAGCGTTTTGCTGCGCCTCTTTTTTGGTGCTACCCACCCCCACCCCAATCACACGGCTTTCCACCGCCACTTCCACTGTAAATTCCCGGCGGTGGGCCGGGCCTTTTTCACTAATCGTGGTATAAACCGGCAGCCCTAAGCCATCCGCCTGGGTTTTTTCTTGCAACACGGCTTTGTAATTGCTTTTGGTGGGATCTAAATCTACTTGGGTCACAATGTCATCCAGCAAGGCTTCCAGAAGCTGACGCGCCGTAGCCATACGCCCATTTAAAAACAACGCCCCCAGCAACGATTCAAACCCACAGGCGAGACTAGACGTTTTACGGCGCCCCCCTTGGCGCTCTTCGTTAGGGCCAAAGCGCATAAAGTCACCCAAGCGCATCTGCACCGCAAAATCTGCCAAGGTGGCATCACTTACAACAACGGCCCGTATCTTGGTCAACTCCCCCTCGCGATAATGGGGAAAGCGCTCAAACAAATACTCGCTTACCAATAGCTTTAAGACGGCATCGCCTAAAAATTCCAGTCGCTCGTAATTTTCCGCCTGCCCTTGGGCAAAGGCATCGCTTCGAACATCAGCATTCCGCAATTCATAGGTATAAGAACTATGGGTTAAAGCATCCCGCAGCCAAGGGAGCTCATGCGGTGGGATTGGAGCAGGAATCCCCAACTGGAGGGCCAACGTTTGCAAGCCTGCCTCAAAAAAGCTCTGCTCTGCTAAGCCATTGGGGTAAGGGGGTTGAGAGGAATGAGGAGGAATCGTCACGGTGTTGCGCTAGCTCCCCATAAACCATTGATGAAAAACAGGCCACTGGAGAATCTCTTGGGCCAGTCCTTCTTGCAAAATAACCCAGCGAATGTAGTAATACGACACTACGCCGCAAAACATGTAACTATCCAGCCTGTCCAGCAAGCCGCCGTGGCTGGCCAACAATTCGCTAGAGTTTTTAACCCCTGCATCCCGTTTAATTAAGGATTCAAACAAATCGCCCAACTGAGCCACCACTACCAGCAGCAACGCCAAAGGCACCGTTCGCTGCCAATCAAAAATAGGGGAGAGTAAAAAACCGCTGGCGACCAGCAGCCCAAAAAGGCCTCCCCCAATGGCACCTTCCAAGGTTTTACGCGGGCTAAGCGCCGGGTATAAGGGATGACGACCAAAGGCCTTGCCTACAAAGTAAGCCCCCACATCGCTGGCGGCAATCACCGCCACCGTCATCCACACAAAAAAGGCGCCGCTTTCCACCTGAAACACATGGGGCCAGCCTGTAGGAACAATATCCGCCCATGACGCCACCTTGACCACCGTGTTGGGCAACAAATGACGCAGCAAAATGTAGTGGAGCGGTAAAAAACCCACATAAATCAGGGCTAGCAAGGTCCCCGCCACATCATATATACCCGCACCGGGTCGATCGGTGGTGGGATCCAAAGGAGTGATCTGGCTATGAATGGGAGGACGAAACAGCAAGCGCAGCACCCCCGCCACAAAACCAAACGTTAGGAGCGGAAGCAGATAGTCTGCCCCATTCAGGTGGGCCACCACAGCCATCACCAGCGATACTGCCAATACCATCCCGCCCGAAGGCTGAATGGCTTTGGCTTTAAACAGCTCGGCCAATTCACGAAAGCCCACCACCATAATAATCATGGTGGCCATCGTCCACCACCAACCGCCCAACCAAATGAGTAGGGAAGCAATGGATACCAGCATTAGCCCCATCCACACGCGCTGCCCCATGCGTTTAGACGCATTCGTAGCAGGGGTGGCAGTAGGCTGTGTCACGCGGAAACTTCTCCAAGCCAAAGGCTTAACCAAGCTAAATCACCATCAAGTCGGCTTCTTTATCGGCAATCACCTTGTCCAAACGCTTGTTGGTGTCTTGAGTGAGTTTATCAATTTTTTCAGCCCACGTTTTTACATCGTCTTCAGATAAATTCAACTCTTTCTCGGCCCGATCCAGCTCCGTCATCATATCGCGCCGAATGTTACGGGCCGCCACTTTGCCTTCTTCACCCAATTGCTTGGAAAGCTTGACTTGCTGCTTACGGGTTTCTTCGGTTAACGGCGGAATGTTGAGGCGAATGACATTGCCATCGTTTTGAGGAGGCAACCCTAAATCCGATTTACTAATGGCTTTTTCAATTTCCATCAAGGCCGTTTTATCGTAGGGGGTAATAATGAGGCTTTGCCCCCCCTGCACACTAATGTTACCCATTTGATTGATGGGGGTGGGGGTGCCGTAATAATCGGCATAAATACGCTCTAGAAGCAAAGGATTGGCCCGCCCTGTTCGTAACGACGACAGCTCTGTTTGGGTGGCTGCCACGGCTTTATCCATTTTTTCTTGAGCCAGTGCAAAGATATCTTGGGGTTCCATCGCATTCATTCCTAGGTAGGTGAGTTTTTACGGAGGCCATACAGGCATTTTAGCCAAAAGGTTCCTGGTTTCCACCCATTGCCAGAACGCCCCTGCTATCAGAGCAGGTTTAAACCTGCTCTGAGGGGTGGCTTAATCGCTGACGTAGATTATTAGCCAAGGTTAAAAACTCATGGCCTTTGGCAGCCTGCTGTTGGCGCCTAGCCGCTTCTGGCTGAGATGCGGCAATAACCTGATACAGCTGACCAATGGCTTCGGCGCATTCCGCCATCAACGGCATATACTGCGTAGCCGATAAGGGTGGCCACAGTGTTTGTAAGGTTTGCCCTGCCAACGCCAATTGCCCCAAATGCTGGTGGCACCGCGCTTGCCGCAAGGTAAGACGATAGTATTCCAGCGTATGGCCAATGGTGGGTTTTTTAGCAATCACCAAGGCATTGTTTACAATTTCCAGTGCTTCATCCCACCGTTGCTGGGCCGATAGCACATCCGTTAAGCCCCGCCAGCTAGCCAAAGCACAACCCGCCAAGCGACGCTCTGCACTGTGGTTGGCCATGGCTTCAAACACCTGATGGGCATCATCCAATCGCCCTTGCCGCAAGGCAATGTGTCCGGCAGCCACGTTGGTGTAAATCCACGTGCCGTCATCTCGGGCCGATTGAGCCTGCTGTAATGTCGTCATTACCAGCGGATGGGCTTTATCCACATGCCCCATAGCCAACTGATATTGAATGGCAGCCAAACCCCATTGCCCTTGTAAACGCGTAAGAACTAAAGAGGAGACTTGAGGAGACGAAGACGTTGACGAATTTTGAATGAGACTGAGGGCGTCATTCAGCCACGATTCACACACCGGGTAAGGCCCCATGGCCAGCTGGGCATGGATTCGCTCAAGAAGCACCGTCGCCGTTAGCTCCGTATCGCCCATGGTTTGGGATTGCAATGCTTGAAGAAGCAAGACGGCATCAGGTTGGCATCGGCGCCAGGCAACGGCGCCCTCTGCCAACAGACAACGTTGCCATAAACGTGCATGGGGGCTGGCAGGCTGGTGTGCAGCGTGTTGCAGCGGTATCAAAGCAGGATCTCGGCGTAAGGCCTCTGCTTGCTGGTACAGCCCCAATGCCACCAAGCAGCGTAAGCGATGCCCTTCCATCACAGAGCGCAACATGGGATCGCCATTGGGTGGCAAGCTAGCCAACAGCTGATCCAGGGTTTCCAAGGCGCCTTGCCAATGGCCAATCTGATCAAAGGTTACCAAACACTGGCTGAGAGCATCCAACCATGGGCCTACTTCGCCACGGTGCTGGGCATACGTCACCACAGTCGGTAACAATCGGGCCGCTTCATCTGGGTAGTTATTGGAAAGCACCGTACCAAGCGCTTGCAACAATTGAAGGGCTTCCGCTGTTTGAGCGTCGGTCAAATACGGTTCTCTACCTGCTTCACTCCTTAACGATTCTAAGGCCTGTTGAAGGGCAAGCAGCGTACCACTTTCGCTTCCCAAAGCATGAGCATACGCCGCCATAGAAAGCCATAACGGCCGTGCCATAGCGCCTTGACCTGCCTGCTGCCAATGAGTGGCCCGCAAAGCGGGTGATGTGGTCATTTCTTGTGTGGATTGCTGTAGCCACTGGGCTACGGCCTGATGGCGGTCTTGCCCATCGGGGATGCTTTGTTGCAATAACGCCCACAGGTCGTGGTGACGGAACTGTCCTGACTGTTGAAAATCCGTCAATATCCATTGCTGAGCTGCCAGCCCGTGCAGGGCTTCATGAATGGCATCCATACTGAGGCCGCCCAATTGTATGGCCAGCTGGGTAACACCCGCCACTGAAAACCGTTCGCCAAAAGTCGCACACCACGCCAACAGCTCTCCTTGTTCGGGGGTCAGCCACCGCAAGCGCTCTGCCAGTAACGAGGGTAAGTCTGGCGGCAAAACCAAGCGATGCTGATCCACATTGGGGTTTGCCTTCAACGGCCCTTGTTCCTCCTCATTGGCCTGAAACACGCCTTGTGCATGAAGCCACGTAATGGCTTCCGACACATAAAACAAACTACCCCCCGATTGCTCATACAAGCGATCCAAAACCGTATGAGACACCACTTGGCCTACACCCTGAAAGGGGCCAGACTCAATGAGGCCCTGAAAATCGGCACTGGAAAGAGGACCGCACACTAATGAGGTGTAGGCCCCAGCACCGGACTGTTGCCGAAGGGTTTGCAACGAATCTGCCAGTGCTCCCGCAGGCTGAGAGGTATCTTCCCACGTAAGCACCCAACTCATACGTGCCTGCTTCAGTCCCGGATGGTTGATTAAATGAGCCAGCAAATTAAGGGACGCCACATCCATGCGATGGCAATCATCCAATACCACCACCACAGGCAGCTGACTTGCCATTTGATTAAAAAATTGAGCCAGTGTGTTTAATAACACCGGAGTAGGCAACTCGGACCACAAAGCACCGGAAGCAGAATGAACCGGGGGTGGCGAGGCAAACAACAAGGTATCTAAGCAGTGGCGAGCCTCAGACGTTGCTGTTTCTCGGAACACTTGGGCCACGGATTGCTCAACCCATTGAGACACCTGGCTCCGGTTCGCTCCTTCAATAGGTACGGGAATCGCCCGTTGCAAACAATCCAACCACATCGATAAGGGTTGAGACCCATCCACTGCTCCGTGAGACGCTTGCGATGAGAACCAAATGAGACGAGGCTCTTGGGGGTTAGGAACCAATTGAGACAATAAAAAATGATTGACCCACACACTTTTACCAATGCCACTGGGACCCGTTAAGCTAACCACTTGGGGCGAAGCAATGTCTAGCCCTTGGGTAATGGCTGCCAGTAAAGCGTTAGGGCAATCGGCATACCGATGTGTTGGTGCAGGCGGCGACGCCAAGGTAGCAAAGCACTCAGAAGCAGCCCAGTGCACATTCAACTCGGCTACAGGTAACACGGGACTGGTTTGAGGCTGCGGATGTTGTGCGGTGTTGGACTGTGGGTATGGATGGGTGGGCAAGGCATCTGGCGTTTCGGAAGGTAGTACTTGCCGCTCTAGGGAAGGCGATAAGCCACTGCCACTGCCCATTAAATCAGCATACACATGTAATTCGCCCGAAGACGGCTCTTGGGGTAAAGGGGCACTAAAGCGCTGCAATACCACCTCTGGGATGGTGGGGGGCGTAGCGGGTTGAGACAACACTTGAGGAGGAGTCGAAACAACAGGGGGGTTCACAACCCTCGCTGACGGAGGCAAGCTTGTTGCTGCAACACGTTGATCACTCATTGGTGGCTGACTCACAGCCCTTTCAGGAGTAGAAGGTTCGGATGACTGGGGCGTGGTCTCAGCAGCCTTGCTAGAATCAGGCATAACACTGGGAGGAGGAACTAAGGCAATTAAGCCATTGGGCAAGGCTTCTGTGGCCATGCCATTGGGCAGCCAGCTGGCCAAGGCCGAAGGCATGACACATTGTCCGGCTTGCGCTTGAGCCCGGCATCGAAACACATCGGGTTCTTCCTCGGTTTGTAGGGATGTTAAACCCTCCGAAGACCTTTCCAACGCCAATGCCATTCGCATGGGAATGAGTTGCCCTTGAAACTGGGCCGGCTGTTGCAAAATAGGCCACACCACTTTTAGAGCCCGGCGTAAGGCCAGCGAGGGCTCTTGTCCCCCAAAACCGAACCACAGTACGTTGGGTTGCACTACCTGAGTGGCCCCGCCCAAACTGGCAATACGCTCTGAGAGCTGCTCCAGCCAATGGGCCAAAATGTGAGGCGGCAGCGGTAACGGCTGCCCCGCCGCCGGTGTCATAAACTCAATACAACCACCAATACGAGCAGCCGGGGGCGGTGTTATTCCCGAGCCTACAGACGATAAAGGCACACTGCTGGAAGGAGGAGCGCTCATAAATTGCCTTATTCAACCCAAAGAGTATTCTTTGAGCTTAACCAAAACCACTAAAACACGGGGTGCAGCCACCCTGCTTTTAAAAAGCAAAAGACAACACCGCCACGCTATGTTTATTGTAGCGGGTTACAGCCATTGGGCCAGAGGGGCAAGCAAAGCTTACTTATATAGGGATTCAGACTCCCTAACAATGGACATTGTTCACAAAACGCACAAAAGCAGCTCTTAACGGGGTTGCAGCAATCCTTTACCTGACATGTTTTTAAAAGGCCAAGGGAGAAGACAGCAGCTTGGTATCCACTTCCGACATGTTATCAGCCAAAATCAATACTTTGTCCAAGCGGGTAATGGTCATCAGTTTAAGCACATATGCTTGAGGACTAAGAAACACCACGGGCATAGGCACTTGCTGGCAACGTTTATGAATAGCCACCAAGCCACCCAAGCCACTGCTTTCAATAAAATCCACGGCCGATAGATCAACCACCACCCCCGCAGGATAAGCACCTTGGGACAAGGCGCCTTCAATAGTCGTATTCAGGGTTTGAGAATCTACAGGAGACTGCACCTGAATTTGCAAGGCTTCTGCACCGGAGGATAACGTAAGACCATGGGTAGGATAAGTGGACATAACGCAATGAGTTCCCAACAACAAATTAAAAACCGTATAGAAACCATAAGGCTTATTTTTTATTGTAGTGGTGTTTTAAGGACTGTCCACCCCCTAAACACCGGATTAGTCCGTTTGAGTGCCTTTGCCTCGCCTGTTTGGCTCCTTTCAAATATTAAGGCTTTGTGAATAAGGAACTCTATTGCCTATCACTTGTCTTAGGATAAGCGCACCCATTTACTGCGATATAAATACAAAAGAGTACCCACCATGACATCGGCGTGTTGCCCTGCTGCCAACGTTTCACCCTCACCTTCCCGAGCCGAGCTGCTGAGCTTGTGCCAAGGGGCTGCCTATGCGTCGCCCCTACCCTTGGGATGCTTGGCTTCTCTCCCCTCCATTGCAGAACCCCTTAAAACCTTTGGAATAGACAAAACACAGCCCCATTGGCGGGACTGGAAGTGGCAATTTAAAAACCGCCTTACCAGTGCGGAGCAAATTGGCCAGTACCTCCACTTAACAGCAGACGAAAAAAGAGCCTTTCAGCAAGCTGGTACTAATTTACCCTTTGCCATTACGCCTTATTACCTCGATGCCATTGATGCCACCAACCCTCAGGATCCCATTCGCAAAACGGTAGTGCCCCGCATCGCCGAATTACTAAAAATGCCCGGCGAATATGCCGACCCCTGTGGTGAAGACAGCGATATGGTGGTCCCTGGATTGGTCCACCGTTATCCCGACAGAGTACTGCTATTGGTAAACGAAACCTGTAGTGTGTATTGCCGCTACTGCACCCGCAGCCGCCTGGTGGGCAGTGGCGAACACGAAGTGGACCTAGAAGCCGCTTACACTTACTTGGAAAATCACCCTGAAGTGCGGGATGTCCTCATTTCGGGGGGTGACCCCCTCGTTATGGCCGATCATAAGTTGGAAACCATTATCAGCCGCTTGCGCAGCATTCCGCATATTGAGCTGGTAAGACTAGGCACAAAGATCCCTGTGGTGCTACCCCAACGCATTACACCTGAGCTAGTGGCCATGCTGAAGCGTTACGCGCCCTTTTACATGAGCATCCATTTTTTACATCCAGCCGAGCTTACGCCTGAAGTGGTTGAAGCCTGCAATCGCTTGGCTGATGCTGGCATTATGACCTTTAGCCAAACCGTACTGCTGCAGGGTGTTAATGACGACCCTGAGACTATGAAAACCTTGATGCACGGCCTCCTGAAGCTTCGGGTTCGTCCGTATTACATTTACCAATGCGACCCAGTAGAAGGCACAAGCCACTTTAGAACCAGCATTGAAACGGGCATGACTATTATGGAGCACTTGCGCGGCCATACCACAGGCTATGCCGTACCCACCTATGTGGTGGATGCCCCCGGTGGTGGTGGCAAAGTGCCTGTATCCCCCCACACTGCAACAAAAAACCCCGATGGCAGTTGGTCTTTCACCAACTATGCTGGAAATACCTACACCTATTAAAAGTAAAAGTGTTAATAGTCTTAAAAACTAGGCTTAACGGGCCCATAAGCCCAAATTGCTGTTTGACGCAACACCACGGGCCCCCCATTGGCCATGGATTGCCGCCACACGGGTAGTACTGTAGCGGTTGACGAAGCATTTAAATTCGCTACCACGGCTTTAACAGGAAAACGCACGTCGGGGCGGCCCACTTGATAAGCTATCATTGAAGAGGCCAGCGAGAACCCCGTTGAATCCACGCCCAAGGCAAAAAGCTCTGGAAAACTAATGCCGTCGCCACTTTGTTTGGCCACTCGATACGCCGTATAAATATTGGGAAGCACCAGAGCGGTAGCCTTTTCATACCAAGGCCGCTGTTGCCCTTTAATAAAAGCCCACGAATTATGCCACCACGGCAGCGCCCACTGAAATACCTTATTTGCCCTTGAACGTTGGGATTGGGTGAGTGGATCCTCTTTTAGCCCGTAATGTAACCGCCGCAAATTGGGCTAAGGCATACGAAATAGCGATATAAATACCACCGACTACGGGATGGATTTTATCAATGACAGTAGCCATAATAGAGCACACCTTTGTAGAATCAAGCGGTTGTAATACCTAAGAACGTGGATACTTAAGGACACATTACCAGTATAAAAGGCCTGTCAACACTTAAAATTGCCTATTTTTTTGCGCCGCTTGTTACAAAGCCCCTACCACAGGTACAATAGAAGCAATTCTCCCTTGGTTGTTCACGGTGAAAGTGGTCTTATGTCTTCCAAAACGGCAGCGTCTTCCAGCAAAACAATGGCCTCCGCCTTGCGGCCTTCTCATCAGGCTTCTCCTGCATCCGTCCTCTTTGGCCAAGCCACACTGCCTCCGGTTGTATTGGCATCCCAATCACCCCGGCGTAAAGAGCTACTGGAAACCCTTGGCTTTGAGCCCGAAGTCGTCCCTGCCAATGTAGATGAAGCGCTTTTTGAGCGCACCTTTTCAGAACCCAAAGCTTTAGCCACGGCGTTATCTCAAGTGAAATGCCGCACCGTCGCCAAAACCCACCCCAACAGCTTAGTGATTGCCGCCGATACCGTGGTGGTTGTGGACAACCAGATTTTAGGCAAGCCCTCCAGCACCGCCGATGCCGAGCGGATGCTCAATTTGCTGCAAGGGCGTCAGCACCAAGTCATTTCCAGCATTTCCGTCAGCTACAAAGGCCGCAGCCTCACCGATTGCCAAACCACGCTGGTCACCTTCAATTCATTGGATCCCGACACCATTGCCGCCTATGTAGCCACTGGAGAACCCATGGACAAGGCCGGAGCTTACGCCATTCAAGGCTTGGCAGGTGCCTTTATTGAGAGCGTGGATGGCTGCTACTTTAACGTGGTAGGTCTCTCTCTTAGCACCTTACGCCAACTGGTGGGCCATTTGCTTAGCGCTCAAAACTAAGCGCTTACGGGTTCTTTCGTTAAAACACTCACCACCGTATCGCCATACCGGCGCTCATCCGTTATTTCCCAACCCAAAACATTATGGGGAGACCACGAGGGTGGATGTTCTAGCAACAATTGGGTTGTAGCGTTAAACCAAGCGTTAGCCACAGCATCGGCCAGCATTTTTTCCAACGGCAAAGACGCATAAGCCTCATAGGGCGGATCCCAGTAGGCAAGGTCGTAAGGTGCGTGGGTGTTTGGCTTGGCTAGCAACACTTCCAATTTTTGGCAGCGGCTTTCGTATTGGGGGAAGTGCAACCCCAGCGCCATCGCGTTGCTTTGAATGAGCTGATGCTGCTTGGCGTTGGCCTCAACGGCCAGCACATGGCTAGCACCACGGCTCAGGGCCTCAAAGCCCATCACGCCACTGCCAGCAAAACCATCCATAAAGCGACTGTTGGGCAACCACGGAGCCAACACCGCCATCATGCTTTCTCGCACACGGCTGGTGGTAGGACGCGTGGCACAGGGCCCTTGTTTGGGTTGTTTGGGTGGCGTAATCCGTCGCCCTTTTAAGGTACCGCCTGTAATTATTAGAACCACAGGGTTACTATCCCCCCTAATATCCCAATAGATAACGCGCCGGAGCATCCAGCCAGCCAAGGGCATCGGCAATCATGCCCAAGCCCAGCAACACAAACACGCCGCCACTTAATTGAGTAAACACACGACCCACGTGACGCACCTTGGCCCAGTGCTTCATCAGGCCAGTGACCAAACCGGCGAGTAACAACAGCGCACCTTGGCCCAAACCGTACACAAACAAGCACGCGCCGCCCAGAACCACGTTGTGGGTTTGGCTAATCAACCCTAAAATACCGGCTAAAAAGGGCGTACCGCAGGGGCTAGACGCGATGCCAAATAGCAACCCCAAGCCCAAGGGGGCAAACACCCCCATCCAAGAAAGGCTTTTAGAATCAGGCAAACGACTCAGCCACTGAGGGACGGGCAAATGAATCCACTCCAACACGTTTAATCCAATAATAAAGGCGAGTAACCCAACCGCTATTTTTAGGGCGATGGCCCCTTGCGGTCCACCAAAGCCGTTGAGGGTTTGGCCCAACAAACCAGCTGCCAAGCCCATGGCCGCCAAGGTAATGGACAATCCGGCAATAAACAGCACAATTTGAAGGAACAGGCGGCCTTTGTGCTCGCTATCGCCCAAGGTGCCAATGGTACCAACGAGAATAGGAACCATGGCCACGCTACACGGCAGCAAGGTGCTAATAAGCCCCCCTACAAAACTAAACCCCAGCAGCAGCGCCACATTGTTGGGCGATTGAAGGGCGGTGGCAAAGGCGGTTTCAAGGGCAGTCATCATACCCCCAGCTTACGCGGTTATGTGACGTGATGTAAAGAATTCGTCCAACAAAGCCCGCCCCCTAGCACCAGTTATTCTTCACAGGGCTTTATGTCAGGGTTAATCCAATTGTTACACATACATAAAAGGCTTTTGCTATGGCAGATATCACGCATCAACCCTTTACCCCCCCTCTGCGAACCAATATGGCCAAGCGAATCAATTGTATGCCGCATCTAATAAAGTGCTTGCTAAAGGAATGATAGGGGGTACTAATTCCAACGAAACTATAATGCGAGCCATGTATTTGCAAAACCTCGGTCATCAATCCTTAACGTTCCTCAATGATTCTGCCCCAGAACTTGAAATACAGGATTATCGTAGTGGCGGTCGGGCTACCAGAAAAATTCTTAAAACACCCTCTTACAAAGACTGGATAGCCTAAACCTCCGGTGGCGGGCCAAACACGCTATGGTAGGCGGCCTTGGCGCGGGCCTTGCTAATGTGGGTGTAGTGCTGGGTGGTCACAATATCGGCGTGGCCCAACAATTCTTGCACCACGCGCAGGTCGGCCCCGCCATCCAGCAGGTGGGTGGCAAAGGTGTGGCGCAGGGTGTGGGGGCTCATGTCTTTACCAATGCGCTGGCCCAAAGCCTTTACGCGCCCCCACAACACGCGGCGCGTAGGTAATCGTTTATCGGCGTTTTCTGCCAGTAACGGATCGGTGGGTTGTAAATCCAGCATTATAATGGCTGTTTTTACCAACGCAATGCTTGGCCCGCTGAGGGGCACCAAGCGCTCTTTGCCGCCTTTACCCCGGCACCTCAGGTAGCCGTCTTGCACATTCACGTCGGCCACGCGCAGGTCTAACAACTCGCTAATACGCAAGCCGCAGCCGTACAGCAGTTCCAGCAACAGCCGGTCGCTAAAACTGAGGGTGGTATCGTTGAGTAACGCATCCACATCGGCCATGCTCAATACTTTGGGCAGGGCGTGGGTGTTTTTGGGGAGTTCTAGCAAGGCAAAAGGGTTACTGGGCAAGCCTTGGGTTTGCACCAACCAATGGTGATAACTGCGCAAGCACGAAATTTTTCGCAGTATGGAACGGGTTTTTACCCCGTCATGTCGCAGGGCTTTCATGTACTGGGTAATGGTGCGCACCGAAAGGGGCTGCTGCGGTAAGCCCAAGCGCTGCAAAACAGCGTAAAACTGCTCCAAATCCCGTTGATAGGCAAGTTGCGTATTACTCGCATAGCCTCGCTGGGCGCAGGCTTCCAAATACTCGCTTACCCACAGCTGCATGGCTTACGCCGGAGACGAATTGAGGAGCAACTGAAACTCTTTGGGGCGAGACGTGACTTTCACTGCATCATCCAGCTCAATCACACCTTCGTCCAAGCGTTTTTTTAAGGCACTCTCTAAAGTTTGCATACCGGCGGCTCCCCCCGTTTGCATCACCGAATAAATTTGCGCCGACTTGGCTTCGCGAATGAGGTTGGAGACGGCTGAATTCACCAGCAAAATTTCTTGGGCCATCACACGCCCTTTTTTCATGCCATCGGGGTTGAGCTTGGGCAGCAGCACTTGGGAAAAGACGGCAATCAAACTGTTGGACAACTGAGTCCGGACTTGCCCATGCTGCTCCGGCGGAAACACATCCACAATGCGATCCACGGTTTGAGCCGCGCTGCTGGTGTGCAAGGTGCCCAACACCAAGTGGCCGGTTTCTGCGGCACTTAGGGCCAGTTGAATGGTTTCCAAATCCCGCATCTCGCCCACCAAAATCACATCGGGGTCTTCGCGCAGGGCAGACTTGAGGGCTTTGGCAAAACTGTGGGTGTCCATGCCCAATTCTCGCTGGTGAATGATGGACCGCTTGGAGGTGTGGACAAATTCCACTGGATCTTCAATGGTGAGAATATGCTTGGAATAATGGGTGTTGATATGATCCACCAAGGCGGCCA
This sequence comes from Vampirovibrionales bacterium, assembly GCA_029866025.1. Classification (GTDB taxonomy): domain Bacteria; phylum Cyanobacteriota; class Vampirovibrionia; order Vampirovibrionales; family Vampirovibrionaceae; genus JARXAD01. The sequence continues at coordinate 342,778 of JARXAD010000001.1, read as the reverse complement.
GCGTGGTGGATTTACCCGAGCCTGTGGCACCGGTCACCAAAATGAGCCCCCGTTCACGGTGGGCCAGCTCTTCCATCACCTCGGGCAAGCCCAATTGCTTAAAAGTAGGAACGGTGGCCACAATGGTCCGCAACGCCGCTGCATACGTGCCGCGTTCTCGGTACACATTCACCCGAAACCGCCCCACATTCGCCAAACCATAGCTGCAATCCAGCTCCCACTCTTGCTCCAAATCTCGGCGTTGATCGTTGGTGAGGATGCTAAAAATTAGGCGGTGGCATTGCTCTCTATTCAGAGGCGGGTATTCCATACGTACCAACTGGCCATCAATACGCAGTACCGGCGGCAACCCAACGGATAAATGCAAATCGCTGGCACGGCGCTGAATCACCTCTTGCAATAAGGCATCCAACTGAAGATCTTTCAGCGTCAGCGTATCCACAGCCGTCATAACCCTGCAACCTTTCGCAACTTGGCACTCTTACTACCCCTCATTGTAGGTGATTTTTCCAAATTGGGCGGCTTCCCAAGGGCGACGCTCCCATCAACATTACCGACTTTTTGTCTTCACTCTCACCGCTATCAAGCAATCCCATTTACAATAAGGCCTATGCTAACAGAACCCACACACACCGCTCAGAGCAAGGCGCCCCCCTCATCCTACACTTGGGTTGGCCCATTGGCTGGGCTTGCCCTGTTTGTGTGGTGCTTTCACCCCCATCTACAGGCCATGCTTACCTTTGCTGCCGTAGTGGTGCTGGGTGTGTACATTTTTCTGGAACCTGTCACGTGGCTTGAGCGCGGCCTTTGGGGTCTGCTCCTAAGGTGCCCCAAAGGCCGCGGAGGCACGAGGCCCATTTTAGAACCCTTTTGGGAAGCGTCTTCTCCTGTGCCACTATGGCTGCGGGGGGGCGTGATTGTGCTGGTATACGGCACCTTAACACTGGGCGGACTCTTCTTAATAACATCGTTGGGGCCTACTATTGCCATTCAACTTGCCCAAATTGGCCGAACCCTCCCCACGGATCTCATCCATGCCGGTTCTGCCCTCTTGCATCAAGTAGAGCAATGGATCGGTGCTCCACTAATCCCTTTAGAGGCATCACCCCTGTTGCTAAAACGAGAGATTTTGCTAGACCAGTGGCTAACCCACCAAGCCACCCGCTGGACCACCCAGTGGCTAACAGCTCATCCACTCACGCCTCAATCCCTCCCTCAACTCATGCAGCAATCTTTTTCCAATTTAGGTCCTTGGGTTGCAACTGTCTCTCAAGGGCTGGTGTGGAGCCTCTTAGCCATCATGGCTGTGTTTTATAGTTTGCTGCATGCACCCCAATGGCAACTTACCCAACGAGTACCATTTTTGCTGGATGCCCATAAGGTGATGCGGGGCTTTATTCGAGGACAAGTGCTATTAGGCGCTATTACCGGCACCTATATGTTTATTGTTTACAGTCTGTTTGGCGTTAAATACGCCTTGGTCATGGCGATTCTGTTTGGCGTTGTTGAAATTTTACCCGTAATTGGCACTTGGTTAGGCATTATACCCGGCTTGGCCATTGCCTTTATGAGCGGCGGCTTTTGGACAGCCGTGGGGGTGTTTGCTTGTTCGTACGCCTACCAAACCATTAAAGACAACATTGTAGCCCCTAAAATCGTAGGGGATGTCATGGGACTTCATCCAGTGGTGGTGATGGCCAGCATTTTATTGTGGGGCAAAATTGCCGGCGTTTTGGGCGTGGTGATGGCCATTCCTCTCACTGCTTTAGGGTGGATTTTGTGGCAACACTTCTTAAACTTGCCTTCTAAAAGGGCTTCTCTTACAAGCAATGGTACAGCGTCAGCTGTTTCCTTCCCCAGTGCTCTGGTGGTAAAAACAGGAGTGGTACTCGCTATTTTTTGGCTTCTTGCCAATACCCTACCAGAAGTGCTGGTATTAGGTTCGGTGGTGTGGCTTTTAACCATGGGGCTGGGCTGGCTTATCGAATCCGTAGAGCAAACCTTTAGTTCGCTCTTCAAAGGTTCCTTCCACGGGCTACGCCTTGTGTTTCCCAGCATTCCGGCCGTACTGCCCACCTTTATTGAACCCACTGAAGCCACCCATTTATGGTCCTGGCGTTTACGCCGCATCATTGCAACAGCACTGGTCCTCTCCAGCATTGGGTTTATGGGTATTACTCTGCTACTCCACTGGGTTCCCCTCGTTAGCGTTCAGTGGGGCAGGCTTTTGGACGGCCTCCCTCAATTGATAAACACCCTTAAAGCCACTCTACCGTTTCAAACCCCATTACTCAATCTGCTACCGCCAACACATTCCTTACACCCACACGTATCCTCACCTTCCGCCTTGCTGCATTGGTTAACACCCTTGTGGCGACCGGCCACAGGGGTGGCCTCATTGCTGGTGAGTACCTCCCTTGCTACCACGCTTTGGCTGTTGTTAGGCAGCGTCTTTTTAATGTATGGCCTAATGGATGCTGCTGCGTTACGTCAAGGCTGGCTCAGGCTTTTTCCAAACCCCGCCACTTTTATGCCTCTGTGGGAGAGCATTGAGCATCGGATGCGCTTGGCGGTTCCAGCTCAATGGGTATGGGCTGGCACCAGTGGGCTGGCTTCCTACGTCCTTCTAGAAATCACTCACGTTTCTCTCTCTGAAGGACTAGCCACATTGTTTGCCCTAGGCTATTTGCTTCCCACCGTGGGTCCGTGGTTTGGCAGCATTCCTATTTTACTCACTACCAGCGCCCAAGGCACTTGGGTCGGACTCTTTATCTGGTTGTCTTTGGCGTGGGCACTCTCCACCCTAAAACGACGGTATTGGCTTCCGGCCTGGGAGTATTATGCGGAAAGACCCTCCGCTCCCTCATCCGTTAATAATAATGACAGCATCCCTCTCCCCTCTACCATCACCCTATCCCCGTTATGGTGGGTGGCCGGTAGCGCTTTATGCTTAGAAGCACTCGGCCCCATTGGCGTGCTGGTGATTATTCCCTTTACTGTCATCCTCACCACATTGGCAGAGTCTTTTATACCGGCATCATCAGCTAATACTACACCTGTGGCTTAAGCTTAAAAAACGGGGGCAACCATACTGCCCCTAAGGGTGTCGCTTTTGTTGCGCCTGTGGCAAAAGCATTATTACCTGGCAAGGCCTGCCAACGGGCCCATGCCAACAATGCAAAGGCCAAGGGCTCTTTGTGTTGGGGCGGGTACCCTAAAGGATCACCCACGTTTAAAACGCCCTTGGGTAAGGCTATACCCAAAGCGTTTTTTAACGCCTGCATCAAGGTTGAATTGAAAGCACCCCCACCCGTCACCCAGATTTCTGCCGCTTCTGTTTGGATGCCTTGATGTACAGCTAATTGTTGCAAGCCATTTGCAATGGTTTGGGCCGTAAAATGGGTCAACGTAGCCACAACATCGTGTGGAGAAACTGACGCAGCAAAGAGATCCAAGATTGCTTCCAACACTGACACCGAAAAAACATCACGCCCAGTACTTTTTGGGGCTGGCTTTGCTAAAAATTCAGCGATGGTAGCTTCTTGAAGAAGTGCCATTAATAAAGCGTTACTCACCGAACCGTGGGCCGCCAAAGCACCATGAGTATCATAGGGCTTATTGAATAATTGCTGGCAAGCGGCATCCATCCACACATTACCAGGGCCCGTGTCCATGGCAACCAAGGGCCACTCCCACACCGGTTGCTGAGCATAGCCACTCCGTGGCGGCACCCACGTTACATTGGCCATGCCTCCAATATTGATTAAGTAACGCGGTACCGTCTCGTGGCTGTACAAAATCGCATCTACCCACGGCACCAAAGGAGCCCCTTGACCTCCCACGGCCAAATCGCCTTGCCTAAAATGACTCACAACCGGCAAACCAGTCTTCGTCGCAATCACTGACGGATTACCCAGCTGACACGAGGCATGGGCATTAGGGTAATGCCCCACGGTTTGCCCATGGCTGCCAACAGCCACAACAGTTGAGGTATCGCCGCCCCATTGTCTCAGCAAGTTGAACGCCGCATCGCCAAACCACTCACCCAAGGTGTTATCCAACGCACACAGGACTTGAATGTGAATGGGCTCACCCCGCTGGCAATGCAGCAACGTCTCTTTTAATGGAGCGGGCATTGGGCTATGACAGTGAGCCTCGATAGACACATTGACCGAATCGGCCATTCCCAATGTGTTACCTTCACGGGGTTCAATTGCCACCACCACCCCATCCACCCCATCCAGAGAGGTGCCCGACATTAGCCCCACAAAGTGCTCAACAGTCATACTTCACCAACTGGGGATACAGAGCTGGCTTCACAATCCAGTATTCCATGGCCCGCAACACATGATAGAGCTTGGGTTCGTAAGGGTACGATAAGGAGGCGACCAACAGCACAGGGCAACGCAACCAGTGGCCTCCCAGCCCATCGGTGGTGGGCCGATCCCCAATAACAGCAACCTCCTTGAACGACAAATCCAACTGTCGAAGCCCTTGCATAAGACCCTGCCCCCAAGGTTTTTTCCCGGCAGGAATGAGAGGAAAGCCCAACAATGCCTCAGCTTTTTGGCAATACGCTAGCTTTTTATTGTTGGTCACGCACACCAGGCGTATTCCCTTAGTTTGGGCCGCATCCAGCCAGGCTCTTACGGCTACAGGTACCGTACCGTATTCAGGGTGCAGTGGATGATTGGGCACGAGGGTGTTGTCTAAATCTAGCAGCAGGCCACGAATGCCTCGCTCCCACAGGGCATCGATATCCAAACGGTCAATGGAAGGGGCGTTGGCCCATGGCGTTATCCACATGGGGGGAAACCTTGCTAGCAATCTCAACAACTCCCATCCATTATGCGAGAAAGACACAGGGTTTAAACTGTAGCAAACCCGTTACAAACTGACATCAAAACCCACCCTCCTTGTTTTTATCCAAGTAAGAGATAGAGCAATGCAGGGTAAGGCAGGGAAATCGCATGGATTACAGCACCGCTGGCTTTCAGTATGGAGCGCCAATTACTGGCAATCCCTACGGCTACAACCCTAACTACCAGTACAATTACCATTCAGGCTACCCATCCAACACGGGTAGCAACTTTAGTAATGCCGGTTACGGATTTCCCAATAACACCAATCTATATGGCTACAACCCCAGCTACCAGAGTAATACCAGCAGCAATTTTAACAATACCGGCTATAGTGTGGCCTCTTACCAGCAAGGTGTGTATGGCGATTTACTAGCCAACTTTATGCCACCCAGCCAAACTATGAATGGAGTACGCCACGCGCCATCCGCCATGGAGTTATTTCCCGAATTGTTTGTAGGCGTGGGTAGTAAATTGCAAAATGCGTACGATCCCCAAGGCAGTGGTTTGGGAATGAGCTTTGCCCCCGGGGTTAGCTTTAATATGGGCTACCACAGCATGATGAGCAATCGCATTAACCAAGACTTTGTAACCACTGGTGCCGACGGGAAAGAAATCCGGGGCGCGTCTATGAGCAGCTTTATTGATGGAATGAAAAAGAATACACCCGACACTCACAACGTATCTTAACGATTCTACTTACGGGATTTGTTTAAGCCCAACGCACCCTTCAGCTTGCCAATGGGATCAAAATATCGATCCGCCACCCGCTCCTTGAGAGGAATAATGGCGTTATCGGTAATGTGAATATGCTCAGGGCACACTTCCGTACAGCATTTGGTAATGTTGCAAAAGCCTACGCCGGCTTCTTCTTTGATGGCTTGCAAGCGGTCTACCGTATCCAGGGGGTGCATATCCAAGCTGGCCAGGCGTACCATAAAGCGGGGGCCATAAAAATCGTTTTTCTTATCGTGGTTACGGATGACGTGGCACACGTCTTGGCACAAAAAGCACTCAATGCATTTTCTAAATTCTTGCACCCGCTCCACATCTTCTTGGTACAAGGTCCAGTTGTCGGTGTCGTCGCTTTTGGGCGTAAAAGGTGTAATCCGCTCATTCACCCGGTAATTCCACGACACATCCGTCACCAAGTCTTTCAACACAGGAAAGGCTTTCATGGGCGTGATGGTGATAGGCTCATCCAAGGGCAGCGCATCCATGCGAGTTTTACACATCAAGCTGGGCTTGCCATTAATTTCCGCGCTGCACGAACCGCACTTGGCAGCTTTGCAGTTCCAACGAGCCGCCAAATCAGGAGCATCGTTGGCTTGCATGTGATGCACAGCATCCAGTACCACCATGCCTTCTGCCACCGGCACTTGGTAGGTCTTCATTTCGCCAGATTCTGCCGTGCCGCGGTACACGCTAAAGGTAGCAACGGTGCCCTCGGCAACAGCTTTGGTACCACCTTTAATGGTAGTAGAAGCGCTATTGGCCTTTGGATGAGGAGCATTGGTAGGGTGACTGCAAGCCATACGGCACAATCCTTGTGGGGTTAAACAGGTGAATGAATTTTTAAGGTAGAGGGATTCCTATTATGCGGCAGGCTTAGGAATACCCACCTCACCCTCACAGAGGGCTTTGAGTTCTTCGGGCATAGGTAGCAATGGAATCTCACCCACGTTCATGGAGCCATCCTGATCCTGACTGGCCACCGAGTTCACGGTGCTCCAATGCGGGTGGTATTCGGGGTGATCTTCGCGGGTATGGCCGCCACGACTTTCCGTGCGTTGCAAGGCACACCGTGCCACAGCCTCAGCACAGGTCAGCATGTTTTCCAGCTCAATGGCCAAATGCCAGCCCGGATTGAATTGGCGAGAGCCAGTGACCGAAACATTGGCCACGCGCGCCCTGAACCCTTTAAGGGCCTCAATGGCTTCGTGCAATTCGGCTTCGGTACGTACAATGCCCACCTTGGCCTGCATCATGTCTTGTAGTTCTTTATGAATAGTGTAGGGGTTTTCGCCCGAATCGGAGTCAAAACACTTGGTAACCCGCTTGGCGGCCGCTGCAATCACCTCTTCTGAGAGGTTGGTGGAAGGATTATTGGCTTTAATATACTCGTAAGCACCCAGTCCGGCGCGGCGGCCAAACACCAATAAGTCAGACAACGAGTTACCACCCAAGCGATTGGCACCATGCATCCCGGCAGCCACTTCGCCGGCAGCAAACAAACCGGGTACTTTGGTCATGGTGCTTTCTGCTTCCACACGAACACCGCCCATGGTGTAGTGGGTGGTGGGGCCAATTTCCATAGGGCCTTTGGTAATGTCGACGTCGGCAAATTCCAGCAGTTGGCGATACATACCGGGCAGTTTTTTAAGAATGTACTCGGCGCCCCGATGGGAAATATCCAAGAAAACGCCGCCGTGCGGGCTTCCTCGGCCCTCTTTTACCTCTTTGTTAATGGCTTTGGATACAATGTCCCGCGTAGAAAGTTCCATCCTCTTCGGATCCACTTTTTCCATAAAGCGTTCGCCCAAAGCATTGTATAGGCGCCCGCCTTCGCCACGAACAGCTTCGGTAACCAGCAAGCCACGCACCCCATTGGGCCAAACCATGCCCGTAGGATGAAACTGAATAAACTCCATGTCCATCAATTCAGCGCCAGCGCGGTAGGCCATGGCATCGCCATCGCCCGAATATTCCCAGCTATTAGACGTAATTTTATAGGCCCGACCAATACCGCCGGTGGCTAAAATAACGGCCTTGGCTTTAAACACTACAAAGCGGCCACTTTCGCGCCAATAGCCAAAAGCACCGCTCACCCGGTCGCCATCTTTTAGCAAATCGGTAATGGTGGCTTCCATGTACACATCCAAGCCACTGTGAACCCCCTTATCCTGAAGGGTTCGAATAATTTCCAAACCTGTATGGTCACCCACATGGCACAAACGACGATATGTATGCCCACCAAAGGGGCGCTGAGAGATTTTACCATCGGGAGTTCTATCAAACACCGCACCCCAGCGTTCCAGTTCACGAATTCGCTCGGGAGCCTCTTGGGCGTGCAATTGCGCCATCCGAAAGTTATTTAAGAACTTTCCACCGTGCATGGTGTCTTTAAAATGGGTTTTCCAGCCGTCGGCACTGTCCACATACCCCATGGATGCGGCACAACCGCCTTCCGCCATAACGGTGTGAGCTTTACCGAGCAAGGATTTACAAACCAGCCCCACCTTTAAACCCAAGGCAGAAGCCTCAATGGCGGCTCGTAAGCCTGCGCCACCGGCACCAATCACCAACACGTCATGCTCGTGGGTTTCATAAGCTACATTACTGGTTGGGTTTGTCATAATCGGTGTCTCAAATTCTGTTTTACAAAGCAATCGGTAACGAGTGGGGTTAAAACCAGTCTAAAACTTGGCTACAGTTACTTAGAAGGGGTTGGTGGTAAGGCCTTGGCCAAACAGGTAGACGGTGTCGTGCCAATTGCCACTGGCCACTTGGCGAATATACACATCGGCAAACCAAACAGCGGCCAAGCTAAACCAAAAATAATGACCATGGCTTTCATTCAGCTTGCTTTGACGCTTGTAAGCACCGTGGCGCATCTTGTCCACGGCCGAACAGGTAAAGCAATCCAACTTACCCGCCAGCAAGTGGCGCCACGAGTGACACGAAAAGACGTACAGGGTTAAAAACACCGTATCAATACCCACCACCAAGGTACCAATACCCACCCCAACACCTTGTGGGTAAAAGAAGGCGTCTACCAAGTGTTTCCAGTGGAAGAACACCAACACCAATGCCAAGTAAAAGAAATAACGGTGCAGGTTCATGACCGCAAAGGGAAATTTTGTTTCGCCTTCGTACAGGGCACTGGCAGTTTCTGAAGGACCCACCGCACAGGCCGAAGGGGTCATCAGGAATGAGCGGTACGCCACCCGGCGGGCGTAATAGCATGTGCCCCGAAAGAGAAGAGGAACCCACAACACTAAATATGCAGGCGATAACCACGGAAGAGCCTGAAACAGCTTGGGGAAATATTCTTGCAAGTTGGGCGAATACAAGGGCGAGAGGAAAGGCCCAATGTGGTAGTTGGCATTTTGGCTAACAGCCCATGTTACGTACACACTAAATCCTAATAACGCCGCTACGGAGAGAACAGGCTCAATCCACCACGCGTCTGGGCGTTCGGTGCTTCCTAATGTACTTACCTGCAAAGCAGGCGAGGTGTTAAGGGAGGCCGTTTTTACTTCAGATAGGGGGGGAAGAGATGATGCCGACGTTTGAGAGCTAGACACAGACACACTCCAGCGGCCAAGGCCGAATTTTCAACAAGTCAATAGGCTCTTTTGAGAGCGTATTGACTAAACAGGATAAAAAGAAACGGATGCCTATTAGCCTACAAAAAAACGACCAAAAAAGGTAGAGGTCGGATCGGGTTAGGCTGATAGGCTAGCCCCAGCCGTTTGTAATGCTTCGATAATCTCAGCATCACTATTGGCATGGGTTGTGATGGCTTGAAAAGTTTTTGCATCCACCCCCAATTGGCTGAGTAGGCGCTGATCCATTGGGCAAGGGTACTCTAAGTCTAGTGCTGTAATGGTACCTTCGGCTTCCAGGCGAGATTTATCAATCATACGAGCCAGCCAAGGAATACCTGCCACTGTTTCACTGCCACTACGAGGTTCTGGAAAGGTTGTGGTCATTGCGGATAACTCCTAAAAATAGGTACCTAATTCTACCATTATAAGGGTAAGATTTGAGTTTGTTTAAATCTTAAAGTTATTACAAAGCGTTGGTTGATTACTTGCGCCGAAACGCTTCCCCCCATTGCTTCCATTAAGCCACGAGTAATGAATAACCCCAGTCCAGTTCCTCGTGTGGTGCGAGTGGAGCTATCGTCCAATCGTTTAAACTTTTCAAAAAGGCTGGCGGCTTCTTCATCACTGGCAGGCATGTGCTCGGGGGAACAACTGTTGGCTACCATCACTAAACATTCATTGAGTGGAATGGGATTGGCTGACGAGGCAGATTGGGCTCCTTGCACCGTCACCGCAATGGGCTCATTTTCCAAACCGTATTTGATGGCGTTTTCTAGCACATTCACCAACACTTGCTCTAAGCGATCCGGATCAGCCTCAATCACCAAATCACCCAGCGATTCAAAGCGTGGTTCATACGTCACCGTAATCACTTTATGACTGGCAGAAGCATCCCCATCCGGCGATTGCTGAACCAGTTGCAACGCTCGATCCAGAACCGGCTGAAGGGCCACCGGTTCTAGCTGTACCCGCAAATGATTTTGCTCCAATTCAGGGATCGCCAGCAGGTCATCCACCATGCGGTTCAAGCGGTCGGCCTGACGACGAATCACTTTGAGACTTTTTAGCCGTGTCGCAGGGTCTAGCGTCTCATGGTAGCGAATGAGACGGGCCGTGTATCCTTTAATGCTGGTGAGGGGTGTGCGCAACTCGTGGCTGACGGTATCCATGAGATTAGATTTCATGGCATCCAGCTGAGCCAGCTGCTGGTTGGCTACCTGCAGTTCATCGGTTAAGGTTTCTCGTGATTGCCACACCGATTCTCGCCGCCGACTCATGCGGTTGAATTCGCCCGTCAGGTACACGATTTCAAAGGGGGTAAACCAGTTAGTGAGTAAGCGGATCCGTCGCGAATAGCGACCTTCCGCCATGGCCTGAATACCTTTAATGAGTTGCCGAAAATTGCGCCGAATACCCGATACATACACCGCCGTAAAAGCGCTTACCAATAACAGATGGCCTAAAATAAGCAGCAGGGTTTGGTTACGCGCCCGCTTAATAAATTTTTGTCTTACCTCATAGGGCGATTCCAACACCAACCCCCACGACGTCGGCGGCGGTAGCTTCATGAGCACTCGCTCCACAGTCGGCGCATCGTCATCGGAATCCAGTAGCGTATTAAAAGGCCACCAGCGGCCCACACTGTTGGCAAACACGCTACCCCAAAAACCATAACTGCGGCTGGGCTTGGCTACCCACGTTACTCCGGGCAACAACCCTTCCAATTCATCTTGCAAGTTAGTAAGTGTACTGGGCAGGGAGATACTGGGGCCAGCAATGACAGCGCCATCGGCATCCACCATGTAAAAGCCTTTGTTCAGTTTTTCGTTTTGCTTGTCCACCAAGGTTTTTAACGCGTCAAAGCGCTTTTGAATCACAATCCATTGAGGACCCTTCGCGCCTGATCTCGAACCCTCTAAGGGTTGAAAAGCCAATAAATAGTAAGCTTCATTGGCCGAAGCTGGAGCACCTACCCGTTGCAGCAAAAAAACAGGAGAGAAAGGTTCTTGTTGACTAAGCAGGCGAAGAGTGAGAGGCATGGCCAAGGGTAACGCCGGGGATTTTTCATTGGTTGGCCGTTGGTATTGTTGAATCCGATGCCCTGAGGCCTCATACACTCCCACCCCGGTGTAGGCACGAGACAAATAAAAGACGGATTGCATGGCCTTATCAGAAAAATGACCCTCCACCGCCACGCGGGCAATCATGCGCGATTGTTCTTCTTGGGCCGAGAGCTGGGAGAGCAAATCGGTGTAAATAATGTGGGCCGTATCTTCCGTAAAGCGGGTCAGCTCTTTTTGTAAGGCTTTTTGGTTGATGGTAAAGATCAACACACTGGCCAACAGCAGCGGAATAAAAATTACCACCAAGCCGTAAATAATCAGTTGCTCGTAAAGGCGCAAGGCTGGCACTTTGCGAGACAACGCCTTAACGCGATATTTCTTTAGTTTTCGGGGAGGCTCGGGCCTGAAAGAGGGCTTAGTAAACAAGGTCATACGGGGGGTTGCCCTGTGGGGTTCAGTCGATAGCCAATATTGGTAATGGTTTCCAAATAGCTGGGCTGCTTTGGGTTGGGCTCTAGTTTTTGGCGCAAGCCACCCATGTGTACTCGTAACATACGTACGTCATCATCGGCTTCATAGCCCCACACGTCTTTTAACAAGGTGGCCAAGCGAACCGGCTCGCCTTCGTGCTGCATGAGGCAAAACAAAATTTCAAACTCGGTGGGGGTCAACTTAATACGCTCCGAGATCCCATCATCCGTTGTTTTTACCACTTCCAGCGCCGTGGGCAAAATTTCCAAGTGGCCCAGCACCAGCACTTCAGGCTTTTTGGGAGCAGCTGTATCCAACGGCTTGGTAAGGGCCCCCGTACGCCGAAACAGAGCACGCATGCGCACCATCAGCTCTTGAAATTCAAAGGGCTTGATGAGGTAGTCATCCACGCCTGAATTAAAGCCTTTTACTTTGTCTGCCAGGGTGCCTTTGGCTGTTAGCATAATAATGGGAACTTCTTTGCCGTTGTCCAGTGAGCGAATGCGTCGACACGCCTCGTATCCATCCAACCGAGGCATCATGCCATCCAGCAAAATTAAATCGTACTGCTGGGTTTCCACCTTTTTAACAGCGGCTAAGCCATCACCCGCCACATCCACATCAAAGCGTAGAAGCTCCAAATCCAGCTTGAGGAGATCAATAATTTCAGGATCATCATCCACTACTAAAATATGAACCATGCCCGCATGCCCTTTACCGTCTTCGCACCCAACAACCGTTGGCCTTTGATATGATACCTAAAGCCAACGACTCCCACTTAAAATAGAAACAGCGACTGTTACGATGCTTAAAACCGTGCGCGGTGCCACCACCGTTTCTGCCAACACTACTATCGCGATTCAATTGGGCGTAAGCAAACTATTAAATGCTGTGTTGGAAGCCAATAAAGCTGTGGGGCTAACCCCACAAGCCATTACTGGTGTTTGGTTTACCGTAACCGCTGATATTACTGCCGAGAACCCCGCCCGTGTGGCCCGAACCCAATTGAGCTGGGGCAACGTCCCCATGATGTGCGCCACCGAGCCAGCCATTGAGGGCTTTCCGCCCTTATGCGTGCGCGTGATGATCCAATGGCAGTTGCTCGATCCGACCTCTGCGCAATTTGAACCACTGCCACGTTTTATTTATTTACACGGCGCTGCCACCTTGCGCCAGTAGTTACTTTTTTGCATTTAAAGGGCTTTTTGATGCGCGTTCAATTCGGGGATGTTCGATTTAAGTTTAACAATTATGGCTACTCTCACGGAAATACGTCAGATAACAACAAGCTAATTCGGACCACAGTTAGCAGCATGATGAGTACTGTTAAGCAAAACACACAACTAAAATTGACATATAAAACAGAAACCGTTGAAGGCTCCACAGGTTTGTTCTACCGCATCTCCCCTGAGAATTCTGAGCAAGATATGGTTACCTTTGATAAGGTTATTGGCAAATTTATGCGCAGTTTTTCAAAAATCAATAACCGTATCAAAGAAGTAACGGTTATTGAGCCAAAGCTATTTTCTGCTGAAATCTAAAGGTATCGGCCCAAATACGGGCCAGTGAGCGATTGTGGAGACTGAGCAATCACCTCCGGGGGGCCTTGGGCTACCAGCTCGCCACCGGCCTCACCGGCACCAGGGCCTAGGTCCATCACCCAATCGGCAGCGGCAATCAGCTCCAGGTGGTGCTCAATCACCAGCACCGTATGGCCCGCCTCCACCAACCGCTGAATCACGGTTAGCAAATGGCCCACGTCTTCCCAGTGCAAGCCCACGGTGGGCTCATCCAGCACGTACAACACGTTACCACGCCGCTGCTGCACCAGTTCACTGGCCAATTTGAGCCGTTGAGCCTCACCCCCAGACAACGTATTGGCCGCTTGTCCCAAGGTTAGGTAACCCAAGCCCACATCCGCCAACACCAATAGCTGACGATGAATCTTGGTCTGGGCTTCAAACACCACCAAGGCCTCATCCACGGTTAAGGCCAACACATCGGCAATGGTGTGACTGTTGTAGGTCACGGTCAAGGTATCGGCGTTGTAGCGCTTGCCCAAGCACGTGCCACAGGTGGTTTGGGCATCGGGCAAAATGCCCAAGGCGATGGTTTCGGCCCCGAGGCCTTTGCAGGTTTCGCAACGGCCCCCGCGGGTGTTAAAGCTAAAGCGTCCCGGCCCCCAGCCATTGATTTGAGACCGCTCCAAGCTGCTAAACAACAGGCGCAAGTCATCCATCAGCCCCAAATAGGTAGATGGTGTGCTGCGAGGCGTTCGCCCAATGGGAGACTGATCCACTTCCACCACTGATGTCAAACTCTCAAAGCCTGTTAAATTTTCGTACCCATCGGGGGGCAAATGGGATTCTTTTAGGGCATGGCGCAGTGCCGGAACGAGAATATCCATAATCAGGGTGGATTTCCCCGAGCCACTCAGCCCCGTTACCGCCGTAAAGGTGCCCAAGGGCACCGATACCGTGAGATTTTTCAGGTTATGACGGGTGGCCCCCAACACCGTTAGCATGGGCGTCTCACCCTTCACCACAGGGCGACGTTGTTTAGGGATGGGGAGGCGTTTGGAGCCCTTTAAGTATTGGCCTGTGAGTGAGGTGGCTTCATCTTCAATGGATTTTACGGGACCTTCGGCCACAATGTGGCCACCCAGACGCCCTGCCAAAGGGCCTAAATCGATGACCCAATCGGCAGCGCGGATGGTATCTTCGTCGTGCTCCACCACCACCACGGAATTGCCTTGATCCCTTAGCTGTTGAAGGGTTTCTATGAGCTGTGTCGTGTTATGGGCATGGAGTCCAATACTGGGTTCGTCCAACACATACAACACCCCGCACAGTCCAGCTCCTAGCTGGCTGGCCAAGCGAATGCGTTGGGCCTCGCCGCCAGACAAAGTACCGGCCCGACGATCCAGTGTGAGGTAGCCCAACCCCACCGAATGCAAAAACTGGAGGCGCTTTTCCACTTCCACCAAGGGCTGATACGCAATGAGCTGTTGGCTGGGCACCAACTCCGAGCGCCAACGTTGGGCTGTGGCAAGCGCATGAGTCACCGACTGCCGACAAAAGGTAGGCAGAGTAGTGCTCATAAAAGACACACTGCGCGGCAAGGGTTTGAGGCGATCCCCGTGGCATTCAGCGCACACAGTGGGCGTCATCAGGCTTTCAATCAGGCGGCAATCCGTATCGCTACCTTCATCGGCACGACGCTGTAAAAAGGGCAGCAAGCCTTCGCTATCGCTACCGCCAAAGAGAGGCCACTCGTCTACACCCTCTAAGCTAGGGGTTTTACGGTCAATGGGCGTCTTGGTACTCCCAAACAAAAAGGCGTTGGCTTTGGTGGCAGGCCACTCTTCCCACGGAGTCTGTTTTTTAATGCCGTGTTGCTTCAGTACCGACCCAATAAACGTCTCGGCATAGCGGCCCAGTAAGCGCCCAATAATGGGAATCGCCCCACTCTCCAAAGCCCGTTGGGGATATGCCACCACACGGTCAGCGTCCAACTGCCACTTTACCCCCAAACCGTCGCAGGCCGTGCATGCCCCGTAGGGCGAATTGAAACTAAACAAGCGGGGGGCCATTTCATCGGCTGCAATGTCGCCATGAAGCTGAATGTAAGCGTCATGCTCTTCATTTCCTTCAAAAGGGCAGGCCAAATGGCGCGAGCAATGCCACACATCGGCAGGCGTTAAATCGTCATTCAACTTTTCCAGCGTCACAAAGCCATCGGATTGAGTCATGGCCTTTTGCACGGCATCTAACAATCGTTGGCGGGTTTTTTCAGCAGCTTCCGCATCCAGCTCACTGCCTTTCAATACCAGTCGATCCACCACAATTTCCAACGTGTGGGCATGCTGACGAGAAAGGCGATGTCCTTCGGGCAAGTCTTCCAGCAGATGGATGGTGCCGTCAATACGCACGCGGCTAATACCTTCTTTGCGCCATTGGTCTAGCAGCGTGTTGTAGGTGCCTTTTCGCCCCCTAATGACCGGAGAAAACACCTGAAGCTTAGTGTTCATGCCTTCCTTGCCCCAGCGATGCAGCACGGCATCCGCCACTTGCTGGGGGCTTTGGCTTTGCATGGCCGTTTGACACACAGGGCAATGAGCCGTCCCCGCCCGAGCATACAACACCCGAAGGTAATCGAGGATTTCCGTCACTGTTCCTACGGTAGAGCGTGGGCTGGCATGAACCGTTTTTTGTTGAATGGCCACCGTGGGTGACAGGCCTTCGATGGAGCCCACATCGGGGCGATCATTTTGGGGCATAAACTGGCGAGCGTAGGTGTTTAGGCGTTCCAAATAGCGCCGTTGCCCTTCGGCAAACAAGGTATCAAAAGCCAACGACGATTTCCCCGACCCCGATACGCCTGTCATTACCACCAGTTTGTTGCGCGGAATATCGACACTGACCTGCTGAAGGTTATGGGTGTTGGCATCCATGATGCGAATAAAATCCACGGAACGAATGATCCTTTGGGACGGGTATGTAAAACGTGACGATTCAGAAAAGGGGATTATTGACGATACACAAGGCAACTCCCGATTACAAACACCTGTAAACAACACGACTTAGACAAGCCCCTAGCGAGAGAGAAGCCTAACGGTTGTGACAGACTCTAACCCACCTGCAAGCCAAACCACGTCTTCTTCAACCGAAGAGGTGCTTTCGTCTGCCACCACTGGGGTCTCGTTGCAAAATCTTATTGCTCAACATTTACAACAAGAAGGCCCTACAAAAGCGCCCCCTCCCCCTGCGCCTCAAAAAGCCATTGGGTTCCAATCTGCATGGGTCTCTGGGCAAGAAAATTACGAACAAAGTGCCTATGGTAGAGCTAATAACGCCAACGCCGGTCGTCGCCTGAATGCTACCGATACCACATGGGCTGCCGGCATTGAACACTTATTACCCACGCCCCTATTTCGCCTGCGAGTAACGAAAGAACGCTTGGTACGAGAACGGGAAGCCTTGGAACACGCCTTAGCTCAGGCACAGCAGTTACAACGCCTCCAGCCCCATGTGGATCACGGCCCCTCATCGTATAACTCGCCCTTTTACCAGGCAGAGCCAAGCACTCAAAAACGCTCCACGCCGTCCACCAGTCAGCAGCGTATCCGCACGTTGCAAGAACGGCTACTAAACATTAAGCGCCACGAAACCCACGTGGATTACCAACTGCGCCAAAGCTTACCCGCCAATCAGCAATGGTTGGTGGCTGTATTGGATGCGATGCAAGGGGCTCAGCAACGCTTGGAACAACTGCAGCACAAGTTAACCCAGCTTGTGTCTATTGAGGGTTGGGTTCGTCGGCTGGATCCCACACGATTGGCACTGTCTCAAACCAACCAGCATTTAAAAGACGTGGAACAACTCCTGAGTCAGGGCTCAGAAACAGACACACAAAGCCACCAGCAAACCGTCAGCCCCGAAACCTTGATTGAATGCATTACCCTCTACGACCGCCTCACCGCAGAAGCCGAGAAGCTTCAAACCCAACTCACTCAGCGCCCCACGTGGCTTAAACGGATTGGGCAAACATTATTCGGGTTTCGGTAGCCATGTAACAGATTGTGGCCGTTGCAAGGCTTGCTCAATCATTAGGCAAGCCGCCATCTGATCCACGCTGCCCTTGTCTCGGCTGGGTTGTTTGCCTTGCTCTCGCAGCCGGTCTTCCGCCTCACTGCTGCTCAGGCGTTCATCCACGTACCCCACCGGAATGTTTCCTACCGCAGGCACCAATTCATCCCGCAGCCACACCCGTACTTGGCTGCATTTTTCGCTCTCAGAACCATCCATATGGTAGGGCATGCCCACCACAATGCCTTTTAATCGGTACTGTGAGACGCTTACAGCCACGTCCGCCACAAAAGGGCCTCCCCCATTGCGATTTAACGTGGGTAGCCCTACGGCAAACCAACCCATGGGGTCACTCACCGCCAAGCCCACGCGTTTGTCTCCATAATCAATGGCCAATAAGCGGCCTTCGTCTGGCTCATGGTTAAAGGGACTCTCTGGAAGCATGATTTTAAGCCTATTTTCAAACGTCTTACACGTCGTCTAAGGTCAAGGGCTCGTCACTGGGAGGCACATCTTGGGGTGGAAACCACGCATCATAGAGAGCTTCAGTCCACTGCTTTAGCAATGGCACCTGCTCTAATAATCGCTCACCGCCTGGCTGCATAAACACGGGATGTAAGGTTGCAGCCTTCCCTGTCGGTTTATCACGGAAAGCTTTGTCTTCTATCGATGTACCGGAAGCCTTTTTATCCAGGACAGGGGCAAAGCGCACCACTCGAATGAGGTGCTCCACCATACTCCGCCGCACAAAATCGCGAATAAAGGGGGTTTCAATGGGTGTATCAGAAGACGATTCCAGCCGATACGCTTCTGTTGCTGCCAAACGAGCAAAGGTGCCCACCTCACCGGCCGCCAATAAAAAGGCAGCGCGTTTTAGGCGTTCAATCAAGTGGTGGCGGGTTTCTGTGGCCCAAAAAGCGGTTACAAAGGCTTCGCCCAAGGTTTCTAACGTGGTTTGTACTTTGGCAAAGGTATCGGCCTCGTTTTCAGGAGGCGCCTGTAAGGATAACCCTTGCAACGCTTGAGACACCACCAAAAGTGCTTGCTCACACAGCCAAGCGGCCGTTTCATCATCGCGCTCTTCCAAAAACCAGGTGTCAAAATCGGGATGCAAATAGAGTTGGTGGGTCATGCGCTCCCATGACGACTTTGTGTGTTGTAGTTGCTGAGTCACGCTCTCCGCCAACAGGGCTGGCAAAGAGTTTTCTAAAAAAGGTGCATCGTCTAACAGGGCGCACCAAAGGGTGTACTCATACGGAATAGGGCGTTTTTGACTTACAGACGCACGATGGGCATCTTCTAACCAGGCTTTTACCATACTAGGAGGTAGGGGGATTTGAAGGGTGGTAGTGTGGAACTTGGTCACCAACTGAGTCACTTCCACATCACTGAGTTGGTAAAAGCCAAAGCAATCCAACAAGCCTTGAGTATGACTGACGGCTACTGCCATCAAACATACGTCCCCGTTGGGGTGGCGCCGAGTAACCATAAAGGCTTGGTGCCCCATGCCATCGGGCAAGGTGGCATAACAGGTATTTAGCTGGGTTTCTTCCACAATGGCGTGCTTGGCAGCAACGGCAATGGCATCGCCTCCTTTTAGACGAGATTTACGCGCTTCGCGTTTAAATTTTTCCACACCAAACTGGCGGCCTAAACGCTCCAACACAGGCATCAACGACGAATCGTCGGTTCCCAACAAGGTGGTTTCTAGCCAATTGCTTAAACGCTCGTGGGGCTGATGCGCCCACAGAGCCTCCCACAAACGGGCCTGATGGGCCGCAGGGTATTCACTGGCCAAGGATTGAAGAAGTGATAATTGCTCATGAATAGGTAAGGAGAGAATAAAATCCACAAAGTCCACCATGGCCTCTGGGTTGGTTTGAGCTTGACCCAACATACGAGCCGTTTCGCTCCCAATCAAGGTTTCTGGATCGTTGAGATACTCCAAAAACAGGTTGGGGTCTGTCTCATCACCCAGTTGGCGCAACACAAGGTGGGCCACATCTTTCAGCGCATCTTCTGTGGTGGCAGAGGCAATCAACTCCCACAAAGGCTCTTGCAATAACTTTACCGAACCCACGGCCATTAAGATCTCAGCCAGCCGATTTCGCGTCTCACCTTCGGTGGTTTGAGTCAGCTCTTTCACCAGAACCTGACATACGGTAGGGCGATCATTAAGGGCCTCTAAAGCCTCACCCAAAGCTTGCTTTTCAATGCGGGAAGGTGACGGAAGCGAGATAAACTCGTTCACCAAACGAAGCACTTGGCCCCGAACCAACAAAGGGTTGGCCGAGGGGGTGGCCTCAAGGGTAGCTCCCAGGGAGGTGCGTACCGAAAAGGTTCGCTTGTGTGCAGCGTCTTTGGGGTCCGCATCTTTGGAAGCAGCCCGTTTGGAAAAAGGATCGTCTGGAGGAAGTTTGGTCACAGAAAACTACACGCCTACTTGCACACACCTGAAAAAAGAGGTCTATCGTACCACTAATAATTAAACACCCAATAGCCAAACACCGCCTCCCTCAGGGCAAAATCCGAAGGATTAAGCCAAAGAAAGCGGTGCAAAGCAAAATAAAAGAATTAAGCAGAGGTTACCACGGCAGCAGGGGCGGCCACGTTTACTTTTTTACTTTTGCGGTAGGCCGAAAAATAAACCACACCGTCGGTTAAGGCAAACAGGGTATCATCTTTACCAATGCCCACGCCCACACCGGGGTGAAACTTAGTGCCACGCTGACGAACCAAAATATGACCGGCACGGACCACTTGGCCACCAAATTTTTTAACGCCCAAACGCTTGGAATGACTGTCGCGTCCGTTTCGTGTAGAGCCGACGCCTTTCTTACTGGCCATGATGTGTTTCTCCTAAAAGTTCGATTTGTAAAAGTGTTGAAAGTCTAAAAAAATTGGTAAAGGCTCTAACCTAGTACAGCTTCCACTTGGACGCGGGTGTAGGGCTGGCGGTGGCCATTTTTACGGCGATAGCCCTTTTTGGGGCGCATTTTGTACACCAAAATCTTTTTATCGCGGTAGTGATTGAGGATTTTGAGGGTGACAGTAGCACCTTCAATATAAGGGGCACCCAAGCGGGTGTTCTCACCGTCCACCACCATCAATACTTTGTCCACGGTTAAAGAAGCATCGGAAGGAAGGGCGATTTGATCCACCGTCGTGTAGCGACCGGGGGTCATGGTGTATTGTTTGCCGTTAAGCTCAACAATGGCGTACATAAGCAGTTTACCTTTAGGGTTGTGTAGTAAAAACCTTACAGAGACTCGATGTCAGGCAGTGAAGAGAAAGGACTTTCTCTGGCACGTTTGAAAAAAGCCTGCACGCAAGAACTCATCATAAGGGACTGAACAGTTTAAAAGAAGATCGCCACGATAACAACCCCAGCAAGCTGGGCTTTATAGCAAGAGAATTTTAGGCTGCTTACTTTAGGCAATCTTAAAATAATTACCAACAACTCAAACCAACCATTGAACATTTAGGTACCAACCAAACTACCCACTATATAAAGCGTCCTTTGGACGCTAGAAGGGGAGGCCGCTTTCCACATAACCCAGCTTCCAGCCGCCCTTTTCCTTAAACATCATCAAGGGGGTGGTGGCGGTGCGGCCGTCGGGAAATTTCATGAGGACTTCCACCACGGCGCGGTTGCCTTCTTCTTTCGCCAGGTTGAAGTACCCAAAGCGATACAGCGTCCCTGAGTTGCTGGCAAAGAAAAACCGCTTCCAGAAGGATTTCATCAAGCCCGTGTCGTTGTTTTCAAACATCAGGCGTACTTCCGTAATGCCAAGCTGAGCAAACTCAGCCGCCTTCCGGTTTTTGTCATAAATGTCTTCAATGGTCCACTTTAAAAAAACATCTTGGGATTTTTTGGTAAAAAGTTTCCAGCTCACGTGACACTGATTCTGCATCAGGGAGTGAAAAAAGAAGCGTGCGGCGCGATTGGGTTCTTCGTTGCTCATAAGCCTGCCTACAGTTAAAAATGAAGGTTTTCTCGCCTCAACTACCCAGTATGGCTTGCCTTGCACTACCTCACCACCTCTATGCAGTGGAAATTCCACGCACCCTTGCGATACACTGTGCCCACAGTCTCTTGCTTTTATCTCTACAAACCAAAGGGTTACGCCATGAGCACCGCTTCCACTGCCATTCCAGACGCTGGCCTCAAATCCATGAAGGCTTTTTTGCCCCCAAGCAAGCAGCGCATTAATGGCGTCATCGTCACACAGCTGAAGGCCATTGTGGATGAGCGCGGCTACCTGATGGAAATGTACCGCTCCGATGCCGAATGTTTTAAGGGCTTTGGCCAAACCTACCTCACCGCTGTGAATGAAGGCGTCACCAAGGCGTGGCATTACCATGTGGACCAAACCGACAACTTTATTTGCGTCCATGGCCTGATTAAGCTAGCCCTGTACGATTGCCGCCCAGGCTCGGTGACCGAGGGCTTGGTGAATGAGTTTTTCTTGGGCGACAACAGCCCCATTCGGGTGCAAATTCCGCCGGGTGTGCTACACGGCTTTAAAGGCTGCGCGGCTCCCGTATCGCTCGTGGTGAATGTGCCAGACCAGCTGTACAACTACCAACAGCCCGATGAATTTCGAGTCCCCGCCCACGACAACGACGTGCCCTATGATTGGTCGAGGCAAGATGGCTGACGCGAAGCGTCTTTATCGACTTCAATCTTACGTAAGCTTTGCAAGATTGTAACCGAAAGTAACAAATAGAAGGCCGCCTTAGCATAAACATTTCTTTACCACCTTTTATGTATAACAGATTAATAATATGTTGAATGAATCCTACACCCCCATAAAGGAATTTTAGCAATGATTTTTATTGCCCCCCCCCGCGTTAGTTTTTCTGCAAATTTTTTGACCAAATTTTTTATTAGCGATCAACCAGTAAAAGGGGTCATTTCGGAGCAAAAAGAGATTCCACCCAGCATTGAAGATCATGAGGATTTTTATGGCAGTAAAGTGCTGGGGGAAAGCAAACGCTTAACTACCTTGACAACAAATACCGATTCCGAAACTGTCTATGGATTTTTACTTGGAAATAAGAGTCGAACGCTTGTTCACCATTTAAACAATCTAGACCCGAATGCAAAAGGAGTGGGGTCCGCATTAATGGATGAGTTTACTACTGGTGTCGACCCTACTAAAACTGTGGAAATTTATGCCCTACCAGATTCGCGGAAGTTCTGGGAAAAAATAGGGTTCAAGGAGAGTGAAGATAAAGATGAAGGTGACATGCATATGATTTCGACGGCAGGCGAGGTTCAAAATAGGATTAATGCTAGTAAGGGTAACCTCGAGTTATAGGCTTTTTTGCTAAACTGAGCAAATGCTCCCTTCTTCTCTCGCTTTTAACCTAAGCACCGCCACCGTACTGGTTACCGGTGGGTGCGGCTTTATTGGCTCAGAAATTGTCCGCCAGCTGATGAATAACCACCCCGGCTGCCGTGTGGTCAATCTGGATTCATTGGAATACGCCGGCAACCCAGAGAACGTAGCCTCAGTCGCCAGCAGCCCTCGCTATCGCTTTATTCAGGGGGATATTCGCGATGCCAGCGTTGTTGAAAGCGCTTTAGCGGGAGTCGATGCCATCATTCATACCGCCGCCCAAACCCACGTAGACCGAAGCATTACAGGCCCCACCGTGTTTTGGGACACCAACGTCATGGGCACCCAAAGCTTGGTGGAAGCTGCCCGCAAGCTGGGCATTCAAAAATTCATTCACGTCAGCACCGATGAAGTGTACGGAAGCCTAAGCACCGGCCATGCCACGGAAGATACGCCCTTGAACCCCACCAGCCCCTATGCGGCCAGCAAAGCCGCGTCTGACTTATTGATGCAAAGCGCCATGAAGACCTATGGCTTCCCCGCATGCATTACCCGCTGCTCCAATAACTACGGGCCCTACCAATACCCCGAAAAACTGATTCCTCTCTTTATTTTTAAAGCCCTACGAGACGAAACCTTACCCTTGTATGGCGATGGCCTCCACGAACGCGACTGGATTCACGTGAGCGACCACGCCGCGGGTATCCTTAAGGTGTTGGAAGCTGGCAATACAGGCGAAATCTACAACCTGGGCGCCACCAACCCCACCACCAACAAAGATTTGATTGAACACATTTTGGAAATGCTGGGCAAACCGGCCTCTCTCATTACTCCTGTGGCGGATAGACCTGCCCATGACCGCCGTTATGCCATTGACAGCACCAAAAGCCGAAGCCAACTGGGCTGGAAGGCTACTATTCCTTTTGAGCAAGGCCTGGCCGATACCTTGGCGTGGTACCAAAGCAATCCCCAGTGGCTGGAATCGGTTCGAAAACGCGCTGAAGCCCTCAATCACAGCTTGGAGCAAGGTCTTCACATAAAGTCTCCTGTTTCTGTATCTGCCGGAGGCCGCTAGTTCATGGCCTTTGGACGCATTGTTGTTGTTGGGGCCCGTGGCATGTTGGGCCAAGCCGTCATGGCCGACTTAACGGGAAAAGGCTACAACGTGGTGGGTTTGGGCTCAGACCAATGCAACCTGCTGCACGATGCAGAGGCCATTCATCGCATCTTGGCCTTGCTGGAACCTACATTGATTCTTCAAACCGCTGCTTATACCGATGTAGACGGTGCCGAACGAAACCCTGAGCTGGCCATGGCAATTAACAAAGATGGTACCCAAAAATTAGCCGAGGTGGCAGCACAATTAGACGCTATTTTTGCGTATGTGAGCACCGATTACGTGTTTGATGGACACACGGATCGTCCGTACTTACCGGAAGACAAAGCCAATCCCATTAACACCTATGGGCGCAGCAAGCTGTATGGCGAAGTGTGGGCCAAGGAAAGCAGCGACACCCACTATGTACTACGCACCAGCTGGTTGTATGGCCGTCATCGCAAAAATTTTGTGAGCATGATTTTGGAATCGGCCCGCGAAGCCAAGCCCATGACCATTGTAACAGACTGGATTGGGACGCCTTCTTGGACAGGCAATGTAGCCCATGCCATTGAACGCGTCATTACTTCTGGCGCTTATGGCACCTACCATGTCGCCGATCAAGGCGCTGTGAGTAAATATGACCAAGCCGTGGCTATTTGCCGCGCCGCTGGACTCCCATCGGATCATTTAAAGCCCGTCTCGTACAAAGAACTTAATTTTTCCGCACAACGCCCTGCTTACTCGCCGTTAAATAGTGGCGAATTAGCCATGCCCAGCTGGGAAACGGGGCTCCACGCCTACTTAGCAGAGCTAGCCACGGTGACGGACCGTGTCTAAAGCCCCTCAAGCCATGCGTCATGTGGCCCTGTGTGGTTATGTGGGCTTTGCTAATTTAGGCGACGAGCTCATTCTTGAAAGCATCGTCAAGGAGCTAGCCCTACATGGCTCTGTGCCTCAATCACTTATCCTCACCGTCTTTTCTCAAAAGCCTGAGATGACTCAGCAACAGCTTCAAGCACTTCTTAGAACCCTTGATGCATCGAACCGTTTAACCGTTCGGTGCATTCATCGCCAAGACATCCGTGGTATTTTTAAAACTCTGTGGCAGGCCGATGGCTTTATAACGGGCGGCGGCGGGCTTTTTCAAGACAAAACCGGCTGGAAGAGCCCCCTCTATTACGGTGGGCTGATGCTGCTGGCCAAGCTATTGGGCTGTAATACCTTGGCCTACGGGCAAGGTATGGGGCCCTTAACCACAAGGTTAGGTCGATTTTTTACAGCACTAGGCCTCAATACGGCGGACGCTGTCATTATTCGAGACGTTCAAAGCCGCCAACTGGCTAAACAATTAACCAGCACACCTGTGATAGAAACCACCGATACGGTGTGGGCTGATTCCCCTAAAGCCACTAATGGCAAGAATTACACCCTTGGAGTTTCCTTACGGCCATGGCCCAGCTTAACCATCGAGCGTATTCGACACTTAGCCCACTGCCTTGGGCAAGGGTTAGGGCAAGCCTTCCCGCAGAAGGCAACTTCGCTAGCCTTACTCCCTTGCGAACCTCACACGGATGAGGCGATGCTCAGGGATTTTCAGCACTACTTCACCCAATATTACCCCCTTACTTCGGTAACCCTTATAGAGCCTAGCGCCGTGGAAGCAGCGATTCCTCACTGTCAAGCGATGATGGGTATGCGGTACCATGCCGTGGTACTGGCTGCTAAAGCCAACACCCCTGTGTGGGGCTTGGTGTACGATCCCAAAGTGGCCAGCGTGTGTGAAGCCTTGGCTCTACTAGCCACACCCATCGAAGCCATTAACACCTTAACCCCAGAAACAGTGGCCCAATGGCTACAAAATCCTAATTACCCAAACGAAGCCATGCTGGCGGAGTATCAGGCATTATCTCAAAAAAATGGGGATCTTCTTGCGGCTTGGCTCAACCATCAACCACTCACTCTACCTTAAGGAGACTTTACGATGGATACGGAACACCCCCTGTGGCCCCAGTACGAAGCGCGTTTTAACGAACTGGCCTTTTTGGCCGACAACGTGACAGAAATCAGCATCCCGCTGAATGAATGTGAGGCCTACCTATGTTTGTACGGCGAAAATGGCTTGTCTCCTGAAGAAGAATTGGCCTTGTTAGACAAAATGGATGGGCCTGCGGCGGCTCGTCTTAAAAAACGCACCATTCAAACCACCTACTGGGAGGATACCGTGCTGTTTTTGCCTGCACGGGCCGCCAAAACCAAGTAAACTAAGGGAATGTTTCAACTGTTTTCCACTGCTGCCACTCGTTTGCTTGTTGTTGCCTTTGCAACAGCATTACTGATGGGCCTAACGGGCTGCACCCTGCCGCCATGGTTAGGCGGCTCTGGTAAAGAGGCAACACTAGCCTTACCGCCGGATATTCCACCGCCCGTCATCACAGCAGCCCCCACCACAGCAGAAGCCCCCACGTCGGATAGTATGGCTGGGTCGCTGGATTCAGAAATGCTCTCTGCCGCCTTAGAGCATGCCATTACCTTGGGCTTACTCCCCACCGGCACCACCATTGCCGCCTTAGAGACACCCATTACGCGAGGAGAGCTAGCAGTCTGGCTGAAGACCTTTGTGGTAGCCATTCCCATCCTCAGTAACAAAAAGGGGGCCGTAACCCCCGCCGACAAAGCCAAAGCAGTAGAAGACGAAGACCCAGATACTCATACTTTTGCCGATATACTGCCGGATCACCCGCAGTTTGGCGCCATAGAACAAGCCGCCAAAAATGGTTGGATTGGCGGACGATTTAGAAGCGGTGAAAGCGTGTTTGACCCCGATACCAGCGTCAATCGCTGGATGTTGTGCGTGGCGTTGGCCAAAGCCCAACAACAGCTTGAAACCCCATCGCTTACCGAGCCCACTCCTGATACGCCTCCGCCCCCCTTACCGGTGGATTGGGCCACCGTGCCCGTGGATGCTCGCCCCATGGTACGCTTGGCCCTTAACAATCAAGTAGCGGCCACCCTGTTTGGCTTGGATGACGCTCTGTTGGCTAGCCAAGGCCTCCGCCCCGATGCACCGGTGACTCGTGCCCAAGCGTTGTTTGCTTTCTATCATTACCTTTAGGCATTCTCAACTGCTGCCACCGTGAGGCTTTCTCTGGTATACTCAAGTGGCTTTTAGCATTCTTCCACCCAAGGATAATGATCATGGTCTCTACCGCTACCGAAACACCCGTTGCCGCCCCCGAAGCGCCTGCTGCCCCTCCCCTAACGACCGATGTGTTTACCAACTGTACCTCGCGTTGCACCCGCCGCATTTGGGACGTATTTCTCAGCGTCCGCGATGATCTCACCCTGTTTCAAACCAAGCTGGTACGCGTCCGTTTAACCGCCGCCACCGAGCAAGCCGCCGCCGAGATTGGCGATATTTTAACCACCCAATACGGTGTGACCGAAATGACCCAGCTGGGCGATGCTTTAGAACTCACCGCATCGTTGGCCACCCTTCAACACGTTATTAAACGCCCCGATGTCAAAACTCTGGATGGCATGGCCATTGACTAGCCCCCAGAGGGGGCTTAATCACTTAAATTTTGGTTGCTACTGGCAATTTTGGATAAAAGCTGGCAGGCGACGCCTGCAAAAGCATATCCAAAAGATGTAACAATTCGTTTCGATTTCGTGGCTTCTTGACAATTTTAAGAGCGACCACTACTTTATTAAGATAACTGGTTTTTACGTTTTCACTGTTTGGATGAATGATCGTGCACGGACAGCACCCCAGCTTCTATTATTTTAGCTTTACAAGGCCTGCGGGTTTTGTGGGATTGGCCGTGTGAACTAAACAGCGAGCAATTTCCTCAAAAAACCGCAGGCCGTCTTCGTACCGCCTGCGGTTTTTGTTTGGGCCCCCTGCCCCCAATTGCCGCCCCCTCATTCCAAACAGTCTTACAATCTAAAGGATCGATCTCATGACTCCCACCCCCAAACATTTAAAAGAACACAACGCCCACGCCACCACCGTCACCATTGGCAACGTGGTTATTGGCCACCCCAACCAACCCATCGTTATTGCCGGCCCTTGCGCTGTTGAATCCTACGAGCAAATGAAAGCCGTGGGCGAAACCTTGGTAGAAGCCGGCATCCCTCTTATTCGCGGCGGTGCCTTCAAGCCCCGCACCTCTCCCTATGCCTTTCAAGGCCTAGGAGAAGAAGGCCTGAAGCATTTGGCCCGTATGCGCGATGAATTGGGCCTCGGGGTCGTGACCGAAGTGATGGCCATTGAACAAATTGCCCTCATGTTGCCCTATGTGGATTGCTTTCAGGTGGGTGCCCGCAACATGCAAAACTTTGATTTGTTAAAAGCCTTGGGTAAGCAACCCAAAGCCGTGTTGCTAAAGCGTGGTTTGGCCGCCACTTTGGATGAATTTTTAAACGCCGCCGAATACATTTTGGCCGGCGGCAACACCCAAGTGATTTTATGCGAGCGCGGCATCCGTAGCTTTGATAGCGCTACCCGCAACGTGCTGGATTTGGCGGGCGTCGCCTACCTAAAGCAACGCACCCATCTGCCTGTGATTGTAGACCCTAGCCACGCCACCGGTGTGCGGGATCTCATTGTCCCCACCTCGCGTGCCGCCATTGCCGTGGGTGCCGATGGACTCATTGTGGAAGCCCACCCCAAGCCCGAGCAATCCGTATCGGATGCTGCCCAAGCCCTGCCCCTAGAAGCCTTGGCCCCTTTGATGCACCAAATTCACATTATGGCCGATGCCCTAGCCGCCTGCCGCAAGCCCATGCCTGCCAAGGTCACCCCCATCCACACCCACGCCCAGTGGGCCTAAGCAAGCTTAGTTTATAACTTGGATCTTGAGCGCCTCTGAAGTCATTCGATTTTAAAGCCCCGTGACACGCATTGCGGGGCTCTTTAAATAGCTTTTCTCTTTCTTTGTTGAGGGGCCAGCCCCTCAACAGTCCCCACTAGATCTTGGGGCTTCGCCATTCGTTGGGGGCGCCTGCCCCCAACACCCCCGCCGGGGCCTTCCGTATGGCCCCGGACCCCAACGGTACCCAAGCTGCGCTTGGAATGCTTCGCTCACTCCAAAACATTTTGGAATCCTAGGATCCTGTGGGTGAGGGTGGATGATTGGGCCTATAATGCGTTAGCATTGGCTCAATCGAGCCTCTCCGCGAGCAAGCCACGCCAAGGTGTGTTGGACTATTTGAACAAGGCGTAAATCTCATAAGTTATAGCAATTTACGCCAAGTGCCAGTATAAAAGCCCAGCTTGCTGGGGCTATTTATCCATCCCATTGGGATGAAAGCGGTAGCCGCCGCCGTAAATGGTTTCAATGTATTTTTTGCCGCCACTCACTTTTTCCAGCTTGGTGCGCAGGTGGCGCACATGCACGCGAATCGTCTCCACGTCATCGTCGGGCTGGTAGCCCCATACATCTTGCAGCAGCTTGCCCAAGGCAATGGTTTGGCCATGGTTTTGCACCAAGCAGTTTAAAATCTCAAACTCGGTGGGGGTGAGTTTGGCAATACCCACAGGGGTTCGCACTTCCAAGTTTTCCGGAATCAGCGTGGTTTCGCCAACCGAAAGCAGCTCGGGTAAGGCAGAACTGCTGGGCACGCTGTTGCTTCGGCGCAATAACGCCCGCACCCGCACCAATAGCTCAGGGATTTCGAAGGGCTTGACCAGATAATCATCAGCCCCTACGTCAAAGCCTTTGACTTTGTCATCCACCACACCCAAAGCGGTTAGCAGCAATACAGGTATTTCTGCCGTGGATTCGTTTTTGCGTATGCGCTGGCACACCGTGTAGCCATCCACACCGGGCATCATTACATCCAGCACCACCAAATTGGGTAGCTCTTGTTGCACCAAGGCAAAGCCCGTCAGCCCTTCCGAGGCCGTAAACACCTGATGCCCCTGCAATTCCAAATTGATTTTAACCAACTCTAAAATAGCAGCGTCATCATCCACAGCAACAATTTTGGCCACAACAAGCTTCCTTCTATCCAATTCGCCGGTTTCTATTCCAATAGGATACCTCTAGTATTATACCGGTTACCATACCCATTTAAACGCCTTTGTTATTGTCATCTCCCCCATCGGTTCTAGCTGTCATGTCTGCCCACCCAATCCAAGCCCCCGCCACCATTCAACGTGTTTTAAAGAGGCTGGCCGAGTACGCCGAGCTGATTAAGCTGGAGCACAGCGTGTTTGCCCTGCCCTTTGCCTTGGTGGGCGTGCTATTGGCTACTCCGGCGGGGCACTGGCCCCCTATTGCCACTGTTTTTTGGGTGATTATAGCCATGGTGGGCGGCCGAACCTTTGCTATGGCCCTAAACAGACTGCTGGATGCCGCCATAGACGCTCAAAATCCACGCACCCAAAGTAGGGCATTGGCATCGGGCCGTCTAAAACGATTGGAAGCATGGGGCATCGCCTTAATGGGCTTAGGGTTACTGGTGTGGAGCACCCTTCAGTTGCCGTCCCTGTGTCTAAAGCTCTTGCCCATAGCCCTGTTGGTGTTGGTGGGGTATTCGTTTACCAAACGGTTCACGGCCTCAGCCCATTGGGTTTTAGGCTTTGCCTTGGGCTGCGGGGCTGTAGGCGGTTGGGTAGCAGTTACGGGTACACTGGCGTGGGCACCGGTGGCACTGGGAGCCTCAGTCATGCTATGGGTAGCAGGATTTGATCTCATCTATGCCTGCCAAGACGCTGACTTTGACCGGCATGTGGGCCTGTTTAGTGTGCCTGCCCGGTATGGTATTGCTACCGCATTAACCATTAGCAAGGTATGTCATGCCCTTAGTGTGGCCGGCTTGGCTGGTACGGCCTTGCTCATTCCCGGCGCCTCATGGGGGCTTATTGCAGGCACCGCCATAATGAGCGTGTTTTTACTGTGGGAGCACCGCCTCATTCAAGTAGACAATTTAGACTATCTAGACATGGCCTTTTTTACCCTTAACGGCTGGATTAGCGTAGCCGTATTGGGGGCCGTTGTGGCAGAACGGCTGTTACACGCATGACGAACCCTGTTATCAACACCGCTAGCACGGTACAGTAGCGCCATGAACGTTACCGATATTGTCGATACACTGGTCTCGGATCCCTTGTCTCCCAACCCCAAGGGTTGGATTGAGCCTCGCTGGGAGTGGTTTCCCCTCAGCCGTCAAGTATGGCGTGGGTTTATGGCCACTAGCAACGACTTGCTCATCCTCACAGGCCAGTGCTTGTTACTGTCATTGGCCTTGGGTGGATGGCTGTTCAAGGGGCGTCTCCACTGGCGCCAATGGATCCAAGCCATGGGATTTCAGGCCACCGATGCCTTGGGCATGGCCTTGGTGCTGTGCGTGTGTACCGCCATGGTAATAGCACTGCAAGTAGCCCCCGAAATGGTTCGCCAGGGGGGCGAATCCTACGTAGGTTCTCTAATGTCGTTGGCGATGGTGCGCGAATTGGCCCCCATTATGACGGCTTTGGGAGTGGTAGCCGTGGTAAGCACCAGTTATGCCAGCGAATGGGTCAGCCTGACGAATGATCAGCAAGTGGATGCATTGCGAGCCATGCATGTATCCCCAGAACGCTACTGGTTACTACCCTGGGTACTTTCTACTACCCTGATGACCCCGTTGCTTACCTTGATTGGCTGCATTGCCGGCGTTTGGGCGGGTATGGGCGTCAGCCAAGCCGTGGCAGGGGTGTCCCCATCTTTGTATTGGCAGGGTTTGTGGCAGCAAACGGCTGGAGCTGACGTGGGCTGGATGCTGTTAAAAGGTTTAGTATTTGGCTTTGAAGCCGCCTTACTGGCATGCACCATTGGATTACACACCACTGCCAATGGGGCACAATCGGTGGGGGAAGCCACCACCAAAACCGTAGTGGCCTGCTTTGTAGTGGTAGCCACCACCGATTATTTACTGACTTGGATGATTTATGGGGGTTAAACCTATGACAACCGACACCCAACAGCAGCCATGGGCCTCCGACGCTACTGGCGTGGGGCCCCTCATTCAGGCCAATCATTTGGTAAAAGCCTTTGGCAACAAAACCATATTGGACGACGTGAGCCTAACGGTGGCCGAAGGGGAAATTATGGCCATTATTGGCGTGAGCGGCTGCGGCAAAAGTACCTTGTTACGGGTCATAAGCGGGCTAGAAACAGCCGACAGCGGCGAGATTATGTTGGGCGATCCCAATGTGAGTTTTGTGTTTCAGTATTCCGCACTCTTTGATTCTCTAACCGTGTTTGAAAACGTTGCCTTTTCGTTGCTAGAACCCACCGATTCAGGCACCCTTCCCGAAGTCCTTTCCAAGCCAGAGCTACACGCATTGGTAGCCGACAAACTAAAACTGGTAGGCCTTGAAGGCACCGAAGACAAATACCCGAGCCAACTCTCTGGCGGCATGAAAAAGAGGGTCAGTTTTGCCCGGGCGATTATGGGCAACCCCAAAATTATTTTTTATGATGAACCCACCGCTGGGCTGGATCCAGTAGCCTCTACCCAGGTAGAAAACTGTATGCTAACCCTGCGAGATACTTTGGGAGCCGCCAGTATTGTGGTTACCCACCAAAATTCTACTATTCACCGGACGGCAGACAGAGTAAGCCTGTTACACGCGGGTAAAATACAATGGGAAGGCACCCCGGCCCAACTATTAACCGACAACGACCCGTATGCCGTGCAATTTTCTCATGCCGCATTGGAAGGCCCACTAAGCGTGTAAAACAGACTTAGTAGGCCAAACAAAATGGGAGTGGGCTTGTTAATAAAAGCTAAAGGGATTCTTGTACTGCTGTTGCTGCGGCACAGGAGATTGATATTGCTGACCACTAAGCTGCGGCATTAACGACGCAATGAGTGCCTGCAAATAAAAATTCATCATCATTTGTTGCATTTGCTGCGCTTGTGCTTGTTGCTGCATTTGCTGCTGCTGATAAACCCCGTAAGGGCTTGCACCAGCCATACTACTCATCATAGACATCATCTGCATCATGGGATCACCACCGTAAGGCGCCCCCCAACTTTGATTGAAATTCTGGTTAAAGTCGGGCGTAGGCATATTGTAGCCGCCTTGGTTGTATTGGTTGTTATACAACCACGGGTTTTGGTAGTTGTTACGTTCCCAAGGTTGTGGCTTTCTTCTCGGCGGCTTTTCTTCTGCCGTAATATCATCATCCAACACCACCTCATCGTCTTCATCAAACTCATCCGAGGAAGACGTTGCAGTGTTGGTAGTGGTATTTGACACAGCGTCATCAGTTACCACTTGCTGGAACCACAGATCGTCCAAGTTTGTGTTCTCCACGCCATTCATCGTAAAGAAGGTACGAGGGTTGTGATAGACACCATTGTCATCTGTAAAGGACTCCAAACTGGGATCGGGGTTTAAGTTGAATTTGGTA
The DNA here is from genome assembly GCA_029866025.1 of Vampirovibrionales bacterium. Classification (GTDB taxonomy): domain Bacteria; phylum Cyanobacteriota; class Vampirovibrionia; order Vampirovibrionales; family Vampirovibrionaceae; genus JARXAD01. The sequence goes on along the minus strand of JARXAD010000001.1, from coordinate 309,615 downwards.
ATGCCCAACGACGACGGTTTAACCAGTTGAGGATTCCCATCGCTATCCGTAATTTGAACCCTAAAATAGTGTTCATTTTCTAATATCGCAATTTCAGCTTCGTTTAAGCCATCTGCTGAAGAGCCCGGTAAGTATTGCTCTGCGTATGCTCGCAAAGCCTCTAGCCCATCTTTATGGTCACCATCGCCAGCAGCGGTAATGTTACCAAACAGCTCGGAACCATCGTCTAGGGTATTGTCTCCATCTTTATCAAAGACGAGGAACCCATCGCCTTTATCCAATGAACCCTTCCAGGTTTTTACACCGGTGCCATCCAGGTCAAACTTCCAATTGGTAGCACTGGTGTCAACGTTGCCATTACCATCCAAATCCAGTGCCAAGGGAGAAGCCCAGTAATCATTGACAACACAGTTGCCATTAATACCGGGTGTACCACCACTGACTTGGTAGTTGTGGCATACTTCCTCTTTAATTAAATTGTAGCCTTTTTCTTCTTTTGTTTTGGTTAAATCAAAACATTTAACCTCTTTGTAGGTTGCTGGTACGTCGGGTACCTTCGCATCAGACTTGGGCATAGTGGTGGTAACCACTTTGTCTTTACAGAAAGTGACCTGCTTGGTTTCTGTATCTGGTACTTTTTCCGTTTTCTGTACATCGTACAGGGTATCGTTGCAATCTTTTTGCTTGATATAGCAAATATCGTAAGACTCTATTTCTTGAGTGGGTTCACCCAGGGTGGTGCAAGTAAACACGCCCGGATCATAACAAGAGTCCAGCTGAGCATCGTAATATAACTTTACGCCTGTTGCACTGGCCGCTGTGGCCGTTGCCTGATGCCCTGCATTAACACCCACATAGGCGTCGCTATCATCATCACCGTAAACGCCTGTACCGTCGCCACCGGCTAAACGAGTGCCGAACCACATGGTTTGCTTACGCGACGCCTTATCATAAATCTCATTTTTACTAATGCCTTTGGCCAAAAGATCCGTTACTACCCCTTGGGACGGAGGCGAATTTAGGGTTACGCGTGAACGAATCTCATCAACACCATTTTCACCGGCTTTGGCAGCGGTGGCTTTATCAATAGTTACCCAAGTTCTGCCATCGCTATCTTTAAGCGTAAAGGTTTCATCCGGTGAAATGGTAGATTTTGTGCCATCCGGTTTAATGTGCTCAATAATACCGTCTTTAACAGAAAATTTGTGAACTTCACCATCAACAGCCGCGGTTAAATAATAACCGGTGGCTGCTTTATTGCCATTATCATTAATGGGTGCAATTTCTTTCACCCATTGGTATTTAAAGTCGTTGTTACCACCAGCGGCTACTTTGTAAAGCGCCGCATCGGGATCTACAGGTACATCAAATTTATCGTCTTCAAAGGCACTAAAAAATGGATCACCAAAATAGGCTTGTTTATCGCAGTCTTTTTCACCAGCACCTGCTTTAACCGAGTCGGTTAGTTCATTATTAGGCAAACCAAAGGGACTGGCTGTTCGGTATTTATCATCTTCCATAAGCTGGGTGGCTTCTGATGCTGAAAACGTTTCAGCACCATCGTCTTTATTCATGGCCTCCATCCACATACCAAAGTCTTGGTTGACAACACTCTCTACTTTGGTGGAGGACGAACCTGGGAGAGTTTTATAATTAATTTTTTTAATTTCCAAATCAGGATATTGCTTTTTTAGGGCTTCTAGATCAACCGGAGAAACATTGTTTAGCGTCACTGTTTCTGCCATATGGTAAGGTGACCCTGGATAGGATTTAATTACCTTCCAAACATTGGGATCCAAGGCATCCAAAGCTGCTTTAGTAATGCCGGTTTGCGTAGTGATTTTATCGGGATTGGGTGTAAAAATGGACTTGGTAGGCTTAGCAGTCCAACCTTGAGCAATCAAATTATTATAGGTTGCCGAACCCACAGCCACGGAAGTGCCATTGTTGTAAATATCACCCCCCGGAATGGTGGTATTGGTGGTAAAAAAGCCATCGGGGGTAACAATTAAATTAGGGTATTGTGCTTGCAACGCTTTAATTTGAGCATCCGTTTGATCGTTAAAACTTTGCCCTGCTATGGGCGGTGTTAACTGAACTTGAATGCTTTTGCCATTAGCAACAGCCGTATATCCTTGATTGATTAGATTATTGTATTGGGTGCTGCCTTCTTGGATATTAAATTGCTGATCAGCAATGCTAGTCTTGACAATGGGATCGCCAGTAGTTTTCCAACCCGCATTAAGTAAATTTTGCAAGGTAGCACCAAACTGTGGTCCACCAGGGTATGTAATCTGTTTGGTGTAAGGAATATCGGTAAGGGTGGAGCCAGGGTTTGCAGCCTGAAACGCTTGAGCCGCAATATAATCACTAAACATTTGGCTAAAGCTGGTAGGCGCCACGCTAAACGGTATGTTGCCAAAGTTAATATAACCCACGTTAAGCCCCGAAGGCGGAGAACTTAAAGCGCCATAGGTATCGCCATTGTATTGAGCATCCCATAAGTTATTGGGCACAAAGCTGTTGTTGGGCGCATACCCAAACCATTTACTATCATTGGGGTTAAATAAAACCATCTTAACGGGTTGGCCGTTGACCAGTGGAATGGGAAACCCACTGGGCAGCTTGTCTGTAAAACCGTTGTATCCTAGAGGTACTCCTGGTTGCGGGGTAGAGTATTCGAACTTACCAATCAAAGTGTCGGGTTTAATTTGAGAAATAATACCTGCAGGAATGGACTCCAAAGCAGCCGTATCCGCAAACTGGGCACCATTAACCGTAAAAGAAACGCCAGCGGCGTTACGGCACTGAATAAGTTCTTTCCCCGGGGTTCCAAAGGGGTACTCCACAATAATGCCATTGGCCAAGGGAACACCAATGGGGTAGACCGTTGAAGGCAAACCTGTTTGTGGGGTGCCACTCGTTCCATTGGTATTCGTAGTGTTGGTACTGATTGTATTCAACCCCGTATTAGGGACTACCGATCCGGCCGAAAATGTATTAATAACAAAGGGGTTCGGGCTGGAAGTACCAAATGTAGTAACAGTCATAGTAAAATCTCACTCCTAAATTTGATGATGAGCACTCTTATGGCGAGCACCTAGGATGGCTTTGGTTTTGGTATCGACATCTGTGCCACAATATTTAGGCTATTTAGTGGAGAGGCTTCTACCATGACATCACACGTCCAAACGTATCTCACCCCGCCCCAGGTAGATATACTGATTATCAATGGCTTAGTGGCACTTCCGTGGGGTATTGAGGCTGTTAACATCGGCCTTCATCAGGGAAGCATCGTATTTATTGGAGCCGATACACCGCCCGCGCAAAAAACCATCGACGCTAAAGGCCTGCATGTGCTGCCCGGCTGCATTGATGCCCAAGTACACTTCAGAGAGCCCGGCCTCACCCACAAAGAAGACTTGGAAAGCGGCACCCGCGGTGCGGCACTGGGCGGCATTACTACCGTGTTAGAAATGCCCAATACCAACCCCTCTACAACCACCGCCCAAGCGCTGGCAGATAAATTAGCCTTAACTCAAGGCCGTGTGTGGACTAACATTCAGTTTTTTATGGGCGCCTGCCCTGAAAACGCCACCCAACTGGCCGAATTGGAAATACTTCCTGGGTGCAGCGGTGTGAAGATTTTTATGGGTAGCAGTACCGGTAGCTTATTGGTGGATGATGCCAAAGCCTTAGAGCAAATGTTTGCCAGCGGACGACGACGTATTTGCGTGCATGCGGAAGATGAGGCCCGACTTAAAGAACGTAAAGCACTGGCCATTGAAGAAGGGCACCCACGTGCTCACCCCATATGGCGCGATGAAGAAACCGGCTTTTTAGCCACCCAGCAAGCCGTGGCGTTGGCAGAAAAATATCATCGCCCCGTGCATGTGCTACACGTGACCACCGCCCAAGAGGCTGCCTTTTTAGCCCAGCACAAACGCTGGGCCACCATGGAAGTGTTGCCCCAGCACCTGACTTTAACCGCTCCAGAATGCTATGAGCGACTAGGCACCTTGGCCCAAATGAATCCGCCTATTCGAGAGCAATACCACCAAGATGCCCTGTGGCACGCCGTGCAAACAGGCGTGGTGGATGTGATTGCATCCGACCATGCCCCCCACACACGAGAGGAAAAGGCACTGCCCTACCCTCAAAGTCCAGCAGGGTTAACGGGAGTACAGACCATGCTGCCGCTAATGCTTAACCATGTTCATCAAGGGCGTTTGAGCCTGCAACGCTTGGTTGATTTGTTGTGTGCTAATCCAGCTCGATTGTTTGAACTGCATGGAAAAGGTCGCATTACCGTCGGAGCCGATGCTGACTTAACACTGGTGGATCTTAACGCCAAGCACATAATCACAAACGATTGGATTGCCAGCAAAGTGGGCTGGACGCCTTACGATGGGATGACCGTCACCGGCTGGCCTGTAATGACCATTGTGAATGGCCAAGTAGTAATGCGGGACGATGAACTACTCGGACGGCCAACGCTTACCCCTCTCACGGCCTAATCACTCCTTTTCTCTCAAGCAACATAGCCACTTTGGCTAGAGGAGATTGCCAACCACTTCCTCCCAAAACATGGAACACCCCTTACAATGCAAAGGACTGTTCTAACCCTTGCCCCTGCCATTGTGCCAAGGAGTTCTCCCTGTGCTAACCCACGTTGACCCACATACCATTACCATTGTTAACTTTGCGTGGACCCCCGATCTGTTTTTTGGCATTCCCAGCCCCCACCATTGGATGAGCTTGGCCTTAATAGGCTTTTTAGGAGCCTGCATTGGCAGTTTTCTCAATGTGGTGGCTCATCGGTTTTTAACCAACCAGTCCATTGTGGCGCCTCCGTCTCATTGTCCGGCGTGCCAGTATAAAATTCCGCTGTACGACAACATTCCCTTGGTGTCCTACGCCTTGCTACTGGGAAAATGTCGCCAGTGCAAAGGGTCTATTGGTATTGATGCATGGCTAACCGAGCTGGCCACAGGCCTGTTGTTTGTAGCCACGCTGTGGTGCTTCGGGTGGACATGGCAAACTTTGTTTGTTCTGTTTTTACTCAGCCAGTTGGTTATCATTTTTTTAACTGACTGGAAGGAGAGCCTGATATTTGAAGTCAATTCCCTCAGCTTAATTCCTGCCGGCCTGCTGTACAACTTGTTGCACTTTGGCGATGGCGACTGGCCCCGTTGGGCCTACCACACAGCACAATCTGCTGTGTTTCAAATCCCCACCTCATGGGGTGATTGGGTGATTACCTACCCCATTCTATCGGCAGTCATTGGCATAGCCTTGGCGTGGGTATTTTTTGAAGGCACCATTTTGCTTAGTCAAAAATTTCTCGGCACCGATGGTTTTGGCCACGGCGATACCCACCTGATGATGGGCGTGGGCGCCTTTTTGGGTTGGGAAGTCATGGGCGTGGCCTTGTTCTTAGGTTTTGTCATTCAAACGGCCATTGCTATTCCGTGGCTGGTGTGGCGCTGGTTGCTGCAAAAAAAGTGGGTGGCCTTGTTTTCTGCCATTGGCAGCGTGGTATTTGCGGTCTTGCCCATGGCCGCCCAAGCCATTGAAGCCTCTTTAGGCATTAGTGTCCTTACCCTCACCCTTCTTTCTGTGGTGGGCTCTATTGCCTGTTTGCTGGTATTTTTGCGTCAATTGCGCGAGCAAACAGAGTACGTATACGTCCCCTTAGGGCCTGCGTTGATTGCTGCCTCGGTACTCATACTGTTTGCCCCTGCACTGCTTCCTCACCCTTAACCGACCAAAGAAGGGCTTTTTCAATTTAATCTCTACCAGACGGCCCGCATCCTTGTTTGGCTGAGCTAAAAATTAGCCGAGGCTACCCTACAGCTGGGAGAATAATGGCGTTAATCAACCACGCCAACACCAAACCCACCATAAACACCGTCAGGGTAATGATTGGGAACACCACGATCATCCATTTTTCGCCATTGGCCATAAAGGCACCTGCGGCACGCAACGGGCACGATGACTTTTTAGACAGGGGGCATGCGGTCGTGGTTGTCATGGATAAAAACCTCTAAAAACAGTTGGGTATTACCCCAGTTTAGATGAAAATAAGGGAATGGGGAGTCCTACCGCTACCACGAATCCATTTCCATTGGGTGATACCTCTGTCTCGGCCGATTGGGTGTTGCCTGTAGTGGGCCAACCTATGGCCAACACTACTGTGGGTTGGAATACGTCGGGCACCATTACGAATATTGTTGCGGCAGAGGCAGGATCCTCTCCAAAAAGCACCGGTGGCAAAAAAACCATCCTCACGCCAGGTTTGGTGAACACCCACACCCATTTGGAACTCACCTTTCCACGAACCATTCCACCCGACCCTAATGGCATTTTTTCAAATTGGCTTTCATCCGTCATTGCCACCGTGCAGCAGGTATCGCAACAGCCCAATGCCACAGAACAACTCCATCGGCGCATTGCCGCGGGAGGGTCCCAAGCCCTGAGTTCGGGCACCACTTGTGTAAACGACATTACCCGTTGCCTGGAAACTCCAGCCATTCTATCAACGGTAGGGCTTCGTGGTGTCGTGTCCTGGGAGTGGTTTCATCCAGCCTGGGATAGCTTGGATACAGAGCCCATTACCCAGGCTTTTCAAAAATTTCAACAAGCTTTCGTTAATCTTCCGTTACTCAAAGCAGGATTATCACCCCATTCGTTTTACAACGTGTCGCCGGCAGCATTATTAGCGTTACTTAAAGCCTGTGAAGATTCTCCACCATGGCTCATTCATGCCCATGTGGGAGAATGTAACGATGAGTTGGCTTGGCTCCACCAACAACCCAATGGCTTAGATGCCCTTCACGCCACCATGCGTGGGCAAATTTTTGGTCCTCAGCCCCATCACTCTCAAGCACCCTTTCCTCACTGGCTACACTATTTAACCCACCATGGCGTATTACCCAGCCAACAACGGTGGGTGTTGGCCCATGGTGCTGTTCTATCAGAAGAGGAATGGGCCCTGCTAGCCCAATGGAAGCAGCAGGGTTTTCCTGTTGGCGTAAGCCATTGCCTACAAAGCAACCAATGGCTGCATCAACACTCCATCCCTTGCGAACAGGTTAACAGGGCTCTAAAATGTTCTGGCTTATTAAGCATAGGAACCGACAGCCCCCTTAGCTCACCCGAACCTTCTCAGTGTTTGGACATCCGAACCGAAGCCAGGGCATTGCAAGCCCATCACGGACTGCCTGCAGAGACGTTGCTACAGCTGGCTACAGTGGGTGGTGCCCAACAATTGGGAATTGGCAATACCATCGGTCAACTCACCAAGGGCTATCAAGCCGACATGGTGTTGTGGGAAGTTCCTGCCGACGTACCCTGCACCACTGCGCAAGAAGCTATTGAAGCCTGGCTTCACCCACAGACCACCCTCAAAGCCGTGTGGGTTAACGGCACGCTACAACAACTTTCAAACAGTCTTCTTATGAAGACTCATCACAACAAATCAGCCGAAAAGCGACTACCTGCTTTAGAATAAGAATAGAACATCGTCCAATTCAACACACCCTCTCCAATCAATCTCCCTTATGGCTCGTCTTATTCCACCCCGAACTCCAGCCAGTCGGCGGCTTCGCCCGTCGCTTGGGCCACAGCGTGGCGCCGTTCAATCGTTAAACTGGCCTAATCCATGGTCCACTCAATGGCTTGTTCCGTGGTTTAAACTAGGCCCTGCAGGACAAGCCTTGGCTACTATCATTGCAGCTCTTATTTTTTCTGGGTTGGTGTTTTCAGGGTTGCTCGTCTTCCGTTCATCGGATCAAGATGACCTTCTGGCTCAGGGGCAGCGGGATTTAGCGGAAGGCCGAGTGGCTCGCTCGGTACAAACGTTACAGCAACTGGTACGTCAAAACCCAGGCAGCTTTGAGGGACAACTGGCTTTAGGAAAAGCCTATCTAACGCTAGGCGATGTGGATGCGGCACGTGAAACCTTTAACAAGGCTTTTCGCTTAAAGCCCGCAGCAAGCCACGGTCATTCAAACGAATCGCTTCACAGTGACGTGGCCTTGGCGCTGGCCCAAAGCCAACTGCAATTAACAGAAGGGGCTTTTCAAGAGGCCGCTGATCCCATTCAGGAGTTGTTAGCTACTTATAGCAAACAACTCGCCACAGCGGATCGCATTGCCATTCAAAGCACCTTAACCGATATTCATCAAGCATGGGGCGACTCTCTCCTTGCTCCCAATATGTCTTCCACCTCAGAGCAAGATGCCAGTACTCCAGCCCTCAAGCTATCCAACCTCAAAGAGGCCATTGCCCACTACCAACAAGCCCTTCAAACGGTACAAACCTACGCGCGTGAAAAAGCCCTGAAGCAAAAACTACTGGCCTTGTTAGAACAATGGCTAGAAGGTGCCCCGACCGAAGGGACCACCACCAACGCACAAGATACCCCTTATAAAACTCGCACTCGTAAAGCCACAGTTAACCAGTCTCCCCAAGAAGCCATTGCTATTTTAGAGCCCCTGGTTCGGTGGCTACCGGAACCTGATTTACTGATTCGCTTGGGAGACTTGTATCTCCTTGAAGCAGAAGCCCTAAGCACCTCTTTCCCCAGCGCGGCGCGAGGCTTTAGCAAAAATGCCGTTAGCGATGCTGCCAATACCCCTTACGATACGGCCATTGCCTGGTACCGCCAAGCCTATCAAGCCGCTCCTCATGGGGTAGGCGTTAAGCTGGCCCATGTACTGGCGTTACGTGGGAAAATCTACCTAAAGGCTAATCAAGACGCACTGGCTGCTGCCGATTTTAAAGAATCGGACATGCTGTTAGGCCGTAGCGCCGGAGACGAATCTCTGGCCACACCCAGTCTGCTATACCCCATCAGCATCAAAACCCTATCCGTAGCACCCAACGTCAACAAAGAAGCCCACACCCTTCAGCCCAGCGCCACCGTTACCTTAATCAGCGAAGCGCATCGCCCCTTGCAGCACCTTATGGCGCGGGTACAAATTCTTTCCGGCAGCAAAGTGTTGGGAGAATGGACTAACATTGTGGCCACCCCCAAAAAACCGTTAGGAACTGAGGGCCTTCCACTGGGACGGCGGACATGGTCTGTTAAGTTAAAAGAGCCCGTCTCATTAGATTTACTAACTTCCGGGGGTTCATTACGGGTGACAACCAGCATTAGCTACGATATGCCAGAAGAAGGCAAAAAGCCCTCGTGGGAACTAAAACGGGTGCAGGAAATTCGGATTCAACCCAAGAAGGTACTGCCACCCACCACATCAGCAACCTCAACGCCCCCACTGCCCAATACGCCTGCCATGCCAAGCACAACCACGGCGGTGCCTGCCAGCACTCCTAACAAGCCAGGGCTATAATCCAGCAAGCTAGGCTTTCATATGCGCTTTTTGCTTAACTTGCATCATGTGTAAAAATTTACGCAAAAAGCCCCTGCCAGCCCGCTTAAGTGGTTTACGCAATATCTAAGTTGAATAAACACCCTTCGGGTGTTAAATGAACATTTCGACGGTGGTGCGGCCGTGGCGCGTCAATTCGTATTGGGTAGCATCGGCGGTCATATCGGCCACGGCGGTAAGCAGGCCTTTATCCACGGCTACGGCCAGCACACTGTGGGTGACCATCTCATGGCCCGCACCTTGAATCACCACATTCAAATCACTGAGAGAAAAGCGTTCCACACCCTGAGAGGTGGTAAGCGCATAGGCACTAATCAGCAAATGGTCTTCCGGCGTGGCGGCACCGGCGCGCTCGCACAAGGTTTTATAGCTATTGGGATTATCCGTAGCCGCAGGAAAAGCTACGTTAACGGAGCCATGCATGCCTTCTTTACGAAAGACGCCCTTGCCAGGCTCGTCATCATCACTCATTTCTTGAGAGAGCAATCGTGTCTCTTCAAGGCCAACGGCCTTCGTGGGTTGGGTATTAAGATCATCCATCAAGGTAGACATCACTCGTTCAAAATCATCGTCGGGCTCTGGTTGTCCACGATCCGCTAAGGCCGTATCGCCCCAATCGGCAGCAACCGGCTCTTCAACAACCTCATCTTCCACAATGACCAGTGCAACCTCCTCGTCAGTGTTAGAAGGGGGCTCTAACAAGGACGGTTGCTCCACCGATTCTAAAGATGTCGTCGATTGTTCAGGCGTTGTAACTTTGGAGAGCCAATCGGAAGTATCTTCCAACTGAACCGGCCCTTGCTCCACCAGAGGTTCGGCTAGCTCTTGCAACAATGTCCGCTCATTCTTTGAAGCTTCGGGTGATTCCTCGATCCATTCCCCCGGCAACTGAATGCCTTTTGCAGGTTGAAACGAACTTATTGGCTCTGGCGATTGTGGAGGTAACGGCTTCGTAACGGGTTCAGCTTCAACCGATGGGGAGGTGCCCGTTAGCAACCGATCCGTTAAGGAGGTAGGAACGACTGGTTTTTGAGGCACTACCGGTGCCGCTTGGGGTGGAGACACCAACTGGGTGGCAGCAGGCAAACCCATCACCGAGAGCCAACGGGCCATTTCATCGGCCATAAACACGGGGTCATCGGCCGTTAGTTCCACGTTTACATCGCCACGACGCAAGTTTAGGGCATACCAAGGGGCCATGGCCGTTGATTCCTTAAAGCAATAAGTTAGACAGAGGGTTTTGCCGATGCTGGAGAGACTTCTTGCTGGGTAATGAGCACATTGCGCCAATTATCCATTTGCTGCTCGATGAATTGAGCATCGTCGCTCTTCAATTCCAGCTCTAGGTCACCTTTTTTAAGGCGAAACACATACTCACTCATGGCCTAGGTTCCCGTCACCCAATAAACACCCTTTATTATAGGGGATGTTGCCCCATTCGGGGCAGTCATTAATAAGAATGGCCTATTTTGAAAGAACCACTGTATTAGCGGATCTAAATACCCACTGACCAAATTTAACAAAAGGACTGGCTATGGCCATAAGAATTAACCCAGGCACTTGGTACCACTTTATTTCAATGCGCCCTTTTTTTGGCTTTTCTGTGGCTTGCACTCCAAAATGAATTGACTGAGGCGCTAGAACCACTGCCTGTGAGGAGAAGTGAGTGTTTGAAAGACGGGAAACCGACGATAGCATAAGAAATACCCCATTGACGCTACTGCATTAAAACCCGTAAAGAAACTTAATTGCTATTTCAGCATTATCGCCCTAACCGCTTCCAAAAGTTGGGATCGGCGTAGTGGCGATCGCCTTGGCGTTTGAGGGTAGCCGCCAAGATATCCTGCTTGCTGTTGGTGGTAGCCCACCTGTCCACCCGCGCTGGGCAATTCAACGCTCCATCACAATCATCGGGGGGCTTAATGTGGCGAAACCGCTGAATGAGGGGCTGCCCCGTCACATCACTGGGGGGCTCACCCAATTTCACATCCCCAATGGGGTCTAGCCATTTGGGTGCTTTTAAAATGCGGCTGCTGTCGTTGTATTCATATTTATCTAAGGCGGTAATCACGCTAATGCGCATGGGCTTGCCAAACAAGGGCTTGGCCCATAGCTCATTGTCTTTATCTAAGGTCCATTCGCCTACCCAGCGACCTTGAGGCAGTTCGTTATCCACCAAATCGCCTTGCTGTTGGCCTTTTACTGGAGGTGCCAAGTAATACACCCGCTGAGACGTGGGGCCACCATTACGGCTCGTATCCATCACCACATCCAGTTTTTTGTTGCGCAACTTGGGCAACAAACGGCTCAGGTAGTGCACCTCATTACGCCCGGTAGCGCCGCCACTCACACTTTGGCGATTGCTCACGTTCACCACCAACCCGTAAGCCTTGGCAATACCACTGGCGTTTAACGCATCCGCCATGCTTTGGATTTGCCCATCGCTGTAATCAAACCAGTCGCTGTGGGCCGCGTCCAAATACACCAAACAACCCGCATCGGTATACGTGTTAATCAGCCAATTCATGGCATTAATACGCAGCTGATATAGCTCTTGCGACTGCTTGTCGTTATTGCGTTCTGAGCGATAGGTAATGGCATGAGCCAAAGCATCGGGCTCTAGGTAAATGCGGGGCTGAATGCCGGTTTTTTTCGTAAACTTTCGAATATCATCGGCCAGCAACCGATTATCGGCATAATATTGAGGATAGGTATCAAAGCCCCCGGCAGACGATTGCCCCATATCGCGGTACGGAATGCTGTAAATCACCAGTTCAGGTCGCTTTTTTTGAATCTCTGCGGCTTCCAAGGCTTGCTTGAGATTGGGCAGGTTGATCCCCACTTTTTCGTAATCGGCCAGCCACAGTGCGTGGGGTTGCTGATAAATTTGATAACTCCGGCTCCAAAAAGGAACCAGCACATCCAGCGGTTGCGTAATGGCCATTGTCACCCACGGTCCTCCAATCATTCCCATTAACACTACTGCCAACAGGGCGCCTAAGGCCAACAGTCCCCAAAGCTTGGGCTTAGACCGGTGTGATTGCGCCATGGGTTCTCCTTTGCCTCTGCTTTTAAAATCACCCCTATTATGCACCGCAGCCATCCTTTATCTCAACGACGGCTTAAGGGTTGTTTTTGCCAGCCCCAAAAGAGCCCAACCAAAAGAGACCAAAGAGTGCCCTTTATAAAACGAGGGTATTGCGTCATCATTGTTAATCATTGATTCTGGTTGATACTCCTGTTTCATTTGATCCACCTTACGAAAGATACCGCCCCCGTGACCACTGCCACCACTATCCCTGCCTTTGCCCGCTTTGATAACCGCCACGCCAACGAGCTTCGCGAATTTACCCTTCAACGCGGCGTCATTCGTAATGTGCCCGGCTCTGTTTTGGTGAGTTATGGCAACACTAAGGTACTCGTCACGGCTAGTGTGGAAGAACGCGTACCCAAACACATTTACACCAGCCCAAACGCCGAAGAAGGCTGGATTACCGCTGAATACAGCCTGTTACCTGCCAGCACCGGTAGCAGAAACCAACGCGAACGTAGCAAACTCTCAGGCCGAACGGCGGAAATTCAACGCCTCATAGGCCGCTCCCTTCGCGCTGCGGTGGATCGTAAACATTTGGGCCAGCGAACCATCACCATTGATTGCGATGTACTGCAAGCCGATGGCGGCACCCGCGTGGCTAGCGTCACCGGCGGCTATGTGGCACTCATGGATTCTCTTCTGTGGCTAAAAGCCCACGGAGGACTTAAAACGCTGCCCCCAATCACCCCCATTGCCGCCGTCAGTGTGGGCGTGGTGGGCGATGCCGTATTGCTAGACTTAAACTACGAAGAAGACTTGGCCGCCCGTGTGGATGCCAACGTGGTGATGACAGGCAACGGGGATATTATTGAATTTCAGGCCACCGCCGAAGAAGGTACCTTTACCCCCGACCAGCTAACAGAAATGCAACTGTCTGCTTGGGGCGGCATTCAAACCCTTCTTAAAGCCCAAGAAACGGCTTTGGCTCAGCCCCTCAATGGCGACGAGCGCCTCATTCTCACCCTGTAAACTAACAATTATTTATGGAGAGCCTGTGTTATGGCTGAAAAAATTCAAAAGCCCAAGGGTACTCAGGATCTATTGCCTGAGGCAACTATAGCGTGGCAACACGTGGAAACCACTGCACGTCAGCTCTTTGCTTCGTGGGGCTATGGCGAAATTCGCACGCCTATTTTTGAGGACACCGCCCTATTTTTGCGCGGCGTAGGAGAAACCACCGACATTGTCCACAAAGAAATGTACCGCTTTGAAAAAAGCGAGCGCGACCTGTGCTTACGCCCCGAAGGCACCGCCGGTGTGGTGCGTGCCTTTATGGAAGCCGGCCTAAGCCGTGCCTCTAAACCGGTAAAATTGTGGTATACGGGGCCCATGTTCCGTTACGAACGCCCCCAGGCAGGGCGTTACCGCCAGTTTCACCAGTTAGGTGTGGAAGTGTTTGGTTTGGCCACGCCGGAAACCGACGTGGAAGTGATTGCATTGGCTTGGCAACTGTTGGAATCATTAGGGCTCAAAGGTCTTACGCTTCACCTCAATGACATTGGCACCGCCAGCGATCGCACCGCCTTTAGGGCTAAACTGCAAGAACATTTACGCCCCCTGTTACCTCAACTGTGCAAAACCTGTCAACACCGCTTTGACGAAAACCCCTTCCGCATGCTGGATTGCAAAGTACCGGCCTGCCAAGCGGCCTACGAGTCGGTTTACATTGATGATTTTTTAAAAACCCCGTGGACGGGAATCGATAGCCAAGCGGCCTTTACTCGCATTACAACATTACTCTCGGCGTTAAACATTCCTTGGGTTCAAAACCATAAGTTAGTGCGGGGCTTGGATTACTACACCCATACTGTGTTTGAAATTACCGCCAATACCGACGGCGTGGATGGCATGGGCACCATTAACACCGTGTGCGGCGGCGGTCGCTACAATGGGCTGGTGGAAACCTTGGGGGGCGAACCCACCCCCGGCGTGGGTTGGGCCTTGGGCCTAGAGCGGTTGATTGCCTTGCTGCCTAAACATGAGGATTCTTCGCCCCTAATGGTGGTGCTACCTTCTGGCAACGATGGTTCGTCACCCCAAGACTGGGCCAGCGCTTATCAGCAGGCTAAAACCTTACGCCAGCAACACCCCACTGCCACTATATTATTGGATACCTCCAATCGTGCCTTTAAAAAACAAATGGAAGCCGCCGACAAGCGCGGTGCCTCCAGTGTTTGGTTTCAGCGGGATGGTGAATGGCAACAAAAATTACTGGGCCGCTAATAATATCTAAAAATACTCAAAATCCTTGCCCAATTTGGACTGTGGTATGGTAGTCCTATGGGTGGGAATATGATTTGGGAAGGTTACCCCAACCCATAAGGACGCATGGTAAACAAAGGGGTGGGAACATTGGGAAATGCGGAGAATCTGAAGACATGTAAAACGCGTGTCTTACGAATTTACTCAGGCAATCCAATGCGCCTGATTCGGTCCATCGGTACTGTCGTCGTCATTCATTCGTCTCTATTCGGTACTAAGCTACCGTATGTTCTCTGGTTATTTTAGTGTTACTTGTTTCGTAGAAAAAAGGACTCTCCTCATGAAACGCGCTCTTTCCATTCTCGCAGTCGGTGCTGTTTTAACCAGTCTTACTGTCGGCGTTGCTTCTGCAGCGTTTACCAGTACTACCTCTAGTGATATCCAAGGCTATTGGGCGGCTCCTGCCATCCAAAACCTAATGCAACGTAACATCGTGGGTGGCTACCCTGATGGCACCTTTCGTCCTTCTGGTACGCTTACCCGCGCTGAATTTGCTGTTATTTTAACCAAAGCCCTTAACTTGCCTACCATGGTGGGTTCCAGCAGCTTTGGTGATGTGTCTTCCAGCAACTGGGCGGCTCCTTCCATTGAAGCTGTTCGCAAAGCCGGTTTAGTGGGTGGTTATCCCGATGGCACCTTTCATCCGTATGAGCCCATCAGCCGCATGGCAGCCATGGCCGTATTAGCCAATGTCACCCCCGGTCAAGTTACGGATTCTTCTACCATTCAACAAACTCTCAGCCAGTTTAGCGATGGTGGATCGGTTCCTACATGGGCCCAGGCAGCGATTACTGAAACCTTAAAAACCGGTGTGTACGCCAGTGACCCTATTTTTGTGGGCCAATTGCAACCCAACCGTCCCGTCACTCGGGGCGAAGTAGCCGCCATGACCAGCAACTTGCTCAGCCGCATGGGCACCCAAAGCAACATTGCTTATGGCGATAGCTCCACCAACATGACGACAGGCACGGGTACAGGTACCTACACCTCGTCATCGTCCATTACCACAACCACCACACAGCAGCCCCTACAAGGCCGTGTGGTAACGGTGCCTGCCCAAACCCAGTTTGCCACTACCTTATCCACCGCTTTGGATTCTGAAACAGCCAAAGTGGGTGACCAAGTGCGTGCCACCTTGGATATGCCCATTGCCAGCAGCGACAACCAAATTGTGTTGCCCAGCGGTAGCCAATTGTTGGGTCAAGTCATTTCTGTAGAGCCCATGGGCCGCATGGAAAAGAATGCCACCCTAAGCGTTCGCTTTACCGAAGTGATGACGCCTCAAGGTGAGCGGATGCCCATTCAAGCCTCCATTGCAACCACCGACGGCCTACTCATTGGTGGTTCTGCCAAAGGCCGTTTGGGTACCGTTGCTGGTAAAACCGTTGCCGGTGCCGCTATCGGCGCTGCACTGGGTACCGCTATGGGCCCTCTTTCGGGTGGTAGCGTGGGTAAAGGCGCCATTTATGGCACCGCCATTGGTACCGGCTTAGGCGCTTTGGCTGCCGGTGTCTCCAAAGGTAACCCCATTTTGTTGCAACCTGGCGAAAAACTCCAAATTCGTTTGGATCAAGCCCTGCAAACCACGGTTCAAACCAACACCACCACAGCGGTACCCATGGGTTATTAGTAGCCTATCGGTAAAACCCTAACGGTTTAGAAGCCCTTGTTTCTGAACCTCAACAATCCCTCACTAGCTGCTTCGGTAGGTATTGGGGGATTGTTTTTTGCCATCCTACATCTCTTTTTTGGCACAATAGAAAGTACTCTAAAATTTTATAAGAGCCCTCTTGATAAAGACTGATAATCATGCCCATTTCAACAAAAGCAATCGCCACAACACCCCTAGACGCCTACCAGCGGACCCTGTTGGTAAACACTTTGCCAGCAGAACAAGTAGTCCTGCTGGAAGAACTGCTGTGGACGCTGGATGACGTTATTAGCATTGAAACCTTGCTTACCGGCCATGTGGATGAAGAAGTGACCAAAGGCTTTTGCATCACCGTATCTCCTCAAGGCCAAGCAAGCTTAGAACAACTGAAAGCCTCTCTAAGCAAGTGGCTGGCCGACGACGCTGCCATTATTCAGCTGCAAGACATTCAGCCCGTGTACCGTGCCGATTGGGAAGAAGCCTGGAAGCAACACTGGCACGCCACAGCCATTTCTCCTCGTTTAACCATTATTCCCACCTGGGAAGCGGCGACGGCAAAGCCGCCTTTGATAACCAAACCTTTGGAAACTGCTAAAGAAAATGCTTACTATAACCTCATCCTAGATCCCGGCACCGCCTTCGGCACCGGCAGCCACCCCACCACGCGTTTGGTTCTCCAACGCCTCGATGCCCTGGCCCTTCATCAAGATTTTAGCCAACTCAGCCTCATGGATGTGGGCTGTGGCAGCGGCATTTTAAGCATTGCCGCCGCCTTGTTTGGTTGCCAAAGCATCATTGGGCTGGATATCCACCCCGAAGCCATGACCGCCACCAACGAAAACGCCACCCTGAATGGCGTGGGCCATTGCATTACCGCCACCCAAACCCCCTTGGAAGATCGCTGCCACACCGCTATGGACGGCATTGTGATGAATATTCATGCAGCCGTAATTAAACCCCTGTTACCCGAAGCCATTGCCCGACTGGCCCCCACCGGCTGGATCATTCTCAGCGGACTGCTGGAAAAAGATGTACCTGCCATTGAGGTCCAACTGGCTGAACTGGGGCTGTTTGTTCGCCACCAAGCCACGCAAGACGGCTGGGCAGTACTAGATGCCGTATTTGAAAGCACCCCCTAAGTGACAGAAGCCATCACAGCACCCAACACCATCAAGCGCCATCGGTCGGCGAGGTTTGTGCTGCCTAAGGACATTATTATTCCCCCCTTGCCAGCTTCCATCACGATTGTTGAACCCACCATCGCCCACCATGCGGCTACCGTGCTGCGATTAAAACCCAATACCCACCTCACCCTCATTCACACAAGCTTAGAAACCAGCTACCTCGCCAAAGTCTTGGACATTAGTACCAAAAGCCTAACGCTGGAGATCGTGTCTCAAGACGACGCCGTTTCCGACGGTTTGCCCCACATCACCATTATGGCAGCCTTGATTAAAGGCCCACGCTGGGATTGGCTCCTTCAAAAGACTACAGAACTTGGGGTTCGCACCATTCAACCCATTATTACCCAGCGTACCGTGGTAAAAACCGAAGAATGGCAAAACAAACTACCCCGCTGGCAAGACATTACCCGTGCCGCCGTGGAACAATGCGACGGCCGTTTTCTCCCCACCATTTTAGAGCCTAGTCCTCTAAACCAAGCCACTAAAGGCATTACTAACGATACCCTAAATCTGGTGATGATGGAGCGAGGCGAGGGGCGCATCTCTATCGCTCAGGCGTTGGGAGTCCAGCGATCCACAAAAGGGGCACTTCCCGAGGCCGTGTGCATTGTAGTTGGCCCCGAAGGCGGCCTAACCACCGAAGAGTTAGAGTCTCTCGTTTCCCAAGGGTTTCAGGCCATCCACTATGGGCGCCGCATTTTAAAGGCAGAGACCGCCGCCATTGCCTGCTTGTCTGGCATTGTGGCCATTTATGATGAAGGTCATGACGAGGGGACACTTTCGTGATGAGGCTTGTTAACGCACCACCCTCGCCTAGCCAAACCCTGAAAGGGCTTGTTGAAAAACAACCGTTACTACAACAGGTCGTTCACCTATTTCAAACCATGACGGAAAAAACGCCTAACGCCTCGTTGTGGCTGGTGGGGGGCGCCGTTCGAGACGCCCTACATACTGGAAAATTAGGCACCGATTGGGACATGGTGCCCTGTGGCATAACTAATATCAACGATTTTTGCGAACAGCTTTCTCGAACCCTAGCAACACGGCTTCAAGGAACCTTGGTGCCTCTCCACGAAGCCTTTGGCATGCACCGTGTGGTTTTAAAAGATGGCTCTGAGAGGATAATTTACGTAGACGTCGCCGCGTGTCAGGGTGGGACCATCACCGACGACCTCAGCCGCCGCGACCTGAGCGTCAATGCAATGGCCATGCGGTTGGATGGTGACACTGCTGAATTTGTCGACCCGTATCAAGGCGCCAATGATTTACACATCGGACTTATTCGGGCCATTAGCAAGCAAAACCTGATAGACGACCCCCTACGCCTGCTGCGCGTGTATCGGCTAGCAGCATGTCTACAAGCAAGTTCCATTGATGAGGTGACGCAAGGGTGGATTAAACAACACGCGGCGTTGCTATGGAACGCCGCCCCTGAGCGCATTACCACCGAGTGGCTACGACTACTGAGTGCGCCACCGTGTTGGCCTTGGCTGGTGGCCATGGGCCAATCAGGCTTGCTGGAAGTATTGTTGCCAGAGCTTACCCCAACCCACGCCATTCCCCCCAACAGCCACCACCACTTGCCTTTGTGGGACCACACCTTGGAGCTGGTGAACCAAGCTGAAACCACCGTGTTTCCCAGTCTTTCCACCGCCCTACAAAACGAACTCCAAGTACCCTTCCACGAAGGGTATACAGGCAACGGCATCACCCGTCAGGGCCTCATTCACTGGGCCTGCCTGCTACACGATATTGGCAAACCCGCCACCCACGAAATTTTAGACGACGGTCGCCACGCCTTTCATGGCCACGACCGCGTGGGCGAGGACCTAACGAAGGCCATGGCCAAGCGTTTTAAGCTGGGCAACGACTGGACCCAAACTTTGACTCAGTTGGTGCGTTGGCACTTGTACCCGTGCGCCTTTACGCCCCAAAGCCCCCGCAAATCATTGCTACGATTTTATCGCCGCCTCGGTCACCGCACCGAAGATTTGTTGGTACTGGCCTTGGCGGATCGCCTCAGCACGCGCGGCCCTGCCCTTAGCGATGAACAAGTGACCCAAGACCTCAGCGATCTCCACGGCCTGCTGCAAGATTACCGTGAGTTTCGACCCGCCTTGGAGCAGCCGCCCTTGATCGGTGGCAAAGACGTCATGGTACTCCTAGGCATCCCTCCGGGCCCAGCCTTGGGTAACCTGTTAAAAATTGTACGAGACAAACAACTACTGGGCGAACTCTCCACGCAGGAAGAAGCAGAGCAGTGGCTGCTTCTACAAAATGGTAACTGGCAAGAAAGAGGAGCAGACAAATGACAACTCCTTTACGGGTAGTATTTATGGGCACGCCTCAATTTTCGGTGCCGTGCTTGCAGTCGTTAATAGCCGATGCGCATTTTGAGGTGGTAGCCGTCCTCACCCAGCCCGATCGCCCTTCAGGGCGTGGCCAAAAACTATCACCCTCGCCAGTAGCCGTGGTGGCCGAAGCAGCCGGCATTCCGGTGTACAAACCCCAGCGGCTAAGAATGGATACCGCATTGAAGGCCACGCTTGCACAATTAAACCCCGATACTTTTGTCACCATTGCTTTTGGCCAAATATTGGATGCCGAGGTGCTGGCCATACCCAAGCTAGGCACAGTGAACGTCCATGCGTCGTTGCTGCCCCAATACCGCGGGGCCAACCCCATCCAGTGGGCGATCCTTAATGGTGATGCCGAAACCGGCCTCACTACGATGCTAACGGAGTTGGGGGTGGACACAGGCCCCATGCTCCTCACCCATACCCAAGCCATTACCCCCACCGATACAACAGCCACGCTTACCGAAAAACTGTCGGAGGCCGCAGGGCCGTTGCTCATTAGCACCTTGCAGCAGCTCTCGGCAGGAACGCTAACACCCACCCCCCAACAGGATACCCACGCCACCCACGCCCCCAAGCTAAGCAAGGCCGATGGTACCGTGGATTTTAATGCACCCGCCAACGTGGTGGAGCGCCGCATCCGGGCCCTGCAACCGTGGCCAGGCACCACGGTAATGCATCAAGGAAATCGGTTAAAGTTAATCGCCAGCACCGTCATTCCAAACCATGATCATTCCAGCCCTTCTGGCACCGTACTTAGCGCAAGCACCGCCGGCATGTTACTGGCCTGCGGCAACAATACAGTGCTGGAAATTACCCAAGTCCACCCTGAAAACCGCCGTCCTATGGACACCCTCACGTGGTATCGATCCCTTCCTACCCAAGACGCGCCTCACATCGTCACATCCCTTGTTCTTTAAATTGTTAATGACCCAAGAGCCCGTGCTTCCGTGAAAATCCCAGTTAATCCCTTCAAATTTCCCTTCCATACCCTTCGCCCGTGGGTGGTTCACCCGTTGGCTTGGAGCGCCTTTTTTTTAGGCCCTGCGCTGGATTGGGTGCGCGTAGACATGCTGAGCCAACAGATTATCTACTTTGGCCACGCCCTACCCTTTAGCCTAAAAAACGCCATGTGGCTGCCCTTTGGTTTTTACGCGCTGGTGCTCATCATTGCCCTAGCCACCGCTGTGTTGGGGCGAATTTTTTGTGGCTGGGCATGCCCTCACAACATTCTTACAGAATGGACACGCCCCATACGGGGGGCCTTGGGGCTAGAAAAACCCCAACCGTGGCAGAGCCGCATGTGGAACACTTACCCTCGCACCAAGCCCTATACCCAAGGCCTTGCCAGCATATTGGCGTTGGCTATTCCTTATGGGCTCACGTATTTGTTGTTTCACAGCGTATTGCCGTGGCATTTTTTATTGGACGGCTTTAAAACCGGCCAATGGAACCCCACCTTGGTGATGGGGCAAGGGCTGTTTACCCTTATTGGAGTATTTTTGATTGCCGCTGGCCACCATTTTTGCCGCAGTGCCTGCCCCTATGGCATGGCCCAAGCCTTTTCGGCTTATCAGAATCCGCTGTTTACACCCATGGAAATTGCCTACGCCGGCGATGCGAATAAAACCCAATGCGGCACCTGCACTGGCTGCCAACAAGTGTGTCCCGTGGATATTGACCCCCGCGCTGACTTGCTGAAAGTGGGCGAATTTAGAGGCTGCTGGAATTGCGGCGAGTGCATTGACGCCTGCGCCGTGGTGCAAGGCCACCGCCACCAACCCAACCTCCTCCACTTTGGCTGGCCCCAGCAAGCTGGGTTTATCAAGTAATTTGTGGCGTCAATCTCTATAATGTTAGAAGCCTACGCCTTGTTTAAGCGAGGTAAGTATTCCCGGTTAGCTGAGGGGGGTTAGCAAAATAACTTACCCCAGTTGAGCCGTCAGGCTATCCCACTGGTCTTGCAGCTCTTTAAGGCGGTCTTGTTTTTCTGCCAGCTGTTCCGTGGTGGCCGTTAGGGCTGCATAATCACTTTGAATAGCCGGATCGGCCATCTGAGTTTCAATGGCAGCAATGTCTTTTTCTGCGTTGCTTAGCTTTTTTTCCACCGCTTTTAACTGTTTTTCAATGGTTTTGCGGTTCACCGTCACACCCGCTTTGGCAGGTTCTGGGTCCACAAACATTTTGGCGCTGGCCGCCCCTTTGGACGATCCCGTTACCACCTCATGCATTAGGACACGTTTGGCTTTGTAGTGGTGGTAATCGCCGCCATACATAATCAGCTTGTTGTCTACCAGCTCCCAAATATCGGTGGCCAGGTTTTCAATCAAGTTCCTGTCGTGAGAAATACACAAAATGGTGCCTTCAAAGGCCTGAAAGGCTTCCAGCAACACATTTTTGGACGGAATATCCATGTGGTTGGTGGGTTCATCCAAAATAAGGGTGTTGGGGCCCGATACCAGCAATACGGCCAAGGCCAACTTACTTTTTTCCCCGCCACTTAGCACTTTGGCAGGCTTAAACACCTGATCACCCGACAGCAAAAAACGGCCTAGCAAGGTACGCACTTCCGTGTGGTTCATTTTGGGGCAAGCATCGTGCAAGGTATCAAAGGCGGATTTTTCGGGGTCTAGGCTTTCCAACTGGTTTTGAGAAAAATAACCCAACTGGACTTGGTGGCCCCAGTTTACCGTGCCACTGTCGGCAGGTTCCAATTGCATCAACAATTGCAGCAACGTGGTTTTTCCTGTTCCGTTGGCGCCCAAAATAAACACCCGTTCTTGGCGCAGCAATTTGCCCTCAATGTTGTTAAACAAATGTTTATCGCCAAAAGATTTGCTCAATTTTTCAAAGCTCAACACCTCTTTACCGCTGGGGGTAATGGGGGGAAACGACAACTTCATGGCCTTGGTTGATGAGGTGGTAGGCATTTCGATGCGTTCAATTTTTTCCAGCTGTTTCTCACGGCTTTTGGCCTGAGTACCACGGCTGGCACTGGCTTTAAAACGCTCCACAAAAGCAGTTTGCTTGGCCAATTCTTTTTGCTGGCGCTCGTAAGCGGCGGTTTGTTGCTCCACAGCCAGCTCTTTGTTCATTACATAGGTGGTGTAATTGCCTGCCCAAACCGTAATGGTACGATTGTCCAACTCCCCTATTTCGGTACAAATTTCATCCAAAAACCGTTGATCGTGGGAGACCAAGACCAGTCCACCGGGGTACGTTTTTAGGTAATCTTCCAGCCACTCAATGGCTTCAATGTCCAAGTGGTTCGTCGGTTCATCCAGCAAAATAAACTCGGCGCCTTCCAACAATACTTTGGCCAAGTTAATGCGCATTTGCCAGCCACCGCTAAAATCGCCGGTTTTTCGGTCATGATCTGCCAAACTGAAGCCCAGACCGTTTAAAATTTTGCCAATGCGGGCATCAATGGTGTTTTCGTCATAGCGTTCTAACGCTTGATGCACCCGATCCAGCCGATCCGCAATGGCTGTGTATTCGGGCGAATCGTGAGGCGTGGTACCCATTTTTTGCAACAAAGTCTGTTCTTCGTCGTGCAGGTCTTTTAGCCCACTAAACACCGTCCGCATGTCTTCTTCCAGGCTAAGGTGGGGGGTAATCTTTGGCTCTTGGGAGAGATAACTCACCCGCATGCCGGGGGTACATTTCACGCTGCCTTCATCGGGCTCCAAATCCCCCATAATCATTTTTAGCAAGGTGGATTTTCCCATACCGTTACGGCCAATGAGGCCAATGCGGCTGTCCACGTCCAGTTGCAAGTTCAATTTGTCAAACAGTGGCTTGCTCGTAAAATTCTTCGAAATATTGGCAAGAGTAATGGTCATAAAAAAGGCATCTTTACAGCAAAGAGGATACTTCGGAAAGGTAACAGTAGGGGAGTCTATGATCTCTATTGTAATCAGAAAAAGAGGTTGACGATTAAAGTATTGTAACTCCCTTATTGGATGGTGGGCGAGAAGGGACTCGAACCCCCACAGATTGCTCTACTAGTTCCTAAGACTAGCGCGTCTACCATTCCGCCACTCGCCCACAGCCAATGGCTGCTTCTATTCTCAGATCAATACAACAGGTTTGCAAGGATTAAGAAAAGCGCCCCGCTAAACCTAGTTTTTACACGGCACAAGGCGTTTTTGCCTTGGCGTGGCAAATAACGGTGCCATTGTGTTGGCCACACAAAATAGCCCCCAAGGCCTGAGTATCGTTAAAATCAAACACAATAATGGGCAAGCCAGTATCTTTACACAAGCTAATGGCCGTTTGATCCATGACTTTCAGATCTTTCACCAGTACGTCATCATAGGTGAGGGTACTGTATTTTTTGGCATCGGCGTGTTGTTTGGGGTCTTTGTCGTACACGCCATCCACGCCATTTTTGGCCATGAGAATGCAATCAGCGGTAATTTCCGCCGCCCGCAAAGCACTGGTGGTATCGGTGGAGAAAAACGGATTCCCTGTACCTCCCCCAAAAATTACCACGCGGCCTTTTTCCAAATGGCGCACAGCGCGTAAACGAATGTAAGGCTCTGCCACGCGATTGATATCCATAGCACTCATCATGCGGCAATCCACGCCCTTTTTCTTCAAAATGCCTTGCAATACCAACGCGTTCATCACGGTAGCCAGCATGCCCACGTAATCGGCGGCAGCACGGTCCAAGCCCAGTTTACTGCTGTTCTGTACCCCTCTAAAAATATTGCCGCCACCCACCACAATGGCAATTTGCACACCCAGCTCTGCGGCTTTGGCAATGTTACCAGCCACGGTGTCTAGAATCACCGGGTCAATACCAAATCCTTGGCCACCCATCAAGGCTTCGCCACTGATCTTAAGGAGGATTCTTTTGTAGATAGGGGTAGAAGCGGGAGGAGTCATCAGAAAACCTTTGATACAGACAATAGTAAACAAGCTAAAAAAAAGGCGCTCACTGGGAGCGCCTGGAATAAAAACGATTAACGAAGCTGGGCCATGACCTCAGCAGCAAAGTCGGTGACTTCTTTTTCAATGCCTTCACCCAAGGTGTAGCGGGTAAAGCGAGAAACAGAAAGGGTATCGCCCGTGGTTTTAGACACCGTGGCTAAATAATCCTTCACCGTTAGGCTGGGATCTTTCACAAAGGGCTGTTCCAGCAATACTTTTTGGGCTAATTGCTTTTGAACGCGACCTTTCACGATATTTTCCCGAATGTTTTCAGGCTTGTTTTGCAAGTCTTCTTTGCCCATTTCAATGCGGGTTTCTTCGGCAATGACATCCGCAGGAATTTCATCCATGGTAACAAATTCGGCACCAAAACTGGCAATTTGCATGCAAATGTCTTTGCTCAGTTGCACAAAAGCATCATGGCCTTTGGTGGCTGCATTGGTATAGCCAAATTCGGTAAGCACACCAATTTTACCACCGGTGTGGATGTATTTGGCCACTGAGCCGGTGCCACTCACGCTGTAGTGGGAGAGACGACGCAAGGACATGTTTTCTTTGATTTGAACGATTTTTTCAGTAATGAAATCACGCACCGAACCGCTGGGAGCGGTTGTGGCAGGCTTGGCAAGCAAGCTTTCCAGACCGTCGGCACCATCGGTAAGGGCTTGTTCGGTTAGCTGTTGAGCCAACTCGGTAAAGGGATCACCTTTAGCCACAAAGTCGGTTTCGCAGTTCACTTCCACCACCACACCCTGTTGGGCATCGGGACTCAAAGCAGCACAAACTTGGCCTTCGGCAGCGGTGCGGCCACTTTTCTTGGCAGCGGTGGCCAAGCCTTTTTGGCGCAACACTTCCATGGCTTTGTCCATATCGCCTTCGGCTTCCACCAAGGCGTTTTTGGCATCCATCATGCCAGCACCCGAGCGCTCGCGAAGTTCTTTAACCTGAGCAGCCGTAATCATTTGAGGCGTTCTCCTAAAAAAGCAAACTTAAAAATTGAGTAACACAATGCTATTCAGCAGCAGGGGCTTCTGTAGCAACGCTGGTAGAACCGACGGCCGCCAATTCTTTGGGAGCTTCAGGCTTTGCAGCGGGCTTGGCCATTTCTTCGGTGCTAATGCTGGCACCGCCCACTTTTTTCTCGCGTTGCTGACGGCCCGACACAATGGCGTCCGACATCAACCCAATAAGCAATTTAATGGAGCGAATGGCATCATCGTTGGCGGGAATGGGGTAGGTAATGCCGGTAGGGTCGCAGTTGCTATCCACCAGGGCCACCACTGGAATACCGGCCTTAATGGCTTCTTCCACAGCGAGGCTTTCACGCACCACGTCCACCACAATGAGGACATCGGGCAAGCCGCGCATGGTTTTAATGCCGCCCAAACTTTTTTCCAGCTTGGCTTTTTCTTTATTCAAGGTGCTTACTTCTTTTTTGTGGAGACGGTCAAAAATGCCGTTATGCTCCATGTCTTCCAAATCACGCAAACGGGCAATACGGGTACGAATGGTTTCAAAGTTGGTGAGTAAGCCACCCAACCAGCGACGGTTGATGAAATACGAGCTGGATTGCTCGGCGGCTTCCGCAATGAGAGGCGAGGCCTGTTTTTTGGTGCCTACAAACACAATTTTCTTACCCTTGGCGGCAGAATCCGACAAGAAGGCCAAGGCTTTGTCCAACAACACGGTGGTTTGAGTTAAATCGAGAATATGAATACCGTTGCGCTTGCCCCAGATGAAGCGACGCATTTTAGGGTTCCAACGACTGGTTTTGTGGCCAAAGTGGACACCGGCCTCCATCAAGGTTTCGAGGGACGCGGTGGTCGGGGTAGCACTGGCGGTTGTTGGCGCGGACATTGGTGTTCCTTTTAAAGTTTGCGTAAATAACGCGTGAAATAACAACAGAAAATAATGAACAGGGCGATTAACAGAGCATCAAATGTTAAGAAAGGTCACAAGCGAACCGACAAAAAGCCTGATCGTGTATGAATCAAAGTCTATCGATTGTACGCGCTAACAGGCCTAACGCAAGGCCCCCTCGCGCACCACGATCACGTCCGGCGGATCGTGGGAAGGTTCAACAACAGATTTTTCATCGCTTTCACAAGGTTCCAGACCTTTCCACGCGGAAAGATGCCCTGGCTGAATACGTTCACCTGGGGCCCACAACGGAACGCCTGGAGGACAGGGCGCGTAGGTTTCGGCGGCAATGCGACCCACGGCCGCAAATAAAGGCACTGTTTCGTGATCCGATAGCCACGCCTCTCGTGGGCATAGGACCACCTGTGGTGGTGGAAGACTGGCAGCATCAAAGGGCTGAGTCAGTAATGCATAACCTTCCGAACTATCTTGGGGCTGGTATGCCAACAAAGCATTGGCCAAGGCTTTAATATCCTCAGGCGTGGCACCCAAGCCAACTTTATACAACGCGCTGTGAGTGTTCAAAGACTCATAGGCAATACCCACAGTGGCCTCTATCTCACAAGCCCATATTGCCGGGGGTAAATGGCCGTGACGAATCAGAATCGCCAGTGGGTCATGGGTGCTTTTGTTAGAGACATACCACTCAAACCCTATTTCTGCGTTATTCACCCGACGTGCCTGTTCATTAACCCTTTGTATCAAATAATTCAGGTGTTCTTGAGCGTTGGGACTCCACAGCCAGCGCGTACAAGCTTCACTGTTGGCTAACAAGGGCCACGATGGGCTGCTGGTTTGCAGCACGTTCAAGGCCTGTTGGAATCGTTGCGGCGAGAGGGTGGAGTGCTTGGGCAAGTGTGCAATGGCCGCAGGGGTAATCGCTCCCGCGCCCTTGTGAAGAGACTGAATCACCACCGTGGCCGCTGTTTGTGTGGCTGATACCGGCAATGATTTAGCTACCGAAAGGGTTGGGTATACGGGTAGCAGGCTTCCGTGGGCTTCATCCACCACCAGCCATAGCCCATGCTGCTGGCAATAGTCTGCAATGGCTTTCACCTCACTGGCAAAGCCTTCATACGTAGGCGACGGAATGACTATGCCTGTGACTTGAGGATTGCCTTTGTGGGCAGTAACAACATCGTGAAGGGAGACGCCTTGCCAGACACCCCAATGAGGATTTAATTGCGGGAAAAACCAAGCGGGAAAAGCTCCCGTGAGTATCAATCCATGAACAATAGCGCGATGTGCTGTCCGAGGGAGAAGAATGACCTCATGAGGTTTAGCCAAAGCCAACAAAGCCGCTTGAAGCCCCAAAGTACTACCACCCGACAGATAAAAACTATGCCCTACACCATATAAAAAAGCAGCTTGTTGCTGAGAATCGGCCACACAGCCACTGGGGTGGGCTAAATCGTCCAGGGTGTCTAGCTCGGTGAGATCATTGATCAGCCAGTCCAAACCAACACCAGGGCTTGCTTTTCCTAAGGGGCTTCGCCCCTGGTGGCCTGGTACATGGAACCGCACCGACGCATACTGAGAGGCATCCAGCGCTTGTGCAATGGGTGGTTTAGGAGAAGAAGGGCTCATCCTTCCAACATAGCAAAAACGCACGACCGGTCAGATCGTGCGTTGGGTATGCTTTAGCCACCCTTACGTAAAGGCTGGCTGTATTGAATTGTGATGGATGGCGCCAGTGGCCACATCTCCTTAACGCTCAACAAGTACAGGTGGCTTAAACTATCAACAATAACGGGTTATGGGTTGGGTAATTTTTGATGGCTCTCGGTTAAAATAATCTCTCTCTATTCAATAATTTAGGGGGTTTTCCACTCGCTCCTACCGCTTAATCGGTTTTGGTTTGGTCTTGGTTTATTTTTAGTTTTGTTGGTTGGTTTATTTTGTTGTTTTTGGTCGATTCTCTGCTTCTAGTTCCTCTTGTGGGGCTTTTGTTTCAGCCCCTCCATTTTCCTAAACCCTGATACTTATATAAAAACACCCACTTCATCAAAATTGACCCTTTTAGAGCAGACTTAAGAGACTCTTAAGAGTTTATTATTCCTTTAGAATTAGCGTTTTAAGCAATCAGCGGCTTTTTTAACCGAAACCTTCTGAAAGTCCATTAAATTCATAGGATTGATGGTAAAACCGCTCACACAGGGCTGCACCAGCCACATTTTAGTGCCTGTGTATAGCGGTATCATGACGGCATCTTGTTCTAATAATTGACGCTGCAATGCGTTGAGTACCTGCTGGCGCTGGAAACCATTGGGCAAGGTAGCGGCTTGGATGACACCGGCTTCATAAGTAGGATTCCACCAGTGGCTGTAATTATTACCATTGGCACGGGTAAACAAGCTCACAAAGGTATCAGGGTCAGGATAATCGGCAAACCAGCCTAGGCGATACAAGGCCGGTGGGTTGGTCTTCAGGCGATGTAAGAACATCTTCCAATCCAGATTTTCCAGCCGCACCGTAATATTCAAGTGTTTTTTCCACAAAAACTGGAGAATTTCCATTTCCCGGCGCGTATCAAAACCACTGCGGTAAGCGAGTGATAATTCGGGGAAGCCTTTCCCATTGGGATAGCCGGCCTCAGCAAGGAGTTTTTGTGCCTTTTGGGGGTTAAAGGCTAAGCCCAAGTGTGGATTATAGCCAAACAGGCCTGGCATCAGTACTGTGGTATTGGGCTGTTGGCCCCCTTGCATCAGCTGGGGTATCCACTGGCGATCAATACTAAGGGCCAAGGCTTGGCGCACCCGCACATCTCGCACTACTGGGTGCTGGGTATTAAACCCAAGGTAATTTAAGTGGTACAAGGGCAATTGGTGGGCTTCCGGCGAGTGTTTGAGGCGGCGCACTTCTACAGAAGGTAGGCTGGTGGTGGTTTCAATCATGTCCAGTTGGTCGGTTTCGTACATGGCCACGCTGGTGTTGGCATCGGGCACCATCACCAGTTCTATGGAGGTTTTGGGAACGCCCAACCAGTAATGGAGGTTGGGTTTCAGGGTAATTGCGCTGTCGTGTTTCCATTGAGATAGCAAGAATGGCCCGTTGGTAATGAATTTTCCCGCTTCCGTAAAGGCGTCGCCGTCCCGTTTGAGTTGATCCAGCCTTAAGGGCAAGGCGACCGGACTGGCCATCAAGGACAAGAAAAACGGCACGGGTCTTTTTAGAGTGACTTGCAGCGTTTTAGGCCCTAAAACTTTGACTGAGACGCTTTTAAATGAGGTCTTGTCATGACTTTGGCCGTCATAAAAAGCCTCTGCACCGGCAATCTCGTACAGAAAAAAGGCGTATTCGCTACCCGTCTCAGGTGTCAAAGCCCGTTGCCAAGCGTCTGCAAAGTGTTTGGCTAGCACGGGCTTTCCGTCACTCCAGAGAGCCTTGGGATGAATAAAAAAAGTGTAGGTGCGGCGGTCGGACGAGATCGTCCAGCGTTGGGCCACGGCAGGCACCGGCTCCATACGCTCATTCAACTGCACCAAGCCTTTTTGTATGGCTTGCAGCACCGTAAACGAGGTGAGATCTGTGGCACGCGCCGGATCCAGCGTGGGAGGTTCGGTCCCCAAATTCACTTTAAACACAAGGCTTGGGGTTTTATGGGTACTTTTTGGGTCAGAATCATTGCAGCCCAACCAGCCAATTGCCATGAGTGCCATCAATAGGACAGAAAAAACGCGTTGGTAAAAAAGCCGATTCAACACAAGGCCCTGAAAGAATTAAAGGTGAGAAGCCTTTCATTGTACCGGAGTTGGCGTGATGGGTGAGATGCTTTATGGAATGATACCTTTATGTGAGGCTTAAAGGGCTGATACAGCTTAGAAATGATGGCAACGGGTGAAGATTTTATTTTTTGGTGATTTGGTAGGCCGCCCCGGTCGGCGCGCCATGGCCGCTTATTTAAAACAGTTAACCGCCGAACAACGACCGGACGTGGTGATTGCCAACGGAGAAAACGTCACCCACGGCTTTGGCCTGAGTGAAGGCCATTATCAGGACTTGTTGGCGAGCGGTGTGGACATTGTGACAGGCGGTAACCATATTTGGGACCGGCGCGAAATTGTGCAATACATAGCCAATGCACCCCAGTTGCTTCGCCCCGCCAATATGCCCGCCAGCATGCCCGGCACCGGCGCCAAGGTGTTTGAGATACGCGGCCACAAAATTGGGGTAATTAACCTGATGGGGCAAGTGTTTATGGGCAGTAACACCACCCCACCGTGGGAAAGTCTGGAGCAGGCCATTCCGGCAGTAAAGCAGCAAACTCCCGTGCTGTTTGTGGATTTCCATGCGGAGGCCACCGCCGAAAAAATATCGTTGGCCCATTTTGCCTCTCGCTTAGGGGTCAGTGCCTTTGTGGGTACTCATACCCATGTACAAACCGCCGACGATCGCATTCTCAATGACCGCATGGGTTACCTAACCGACGCGGGTTTTAATGGCGCGTATAACAGCGTGATTGGCATGGGGGTGGATGGATCGTTGGTTCGGCTTAAATCCTTGGTGCCCCAACGGCTGGAAGTAGCGGACAGCGATGTGGTGCAAGTGAATGCCGTGCAATTTACGGTGGACGGTACTACAGGCGTTTGCCGTGGCGTGGAGCGCATCAACACCGTGATGAATCTCGCCAATTATTTACCCTAAGCGGGGGATTAAGGCCTTGGATACCACCCAAAAGGCTAGACCAATATCCACCACAGTGCTATACTGCCAAAAGTAAAGTTTAATGCGGTGCCAAGCCACAGTCGGAACAGGCAATTGCCTGTCTTCGTCAGACTTTATTCTCTTAGCAGTGGTTTCACCACCCTTGCAGGCTTTGGTTCTTATGGATGCCGCCTCAACCCTCCCTTTGGTGAAACTAGCTCTTGCTCACAAGGACTTAACCCCCATGACCGGATTGTCTTCCTCAGCATTAAAGACCCTACTCCCCGGCATTTTCGAAACAGATGTGACCGCTTGGTTAAAGGAACAAGGTTTGTCTGAGAGGCGAATACAGCATAGCTTGGGTACTGCCAGAGTGGCTGGTGAATTGGCCCAACTGTTTCAGCTAAAGCCAGAGCAAGTAGCCGCCTGTCAAACGGCGGGTTTACTCCACGATTGTGCCAAATCGCTACCCCTAAACAAGCTGCTCACTTTTTGCCGCGATGCGGATGTGCTCATTGACGACGCCGATCGTAAATCCCCTGCTGTGCTGCATGCCGTGGCAGGGCCTGCGTTGGTTCAATCTCGCTGGGAAAGTCTTAGTGAGTCTCCCGAAGTATTGAATGCGATTCGGTGGCACACCACGGGCCGCACCAACATGGGCTTGGTGGAAGAGATTGTGTACATTGCCGATAAAATTGAGCCCACGTTGCGCTCTTCAGACTTTTCAGCGCAAGTACGGACGTTACTGGATGCCCGCCGCCTAAACAGTCTGGATGACGCGGTGCTGTTCTTGCTCAATCATTCGCTACGGGTGCTGCTGGACCAGTGTCAGCCCATTCATCCACTGTCATTAGAAGCCCGCAACCACTACCTGCAACGGGCCCAGCGCTGCGTGACCTTTACCCCCGAACTATTGGTTGCTGCCACCACCAGCAGCGGCGATGCCTCTTAAGAATGCTTGGGCTATGCCATTCAGTCCACACCCAATCGGTCGATACGTAGGGTGACCTTGCTTTGTGGTACTTGTAACCAAGCCAAGGCTTCCTCCTAACGCCGCTTTACGGTATTTTTAAGAGCGTTCTACTTGTGTTTGTAACACCTTTTGTTGATGCCCATTTGTTGATGACTGGAGACTGCCTGTTTGACCCAACTCAACGCGCCACAAACCCACACGCACCCCCCCAACACCACGACTTCTTTTGAGTTTGCCTGCCAGATTGCCAATTTGGCCGAAAGTAAAAAATCCGACAACACCGCCATACTGGATGTGAGTCAGATTTCTGGGTTTGCCGATTACTTTGTGTTCGCCACCGGTCATTCCAGCACCCAAATTACGGCCATTGGCCACCACATTGCCGAAATGCTGAAAGCTCAAGGCGTGTCGCCCTTGCACTACGAGGATGATCAATCGGGCCAATGGCATTTGTTGGATTATGGCGACGTGGTGGTGCACGTAATGCGCGATGAAGCCCGCCAGCACTATGATTTGGAAGCCTACTGGAGCCACGGCTCACCCTTATCTCGCGATGAGTGGATGAACGCAGGACGGAGTAATGCTCAGCAGCATCGCCAAAGCGCCTAGCCTCCCAGCAAGATGGGTTTTTATAGTGGCCTATTGCGTAAGCACTTAAAATTATCGGCGTTTACGTTCTGATTAAATGGATACACCCAGCTTGTTGGGTTTTGCCAACGGCCCGTTGATAAGCCGTCCTTGGTGGGCGGTCTCGTCTGGACGGTGGAGGGCAGCAGCCGAGCCAAAGCCTATGCTGGAAGAAGAGAGCCTGTGTTGATAATGATCATGCCGTTTTTAAGATGATAGGCAACGCAGCGTTGGTTTTTGGCTTGTTTTGGACTTTTAACAAGAGGTGATGCATGGCTGGTTTCAACAATCGTCATGAAAATGGTATGGACGAAAAACCCCTACACAGCGGCGTCCAGCTGGATACATCGGTGTGGGTTGGCTTGCTATTAAGCGCTGGCATTGTGGCAGGCGCCTTTGCTTGGTTGGGTCTGCCTTTTCGCATGCTGTTTCAGCCAGAAGCTTTGTTGATTGTGTTTGGCGGCACCGCCACGGCGTTATTGATGAATTTTTCCAACCGCACGGGGGCCTTATTAAAAGAAGGCATTAAAAACAGCCTAACCCGCCCCACCGGCTGCGCCGAAGACGCCGTGGAGCTACTGACGGAAATTGCCCAATTGGTTCGCCACAATGGGTTATTGGCCTTGCAACCCATCATGGATCAAATCCCCTCGCCCTTTGTTCGTAAAGGGATCCAGCTGATGCAGGACAATCGTCCTCCAGTGCTCATTCAGCATGCCCTTACCACCGATATGGAAGTGCAGTACCGCCAAGAGCTGGATGCCGCCCGTTTGTTTGAAGCCGCCGGTGGCTTTGCCCCCACCCTGGGTATTGTGGGTGCCGTTATTGGTTTGATGCACGTGGCCAGTTCTTTTGATTCTCCAGGGCAGCTGACCCACGGTATTGCCAGCGCCTTTACCGCCACCTTGTACGGTGTGGGCTTGGCCAATTTGGTGTGTTTGCCCTTGGCGGGCCGCCTTAAGCAACAAGCGCGAGACGCGTGGTTTCAAAAAACCATCCTCACCGAAGGCATGATGAGCATCTATGCAGGCGATCATCCACTGGTGACAGAAGAAAAACTGCGCGCCTTCCTTAATGAAATTCCCACCTTGGCGGAAGGCTCGCCCTTGCGGACCGGTTCCTTTGCTGGCCACAATACCGAGGTACAGGTTTCTCAGGGATTCAAACCCCAACTAAAACCCCAAGGGGCACTATCCACGGCCTTAAAATTTGGTTCTCAAAGGCGACAAGCAACCGTCACTCCCGCCAAAGGCTATGCTCAGGCTCCTGCCGCCAGTCTGGCTCAACCAGAGCCTCCCTTGGCCCCTGCGTTGCCCTCGTCAGTCTTTGATGAATCTCCCAAACGGGGCGCGGATATGGGGTACTTACCCAAGAAAAACACCTCGGCCACCCGTCCAAAAGGCAAGCAACTGCCATCACAACAAGCAGCCCATCGCTTATCGGGTACGGGTCGTTTTGGCGATACCGTCCTTTCAAGCAAACCGTCGGCTTCCAAGCCGTTGTCGAAAGGTCAATTGGCTTCACGCTCCAAGCCTCAGCAATATGCCACCTCGGAAGAGCTACAAGCCTTAGCCGCCAATGATGGATGGATTAGCTAATGGTACTAAAGAAAACGCAATACCAAAAAACATATGGCCAAAGGTCGTCTCAGCCTGTGGTCTCTAAAGGCTTGTCGCTTACGGCCAACTCAGCACAAGGCAAGCCGTCCATGCTGTCTCCGGGCAAAGGCTCGGGGGCTCATTCACTGCAACGCTTGGAAACTTTGGAAGAGGAGCTGGGACATAGTGCTGCTTACACAGGGCCACACCGTTGGCTTATTCCGTATGCCGATTTACTGACGTTATTGTTGGGCTTATTTTTGGCCATGCTGGCTATGTCTGCTCGTGATAACGACTTTTTGACCAACATTAACCAAGAATTACAACACCACTTGAACAAGACTCAAGCGCTAGTTAGTCAGCAGGCTCAACAACTTAAAGCGTACGAGGCCCTAAAAGCCACCGTAACCGCAGTGGAACAACAAACCCACACTACAGGGGCCATTACCTTACTTAAAACCCCCGAAGGGGTGCTGATTCGCCTCACGGATTCGTTGCTCTTTGATTCAGGCAGTGCCACGTTGTCTCCTCAAGCCCAACAGGCAGTGGCTACCTTGGCTCAAGGGCTTAAGCAACAACTCATTCAAAGCGGCAAAACCATTCGTGTGGAAGGCCATACCGATAATACCCCCATTGCCACCAGCCAATACCCCAGTAATTGGGCGTTGTCTACAGCACGGGCAACCACCCTAGTTTCGGCCCTTATTCAACAACAGGGCCTTAACCCAAATCAACTGTCGGCAGCGGGGTATGCCCAATACCGGCCCATCGCCAGTAACTCCTCTGCACAGGGGAGGCAACAAAACAGGCGGGTCGATATTATTGTGCTGGACGCCAGTGTTTTAGCGAGTGCCCCCAAAGCCGCTGTGGAAAACACAGCCGGAACGGTGGGTATTAAAAACAACCGTGTTTCGACGCCAAGCGAGAATCCCACTGTGATGGTGACCGAGGCCCTGCCCTTGGTCACCGACCGTGCTGTTCTTGAATGAAAGTAGATTTGTATGGCACGCCCCACCAAACCCAAAGATATTAAGCCCGAAGATGTCGATGTATCGGGTGGCGGCGGCGATATTGCAGCCCCAGTCACCCAATCGGGTTTTGATTTAAAGTTTATTGTTACCATTGCCGCCATTTTTATTGCAGGCATTGGGGGTTCGGTGGCTTCCACCTTGTTTTTAGCGCCCATGGTCATTGCTCCCAAAGTGGCCGAACAAGTACAGGCAGCTGTGGGCAGCGCCGAACACGGTGATAAAAAAGAAGGCGAGCATGGAGAAGAAGGGGGGGGTGAGCATGGCAGCCCAGCCCAAAAAATTGGCATGCGCCTAGATTTGGACGAATTTACCGTCAACCTGCAAGCGGATCCCAATATTAGAGGCAACCAGTTTTTACGCACTAAAATGACCCTGAACATTGGGGTGCCAGTAGAAGAGTATTGCGACCCCACGGGTGGTGGCGAGCACAAAGCCGCTACAGCAACATCACGTTCCGTCATTGCCGTGGGTTCTGTAGCCGGTGGGCAAGTACTGGGTGCTGCTGCCAATGTAGCCACCATTCCCGCCCGTTATACAGCAGCTTCTTCTCGCAAAGAACATTTAGTGGCCAATGGCGGCGCTGCCCCTGCAGATCCTTACAAAACCTGTACCGAAGCCTTTACCAAAAACATGTCGCCCTACGGGCCCACCATTCGAGACATTATTAACCAAGCCTTAATGAAGCGAACCGCCGGCACCCTCGGCACCATTGAAGGCCAAGAATTGTTGAAAGACGACATCAAGTCACAAATCAACAGCCTTATTGGCCCCAAATACAGCGTGGTTCGCGTCAACTTCTCCGATTTCATCATCCAATACTAAGCCCTGAACAGGGCTTTATAAAGAGATCTTGAAATGAGATTTCTTTATCCAATACGACATGCCCAGAGGGCCCTTGCATTACTGGCCTGGTGGCCCATCATCGATAATCACGGTTTTTATACAAACAACACGAGCCCTTTACCCATTCCATGCTTAGCCAAGAAGAAATTGATAAACTGCTTTCGTCACTCAGTGTGGATGCTGAGGACGGCGGCGGCATTAGCACCAGCTTGGGCGTACTGGACATGCCCGACGAGTCGGCCATGGACAGCCGACTGAGTGATAAGCTCTCTTACAAGCTGTATAATTTTCGCCGCCCCGATAAATTTTCCAAAGATCACCTCCGGGCCCTCCAAACCATCCACGAAAGCTTTTGCCGCCAAATTAGCCTGGTGCTCACCACCTACCTGCGGGCATCGGTGTCGTTGGATGTGGTATCGGTGGATCAACTGACCTACGAGGAATTTGTACGGTCCATGCCCAGCCCCATGACCGTCTCTATTTTGGAGATGCAACCGTTGCCGGGGCAAACCTTGCTGGGATTTGGCTTTGAAGTAACCTCGGCCATTATTGACCGGATGTTGGGTGGTAAAGGTAACCCCGATGGCCGCCCGCGCGAACTAACGGATATTGAACAAGCCCTCATCAAACGCGTGATTGAACGCACCTTATCCACCCTGGAAGAAGCCTGGCAATCCATGATGGATGTGCAGGTGTTTATGGTGGGCATGGAAGAAAGCTACAACATGATTCAGGTGGTGACACCGGGAGAAATTGTGGCGTTGGTGACTTTTGAAATTAAAATTGCCAACAAAGATTCGGGCCTCATCAGCCTGTGCATTCCCTACCCTGTGGTGGAAGAAGTCATCGATCAGCTCAGCGCCCAGCGTATTTTTCGTGGCCAGCAAATGGAATCGAGCCCTGCGGAGCAAGAACGCCTGCTAAACAAATTGCACTACGCCAAAGTGCCTGTGCAGGTGCATTTGGCCGGTACTCAGGTGCGTGTGTCTGATTTATTGGCCCTACGCGTGGGTGATGTGATACGCATGGATCGCCGCGCCGAAGAGCCTTTGTTGATGTCGGTGAATAACAAAGCCAAATTTTATTGCCGCCCCGGCACCTTTCGTAACCACTTGGCCGTGACGATTACAGACGACGTGGACATTGTGGAATCCGTGGAAGGTTTTGGCCTAGGGAAACAAAAGTCATAGCAAAAGTCGTAGCAAAAAAAGCAAGCCCAGCCTAACTAATTAGAATCCATTTAAGCCGGTGCGCTTACCAACTCGGATTTAAGGCGACGGCTCATGAGGGTGTGTATGATTTCTTGCTCGCAAAACTGACCACTAAAGGCTTTACGCACTTGGTGCACAATGGGCACATCCAAGTTAAGCTGCTGAGACAGCTCACAAACAGCGTAGGTGGTTTGCACCCCTTCGGCCACCATGTGGAGCTCGGCCAAAATTTGCTCCAAGCTTTGCCCTTGGGCCAAGCGAAACCCTACTTGGTAATTTCGGCTGAGGGGGCTGTTGCAGGTCGCCAACAAGTCGCCCAAACCGCTCAGGCCATACAGGGTTTGCACATCGGCCCCCATGGCCATACTAAAGCGAGTCATTTCTGCCAGCCCACGGGTAATCAGGGTAGATTGCGCATTGTCGCCCAACTCTTTGGCTTTCATGTAACCACTCACGATGGCAAAAATATTTTTTAAAGCGCCGCCCATTTCCGTACCAATCACATCGGTATTGGTATAAATACGGAACCGCTCTGTAGAGAGGGTTTTTTGCAAGTATTCAGCGGTGGCAAGGGCATGGCTAGCCACCACAGCAGCCGTGGGCAATCCCTTTAAAATCTCTGGGGCCAAGGTAGGACCCGATAATACCCCGGCTGGCTGGTTGGGGAAATGCTCTTCTACCACGGCGGATAAGTTTTTAAGGCTGGGATACTCAATACCTTTGGATGCATTGAGTAAAATGGTATGGCTTGGCAAAATGCCTAACGCTTGAATGGCTTCCAATACCGAACGCGTGCCGGCGCTGGTCACCACCAACATCACAATATCGGCATCAGTAATAGCGGTTGCCAAATTGTCCGTAATAGTCACATCTTCCGGCAGGGTTAGGGTTACGGGAAAGGTAACGGAGCGATTAGCTTTTAGTTGCTCAGCCTTGGCCTCGTGGCGGTTCCATAGGGTTACCGTGTGCCCGGCTTGATGCATGAGACAAGCCAGCGTTAGCCCCCAACTTCCAGACCCTAAGATACCAATCCGACTCATATCAGGCGATTCTCCTTGCCTGCAAGCAGGCGGACAATATTATCTTTGTGCAGTACCGCCACAAAAATAGCAGCCATACAGCCGTATATCAAACAGGGCAATGGAGCGTGCCACCACCACAGCAAGGGTGGCGTCATGGCAGCCACCGTCAAAGACGCAATGGAAACCGTTCGTGTGATGAGAAAGACAACAATGGCAATAGCGGCCAGAACCCCCGATAGCAAGGGCATTAGCGCCACCATGGTGCCCAACCCGGTGGCCGCGGCTTTACCGCCGGTAAACCCAATAAATACCGATTTACTATGGCCCACCAAGGCTAAAAAAGCCGCCCCAATGGCCACCCAAGGCACTTGGGGCAGCAGAGCTTGGGCCAGCAACACAGCGGCTGCGCCTTTAAGCAAATCCAGTACCAACACCACCATGGCCCCTTGATTGCCCACCATACGCTTAACGTTGGTGGTTCCTGTGCCACCACTGCCATGCTGGCGAACATCTTGCCCGGTTTTGGCCAGCACCACCCAGTACCCAAAGGGCAGGGCACCCAGCAAATAAGCTACCAACAAAACGCTCCCCACTTGCACAGCAAGGGGTAACGAGTGCATCCAGAGACTAAGGCCAGCTAGCAAGGGTTGATTGACTCCACCAAAACCAGCTTTACTATAGCGTAAAGCGACTGTTCTCCCAAGAGAGAGCCCTTAAGCGCATTACTTTAGGCTTGGTTAAGGGCCCCTTAGGGCTGCTTTAAGGCCGCCGTAGATTTTGCCTTTAGCTTAGCACTGGCTTTACCACCCTTGCGGGATTTGGTATCGGTAAGCTTTAAGGTTTTTTGGCGTTCACGCACCAACAAGCGAAGCGGACAGCCTTCCATCTCAATATTATCGCGCAGTTTGCGCTCCAAATACCGACGATAGTCGGGCTTGAGGCACTTAGGATGGTTAACGAACAACACAAAGGTGGGAGGGGCCACCGCCGCTTGGGTGGCGTACAAAATGTTGAGCACCTTGTTTTTAAAGGGCGGCGGCGGATTATAGGACAAGGCTTCGCGGAAGACTTGATTAATCACAGAGGTGCTAATGCGACGGCGGGTATTGGTCATCACCCGTTGCACGGTGGGTAGCAGCAAGTTGACCCGTTGGCCCTTGAGAGCGCTGACGAACAAAAAAGGTGCATACCCAATGTGGGGCAGCTGCTGACGGAAGGTTTTTTCCATTTCTGCCAAGGACTTGGTGTTTTTGTCCGGCACTTGATCCCATTTATTCACCACCACAATCAGACCGCGGCCCTTGCGATTGGCCAAATCCGCCAGAGTTTTATCTTGATCCGTAACACCATCCACGGCATCTAGCACCAGTACCGTCACATCGGCTTGCTCCATGGCATCCAAACTACGATCCACGGAAAACCACTCAATGCCGTAATCCACTTTGCCTTTGCGGCGAATCCCAGCCGTATCCAGCATGTCGTAGGCTACGTCGTCTTGTACCAAGCGGGTGAGAATGGTATCGCGGGTGGTACCCGGGATATCGCTGACAATGACGCGAGGGTGGCCTACCAAGGCATTAAAGATAGAGGACTTGCCCACATTGGGGCGGCCCACCAGCGCCACTTTAGGAATGGGGCGGGCTTCCGACATCACTTCAATGACTTCGGGGCCATCCGTATCGTCATAATCGCCGTCTTCTTCGTCTTCATCCCAATCATCACTATCGAGATCGTCGAGGATATCGAGGCTATCTTCGTTTTCTTCTGAAAAATTGCTAGGAGCAAACGGGGCTTCATCGGCCAATAGCTGGGCAGCCGCTTCTGCTTCTTGCTGCAACACATACTTGGGCTTGCCAAAATGGCTCACAATTTCATCCAGCAGGTTGCCCACACCACCAAACCCATGCTGGGCCGACACCGCCACAGGTTCGCACGGGTGGTCTTTGGACGACAAACCGAGGGAACAGAATTCATACACGTTGGCCAGCATTTCGGGAGAGTCAATTTTATTAACGCCCAACACGACGGGCTTATTCAAAGCTAACTTCCGTAAATCTTGGGCAATGATGAGATCGGCTGGCATCACGCCATCGCGCCCATCCACCAAAAACACCACCACATCGGCTTCGTGCAAAGCGTATTGCACTTGCCCGCGAATGAGGGGATCAAAGGACTCTTCCGAATCGGGGATGAGGCCGCCTGTGTCCACCACCCAAAAATCGTGGCCACACCAGTCGGTTTCGTAATACGCACGGTCACGAGTCACGCCGGGTTGGTCATCCACAATGGCGCGGCGATTGCCCACCAAGCGATTAACGAAGGTGGACTTGCCCACATTGGGGCGGCCAATAATGGCCACCACCGGCTTGGCGGTGGGCAACAGGCTGGAATGGCTTTTGGGAGTGTGGGTGGCAGTGGTCACAAGTTAATTCCTAAAGAAGGTAAAGAAATGGGGCTGGCCATGAGGGCTCGTAATGAAGGCTGGTAGTATAAGAAAACCCAGAAGCACAAGCCAATTGCCTGCTTAAACCGTGGACAATACGTGCATACCGTTTCAAGCAAGGTGAAGGCATCTCGTGTGTCTTGTGCCTTTGCCTCATAATAGATCAGTCTCTTCGCTCTTTGTAGTATTTGATCATGACCCTGAGCCCTTCGAATGCTGTTGCCTCTTCCCTAGCCCCATGGCTGGGAACCGACACCCCTGTGGTGGGTACTTTAACTGTGTTGCCCTTGTCAGGCAGTTTACGCTGGCAGGGTGATGCCAACCGGTGGATGGCCCGCGTGGAGCAAGACGCTTTGGCCTTAGCCACCGGCAGCGTGGACGCCATCCTCGTGGCGTGTTCCGATACTTCCGCCACTGAACCTTTTAATCCTGCCGCCGCTGTGTTGCTTACTCAGGCCATTGGCCGCATTCGCCAACTCACAGGCAAACCGGTAGGGTTATCCGTCGGAGTTTCTACCAACCCCCAAGGACCAGCTACGGCGTTAGCAGTGGCTTGGGGCAGCGGTGCCACCTTTTTACGGGTCTCTGTGGGTGTGGGTGGACTGATGACCCACCAAGGTCTCGTTTCCAATCAATTGGCTTCTCTAGCAAAGGCTTACGATGCTTGGAAAATCCCCGCCGATGCGGTGGCGATTATGGTTGATATCTCACCGGCCCAGTGGTTACCCAACACCGCCATCCACGAATCTTCAACGCTTGCCAACGTCGCTCAAGCTTGTCTTCAGGGTTTTGAACAACTACCCTTTACCGTACCCAAAGGTTTCATTTGCCAGCAAAAAGACGTTTCTGAAGCCTTGCTAAACACCCTCTCGCAACACACCGCCTTGCCCCTATGGATTGAAGCAGGAGACGACCCCATGGCCTGCGCTCGTTTGGCGCTACAAAGCCAAGGGGTGCTGTTGGGGCGTGTGATTGAGAAAAATACGAGCTCGACTGGCGGCCCAAGGACTTCTCCCGGTATTGATGTGCCGCGTTTGGAACATTGGGTGCGCGGCCTACAGCAAACATTTCTGTCTCGCAGCGTTGTAACAGAAGCCACCTGCCAGCCCGTTCCCCAACCTCTTTCCTAACTGAACAAAAAGCATTGATTATGAGAAAACCCATCAAAGCGTCATCCAAAACCACCCGCAAAGGGCCGCCTCCCAAGGCGTATTCAGCCAAAGCCAAAGCGGCTGAGGTGGGCTTAACGGTTTCCACGCCTCAAGCCACCCGCAACATGGGCAAAAAAACCTCGGCCAAAGTAACGGAACGCAGCCCCAAAAGCAGACCCAGTCGGCCTGTTTCTTGCAAACCATCAGGGGTGCCCCCCGACGCTGCTGAAACCAAAGAGCCTGCCTTTCTGCCCGCCAACAAACCCAAAAACACATTAGGCGCGTTTCGGACCACGACCCATTCTCGTGCGCCCAAGCAACCAGGAATGAGGCCGATGGGGTTACGCCAACTGGGC
This sequence comes from Vampirovibrionales bacterium, assembly GCA_029866025.1. Lineage (GTDB taxonomy): Bacteria > Cyanobacteriota > Vampirovibrionia > Vampirovibrionales > Vampirovibrionaceae > JARXAD01. The sequence continues at coordinate 266,918 of JARXAD010000001.1, read as the reverse complement.
ATGCGGCGCAAGGCCGTGGGTGATGCCCCCTTGGTGCCCAAACGCCTAAATAAAGCCATTGCCGACAGTGGCATGTGTTCTCGCCGCGAAGCCGACCGCTGGATAGAAGAAGGCCGCGTACAGGTGAATTTTGAGACGCCCAAGGTGGGCCAAACCGTCACGGCGCAAGACATTGTGTTGGTGGATGGTCATGCCCTGCCCAAGGCCAAGCACTGGGTCATTGCTTTCCACAAACCGGCCGGAACCCTGACGACCCGTAGTGATGACCGCGACCGCCGCACCATTTACGATGAGTTGCCCAAAAAATACCACACCTGTGATCCGGCGGGACGTCTGGATAAGGCCTCTAGCGGGCTTTTACTGATGACCAATGATGGGGACTTGCTGCAAAAGCTGATGCACCCCAAGTTTTTGTGCCCCAAGGTGTATCGGGTGCGGGTCAACCGACCCGTGGCACCGGATGCGGTAAAGCAACTAAAAACCGGCGTGGTGCTGGTGGATGAAGAGCGCGGCACCGAGCAGGTGGCCAAAGCCCATCAGGTGGTGATTGAAGACGAATGTTCCCTCACCATCACCCTCCACACGGGCCTTAATCGCCAAATTCGTCGCAGTTTGGAGGTGTTGGGCTACCACGTGATGACCTTGCGCCGCATGGCCGTGGGCCCTGTGCAGCTCAAAAACCTGCCTGTCGGCAAAGCCCGCGAGCTTTCTCGCGAGGAGCTTCGCGCCCTCAATAAGCTGCTGGGCTAAACCCCAAGGGGTTTTTATAGTGTCTCTAACGGTTGGGTGGCGTCGGTAATTTCGTTTTTGGGTAGCACGGCCTTTATAAAGGCTTTTCCAAAAGGGGTTAGCTGGATATAACCTTTAACAAACTGTATCTCCTCATCTGTTAAGCCTTCGTTTTTCATTTTTCGCAAAGCCTTCTCTTCCTCCTCTTGATACCATTCTTGTGCAAGATCACTGGCTTGAAATTCAGCAAGTGCTGGCAGAGAATATTTTCCGAATGGAATGCTGGACTCAATAATGCCAGAAGCTAATAGGCTTTCTATGACTTGGATGGGGTCATAATGCACCGAGTCTTTAAAATCTTCTACTGAGCACCCTGCATGCCGCCATCCCTTATCTTTTGGTTTGTAATTAGCTTGAAGTAAAAATAGGTTTTGATAAGTCTTTAAGCGAAACAAAAAATCTGCTTCATCGGGAATTAACCCTTTAATTATTTGTATAAATCTCGGGTGAACCTCGCTGCTTGTTCGAGTATCCATCGCATTAGCCAGCAAATTGGCAAACATGTCTTTCAACATAGGTTCGTCAAAAACTTCATCCACAGCGTTTAAAGTCTGCTTCAAAATCCGTGGATCTGGCTCTTGGCGATTTTCCTCTGGAATAGCCACGGCCAGTGGTTGAAGGTTTTTCACCATAAAGTTAATCTTATTATCCAGTGAGCGCGCCTGATCGGCGATGCCGTAAAGCACCAGCTCCGAAGGTATCAATTGGTTAGTAGCCGCCTTTGAAGACAAAGCCAACAGCTGCATAAATGGGGATACCGCCTGATTTAAGCCCTCTTTTACAGCAGGTAATTTAAGAAACTGCCATATACCAATTGTACCCATTGGTGCTACCGCCTGTGGTGCAAGTTGGCAAGCCAGCTCAGTTAACGTTGAATCCATGCGTATTCCCCCCTATTGGTCTATGAATCCATCATAACGATTTAAGGGGTCTACGCAAAGGGCAAGTTATAAAAGCCGCCTTGGCGGCCCTTAAGAGATTCTTAAGGAACGGGCGTTGGGGGCGTGTGCGGCCTATACTGAGAGCACTATATTATATTATCGTGAGCCTCAGGTCTGTAATGATGTTTGATTCCACCGTAGAAGCCTCCCTAGACTCTATGTTAGACAATGAAATCCCAGTGAACGATGGCGTAACCGCCGAGACGGCCAGTGAGACGGAAGCCCAAGTGGTGCCAGAGCCCACGGCGGAAGAGCGCTACAAAGAATTGTATGATCAGCACTTGCGGTTGGCGGCGGATTTTGAGAATTTTAGAAAAAACACCCGCCAAGAGCGGGAAGCGTTGCTAAAGTATGGCGCCCAAAACACCATTGAGTGCCTGTTGCCAGTGTTGGATAACTTAGAGCGCGGCGCCAGTAGTTTATCCGCTACCAGCGACCCAAAACTGCTGTACCAAAGCTTTACCATGCTGGCCAACCAGTTGATGAGTGAACTGGACAGCACTGGCCTAAAAAAAATGACGACCGAAGGCCAAGCCTTTGACCCTGCTCGCCACGAGGCTGTGGATCAGGTGGTAACGTCTGATGTGGCGGAAAACACCATTGTGCGCCAGTTGCAAAGCGGTTATACCTTGTACGATCGGGTAATTCGTGTGGCGCAAGTGGCCGTAGCTGTTGCTCCATCAGAACCAGCCGACGAGCCTACATTTGCAGCGCAAGCCAACAACCCCTTTACCTCTGTTGAGGCGTAATTTTTTTACCTGAGTATTTCATTTCTTCATAACCCATTTTTAGCTTTATTTTGGATGATGTTTTATGTCTTCAACCCAGCAGCGGGACTATTACGATATTTTAGGCGTGGCGCGCAGTGCCAGCGCTGATGAAATCAAAAAGGCCTTTCGTAAAAAGGCTAAAGAATACCACCCCGATGTGAATCCGTCTGCCGATGCGGAAGACATGTTCAAGCAATTGGGCGAAGCCGCAGACGTGTTGAGCGATCCTCAAAAGCGCCAGGTGTACGATACGTACGGCCATGACGGCCTAAAATCCGGCGGCTACCAAACCAACTGGGATTTTATGCAGGGTTTTCCAGACCTGAATGACTTGTTCTCTACCTTTTTTGGTGGAGACTTTGGCTACGGGGCCCCTCGTCGTCGCAATCCCAACCAGGGCGAGCATATTCGCATGGAGCTGGTGGTGAGCTTTGAAGAAGCCGCCTTTGGCATTAAGCGCGACGTAACAGTGCCTCGCTTAGGGCCGTGTGAGCCGTGTAGCGGAAGTGGTTCAGCCGATAACGCGGGCCCCAGTGTGTGCACCACGTGCGGTGGCCAAGGCCAAGTGCGCCACACCACCCAAACCTTGCTGGGCCACTTTACCCAAGTGGGTGCCTGCCCTAATTGCAACGGCAGTGGCCGTATGATTACCAACCCCTGTAAATCGTGCCGTGGGGAAGGGCGTTCTCAAACCAAGCACACCTTTACCGTCACCGTTCCGGCGGGTGTGGATAGCGGCACCCAGCTACGCGTAGCCGGCGAAGGCAATAGCGGCCCCAATGGTGGCCCCAGTGGCGATTTATTTTTGGTCATGACCATTCAAGAGCATCCCGTGTTGCAGCGCGATGGCTACAACGTGGTGTCAGTGCAGCCCGTGTCTTACGCTTTGTTAGCGTTGGGCGGCAGTATTTCCGTGCCGGTATTGGCGCAATCAGGTTCGGGTAGCGAAAGTATTACCATCCCCGCCGGGACAGCCAATGGCCACGTCTTTACCTTACGCGATTTTGGGGTGCCGGTTCTCAATCAGCCGGGGCGGCGTGGGGATCACTTTGTGCAGGTGCAAATTGAAGTGCCCACCAAGCTGGGTCATGAAGAACGCCATTTGCTGGAAGCGCTGCGCGAATTGGAAACAGGCAAAACTACCCCCAGCGGAAAGAAAAACGGCAAAGCCCCCCACACGGATCATGGCGGTGAGCATGAATCGGTGCTGGATAAGTTTAAAAAGGTCCTGGGCGGTCACGCTTAGCCTTACAAAGCAAGGCACTAAAAGTTCGGAGACATAACCCCATCTTTTTAAGAAACGGGGGTTGTTTGTCCGCAGGTGGGGCACACCAAGGCGCCGGCCGTCAGAGCCTTGATAGGCTCGCCACAAACACAGGCCCAACCATGCTGTTTGGCTGGGTTACCGTACACCAAGGCGTAAGGGGGTATATCTTTGGTCACCACGCTACCGGCACCAATAAAGGCGTATTCCCCAATGGTGGTGCCACACACAATGGTGGCATTGGCCCCAATACTGGCCCCGCGTTTGACGAGAGTTTTTAGAAAAGCATCATCGCTATTACGCACCACGGCGCTACGGGGGTTAAACACATTGGTAAACACCATGCTGGGCCCGCAAAACACGTCGTCTTCTAATGTAACGCCCGGATACACCGACACATTGTTTTGAATTTTCACATTGTTGCCAATGGTCACCCGTGGACCAATCACGACGTTTTGACCAATTTTGCAGCCGGTACCCAAGGTACAATGGCCCAAAATATGGCTAAAATGCCACACCTGGGTACCTTCGCCCAAAGTACATGGGGCGTCTACATACGCGCTCTCGTGAATTTTAGCGTCAGGGTAGCGCTGGACATACTCTTCTTGGCGAGACAGCGTCGTGGGTTCGGTGGCAGTAGTCATCATCAACAATCCTTATTGAGCAAGCAAGCCCATTTAACTCAACAAACTTGCCTTTGCGGGGGCTAAAAAGGTCTCCACGCCTGCCAGCACATCATCGCACACCCAGGTTGGCTGATGGGTAAGGGATTGATAGCGGCCATCCAAAACGGCTTGGCCATAACCGGTTTTAAGCAACACGCTTTGGCAACCTGCATTGTGGGCCAGCTCAATATCACTGGCTTTGTCCCCCATCACCACGCTTTGGGCTAACTCAATGGCAGGAAACGCCTCACACGCTTGAGTGATCATAGCAATGGCAGGTTTACGGCAAGTGCACTCGGTGGCGTACTGTTCCACAACACCACGGGGATAATGGGGGCAGTAAAAAATAGCATCCAGCTTGGCTTCAGCCTCATCCCACAGCAATTGTTCCAGGCGGTTATGAAGGGCCTGAATATGGGCCTCATCATAAAAGCCACGGGCAGCCCCCGTTTGATTGGTCGTAAGGATAGCCAGCACACCGGCGTCATTGAGGCGCTTCACGGCGTGGGCCGCCCCCTCAATGAGGGCCAAGTCATCCACGTTGCGAATGTAGCCCTTTTCTTGATTCAGGGTGCCGTCACGGTCTAAAAAACAGGCCAAGGTCATTGGGACACACCTTTTTACGGGGGAGATGAAGATGAAGAGGGCTGCTGGGTAAACTCATTTAGCTGAAAGAGAACGGGCAAGCCCCGAACAACACAGAAAAATACAGCGCCCCATACGCAGGCATTGGCCACGGATTGAACCCAACTCCATGTGTTGAGAGAAGACAAACCAAACCACTGAGCTTGGCTGACCAGCACCCATTGAGCGCCAATAACAAAGGCAAAGGCCGCAGCCTTTAACACCGCATAGCTGGCCCGGCTAAAACGAGAACTCACCAGGAAAACCCCCAACGGGCTTTTCATCATGGAGTCGACGCCAAAAGCGGCCATACCATGTTGCAAGGCCACACTGCGCACACCATCCACCAGTACGCCTCGGGTAATCACCACCAAGGGAACCCACAACGGCACCCAGCACAACACGGCAAAGGTAACCCAGTACACTTGTTCCACAATGCGATCCGACAGGATGTCTAACACACCGCCCAACACGCTGCTTTCGCCCCGCTTACGGGCCACATAGCCGTCCAATCCGTCCATCCAAATCACAGCAATGGTTAGCCAAAAGGCCCAGGCTAAGGCTTTGGGAGAAGCAGCAACCACCAAGGCAACCACCACAAAACAAAGCAGTAACCGTCCCACGGTGATGCGGTTGGCCCAAGAGTTCCACCAATGAGGCGGTAAGGCAATAGGTGAAGCAGTCATCATAGGGTTACTTTAGCGCAGCTTATAAGAAGACGCAAAGTCGACCGGCTTGGCTTCACAGACGAATAGCCAGCGAATACCTAGCCCTATTGGGCTCCCATCAAGGGGGCCGTCACATCCTCGGCCATGGCCGCAGAACGAGGAGCAGCGCCTTCCAAACGGGTGACGGCAATTTTTTCCAGCCCAGCCTGTTGGCCGGCATCCATCACACGGGTCAAAGCCTCATGGGTAGCGCTGGGATCCACTTGAATCACAAGGCCATCGGGAGCCGTGGCTTTTAAATCACGCAAGCGGTTGGGTAACAGCATGGGTGTGACGGCTTGTGTCTGGCCATCCTGAACCAATTCAGCATCTCCACTAGCGGCAATACGCACCGTAATGGTTTTAGGCTCTTGGTTAGTAGTTTCATCGGGTCCTATGGAAGGTACGGCCAACTTAATGCCGGGATAATCCAGCATGGGGGCTACCACCATCATAATAATGAGCAGCACCAAAAAAATATCCGTCAACGGCGTGATATTGATTTCGTTAAAAACACGGGAACCGTGATGAGCCATGGAACAATCTCGGGTTTCTATAAAAGGGGCTGGTTAAAGGGATCTTTGGGCGTGTGGGGCGTTGCAGAAGTGTTTTGAGAGCTTTCCATGGTGCCCTTACCAGAGCCCCCATTTGGGGCTTTTTGGCCGGAGATGGTGACTTTGGCGTAGCCGGCGTCACGGGCGGCATCAAACACACTCAGCACGGCACCGCTTTTGGTGGTTTTATCAGCGCGAATAATAAGAACTCCCGTGCGTGTGTCTTTAGTGGGTACAGCTGAAGCGAGGGGATCGGCTAACGGTTCAGCCTCAGAGGTTAAATTCTCTTTGTCTTTGGCAACATCCAATCCCTGAGCCAAGCGTTGGGCTTTTTTTTGTTGCAGGGCGGTGGTTAAACCCTCGGCAGGAGCAGCTTCACCATCCACAAAAAACTGGCCCTGAGCGTTAATTTCCACCGTTAACTTGTCTTGATCTACCGATTGGCCCGCAACCAGTGTGGGGGGCTGAATATCCGCCTGTTGCTGGCGCATCATGGGGGCTACCACCATCATAATAATCAGCAGCACCAAAAAAATATCCGTCAACGGCGTGATATTAATTTCGTTAAAAACGGTGCGATGGTGCGTGGCGTGCATGGACACTCACAAAGACGAACAAACGGAAGACTGACATGGTGTCAAAATAGTCAAGATAAGATGCCCAGAAAGTCTAGTTATTAGTAGCGGGCTGCGGGGGCGGCAGAGGCCATGGCAGGCTTACGGGTATCGGCATAGCTAAGCAGCAGCAATTTAATCAGTTGGAAATCATCTTCGTAACGATTCACCACCGACTGGAACCAGTTATTGAGGGTAACAGCCGTAATAGCAATCAACAGACCCAAAGCGGTAGCAATCAAAGCAGAACCAATACCAAACATAACCTGAGGAGCCGCATTGGCTGATTGGGACTGAGCCAACTCTCCGAAGGTAATCAAGATCCTTACAACGGTGGCAAACAAGCCGAGATAAGGAGAGATGGTGGCAATGGTGCCAATAATGGACAAGCGGGCTTCTAACTTACGGCGGGCCAAGGACGACGCAATATCAAAGGAGCGATCGAAATGATCGGGTTGCTCTTCCAAAATGCGCAGGCCTTCTTCGGCTACATCGCCAATCACACCACCCAGCTGATTACTCATCACTTGGGCCGTATCCAAGGCACCGCGTTGCAACTCTCGCTGCAAACGCTGAATAAACCCAACAATGTCTCGCTTGTTTTGGTTGTAATACGCCAAGCGGTCAATAAACACAGCCACCAACAAAATGGAGCAAATAAAAATAGGGATGAGAACGAAAAAATCGTGTTGAATAGCGTATAAAAAAACGTTGGCTTGGGGTTCCATTGGAATAAAACTTTCTATCAACAAGCGATTGGCTGGGAGCTTTGGGAGTGTGTGACTTAACCAGTATACCCAACTTCCCTATAAAACAGCATTAGTACTGATAGGGATTGTAGGGCTGAGTATTGGGGTTGTTTGGGTAAGGGGTAAAGCTTCCATTGGACGGCGTGGCTCCGTAAGGCTGGGTTTGGCTATACCCTTGCTGACTGTAATTTTGCTGGTTGTATTGGGGGAGAGACGTCGCATTACTGCTATCGGCACTGGTGGTTACGGGGGCATCCAGCACCAAATTAACAGGAGCACCCGAGTTCAGGGCCACGTCTTCGCCCTTATTTACACCCGCAGCCACGGCACCCAGGCCGCTGCCCAAAATGGTGCCATAAATAGCACCCCGGCCCACGCTACCACCGGATAACGGCCCCATGGCCGTACCCAACGCAGCACCCAATGCGGCGCCACCCACCGCACGAGCCGCAGCACCCCCAGCACGACTAGCACCGGTACCACCTTTCAGCACCCCGGTTCCGTCTTCCGTTTGCAAACGGGCCGATAAGGGAACCCGTTGACCATTGGGTAAGGCAGCGGAGGTAAAACGAATATCCAACTGACCGTTACGCCCGGCACGACCGGCCGCCATGGCGGAAATCACTTGACCTTCCACCAGAGTGCCCGAAGGCAAGGCAACCGTGTTGCCCGACATGAGAGGACCGGCCAGTGTCACCATAAAGCGATCACCGGCACGAGCTGTGGCGCTGGAAATAGGGGTTTGTAACGAGGCTTGGGCATACGTTCCAGCAGGAACCGTAACCACATACCCTTGCAAGGGAGCCATTTGGCTTTGGGAGTAATTTTGTTGGGGAGCAGAATAACTTTGGCCACCGTAGGGTTGGGTGGCATAAGGGTTTTGATTTTGATAGGGGTTTTGATATTGAGCAAAAGATGGTGCTGAGAGGCCAGCGGGGAATAGAATTGAGAGAGCCAAAACCCAAGCAAAAAGGCGTTGAGAAGACCGAGCCAATGTCCAAACCGGTGTCATAGAATGCACTCCAAGCAGAGGGATTGAGGGAGAAAACGAGTAGTAACGCGATGATAGCTGAAAAGACGCCACTCTTGAAAGAGAGTTCCAGACTTGGGTATGAGTGGCTCTACCCTAACCCAAGCTATTCTTCTTCGTCGCCACCACTGTCCTCTTCAGACGGAGGCGGCGGAACGGAACTGGGGGTAGGCGGGCAGCCCACCTTAATCCACGCCACAATGGCATCCTGCATTTCAGGGTAAAAGCGAATCATATCGGACCCGTAACCCAGATTTTTATACAGCTGGATGGTTTTTTTCCCGCTCAGCAGACGATACAAAATTTGAGACGATTCATAAGCACTGGCATCGCTTTGGCTAGCCACCAGTAAGGAAGGCACCTGAATGCGGTAAGCAGGCTGAATGGTGTTTAACCCCTTGTACTCCACCGTAGGAGACAGCATAACAATAGATTTAACGGTAGCCGGCTTTTGAGAGGCACTAATCACCGCTACATTAGCCCCCAGGCCTGCTCCCACTAGCACCACCCGCTGACCATCCACCTGTAGTTGGCCATCAATGCCTTTCGCCGCCAGGGTACGCAAAATACCCGCCAAATCGGTGGGCATGGCTTTCCAATCGTCTGGGCCAAACTGACGCCAGTCTTTGCCTTTTAAAATACTTCCCCCATGGCCACGCAAATCTAACGCCAGCACAGCATAACCATGCCTCACTAAGCGAAAAGGCAAGGCAGCCCAATCGTAACGCCCTCCATTAAGACCATGGAGCAAAATGACCAAGGGGTATCGCTGGGTGGGTCGTGGCGCTTCAGCATCTCCCCCATCCTCATCCCCGGCATCTTCTTCGGCAGAGGCGTCTTCACCCTCCTCGCCCTCGGCGCTAGCCGCCGCAGATGAAGCGGCTGCCGCAGCCGCCAACTCTTTTTCTTTGGCCGCCTGCTGGTACGGATCAAAGAGCCAGCCCTTCAGGGTGGTGCTACTATCCACCACCACCGAGACCTGCGTAGCTGCAGAATAATCGGTTTTATCCTGTTCCGTCATTGTTTCGGGGTGGGCAAAAGGGTTTACTACCTTTTTAGGGAGTGCTTCCAACTCCTCGCCAGTGTCTTCGTTAACGGCAGCAGCTTCGGGTGGTTTTTCTTCGGGCTTGGGTGGGGTTTGACATCCGGTCACACTGAGTAGCACCAGACCCATCCAAGCCAAGACCACCACAGATGTTAAAAATCGACGGTGCAGTTCAGTTCGTTTCATTAAAAGAGGTTCCTTCCGGCGGGGCAGCTTTCTCTGTTCGTTCCAAGGGTGATCCATAATCACGAGGCAGAATGAGGGCAAAGGTACTTCCCGCATTGCGTTTGGTGCCAATCAGTTCGGCTTCTGCCGCAGTGGCCGATGACAATAAGGCCACCCGTCCGCCATGGGCTTGAAGAATTTTTTGGCTGTGAGCCAATCCCAGACCGGTACCATTACCCTTGGTAGAAAAATACGGGGTAAACAGTTTGGCCTGAGCCCCTTCGCTAATGCCACTGCCTTCATCCGCCACTTTAATGTATACGTCATGGTCGTTTTGGCGGCTGGCAATAGTAACGGATACGGTGGTGCCTTTAGCCGAAGCTTCCAAAGCATTTTTAAGGAGGTTAATCAAGGCTTGGCGAATGCGAGCCGCATCCAGCTTGGCAAAGACGGTGTGCTCCATCCCCTCTGAGGCATGAACCGTTAAGGTCACGCCTTTTTCATCGTACTTGGGTTGATAAAACTGACACACATGCTGCACCAAGGGCACGACAGGAGTAGAAACGAGTTCAAGCTCAACGGGACGTGAATACTGGGTGAGTTCTCCCAAGATCACTTCCAAGCCTTGCACGGCCTCACTGACCATTGCCAAATTGCTAAGCACCGTTGGCATCGCCGGATGCTCTCCCGCTCCTGTATCGGCAATCACTTTGTTTAACTGGCCTTCCACCAGCTTGGCGTACAAATCAATAAGCCCCAATGGGTTACGAATTTCGTGGGCCACCACGGAACACAACTGGCCAATGGCTGCCAGGCGTTCATGATCCACCACCTGCTTATTCAGGCGCTTGAGGTCTTCATTGACTGAAATTAAGGCGTTGTTTTGGTGTTCCAAGCCTTGGATTAAGCTTTTAAGCAGGCCTTCCAAACGAGGATCGGCGGGCGCTTCTGTTTTTAAGACTTTTTGCTGGGTGATTAAGGCCAATAAGTTTTCAGGTACTATCCCTTCTCGGCATTGAGGCAAGACCCAATCCACCATGGCCCATGTTTCACCGGCAGACACCGTCCAACCACCACTGTAAGTGGAGAGGGCCCGACGCGCATCGGCCTGCCACACCACCCCAGCCAAGCCTTGAACGGAACCCATCAAAATAAAGCTGGACGAGAGGGGGGGACTTTGAGAAGAGAGATGACACCACTGCACCAAAGGGGCTGAAGCCAGAGGGGCCAGTAGCGTTTCCCAATCGGCATTGCCATTGGCGTTTTCCGGTATCACATGACTGAGGACCCAGGCCGGCTGAGATTGCTGGCGAATCCATTGCAGCAAGGCACTGGCCATACTAAACAACGTTTCTTTGCCATAAGTAGTGTGGGTGTTATTCATACACCCCAACAACCGCTCCAAGCTTCGCGCCGAATCGTTTTGAACCGTCATGTGTGATGCTGGGGAAACCGTCATATCAAACCAACTGTTTTTATGAGTGAGCACGTGAGCACTGCCAATATGAGAAAATTCATTGTGTAACTTATTGTAACGGATTGCCCATTGTTGCAACCAATGATACAACAAGAAGGTATTCGGAGTTTCTTAAGCATTGACGACCGTTCTTAAGAAATTCTTTCTGTTTCTGTTGCAAGAGCAACATATTATTTTAGCATGTAACAGATATGAGAAAGATACGCAATTTTCAGGAAGTCACTGTTTTTATTTTAATGTAAGGGTTAATCCCTTTACACCTCCCCCCTATCTCCCACAGTGACTTTATCAAAGTCTTCCCCCCTATAGCCGACTCTGTCGGCTTTCTTTTTGCCTAAAAATAGGCAAAAGCCATTTTGGGCTGCAGTCATTTAATAAATGGTGGAATCAACCATTCCAGTTAAGAATTATTCTCAACTGGTCGGGTTTGTGTTTTAATAACACTCCACTTTAGTGCTGTCAGGCTATTCGCATTCACTCCAAAGCAATTATTGTTTGGGGTTTGGCTTTACTTTAAGTAAGGACAAATCTTAGGTTTTACCCGTTTCCACAGTCAGTGCCGTGAGATTAATGACCGCTCCTGCCTCTCAACCTTCTCTATTACCCGTCGCACACACGTCCTTGTGGACACCCTCCTTTGTGCTTTTGTGTGGTGTGCTGCTTACCTTTTTTATTAGCTATCACCTGTTATTACCGGTTATTCCTGCCTATTTAAAAACGCACCACGTCTCGGCGTCTACTATTGGCTTATTGCTCTCGTCGTTTGCCGTGGCATCGTTGGCCAGTCGGCCTTTTGCCGGGTATTGGGTGGATCGTTTCCAAGCCCCACGGCTAGTGATGGCCGGAACCCTCTTGTTTACTGTAACCACAGCCTTCTATACTTTGGTTTCTCCTCAATGGCTTAATGGCATGGGTTGGCTTCCTTTGCGCTTACTACAGGGATTAGCTTTTGCCGTGGTGTACACAGGGGCAAGCCGCTGGCTTATTTTGCTAACCCCTACCAAACGAAAAGCAGAAGCTATGGGCATTTTCGGCAACATTATGAAGCTGGCCATGGCTTTGGCACCGCCTGCGGGCATTTGGCTGTGGAGCCAACAATCCAAAGGAATCGCCGCCAACCCCTACCTGTGGGCAACTCTTACCGGTGCTTTGGCGTTGCTGTGGGTTATGTTATTGATTCGTTACACCCAACAGACCAATCACGAAACCAGTCAAAGCGGTTCCTCAGGAGCGTTAACAGCCACACCTGTAACCTTTCAGTGGAATCGATTGATTCACCCGAAGGCTTGCACACCAGGAGCCCTGATGACCACCAGCAGCCTGGTGTACGGGGCACTGATTCCATTTGTACCGCAGTTAGCAAGCGAGTTATTGCCCACCGCCACCACTTCTACGGATATTGGCTGGTTTTATACCGTGTACGCCGTTACTCTCATTGCCTCTCGTGGTCTTACGGGGCCGTTGTCGGATCAGTGGGCCTCGCGGTGGGGTCGTTTGGTGGTGGCGCTACCGGGCATGCTATTGGTGGGTGTCGCCATCCTTTGGCTTCAACAAACCCACAGCTTGCTGCCCTTTTTAGCAGCAACGGGCTTATACGGCTTGGCAGCAGGATCGGTACAGCCAGCTCTGATGGCCATTGCGTCCGATAAAGCCGAGCCTGAGCGCCAAGGAGCAGCCATGGCCACCTTCTCAATGCTAAATGATAGCGGCATTGCCTTGGGTATGTTTTGGATGGGTTGGGCTGGGCCAACCTTGGGCTACGCCACCGCCTTGTGGGGTGTCAGCGCCATCGTGTTGTTGGGCGTGGTGGTCGGCTTGGCCCTTTGTCTCCAAGAAAACCGTTCTTCAACGCCTCTGCGTTCCTCTTGTATCGCCTAAGTTCCTTTTGTTTTGTGACGAGCTAACCACCTACTGTGACTTCTACCCTTCTCCTTTCACCCTCTACAAAAACGGCTCATCCGTTGGCTAAAGCACCGACTTCGGCCTCTAAACTCTTGGTGCCAAATGGTCTTCCAGATACAGCGACCCCTAACCTAACCAGCTTGCTTGCCTTTTTAGAAGACAAAGCCCACTGGGTTAACGAATACGCCACAACAGTGCCAACCATCCCAGGCAAAAACAAAGCAAACCCCAATCTCGCTCAAGCTGTATTAGCCGCCCTAACCTCGGCGCGTTTTTGCCGCCGCAAACCAGCGGAGCAGGCCCCACTATTGGCCACCATTCAAGCGGCTATCGATGCTCAACAACCCATTCCATTAACCCTCATTCATGGCCCTTTAAAAAATCGTAATAATGTAGAGTATCAGCATCCGGATTGGGCTGAGTGGTTTACTTACTGCCAATTGCACCGCGTGGGCTGCGCCGTAAAACAGTTGTACGCCCCAGGCCTTAGCATTACGTTGTTGCTGGATGATGCCCGTTCTGAAGCCGCCAACGGCATGGCCCCCTCGATATGCGACGATTACCGGTTGGCGCTTACTCGATTTATTACTGATGCAGGCTTTGGGGGGCTCATTCAACATATAGAGTCTCTCCGTCCCGTGTACGAAGCCCCCAGCTGGGCAGTACACGTGGAACAAGCTACAGACATTATTGACAGCTGGTGGCACGACACAGCCCATGCCACCCGCAAAGAGGTGTTTCGATTGCACGCCGAACGCAACAGTTATGGGCTGGAAGCCTTAAACGATGAGCAATTACACCAAGAAACCTTAGCCGCAGCGTATCGTTATTGTGTGGCCTTTACCGCCGAGCAGCTAGCCGGGGTGTGGAATCGCCCCGAAACCCTTACCTTTTTATACAATGATTACGCTGGGTATGCCCAGTTGTACACCTTGCGTCGTGGGTCCATTTCTCAACCCTGGCAAGGCAAAGGTGCCGTCAGTTGGGATACTACCGCAAAACGTTGGGACCCCACTTTACTCACACAGGGGAAATACTCTCAAACCCCCTCGGTGTGCAAAACACCCGCCACTGAGTTAATGCCAGTGGCCCTAAAAACACTGCCGCTGCCCAAAAGTTTGGCTTTTATTCCGGTTCTTACCAACGCTTAGGGGGTATTTTACAAAGAGCAAGCCGAGGCGGCGGCTGGAGAAACTTGCGCGGCTGGGTGAATAGCCGCCAACAACGACGGCTGCATAACAGGTGGAATGGTCAACCCTAATACTTGTAGTAGCGTTGGGGCAATATGGCTCAGGCCTCGATCCCCCTTAGCATCCTCTGCAAACACAAAGCGCTGATGCTGGCTAATGGCGACAAAAGGCACACGATGGGTGGTATGGGCCGTGTGGGGGCCGCCGGCCTCATCCATCATTTGCTCCACATTGCCGTGATCGGCCGTAATGAACAAACACCCTTGAGGCTGGGCTAATACCGCTTCGGTGATTTGTTGGATGGCATTATCCACCGCCGTTACGGCTTGCTGAGCAGCACCCAAAAAGCCGGTATGGCCCACCATATCAGGGTTGGCAATGTTTACAATCAATACTTCAAACTGGCCGCCCGTAATAGCTTTCACCACGGCGTCCGTCACTGCGGGCAAACTCATTTCCGGCTGCAAATCGTAAGTAGCCACTTTGGGAGAATTAATGAGGCGGCGCTGTTCCCCCGCAAAAGGGGTTTCTTCCATGCCGTTAAAAAAATAAGTCACATGCGCGTATTTTTCGGTTTCAGCGCAGCGGAACTGGCGCAAGCCAGCATCAGAGATTAATTGACCAAAAGTTTGGGTTAGGTTGTCTTTAGGGTAGGCAACGGGCAAGCCATAGGCCTCATCATAAGTGGTCATACACGCAAAATGAAGGGGAACGGGGCGCTTTTTGCGCTCAAAGGGTGGAAACGCCTCTTGGGTTAGGGCCTTGGTGATTTGGCGCGCACGATCGGGGCGAAAGTTAAAGAAAATAACGGCATCGTTGTCTTGAATACCCTGAAAGGTAATATCCGTCACGCACGGGGGAATAAACTCATCGGTAATGCCTTCAGCATAATAGGTTTCTACGGCTTTTAAGCTTAAAAAATGGCGCTTGCCGGTGGCCAAGGTTAAGTTATCGTAGGCCAGCTCAACGCGGTCCCAACGCTTGTCACGATCCATGGCGTAATACCGGCCACTGATGGTTTGAATTTGAGGATAGTCCAGCTCTAGAAGCTTTTTCTCAATCAGCTCTAACGACGCCAAAACACTTTGGGGCGGCACATCGCGTCCATCCAAAAAGGCATGCACGTGAACTTGGGCAACACCCCGCTGTTTAGCCATATCCAACAAGGCTAGCAAGTGATTTTCGTGGCTATGAACACCACCAGGGCTTACCAGTCCCATCAAGTTTAAAGTCGTACCTTGGGTCTTGGCATGCTCCATGGCTGCAATCAGCACGGCATTCGTAAACAGCTCGCCCGTTTCAATAGCATGATCAATGAGAGTTAAATCTTGGTACACAATGCGGCCCGAGCCCATGGTGAGGTGCCCTACTTCCGAGTTACCCATTTGACCCACGGGCAGGCCTACCGATAGCCCACTGGCCTGCAACGGCATCCAAGGATACGTTTTCATCAACTGGGTTAAATACGGTGCATGGGTTTGGGTCGGATTATCCGTTGCCACTGGATGTTGAGTATGCTGGCACCCCCCATGCTCTGCCAGCACATCGCCAGTACGCTCATCCAAGCCCCAGCCGTCTAAAATCAGCAGCACCAAGGGCGTGTTGGAATGTTTAGAAGAGACTTTGAGGTTTTCTGGAGTACCCATCATGGAAATAGTCCTTAAGGTGCCTAGAGTCAAAGAGGCATTACGCTATGATTCTAAGGGTATCAAAAATAGGCTTTGAATAAAGATGGCGTCTCTTACGGAGCAACTAAAATCATGGCGACGCGTTTATTGCAGTGTTCCCTTCCGTTGAACCTTGTGTCCTCCTTACTGCCATGACCCGACTCGCCGTTTCCCCTTCTCTCTTTCCCCTATCGTTAAACCGATTTGGAAATAATGAACTCAACGCTAACACTATAGATAATACCGTTGCAGCTATTCCCCTAACGACGTTACCAGACTATGTCCGGGTGTCGGCCCCCATTCAAAAAGCATGGGCAGCCACACAGCAGGCGGCTCAGCAAACGGTGGTGCCCACTGCCAACTACCTGCAAACCACGTGGCAGGGGGGGGTTAGCAGCCCAGCGCAATCATCGACCGATACATTGTCTTGGTTGGAGCGAACTCAGCAGCAACTGATGGCCAATTTGATTCGTAATCAGGCCATGGAATTGGCATTTAAGGCAGAATTAGCGCGAAAAGCTGGATTTCTACAGTTGGCAGCCGTACTAGAGCAACAACGCCGAGCAACTTTAATGCAATTACAACAGGCTACTAGCACCACGTTGTTAAATACCCTTGCACCCAACCCAATGGTTATTGTGCAAAACCAATGGAACATGACACAGGCATTGGCCGCTGAAATTTTTGCCAAAAGCATCGAAGCCAAGCAGGCCTTATTTAAATTTAAGCCTCCTCCACGAGGGAATAACGCGCCGGTGGTTTCTTAAGCCCATAAGCGACATTGACACCGACGCGCGGGGTTGCTACTGTAACCAGTCAATAATTAACAATTGGATGGGCCATTAGCTCAGTTGGCTAGAGCGCACCCCTGATAAGGGTGAGGTCCGGTGTTCAAGTCACCGATGGCCCACCATTTTTGACGATTCCCCATGTTGGCAAACCAACCAAAGGGCTTTTTCCATTCTAGGCTTAACTTTCCGCCTTTGTGTGTAGTGTTCGAAAGTATAAAATTAAGAATACGCCTTTTACAAACGTTCCCTTTACCTTGCCTTTTTTACATCGCAATGAGGTGATGTTGCCCCTCTAAGCGAATGATTTTGTTATCGCTTTGCTCTTCTACAGTTGCCCGGTAACAGCTTGGTATTGATTGACAGCCGCTTGATAATCCACCAACGCGTCCACCAAAGTAACATTTGCCTCAGCTGCCGCCCGCTCACGTTGATTTACGAGAAACACCGTGCTATCGCCTAAATTAAAGCGGGTTTGTTCCCCAACTTGCAACTGTTGAGCCAATAATAATTCTTGACTCGCTGCTTCATACCGTTCATACGCCGCATTAATGGCCGATAGGGCATCGGCAATGTCCACAAAAATGCGCTGAATCAGTTGTTGTTCTTGTAGTGTGACCTTTTGGACGCTAATGGTTGCTTGTTTTAACTGGCCCTGAGCCGTGCGCAACCGTAACGGAACGGCCACGCTAATGCCTGCTTTGATGACAGGACCAATGCCGCTATCGCCCACTTCCAAGCCTTGGGTAATGAGAGCGTCTAATTGAGGGAGCAAATTATTTTTGGCAAGCTTCACATCCACTTGGGATAACTGACGCGACAACTCCAGCGCTTTTAACTCAGGGCGAGAGGCCAAAGCTTTTAGTTTGCCATCAGCCAAGGCTTCTGTACCATATGGGGTTGGAATCTCCCATTGAGAAGGTACCTGTTCATGGGTGGGAGTGGCTATCGTGGTTAGTACGGGTGTAGGCGTGGTTGTTGGTGTCAATTCTTCCCACAAAAACACTGCTAGTTTATTACTGGCTTGCTCGGCACTTCGTTGGGCACGGGCCAAACGCCCCACACGGCGTTGCACCTCGCTACGGGCTTCTACCGCATCAATGGCGGGAGAATCTCCAGCTTCGGCTAAACGTTCTACCGCTTGGGTTCGAATGTTAGCCAAAGTGAGCAACTCGGTTTCGATTTGTTGTTTTTTCCACGCACCTACCCAATCCCAATACGCATTGAGGCCCGATAACAATACATTTAATTCAACCTGCCGCAACGAAGCTTCCGATAAAGGCTCTCCCAAAAGTGCTTTTTGTTCCTCGGCTGCTTTGGCATTAATGCCCAGCCCTCGCAACAAGGGCACTTTTAAACCTGCGTAATATTCGCCCCCCTCACCGGTTGGGGATAATGGCGTTTTAATGTCGCCACGGGCTAGTTTCGCCCCTGTCATCACTTCAATACCAGATCGGGTTTGTAATTTAATGGCCCCATCGGCCTCCACGGCTTCTAAAGCCTTGCCTGGAGAAGACGAGCTATTGTAGCGATTGAAATAGCTGCTACCTGCTAGTACGGGATCAAACGCCCCTTGTTTTTCTAAGCGTTTAGCACTGGCCAAGCCAACATCGAAGCGGGCTAGGCGCAACGTGGGGTGATACTGTCGAATACGTTGCGCCACCTGTTGAACTGTTAACACCGCTGGTAAGGTGGTTGATGACGATGTAGGCTGAGGGACTTTAATACCGGCCAGCGCTACCAGTGGAAGGGTCACAATGACCCATCCCAACACAATGCTAAAGCTAATCTGTCGCCAAAGGCTCATTGGCTACACCGTGCTAAACCTTTTGCTTGGTTCGATAGACTTTATTGCCCTCTTTCGTGGAGGAGGTTTCTTCGGTAACACCACCCTTAGCGCTATTGATATAGGTATCGGCGGGGGCTTTTTTAAGAGACGGCGGAAAACCATTAAACTGACGCCACAATTCAAACCCTAAGGCAACGGTGTCTAGCATAATCCAGCCATGGGCTTGGGTACCCGCCCGCAAGTATTTGGGTGATGGCCAAGGCTTGTCTTTGCCCGCTTTAATCCGCTTCCAATCGGGCCTTACCAGAACTCGGTAGCGGTTCATGCCGTCGTCCAAAGCATCCACTACCGCCACGGTGCCTGCAAAGGTGCCCACTGAAATAGACGGCCAGCCGGAAAACTGCAACGCAGGCCAGCCCGAAAATTGGATTCGCACGGGGCGCCCCACGGCAACCAAGGGGGCGTTAAAATCGGCAATGGTCAAGGCCACGGCTTGATCCGTAGTTTTAGGGACCACCACCGCCAGCGAAGTGCTTTCCTTAACGGTTTGGCCTTCACCCAAGGCTAAAATGCGAACCACTTGGCCACCAATGGGTGCCTTTACCATGCGTTGAGACACCCGATGCCCCATGTTGGCAATCTCAATGTCCATTTTTAACAGGTCTTTATCCAACTCTGCCAACGTTTCTTGTGATTTGGCTAGCTTCGCTTCGGATTCTTGAATTTTGGCACTGGCCTCATACGTGGTTTTGCCCTGCTCTAGCTCGGCCACCGTTACATCCCGTTGGGCTACGCCTAATTCGGCCTGCGCTTTGGCCAAATCCAATTCTGCCAATTCAAAATCGCGTTTGCTCCGCAACCCTTGGGCAAACAGCTCTTGACGCCGTGCGTGGTTCAGCTGGGCGGTTTCTAGGGCTTGTTGGGCGGCTTTTAATTTATTGCGGCTTTGTTCAATTTTTTGAGTAGCCGCGGGTACGGCCACCTTGGCGTATTGGCCCAAACTACCTACTTGAGACGCCGTACTGCCCATGCCACTGCCAATGGCAAGGCGTTTGGCTTCCAACGCTTGGCGTTGACCTTTTAAACGGGCCAGCAGGTCGGTATCTAAAAAGTAATTATCTATTTCCGCTAGCTCTACCAAGGGGTCGCCTGCCTTAACGGTGTCGCCTTCATTTACAAACCAACGCACAATGCGGCCATCCATTTGGGCACTTACCGTTTGGGGACGCTCTGAGGGGGAAAAGACAGTCACTTCTCCCAAGCCGGTAACGGATTGCTGCCAAGGGACAAACACCAGACATAGAACGCTTGTTATCAAAAGCATCACCAACAACATGGCAAAACGTTGGTAATGATTAGACGACTGCACCTGCTGAAGGGACTGAGGCACAAACTCAGAAAGATAACGCGTTGTCATTCGGAAGCGCCTTCTTTCATCCAACCCGACAGTAACACGGTGTCTGGGAATAACTGTGCCAATACACTGTCACTGCTGCGTAAAAGGGTGCGTGGATCACCGTCCTCTATCCATTGGCCTTGAGCGAGAACCCCCACGCGCGGACAGCGGACTAAAAAGGCCGGATCATGGGTTACGCACAACACCGTCCACGGGTGCTGGGGCGACAACAAATTTTCAATAATATGGCCTTTGGTGGCAGGATCAATCCCTGTCAGGGCTTCATCTAAAATAAGTAATCGAGGGCGATGCACAATGCCACGAGCCAGTAGCACCCGCAATCGTTGCCCCAACGATAAATTGCTGCCTTCTGATTGCACAATGGTTTGTAAACCATCCGGCAACTGGGTCACATCTTCGGTTAGGGCGGCTATTTCTAGCGCCCACTGAATACTGGTTTGATTAATGCCTGTTCGCCCCAAAGTGATGTTATCCAGCAAGGTACCTTCAAACAGTTGGTGGGTGTTAGCCACCAAGGCCATTTGCTGCCTTAGGGCTGCTACATCTGTCCAATCACGCACATCCACGCCATCCAGCTGAATTAGCCCTATTTGAGGTGTTAATAGCCTGCACAGCAGGTCCATTAGGGTAGATTTTCCTTGGCCGCTGGGGCCCACAATGGCCAAACGCTCTCCAGCCGCCACACTAAAAGAGACGTTTTGAAGCACAGGCACTTGGGCTTGATACCCAAAGGACAACCCCGACACGGTAAGGCTAGCCCCTGTCCATTGCTGAGACCCAGTGGGTGCGGCTATTAAGCGTTGCTCATCAGATTCTACAGGTAAATCTGTTACGTGGCCAATTTTGTCTAAGGCCGTTAGTAAGTCGTACCATTGGTCAATGCTGGCCACTAATTTTTCTAACGCCGAAACCACAATAACAATCACCAGTTCTGCGGCCACCAATTGCCCCAACGTTAGCTGCTGATTGATGACCAACCAGCCACCAATAGCCAAGCCGCCTGTGCTGGCAAAAGCATAGAGTAAATAACTGCCAAACACTTGGCGCACGATTACCTTAAAATGCTTTCTTCGGGCTGTAATGTATTTGCCAATGCGGGTATCTAAATGTTGCACGGCCGCTATAGGCCAGCCAGCAAGCTTAAAGCTACCATGGCATCGGGCCAGTTCTTCTAACCAATGGGCGACACTGTACTTTTCGGCAGATTCTACCACGCTTGTTCGCACGCCCCCCCAGCCTAGCAAGCCAATAGCCACAAAAGAAACCACCAAGAAAAAATCAAAGGCCATGAGGTAGGGGCTGTAAATACTCATAAGCAGCATGCCCAGTAAAATTTGTAGCACTGCCGCTGGAGCTTCTAACAACAGCTTCGAAACCGCTTTTTGAATGGTCAGAATGTCGAAAAAGCGGTTGGCCAGTTCGGGGGCGTGTTCTGCTTGCAGAGCAATGCTTTGCACCTTAAGCAAGTGCTGGCCCAATTGCAGGGCAATGGTTGCAAATACCCGTTGTTGAAGGGTTTCTACCAGCATTAGCTGAAACAGCTTGATAACTTCCGCAAACAACAAGCCGCCCAGTACAAGACACGTGAGCACGATGAGGGGCTGGATGAAAATGCCGGCCGTGATGGTATTAACCATGGCTTGTGCGCCCAACGGCACCGCCAGAGAAAGAAGGCCACTTAGCAAGGTGTATAGCACCAACACCCATAAGTCTTTTTTCTCGGCTACTACCAATTTGCAAAGCCGAGAGAGAGGAGATGCATGGGCTACGGAGCTAGAGCGATTACCCGAAGGCATTGGTGAATCAGCCTAAATAACGAACGACATAGATTTCTATACAATACCATCTAATTAGAGCCCCTTTGGTTTTGCCCCCAATGCCTACCAGTCTAGTTAAAGCCTGTCAAAGAGGGGTCATTCTTGAAACAGAGGCCATCACTGGCTTTGTCGAATATTGATAACAGATAAACTATTATACTTGTCGCAATTTCAGACGGGGCTATGTTCTAATCAATTTGAATGCACTACGATTCTAGAAATCAGCCAAGAGGCCTCACTTAATCTTTAGATGAGCGCAATAGTATCTCTTGGGGAGAGGCATTGGCTGGCAGACGGAACAAAAGCCACAACATATAAAAAGACATCGCAACGTTCCCCAGAAGTAAAATCGCCACCAGCCAAGCAATACGGGCCCAAATTTTCGGAGTCTTATAGAACACCCAAGCATAGAAAGTTAAGAACCCAGCATAGGCATCGAAGAGTGTGGCTATAAACCACGGATCATTGGTAACCACAGCAGGAATGTTGAAGAGACTTTCCATAGTGCTGGCACGAATCGTTACTGCCAACATGCTTAAGAAAATAATGGAAAATAACATTCGTAATGACAATACCATCGAGTTTTCCTAACAATTTAAATCACTTTGTGCCGCGAGACAAACCGTTCTCTACCATTAATAGACAACGGTTTTTAGTGATAGTTCCTTGCAATAAGGAATAAAATAAGGTCTTATCAAACTTTTTGAAACAGGTAATGGCAGACTCGCCATTCGTTGCCATTGTTATACCCCCACAGTTCAGCACAAGCCATAAAAAAGGTACGCCAATAGGCCCACCATTTTGGAGCATCCCCATAGGTTTCTTCTAGTAACGGCCATAGCTCCTCGCGATGGGCATCCATGTTGACCAACCAAGCATTGGCTGTTTTTTCATAATGGGTCCCATTCACAACCCATTGCTGGGTAAGTTGCAAGTGGTGCTGAAACTCTGCTAACAGCGCATCACTGGGCATCGTGCCGCCTCTAAAAAAGTATCGCGTCATCCAATCCGTGGCATCGGTATCTTCGTAATGATACGCATGGGTTTTATGCGTAAAAATATGCACAAAAAGCTTCCCTTCCGGTTTTAACCACCGCGATAACTTGGCCAGAAGGGCCTCGTAATTTTTCATGTGCTCAAACATTTCAATGGAGCAAATCCGATCAAACGGATTTTCTTCAAACTCAGGGGGAGTATCTGTAGCGATGTTGCCCGTCAAGATGCGCACATTGTTAAGACCACGGGCAGCGGCCTGTTCCTCAATAAAAGGGCGCTGGGTATCGGAGTTAGAAAATCCTACAATTTCTGCATTAGGAAAACGTTGGGCCAAATAGAGACTAAGCGAGCCCCATCCACACCCGAGGTCCAAAATCCGCATACCATCGGTAATACCGGCGCGTTGCACATACAAATCCAACATGGCCTCTTCGGCTTCCGCCAACGTCGTTTGTTCCGAAGCAAACCAACCGCTGCTGTATTTTAAGCGAGGCCCTAAGGTTAACTGGTAAAAAAGGGCTGGTACTTCGTAATGCTGCTCATTAGCAGCGTCTGTATCAATGGCAATGGGTAACTGACGCAATTCATTGGCAAAATACTGCACAGCTTCTTGAGAGGTAAACCCTGTTTGTTGCAGTAGGCTCTTTTCATACTGTAGCTTACGTTCCAATAATCGCCGAATTCCCCACCGAACAGCCATATCTGGCAACAGATTTTTCTTTAGTAAGGTATCAATCAAAGGCATGGTCATCGTTCCTATTCACTCAATAGTCTTTAAGATTTAGGTGTAAAGTTGGGCCATTGAAGACCAGGAATAAAAGGGGCCGTTCGTTCTTGATACTGACGATAAGGCTCCCCTCTAGTCGCTAGCATATGGTCCTCTGTCAGCTTAATGCCTGTCATATAGGTTAAGAAGTACCCCATTAGTAAAGGTGCGTATACAAATACCCAGGCATTGTGATGATTGATGGCCAATAGCCCATAGGCTACCCAAAGTAACCATTGGCCTAAATAGTTGGGATGACGGCTCCAACGCCATAGCCCTGTTTGGCAAATAGAGTGGGGCGATGATGTTTTTCTCGCCTCCTGCTTAAAAAATTTCAGCTGGGTATCGGCAATGGTTTCTAAGGCCATTCCACCTAGTCCTATACCCAAGGCAGCCCAATCGAATAGAGAAAGGGCTTCAGGATTTTTTGAAGCCCACCATAGAGGCAGCATCAACACTAAAATCAGCGCTCCTTGCAGGAGAAACAAACCCCACATGCACCACTCAGCGATACCGGAGCCATATTGACTTGTCCATTCACAACGAAACTTCGAATAGCGACCATCTTCCTGTGGATGTTCGTGGAAAAACCGTAGGAGTAAATACCATCCCAATCGGCCCTGGGCGAGGGTTAGTAACCCACCCACGACCCATGCATGAGGCGACAAAGGAAGCCCACCGGCCAGCATTTCTATCCAAAATAAGAGTGGAAAGCTAAATCCCCACGCCACATCCACAATACCTGCATTGCTTAAACGATAGCCTATATACCAAAGAAGAGTGAAGCTCAGCAATAATCCAACAGTCCACTGCCATAAAGGAATCGTTAACCAATGAAAATCAAGCATGGGTAGCATACAGTCTAGATACACTATCAATTTTCAGTGATGAGGGAAGTATTATTGGGGCGCGTGTAAATGGCCTGAACCACAGAAATATTTCGCATTGCAAAGGCTGCTTCGCAATACTGAAAGTAATACACCCATTTCCTAAAAAATACGCTGTCAAAGCCCATCGAGGTAATGGAGGCCTGTTGTGCTACAAAATTATCATGCCATTGACGAAGGGTTTTGGCATAGCTTAGACCCATATCTTTTAACTCAAAAAGGCTCAGATCGCCGGTTTTTGTTAATGCTTCATTGACCCTACCTACCGAAGGCAACAATGATCCGGGGAAAATATGTTTTTGAATAAAATCGGTGTTGGACTTAAGCAAGTTATACCGGCTATCTGGACAGGTAATCATTTGAATACCCAACAAGCCATTCCGCTTTAGCATGGTGGCACACATGCTAAAAAACGACTCCATATAAGCATCCCCTAAAGCTTCAACCATCTCCACCGAAACAATTTTATCAAAACAGTGGGAGCCAAAAGTACTGGGCAATTCGCGGTAATCCAACAAGCGCACATCAATTTTGTCGCTTAAATTTTCTTTGGCAATGCGCTGTTTTGCCAAAGTATACTGTGCTTGAGAAATTGTAATACTGGTAACGTGGCAGCCGTATTGCTTTACCGCACGAATGGCCAAAGCTCCCCAACCTGTCCCTATCTCCAACAGATGATCAGTGGCTTTTAAGCGCAGGCCCTTGAGGAGGGAATCTATTTTGGCCAACTGGGCTGCTTCCAAACTAGAATGCGCTGTTTCTCCTTCAAACAATGCACTGGAATACGTCATAGTAGGGTCTAAAAACAGTGCAAAAAAATCATTGCTTAAATCATAATGGGCCTGAATATTGGCTTTGCTAAGCTTCAGGCTATTGGGTCGTAGGGTATGAATAACCTGATTGATCCAACCCAACACATTAAACCACCCTATTTTCCGGTCCGATCCTTCCAACATGGTACTGTCATCAATGTTCAGTAAAAACCAGCTTAAAATGTCTTTTATATCGGAACTTACAGGCTCTATAAGCCCTTCCATATAGGCCTCTCCAAAACCAATATGGCCATACAGCAATACCTTTCGGTAAAAATTAGGGTTATTTACTTGCAACGTAGCGGTTGGCTCAGTAAGAATTTTATTACCGTACAAGCAACGCTGCCCATTGGCATGAATAACGGCCAGGCACCCATGAGGCATATGAGACAAGGCCTTGTGAAGTAACTGCTGCCCCCAGCCATTAATAAGCGTGTTTAATCGCCGAGATCCTTGGCCTTCTGCTATAGCAGCCATCCAGCCTTCCAATGGATTTTGAGTAACCGCCGATGTTAAGGGTTGAGACATGACACAATTCCTAGAGTTGGGATGAACGTGAAGAACACAATGGCGGTTTGGGGTTCCAAACCGCTTGTTGTTGGGGTAAAAAATCTTCCTTTTGAGCGAAGGGAACGCCTTTAAGCCATAACCTTAGTGCATGCAGATGAATCCCCACAATAACTTGCTGAGGCATGAATGCATACCGCCACAAGCAGCGCCTTATGGAAGAAGACGTCAAGGTCTTACAGTGTGCCTGAAAGGTGGCTGTTAAAATTGGAGCATTGTCACGCAAGGTGGTGATGTTCATGGCAAAGGGCTTACCTACCGTTGGAGAGGCTGGCAATGATAAGCGAAAGGTATCATCCACCCTAAAAAATGGGGACACGTAAAAATATTTTGGGCACGTGGCTTCAAAGCGAGGATGGGTAAGGGTACCCGTGTTTGGAATCACAAAGGTTTTGCGCTCGTAAAACGTGTTCTCTACTTCAACCAAGCACCATTGGGCATCTCCAGCCGAATTTAAACCATAAAACAAACTTACCGGGTTAAAAGTGTAGTTGGCATAACGCCAATGACAAATGATTTGAATGTTCTGAGTGGCTTCTGTTCCAATGCCAGCGGCATTCACCGCTGCGAGTATTTTTTCTTTAAGGGGTCGCCCCGTTTTATCCGGTAAATGGTCTTCGGCCTTAAATTGGTATAAGCTCGCCCGATTGACGCCCATCCAAGGCCACAAACCCTTAAGGTGGGTTTTTTCTGTCACTAAACTGCCCAGAACATCGAGATGCGCCACCATCCAAAACTGGCGATGATGAAAATCGTGAGCATACCCATCATGGCGATGGTGGGTAATCACTCCTTCCAGCAAGGCAAAGTCAGGAATAGACTCAGGCGTCATTAGGTCACCATTGTCCAATCAGGGCTACCACTCGCATCCGACAGTACGGGCCAGCAGTCATTGCCTAACAAATGCCGGCACAGCTGAATGGCGGACCCAAAAGCATCTTCATGGAATCCATACCGAAAATAACTTCCAGCAAAAAATACGCGTTCGTCTGATTGTCGATTAAGTTGAACCAGTTCTTTTTGAGCCTTAATAGAGGCCAACGTAAAACGCGGGTGAGAATATGAGACGGTTTGAATGACCCGTTCAGGTCGAACCAAGGCCTCTCCATTGATGGAAACAATATACGTGTTGCCTCCCTCACGAGTATCCGGTAAGTGCTGCAGCCGGTTCATCCAATAGTGGGTAGAGGCCTGATTTGCATGCAAACCATAATTCCAAGCAGCCCAGGCATTTTTTCGGCTCGGCATCACTGTTTCATCCGTATGCAAGGTAGCCACATTGGCTTCATAGGCAAAAGGGTCTAACAGTGCCTGTTCTAGTGCGGTGGGGTCTTTTAAAAGCTGCCGAGCTGTATCGGCATGACACGCCAGAATGACTTGATCAAAATCGTGGGTTTCACCATTTTCTAAAATAAGGGTCACGCCTGGTTCTTGTTCGTTTCGTTTTACCTGCTTAATCGGTGCCTTAAGATACGTTGAAGCTGTGGCCGACTGTTGAAGGGTATCTTTGATTTTGGCCACATACGATTGAGAGCCCCCTGCTACGGTGAGCCACTGTACATGATTGCCCATCCCCACGAAGCGATGATTTACAAAAAATCGAAGCAAGGTACGAGCGGGAAAATCTCTCATTTTTTCTGGATCAGTGGACCAGATGGCCGCACTCATGGGCAATAGAAACCAGTCCAATACTACAGAGGGGTAATTTTGGCGCTGACAATACTCGCCCAGGGTTAGGGTATCAGCACTCCCCGTTCTCATCGCTTCAATGGCATCCTCATTAAATCGATTGAGGGTGAGGAGCAACTGCCAAAATTTGGGATTCAACAGATTCCGCTTTTGAGCAAAAAGCTGACTCAAGCTTCCTCCCGCCCACTCCAAGGAACGACCGCCCCAACCAGCTGCGTCGTGTTGCACACTAAAACTCATATCCGTAGGAACGCCCGTAACCCCTAATTGAGTAAACAAGTGCATTAAGTGAGGATATGTTTCGGGGTTGTATACCATAAACCCTGTATCAATAGGGATGTCGGATCCACTGATACTTTGAGTGGTAACGGTATTGCTATGCCCCCCTAAGTAATGGGCGGCTTCAAACACAGTAACGGTGTGATGTGGGTGCAATAAGTAAGCACACCCCAAGCCTGCTATACCACCACCCACTATGGCAATTTTTTTAGGTTTAGAAAGGGTGAGCACAAGGAATACCTTTAGGATTACACAGAGGGCATGGTAGACGACGAGAGAGGGACAAAACTGGAGGGAAGCCCAACCCCAGCTTTTTGGTATACCCATGGAGGAACGGGGTGTAATTTTTTAACCACGCCAAAAATAGCGAGAAGCTTTAAACCGTAATACGTCATATCCACCTCCCACCAATAAAAACCTTGCCGAGCTGACGCTGGGTAGAAATGATGATTGTTATGCCAACCTTCTCCCATGGTAGCAATAGCCAAAACAGGATTGTTACGGCTGGTATCGTCGGTTTGGAACCGTTGAGCCCCCCACACATGAGAAAGGGAATTAATGGTACACGTGGCATGAAACAGAAGGGCGGTACTGATAAAAAAGCCCCACACCAGCAATTGAGCACCCGTGGTGCTACCATTTAGGGTATAGAGGTAATTGCCCAAGAGCCAAAGACCTCCCGCCAGCAAGACGCCTCCCAGCCAATCCAAACGATTAATCCAGACCAATTCAGGGAATTTGGTCAGGTCAGGGATCAGCTCATACCGGGTAGGCATGTTGGCATCACAGCAAATCCACCCCATGTGCGCCCAGAAAAACCCTCGCTGCGAGGGAGAATGTACATCATCCTGATCATCGGAATGGCGATGATGGTGCCGGTGATGCGCTGCCCACCACAAAGGCCCCCGCTGAACGGCAAACAAAGTACCAAAAGCGGCAATGGCCTGCCAAAAACGGTTCATTTCAAAGGTTTTATGGGAAAAATAGCGATGAAAAAAGGCTGTAATCAAAAACATTCGTACCCAATACAGAGCGACTGCTACAATGAAAGCAGTAGGGCTTACCCCAGTCCAAATGACCCCCAAGCATCCCAAATGCAGCACCACAAAGGGTAACAAGCGGTCCCAAGTGATGTTTTTCTTACTCGTTCTTACTGGGTTCGCATCGGCATCAATCAGCGCCCGAAAAAGCTGAGCAATGGGGGTTTTAAACCCTTTAAAATCCATATCTTTTACGAACGTCACAAAAGTGCCTCAAAAATAAGTTCTCCAATAGTACCCTCTTACTATAAAAGGAAAAAACACCCCTGTTGTCATGTATCTGACAATAAGGTCGTAAATAAGGGGGTAGACTGGCCTTTCTTTCATTGATTTGGGAAACAATCACTGCTATGGTAATCTCACCCTTCGACATCTATTTCCCAACCCTTATGCCTACACAACAATCATTATGGAATGATAAGAAAAGTGCTATTCTGCAGCAATTGTCGAAGGTGGAAGTTCAAGCGCTGATGCTCCGTAGCAAACGTATTGAATTAAAGCAGGGACAAGCTTGGTACATTCAAGAGGGCGGTGATTCTCGTATTTATATTGTTGACCGAGGATATGCTCGTCAATGTCGCCTGTTGCCCACCGATGACAGACGTATTATTTTAAGTTTTTTAAGACCTTCGGATATTTTTGGTGACTTTCCAGGCTCTACCAGCCCTGTTAATTACAGTGATTACATTGAAGCAGCTCAGGATGTTCGTCTTATCTCCATTGAAGCCCCTGTTTTTTGGGATGTCTTAAAAAACCATCCCAATTTTATGATGCGACTGATTGAGATTCTGTCCCAACAGCAGGATCGCCTACAAAAACGGGTCCTAAGTATTTCCATTAAAGATGTTTATGCGAGGGTCTCTGAAACCTTGCTGGATGTTTCCGAAAAATTCGGAGAAAACTGTACACATGGGGATTGTCAACGCTATGTGGCCTTAACCCATCAAGAAATTTCAGACCTGTCTGGAATTGCACGCCCCACCGTTAGCAAGGTTATTTCAGAACTGCTTCAAGCAGGCATTTTAAAAAAACATGAAAGGCACTTAGGGCTGGCTAATCTTGAAAGATTACTGATGGTTACCGAAAAAGGGATAGAGACTCTTAACGCAAAATCCGATAAGCATTCCTAGTATGGCTGGTTCTTTTAAATTTTATGTCGTTGCGGCCTTGGTTATGGCTAGCTGGGTTATGGCAAGCCTTGTTATCCCACTCTCCGGTGTAGGGTCGCCTCAAACAGCGGCGTTGGGAATGGAGCAGCATAGCGTTTGGGTGCATGGCGAGCAACGGTATTTTTGGCTCTATACGCCTTCTCACTACAATGCCTCCCAGCCATTGCCCGTTGTGATGGCAGTGCATGGGTTTCGTATGAATGCCCTAATGATGGCTTCAACGACGGGCTTTAATAAGCTAGCAGAACAAGAGAATTTTTTAGTGCTCTACCCCGATGGGGGTAAGCATCAATGGAACGGCAAGGCTGTAGCGAATCACAATAACGATGACGTGGACTATGTGAATGCCATTTTAGATACCACAGCTTCTGCCCGGCAGATAGACCAAACACGCCTTTACCTGACGGGTTTTTCCAATGGCGGTTTCTTTTCTCAACGGTTGGCTTGTGATATGCCGGGCCGCTTTGCGGCCATTGCAACCGTTGGTTCTACGATGGGGCAACCACTAAGCGAGGAGTGCTCCACACCCAAACAAACCCCTGTCATGCTTATTCATGGCACAAACGATCCGGTTATTACGTGGGAGGGCCAAATTCGTCGAGTCAAAGTCTTTTTTAAGACATCCAACATTATATCCGTGCCTCAAACGCTGTCTTTTTGGCAAAAAGCGAACCACTGCCAAAGTAAGCCAGCTACTCAAAACCTTATCGATGTTAAACCCAACGATGGTTTATCTGCAGAACAGCTTACCTTTTCCTGTGCTCGCCCCAATGCATTGACGTTATGGATGATTCATGGGGGAGGCCACACATGGCCGGGATCCAAAAATGACCACTGGTATGACTCTATTCTGTTGGGAAAGACCAGCCATGATATTCGTGCAAGTACTGAGATCTGGAAGTTCTTTCAATCAACACGCATGGTGCAAAAGGACTAACCTATGAAAAATGCTTAACACTCTAGTGTGTTTTTAATAGCTGCCGTTATCATTCTCAGCTTAACGATACCTTTTCTGAGTAGACCAGTTTTCTCAAAGCCCCCCTGTTTTCAGATGTATTCATTATTTAACAATAAAATTGTCACGATCCGTAGCCTTATGGGGGAAAAAGGTACGTTTATTGCTATTGGATCTAACCCCAAAAAAACAGGTTGAGATTGAAAAATGGATGCACAAAATAGCCAGATTAAAAATGGGTTTTTCTTTGGCGGCGTGATTGAAGTGGCTGTGGTGGAGCCGCTATTGTAATTCTAAAGGTCAAATCCTTTGGTTTTCTTCACCATCCTTTAAACCTATGGATTTCAATGCCTTGGTAGCATGCTTAAAAGCTCTAAATAGGTAGTGGACACCATTCAAACAGAATGTGACGGCAACGCAATTTCTGTAAGGTTAATTTTACAAGCGTGTAAGATATAGTAGCTTAATCACAGTCACTACTATAAAAATACAAGTAATATCGATAATGCCCCCTCTTATTTCGTGGTCACCAACTCGCCCCCCACTTCTGCAGAAACGGGTTCAACTCTTCTACTGGAGTCTTTGCTTCTGCCTAATTATTTCTAGCAGTGGGGGAGGTGTTGCCCAAAATTTTCAGCCTGGAGCCGTATTGGACGCCAGCACCAAGCCATGGGCCTTGCCCGGAACGGTTACACCTGACAACACCCAAACCAACGCCCCCCCTTCTCCCAACAACCCGTTGCCCCCCACACAGGTGGAACGAGACCCACAAACCGCTCCCGAACCCACCGATGCCGAAGAACAGGTCACCTTTAAACGTATTCGCCTGCAAGGCAACACCTTGCTGGATCCTTCGACGGTGGAAGACGTGGTTGCCCCGTACCTCAACCGTCCTATTACCTTTAACGATGTGAGCACCCTAACCGACGCCCTAAGCTTGCTGTACGCAAAAAAAGGGTATCTTACCAGTAGTGTTTACCTACCCGAACAGGAAATTACCAACGACGAGCTGATCCTTCAGTCGCAAGAAGTTTTGGTCGATACCATTACACTGGATTTAACCCCACCTGGCAGGCACTTTTACCCTTGGTTCATCTCTCCTTGGTTCACTCAGCGTTCCATTCTGCCTTACATTAGCATGGCCTCGGGCGATCCGTTAAACGTGGACGCTTTGCAGCGCCGTATTGCATTGCTTAACCAAAACCCCGACCGCACCGTGAGTGCTAAATTACTAGCAGGCAAGCAGCCCGGCACGTCGTCGGTGGCGCTGCGCTCCATGTCGCGATTTCCCATCCACCTCACCCCGTTTTGGGATAATTTGGGAAGGCGCCCCATTGGCCACAACCGCTTTGGCGCCACCCTAACTCACAACAACCTGTTGGGCTTTGGCGATACCCTCTCCACCACATGGAATGCCAGCGAAGCTTCGAGCGGTGTGTTCAGCCAATACCAAATCCCCGTCCATTCATCGGGCACACAGTTAGGTTTTACTTATGCTTACAGCAATGTAACCCCTCAAGGGGCTTTGGCAGATTTGGATGTGGTCTCGAAAGCGCATACCTTCAGTGCCTCTGTGGAGCAACCGCTGCTTTTTTCAGACAAACGGTCACTATGGGCCGGCTTGGCCTTCGATTGGAAAAACTTGCGCACCGATCTGGTAGGCGAACCCTTTACCGAAGATCATATTCGACTGCTACGCCCGTATTTTAGGGGCAGTTTTCAGGATGCTTGGGGAAGAACCCTCCTAAATCAAGAATTTGGCATTGGCTTGGATATGTGGGGCGGTACCCAAGGAGACACCCCGCTTAACCGGGACATTGGCAATAGCAAACCAGGCAGCGGTACCCAATTTTTTAATATGACGGGGGGCATTACACGGGTGCAACGCCTGCCTTGGCAACTTACGGGCGTGCTGCGTTCCAATTATCAATGGTCCAATGATCGTTTGTTTGCCACAGAACAAATGCAGGTAGGCGGTGCCTTTACCACCCGTGGGTATAAAGAAGGCCTGTATTTAGGAGACAGTGGCGCCAACCTAACAGCCGAATGCTACATTCCCAGCCTACTCTTTCCGAGAGATTGGAAACTACCCTTAACCCACCAACCCCTACGCCAAGCCCTGCAATGGGTGGTGTTTACCGATGTGGCCCAGATTGTGACCCACCAACCCAAAGCGTCTGAATCGAGAAATGAAACCTTGTTGGGTACGGGTGTTGGCCTTCGATTAACCTTAACCAAGTATCTGGTGGGCCGTTTGGATATTGGCTTTCCACTCCTAAAACCATCCCCCGATAAAAGCTTTCCCCGACTTCACTTTGGCTTGCAAACGCCTCTATTTTAAATAGTTTTTTAATCCAATTGGCCTATGTCACGGTCGCTACAAATCGTTACAATGGCTCTCTTTTATACCCAACAATCCGATACCCATAAGGTAACCATTCAACGTGGGTGCACTAATGCGGACTGAAGGGCAAGAGTGGTTTTTACGGGTGGTTTTTACGGGTGGTTCTTTACTGTTGGTTTCAAATTCATTGCGTTGCAAAGCAGCGGATTGAATCATCAATACTCTTCGCTAGGAGTTTGTACCGCTAGGCATTACGATGGTTTTTTAGTGAAGGGATTAGCTATTTTTGGCTAGTTCGTTTAGTGGATGTGGCCAGTACGAATGGCTCATACACTCAAAAGAGTCATCATTCATAACGGCACCATCAGCCTTATTCAGAGAGAATTAACAGTCGTTGAACTTACACCTGCATAGCAATCCATCCTGTTTTAGGCGTTTTAGTAGCGCTTTACTGGTGGTGGTATTGGGCTGGTTTTCTATAGCACCCCTGGCCAGTGCCGACGTATCCTCCCAGTTACCCACGAACTACAGTGTGGCCAGCGGCAGTGCCACGTTTACCAACGATGGCACCCATTTAAACATTACCGCCAGCAACCGCGCCATTATTAACTACGGCACCTTTAACATCGGTCAAGCTAATTCGGTGCACATCCAATCGCCCCTTAGCTTGCACCGAGTAACTGGTGGCACGCCGTCTCAAATTTTTGGAAAACTTACCTCCAGTGGACGGGTATTTTTAATTAACCCCTCGGGCGTGTTTTTTGGCCCAAACGCCAATGTCAATGTGCAAGGCTTGGTTGCCAGCACGTTGGATATAAGAAACCAAGATTTTTTGGCGGACCAATTTAAGTTTATCCAGTCTAACAATCATGCCCCTGCAGCCATTACCAACCAAGGGGATATTACCGCCACCCAAGACATTGCCATGCTTGCCAGCGCCATTAGCAACGAAGGCACCCTCACCGCCCCCAGCGTTGCCTTAGCCGTGGGCAAGCAAATTACCTACAAACTGGGACCCGATTTACTGGCCGACGTGACCATTGACCAAGCACTAGAAACAGAGGTGGCCAACACCCAAGCCGCTATTAAAAACAGCGGCTTGATTACGGCTGAAAAAGCACAGCTGCAAGCACGCCTTATTCGCTCGTTTTACAACGCCACCATTAACAACACGGGCATTGTACGTGCCAAAAGTTTCCACCGCGGTACCGATGGTAAGATTTTAGCGTTAGGAACGACCGACGACCGCACGGGAAAAGTCATTAACAGCGGTACCCTAACCGCTAGTAACGAGACAGGCAACGGCGGCGCTATTAACTTGTTAGGCGATGAAGTGACCCTTGCTGCCGGTAGCACGGTGGACGTCAGTGGCACCAACGGCGGCGGCACGGCACTTATTGGAGGGGATTACCAAGGACAAAACCCCAGTATTTTTAACGCCCTAAACACGTGGGCCCAAGCAGGCAGTAGTATTTTAGCCAACGCCACTAGCAGTGGTACCGGCGGTAAAGTGATTCTGTGGGCTAATAACAACACCGCCAGCCACGGCACTATCCAAGCCAAAGGGATTAACGGCGGTGGGTTTGTGGAAACCTCTGGCAAGCATTACCTCGATGTCCAATCCCTTCCCGATGTCAGTACCCTGTTTGGCCCAGCAGGCACTTGGTTGCTAGATCCCAACGACCTAACCATTGGCGCTGGTAGCACCCAAACCAACATCAATGGGGCCTCGCCCTTTCTCACCACAAACAATACGTCGGTGTTGGGGGTGAATTTAATTAACAGCGCCTTGGCCTTGGGGAACGTGACTATTAGCACCGGTACCGGCGGTACCAACAGCGAGAATGGGGACATTACCGTCTCCTCGGCCTTGGCGTATACGGGCGTGGCAGGGCGAACCCTCACCTTTAACGCCCACCGAAACCTCAACGTGAACGCCGCCATTAGTTCTACCAACGCCCTTAACATGGTGTTTAACGCCGATACGGACGCCAACACCACGGGTAACTTTGTAAACAACGCCAGTGGCACCATCACCAGCGGCGGTGGTACCGTGGCCATTAACGCGCGAGACATTACCCTTGGCGGCACCATTAACAGCGGCAATGCCAACACCACCCTAACGGCTGGCAATACCATTACCGCCACTCGCCCCGTGCTGACCGGTACCGGCGTGGTAAACGTTACGGCCCCTACCAGCACCAGCTTTAACTACAACGTGGCGTCATCCCCCATGCGCTTTGGCACCATTAATTCCCCTATTTTTAGTGCCATTGCCAATGGTACCAGCAGCACCCTTACCCTTAACAACGGCTACAGTGGTACCAATTTAACCCTGCAAGCCCAAGGCACCAGCGGTGCCATTACCAGCAGCAGTAACATTGCCACCACGGGCCTCATGGATATTCGGAGCTTTTTAAGCAACGTAACGGTAAACGGCAACGTAAGCAACACCGGCACCACCGGCGTTAATTACCTAGCCGCAGGCAGTGGAACCTTTAGCGCCACCACCGATTTAAACGTAACCGGCACGGTGGCCATTAGTGGGGGCGCTACCAAAACCCTGAGCGTGTTTGATGGTAACGGCAGTATTTTTACCAAGCCCCTGTTTACCGATGGCACGGCCCGTGCCTTTAACACCCTAGATTTTAGACGGGGCGATGCCAGTGGTGTCTTTAATTACCCACTGCTAACAGGCTTTGCTTTGCCCAGTGCTAATTTAACGTTGCGCACTTTGGGCACCAACGGCGTTATTACCCTCCCCGCGTTTAGTGGCACCAACCTGACGCTAAACACAGTGGGCAATACCAGTAACATCAATACGGCTGGCATTACCGCCACCGATGTGAGCCTACAAGCTCAAGGCACCAGCAGCGCCATTACCACCACCGGCAACATTGCCAGCAGTGGTGTTATGGACATTCGGTCGTATTTATCCAACGTAACGGTGACGGGTAACGTCAGTAACACTGGCACCACGGGAACCAACTTTTTAGCCGCGGGTAGCGGAACCTTTAGCGCCACCACCAACCTGGGCGTTACTGGCACGTTGGGTATTAGTGGCGGGGCTGGAAAAATTCTAACCATTTGGGATGGCAATGGCGATATTTTTACCAAGCCCATGTTTACAGATGGCACCGCCCGAGCTTTTAACACCCTCAATTTTAGACGTGCCGATGCCAGTGGCACTTTTAATTACCCTACCTTTACGGGGTTTGCTAACCCAACCAATCTAACCTTAACCACGCTGGGTACCAATGGGGTTATTACCTTGCCCAGCTTTACGGGAACCAGTGTGGCCTTAAACACCCAAGGGGCCACCAGCAACATTAATACGGCGGGCATTACCGCCACGGGTGTTAGCCTAATTGCCCAAGGCACCAGCAGCGCCATTGCCACCACGGGCAACATTGCCAGCAGTGGGGTCATGGATATTCGCTCCTACTTATCTAATGTCACCATCACGGGAAACTTATCCAACACTGGGACTACGGGAACCAATTACTTGGCCGCGGGTAGCGGAACCTTTGGCGCCACCACCAACTTGGGCGTGACGGGCACGCTGGCCATTACAGGCGGGGCTGGAAAAATTCTCAAT
Organism: Vampirovibrionales bacterium; assembly: GCA_029866025.1. Taxonomy (GTDB): domain Bacteria; phylum Cyanobacteriota; class Vampirovibrionia; order Vampirovibrionales; family Vampirovibrionaceae; genus JARXAD01. The sequence goes on along the minus strand of JARXAD010000001.1, from coordinate 229,852 downwards.
ATTTATGATGGCAACGGTGATATTTTTACCAAGCCCATGTTTACAGATGCTGGCGCACGGCCCTTTTCCCAACTCTTTTTACGCCGTGGCGATGCCAATGGCGTGTTTAACATGCCTACCCTTACCGGCTTTGGCAACCCCACCAATACGCTTTCCCTTATTACTTTGGGAACCAACGGTCACATTACAATCCCTAGTTTTACGGGTACCACCCTTACCCTAAACACCCAAGGTACCGGAGCAAACATTACCAGCAATGGCAACGTGAGTGTTTCGGGCGTCATGGATATTCGTAGTTACCTAAGCAACGTCACCATTACGGGAAACTTAAGCAACACAGGCACCACGGGCGTTAATTACTTGGCAGCGGGTAGCAATGGTTTTACGGCTACCACTAACCTAGGCGTAACGGGCACAGTGGCCATTACCGGTGCAGCCGCCAAAAGCCTCTACATTTACGATGGCAACGGCGATATTTTTAGCAAACCTATGTTTACCACGGGCCCCGCGCGTGCTTCCACCTTGCTGGATTTTAGACGCGGTGATGCCAGTGGAAGCTTTAACTTTCCTACCATGACTGGCTTTGCCAACCCGTCGGGAACCTTATCCCTCATCACCTTGGGCAGTGGCGGAAACGTAACCACCAATGGTTTTACCGGCACCAGCTTGGTACTCAATAGCCAAGGAAGCAGTGGCGATGTAACCGTCAATGGCAACGTGTCTACCTCTACCGGCGTGTTGGATTTGCGCAGCTGGAACGGCAACGTCAACGTCACCGGTAACGTGGGTAGTACCGCCACCAACGGCACCCATTACCTAGCCGCCGGCTGGAGTACCTTTAACAACACCAAAAACCTAACGGTGGGCGGCACTTTTACCTTTACCAACAACGCCAGCAAAGCCTTTTATGCCTACGATGGGAACGGAGACTTTTTTAGCAAGCCCTACTTTAGCAGCGCCATGGCCCTCAGTACGGCCAGCTTTCGCTCTGCAGCCAACACTAACTTTGGATCCGTTGCTACCCCGTGGAATGGCGACTTTGGCACCCTTGAACTGCAAACCTTGGGCAATGCCTACCTAACCGATACCACCACAACCTTGAATGCGCGTACATTAGGCACCGGCGTAGGCGGAACCCTTCAGCTACGCGGCGTGGGCAACCAAGCCACCAGCAATACCATTACCGCCGGTGTGCTGGATTGGGCCACCTCTACCAACGGGAACATTGCCTTAAACTACAACACCATTGGCACCAATGGCGTTACCTTAAGCGCCAACGGCACGGGTGTCATTAACGTAGCCAACCTCGTTACCCTGTCTTCTACCAACAGCCCCATAAATTTAACCAGCCTTACGGCTACCTTAAACACCACGGGCGCTTTAAACGCAGGCACCGGAACCATTACATTGCGTTCTAACACGGCCCAAGCCCATAACGTGGGCATTACCACCAAAGATGCTACCTACGATATTTCCAGCAGCGAACTGGGCCGCATGACTGCCGGTACCGTATCTGTGGGCGATGCCGCTCAAAACAACGCCGTCACCATTAATAACCCACTCAATCTATCGGGCTCTGGGGCTGGCCGGTACAACCTAACACTCAACACTGCCGGGGCCATTACCACCGGGGCCAACGCCCTTACCTTAGGCGATAAAGATCTGAACTTTACCGCGGGAGGAAACCTCAACACCGCCATCATTACCGGCACAGCGGGTTCCAATGTCTCACTCTCCAGTGGTAACCTGCTCACCTTGGGTGGGGCCCTTAGCGCCGATATTTTGAGCCTAAGCGCCACCGGTGCCAGCGGTAACATCGCCATCAATAACGCCACCACAGCCATTACCAGCAGCACATTAAATGCTGCCAACGCTAGCACTATTACCCAAAGCGCGGTGCTTAATAGCCCTACCCTTACTCTCAATACCGGTAGTGGTGATGCCACCTTAGGCAACGTGAGCAATGCCTTCTTAAACGTTACCGCCAATCGAACCGGTACAGGTACCACCACTATCGTGGAAAGCAATGGCATGACTTTGAATGCCAGCAATCATGGTAATGGCACACTTAATATTTCTACCGTTACGGGTGATATTAACGTGGCAGGTGCCACCACGGTGGATCAGGGTACGTTGGTGGCCAATGGTAATTTAGTACTCAACTCGGGCAGTAGCATTACCGCCAATGGTACTGGCAATGCCTTAACATTGGCTGCCATTACCGGGGATTTTACCAACAATGCTGTGGGCACTCCTCTTAATACCCCCAGTGGACGTTGGCTCATCTACAGTGGTAGCCCTGCCAACACTACGGAAGGCGCGTTAAGCTACACCAAACGCTACAACCGCACTTACGCTGGCAACCCACCCGGTGGCATTGTGGAAAGCGGCAACGTCATCAATTACCGCCTTGCGCCCACTATTACCGTTACTACCAACGGTGCCACCCGAGAATATGGCGACGCCAACCCTACCTTTAGTGCTCTTTAAAGTGGCTTTATTGATGGCGACACAGAAGGAACCTCTATTGCAGGGCTTGCCAGCTTTAACACCTTGGCTACAACCACCAGCAATATTGGCAACTACAGCGTCACACCGTCCTTAGGGTCTTTGGCATCCAGTTTGGGGTATGGCTTTACATACGCCTCGGGCAATTTAGCCATTACGCCAGCACCGCTAACCGTCACTGCCAATAGTATGAATCGCTCTTATGGCAGCATTAACCCAGCACTTGGGGTTAGCTACAACGGATTCAAACTCGGCCAAGATCAATCCGTTCTTGGAGGAACGCTCAACCTTTCCACGGCCGCTACCCAAGCCAGCGATGTGGGGAACTACGCGATTAATGTGGGTGGGTACACTAACGGCAATTACACTGTTGGACATATAGCCGGTAACTTGGCTATTAATCCCGCCTCATTGACGGTGACAGCCGATAATCAATCTCGCCTTTACGGCAGTGCTAACCCTGCTCTCACTGCGTCGTATTCTGGCTTTGTTCTTGGACAGGATGAATCGATTCTCGGCGGCTCGTTAACGCTTTCAACTCCCGCAGTGGCCTCCAGTAATGTGGGCAGCTACGCCATTACCGCCAGCGGACTGTCCAGCACCAACTACACCATTTCCCACGTCGGTGGACTTCTAGATGTGACTCCGGCGGCATTGACGGTGACAGCCGATAACAAGAGTCGGTTGTATGGAGCCAGCAACCCGACGTTTACCGCATCGTATTCTGGCTTTGTCCTCGGCCAAGATGAATCGGTCCTCGGAGGTGCTCTGGATCTTTCCACCCCCGCAGTGGCCTCCAGTAACGTGGGCAACTATGGTATTACCGCCAGCGGATTAACCTCCTCCAACTATGACATTACCCACGTGGATGGGGATTTGGAAATCAATCCAGCCCCGCTAACAGTCGCAGCTCAAAACGTCACCTACACCGAAGGTAGTACCCCACCCGCTTATACGGCACTATATAGCGGCTTTGTATTGGGTCACAATCAATCGGTGTTGGGAGGCAGTCTCCAATTTTCTGCCTCACCCGTGGTTTCCGGGCCGGGCCTTTACCAGATCTCCCCCTTGGGTCTCACTAGCAGCAATTATCAGGTGCAGTTTGTGGATGGCCAATTGATCGTGGCCCCTCCACCCACTATTTCAACAAACAACACCATCAACAGCGCTATTCAGGGTTTGTATTTACTCAATCCCCTTCAGTCCCCCATCGAAGCTTCTTCGTCTCCGTGGCTTTCGAGTAATTTACCTCAACAATTACCCAGTGTAACCGAAGACTCTGAAGAAACTGCTTTCCCAAGTGTCGAACAAATGGGAGACAGGGAGTCAATAGAGATTTTTTATGACAATAATGGTCCGTCCAAAGCGTCCCCCTTCACACCAAAAAAATTCAAACGTCGCCAGTAGTGTTAAACCAATTGATTGCAAGCCCTTTATCATTCAACTTGCTCCAATCAAAAAACGACTGTGACCAAAAAGTCATAGAGGTTTATTCTGTCCGTCTTCTCCCAGAACGTGATTGAACGAAAAATTGATTGAACATGCGCAGCTTTGGACAAGCGTTAGGGAGCTAAAATCTAGGCTCATTGTTAATAAAAGGTAGATAAAGCTTGATTAGCAGCGGATGCGCCACTGAATAACGCTCCATTTAAAGAAGGGTACGATGCACCATCGCCACACACAATGGGGGTGTCCTTCATCGTTGGGAGTATTGGATGCGCCCCGCACCACACGGGTAATGCGTGAGGAATCACATCCGTTTTAAGCCATCGCCATGAATCTACTGCCTCGTTACCGAACCAATTGGCTAACTCACTTTCAATGGCCTGGCGTGGGTTAGGATGAACCCCCAGCAACGACACTGAAACCAGATGCTCTTTGGTGCCTTGGGCTCGATACGCTGGATGCACCCACGTTGGGACACATAGTGTATTAATCAATCCCCGCCCAGTCCCATTCAAAACCAGTACCGCTTCGTTAATAGGAGACACCGCCACCCCATAATACACACACGTGGTCCCTCGCCATACGGTTTTTTCACTAGTACTGGGAGTAGCCCCTATCACCGATGTGGCCTGCAAGGTTTCGCCACTTTCTAGCAGCACACTGGTTGCTGTGGCCGATTGAACCCCCATATTCATACGAAAAACACCGCTGGGCAGAGTGCTTGCCATGGTTTTTGGAAGAGTCTCCATGCCGCCTGCAGGCAAAGCAGCGGTACCCAAGGCAAACATACGAAAGATAAAACGGAACAAACTGGCAGGGGTCGACAATTCAGCATCCAGAAAAACACCGCGTAAAAAAGGCATCCAAAAGGCGGCAATAAATGGCTCTGAAAAGCCTCGTTGACGGAGATACTCTAACGTGGATAAGCCATCGTTATTCCAACACGCACTTTCTGGCTTGGATACAATGTCCCATCGTAACCGTATGGTTTGAACAATATCTTTGGCTGTTAAGAAGGGGACCGACAGACTTTTAAACAACGAGCCAAAGGCTTTTATGGGGTGGCGTAAGGGATCATACAAGGGATAAAAGGTTTGGTTGCCCGTAAATACCCACGCTCCAGACACAAAGGATTTGAGTTGAAGATCTTCTAAATGCAAGGCTTTTTTTAATTCGGGGTATGCGGTAAGTACCACCTGAAAGCCACGGTCCAGAGCAAAGCCTTCCACCCAATCCGTGGCAATACGACCCCCAATGCGTTCGGTGGTCTCAATAATCAAAACGCTTTTTCCAGCCGCATACGCTACTTGGGCCGCCCGCAAGCCAGCCACACCCGCACCCACCACAATAACATCCCACCGAGACTGAACAGGGTATAGCGCAGGGGTTTGGTTCACGGTATCTGCTGAGTTTTCATTCACGGGGGCACACATCCTAACCAAAGAAGTGGGGGAGAATTTTTACCGTATTATACCGATTAGTATAAAAAGTTTTCTTTTAAACACGTATAGAGTCGGGTTGTATTTATCATGTCACTCTCACCGCTACTTACGGTGGCTAAGGTCTCTCACACCTATCCTCAGCACGATACCCAAGCCTTGTGCGATGTCTCTTTTACCGTGGATGCTGGCGAATTTTGGGTGCTCATGGGTCCCAGCGGTTGCGGCAAAAGCACGCTGCTTAACGTGCTGGGTGCCATGGACACCCCTACCCAAGGGGAGGTGTTGTTTGCAGGCCAGTCGCTTTCATCCCTAAGCGATAACGAACGTACCTTGCTGCGCCGCACCCACATGGGGTATGTGTTCCAGTTTTTTAACCTCATTCCCACCCTGACGGTGGCCGAAAACGTAGCCCTGCCCCTACAACTGAACCAAAGGTCGACTGGTCTATCGGCAAAAAGCATCCATGCCAAAGTTGCTGAATTACTGTCTCAGCTGGGCTTAGCGCAACGAGCAGACTACTACCCCTCTCAACTCTCTGGGGGAGAAATGCAACGCGCCGCCATCGGGCGGGCCCTCATACACCAACCCAAGCTGCTGTTGGCCGATGAACCCACGGGAAACCTAGACACCGATAACGGCGACAAGGTACTGCAACTGCTCAGTACCTTGTGCAAAGAGCGTGGCACTACCATCATCATGGCCACCCACAGCGAAGACGTGGCCAAATTGGGCGATACGGTGTTGCGCCTGCGTAATGGGCGCATTCACAGTCTTTCCAATGCCGTGGGCGTTTAGTCATGGGCATTTTAAACAAAGCCAGCGATTGGGCGTGGATGCTACGTTTGGCGCTGCGAGACATTACCCATAACCAATTTCGATCGGCACTAACGGTGGGGGGCATTGCAGTTGGGTTAGCCGTGTGGCTCGCCATTCAACTGGCCAACGGCACAGTGCTCAGCGAATTCAAACGCTCTGTCACCAGCGTCACGGGGCCCAGTAATCTCATCATTCAAACCGCCACCGGCTTGCCCATGGATGAGGGCATGTTGCGAGAATTGAAGGTGCTATGGGGCACCGAGGCCCACTATACCCCCTTGGTAGAAGGCTCTTTTCGCTTAGAAACGTCCACGGGCAGTGAATCCCTAAAAGTGATTGGCGTGGATGTGCTGGAACAAGCGACGTTGCCTGTCTCTTTAGGTGAACGCCCCCAAAACACGCTGTCTCAACAAAATTTTTGGCAAAGCGTGGAGCCCAATGCCATTTGGGTGAGCAACGTATTGGCAAAGGAACACCACTGGCAGGTGGATAGTACACTCCATGGCTGGGTGGGGGATACCCGCCACACCCTGACGGTGCGGGGTATTTTAAAAACCCAGGGTGCCGCTGCCTTTAGTGGCGTGATGATGGACATAAGCCCTGCCCAACGGCTGTTGGGGCTACAACAAACCGAAGCCTCTTCTGGTAAAATTCATCGCATTCAGCTGGTGGTGCCGGAAGGACAGGTAGCCACCATTCAGCAACAATTAACAAGCCATCTAAAAAACACTGGCCATAGCGATGTGATTGTGACTACTCCAGAAGCCCGTGGCACCCAAGTACAGGCCATGGTGCGGGCTTTTCAAAGCAATTTGGCATGTCTTAGCAATATGGCCCTGCTGGTAGGCATGTTTCTTATTTACAATACCCTCACCATCGCTATGATTCGCTTGCGAAAAACCATTGGCACCTTGCGGACGCTGGGAGCTACCCGTGTGCAGGTGGTGCTCTTGTTTAGCTTACAGGCCTTGGTATTGGGCATAGTAGGGTCGGCCTTAGGCGTGGGGCTGGGCATTGTGCTAGCTTTAGGGGCGCTGCAAGCCATTGGCCAAACGGTAGAAACCCTCTACATGGGACAACCGCTCAGTGGTTTGGTGCTGGATGTACCCTTGCTGTGGCTATCGTTTGGCTTAGGCGTGGCCATAACCTTGCTGGCCGCTGCCGTACCCATGGTAGAAGCCGCCCGAATTGCCCCAGCCCTGACCACGCGTGAAGGCAAAGACGTGACCCTTACCCCCCGCTGGACGCTGCAAGTGTTGTGGCTGGGGCTGGCAATGCTGGCCGCAGGGGCCTTGGCCTCTCGCTTGCCCACCTTAGAACACTGGCTGGGAGAGCAATGGTCTGTGATTCCGGTGGGAGGCTATGCCGCGGCGTTTTTATTGTTGCTGGGGTTGGCGTGCATTATTCCGTGGGTGCTGAGCCGCTGGTTATTGCGAGTGTTGGCAGCGCTGATGAAGCGCTTGGGCTGGCTAGAAGGCCGCTTGGCCAGCGGCATGATGCTGGGAGCCTTGGGGCGCATGAGCGTTGCCGTGGCCAGCTTGATGGTAGGCATTGCCTTGATGGTGAGCTTGGCGGTGATGATTCACAGTTTTAGGCAAACCGTTACCACGTGGATTAACCAAACCCTGCGCGCAGATATTTGGGTCAAAGCGGCGTCTCAGGGCGCTACCCAGCAAACAGGCCTTATTTCGCCAGCCGTGGTGCAGCGCATACTCACCACACCCGGTGTGGGCTTAACAGATCGTTTTTTGGACGTGGTGATTACGGTAGACGGTAAGCCGGTACGCTTGGGTGTCAGTGACGTGGAAACCATCGCCAGCCAAGGCGATCTCACCTTTATGAACGGTGAATCGTTAGCGGTTGTTATGAAGCGCTTTGCCCAGCATCCCAATTCGGTAATGGTGACAGAAACCTTTGCCCGCAAACACCACCGTTGGACGGGCGATACCGTCGCTCTCCCGAGCCCTAAAGGCCCCTTAGTATTAAAGATTCAAGGGGTGTATACGGATTACGCCAGTGAGCACGGCTACATTATTTTGCCCCGCGCCGTGTACAACCGGTATTTTAACGATGACGGCGTGAGTAATGTGGCCGTGTATGTGGACCCCACCAGCCGCACAACCCCCAAAGCCCTTCGCAGTAGGATTTTAAGCAACTTACCGGCCAACGCCTCGGTGGATATTCAAACCAACGCCGATTTGCGCGCCGAGGTGTTTACCATTTTTAACCGCACCTTTGCCATTACCTACGCCTTGCACGCCATTGCCATGGGCGTAGCCCTTATGACCGTCCTCAATACCCTCATTGTGCTGGTGCGGGAAAGCCGCCGAGAATTTGCCATCCTCACCTACATTGGGGCCGTGCCCAACCAAATTACGGCCATTGTATTAGTGCAGGCAGGGTTGTTGGCCTTGGGGGGCCTGTTGTTTGGGGCAGTGGCGGGCCTTGGGTTGGCGTGGTTGTTGATTACGGTAGTCAATCAACAGTCTTTTGGGTGGACCCTTGGGTTTAGTTTTCCGTGGGATTTTGCGTGGCAAGCGGTCGCATTGGTGTTGGGCACCTCACTAATAGCGGGACTGTTGCCCGCGTGGCAGGCCAGTCGTTTTGTGGCCACCGCCAGCATTCGGGAGGAATAATTTTTATGAAACGCCTCGTCGCCTTAATTCTAATCATTTTTATCCTGTTATCTTTACCCATAACCACATTGGGCAAAGAAATGAAAGCCCCCTTTGGGAGTTATAGAAAAGCGCTGCCGGGGTATGTGTATCGGTTTCCGAGAGACCATTACGCCCACACCGACTACAAAACCGAGTGGTGGTACGTAACAGGTCACCTAAAAGATGCGAACAACCACCCCTACGGCTATGAACTCACCTTCTTTCGGGTGGGCACCGATGCAACAGCGGCGCATCGCAAGGCGTTTAAAAACTCTCCGTGGGCCTTGGATACGGTGTATTTGGCTCACGCGGCCTTAACGGATGAAGATGCTCCTGAGGCGTCTCAATTTACCCATGCCACCCAGTTATTACGCCCCGCTATGGGACAAGCGGGCTCGGTTGCGATGGGAAGCAACATCCCTTTTAAGGTGTGGGCTAAAAACTGGGATTTCACTCAAAAAGCTCCAACAACCAAATCATCGTTAACCACCTTTACGATGCAGGCCAATTTTCCATCCAAAAAATCTTTACGGTTGACGTTAACGTCAACCTTGCCTCCTGTCATTCATGGCATTAACGGCGTTAGCCAAAAAGCGGCGTGCGTGGGATGTGCGTCCCATTATTACTCTTATACTCGTATGAAAGCAGTCGGCACGGTGGTTTCGGCCACCAGCAAAGGAAAACCCGTTGCCGTAAGCGGCACGGCATGGATGGATCACGAGTTTGGGAGCAATCAACTGCAAGCCAACCAAGTGGGCTGGGACTGGTTTGCCCTGCAATTGGATAACCGGCAAGACGTGATGCTATATCAAATGCGTTTGCAGGATGGGAAAAAAGACCCTCACAGCAGCGGCACCGTGGTGGCAAGTAGGGGAAAATCCACCCACCTATCAGAAAAAGACTTTGTGATTACGCCTCTGCGCTATTGGAAAAGCCCCACCACGCTCGCAAAATATCCCGCTCAGTGGCGGGTACAAGTACCCCAACAACAGTTGGATGTCACCTTGACCCCTGTGGTGGCCAATCAAGAATTAGGCAACAAAGCCAGCGCCGAGGGAGCTTACTGGGAAGGCAAATGCAGGGTGAAAGGCACCCAATTCGGCAAACCCATTACCGGCCAAGCGTATGTGGAACTCACAGGCTATGCGAAGCGCTTATCGTTTTAAGCCCTATAGCAACAGAAAGTGGCAGTTAGAACCTATCGGGGATTTAGGCGGTCGAGGAGTTAAAAAACACACGCCAGCTGAATAAACCCCACGCAGTGTAAAGCCCTCTTTCCTCAACGAATCAGCAGTCGCCGGTAGCGGTTTAGCCAACGGTGGCTTCGCTCGACAACCCAGCGTCTTGTTTTTTACCGGACTGTTTTTCAGCGCTTTCTTCCCCTCGATATCGAATATGATTAACCGAGCCTTCATTTTAAATCATCGTGTGGGTATCTGAGTTACAGCAACAGGCATCCAGACACAGATACTGTTTACACTGCCTCGCTTCAGGCTTATTCAGCCATTCTCCTACCAATAATGGCTCCAAAATATTCACGTCATGGACATTTGCACCGGTCACTTCTACAGCCAGAATCAGTCACTCACCGCTGGTAAGCGCCGTGAACCGTGGATTTTGGAGGGTATTCCTTGGGCAGTCCGCTGTAATACGCTCCGATTCTAAGTAAATAAATCAGGGGTTTAAGGAAGACGAATTGATGGCGGATCGGGCACTAAATAATTGGGAATCAGCTGAATTCGGGTTTCTGATTTGGTAAAGGCTGGAGTCCCTGTTCGGGATTTGACAGTGGCAATCACCCCTAACTGCACAGGCCACTCTCCTAAGTGAGAAGCCAACACATCGGGTAGAGAAATGGCCGTGCCGTTCAAGGTATGAGATTGATCCGGCGCCAGGACCCGAACCGTAAAGTTGGTATGAGAGATGGGCTGCCAATGGGTTTTAGCCCTCAAAGCGTCCGTATCCAACAGCCACAAGGGTGGCTTGGCCTGAAGGGAACCCCATTGGGCCAACACGGTTAAGGTAACGGTTAGATTCAGCCAGGCTTTTTCCGACGGGTTGGTCAACACCACTGTAGGCTGAATCACTGCCGGATGCGGCTCTCCTTGAAATCGCCACACGGTTAAGGGCTGAGTGTCATTGGACGCTTTAAAAGCGTCCCACACCAAGGCCCGGTAGCCAGCATCATCAATGGGTTGCTGTTGATGACGAACCGCCCAGCTTTGAAGCCCTGAAGTGAGATGTTGGGCGGCATCCACCCGATACGCAAAACTGGGCTGAAGCACCGGAATGGCCACTTGGGCAGAAGCTACCGTTCTTTTGCTTGGGGCAGAAAACCCCACTCCCAGCCAACACAGTGGAAGGAGTAACACTCCCATGGCAACCACAAAAAGGAGGCACTTGCGAATTAACAATCCCATCGAGCCCATCCTTGTTACGCCTTCAGTGCAGCCAGTTTTTTGCCAGCATCGGTTAAAGTTTCCAAGGTTTTGCTGTAGCACACCCTTACATAATAGCGCTTGGGCTGTGTTGTGTGAAAAAACCCACTGCCTGGAACCACTGCCACTTGGTGCTCTTTGCACAACCATTCGGCAAAGGCACGGTCGTTGGGTAAGTGCTGTCTTTCGCACACGTCGGTCACATCGGCCAACAGGTAATAAGCCCCTTGGGGCTGGGCAAACTCAATACCCAAATCGTCTAACATAGTAATAATTGCCTGGCGGCGTTCTTCGTAACCCGCCAACAAGGTATCGTAATAATGTTGTTCAAAGCCCAAGGCGGTTACGCCCGCTCGCTGCAACGGTGCCGGGGCACACGTGGTCATAAAATCATGGACCTTGCGAAGGGCATGGGTTAACGCAGGAGCGGCCAACATCCAACCCACACGCCATCCTGTAATGCTGTAGGTTTTAGACAAGGAATTGAGGGTAATGGTACGCTCCCGCATGCCGGGCAAACTGGCCATACACACGTGACGCTCCCCGTCATACACCATGTGTTCATAAATTTCATCGCTAATGCACAGCACGTTATAGCGCTGGCACAGTTCGGCAATCAACGTCATTTCTGCCAGGGTAAACACCTTGCCCGTAGGGTTATGGGGGCTATTCAGCAATATCACCTTGGTTTTATCGTTAAAAGCTTCGCGCAAAGTGGCTTCGTTTAAGTGCCACGTGGGGTTCTCTGGCGTGGGGGCTTCTAAGGCCACCGTTTTAGGAATCCCCCCGGCTAGCACCACGTTGGGCAAGTAGTTTTCGTAAAAAGGCTCCAAAATAATCACTTCATCACCGGGCTCTACAAAGGCCAGCAAGCTGCCGGCCAAGCCTTCGGCAGCGCCACAGGTCACGGTAATTTCGGTTTCTGGATTGTAGGTAAGCCCATTGTAAGTAGCCACTTTGGCGGCAATGGCTTCACGCAAACGGGCATCACCCCACGTAAAGCTGTACTGGTTAATGTCGGCGTTAATGGCATCTGCCGCCGCCTGTTTTAACACATCGAGACAAGGGAAATTAGGCATACCCTGAGCCAAATTTGTGGCTTGATACTGGGCTGCCAGTCGGCTCATTTCTCGAATAGTGGATTCAGTAAAGCGCTGGGTACGACCCGCCGGAGTAATGAGCATGGACGGTTTGAGGAGGGCTGAAGTCATAAACAACTTTCTGGCAATAAACAAATGTAATGGGAAGGATTAAGGAAGGGCGCAAGGGACCATCAAGCCATCTCGCATACCATGAATGATTTTTTTATCCGCAGGGCAGTGGGTAGCTAAAATACCCGCCAGCGTCAGGGTGGCTTGGCTGGGGGTATCGCTATCAGGACTCGCAAAATAATAAGGGCACAACCGTGTTCTGGCCTCAAGAGGCCTTAATAACGGACTCATTGGATCATATTCCATAACTGTGTGCTTGGCAGGCTTGTGGAATTGCTGCAATACCCACGGCGTGTGTGAAAAATCGTTTTGGGCACGCGTCAGTGCTTCGGCCCATTCGGTACTGGGCACATCGTGGCCCATCACCACGCCACGGCTACCCCACGCCAACGGCGAAAACCCTGAGGGTTTCAGCACCAACTGCCGCTCTTTTTGAGTGGCTGCAGCCAAGGCATCCCACGATTGAACCGCATGGCCACCCACCCTAAGGTTGGGAATAATGGCGCTGGGTGGCAATGGCGCCGGGTCCATCACCCAACTTTGGGGGATGTGAGGCGTCAGCCACTCTACCGTCTCTTTACCCAACAGCCCTTCCCAATGAGGCTTTAACACGGGGTGATGCCACAGTGCCCACCACAGCTTTTCTTCCAAGTAGGGCTTAGGAGGGGGCGTTAGGGCAACCCAACCTTTTTGGGCTGCAAACTGAACCAACGGCCAATTGGGGATGTTGGGCAAATCAAACAGTTCAAAAAATCGGTACACCAAATCGATGGTCATTTGTTCACCATTGTCCAACGTCGCACACAGAGCTTCTCCATGCAAAGACAATTGTTTTGGATGAACCACCCAGCAAGCATGGCCTGTTTGTTGCAATTGCTCCGCCAGCCACGTTAACTCTCGCCGGTAATCGTTGGATTCCTCACTCACCACAATGGCCACCACCCGTAAAGGGTCGCTTTGTTTGCGTTGTTGCTGATGAGCGCCTTCCAATAATTGCCAAAAATCGTCGATAAAGCCTTGGGTCGATTCCAGCACAGCAAACCCAGCGTGTTGGTAAGCATGCTGCAAGGCTGCTGTAAAACCCAAGCCCCCTGGAACACTATCCAGCTCCGTTAAAGCCCAGCCACCATCGTCTGCACAAGGGTCCGTCAATAAAATATCGGGACGAAGCACCAATGGCACGCTGTTTTTAAAACGCTTTTGTGTGGCCAATTGAATAACAGACTCGGGCTTGCCTTGGTTTAACCATCGCGCCACCCATGGCGGAATACCCCGTTTCCCATGGAAACTATCCAAATACAGCTGTTGCCACGCCCACTGCACCTGCCACAACACAGGGCCCAGCCTTAAAAAATCCTCATGCAAAGCCATTGTTAACGCAAAAGGCTTAACCCCTATACGCCACCCCACAGGCGGGTTGGCACTGTTATTCCCTTCAGTAACAGGGCCATACAAGTTGGGTAAGCCGCGAACAACCTCTTCCAAGGTAACAGTGTCATTGGCAGCCTTAGGTACAGAGACACCTGAACCACCGAAATAACTAGGCGAGTAAGACATAAAGAAAAGGACTTTTTTGAAAAGCAGTAAGGATGACGTTGCCACCATACTATAATTAAGATGAAACGCGTGTGGCACACTGCCCTTATGAACACCTCTATTAACACCTCTAATAAGGACCCCCTTCCCTATGGGACTTCAAGACTGGCTAGACAAAGCAGCACCGGCAACAGGCCTCCTCAAAGGCGCCCGTGGTTCTCGTGGATTAATTAGCCCCGATGAAAGCGATTTTTTTAATACGATGAAGGGAGGAGCCCCCCAAGAGGGCCCCACCATTAGCCGCTTTACCGGCTTACCCGTGGTCCCTGCCCGCCTCAACCTCACCCGAGATCCTTCCACAGAGCCCCCTGTAGCGCCGTCTACTTTTGTTGAGACCCCCTTCCCCGAAGCGTCTTTAACGCAGCCCATGTCCTCCGACCCTAACTCGTCCCTTCCCAGCGCGACGTTTACAATGGATACCGATGACTTAACAGATTTTAACCCCCTCTATCCCAACAACAACGTCCCACCCATAGAAGCATCCTCAAACAGCCACCAGGCAGTGTTTTCGTTTATCGACGACTCTATGGCCGTTCCCCATACCGCCCCGGTGGAAGAAGATTTTTACGTGGCCCCCGCCGAAACCTTTGCCCCAACAGAGCCCGACTTTCCTTCCGAAAGCCCTTCCAACTTTGCCTGGCCCAACCTGCCGGAAGAGACCGATTCGAAAGACTCAGAACCTTGGCATTTTACCCACAACGACGTTCCAGAAGACGCTCCAGAAGCGGCCTGGGAACTTGAAGAGAGCCCAAGTTACCCAGAATCCCCCTCTACCCAGGAAAAGGCCCATGCGTTTCCTGACGCCTTGGCCCCAGAAGACGAGGATCCCTTTGGCCTCCATGAGGCTTCTGACGGGTTCGATTTCCCCTCCCCACACACATCCGAGTCTTTTACTAACGCCACCAGCCTAGATGAATTTGGCCTGGATGACTTTGGTCTAGAACTCCTCTCACCCAAGGTGCCTGCCATTCAACAACCCCACGGAGAACCTCACGACGAACCTTCGGTGTATGACCCTTTTACCAGTGACCCCTTAGACGCCGATGTATTGGGTCACGCGGCATTTTCAGAGCCTTCTCCGCTTGATATGGATGATTTGTACCCTCTCTACCCTGCCGATGAGCAGGGGCTTCTCAGCCCATCCTTAACCATTGAGCCCCCCGATAAAGAACCCGTGATGGCGTGGGAAAAGCAACAGCCATGGGCCACCCACACCGAAGACGCCTCCCCCCTGGATGTGAGCCCACTCCATTTACTGGACCCCATCGAACACGATACGTTTTCCTCAGATTGGGGGCTTACCCTTCCTGAATCTTTAGACAGTCATCACACACCCCTCGAAAACAATGATGACGCAGAAGAGGAAGAGTTATGGGGATTTTCAGAGCCCCTTTCTTCTAACGCCACAATGGAGGAGGCGGTGGACTTTGTTCACCACAACAGCAGCGCCTTATCGCCTTACACAGAAAAATCTCCGCCCACTCCATTCATGCCCAGTTTGGAAGAGCCTTTATTAGATGACTGGCAAGGCTTTACCAACAACGTTACCAGCAGCGCGGCCAACAGCATAGCCAAGAATAATGACGATTCCTTGAACCCAGCCCTAGACACTCTGAACCTGGACGACTCTTGGCTTCATGAAGCCGTCCCTGAAGACTTTATGACAATTGTGCCTCCTCCAGCACCCGTAGAAACTCCTGTTACTCAAGCCCCTGCGGTACAAACCGAAAATTTACCACCGCTGGCTCAGGCCTTTACTAAAAATGGCCAAATGGCCATTACCCTTTTCCCTAACACTCATGGAACTGGAGTCCTACTCAAAGTCAGTCATTCATCCCTACAATCAACAGACCATGTTTTAAAACACTTTGCCAAAAACCCGCTTCACAACCTGGGCCTCTCTACCCGCATGACCCTAACCGAAGAAGCCCGACTTAAAGGCAAAACCCTGTACCGTATAGAACTTGGCAACTGGCGCGGCATTTTTAGCCATTCCGAAAAACAAGGCTTCGTGTTTCAAGATGAATGGCAAAGTGACTAGAGAATTAATAAAAGAGGATTCATAAAATTGTATGAGCCGTTACCCCAAACAAGGCTTTACCAAGCCCGCTGAAGCTGCCCCCATCCCTACCATTACGGCAACCTCACTGGCACAAGCCTTGCAAGAGGCCCGTTTTACCAAAGGCCTCACCCGTCAACAGGTAGCTACCGATGTGATGGTGCCCCTCAGCACCATGGATGCCATTGAACAAGGCGAGCAATTATGGCTGGGGCCCATTTTACGCCAACGGTTGGCGCGGTTGTTTAAGCTAGCCCCCAATGATCTGGAAGCCCTAGAAAAAAAGCCTCTAGAGTTGGATGCCATTGCCTCTCACGGGACGGCAATGGCCTTGGATATGCGCCTGTGGCTGAGCCAACCCAACCCCACCTGCCCTCAATGCGGTGCAGAGATTACGATAAAACGCTTTGAGCGCCAAGACATGCAGCAGCAACGTTGGGTGGCACTGGATGCAGGCTGTAATGATTGCCTCTTTCGAGCCCAAGGAGAGTGGCCCCTAACCACGGATTTTTAAGGCCAGAATGGTCCTGAAGTGCTTCCAACACAGCGCCTAGAAGGGTGAGTTTGTTGTGTGTTTTGGTTACTGTAAGGGCATTCCTTTTCCAACCCCAGGGCAATTCTCTTGACCCACGCGACTCCAACGCTCACCTCGTCTCCAGTGGCCGACCCTACAGCCAGTCAGCTTTTACCGGCTTTAAATATGACGGAAACGGCTCTGCGTCTGCTTCCAAACACAGTGCAAGGGGCGCTGGTAGAAGTTCAGCAATTGCTAAACGCCTTAGCCCCCACCGAAACAGGCTGGCTGGCAGAAACGCTGGCTCATACGTTGGGAGTGCCAGGTAAATGCCTGAGACCAACCCTATGTTTGCTGATGGGTGAGGCCACCGGCGGCCTAAAACCAGCCCATACCCAAACGGCGGCTGTGGCCGAAATGATTCATGTGGCGACCTTGCTGCATGATGACGTGCTGGATGACGCGGATTTGAGGCGAAACCAGCCCACAGCGCGCACCCACTGGGGAAACACCGTTTCGATCCTTTCTGGCGATTATTTACTGGCCGAGGCCAGCCGATTGCTGGCCAAAATTGGCCATATTCGCCTGGTGGCTATTTTTAGTGACGTGTTGGCCGACTTATGCAGTGGCGAAGTAGAACAACTGCGCACCCAACGCCAATGGCCCAGCCAGCCGAGTGAATTACCCACCCTGTGGCAAAGCTACTATCAAAAAACCATGTGCAAAACCGCCAGCCTTTTTGCTGCAGCCTGTGAATCAGGGGCGTGGCTAAACAACCTGGATGAAACCAGTCTTTTGGCCGTTCGAAGCTATGGCGAGCAATTGGGTATTGCGTTTCAGCTGATTGATGACTGGCTGGATTACAGTGGTACGGTGGCTGGCACCGGCAAACCAGTGATGGGTGATATTCAACAAGGGTTGGTCACGGCTCCATTGCTCCTGGCCTTAGAATCCACCTTGTTAACCCCAGCACAACATGCCGAGTTATCCCAAGCCGTGCAAACAACCTTTACGTTAACGTCAACCTTGAACCCTGAAACCCCCTCTGCTGACGACGCAAGGTTGACGTTAACATCAACCTTGAAAACCATCCAAACCTTGGTGCACGCCTCAGGCGCTGAAGCAGCCCTCCAGGCCAAAGCACAAGAAGCGGTGGATGCTGCTGTTGCCTCATTAACCCGTGTTTGCAAACCATCTCCAGCCCAAGAAGCCCTTGTGGCCCTGGCACAAGGCAGTATTGGCCGCCAACGCTAATACGATTGGTTTTTCTTTCTTCGTTTTTTATCACAATACCCTTCAGGCTTATCGTTTTACTTTGTTACAGGATGACTGCCATGACTACCGCACCCACGGATTTTGACCGCATTGCCCAATACGATCATGAAGGGGTGCTGGTTTGCTCCGATAAAAAAACGGGACTGCGCGGCTACATTGCCATTCACAACACGGTGTTGGGGCCAGGAATGGGTGGTATCCGCATTCGTACCTACGAGAGCGAAGCGGCTGCTCTGCAAGATGTTCTCGATTTATCCCGTGCCATGACCTACAAAAACGCCTGTGCCGGCCTTAATTTTGGCGGCGCCAAAAGCGTCATTATTGCCGACAGTCGCACTCAAAAATCCCCAGAATTACTGAAAGCCTTTGCCCAGAAGATTAACTTACTGCAGGGCCGTTACTGGAGTGCCAGTGATATTGGCAGTACTGCTGCTGATTTGGATATTATGCGAGAAATTTCCCCTTACGTTCCCTGTAAATCTCGAGAGCAAGGCGGTTTGGGCGATTCGGCGCCACTAACATCGGTAGGGGTATTTGAAGGGGTGAAAGCCACCGTAAAGGTTCGCTTGGGGCGCGATGACTTGCAAGGCCTGCGCGTGGGCATTGAAGGGGTGGGGAAAGTAGGGGCCAAGCTGGCCCAGTACCTACTGGAAGCCGGTTGTGAGGTAACGGTGTGCGACACCTATGCTCAGGCAGCGGAATCGCTGGCCACGGTGTACCCCGCCATTAAGGTGGTGACGCCTGACGAGTTGCCCACCTTGCCCTTGGATATTTTTTCTCCAAACAGCATTGGCGGCACCTTAACAGAAGCCATTGCCCGACAGTTAACAGCCACCATGGTGGTGGGGGGGGCCAACAACCCCTTTGCCACGGCTAGCGTGGGGCAACGATTGCACGAGCGCGACATTTTGTTTGCCCCCGATTTTATTGTGAACGCCGGGGGCGTGATTACCATTGCCGCCGACATTGAAGGCCGCACGTGGGAAGAGGCGGAGCAGGACAGCAAGGCCATTTACACCACTACCTTGGAAGTACTAACCGACGCCACCCAGCGCAACGTGTTGCCCCTGCAAGCGGCCATAGACCGCGCGGAGCGCCGCATTGCCGGTGGCCCCAACGTGAACGCCCCCCTGTTACAACGGGCCTAAGTGCCTTGTAACACCCTCATGTAACAAACCCGTGATAAAAGGGCATCAATCTCAATAGATTGTTTTTTATATAATTAAGTTTATTTATGCTTAATTCATCAATTCAATTGATTGGGGAGTATTTATTATGCCGGATTTTAATTGCGGTACCGCTAAAAAACAAACATTAACCCAACAACAACGCAAAGCGCTTACGGCGCGCATTAAGGCCGATATAAAAGACGACGGCATTTTAAACACCATGACAGCCACCAAAGGTATTGCGGCTTACAACGTGGCCTTGGCCGTTCATGAAATCCTGGAAGAACAGGGCATCACCGACAAAAGCGTGTTGGACATTAAGAACGACTTGATTGCCATGACCAGCTGTGGCCAGCAAGCCACCAACGGCAAAATGGTGGTGCTGCGCAAAGATGGCAACGGCAACGCCCCCGATTTAAGAGAGTATATGGCTTTGTTGAATACAGGAGCTACCGGCGTTACTGGCGCTACTGGAACAACCGGCGCTACTGGAGCTACCGGCGCTACTGGCGTTACTGGAACAACCGGCGTTACTGGAACAACCGGCGTTACTGGAACAACCGGCGCTACTGGAACGACCGGCGCTACTGGAACAACCGGCGCTACTGGAACGACCGGCGCTACTGGAACGACCGGCGCTACTGGAGCTACCGGCGTTACTGGCGCTACCGGCGCTACTGGAACAACCGGCGCTACTGGAACGACCGGCGCTACTGGAACAACCGGCGCTACTGGAACGACCGGCGCTACTGGAACAACCGGCGCTACTGGAGCTACTGGAGCTACCGGCGCTACTGGTGACAAAACTCCGCCTGGTGCGGATCCGAATGCCAAGCGTCGTAACGAGGCTAGCAAAGAACAAATCGCTGCTAAGCCCAATGTGCCTTTAGTGGCAGCCAAAACAGCAGGTGTTTCGGCGCCGGTGCAAGGCATGCTGAATGATGGACGCTTTTTAAACGCCTTGGCCGATAAGGCAATGAATCCACCGACTCGAGTAAAAGTAAATGGAGGCAGAACCGTTAATGGTAAAACAGAGTTTTACGTAGATAATTGGCGCGATCACCCTGGAACTATTGAAATCCCGCTCAATAATGATAGAGACCCTGCCTACCAAGCCTTTTTATCGCGGGCTGCTAATGCTTTTAGCGCGCAACAGTATACCCCCGCTCAAATTAAAGAAGCCGCGGTAGCCATGGATACCAACCACGACAACCTTTTGCAAGACACTGAGCTGTATACCCAAGCGGAAGTGGTAGCCATGCGGAATGAAACCGATAAGCTTATAAAATTGATGCGCTCAAATAAGCAACAAGATCAAGAAGAATTAAGGAACTACACGCCTATTTTGCCCTTTACGCTGCAAACCATCATGACCGAAGAAAAAGTCCATGCCGAGCTAGTAAGCTTAGCCAAGGCTTCAAAAGATGGCATCGTAAGCCAAGACCAATTTATTGATATTTTAAAGAAGTATGCAGGATCCCATTACATGACTACTAAAGGGGTACCCATTACACCGGCATTTATTGATTCCGAAGCGAGTTCTTTTTACGGAATGGCTGCAAGAGTAATGGGTAATCCTGAACAGCTGACACTAGCAGACATTGACGCCATTTTTAAATCGAAAAAAGGTAATAAGTAAACGCTTACAACCCCACTTGAAGGGGTGTCCACGTCTCGGCATCCCACAGCACCCAATTGGCAGGGCCATCTGCTGTTAAGGTGCCAATACCAGTGCGGCTACCATCGGTCATTCCCACGGCTGCGGCAGGGTTTTCACTGGCCATGGCAATGGTGGTGGGTAAATCGGCTAAGCCCCACGCTTGCACGTTACCAACGGCATGGTTTAACAACGCCACCGAACCGGCCAAGGTGCCATCGGCATTGGCAGCCTTGCCCACGGGCAAGCCTTTCACCGCTTGATGGGTAATGGTTTGGCCGCCAAAATGGCCTTGGGTGCCCACGGGCGTACCCGCCAGCGGCATACTATCGGACACCAACACAACTTTTCCCGCACCTGCGGCGCCTTTTGCGGTGATGGCCAAGCGTAAGGCTTCGGGGTACACGTGGTGGCCATCGGCAATCAGCGTAATGGTCACGTGGGGGTGGGTGAGAGCCACAGAAATGAGGCCCGGCGCCCGATGATGAAAGGGCTTCATGGCGTTAAACAAGTGGGTAACGCCCGTTACGCCCGCATCAAAGGCCATCATGGCTTCCGCTGCGGTGGCAGCTGTATGACCGGCAAAGACGGTAATGCCTCGCTTGGTCAGCCAGCCAATGGCTTCCAAGGCGCCGGGCAACTCGGGGGCCAGCGTAACCAGCTTCACGCTGGGAGAGCAAAGGGTCTCTAAGGTAGCAATGGAAATTTTTCGAGGCATGGCCGTAGGGGGATGAATACCCCCACACAAAGGGTTTAAAAAGGGGCCTTCCAGGTGAATACCCAACACGTGGGCCTCGTCAGGGCGAGGCTCGCGAATCACGCTTTCCAGGGTTTGAATGGCACGAATCATGTCTTCCAATGGGGCTGTAATCAGGGTCAGCATCACGTGGGTGGTGCCTGTTTGGGCCAGTTGCTTTAGCAGCACACGAATTTGCGCCGCGGTGGCATGGTTCACATCAATGCCAAAGGCCCCATTGCATTGCAAATCCACCAACCCGACGGTTAGCGGCTGGTTATTCCCGTTAATAACGGTTACATTGCTTTGCTGCATTAAAAAATCAGCCGGCGCTTCGGCGCTAATGCTTTGAATGCAACCATTGGCGACTACCACATGGTGATGAGGCTTTGCCACGCCCTGGCTTACCACCGTTACATCCGTCAAAAGGGTCAACGAATCGACGCCAGAAGCGGTTATGGGGGGCAAAAAGTCAGAAGAGGGTGCCAGAGGGTTCATCACAGTGCGCATCGTTACAAGTAGGTCTGCCAAACAACAGTTGTTAAAGGAATGACAAAAAACCATTCTAGGGTATTGAAGCACAGGAAGCCCAAAGCGGGCTAGTAGACACAACACGGGTTCCTGTGTGAGAATACAGTGATTCTTCCAACCTCGTCACCGCTTGATTTAGGGACCCTGCCACCATGACGGAAACCATCACCGATTTTCGCGATTTAACCGCCTCTCCTTTTGAAGAAGCCCCTGCTGTGTCGGCTCCCATTGCCACTGCTCCCAAATCTGTTTTTGCTCCCGATGCCCATGAGTCATCCATCCAAGAGCTGGACGCTGAGTTTAGCCACAACGTGCGTACGCTCATTCGTTTGGTGCGTGACCTGCCTGAAGGCGTGACCAAACAAACCGGTGCTCAAATCATCCGCCTTACCATGGAAGCCATGGGTATTTCCATGGAAGACGTGCTGACGGAAGCCCAATCTGCCCAATCCGACATGTTGGATTCGGTGCGGGCCAACATTAAAAAAATTGAAGAATACAAAACCGTTATTCGCAAGCTGGAAAGCGACATCAAGTTTTTCCAAGGCAAAGCCAACGAGCTGTCGGAGATCATTGATTTGTTTATTCTCTCCAACACCTCGCCCAAGCTGCCCAACGTGGATTCCCTCTAGTTCGCTAACTAAGAGTTATTCTATAAAAGTGCCCCGTTGCCGCCTTGGTAGCGGGGTTCTTTCTATTTGCCCCAGGGTTTATCCTCACGTTTAAGGTCCTTTCATGTCTGGGTTTCGTTTACCGCCGTTGTACCTACCCAAGCGGTTTCAGTGGCCTTTGGCCACCGTGCTAGGCTTGCTGGCGTTCTGCCTGGGTGCCTGGTGGGGCGATCACACCATTGTTCCTTTTCTCATTGCCAAATTAAACCCCAACAATCCATCCGTACAGGCTCAAACACTGTTTGAAGAAGCTTGGCAGCGAGCCAAAACCGACTTCCGTGACCCCAGCATGAATCATCAGCAATGGGATATTTGGCGACAGCGCTATAACGGAAAATTATCGGAGCCAACGGATGCTTATGTGGCCATTGATACCATGCTGGCCAGTTTGAACGATGAGTACAGCCGGTTTTTACCGCCCAATGAGATGCGTGAACAATCCATGCAAATCAATGCCGAACTCTTTGGAGTGGGCATTCAAATGGGCATGCGCAATGGGCTTTTAACGGTGGTGGCGGTACTCAATCAATCACCCGCCAAAGCCGCAGGTATTCTCCCCAAAGAGGCGATTACCCATATCAATGGCACTTCGGCCACGGGTATGTCTCTTCAAAAAGCCGCCGATACCATTCGAGGCCCTGTGGGCACGCCTGTTCAGCTGACGGTTCAGTCGTCTGTCACCCAAAAATCACGCATCCTTAACCTGCGTCGGGCAGCCGTCCATTTGCAATCGGTTACGGTTGAAGACGATACTCCCCCGTGGGTAAAGCATATTCGCCTCAGTTCTTTTTTAAGTGAAACCATGGTGGAGGAGCTGGAAGAAGCCTTACGCGACGTGGACCAGAAGCAGGCCTTGATTCTCGATGTTCGGGGGAACTTTGGGGGCTTGGTGGACAATGCTGTTGCCATTGCCGACCGTTTTTTAAGCCACGGCACCATTGTTATTGTGCAAGGGCCCCATGAAAGCCCCTTGTGGCAAAAGTTTTCCAGCCGTTGGCATTCGGCCGATAGTGGGAAACCCTTCCATGGCAGCGAAAAAGCACACGCACAGGCCGATACCAATGACTTGGACAATCCAAAAACATTACCCATCGTAATACTGATGGATGGTAATAGTGCCAGCGCCAGCGAAATTTTGTGCGCCGCCCTGCATGACAATCATCGCGTTACCTTAATGGGCACCACTACCTTTGGCAAAGGCCTGGTGCAAAAAATTATCCCCCTCTCCGACGGCTCAGGCATGAACCTATCCGTGGCCCGGTATCTTACCCCGCGGGGGCAAGATATCCATAAAAAAGGCATCCAACCCGATATTCGCGTTGTTGACACGCTCTCTGCCCAAAGCCCTGATGTACAACTACAAAAAGCCATTGCCTTTTTAAAGCAACACCTCCAGACACAACCCTCTCCTTCTCCCTCATCCCACAGGAGCTTTTGACATGGCAGAACCTTTGGAAAAAGCTGCCCTAACACCGCTCTTATCAGAAGCTCAGCGGGTAAGTAGCCATGCCTATGCCCCTTATAGCCATTTTTTGGTGGGGGCTGCAATACAAACCACCGATGGCCAGATTATTACGGGCGTGAATGTAGAAAACGCCAGCTACGGGCTTACCCACTGTGCCGAACGTACCGCCTTGTTTACCGCCATAGCCCAAGGGTACGCCGGAAAACTAAAGGCCATTGCCATATGGGCCAACGATGTAAAACAACAGTATGGCCAACGGTTTGAAGGGGCCGCCACCCCGTGTGGGGCATGCCGGCAAGTGATGGCAGAGTTATTGCCCCCCGACGCCGAGGTGCAGTTTGTCCATCCCCAAACAGGGGCCATCACCCACACGACGCCTAGCGAACTATTGCCCCTATCCTTTACCTTGTAGGCAGGGCTACTAAACCCACTGGCTTAAATTAAATGCAGTTTAAACAGCAGCATAAGAAACAGGGCGCCTGGAATACCTATCAACCCAACCCACAGTAAGGCGGATGTGTTGTAGACGGGGTGCTTGGCCGTGCCTTCGGTATGAGTGGGGGTCATGAGAGAAATTCTTTCCAACGAAGGATTGTAAACGCGGAAACGCTTTTTCTTTATTATAGACAGACTGCCGCGCGATGGAAGGCCTAAGGCCTTTATGGAATCACCTCAATCCCCATGACATCCATAAATACTGCCGCTATTGCAAACACCCCTCATTGGAGCCTGACCATTGGCGTGTTTGATTCGGGGGTGGGGGGACTGACGGTATTGGCGCCGCTGATGGCCCAATTTCCCGATGCCCGTTTTGTGTACGTGGCCGACAACGCCTACATGCCTTATGGGGAACAATCGCCAGCAGTATTACTAGAGCGTTTAACACAGCTGTTGCCGTGGCTGGCCAAGCAATGTGATGTGATTGCCCTTGCCTGTAATACCGCTGCCAGCCTAATGATAGAGCATGGACTAATGGCGGGGTGGTCGGCACTCAATCAGGTACCTATCATTGATCCTATTCAGCCTGTTTGTGAGCAATTGGCAAACGATGGTAATCTTGCCCACCCCACCATCGTGATACTAGCCACCCCAAAAACAACCGCAATGGGGGTCTACCCGCGGGTACTACAAGAATTGAATCCAGCACTGGACGTTCGCTCAGTATCGGGTCAACAGTTGGCCGGGTATTTTGAGCACGGCCATCCCGACCCGGCTGCCTACGAAACCTTATTGGACACCGTGGCGGCAGAAATTCAAACGCATCTCTCGCCAAACACCTCAGCCAGCTTGGTGCTGGGATGCACGCATTACCCCCATATGCGGGCGGCCTTGGCAGCACGGTTGCCCAACACGGTGACCATGCTTGATCCCGCCGAAGCGATGGTGACAAAATTGACTCAGGTAGTTGAAGGATTAGCCTCTGCAAGTATGGTTGAAAACCAAGATGCGGTTAAAAAGCCCAGCGTTGCTGGGTTTTGGGTAACGGGGGATCCGGAACGTTTTAAAACCGTGGCGCAGCAGTGCAGCGGGTTGGTGATTCCAGGCGTGCAATCGTGGCAACCCAAGGATCTTTGCGTGGAAGCCGTATGAGCCTATAGGTTGCAAGGCAATTTTATACATTGAGGACGTTTGTTAGGTTAGCCTTTAAAAGGCCAAGACATTACATTTTTATAAAAAGGGTAAAATCCATGCTTAATCTTCGCGTCGTTCGTTTTGGTGTTGTGGCTCGCGACCATGAATTTAAAGTAGGTCAGCAGTTTAAAGTCGATCTCGATTTCCACGTTCCAAAGCCTGTCACGGGCTGCTACCAGGCTAACGACATCCTTGAAATTAGTCGAGTGACGGGCAGAACACCCGAAACATGCATTGATCTTCGTCCTGTAGGAAGCACCCGTACTCAAGCTGTCACTCAAATAAATCCAACACTAGAATGCGAATTAACTAAAGGCTTTTTTGAGGGCTGCACCTATATTGAAAATACGCCTGCAGCCAAATAAGCTAAAGCACTTACACACTAAACCAGTGCTTGGGCGCCGCTCACAATTTCCAAAATTTCTTGGGTAATGGCGGCTTGGCGCACCTTGTTGTATTGAATGGTGAGCTTGCCAATCATTTCGCTGGCGTTTTTGGTGGCACTGGCCATGGCCGTCATCCGGGCAGCCAGTTCGCTAGCAGCGGATTCTAATAGCAAGGTGTAGACTTGATTGACCAAGTAAAGAGGAACCGCTTGTTCCAGCACGGCCAAGGGGTTGGGCTCCAGTAAGGATTCACCGGTGGCGGTTTTTGAAGTTTCGGTAGTTTTGGGGGTGGCCAACAAATAATCCAAGTAACCACTGGCGGGTACAGCGCGTCCGGGCACCAAGGAGGTGAGCAAGACTTTGTAAGAAATAAGGCTGCGGAAGTGAGTGGACAGCACCACCACATCG
This sequence comes from Vampirovibrionales bacterium, assembly GCA_029866025.1. Classification (GTDB taxonomy): domain Bacteria; phylum Cyanobacteriota; class Vampirovibrionia; order Vampirovibrionales; family Vampirovibrionaceae; genus JARXAD01. The sequence goes on along the minus strand of JARXAD010000001.1, from coordinate 203,235 downwards.
TCAGCATCACCGGCTAAAAAGGCTTTGCTGGCGGTTTGCACAATGGCGCGGGCATCGGCCAAACTGGGGGCCGCCGTCATGTCGGCTAAAGTGGCCAATATGGGCGACTTACCATAGCGCTTCATGGCAAAGGTAACCTTACGACCCACGGTAATAAACTGGGGCGTAATACTTTGGGCCAACAAATGCTGCTCCAGCTTAAGGGCTTGGCGTACCACACTGCTGTTAAAGGAGCCACACAAGCCACGGTCCGAACTCATCACCACAATAATAGGATTTTTGGGCTGAGTGCCTTCTGCCAGTGGCTTTAACCACGTTAAAATAGGCGATTCAGCATTGTCAGGGAGAGTGGTGGCCACCTGGGCCAACACGTCTTGCAACGATTGGCTGTAGGGACGAATGGCTTTTACCTTGTGTTCGGCGCGTTTCACCTTGGCAGCCGCCACCATACGCATCGCCTGCGTGATTTTTTGGGTATTTTTCACACTTTTAATGCGACGACGAATGTCTTTTAAGTTGGCCACGAGGCAAATCCTCTTTCGAAGAAACGAGTGTTACGACAAGGAAAAGAAAAGGAGCGACTAACCAGCAAACACGCTGGAGGAGAAGGTTTTAAAGGCGTCCAGCATTTTTTGACTTTCGTCATCGGTGGGTTTGTTACCGGCGTTAATGGATTTTTCCAACTCGGGCAACTGAGCACTCAGGTACTCAAACCACTGCTGCTTAAAGGCTTGGATTTTGCCGTTGGGAATCTCATCCAACACACCGGCGTTTACACCAAACAGCAACGAGTACTGTTGAGCACCATTGAGGGGCGCGTACTGAGGCTGTTTGAGAATTTCTACGGATTTTTGGCCACGCAACAACTGGTTTTGAGTGGCTTTGTCCAAATCACTAGCAAACTGAGCAAAGGCTTCCAGTTCGCGGTATTGGGCTAAATCCAAACGCAGCTTACCAGCCACCGACTTAATGGCTTTGGTTTGGGCGGCACCACCCACGCGAGATACCGAAATACCCACGTTGATAGCAGGACGCATACCCGCGTTAAACAGATCCGACTCCAAGAAAATTTGACCATCGGTGATGGAAATCACGTTGGTGGGAATATACGCCGACACGTCACCCGCTTGGGTCTCAATAATGGGAAGGGCTGTTAAGCTACCCGCTCCTTGTGCGTCGCTCAGTTTGGCAGCACGCTCTAGCAAGCGGCTATGAAGGTAGAAGACGTCCCCAGGATAGGCTTCGCGACCCGGTGGGCGGCGAAGCAACAAGCTCATGGCGCGATAAGCCCATGCATGTTTTGTTAAGTCATCGTACACAACCAGTACATGCTTGCCTTGGGCCATAAAGAATTCACCCATGGCAACCGCAGCAAAAGGCGCCAAGAACTGAAGGGGGGCGGGGTCAATGGCAGACGCCGTGACGATGAGGGTATTGCTCATGGCGCCGTGGTCTTCCAGGGTTTTTACAATTTGTGCCACAGCGCTGGATTTTTGACCAATGGCGCAATAAATACAAATCACATCGTTGTTTTTCTGATTGATGATAGCATCCAGAGCAATGGCGGTTTTACCCGTTTGACGGTCGCCAATAATCAATTCCCGCTGCCCACGACCAATGGGGGTCATGGCATCAATGGCAGTAATGCCGGTTTGTAGCGGCTCGTGCACCGATTTACGGGAAATAATGCCGGGAGCCTTTTTTTCAATGGGTTGGTAGCCTTCCGCTTCGATGGGGCCTTTGTTATCGAGAGGGCGACCCAAGGGATCCACCACACGACCAATGAGACTTTGACCCACAGGCACAGAGGCGATTTTACCGGTGGAACGAACGGTTTGGCCTTCTTTAATGTGGACGAATTCGCCCAACACCACGGCACCCACGTTGTCTTCTTCCAGGTTCAGTACCATGCCCATGGTCTCGTAACCATCATCAAAGGCCAGCAATTCACCAGCCATAGCCCCTTGCAGGCCATAAATGCGTACAATCCCGTCGCCTACTTCGGTGACTCGGCCAATTTGGCTGAGTTGCAAGGCGGGTGCAAAGTCCGCAAGGCGCTCTTTCAGGATGGAGCGAATTTCATCCGCGCGCAGAGTGGTAGACATGGGGTTGGTTCCTTTCAGAATAAAAAGTTATCAAGATTAATAAAGTCAAAAACACCGTAAAACAAAAAACTAGCCCACCCGAAGGGTTTGCAGCTGAGAAGCAAAGCTGCCATCGAGGCGAAAATCCCCCACTTGCAACGAAGCGCCACCCAAGACAGAAGGATCCACCGTGGTATCGAGAAAGACTTCATCAGCACCCAAGCGCTTTTTAATGGCTTGAGTGACGGCATCCACCGCAGCTGAAGACACGGGCGAGGCTGTGGTTAAGGTGCCACGCAAGCGGCGTTGAGAGGTGTCCAAACACTGCTGGTAATGAGTAACCACATTTGGCAAGGAATCCATGCGTTGGTGCTCGACCAATAGGGCCAAGGTGTTACGCAAGGGAGATTGCACCGAAGCAAAGGCTTCAAACACGAGGGACAATTTTTTATCGTGAGGAATGGCGGGATCGGCCAAGTAAGGCAGCAGGTTTAAACCGGGCTCTTGCACCAAGGTCAAAACGGCTTGCAATTCGTCACCAATCAAAGCGACTTGGTTGTTTTCGGTCGCCCAGCCAAAGAGTGCATCGGCATAGCGGCTGGCAATGGTGGCAGTGTTCATGAGTGTTTTCCTCCAACCAATGTCGTCATGGGTAGTTGTTCCGATTCAATGGCCTTGGCAAAGGCAAACACCGAGGCTTCTTGCGACGAAGCCGACAACTTGCCCAAGGCGTCTTTGGCTGCTGCAACGGATTCTTCCATGAGCTTGGCTTGCAACTGGGTCAGCAACTGCCGCTCTTCTTGGGCCATTTGAGCCTGAGTACGAATAACAATGGCTTCGGCCTCAGCCTGGGCATCCGCTACTATTTTTTGACTCATGTCTTCAGCAGCACTCTTGGCCTGCGCCAAAATGGATTCAATTTCTGTATTTAAATTGGCGGTGCGGGTTTCCATCATTTTTAATTCGGCAGCGGCTTTATCACGGGCCGCATACACGGTATTGATTTCATCGGCCACGGATTGGCGTTTGGAGGAAAAGATTGTGTACAGCCCTGTTTTTTGAACCACCACAAACAAAATAACGGCCACCAAGGCAATGTTAAACACATTGCTGTGCACCCACCAATCATACGAGTAGGGAGTCGGTCCGTGATGGGCCGTTCCTTCATGAGAGGTGGTCGTAGGTTCAGAAGATTCGGTGGGCGGTGCGTCAGAAGGTGGGGTGTAAGGCATAAATCGTTCCAAACCCAAGGTGGGTAGTGATTAAAAAATAAAACGAGAAAATAAACCAGTTAAACCAGAGAAGGGGTTTTGGCATTGGCCGTTAAGCGCTGAACCAACTGATCCGCCCACGCAGAGCGCTCCGGTACCAATTCGTCATATAAAGCATTGGAGTGCTGCTGTAATCGGGCGCTGTAAGCCACCAGCTTTTGGGTAGAGTCGTTGCGAGCTGTCTGAAGGCGTTCGGCGGATTGGGCCACTGCTTGACGACGACGTTCAGCTATCATTTGCTGAGACTGCTGGCGAGCGGCCTGCAGTGATTGTTGATAGGATAATTCTAGTGCTTGGGCCGATTGGGCATAGTGAGAAGCCAACTGTTGGGCTTCCGTTTGTTTGTGGGAGCGCAAGGCTTGAATGGCACGAATGGGCTCAAAATAGACTTGGCGCATTACCCCCATAAACAGGAAGAAGCTGGCCATAACAACCCAAAACGTCGCATCAAACTCCATAGCAAACACCTTATGATTGGCAAAAACACTTAACGATAGATTGAAGAGGCGAGAAGGGATTCAGAGGCCAAAGCAAACACTTTGGCCCTGAGTCTCATGAAGCAGGTGAAAGCTTAGAAGGTAATTTTGCTAAACACCAAGTAGAAGGCCACGAAGCCAAACAAACCCAACAATTCCACAACACCCAAGGTGATAAAGAATTGAGGGGTGATGGCACCTTGCACTTCAGGCTGACGAGCCACGCTATCAAAATAGTGGCTGGCCATCATACCAATACCAATAGCAGGACCAATGCTGGCCAAGCCAACAGCCAAAGGAACGCTGATCATTGCGGCGGCGGCAACATCCATGTGAAATACTCCTGTAAAGAACGACAACACTTAAACAAAACAAAAATCGAGGGATACCAACGAGTAGAGGCACTGTAACAAAAAGAAAGCCAAGATCCAAAGGGGGCAACGGCCCCTTTTTTCTATTAATGAGCGTGAGCGTCGTCGGCATGGTGGTCGTCATGCACTTCCGTCATCAGGCCCACATACACCGCCGACAAAATAGCAAAAATGTACGCCTGAACCACCGCCACAAACAGTTCTAAGAAAATAACGGCACTGGGCAGCACATAGGGTGATATGGACATGGCCAGACCCGAAAGAATTTCGCCCACCAAAATATTAAAGTACAGCCGGATGAGAAGGGATGCCGGGCGGGTAATGTGCTCCAGCAAGTTCATGGGCAAAAACAACCAATGGGGCTGCAAATGGTGGCTAACAAATCCTTTAATGCCCGTCCGCTTAATGGCCAACGCAATGTACATTACCAAACTAATAATGGCCAAAGCAGCGGTGGTGTTAATATCTGCCGTAGCGGCCATCAACTCACCATGAGGCAACAAAGGCCCAAACAGCTTAAGAGGCAACTGGCCCATTAAGTTGCAGGTGAGAATAAACAAAAACAGTGACCCAACAAAGAACAAATAGCCATCACCGCGCGGGCCTGCGGTGCACATGGTAATGCTGCGGCAAAAATCGTAGAAAAATTCCCCTGCCGTCTGACGCGTGGTAGGAATGACCGCCAATTGACGCGTCGCCAGCCATCCCAAACCAATTAACAGCCCCATTGCAATCCAGGCCATTAATACAGTATTGGCATGAACCGTCAGCCCATTTCCAAAAGACACCTGCCAAAAATGTTCCATAAAAAAACCACCCTTAAAAAAGAAAACTTGGGATGCTGCCGCGAACCAACTTAAACAGGCATTCACCTGTCAGCAGCGTCAATCCCTCTTACTGTAGCCCAAGCAGCTCCACCGTCAAGGTTTCGGCCTACGGCGCCCTTGGGTTGTGGAACGCACCATCAGGACGCCAAAGCTAACCATCAAACCCACCACAAACCCCAATGTGGCCCATCCCGCTTGGGCAACGCTGTTACTTGCCGGGCTGGCCGTTGCTTGCCCCAACCCTACCAGCACAGCAGCAGTGGCAATAAAGCGAACCAAGCTAAGGGTGGCCACACGGTACGCCTGTTTAGCGATATGCTTGGCATTGACTGCAGCGTTATCAGGGTCGGTATTGCCGGCAAGCGGTTGTTGACCAGGGGCCATGGTGTGGGCTTGCGCGACGCCCAAGGGTACAGTGGCTGCGTAGCCAATGCCCAGCACAATACCTCCAACGCATGGGAGGAAGCCACTAGTTAACATCGTCGCTACCCTTCTCCTCTTTAGGAGGACGTGGGTGGAGGGTTTTAGAGGGCGATGTTTTTTCACCAAACATCACCAAACGCTGATACATCATGGCCAAACCCATGCTAAACCCCAGCAAGCAGCCTACAATGGTTATCCAGTCGTAGCGGCCACCCTGATGAGCGGCCAACCACTGCGCCAAGGCTTGCCCTCCCCACAGGCCTAGCAATAAGGGCACTAGCAATTGAATGGCATACTCCATACACAGCACCATAGCACAGCCCAGTGGTGCACAAGGCCATAGGACTAAAAAGAATTGTTTGGCCGAGCCCTTGACCCCGAGGGGGTGATTTCAGTAGGCTGTATAGTCTTCTCAGATGATCGATTTTGCCCCGTTCGTCTAGTGGCCTAGGACACCTCCCTTTCACGGAGGCGACAGGGGTTCGACTCCCCTACGGGGTATATTTTAAAAAAGCCTGAGAGCAAGAAAAACCCCCAGAGAGACACACCAACCGCTTTGTTTGACCGTGAGATAAAAACAGCAAAAAAAAGGCTAACTGAGACACACGTATATTGGCGAGCTGTTTAGCGAGAAAGAAACCACACCCCAAAAAAGCCACCCGCGGGGTGCGGATGGCTCTTTGGTTGAGTAAGTTGGATGAAGTTAAGCTTTTAGGGCTTAACTCAGACAAACTGACTACTTTGCTTTGTTTGTTTCTAAAGGCTCATAGTTCAGGAAAAGAGATTGATACGTAAGGTCGTCCTCATCTTTGCGACGAAGATTGTACCACCCACTGGGGTTTTTTGGGTTTTCACCCACGTGCCAAGGAAACGCATCGACTCCGTTGTACGTTGTGGTGGTGTGCATATCGCTAATCCGTTTTTTTCGGGCGGCCTCAAATGCTTCTTCAAAGGGTAGGTTATCATAGATTGTATACTGAGCAGTGAAAGCATTTGCTGCAGCACGACCGGTATTGATACCGATTTGGCCACTAGTGGCACCCGATACAACAGCATTACCCGATTTCTTACTACCGTTTAAAACGGCTTTGCCATTGGTTGATCCATCGGCAACAAAATTGCCTGTTTTTGTTTGGGGAGATTTGCTAAGGGTTTGAGTAACGTATGGGTTCCGCAGGTCACGTTTTTCCGCCTTAAAAGGGTGGAGAATGTACTGACCTACGTTGTGAGCTTTGTCAAGGAGAGGACGCTCGTAGGTGGTAATTTCAGATTCACCACTAACGTCTTTACCGTTAACAACGCGGCTGTAGACTTTTTTGAAACCGTCTACCATTGGGCGACTGTAGGATTCATACTCTGGATCGTACTTGCCTTTGCTAATGCGGTCGATAATAGGGCGCTTGCGAACAGGGTCACCCCAGCCATCCTTTACGACATTGCCATTGGCATCTGTAACCACTTTACCGTTAACAACGCGGCTGTAGACTTTTTTGAAACCGTCTACCATTGGGCGAGTGTAAACAGGGTTGTCGTTGTCATCCGTCTGGATGTTGCCTTGGGCATCTGTAACCACTGTGCCTTTGGTAATGCGGTCGATAATAGGGCGCTTGCGAACAGGGTCACCCCAGCCATCCTTTACGACATTGCCATTGGCATCTGTAACCACTTTACCGTTAACAACGCGGTCGTAGGCTTTTTCGATGCCGTTACCCACGGCGTGGGCGGCGTTGCCAATACCACGTTTGGCTTGCTTTACCCAGGTAGTGCTGCGGTCGTAATATGCCGTTCCATCATTACCATAAGTAACGTCGCCTTTGGTCGCACGGTTATAGGTATTAACAACCTTATCCGAAACGCGGGTTAGAATGCCAGTTTTTTCAGGGGGAGCTATCTCAGTTTGATTTGGGTCCCAAAACATTGCCTCCTCGTAGGCATATTTTTTCGCCTTGCGATCAGCTCTATCCAATTGGCGCCGTTGCCGTTTACTCATGTCCCAGTAATCTTTTGACTCGACCGCTGCTGGTTTCGCAGCAGGGGTAGTGGAGGCTACAGGCTTAGCTGGAACATTGGGAGTGTTAACGACGGCGTTAGAGACATTAGTGGTTGTAGCAACGGGAGCGCTAGAGGCAGCCTTGGTTGTAGCAGGGTTTGCGGCAGCAGCCTTTGCCTTGGCGGCTTGCTTGCGTGCTTTATACTCCTTACCTAAGGCACGTAATTCTTCCCAGTCTGCTTTAGTCGCAGTTCCAGCATTGCTGTCTAGGTAGGGTTCTCCATTGTCATCCAATTTGATAAGTTTGCTTTTGGGAACAATTGGATCGTCAGGGCCAGCCTCGGCAGAGGTTTCGGTCATTTCACCGTCTAAGAGAGTTCTCCAAGGTGCTTCATCTGCAGAGGCCTCACCACCGGGTTTAGCACTCAGTAATGCTGCCAATTGGGCTTCACGTTCTTGCTTCGCTTTACGCTCGGCACGAGACTCTTGATGGGCCGCCACCGCGTTGGATTGCATGCTACCCAGCGCACTGTTTAAAATGCTCTCCGTGTCGCGTTGGCCTTTTTTGCGAGAAATAACCTGGTTGGTCAATTCGCCAGCAGCACCGGCCGCCAATCCGCCCAACCCTGCCTTTACCGTCTCGCCCACAGGGCTATTGCCAAAGCGGGTTTCAGGTCCTACATGGTTACCCACGGCTTGGGCCCCTTGCTCTACAGCACCACTCACCACGCCTCCGGCAAAAGCGCCCAGTAGGGCTTTTTCATCAAAGCCTTTCTTGCCATCGGTTAGGTCCTTGGCGGCATAATCCATGCCTTGCTGGGCACCTCGCTCAATGGATTTACCCACAACCGTGGCTCCAAAATCGCCCAGGCCAGCGCCTAGGCCGCTGGCAGCAGCACCCGTTACGGCGCCAATGCCTATTTGCTTTAAGTAGCCTTTACGGTTGTTTAGTTTGCCGTCATCGGCAACGTCGTTAATAACAGTGGTGCTGGCACTGCGTGCCGCAGCAGACGCCCCTTGCTTAATGGCCGCTTTGGCCACTTCGCTTGACATTTTGCTGGTTAACCCACTAGCCGCCGCTCCAGCACCTTGTGCCGCAACACCGCCCACCGCCCCTAAGGCGGCAGCCAAGGCCGCCTCTTTGGCCGCTTCTTTAAAGGTCTTTTTTTGAATAGCGCTAGAAGCTACTGAACCAGCAGCGGCACCAATGGCACCGGCCGCCACAGGGCCCAAGGCACCCCCCGTTAACACGGTTATTGCAGTACCCACCACGGCAGCGGTAACAATACCCGTTACCTTACGCGAGTGGTAACCCTGCTTTTGCCCTTTCGAGGCGTCAATATCGCCCAAGGTCACAAAGCCGTCTTTACCGCCCTGTTTGTCCAAGTTCTTCAGGTTAGCCTTGCTCAGGTTAGCCTTGCCGCCGGACTTGTTCATCTCCGTCCAATTGTCCACAATGTAGCGGTAGCCCAACAGTTTTTCATAATCTTCGGTGGATTTGTTGGCCTTGCCTTCGTATTCTTTGACCTTGGCTTGAAAATCGCCAATTTTGGGGTTTTTAATGTTAAACAGGCCCGATTTTAAATCTTTGCGAAGGCTTTCTAAAAAGCCCGTTTCCACACCCGTCATAACGGCGTACTTGCGTTTTTCGTCGGTTTCGCCGCTCTCCATTTGAATACGCTTGGAACCTTTAACGGCAGCGTATTCCTCTTGGGTAAAGCCCATTAAGGCAGGGGGCTCATCGCTTCGGTCGGCGGGCGATTGCAAGTCTTTAATAAAGGTTTTAACCAGCTTAATTTCGTCTTTAGCCAGTTGCACGTTGCTTTTAAATTTTTCAAAAACTTCTTTTATTTTGTCCAGGGTGCCTTTTTTCTCTTTCATCGAAACGCTGGTATCGTTGTTAATCGTAATGGTTTCTGTATCGGCACTGCTGGTGCCGGCCAGGGTGTTAAATTCCAAAACACTCAAAACAGCCAACTGAGCAGCCAAATCGGCATCGCCATGCACGGTATTTTTCGACATTTCTCTCAGGGCTTCGTTTTGTTCTTTGGTTAACTCTTTACGAATGCTTTTGGCACTAAAAGCCGATGCATTCGACGACACATTGGAAATATTCGACATACACTCTTCCTCTTTCTTCTCTTGTGCGTAAACTCTCTTGGGATGAATTATTAATAATTTCTATACTTAATAAAAACATTAACAAAATATTAATTAAGGCACCATTTATTGGCTAACAAGTGGGCCACTCCACCTGGATATGGCTTGGATATTTTAAAATTTACAAAAGCATTTAAAGGCTATCGATTGTGGTTAACAAGGCCTAAAACATTGTTACTTTATGGTTGTTTACAATGCCAGCCGAACACGAGCATTGCGAAATAGAACCCATCCCATAATGGTGCTGCAAAAGAAAGGGTGTCTTCTTATTGGGAAGCTGTGAGAGATGCAAACCAAAAAATAAAAACGACGAAGCCTTGTTTAAACTGAGGTATGCACTGATTAACCTGCGAGCCTTAACGGGATAGGTTCTAGGCGCATCCATTTTAAACAGCCTTCGCTGTCGACAACGACACATCAAACAACAGAATGCGAGACGGCCCTAAGCTAACAGACAGGCCTTGTGGAGTGGGTGCTAAGCGACACTGACGACCGTATTCCAACAACAGGTTGGAGAGAGGCTTGCCCGGTGGCAACAAGCCCGGTGGCAATTGAATCATCCCTTCGGTACGAGCGTTGGGGGTTTTGTTGCCAATCAGTAACAGCTTGCGGCCATTGTGCTCCAATGTCCACGCAAACAACTGGTGGGTAACATCGCCGGTAATCGGCAATACATTGGGCACAGAGACATTGGCAAAGACATCAGCATAGGCCTTACGCACAGCCAAAGCTTTGGCAAGGGCCGTGCCTATTTCAGGATGCTCACCCACATGAGCTGGCGTGTAGTTAAAAATATCAATACGTTTGTCGTAACCCGTTTGCTGACCATCCAAAATATACGGCGTGGTGTTAGGGGTTAGGGCCGTCAGATTGGCCACCATTAAAGCATGTTCCACACCCCCATGGTTCATGGGTGTGGTTTCATCGTCATGGGTAAGGTACGACGCCCACGATGATTTTGTTAAGGGCGAGACCCCTGCTTGAGCCGCCCCAGCATGGGTAATACTAGGCAGTTCCCCCGTTAAGTAGTTGGTAAAGTCACGGCCACTCTTCAGTTGATGGAAGATATGCAGCTGTCCGTAGATGGCATCAAAGCCATACCCCAACTGATCATGGGGATTATCCCGCGGAATCCGATCCAAGGGCGAGGCGTCTTCCGGCGTGTAGGTTTCGGCCACCCAGGCTTTATCCGGGTATTTGTTGATGAAATGCTTCCAGAACCAATCGGGACGGAAGCGAGCCACGTCTGCCCTAAAGCCATCCACGCCCAAATCATTCACCATTAAGTCAAAAAAGCCTTGGTAGTACTCCAGCAATTTGGCATCGTTTTTAAATACAACCCCATCGGTCCAAGTGGTGGGGGTTTGGGTTCGCCCTGCTTCATCCACCGCAATCAGGTCAGGACGAGTAATGGCCAAATCAATACTGGCAATACTGGGAATATCGATCATGACTTGAATGCCACGCTTGTGACATTCTTGAACAAATAAGCGCGCCTGTTCATACACATTGAGAGGGCTACGCGGATCCGCCAGCTGCGGATTTAAAGTGTGCAAATCGGCTACCGCATAAATACTACCGGCCACCCCTTTGCGTTTTAACGTACCAATGGGATTAATGGGCAGCAAATGAATATTATTCACACCCAAGGCTTTTAGCTCGTCTAGGCGAGCAATGCTGCTTAAAAAAGTACCTTGCTCAAATTGATACGGCGTAATGAGACCGTCTCGGTTGGTATCTTGGGCGCCATAGGTTCGAATGTTGAGTGCGTACGTAACAGCCTGGCGCTGATGGAACAAGGATTTTAAATAGCCCGGCTGCTCAAACAAGGGGTTGCGTGGGGCCAACGAAGCTCGCTGGGCTTTAAGCACCGCAATGCTGCGCTGCAAGGTTTCAAACTCACCCCGTTGATTGTATTTACGGATCATCTGCTCCGCATTGGAAAACTCACTGGCTGGTGGTTTTCGGGTTTTACCCAATACCAAGGCGTAATACAGTGCACTGGCAACAGCCAAGCCACCCCCCAACACGCCCAACACCCCACGCCGCCAACCACCCACAGTAAGGGCTTGTTTGGCACCGACTTTAAACTGAGAAGCCAATGTCGGGCCTAAGGTCCATTCGGCCTTTTGAAATTCTCGGCGGCCCAAATGCCCCAACCATTTAAAGAATCCATTCTTACCGCCAATTTGACGTTCAAAATCACCCACCAACACACGCTGCACCGTATCACTATCCCCAGACACGAGCGCTTCTGCCATACGACCGGCGTTGTTGCCGTACAACAAATCTCGTAAGGCTTCTCGGGTTAAAGGCTGGTGGCGCCGCAAGTCTTTATTGGCCCCTTGAGTACTATCCAGCAAGCACTCTTCCAAGCGGTCCACTTGATTGAGTAACCCGTTGGCATTGTCCAGGCGAGGAATGCTGCCATCTGCCAACTCCTTTCGAAGTTGCAACAAGGTTTCCAACCATTGTTTTTTAGCGTGCTCTGCCGAAGACAATACTTTACCGGGGGCGCTTAGCTCACTAAGCTGGCTTGGGGCTTCATGGCCCCCCGTATATTTAGCCAAAAGCCCTTGGGCCTTACCGCCCCAAATATCTTGCACCTGCTCTTGGAAGGTTTTTAAGCTGGCAATCAAGCGATCCCAGCGTTGAGAAGCCGCTGCCGCCTGTTGAGGATGACCTGTCTCCATCTCTGTAGCTAAAAAGTCTTCCAACCATTGTGCCCACTGAACATCCGTCAGCTTACTGGCTTTAATTCCTACTTCTTTACTGCGTTGAGCAACAAAGTGAGTCAACCCACTCTCATTGGCCAAGCGCTGTTGAACCTTGGGCCACCAGCGAGAGAGATCTGAGGAGGGCGAATCGCCGACAAAGGTATTCAAGAGGCCTTGCAACAGAGCCTTTTTATTACCAATCCCTGCAGACAACAATCCTTGGTACGTCCAACGCTTAAGTTGGTTAACCGCAGCCAAACCGGGTTGCTCTAGCACATGGGCCAAGCCCGAAGCCACTAAAGGCGTGGCAGGGCCTGCCAATAGCATCCACAGGGTTTGCGATTGTGCCGTAATTTGACGAATGCGATCTTCAATAACACCCCGACGGTTGGGCAGATTTTGGGGCACCTCTAAACGGTCGCCTACTTTTTGAATCTCAGCCTCAGGAATGAGATGAAAGGGTAAATAGCCCACATCTTGGAACAGCCAACGACGATCGCGTTGGGTACTGAGGTAATAGGCGTTTTGGTTAAGACCCGTTTTTTGCTTTACCAACCACTGCACTGCTTTGGGCATAACGGCCATGGTGCCAAAAAAGCCGCCAAACCCAAGCACTTCGGCCACACCTAAGCTGGCATTGGGCAGCCCCAATAACGATAGCAAGGCAATAATGGCACCGCCCGCCATTTTTAAGCCACCTTCCACACGGCCCAACTGGTGAGCATTCACGGTGGCATCGGGGGTCTTCATGGCATACAGCAAGCTATTTAGGACAGGCTGTTCCCGTTCAGATGGCTTGAGAGAACGATGAAACACGCCAGGAGACGGCACCCGTTGCGCATCCAGGGGGACTGGCGTATGAGAGGCTTTGGGTGCGGATCCTACACTAGCAGGCGGTAACGGTGTCATCAGGCTCATGGAGTTGCCTCCTTGGCCTTGACGTTAGGAGTTACGGAAGCCATGGGAGCCAATACAACACCATCATACAAGCCTGGCGTCATTTGTTCTCGGGTTCGCATTAAATAGGATTGGAATGCCTGAATGGCTGCATTTCGCATGAGGTAGTCGGGCTGGTTTTGCTGGCTAGTTGGGCCAAACAGGTCATTAATGTTGCGTAAGTATTCCACATGGGCAGGCTGGAAGGTTTTTTTAGGCTTAAGAGTAGCCAAAAGCCAGGCTCCATAACCAAAAGCCCCTACCAAAGCCACCGAAGCAACACTGCGCAAGGCTATAATTCGCCCTGCTGGCAGTCCACTGGGGTGATGGCTGAGGGGAGCAAACCACTGATGACCCAAAATCCCCAACACATCCCTAGCCCACTGAGCCAATTGCTGTGGGGCCGACAAACCGGGCGTTCGCTGGCTTAGCTTCAGCCACACATCGCTTCGAGCAATCAAGCCCGCACCTACCGCCGCCAGGGCATTTCCCATGAGGGCCTTAGACAAACGAATTTTGGGGAGCATATTGGCAATGGTATTTTTCACCTCCCCTTCTGGATCCGCCACCGTGGGGGGGATGCCCAATTGGGCGGCCTTGGCTACGTAAAATTCGGGGGGCAATAAGTCGTACCGCGAGAAGGTGGGATCCGTAAACACGCGCTTAATTTGGCCATCGGCAGCGGTGTATCGCAAATCGGAGTCAATACCCGTGTATAACTTCACCGCCGTATTCACACCCAAACTACCGGCTAGTTGGCCTGCATAATACAACCCAATAGCAGCCAATTGGCGTGCAATGGTTAGTTTGTGCCCCCCTAAGGCAAAAATACCGGCCAAGGTTGCCCCACCCAGCACATAGGGGATTTGCCCCAACCGCAAGAAATCATCAAATCGGTAGCGACTGTCGCCCCAAAAGCCTTTGGCCAGTGATTTAGGAAGCTCCACAAAGGTTTGATGAAACCCAAGTTTGACTTTTTGAAGCGGATTGAGAGTAATCAAACGTTCCGGCTTCAGACTGACATCATAAAAGTACAAAGGGTTGGGAGCTTGTGGAATAGGTGGTAAAGACGTTGCCACGCTGGCAGAAGCCGGTTGCCGAAGCCAAGGGGGCACCGAAGGAGCTGCTGCCGAAAAGTAAGCCGGTATGGCTGTTACAGGGGTCATTATGAAGCGTGTGGATAAGTTGAGTCGATAAGCCTATGACTCATGATGGCGAAACATAGCCGTTTGGCTAGGGGGTATTTAAAAGGAGCTGTTGGAGGGAGTGTGACTTTTGTTGCAAACCAGCAACAAATTTTTAGAATCAAGCAATTTGGATTCTTGACCCTCGTTGTTGCTATTACTAAGAGGATCCTCCAAGGTAAAAATTGCCTGTTCAGCCCTCTTCGTTACAAAGCTTAAATGTTGCTCCGCCCGCTTGATTTTAATCTCCTTAGCGGTACAGCATGCATCCAGAATCCATCCTTTTTTTAATTCCTACGGCTTATCCACTTTTCTTTTCTCTTTTCTCATTGCATTGGTTTTTACCACGGGCTTATTCGTCTCCAGCACAGTTCCTTATGATGGCTTATCACCCAACAACGACCTCTCAAGGCTTTGCATCCACACCATTGGGTGTCCGTTTTGGTGGTTATTACTGGAATTCAGGGCAATTGGCCCCCACCCCATACTTAGAAGGCCATACCCAAGCCGGTTCCGTAGCGGTTGAGTTTAAAAACGACGCTCAGCAAGCATTAACAAACCAAACGTTAATTAATAAAGGTCTTTACTGGGAGGCGTCTCAGCCACTATCCGATACGGTCACCCTCAGACCCAAAGCGTCATCAACACCCCAAGAAGTGCTGTACCGCTTTGTGGTGGATGGCCAACAGCGCCTAGATGCCACCGAGACCCGCGTGGTGAATGGCCAACAGTGGAATGTGGCACGCCCCAACCTTGCCCCCACCCAATCGGTTGGCACCTTGCTGTACCTTTACCCAGATGCGGCTGTTACCCTGGATGCCAAAGGCAACCCAACCAAACCCTTATCCACTAGTCTTACCCATTCGTATGTTACCCACGGTGGAGGGGCTGAAGGGGCTTTTCAGCGCATCGATCAATTTTTAATAGACCCCAAAACTGGCAAGCGAACCCCAGCCCTGGGCGGGGTTATGATGTCGCCACTCACAGGGGACTGGGTGTCGCCCCACCACTACTGGACGGCGGATCCTTTTGCCTCAGTATGGCAAGATAAAGACCTAAAACGCCTGATGCAGTACAGCCTGCAAGATGGGATAAAGCTTTATTTTGATGGGGCGTTTGTCAACCACGGCATGATGAGCCCCCAGTACCAAAGCTTGCTGCTCCATGGAGCCCGCTCGCCCTACTGGAATTGGTACCAGTTTGATCGCAACACCCAAGGCGCCTTGCTAAACAAGTGGTTCCCAAGTGTATTTACGGATCGCAAGCTGGTACTAGGCGTGTTGCCTATTAAGCCCAACGGCCTGGATGTAAACTGGGACCGTGTGGGCGTTCGCCTCATTAACAGCCCTAATCCCCCTGCTGGACAGCCAGCCTACAACCCCAACCGTCCAACGGCCATTCAGCTGTTTGATCCCATTCGAGAGGCAGGGAAGGACACCACCCCATGGTTATCTGCCAGCGGCTCGGTGTACAACTACACCTTCCCCATTGCCAATGCTAAAGATGTTTCCAAAAAACTTCAGATCCTCCAGGGAAAATCGCCGGACTCGGTGGAATACAAGCAAGCCATGGTGGATTGGCCGGGTTTCCGTTTGGGACGCCCTGACGAAGACGACTCCGGTGAAGGCTGGGATGGGAAAATTCCCGCCAAACGATTGAACTTAGCCAATCCCGCGGTACAAGGCCAAGCCCAACAAGCCCTGACCTATTGGACCCAGCGAACGGATTCAGAGTGGCTCTTTCAGCCTTTAACCGAACTACTAACCCAGCACTATGAAGGTAACTGGGCAACCACTTTGGAAAAGTTAAAGGCCACTCAACAGTTGGCCGGTCGCTTAGCCAACCTCTCATTACCCCAAACCATTACCCCACGGCAGCAACGTTGGGAATCATCACTCGCGCTGGGGCAGCGCCTCTCTCAATTACTGCCGCCGGTGGCGCTCAATCTTCACAGCGATGATCCCGCCCACGATCTCACCTTTATTAAGCACACCTTGGGTTGGCCTAAGTTTGAAGACCAAATTTTAGGCCACCATGGGTCATTACAACCGGTGTATTGGGCCAGCAAGCCGCTTCGCTGGCTACTCAACCAATCCAAAGCTACCCAACCCTTAGCCAAAAAGCTAGACATTACTCTGGGTCAACAAAGTCTCAATAGCCAACTGGGACGAGCGCTAGAAGGGGTCTTCCGCCAACTCAGTCCAGAAAGTCAACTAAAGCTATTAGAGCCTTCGTTGCGGGATGCAGTGTTGATTCAGTTGGCCCCCGTTGTGTGGCGTCAATTGCTCAGTGGGCAAACATCAGACGACATCAACGCCCTCGGGGCAGGCATGGATCGCCAATTGGGTGCCGCCATGCGCTGGGATCCTGCCACGGCAGCATCCACCTTTCGTAAGGCTATGCAGCGGCAAGTTGGCAGCCTAAACACAACAGAACTGGCCCGTTTGGCAGAAAAAACACTGGCCCACACCACTGTGGAAGCAGCCACCGTCGCTCGACACCTCATGACCCAAGGCGAAGTGGGTCTCAATTGGCGCTTGGATGCAGCCGTAGACATCGCCAACACCGCTGCTATACGCAATGCGAGCCAGGGCAACGTACGAGACGCCATTTTTGTGAAAGAAATGCGAACAGTACGCGATACGTGGGCCAAGCTGCTCTCTGGGGTTCGGGCTGTGTTCCCCAAAACCGTGATTATGGCCGAGCTAGACCCTGAAAAGTTGGGCGCCAGCAAAAATGCTGTGCATCAAGCCTATCAACTGTTTTTTGAGCCTCTCAAGCAGTGGGGGCAATCGGTTTTTACCAGCATGCCCAACATGAGTCACTGGTTTAGCGGCATTCCCGCCTTGGTAAACGCCCCTGCCAAACCGTGGGAACATGGCGACTGGATGTTGGGGCCGCAACAGTTTGCCAACGATAAACTGGCAGGCTTTTTACAGATGTTTCCAGCATGGGTTAGCCGCATGGCATTGTCGCTACTGGCCAGCCATGATTATGCCACTGTCAACCACGCCTTGGTGCGCAACCCCAATATTGCGTCTATGGCATCGTATGGCATGCGAGGGCTACTGGATGACACCAACAATGTACTGGAAGCGCTGCAAACCAAAGCCGATTTAGCAGGGGCCAGAGCCACCTTAAAGTCGGCTGGCATCGCCGATGTAGGCAAAGCGCTGAACGACCTTAATACCTACCTCCATACCCAAACGCCGGAATTGACGAAAGAGTTATCAGCGCTAATACGAGATTACATGGAAGCCCCCCAGAAAAAATTTGTGGGGGATGCCGAAAATCTACCTAAAGAAGCTATGAACCAACGAGACATGCGTGTGGCCATTGCCAGGGCCATTCCTGAGATGGTACGGACCTTGCAGCACGACGGCAAGGTTTTGCCGGAACTGTTAAAACCGTTTGCCACATTGCCAGCTCAAAACGCATTGGAAAGTATTTTGGTTCATTACCTACCCTTGGGCGAAGTGTGGGCCACCCGTGCTGCCTTGGCAAACGCCATAGAAGCATACGGTAACAACAATACTGGCTTTAAACAGGCCTTCTACCACGCGTTAGAACAAACCGAAGCCGAGTTGATGGCTATTGAGCCCACGTTGCTGGCTCACCTAAGCCCCAACAAAGTTCTGGATGCCATTTTTAATCAACCCGAAATGGCCAAGCACGCCGCCCATAAAGCGCCGTTGTGGGAAGTGTTGATGAAGCCTGTGATGGCAAAGCAAGCCCAGATGGTGTTTGCCCAGCTACTCAGCGGTGGCAATGCTGCTTTGTATGGCCATGACTTTATGGCGTTAGCGGGAGGCGAAAGCACCGATAACCGTCATCAACAAAACCGAGACGCCTTGGTAACGCCCTATAACAAGGCACCGGCCCCGTGGCTTCTCACAGCTCAAAGCACCCTGCGCACCCAAAGCCAGTGGCGACGAGATCACGAAAAAGCCTTTAACGGATTTTGGCAGCCCGTCAGCCAAGACGACACCAACGGCGTGTTTATGAGCGTTTGGGATGGTGGTCCTCAGTCCGGCAATCAGCAAATCATTGGCCTGCTACCCATTGCCCCCGCCACCGGTGAGTTGTTCAACCAAGACGCTGCCAAAGCCAACCCATTGGGCAAAAACGCCACCTACCCAATTACCCGAACCCCTCGCAAACCTTTTGCCTACACCCCCGATATTTCGACGTTGGGGATGCCCGATGGCACTCGGTATCGCCAAGAAGGCACCCAAAACACCTTTGTGGTGAGCAAAGGAAAGTTAGTTGCCTTGAATGGGAAGCCCTTAATGATGGATGCCACCAAACCCGATGCAGGCGTATTGCTGGTGCGTGAAACACGGTAAAAGTTATTTAAGGTACTCTCGTTACTATGGTTGGAATATTGCTACCCTTCCTATAAAACGGCTCTCGGCATACTGCCCCCCATTGGATTAAAAAAGGTTACTCCTCATGGCCATTCCCACTGTTTTCTCTGCTTCTGACTCCTCTTCTGTTGATGAGCGTAACACCCTGGGCGCTGGTGTTCAGCCTGTAACGCCTTTTGGCAAAGCATCTCCTACTGTGGGTAAGGCGTTGCTGGCATCCGCACATCCGTGGATGGTGGCCCTTGGCTTTTTGGGCATTCAATTTGCCTGGGCCTTGCAAATGGGGCAAGTCAGCCCTCTGTTAGAGCGTTTGGGTTCCGTGCCGTGGCTGACCAGTTTGATTTGGGCCGCAGGCCCCGTCACCGGCGTGTTGGTTCAACCCATTGTGGGCGTATTAAGCGATCGTCATGCCAGCACCTGGGGGCGGCGTCGACCGTTTTTAGTGCTTGGTACCTTATTGGTAGCGTGTAGTCTTATATTAATGCCCAACGCAGCGGGTATTGGCACGGCCGTAGCCACATGGGTAAGCCCTGTTTTAGGCCAATTGGGTATGGAAGCCTCTGCGATTGAGGCCTTCCCCTTTGGGCTACTGATAGCAGCCCTATTGCTGTGGGTGTTGGATGCCAGCATTAACATTACCCAAGGGCCTTATCGTGCCTTGGTGCCCGATGTGTTTGATACCTTCAAGCAAACCCAGACTTTTTCGCTGATGAGTTTAACCATTGGCTTAGGCTCCATTGCAGCGTTTTTGATTGGCTTTGCCCTCACCAATGTTTCCACCCTGTTTTACCTGGGCGCTGCCGTGATGGTTTTGTTTATGGGCTTAACCATACTCACGACCCCTGAAGAACCTTTGACGAAAATGTCAAAAAGCGACGAAGCAGTTCAAAAACCCATCTGGGCCAGCATTGTGCAAGGCTGCCAGCTGACTCCCAACCAGTGGTGGTTGTGCCTAGCCCACAGTGCCACGTGGTTTGGGCTGATGTGTTTGTTTATTTTCTTTTCTGTTCACGTACCTAAAGCCGTCTTTGGCGCCACGGATTCAGCCTCGGCTGTGTATCAACAAGGGGTTCAGTGGGCCTCCTTGGGATTTGCGGCTCTCAATGGCATATGCTTTTTAGCAGCCCCGTGGATGAACGGCTGGAGCCGACAATTCGGCCCCAAAGCGGTGCATTCCATAGCACTGTTACTAATGGCAATTTCACTCATTGGTTTGTCTTTATTACAGCAACCGGGCTGGACCCTAAGCTTTATGGCCTTGATGGGTATTGGCTGGGCCACCACCTTATCACTACCCTTTACCATGGTGGCGCGCGATGTTCCTAAAGGCCAAGAAGGTATTTTGATGGGCGTATTTAACATTTTTGTGGCCGCACCCGGTGTGCTGTGCAGCGTGTTGGTGGGTCCCCTGATTAGCCACTTTCATGCCCATGAAGATATGGCCTTTTTATTAGGCGCTGGGGCCATGCTACTCGCCTTTACCCTGTTGCAGCGGTTTCAGTGGAGCCCCCCCGCTTCTGTCCAAACCGCTTCTTAATTTCTATTTCCGTTCCATTCCTTCCTTATGTTGTAAAGAGTCCACTGTATGCTCGGGGTTACCTCATCACCACCCCTGAAACGTCATGTCACATCGGCCCATCATTCTTGGGTGAGTGGTGCTGGGCTCATGCCTTTTGGCTCCAGTATCTCCAATTTGCCTTCAGCCCTAAAAGACTCCATTCAACTAAGTCATCATCAAAAAATTTCTCCCGGCGTTCGCTTTGCATCCACCGTCGCCCTTAAAAACGTGAACAGCCCCATTTATCAGCCTCTGCAAAAACTTATCAACGAGCACTACCCCAAACGCACCAACCAGCCTCTGCAAATTTTATGGGTGTCTCCCGAAGGGGCTGTGGATAAAACGGGTGGGCTGGGTGACGTCACCGGTTTTGTGGTTCGCTCGATGGTAAAAAACACCCCTGCCAACGTGGTGGTCATTACTCCTGAAACCAGCAAATATTTAAAGGACAGTAATAACAACAAAAAAGCGGATTGGGTGGATACAGGCGTTACTGTGGGTGTGCCTGATCGGTATTGGCTGAACACCCTTTTAATCGCTGTCTCTAGGCTGATTCCCAACAAAGAGCGTCAAGAGCAATTTGTTGATAAATATGCCAAAAAAGCCTTTTTTAACCTAAAGCAATCCAAGGCAAATCCCAATGAATATACTTTGGGAAATGATTTTTACACGCGTCGTTTTGATAGTGTATTTTACGCCTATAAAATTGACGACGTTGACAAAAAGCATGAAGATTCTCACCCCAAGGCCCAAAGCACTAAAAAAGATAGTTTGCTTCTATTTAACAATGCTATTTATAAAGTGTTGCCCTACTTAACGGGCCAAAAGCCCTTGCCAAAGGGATCTACGTTTCAAATTCCTTTTCCTAACGGCGTGGATATTGCCATTGCCAATGACTGGCCAGCAGCGCCCTTTTTAGCATTGCCGCTAAAAAAAGTATTGGGCAATTATAAATCTATGTTTTATTTGCACAACACCTACTCCGATACTCAATACACATCATGGCTGTCTCGTATTTTTCCTTTGCCTACGGCGCTTCAATCGTTAACCAAAACCTTTACCGAATATTTTACCCTTGGCTTAAGCTTGGCTGATAGCGTCATTGTCAACCATAATTTTCTATCCACCATTACCGGCAGTAATTTTTCACGCGGGGGTGCTTTTTTATCAGGATTAAAAAAACTGTTTAAAGCAGATTATGCCTACGATATGCACCATTTTATTGATGAAAGCATGACCCCTGAAGGGGCAGAATACCTAACAACACATGCCACCGAGCCAACGGTTGCGGGCGTTGGCCCCATTGAATTTAAGCCTTTTTCTAAAGCGGCGTTATTAACGCAATTAGTTAACAGCCCTAAAGAGCAAGAGTCTCCCATCCGCGTACAAATGGCTCCCGAATTACTGGCGTTTAAAAAAGCCAATAAAGTAGCTTTTCAGCGATGGACTCAAGCCATGCAAAAAGCAGGGGTTTCATATAACCAAGACAAGGGGCCAAAAAAGTTTGTTGATAACTACTTAAACGAAGATCCGGATGCTGTTTTATACACGTGGGTAGCCCGTTTAGACCCGTACCAAAAAGGCTTTCACTTGCTGATGAAAGAAGCGGAAGCGTTTTTATTGCAGCACCCCAAAGCCCAGTTAGCCATTGCCGGAAGTGGTCGTATTGCAGGGTTAGCAGAATGGGTTAAAAAACTTAGCAGTAACCCTGCCATAAAAGGCCGTTTTTGGATGCCGATGGCACCGTATACTCAAAATGGCGATGACCGATTGAATGCAGCAGCCGATTTTATTATTCACCCCAGCTTGTATGAGCCCTTTGGCATTTCTCAATTAAAGGCACTCAAAATGTTTTCCATTCCGCTGGCTGTTGCCACGGATGGGTTGGCGTGGTCATTGGCCGATAAAGATTTACCGGTGGGGAACAGGGCCGATTATATTTTGCGGGAATACGGCCCAACGGCATTGCTAATGAAAATGAGCAACATGCCTGTGTATCGTAGCTCTTTAAACAAGTTATTAGACCTTACCCAAAAAGAAACCTTGGCGCTAAACGCCGGAACCTTACAATATTCGTTGCCCGATCGCGAAGCGACCCTAACCGAGCAAGAGACAGCGGAATACAACGAAGTGAACCAATCTTTTTATCAACTTATGGATAGGGCTTACAAAAAAGCAACCGAACCGGGTGCCAATGCGTTAACCGATAAAGATTCCTTACTAAATATGAGAATGAACGCATATAAATACGTTTCTATTGAACACGACCCCTACAAAATATTGGCTGAATACTATTTCCCCAGCTTCCTCAATTTGTTGTCAAACAAACCCAAAGGGGAGCGGCCGTCGTTGAATCAACTGCGCGCTGAATTTGAACGCTTTCATCCGGCAGTATAACGCCTAAGCGATTGGCTTTGGCCACACCTGCGCGCCGTTGTACCTTGTGATACTCTAAACGCCAGTTGTTGGGCGGCCAATCGTTGTTCTTAAGGCCGCATCATTGCTGTTGTGTTGCGCTAAAGGCACGTTATGACCTCCCCGACTCTTTGTCCTACAAACGCTCTTTCCACCCAGGCATGGCAAGCGCTAGCAGCCGCCTATGGCATTGATACCCATTACACCGATGTGTTTGGTAACGCTGTATTTGCCCCACTAGAAACCCTTCAAGCCATTTTGGCAGTGATGGGCATTTGCCCCACCAGTGATGACGAAGCAACCCGCTGCATGGAGGCCCAACAGCATACGCTCTGGGGACAGCTCACTCCTTCGGTTCTGGTCGTGCGAGATGACACGGAGTGTCTCTCGGTTCGCCTTCCCAAGGACTGTACAACTGTGGCTTGGTCTCTCACAACCGAACGTGGCCCTGTATGTCAAGGTCATTGGTCGGTAAGCTATTTTGATGGTTTGCCCACCCATACCTTACCATCGGGGGAAGTGATTGCGGAACACCAGTTAACACTACCCCCAGCCATGCGCCATGAGCTACCATGGGGGTATCATCAATTAACCCTTGCTGCTGAACATCGTGTAGCCACGGCAAAAGTGATTCGGACTCCCAATCGGTGCTACAACCCCAATCCGGTTCGGTCCTGGGGTGTGGCCTTGCAGCTGTACGCACAGCGGTCGGCCACCAATGCCGGCATAGGCACTTTAGGCGACTTGGCCAATGCCGCCACCTGGCTAGGGCAACGTGGAGCGAATCTTATTGGCTTAAACCCTATGCACGCCTTGTTCCCCTCTCGGCCTGGTCATATTAGCCCTTATTCTCCGTCCAGCCGTCGTTTTTTAAATACCTTGTATATTGATGCAACCAAAACCCCTGAATGGGGTCATAGCATTGCGGCTCAAACAGTGTGGAATCAAGCTTCGGCCCAACGGGCGGAGTGGCAATCCAGTGATCGTGTGCCTTACGAACAGTATACGCCGTGGCATCAACGTCTGTTGGTAGCTCTGTTTGATACCTTTACGTCTTCCAGCTACCGAACACAGCATCCTCAGCGTCATGCCGCTTTTGAAGCCTTTTGCAATGAGCAAGGTCCATCCTTGTGGCAGTTTGCTTTATTTCAAGTGTTGAGTGAGGTGATGGATGCAGATGCCGGCCACATTACCTGCTGGTGGCAATGGCCACCAGGGTATCAATCGCCCAACACGCCTGAAATACAGGCCTTTGGTGAACGCTATGCCACCCGTATCCGTGCTGCAGAATACGCCCAATTTTTAGCCTGGGAACAACTCAACGCTGCTCAACACGCAGCACGCGCCAGCGGTATGAGTGTGGGCATTTATGGCGATTTAGCCGTGGGCAGTGATAGTTCTGGCTTTGATGTGTGGGCAAACCCGTCATTGATTACTCGTGAGATGTCGGTGGGCTGCCCCCCTGATGCCTGTAACCTATTGGGCCAAAACTGGGGCTTGCCAGCATGGCGGCCCGATGTGTTAGCCCAGCAACAGTACGAGCCCTTTATTGAACTACTGAAAGCCAATATGAGTTTGATGGGGGCCATTCGCATTGATCATGCCATGAGTTTGATGCGTCTGTTCTGGATTCCCCAAGGGAAAACCGGCGTTGAAGGGACCTACGTACAATACCCGCTAGAACTATTGATGGCACTGGTGGCGCTGGAAAGTCACCGAAACCAGTGTGTGGTTATTGGCGAAGATTTGGGCACGGTACCCCCTGAAATTGGCCATGCCTTTGAGCGATGGGGCATCTTATCCTACAAACTGATGCTATTTGAACGGGCTAGCGATGAAAGATTTGTATTACCCCAGCATTACTCTGGACAAGCCCTGGCAGCCTTTAGCACCCATGACTTACCTACACTGGCAGGCTTTTGGAACGCTCACGATATTGAAACGCGCCAAGGACTTCATCTATACCCCAGCGAAGACATGTACCAACGTGATCACGCCCGTCGCCCAGAAGAAAAGCAACAGCTCATCAACGCCTTGCATGCGGCTGGCTTATGGAATGATACCCGCGTTCCAGACACTTGGAGCCCAGCCTTGGCGGCTGCAGTCGAAGGGTTTTTAGCCCAATCGCCTTGCCAGTTGTTGGTGATGCAATTGGAAGACCTGATGGGAGAAGCCTCTCAGGCCAATATGCCGGGCACTGTGGATGAACACCCGAATTGGTGCCAAAAGTTACCGGTCTCCCTTGAGCAGTGGGGCGCGTTGGAGGGTATGACCTTGGCGATTCAGCAATGCCAGCGTTTTCGCCACACCCCAAAATCGCTAGAAACCCAACACTGGGTGGAAGAAGCCGCAATTCACTAAAAATCCTTTTGCCATGATGGCGTTATGAGGGGTATCTTGTTTAGAATGATTCTTCCTATCGATAGAATGGTCTCTTCTGGTTATGACATTTAAACCCCCATTTTTTCTTAGCTGGCTCTCATCGCCTTCGTTACCACCGTCCTTGGCCTCTGCCTCGTCGGACTCATCTTCCACTGTGTCTTATGGAGTGTCTTCCTCAATGTCTTTTTCTTCCTCTACAGCAGCTGTTTTAAACAATCCCATGCCAGCGGGCCTTAACAGTGGGATGCCACGAGTGGCCTATTTTTGTATGGAGCTCGCCATTGATCAGTCCCTCTACACGTATTCGGGTGGGTTGGGGTACTTGGCGGGGGGGCATTTGCGTTCGGCCCACGAATTGGGAGTACCCATGGTGGCCATTAGCTTGTTGTGGCGCTACGGGTATGGCGAACAACGATTTGAAAACAACACCATTCAAGTGGATTATCAGGAACGTTCCCTCAATTGCCTCACCGATACTGGCAAAACCGTTTCCGTTCGCATCTTTAATAATGACGTGGTGCTAAAAATTTACTTATTGGAACCCAACACCTTCGGGACAGTTCCAACCTTGTTCCTATCTTCCAACACCCCAGAGAATACAGAAGAAGAACAACAGTGGTGCGATATTTTGTACGGGGGTGACGAGCGTGCCCGCGTGGCTCAAGAAATTATTTTGGGCGTTGGCGGTGTTCGAGCCCTGCGTGCCTTGGGTTGGGATGTGGATGTGTACCACATGAACGAAGGCCATGCCTTGCCCTTGGCCTTTGAACTACTGAAAGAGAATGGCGGCAACCGCACCGTGGTGCGCGACCAGGTGGTGTTTACCACCCACACCCCTGTACCCGCTGGTAACGAAGTGCATGAAGCCCACTTGTTGGCTGAAGCCGGATTTTTTGTAGATACGCCTCTGGAAGAAGCCCGCCGCATTGGTGGGGAGCCCTTCTCCCTAACCGAAGCCGCCTTACGCCTGTCTCGCTGGGCCAATGGAGTCTCTCAGTTGCATGGCGATGTGGCCAACCGCATGTGGCAACACGTGGAAGGGCGCTGCCCCATTAGCGCTATTACCAATGGCGTTAACCAACCTTATTGGCAAGATACCCGCCTAAAGGCCGCCACCACCCCCGCAGAATTTTGGCAGGCCAAACAAGCTATCAAATCCCAATTATTGGCAGACGTAAATTTAAAAACTGGCAAACAGCTAGATCCCAACGTACTTACATTGGTATGGGCCCGCCGTTTTACAGGCTATAAGCGCTCTACCTTGGTATTGCGCGATCAAGCCCTCATTGAACAGTGGCTGGGCGAGAAGAAAATCCAGATCCTCGTTGCCGGTAAATTTCACCCCCGTGATACCAGTGGCCGCGAAGGCTTTGAAGAGTGGTTGCGCTTTGCCGAAAAGCACCCCAACGTGGCGGTGCTGCCCAACTACGAATTAGCCCTAAGCAAAGAACTAAAGCTGATGAGCGATGTGTGGCTTAATACGCCCCGTCGCCCCCTGGAAGCCAGTGGCACCTCCGGCGTGTCGGCCAACCTCAATGGTTCGCTGCATTGCACCACCCACGATGGCTGGTCGGTAGAAGGTACCTTCCATGGCATCAACGGATTCCTTATCAATCCCGGTGAAAAAACCTACACCAGTGATGAAGAGCAAGATGAAGCCGACTACCAAGCGTTACGCAATGTGTTAGAAACCATGGTGATTCCCACGTACTGGAATGACACCACCCAGTGGCAACAGTGGGTATGGCGTGCCAAAGAAACGGCGGAAAGCCAATTCAACACCCACCGCATGGTGCTGGAATACTATCAACGTTTGTACGGCGTGCTCACACCTCACGCATTTCAACACACGGCACTGCCGTTAGAGCCTGTATTGGCTGCTGTTTAAGGTCTAAAAGCCTCTTTTAAAGCGCCCTTGGATCATTCTCTGGGGGCGCTTTTTTAACAGGATGCGATGGTAAAAGCCCAAAAAACCCAATCGCCCTTCCCAAAATACACTACAAACAGATGAATAAACATTAAGCATTATGAACGGATTTTCAGCGAAAAAACCCAGAAAGCTCCCCTTTTTTGCTTGAGATCGTTATAATTTATTAACAAATTGAAGCACTTTCTCGTAAGCGATTTGGCTTTAAGGTGATAGAGAGGTTTTTGGCTCATGGCATTGCCCCAACGGCAATCACAGCGATACCGAACCAACGCAGCAGCGTTGCCAGCTTACGCTGCCCAGCCACACTCCTTTCCTCCATTAGAAGACGCCTTATTGACGCCACTGCCTTACAGTGAGCCTCTGCAATCGCAGCCACAAGAAGATCCTCGCCAGCAGCGCGTCCGTCAATTATCGCCCCGCAAGCCTTCGCGCTTGGCTTGGGCCGGTCAAGTTAGCATGCTGATTTTTTTAGGGTTCGGCCTTCTGCAACTCAGCCGGGCTTTGATTGAGAATCTCAGTGATATTTTACTCTTATCCCAAGAAGCCTCTCACATTGTGGCGTACCATGATGCTGCCGCTACCAAGCAACACCAGCTGGCCAGTGCCATTCGCTATTATGGCAGCCCTCAGGGGCAGCAAGCCCTCATTCGTAACGAGTTGGGCTACGTAAGCGGTAACGAAATTTTGGTGAAGTACCGTTAAGCGCTGACACGCAATTTTAATTATTCAGGAGGTTTTCAACAGGGTTCACTTAGAGCGATATGTTGGAGTTTTTGTATGCGTTCTCTTTTATTCAAGCCTTTGGCCTTAACCTTTGCATTATTAGCAAGCGGTAGAGCTTTTGCCCAACAAGACACAAAGCCTGACTGCTGGAAGACAGTGGATAGTTTGGAACAGGTCAATTTAGACTTGAGGCAGCAATTGAGACGTGCAAAGCAAGAAAACCCAAAGCCTGATAGAGATGGGTTTGAAACAACCCCAGCAGTAAGGGCTGAAACAACTAACGAGCCCACACCGAAGATAAAAAAGACTAAAGTTACAACTACAACCAAACCACTGCCACAAAAAAAAATTGATGAAATCCTCACCTACATTAAAGATCAACATAGTGATCCTGAGAGGACTGAACCTCAAGTTTATTCCGGCAAGATTGCTTACACAAAGAATGACTTGGTTGTAAGCTATGATCCAAGTGCTAAGGTTTTCTTACTAAAGTTTAATGATGCCGCCATTAAGGAAATCAAGGATGATTTAAAAAAGATGGGCTCTGACGCAGTGCTAGGTGATGTTGTTGGTCATCATTATGAGGAACTGACGGATGCCGTCTTCAAAATTATTGATCCTGGTGGTGTTGTTCTTTTAAAAACAATGGATTTACCACAGCACGTGTTGGATTATATATCGGGAGACCGAAAAACAGCTGCCCCGAGGGGTGGAACTGTAACAACCTTTGTTAAGACTTATATTCTGGAGCGCCATCCTAATGCGAAAGTACAAAACATTCAGTTTGAGTGGCAAGCACCCTAATGGGCGTTAAATAAAAGCAACTGCGCTGCGGCAGTAAGTTGGCGCCCACGAGGGGTGCGTTGGATGAGGCCACACTGTAGCAAGTACGGCTCCACCACGTCTTCCAAGGTTCGGGGGTCTTCTCCCATGGCAGCTGCTAGGGTGTCTAATCCCACTGGGCCGCCGTTAAATTGGGTGGCCATTAGGCTTAGCATGGTGCGGTCGCTTTCATCCAAGCCTTGGGGGTCAATGCCATACAAGGCCAAGGCGGCTTCCGCCATCTCTCCATCAATGGGAGCATTGGGACCTTTACTCACGGCCACATAATCCCGCACGCGGCGCAGCAGACGGTTGGCAATACGGGGGGTTCCGCGGCTTCGAGACGACATCAAGGATGCGCCATCGTCGGTAATGGCCACGCCCAGTATTTTGGCAGAGCGGGTAATAATGGCCTGCAATTCGTCTGGGGTGTAAAAATTCAGGCGAAAGGTGAGGCCAAAGCGGTCTCGGAGCGGATTGGCCAAACTGCCCGCCTTGGTGGTGGCTCCCATCAAGGTAAACTTGGGCAATGGCACACTCAAAATCTTGGCGGCATGACCCTTGCCCACGGTGCGATCTAAGCGAAAATCTTCCATGGCGGGGTAGAGGATTTCTTCCGCCAGCTTGTTAAGCCGATGAATTTCATCAATAAACAGAACGCTACCGGGTTCTAAGCCCATCAGTAGCCCCACCAAATCGCGAGGGCGCTCTAAAGCAGGAGCCGTTGTTAGCTGAAAGGGAGCCTTCATTTCATAAGCCAAGGCCATGGCCAGTGTGGTTTTCCCTAAGCCGGGTGGACCATATAGCAACACATGATCCAAGGGTTCGTTGCGGCTTTGGGCCGCCTGAATGCTAATAGAAAGGGTTTCTTTCAGGCTGCTTTGGCCAATGTAGTCACTCAGTTGATGGGGCCGTATTTTTTGCTCCAGTTGGTCGTCGGCCTCACTGGCTTCTTTGGCAAGCAACTTGGAGCGCGGCACGGGGTGGGTGGCAGAAGCCACTCCTATGGATGCCACGGCTTGGAACGCAGCGGTAATGGTATCTGCCGTCAGTGAAGAGGCTTCTTTTTTTGAGCCCTTACCGAGACTTTTGGGTGCTCTGGGGGGCGTAGGGTCGCTGCCGTATTGAATGGCCATAGAGAAAGGGCTTTTTAAAAGTTGGAGGACGATGCGTTCAGTGTACCACCCCGTCATCAAGCCCACTCGTATAAAGCCCCCTTGGGGGCCCATTGCGAGAGGCAGGCCAAAACCCGTATGATAACGTCATGCTGACTTCCTTAGACCCCACCCCCTTTGCCGATCCCGATGTGGTGAGCGCACCTCAATTGTCTCCGCTGGCTTCGTTACCCTTACAACAAGGGCGCTGGCTACAAGTAACTTCGGCGCAAGCCCCCAGCCCAGAGCTGGTATCCCTGGCCAAAGAGCATTCGCCCCAAGGGTACAATCTATTGGCCCAGTTATTGGCTAATAGAGGTTGGAATGACGTGGATGAGGCCGCCGTCTTTTTAGATTTGGTTAATTTTACCCCTACCAGCGGTTTGGAACTGCCCGACGCCGACATTGGCTTGGAGCGAATGGTTAAGGCCATTGATAATCAAGAACCCATTTTGATTTATGGCGATTTTGACGTGGATGGCCAGACAGGGACGTCGGTGTTTGTGCACACCCTGAAGACCTTGGGGGCCAAGGTCAGCCATTACATTCCGGATCGCTCGGCGGAAGGCCACGGGTTAAACGCTACCGCCTTGTGCAAACTAGTCAGCAGCCGCAACACGCGCTTGGTCATTACCACCGACACCGGCATTACCAACTTTAACGAAGTCAGCCTACTCAACGGCCTGGGCGTGGAAACCATTGTGACGGATCACCACGATTTGGCGGAGCAACTGCCGCCGGGGGTGGCCAATATCAACCCCAAACGGCTGAGTGACAAGTTGCATCCCCTCTATCACTTGTGTGGGGCAGGTGTGGCCTTAAAGCTGTGTGAATTGCTTTTGGAACAATACGACGCCGACCCCGTGGTGATGGAAACCCTCTATGCCATTGCCGCTATTGGCACCGTGGTGGATATGATGCCCTTGGTCCGTGAAAACCGGTGGTTGGTGTGGCGCGGCCTGCAAAGCCTAAATAACAGAGAAACAGCGGCTCCGTGTGTGGGTATTGATGCCCTCATTGCTGTGGCTGGGGGGAATGCCAACAACCCCATTACCGCTGAAACCATTGGCTTTACCATCGGCCCTCGCCTGAATGCGTTGGGACGTTTGGAACGGGCTGATGCAGGCGTCACCTTGCTCACTACCGATAACCCAGCTGAAGCCGAGACCATTGCCAAGCATTTGGATGCCCTCAATCGTCAGCGCCAAGGCATGTGCGAAGAAACCTTACTGCAGGCGGAACAAGCGCTAGCGAAGCGGGGTGGATTAAACGGCGAAAAAGCCATTGCTTTGGCCAGCCCCGATTGGCATGCAGGGATTATCGGTTTGGCTGCGTCTCGCCTTAAAGATCGCTACAACGTGCCCGTGTTTTTAATGATTGTGGATGAGGCGACCGATACGATTAAAGGCTCTGCCCGCAGCATTGAGGGCTTTAACCTGCACACGGCCCTTACCCATTGTTCCCGTTGGTTTAAGCACTATGGCGGCCATGCCGGTGCCGGCGGTTTTGCCCTAGCTCGCAACGATTTTGACGCCTTTCGGTCCGAGTTGCTGGCTTACTGCCAAGGGCAAATCCCAGACGACGTGTGCAAACCCACAGTGCGTATTGATGCCGAATTGCAGTGGGATCAGCTCCACTTGGGGTTGTTGGAGATCATTCAATCCATGGCACCCTTTGGCCAAGCCAATCCGGCCCCGTTGTTTATGACCCAACCGCTCCAAATTAAAGTGGTTAAGCGCATGGGCGATCGCAGCCAACACCTAAAATTGCTGGTAGCGCCCGAAAACGACCGCAATGCCGACCCTATTGAAGCCCTGCTGTGGCAGCGGGCAGACGAGTATCCCGTAGAAGTAGGCCAAGTGGTGCGCTTGGTAGTAGCCCCCGAATGCAACACCTTTAATGGTAACAGCCGTCTTCAACTGAAGCTCCAAGACTTGGGTGTGGTGTCGGGTAGTGGTGCCTCTAAAAATGTCCGCCCTGCCCTGCAGGTCGCTTCGGTTCCCCCTAAGACGATTACCCCTGTGATTCAGTCGGTAGGGCAACCAGCAGTCTCTTCAGCACCGGTGTGGCTGGATCATCGCCCTCGCGAAGCGGTGCAAACGCTGGTGGCTCAATTGATGCAACCCAAAGACTTATTGAGCAATGAGGGCGAATCCACGACGGCTCTTCTGTTTCATGAGTCTCCCACACCGCCGGATATCCCTTTCTTATCGCCAGAGCAGCTGGTAACCCGCCAAAACGCATTGCCAGCTCAGCGCTTGGTGTTGTGGGATTTGCCCCCCAGCCCTCAGGTGCTGAATCAATTATTAAAGACCGTCTCGCCCAGCCGCATCCATGTGGTGGGGGCCGTCTGGCAAGCTCAATCGGTGCACCAACCCGTAGAAGACTGGCTCCGATCAGTCTATCGTCACCTAAAAAACAGCGCACCGTCAGATAATACGCCTTTGCAAATTGCGGCCTCAACCCTGGCGTGCCAGTGGGGAGTCACAGGGCCTTTGGTGTTGGCATCCCTTAGCTTGTTTGGGCGCATGGGCTTAGTCCATTGGGAATCCACTGCCACCGGTGAGGAAGAAATGCTGACCCTCACCTTCCAGCAGCCGACGGCGAAGTTGTCGCTTACGGATTTCCCCGAATATGCCTTGATTGGGCAGCTTTGGCAGCCCATTCGGGCGTATCGCCAATGGCTGCTGTCCGCCTCACTAGACGACATTCAGCGCCAAGCGGCCACACCCTACTAATGCGGTTGCTCGGCTGGAGACAGTCTAACGGTTTTGCTACAGTGGTTGGGCACACCCTTTTACCGAACAATGAAAGCCAACCGAGATGAGCCCTTCCATGACTGCCACCACTCCCATTGAAACGGCCTTGCGCACCGCTATTCGCGACATTCCCGATTTTCCCAAGCCAGGCATTGTGTTTAAAGACATCACGCCTATCCTGTCTAATGGCGAGCTGTTTGCCCAAACCGTGGATGCCTTGGCAGAACAATTAAACAAGATTGATGTGGATCTCATTGTGGGGATTGAGTCTCGTGGCTTTTTGTTTGGGGCAGCCTTGGCGTACAAGCTGGGCTTGGGCTTTGTACCCATTCGTAAAAAAGGGAAATTGCCTGCCAAAACCGTCAGCCGTGAATATGCTTTGGAATACGGCACGGATGTGATTGAAATGCATGCGGACGCCATTACCACTGGCCACAACGTGGTAGTGATTGATGACCTGTTGGCCACCGGCGGCACGGCGAAAGCCACCATTGAATTGTTGCAAGAAGCCGGTGCCACCGTAGCGGCGGTGCAATTTGTGGTGGATTTGGCCTTTTTGGGTGGCGTGCCCGTGCTAAAAAGCGTGCTGCCGGCCAATACGCCCATTCATGCGTTGGTAACGTACGCTTAATTTTTTGGTTTGTTGTTGATGAGTTAGGGGCGATGTGCTGTGAATCATCACCATGTGCTAAGTGCTAATCAATTTACGGCCCCAGAATTGCTGGCTTTTTTCCAGACAACAAAAGCGTTGCTGGAAAAATCCCCTCAAGGACACTCAGCGCTAACGCATAATCTAACTGAAAAACCGCCTTTGGCGGTGGCGGCGGCGTTTTATGAAAACTCGACACGGACGCGCATGAGTTTTATACAGGCGGCGCAGCAGGCGGGGTTTCCGGTGCTGGATTTGAACGTGGCGACGTCGTCGGTGCAAAAAGGCGAGACGGTATTGGATACCATGGAGACCTTGGCAGCATTGGGGGCGGGCACTATTGTGCTGCGCCACAGCCAAGACGGGCTGCATGGTGAAGTGGCGCGTTATTTGGATGCAGAATGGCCCCACGTGCGATTGATTAACGCAGGAGAAGGCACCACCCACCACCCCACCCAAGCATTGGCGGATGCCTACACCCTATGGACCCTCCAAGGAGGGTCTTACAAAGAAAAACTGGCTACGTTTAAAGAGATGCGTATTCTCATTGTGGGGGATAGCCGAAAAAGCCGCGTGGCCCGCAGTACTACCACCGTGTTTAAAACCTTGGGCGCCACCGTTAGCTTGTGCGGACCTGTGGAGTGGCTGCCCAACTTGGAAGACCCCGTGTTTGTGGGCTGCCAGCGCCACACGGTACTGAATGATGCATTAAGTGGCGTCGACGCGATTATGACGCTGCGTGTGCAAACGGAGCGGGGCAGTGGCGTAACCGATGCGTGGATTGCCGCCTACCAGCTAACGCCCGAGCGCTTGCAAAAAACCAAAAAAACACCGGAAAGCTTGCCCGCGTGGGTATTGCACCCAGGGCCCGTAAATTGGGGCGTGGAGCTGCACCCGCAATTTAGGTTTGGGCAAAGCCACAAAGGGCAGGTGGTAAACCCTACCCAAACGGTGCTCATCCGCCAGCAAGTGGCCCATGGCGTGGCGGTGCGGCAGGTGTTGCTGCAAGGGGTATAAATAGCCTTTGCAACAGTGCGTGTAACAAACACGTAACAAGCTGTTCTTAAAACCCACACAGTTGTTTTTATATAAATATAATTCTATAACTTATTTTTTGGTGTTTCTTTTTTTAATTTACCCGTTCAATTTATTGGAGCATTTATTATGTCTGCATGGTTTACCTATAAAAATTCAGGTTATGACAATTGGAAACACTATCAAACAGCCTTGGCCAAAACGATTGGCGACAAGGACAGTCTGATTTGGGACGATGCTGAACTAAAAGCATTTTTTAATTTTACCACTGATGAGCAAGTAGACTTATTTAATACCGCCACCAAAAGCTTGTATGGCCGTGACACCGATTTAGATGATCGCGTTATTAAATTTTTAGAAGATGCCGATGATGGCAATATTGACGGTAAAACAGGTACTGGAGACGGCATTATTACCCTAGCCGAAGCCAAAGCCATTGAAGCCAGTTGGAAAAAAGGCAACTACAAAGTAGACGTAACCAATGCGAATGCCACCACGACGACTCCCGCACCTACGGCACCTACTTCAGGTGGAGCAACGGCCCCAGCCAACTTAAATGGCACGGTGGATGCAAGCAATAAACTAACGTTAACCAAAAATGGAAACTACGAAGCCATTGCAAATTACTTGATTGGCAACACTGCCCATGCGGCGAAAATTGCGGAACTAGAAACAAAACGAGCCGCCTATAATACAGCAAACAGCACTAATTTAACCCAAGTACAATATGTGGCTAAGTTGGTTCGCCAAGTAACGACCGATGCTTACCCCAACAAACTGGAGGCTCGCTACCCGGATGCAAAGTTGTCCATTGATTTAAACGCCGTTTTGGAAGGAACCTTGGATAAAGCAAAAGACGATATTCAGGAAGCCAAAGCCAAAAAAGCTTCGGGCGGTGGCAAACAAAAGGTGGCCAAGAAAAAACCTGTCGAAGCAGTAACACCACCGGCACCCGTTGCGCCAGAAGAACCCGAAACACCTGCTCCCGAGGAAGAAGTACCCGAAGAAGCCGTGGCTGCCAAGCCCACCTTGCTCGATACTTTGCGTGGCCGTACTGGCAAATTGCTAGCCCTGTTATTGGGTGGCGCTGCCTTAGCCCTGGGTATTCAACAGTATCGTGCTAACCAAATGCAAATGCCGCCACAAGGGCCTGTTTACAGCAACGTGCCACCCAATCAGGGGCTCAATCAAGGGCTGTTTGGCCGCAACCCCTTTGCGTAGATTTTATTTAGCATTGTTTTACACCACACCATAAAAGGATTTTTTGATGATGACTTAACACCAACATGCGCTTTGGTTAAAAATATTTTTAAAACAACACCGGGTTTATTGGGCTTACTCAAGTATTCACAAATCAATATTTAGGGGGGAAATTTAATATGTATATAGGTTATTTTACAAAGGCAGACCATTCTTATACCATCCTGGACACTAATTCTGGTCGAGAAGCTATTAATGCGACAGAAAAAGATAAAATTATCAAAGGATTAACTTATGTTGCATCAAATCTCTATGAGAACAACACGAACGAAATTGCAAACCAATTAGGGGCCGATCCAACTAAATTGTGGAACTATCTTATTGCCCACCATGACACTGATGACAAAAAGGGCATACTATCTGGTGAAGAAATTGCTGCGGGTATTTATGCTTTGGATGATGCCAATGGCTTAGACTGTAAATTAGACCTAACCAAGCTGGATGAAAAGACGGCCGAAGCACCCGCCAAACCACCGGAAGCCAAAGCCAAACGAGAAAAAGTAGCCGACAAAGACGAAGACCAAAACGGCACCAAGGCCAGCCTTAACAGTGAGGACGGAAAAACCAAGTACCACAATGACTGGACAGCCTACGTAAAAGCGCTAGACCAAGCCCAAGGGGCCACCAAAGATGGCATTGTGAAAGACGCTGGCGACATAAAAGCCATGTTTGGCCTTACCGATGCCGCCGCCGAAGCTGTGTTTAACAAAGCCAAAGAATTTAAACCCAACGACATTACCGACGGCGTGGGCTGTGTTCTGCAAGACATTGACCAGCACGATGGTGCCTGGGATGGCAAAATAACCATCGGTAAGTTTAACGATTATGTGGAAGCGTTGCTGAAAGCAGATCCTGCGGAAGAAACCCAGAAAAAAGAAACAGAAAAATCGGAGAAATCCAGCAAAGGCGGTGGCGGTAGCACCAGCAAGGTAGAAATTAATAATCCGTCCAACACTGAAACAAAAGCCTTGGAGGAAAAAATAGCAGCACTAGAAAAAGAAATTACCGAACTAAAAAAACAAGACGAAAAACCAGCGGAGCCCGAAAAGAAAAAAATCGGTAATAAAGGGCTGTTTTTTGCGGGGGCTGGCATACTCACTGGCTTGGCGGCTTTCTTTGCCATCAGAAATCGAAACGATCAACAACGGTACAACAACCAAATGGCACAATACCAACAGCAGTGTGGGCCCAAACCCCTATGCCCACCGTCGGTGCCGTTTTGCCCGCCACAACCAGGGTTTGGGTCGCCTCCAATCGCCTTTCAAGGGCAATTTCAAGGCCAGCTTCAAGGTCCAGCCAACCCACCCATGTTTGCATAAGGGTAGCAAAGGCTACCCTTCATCACCCTAATGGACACCCACTCATCCCTGCGCTCGGGCCATTGCCCATCCATCACTAACCCATTTTTTACAGAAGGAATTTAATTCATGGCTGATCCCGTATTTAAGATTAATACTGCCGCAACAGGTACTCAAGCCTATTTGGATTACTCCAGTTGCAGCAAAAAAGATAAAAAATTTAAATTTTCTGAAAAAGATTTTAGGTCTGTTGTAAGTTTAAAAGTCACTAACAAAGACAACATTACCGCTACCGAGCTGAAAAGCATCTTCACAGGTTTAACGGATAAGCAAGCCACTTACCTAATTAAAACTGCGGATACCAAAGGTGGTAAAAAGGGCGCTAAAAACGACAAGCTAGACTGGAAAGAACTGCAAGTAGCCATTAAAACAGCGGACGAAGCCGATAAAACCTTTGACGGCCTTGTTAGCTTTGAGAACTTCCAAAACCTCGTCACCGATCCCACTACTGTTGCACAAGACAACCCGAAGGATGAGAACCAAGACATCACTGGGAAAAAAGACGGCGGCGACAATGCCATCACCGAAACCGTGGCCACAGCCCCTGCGGCCGACACCAACGAACACTTCTTTTCCCTTGATCACAGCACGCAAGGCGACGCTGGCCTAGGCGGCAATGGCAACCTAGGGTGGGCAGTGGTAGGGTTTATAGGGTTAGCAGCCATATTAGGTATCGGTTTTGGCGGCGGTGCCTGCCGTAATAACTACTATGGCTATGGTGGCTATTGCTAAAACGCCAACTCAGCCCTAATTGGGGATGACCAACGCCTGACCAATGGTGAGGTTGTTGGGATCCGTCATGCGATTGGAGCGGGCTATTTTGTCTACCAAAGCGGGGGTGCTAGCGCCATAGTATTTGTAAGCAATGCCACCCAGGGTATCGCCAGGTTCCACACGGTGCTGCACGCTACCACGGGTACGGCGCGCCGGCTCACTGGCCAAACTATCCGATACAGCAGCAGTACGCGAGGACGCCACTGGCGTGTTCTGAGCTTCCACAGTTTGGGCCTGCTGCACAGCACCCGCTGCCGACTCTTCTTCCATGGCTTTGGTTTGTGTGGCCACCGTGGAGGGCGCATCTTCGGGCGGTAAATTATTTTCTTCCGCCAACAAATCGGCATCTTGCACTGCCGTTACGGTGCTGGCATCTTGGCTGGTCACAATCTCAGGCTTTTGAGAGAGCAAAAAGAACACGGCGCTGGCAATCATCACACCCAGCAGCAAGCCGGCCACGGTAAACACAATGGGAGACCGATCTTCTTTGTGGAAGTGGCGAGAATTAGACCACAGCACATCCAATTCGCGCTGGGTATTGGCCGGTTGACGCACATACACACCAATGTTGCTAGACTGATGGGAACCCAGGGCCGTTGCAGGCTTACTGGCATAGCGCGAAGCGGTCTCAGCGTCCTCCGCCGCAGCACCTTCACGTATAGCATTCAGGGGGGTGGCATCATCCATAGAGAAAGGAGGCTGAGAGGTCACGGGGGCTTCAGAGTCTAGCAAAGGCGTATCGTAGGCCATAATCGGGGTTACTCACAACGCAAACAAAGGGGAAATCAAGGTAGAAAAAGCTATCTGCTGAATTAAAAACGCGCCCAAAGGACGGTTTGATCCAAATCGCTCAAAAGGAAGGAAATCGTTACAGGGAAGCACCGTCCCCTCTTTTAGAGCCTACTATTGTCCCTCAACCACCTTGGATGGCAAGCCAAACAAGGCCACGCAGCAACATTGGCATGGAGGCAAGAGCTTTGTGGGCGGCTATTTGCGCTAACAAAGCCCCTTTGTTACCCTGTGTAACATACATGGCTCTCTTTACACTGCGAGAAATACAGGCTTATGCTGGATAAAATTTACGACCCCTCTGCTGTTGAAGCCTCCACCATGGCCTTTTGGGAGGCCGAAGGGCTCTTTCAGCCCGAGCAATCACCGTCTCATGCGCCAGGCAATGGACAGCCTTACAGCATCGTCATGCCGCCGCCCAACGTGACCGGCGTGTTGCACATGGGCCACGCGCTGGATAACACCATTCAAGACATTCTGGCGCGATTCCACCGCATGCGGGGCTTTACCGTGCTGTGGATGCCGGGCACGGATCACGCCGGCATTGCCACCCAAAGCATTGTGGAGCGCCAATTGGCCGCCGAAAAAACCGATCGTCACGCCCTAGGCCGCGACGCCTTTTTAGAGCGCACGTGGAGCTGGGCCAAACAGTGCCAAGGCAACATTACGGGCCAACTCAAACGCTTGGGTGTTTCTCCCGACTGGTCTCGCCAGCGGTTTACGCTGGATGACGGATGCTCTCAAGCCGTTCGCCAAGCCTTTGCCACGCTGTACTCTCAGGGCCTTATTTATCAGGGGGAGTACATCGTCAATTGGGATCCTGTCAGTCAATCCGCTATTTCGGATATTGAAACCGAATACACCGATGAAGAGAGTTTTTTGTGGCACATTGCCTACCCTGTTGAGGGCAGTACTGAGCGTTTAACGGTAGCCACCACTCGCCCCGAAACCTTGTGCGGAGACGTAGCACTGGCTGTCCACCCTGAGGATGCTCGCTACCAAGCACTCATTGGAAAACACGTCCGTCACCCCCTCACCCAGAAGCTTATTCCCATTGTTGGGGATGACTACGTAGAGCCTGACTTTGGTACGGGCGTTCTCAAGGTCACACCCGCCCACGACATCAACGATTTTGCCATTGGCCAGCGCCACCGTTTGTCGTCGCCGCGTGTTATTAACGACTTGGGTCAAATTGAGTCCTTTGACTTCATTCCAATGGCCTTGCACGGGATTGACCGTTTTGAGGCCAAGGCCATCACCGAACAACTGCTGGAAGCCGCTGGTTTTTTAGTGAAAAAAGAAACCCATACCAACCGCGTGGGGCGTGCCCAGCGCAGTGGTGCCATTATTGAACCGATTCTATCCAAGCAGTGGTTTGTAAAAACAAAACCCTTGGCCGACATGGCTTTGGCTGCCTTGGAAGCAGGCGAGATTCGCTTTATTCCTGAGCGTTGGACGAAAGATTACCTGCGGTGGATGACCACCATTCAAGATTGGTGCATTTCTCGCCAATTGTGGTGGGGGCATCGCATTCCGGCGTGGCATTGCGCTGATTGCCATGCGGTGACGGTGCCTCAGGGCCCTAACAATACTGACCCCACCGCGTGTGCAACATGCCATTCTTCGGCCATTGAGCAAGACCCCGATGTGCTGGATACATGGTTTTCTTCAGGTCTGTGGCCGTTCTCGACGATGGGCTGGCCGAATGAACAGGCCGTGGATTTTAAAACCTTTTACCCCACCAGCGTGTTGGTTACCGGTTTTGACATCATCTTTTTCTGGGTCGCCCGTATGACCATGATGGGTCATGGCCTAACGGCTAAAAGCCCCTTTCATACCGTTTACATCCACGGGCTAATTCGTGATGAAAAAGGCCAGAAGATGAGTAAAAGCAAAGGCAACACGGTAGACCCTGTGGAAGCCATTGAACAATACGGGTGCGATGGGTTTAGATATGCGTTGACGAGCCTCATCACCTATGGCGGGCAAGACATTAAGCTGGCCAAGGGTGTGATGGAACAAGGGCGCTTGTTTACCAACAAATTGTGGAATGCTGCCCGTTTTGTGCTGATGAACCTTCTTCCTGAAGAGGATAAAGGTTCTCCAGTTGATAATGACCCCATCGATAGGGCTGCTTTGCAGCCTATGGATGGCTGGGTGTTGAGTCGCGCTCATCACACCATTCAAGAGGCTACACAGCTGTTGGTGGATTATAAGTTTGGGGAAGCAGCAGATACCATTCAGCAATTTGTGTGGAATGACGTGTGTGATTGGTACGTGGAATATGCGAAAGCCCCGCTGCGCAATGAAAATCAGCGTGCCAATACGCAACGTATTCTGTTGTTCTTGCTGGATACCTTCTTGCGCTTGCTTCACCCCATGATGCCACTGATGACAGAAGCCATTTGGCAACAGTTGCCTTACCGACAAGGGAAATCCATCTCCATTGCCCAATGGCCTTTGGTGGATCAATCACTTTTAAATTCTGTGCTAGAAACCGAAGTAGGGTTGGCTATTGAGGCCATTCGGGCATTGCGGAATATTCGCCAGCAGTACAACGTGCCCCCCAAGCAAGCGGTGGCGGTGGTGGTGAATGCCAGCGATTCAGGCGAAAAAGCCGTGTTTGAGCGCTATGCGGATTTAATCCGCCAGTTTGTGGCCATGGAGAGCCTTACCTTTGCCGAGAATGTACCGGCCCAAGTGGCCATGAACTTGGTGGGTACCACCCAATGGTGCGTGCCCTTGGCTGGATTGATTGATACGACTCAAGAATCAGCGCGCTTGCGCAAAAAGCTGGAAACCTTGCAAGCCGAGCAGGCCCAACTAAACGGCATGATGAGCAACGAGGGCTTTTTGGCCCGCGCCCCCGAGTCAGTGATTGCCAAAAACCGTGGTCGCTTGACCGAGCTAACGGAGCAAATGGCTAGCCTTGAGGGGCAATTGGTTTCAATGGTTTAGAGATTATCTTAGCTACTGGCAGCGGCAGCTTTGGCGGCTAGCTGGTTACGAATGCCCTGAATGCCTTTGAAGAGGGTCATCAAGTAGTCCACCATGTCGTCGCCATCCATGCGCTGGGTTTTAACAAGCAATAGGGCGTGGCTGCCTTGCTGGCTTTTTACGCCAGGCATCCAACGGGCCTTGCGGCCAATCTCATCGGGCAGGTGCTTTTGCAG
This sequence comes from Vampirovibrionales bacterium, assembly GCA_029866025.1. GTDB lineage: Bacteria > Cyanobacteriota > Vampirovibrionia > Vampirovibrionales > Vampirovibrionaceae > JARXAD01. Next base: position 161,648 of record JARXAD010000001.1, on the reverse strand, counting down.
GTACATCCACTCTTGCAAGGTAAAGGGGGCACCAATGCGCAGGTACTCGTCATCGCTGCGCACAATGGGGATGCCCATTTCCGTGGCCAGCAAGCGCAATTGCACCAAGCGCACCAGTTGTTGGGTTTCTTTCGGCACGGGGCCAAAGCGGTCGCGCCATTCGCCCTGAATGTGATCCAGTTGCATTTCGCTGGTGACATCGGCTAGGCGTTTGTATTCGCTCAGCTTCACGTCCAAATCCCCCACCCAGTCTTGTGGAATAAGGGCCGTCACGTTCAAATCAATGATGGCAGGCTCGTGCTTAGCGGTGGTTTCGCCTTTTAGCTGGCTAATAGTATCTTCCAGCATGGAACAATACAGATCGAAACCAATGGCCACCATGTGTCCGTGTTGTTCGCCGCCCAAAATGTTGCCCACGCCTCTAATTTCCAAATCGCGCAGGGCAATTTGGTAGCCACTGCCCAGGGTGGTGAATTCTCGAAGCGCCCGCAGCCTGTCTTGGGCATCGGTGGTGAGCATACGGTCGGGCTCGTAATAACAGTAGCAGTAGGCTTGGCGATCCGAGCGTCCTACCCGCCCACGAATTTGATACAACTGGGCCAAGCCAAACTTGTTGGCCTGATCCACCACAATGGTATTCACGTTTGGGATGTCCAAGCCGCTTTCAATAATGGTGGTGCACAATAGCACATCGTACTCATGCTCAGCAAAGCTCAGCATAGCGTTTTCTAAGTCGTCGCCCGTCATTTGGCCGTGGGCCACCTTGACTTTGGCCTCGGGGATGAGGGTCTCCAGATGCTCCGCCATTTGGTAAATGGTTTGCACCCGGTTGTGGAGGAAAAACACTTGGCCGCCACGATCCAGCTCTTGCAAAATAGCCATACGAACTTGGGCTGGGTTGTAAGGCCCCACAAAAGTTTGAATGGGGAGACGGTTGGTGGGAGGCGTCTTAATGAGGCTCATCTCACGCACACCAGAGAGAGACATATAAAGGGTTCTGGGGATGGGAGTGGCCGAAAGGGTTAGTACGTCAATTTCAGCACGCACTTGTTTGATTTTTTCTTTGTGGGTCACGCCAAAACGCTGCTCTTCATCAATAACCAGCAGGCCCAAGTCTTTAAACTTAATGTCTTTTTGCAACAGACGGTGGGTGCCCACAATGACGTCAATTTCGCCCAAACCCAGTTTACGCACCACTTCTTTTTGGTCTTTGGGGCTACGAAACCGTGAGAGCAAGCCAATACGCACCGGATAGGGCTTAAAGCGTTCTACCAAGGTGTTGTAGTGCTGCTGGGCCAAAATGGTGGTGGGCACCAGCACCGCCGCTTGTTTGCCCGACAACACCGCCTTAAAAATGCCGCGCAGCGCCACTTCTGTTTTACCAAAGCCCACATCGCCGCAAATCAGGCGATCCATGGGACCATCGCCTTCCATATCGGCCTTCATATCCGTAATGGCTTGCCACTGGTCGGGGGTTTCGCTGTAGGGAAAGGCCTCTTCCATTTCCACCTGCCACGGCGAATCCGGATCAAACTGGTGGCCCTTGGCCTTGGCACGACGGGCATACAGCTCAATCAATTCGCGCGCAATGCTTACAATGGCCTTTTGGGCCTTAGATTTGAGGCGGTTCCAGTCGGTGCCCCCCATTTTGTTCAACTTGGGCGGTGCTTCCCCAGCGCCTCGGTAACGAGAGAGCAAATTGACCTGATCCACGGGCACATGAAGGCGATCGGTGCCGGAATACTGGACGGTGAGGTATTCTCGGGTTTCACCTTCTACCGAGAGCTGGGTGAGTTGCTTAAACTGGCCAATGCCGTGCTTAATATGCACCACAAAATCGCCAGCCTTCAGGTCGTTCACCGAGTTAATGACATCAATATCATCGCGGTGCCGCTTGGATTTTGAGGACACGTGGGCGCGCTTTTGGCTGTGGCCAAACAGCTCGGTGTCGGTATAGTGGGCCAATTCACAATCGGGCAGCACAAAGCCTTCGTGGGGGCCTTGTTTGCTAATGATAATTTCCAACCCTGTGGCTGGGGGCGGTGCCTCGGCGGTATCGGCCCAATACAAAGCGGGCACTTCCGCATCTTTGCAAGCATCCAGCACCCGTTGGGGATGCTGAGAGGTAACCAACACCTGAATACCGTCGCGGCGGTGCTGACGAAAGACTTCCAGCGCATCGGGTAAGTTGGCCTTAAAACGAGCAGCCCCTTGGTAATTGAGGGGGAACAAATCTTTAAGCTGCTCCAAGCCCAACTGGCCATCGCTGCCTAACGGAAAAGCGTCCAGCAAAATACGACGGGGAATACGCTCTTTTAATCGGTTTAAGGCTGTAGTATCCGTAATATGCCACGCCATGTTCACGTCCAGTACACGGCCTTTGGTCATACCATCGCGGTATTCTCTCTCCAATCGGTCGCTAAGGCCCGTTAGATTGTTGGACAGCATGGCCCAATCTTCTAAAAACAGAACCGCTTGGGTAGGAATAGCCTCCAGCAAGGGTTGAAAGTCTTCCTCTGGATTGTCCGACAGCAGGGGCGCGACGTAATCAATGCCATCGGGCAAAATGGGCAGCTCTAAAGCCGCCATAAATTGTTGCACACCGCCGGCCAAGGCATCTGCATCCACCGCGTCTAGGCGCTCGCAGTGGGTTTGAAGCCCTTCGGTGAGTTTGTCTAACAAACGGGCTTTGGCAGCTGGCGTGACGGTAGCCGCATGGCGGGGCAATAAATTGACGGTTTGAATAGTGGCCACCGACCGTTGGCGCTCAATGTCAATGAGGCGCATGTTTTCCACGGTGTCCCCAAAAAAGGCCACGCGTACTGGGTCTGTATTAACGGGGTAGATGTCGAGAATATCACCTCGCAGGCTAAATTCACCCGGCTCTAAAATCAAACTGTTGCGCACATAGCCCATGGCCATCAGATCGGCCACCAAGGCGTCGGGGGCGTAGTCGTTTCCGGCAGTCAACGTGAGCTGTTGTTTGCACGCGGCGGCATAGGTGAGGGTTTTAAGCAATAACGCTTTGGGAGGCAGCAATAAAATATAGGGCAGTGAGTTAACGTCGCTTAAACGCTCCAATACCGCATAATGATCGCGCAAGGCATGAAGGGGCAAGCCTGTCTGGTCGTAAGGCGAGTGGGTTTCCACGGGATAGGCCAAAATAGCGTCTTCGGGAAGGTACAACCCCAACTCAGAAGCCAGTTTGTGAACATGGGCCGGTTCAGAGCAACACACCACTAATGGGCGGTGCAAGGTGTTAAACAATCCCGCTAACAACAAAGCTTTTAGGGAGGGGTTCCCCACGTTATCCACGTAGGCTTCCATGCCATCGGCAGATTTGAGGTTTTGACAGCGCTCCGTCAGTTGTTCCAATACTGGGTTTTGTTTAAAGCGCTGCAACAACCACTGCGAGACGGTTTTCCCTGTGTTTCCATTGATTTCGGCGGTCTCAATAATTACAGGCGTAGTCGTTTTTGGCACTAAGGGTTCGGGAGAAGAATTGGGTGATGACGTGGATGGCATTGCAGAAAAAACCAATTACCGAGAAGAAGACGGCAGCTGGCCCGATGGGGCGAGCCACTGAAGGACATCTCCTGATTGTAGGCCAATTTTCCGCGCACGGCCACCGGCAATCTCAATCACGGTGTCCACTGTATGACGGGTCGTAATCACAGGGCAGGCATTCAACCGACTCACTTCAGGGAGGCAGGGCTGAGCCAAGTGCTCAATATGGACAATGCGTCGGTCGTTAACAAACAAAATGTCCAGCGGAATGAGGCAGCCTTTCATCCAAAAGTAACGGAACTGAGGCGCATCGAAAAATTGAAAGAGCATACCAGCGTTGGGTTCCAGGCTACTTCGCCCCATCAGGCCTTTTTGTAAGGTCTCTGGAGTGTTGGCTACTTCTAACACAAAGGGGTGGCCACCAATCAGTGCTCCAACCTTGGAAAGTCCCTTGGACACCTTCGCAAAAGCCATCGTGTTGGCCAGCCCAACACTCAACACGACCATACAGACGAGGGTGAACAAAACCAGCTTAAGGACCCAAAGCTGACGTTGACCTTTGCCTATAAATTTTGATGAAAGTGGAGGCACAATTACAAACCTTGTTTACAATGATTTTCAACACTGTATCTTATTGCTGTCGGACGTGAGCGAAGGAAAAAAGCTCCCAAGTACACATTGGTAAGATATAGAAAAAAAATCTTAGTGTGACAAGGCTTTTATTAGGTAAAAGGGCGCCCCAAAAGAAGAACCCACATTGGTAAAGGTTCGAGGGGAACTAATGGGAGCGGCCAGAGTAGCGAATGGCCTTCCAGAAATGGAGGCTGTACTATTGGCAATATCGACTCTTACCGTGCACTCTTCTGCGGTGGCGAGGTGCTCTATAAAACGCTTCTGACCTGTGGGATTACTCACCCCGTGAACGCCCTCCAATACGGTAATTAATGAGACTAAATGCTTCTCTTTACTGCCGGCTGCATAAATAGGAGTGGTTTTAGCAATGGCCGCCAATCGAGTAAGGGCTTCAAGCTCTTGGTGAAGGCCGGTTAGTTCGGCTAGTCGGCTTGACTTGGCCGTGTGTGTTTCTTGTGGGAGGGCATTCGATTGGGATTTGATTTGTTTTTTGAAGAATATTGTTAATGTTTTTAAATTGGTAATCCCTTCATCCTCTAAAAAAATCGAGAGGGATATCCAGGCTCATACTAATATTAATCGCCGCTATTTTTTTGGTCTTTACCAATTTTTCCAATTCTAAAACTGCTTTTAATAATTCACTACGGTCCATTTGACCATCTTGATTGAGATCATTTTCTACGTGAATCATCTCAAATGTAGCGGGGTCTTTACCACGCTTTAAGCAATTATCATCCAAACTGGCTTGAACCAGTAACCCATGAGGGACATCCGGAATCTTATCGCCCGTGATGTCGACCGTGTTGGTTTTAAACTTATCCATGACTAAAATGACTGTCGGATCAAAACTATCTCCCTTGGGTTTTGTTTGAGTGGTTGCCGCGGTTGGTGGCGAATGCATCGACTTTAAATCCGATTGGCAATTAGCCAATAAAGTCGCCGATAGCAAAAGTGCATTTCTAAGAGGAGATAGTAATTTCATGCAAACATTCCTTGGGGTAAACGAGTGAGACAGAAGCCTTCACAAATCGAATACAGCCAAGGAGTAAGATTACTGGGACTCAGTAATAGCCTTAAAACGTATTGTTTAAATGGAGGGGGTGAGGGGAGAACAAAGATTTACTTCTACATAAGTAGCAATAATGCTGCATTAATACAAGTGTTCATTGGGGTACTGTACCAACCGCTTAATAACAGGAGCCCAAGCTTTTTTAGCCTCGGCTTCCACTGTGCTACGGCTCCATAGGGTACTTACAATGGGCTCTGCAATACCCAGCAAACCAATATTAAGAAGCAAAGCCTTTCGCCCTATAGCGTTCCGTTCAGCCAGTAAGGCATTGAGGGTAGCTTCGGGTAATTGACCTTTTAAAAGCTTTAAATCCGCTAGGCTTCTTAAGCGTGACCGGCTCCACGGCCCCACCGTCTTCATCAGCAAATCAGCGTTTTGAGATTTTTTTGCCATCATGCGCGTGAAGAAAGGCGTTCCTAGAATCCACATCACCCATCCCAAGCCAGAATCCACCGCCCGCTCGCGGTATTCGGTTTTTTCTCGGGTAGATAGCAGCCGTGCCGTAATTAAAAAGCCAAATAGGGTGGCAATTTGCTGCTGCATGGTGTGAGGCGCCATTTTTCCAAAATCCAGCAAGCTTAGCAGGCGTTTGCCTGTGGGTCTCGCAAAGCGCACATTAACGGTATCTAGCGTTAGGGCCACCACCATAGGAATAAGGGCCCCAATGAGTGGCAGCGGATTACCCTTGCCCAGCGACTGACTAACATAGGGAAATTGTTGATTAAACCAGCCCTTTAAGCCTGTTAGTGGGTCGTTTTTTGCCGCAGACGCTGGGGGGCGGGTAAGGCCTTGCAAGGCAGGGTAGTCATTGCGATGGTCCAGCTTTCGGGTAATGGCGTTAATGAGCAACGGAGACAGCATGGTGGAAATGAGCCCCACCAGAAGGCCACCCACTTGCCAACCCCGAATACGCAGGCCTTGCTTAAATCCGGCATGGATATCCGCCTTTAAAGCTGGGCTCCAAAGGCCGGTTTTTGCTTTGGCCGCAACAGATTTTGTCCAGGTTGTAAAGTGTTCTAATAGCCCTTCTTCGCCACTGGCCGTTAGGCGCAGTGTTTCTTCCCGCAGGTGGGGCAGGTCTAACACGCCATCCAGCTGGGTTAGGCCTAGTTTTTTCGCCAGAGTCGCCCTCATTTCTACCAAATACTCGTCGCGTTCTTTTCCCTGCAAGCCCTGCAATACCTTAGAATTTAAGGCCATTAAAGCGTCTTTAATGGCACCTGTAGCGTTATGGGCTGTAATACCTGTAGCGCTCGCGTGGGGTTTCCAGTAATCGCTAAGGGTTTGGGCAAAGCGCTCAGTGGCGTCTTCTAGGCTGGTGGCGTGTTGAGTAACGTGTTGCAACACTCGCATACTACTGGTAGGCACCACATTTTTAGTCAGTGCTTTGGCCGATTGGGCGGCCAAGGTGCCTGCTCCCCAGCCAGCCACCGCCCCAATGCCCAGCCCAGCCCAGCCGGGTATAAAAATATCCGTTAAAATGGATAGCCCCTCCCGCAGGCCACGTTCTCGGGCGGCAGGCCAGTTAAACTCTCCCGTACCGTACCACCAGCCGCGTAAGCCATCCAACACAAAGCGTAACAAGCCAAAGCCCACCACGTCTTCCACCAATAGCTCCATGCTGCGGGGTTGTTTGTCTAGCCAGCTAAAGGCGTGGTTAAAAATTCCTTTATTGACCCACGAAGCCTGAAGAGGCGCAGCGCTGGAAAAAGTGGCTCTTTTAGACGTGATAGCGGCGGCCACATCACCACGGCTAGGCGGTGACGGATTGGGTGGCTTAGCGGCCAACAAAGAGGAGGCCAGAGATGAAAAGCTGGCAGCAGATGGTAGTAATCGGTCCAAAATAGGTGGCAACGTAAGAAAGAAGTGCTAAATGACAGGGGCTTAGGGACGTGACGGGGAATCTAGTGCAAACGTATGGGATTAAAACCCCCTCAAGAGTGTCGATTGCCCCCTCCAAAGAAGGTCTATTGAGTCGGGTGAACCGTTGTTGCAAACCAGTCATCCACATGATGAAAGGCGCAGGAAGGACCGCTACACACGTGGGGAGGCTTTGGGGCAGCGGCTTCGTCTAACTTTGTAGCTGCATCTGTTGCTGTGGATTTTAGTAAAGTGGCTGCCTGTGGCTGCTTTACCAGCCAATGGCCGCACACAAGGCAGGTGAGCAGAGGGGTCTCGTCCATGCCGTGGGTATGGAGAAGGCTTTGAGTGTTGCTGGGGCAGCTGGTTTGGGAACAGCGGTAACGATACTCAGGCATGGAGAGCTGGCCAGTATGGTAACAAGGGGGCAATGGCTGTCATAATACCAAGCATGCGATCTTTAATCTTCTCTCAACCATGGTGGACCTTGGTGTTACTAACAACACGGCGCTGGTTGCTGGCAGCCATACTGACGGTGCTGTTTGGCCTGCCCTTGTGGGTCATGGCCGTATTATCGTTACGGGGAGATGACCCTACCTTAACGGCGGCAGGACAGTCGCCTTTAGGCTTACTGTGGGTGGCAACCCCGGTATTCTCTGCCTATGAGCGCTTGTGGCAGCAGGCCCCCATTGGTTTGTACGTGTTTAACAGCGTATGGGTAGCGGTGGTTACAACGATTATTCACGTGTTTTTATGCGCCCTAGGGGGGTACGCCTTATCTCGCTTCCCCTTATCCTATCGTGGATTCAACTTAAAGCCGTGGGTGTTTGCCCTCATGCTGGGGACGCTGATGGTGCCCCCTGCAGTCAATGTAGTGCCCCTGTTTTGGATAATGGCCCGACTCCATTGGGTAGATACCCCGTGGGCCTTGGTGGTGCCTGGGTTGTTTGGCGGTTATGGGGTGTATTTGTTCCGCCAATGGTTTGAAAGCATACCCCCCGAGCTGGAATTAGCGGCGCGGTTGGATGGTTGTAATGGCTGGCAAACCTTTTGGCACATTGCCCTTCCTTTAGCTCGACCCGTGGTGCTGGCCTTGGGCCTGTTTGTGGCCGTAGGCTGCTGGAATAGCTTTTTGTGGCCCCTCATGGTGACCCAAAGCGAGCAGTGGCGAACCTTACCCGTAGGCATTGCCGCCTTAAAAAGCACCTACCGAGACGTTACTGATTGGCCGGTACTAATGGCCGCCGCCACAACTAGTGTGGCCCCGTTATTGGTGCTCATGGCGGTGGGCCAACGTCATTGGGTGGCGGGCTTAATGGCGGGCGGATTGAAAGAATAGCCATCTACTGTCTTAAAAACGCCTCTCCCTTGTTTAATGGAATTAACGGCGAAAAAGCTCTGTGGGAGTGGGAAACGCCTTACACTACTAAGCAACTTTCCTTGCGTTAAAGCAGCCCTAAGCTAAAGGACTTTATGCTGGCTTCTATAAATACATGGCTTGGTAAACGATTTGGCCATTGGCCCATTGCCCGCAAGGTACTGGTGCTAAAAGCTATTAGCGTTTTGTTGCTGCTTGCCTTTATGTGGGGGGTGGGCCAGCTGGTATTAATGCGCCAATTTAAAGCCATTGAAACCAACATTACCCACACCAGCGTGCATCGCGTTAGGGATGCCTTTTTACAGAGTGTGGATGATTTGGAGTCCAGCTTTTTAGATTGGTCTCAGTGGGATGATGCGTATGTGTTTGTGCACAACAAAAACCCTCGGTTTATAGGGTCTAACTTTGCAGGAGATACCCTTGCCAATGCCAAAGTAAACTTTATGGCCTTTTACAGCCCCAATGGGCAGTTAATTTATGGTCAGTACCATTCTCTCAGCAAAAAATATGAAAAACCAAAGCCTCTTCCTAAAAATTTACAGGCATTTTTTAAAAAAAAATGGACGGTTTTAGCCCCGCTGACAGAAAAATCGGCTCGTTCCGGCTTTGTTAATATTGCCACCCCAACGGCGCCTATTTGGATTAATTTAACCACCCAGCGAATCGTGCCTAGCAACGGAAAACTAGCGACGGGTGAAAAACCCGGCTTGCTATTGGTAGGCAAAGTGTTGTCTAAACCAGAGCTGGAACGGTTACGAATACTCACCGCTATTACGCCAAATGATTTGCAGCTACTGCCCATTGCCACTTACTGGCAGGCGCACCGGCATTACAACCAACAGCCCAAGCCGCTGGATGTCGCTCAGGAAAATTATAACGATGAATACCCCGTGCTATACCAGTACCCAGTGCGCCATGCGGTGCCTCATGTGGCAGGCCTAACCCTGATTAGAGATTATTGGGGACTGCCTCGTTTTGCAATTCAAGTAGCGCAAGAACGAACCGTATATTTACAAGCCAAGCAAAGCCTGCTTTGGTTTATGGTGCTTATGGCTTTATTGGCTTGTTTTACCGTAGGCTTTAACTATTATTTGCTCAATCAGCTGGTGTTAAAGCGGCTTAAGGTGTTGTCTCAGGGGGTTGTGTTTGCAGCAGGCAAGCCTCGCCCCGAAGATGCCATTGTGGGCGAGCTAACGGGTAAAACCGATGAAATTGATTTACTGGCCAAATACATTAAAAACACCTTTACCTTATTACGGGTCAAGGGCCTAAAACTACAAGAAGAAACAAAACGCACCCTAAAAGCCAACCAAGCTAAGCGAGAATTTTTAGCCAACATGAGCCACGAATTGCGCACGCCCTTAAACGGCGTGATTGGCATGACCACCTTGCTATGCGATACCCAGCTGGACGCCGAACAAGAAGATTATGTCAGTACCATTCATATTTCGGCTACCACTCTATTAGAACTGGTAAACGACATTCTTGATTTTTCTAAAATTGAAGAAGGCAAGTTGGTATTAGACAAAGCACCAGTGGATTTGCAATTACTACTAACCACCATGCAACAGTTAATAGCACCCAGCCTGCGAGAAAAAGGGTTGCGTTTTTCTTTTAACATTCACACCCAAGTGCCCCGTTATGGTGTTGGCGATGCCTTACGCCTGAAACAAGTGTTACTCAACTTACTATCCAATGCCATTAAATTTACACCCCACGGCAGCATTACACTGCATGTAGATTACATACCCACCTTTGACGTAGGGACCTCGGACGGTGAAGGCGTGTTTTCTTTTGTGGTGGAAGACACCGGTATTGGACTCACGTTTAAACAACAAGATAAAATTTTTCAGCAATTTGAACAGGCAGATACCTCTACCACTCGCAAATACGGCGGCTCAGGCTTAGGGCTTTCTATTTCCAAATCCTTAGCCGTCTTGATGGGAGGCGATTTAGGCGTTCTCAGTGAACCCGGCCAAGGCTCAAAATTTTGGTTGATGGTACCGCTACCGCTGGATCCCTCTAAAGATCCCTATGCGTTTGTTTCTCTTACCCCAAATTTACTGGCACCCGAAGGGGGGCCAACATCTTACGTCCCCAAGTCTTCCTTTGTTTCCCCTACAGAACCCTTGGGAGCAACAAAGGCTGCTTCCGCTTTTGCCTCTCAGCTAAGCAATTTTCCCCATATTTTGGTGGTAGAAGACAATATCGTCAATCAGCGTGTGGCTTCTCGGCTTTTAGAAAAACTGGGGGCGCGTATAACCGTTGCTTCCGATGGCTCTGAGGCCCTCATGCTGTTATCGCAAGAACGAATGGATTTAATTTTAATGGATTGCCAAATGCCCGTGATGGACGGCTACGAAACCACCCAAAAAATACGCGCACTAACCGTGGGAGAAACCGAAACCCTGCCCAACACCCCCATTATTGCCCTCACCGGCAATGTTATTCCCGAAGAGATGACTCAGTGCCTCGAATCGGGCATGAATGACGTGATTACCAAGCCTGTTCAACTGGTTATTTTGCAAGAAAAAGTAAGCTATTGGTTAAATCGCCAGCTAAACCAAGGGCCTGCCCAAGAATCCCCTCACTCGACGGAAGGGGTGGGGTAACGCCCCCTTGCCAGAACAGCGTGATACGATAGAACGCATTGTCTAACGGATGAGTGGTGATGACCTTTCCTTTTACCCGCATGCGCCGGTTGCGCCGTACCCCTGCATTACGCGAACTGGTGGCCGAAACCATGTTACGGCCTTCCCAGCTCATTCATCCTATTTTTGTCAGTAATGGCAGCCCACAACCATCCCCCGTGGCCTCCATGCCAGGGGTGTTTCAGCAACCCTTAGAAACCATTGAATCGGACGTAGAAGACGCCTTGGCCTTAGGCATTGCCACCGTGCTCTTGTTTGGCGTACCCGATGAAAAAGACACGGAAGCCAGCAGCGCCTGGGATGAAAGTGGCGTGATTCAACAAGCCACCAAACGCCTGAAGGACCGCTTTGGGGATGAGGTGACGGTTATTACCGATACCTGCCTGTGCGAGTACATGACCCACGGCCATTGCGGCATTGCTATTGGGGGGTCTGTTCTTAATGACCCTTCCGTAGAATTATTAGGACGTGTGGCTTTAAGCCAAGCGGCTGCAGGGGCTGATATGGTAGCCCCTTCCGCCATGATGGATGGGCAAGTGGCCTACATTCGCGAAGTACTGGACGAAGGCGGGTATGATCATGTGCCCATCATGGCGTATTCTGCCAAGTATGCTAGCAGTCTGTATGCTCCCTTTCGAGATGCAGCAGAATCGGCACCGTCGCATGGCAACCGAAGCAGCTATCAAATGGATTACCGCAATCGCCGCGAAGCCTTACGAGAACTTGTTTTAGATGTGGGCGAGTGTGCTGACATGGTCATGGTAAAACCCGCCTTGTTTTACATGGATGTCCTGCGAGAAGCGCGAAATTTAACAGACTTACCACTAGTGGCTTACAGTGTGTCGGGCGAATACAGCATGCTAAAAGCTGCTGCCGAAAAAGGCTGGCTGGATGAAGAAGCCGTATTGATGGAATACCTGTTTAGTTTGCGCCGTGCCGGAGCCGATGCCATTATTACTTACGCCGCCAAAGAGGCAGCCCGCTGGTTAAACCGTCAGTAAGGCAGTGCACCCCATGGATGGCAAACAACGTGACCATGCTGTTTGGATCGACCTAATACTGTCGGTTCTTTCAACCCTATTATGGGCTCGTTTTGTACTGCTCATGCTCGATTCTCGCATCTATGCAGAGAGTGTGCTTGAAACAACTCAGGCCTGGACAGCCGGCTGGTTTTTAGGGGTAGGGGGCAATGTTGCCGATGGATTTTATGGTCTCACCAACCCCTTGGTATGGCCCATCAACGCCTTGCTCAATCAGCTGTTTTTGCTAAACCCCGCGTATGAAACCGCCTGGTTTCCTGCCCTTCCAGGGCCACAACTCCTCCATATCCTAGCCTTGGGTAAAATTTTCCCCAATGTGCAACCGGCAACCGTTTTACCGGGGGTAATGGACTGGGCAGCGCCTTTAAGCCTCGTGGGCTGGCAAGCCTTTTTGCACGGGCTGTTTTGGCTTACCCAATTGGTTAAAACAACCTTTGTTCAATGGGGCTGGGTGTGGCTCACAGAAAAAACCTATGCCTCTCAGCAGGCAGAGATTTTACAAACCACTTTAGCGGAGCAAACCAAAGATAAATTGACACTCAGCCAAGACGTCGCCACCTTATCGCAAACTGCAACCTTATTGCGGGCTCAAACCGTTACCGATGCCATGACGGGTTTGTACAACAAACGCTTTTTTCAACAAAAAACCACGGAATTGTTTACCGATGCCCTTACGTATCAGCGCCCTTTGGGCCTGATGATGCTGGATATTGATCATTTTAAAAAACTGAACGATACCTACGGACACCAAACCGGTGATGACGTACTCAAAGCCGTGGCCAAAATTATTCAGCAAGAAGTGCCCCGCGGGTGCTTTGCCTGCCGTTATGGGGGGGAAGAGTTTGGTATTATTTTTCCTGCCATTGCCAAAAACAAAGCCATTGAAACAGCCACTGCCATACGAGAAGCCATTGCGGCAAAAAATTTTGAAGGGCATCCTGATTTAAGCGTTACCATTAGCCAAGGCTTGGCTTGGTTTAATTTGGGTGAGGGCGAGCCTGTCCCTTACACACAGCCTACTCAATGGGTTGAAGCCGCTGACAAAGCGTTGTATGCCTCTAAAGAAGATGGGCGCAATCGGTTATCGGTAGTGTAGTAGACTTCATGTGGACTTGATTCCCTTATGGGTAAGGGATGTCACGCATATCAGGGATAGGCGGCTGCTTTACTTTTATTGAGTTAAGATCGCCGTATTCAATTTTATTGGCGTTACCCGAACGCAAGGCTAAAGCCGATAGATCGTCCAAAGATACACCTTCAGGTGAATCATTTTTGTTCAGTTTAGAGACAGCACCACCAAATACATCGGACATGAGCGTCTGTAAAAAATCAATAACATTCCTAATCTTGGGGCTGATATTATTGGCAGGGTCGTTGATATTCTTGATATTATTTTTTGCATACACCGCTCGTAAATAAGCCCAGGTTTCTTGTTGAGTCATCACGCCATCTTTATTTTTATCCACGCTTTTAATAATGGCCTGTGGAGAATATGAATACGGTTGTTTGGGTTTTGGCACCTGGTAATAAATATTGTTAGAATATGGTATAGAACCCATGAAACGCAACCTCTCTCAAAATAAATATCTATAATAAATAAAAACAATAGAGTTGTATTAATTGCTATTTATCAGCTATTTGTAACGGATTTAAATAAATTAACTACGCGACTGATTCGTCGACACCTTGGCTTCGGCTTTGAGTACCTGGGACACCAAGCGAGCAATGCGCTGCTCGGCCTGAGACGCCTGAGGGCTGGTGGGCGCTAAGGCCATAAAGGCATGGTAATGACGAATCGCCTTCGACACTTTTTCGGGAGCTGCTTCTTGTTGGTGTTCGCACAACTGGGCCAATAAATAATGGGCCTCAGGCAAGCGTTGGTTGGCTTGCAGGGCTTCTTCCAACCATTGTTCTGGCGGTTTTACATCGTTGGATTGGTCTTGCTGCGCATAGCGTAACGCTTGCAATGCCCGTTGTTCTTGTTGTGCGGCCAATTTTAATCCTTGTTTGGCGCCACTCTGAATCATTGGATCAGGGCTTTTGGCCGCCCGCTGAAAGGCTTGTTTGGCAAACTCCGGTTGACCCAGAGTCAACAACATATCGCCTACTTTAATTTGGTCCTCGGGCTTGATAGGGCTTTGCACAGCCGCAGCAAAGGACCGCTCAGCACGCATGGGGTCAAAACGAGCCGTCCATAACTCTCCTTGGGCGAGGCTGTCCGTCACGCTGTAGGACAAATCATCCATCACCAGCTGGCTTTCTTCGGCAGAAATGTCATCCAAGTGACGCGCCGATCCACGCACTTTGGTTTGCACCAGTTTGGCTTGCACATTGGTACGATCGGTTTTGAGTGCCTGTTGCAAGGTGGCCAGGCTTTGTTCACGGGTGAGAATATCGCCGCCATAGGCTTGGGCATCCACCAAGGCCAATTGGGCTTGCTGTAACTGGGCTTGAGATAAGCCCTGGCGAGCCTCCCAATGGTTGGGGTTGCTGTTCAATACCTCTTGAAAATAGGTTTGGGCCACCTGGGGTTGGCGGTTTTCTAAAGCCATACGGCCAATAGTCATGGCCATGTCTGTTTTTTGGGTATACCAACTGGGCAGCACGCTGTGGTAGCCGTTTTTGAGAACGCCCAAGGCTAAGGGCCAATCTTGGCGCTGGGCATACAATTCAGCCAAGCCTACGCTGGCTTCTGTATACTCTGGTTTAATTTCCAAAGCCTGTTGCCAATGGCTGACGGCGGCGGCTTGATTACCTTGCTGTTTGTAAATGTTGGCTAAAACGTCATGAACAGGGGCTTGATGTGGCTGAAGCCACAGGGCCGTGTTTAAAGCGTCTAAAGCTTTTTGGGTGTTGCCCAAGGCATGATGGGCTTTACCCAAATAGGTATGCGCACTGGCATTACGAGCATCCACGCGTGTGGCTTTGCTTAATAGAGGCAAGGCTTCTTCGGCCTGACCGTCTTCCAATAGCATGCGTCCCACCAGCGTCAGCACATCACTACGGTTAGGGGCCAATTGATAGGCATTGGCGGCGTATTCGCGAGCATCTTCTTTGCGATTTAGTTCATCTAGGTATACCTTGGCCAGCGTCACGTTGGCATCCACATAGTTGGGCTGTAAGCGCAAGGCCGTCAGCAGGTGTTGCACCGCCTCTTCATGGTAGTTATCTACCGCTTGGCGAATGGCCCCATTGGAGCTAGTGGTTCGCAAAAACGTGGTTTGGCCTAACCCATGGTGGGCTCCAGCGTCGTTTGGATTGGCTTTTAGGGCGGTCTGATACTGTTGTTCGGCGACGCCTAGTTTCATTTGCTGGGTCAAGGCATCGGCTTGACGAATACGCGGATTACTTGGATACCATGAGTTGCCTGTTAAGCGTCCTTCTAAAAACCAACGATCGTTTTGCAAACGAACTTTAAGCGTGCCATTGGAGAGTACTGCTGGAGACGGTAATTTTTTACCGCTAAAGGTACTGCCCTGCATAGGATTAGCTAAATTGGGGGCCGCTACCGCCGCAAAAGGCAATAAGCCAACCAGGGCTGTTAATACAATGGCCCACAGTGCCCTGTGTTTTGGGTTGCTAGCAAGGGAAGTATTGGCTTTTTGACTCATAAATCACGTCTCTCTGAATAAATGAAGCCGATCAATTCATGGATGGCGCACACCGTTAAGGTATCGGAGGGCCCGAGAGATAGGTTAATGGCGAATTGCCCAAACGCTTGTTTTTGTAACAAAACGTTATGTTTAAGAAGTCGCCGTTTGATTCTGAGCGCAGCGATGACTCCAGAGGACCCACAGCAGTGGTAGCAGGAGTAGCACGATACAATCGGCCATGCGAGCTTGGCCTAAAATGGTAATGCTCAGTACTTGTACCACCGCCACCGCCATTACCGCCCGCCGTAGCAACGATTGCTGGGCCAACATGAGCACCGATGGCAACACCATGCCCACATACCACGGGTAAAACTTTAAGCTAACGATTCCTACCCCCACACACAGCACCGTTAACATAGGCTCCCACACAGTGGTGAGTAATGCCGTGGGTGAGAGTGGTTCTTGATGGGATTCTTGAGTAATGCGGTAATGTTTCCACACACGTTGGGCAGACCATAGGACAGTCATGCCCAACAATGCCATCAACCCCACCTTAACCAAACTAAAGACCAAGGGCGCTAGCGTAATCCACTCGTGGCCCATAAGCTTGGCAACGGTACGAAAGGCGTAATACACCAAGCTATGCACCGAGCTATGGGTGAGGGTGGCATTGTCCACAATTTGGTTCAGAGGCGCTTGAGTCAACATTCCGTGCCAATAGGGCAGCCCCAACAACCACACCGTCGCTGCCGATCCCAACACCCCAAACAGCAGCGTCATCCACCGACGCTGCGCCACCAGCCACACCGCCCACAACGGCCATACCAATACAGTAGCGTATTTCATTAGTGCGCTTAAGGTAATGGCAAAAAGCGCCCACACATCGCGCTTCTGCACACTTAAGCTTAACGCTACAGCCCCTGCCAACAAGGCCCCCATCCACACATCGTTGTGGCCATTGGCCAAGTGATGAACCAGCAACAACGGGTGAAAGGTCCATTCGGCAAAGGCTTTCCACGGGGCTGTGGGATTGTTTACCTGAGTTTTAGAAGCCACCCACGCCAACAGCAGCCCCAAACCTATGTGAACGAGGGCATTGGTGAGTTTAAACAGCGCCAATGTGTCACTAAGCACTCCCCCACCCCACGCCACCAGTTGCTTGGCGGCCAAGGCAAAGGCAAACCCATAGGGGCACGGGTTGCTAATCCAGTGGTTGGTCAACATGGCGTCTTGCTTCCACCCGGGCAAGGCTTTAATCACCGTCACATAGGGGTTGGTGCCGTAAGCCACTTGCTGCCAGCCTCGATTGATGTAGCCGTACACATCGGTGGAATGAAAAGGCACGGTAACAGCCGCAATGGTTGTGATAAGAATGCCGCCCACCACGACCACGGCTTTTTCGATAGGAGTCAGGGGGCGATCCGTTGGGAAATAGTTGAGTAGTAACACATAGCCAGCCATCAACAGCAGTGCCAAAGGCCACACAAACAGTTCGCGCTGCAAGCGGTTGTGAAAATGCCCCCCCGGCGCGTAAAACCATTCCATGGTAACCACGCACACCAGCAATAGTGCTAGCCCAACTTGCCATAAGGGTAAGGATGCTAAGCGACGAGAAAAATCGGAATGGATCATGGGTGGGGGGAGTCTCTACGGAAACAACGCCCCTTAGGGTACCATAGGGCCGTGACCCTAAGGGGCAAGATGATTTTCCTTAATTAGAAGCAGGTTTTATGATGGCGTTTCGTTCCGGTTTTGTCAGTGTGGTGGGCCGCCCCAATGTGGGCAAAAGCACCTTGCTCAATCGCCTGGTGGGGCAAAAAATTGCCATTACCAGCCAAGTGGCCCAAACCACCCGCCACCGCATTCGGGGGGTAATCACCCTGCCCAACGAAGGCCAATTGGTACTCATGGACACACCGGGGTTTTCTAAACCCTTGGATAGCTTGGGCGAATTGCTGGTAGACGAAAGCCAAGCCGCCATTGCCGATGCCGACGCCTACGTGATTGTGGTAAACGGCAACGAGCTTCCGGGCAAAGGCGACGCGTATGTGGTGACCCAAGTGCTGGAAAAAGCCGCCCACAAAGACGCTTTTATTTTGCTGGCCATTAACAAGGCGGATCAGCTCAAGCAACACCCCGGATTGCTTGGCACCCGCTGCCTAGCGTATGAAGCCCTGCTGAAAGGTTACAAAAAATCCAAGACGCTGTTGATTTCTGCCCGCACCGGGAAGGAATGCCACGAGATTGTGCCGTTGCTGCTAAAGCATTTGCCCGTGGGGCCTGCGTATTACGATGAAGACGCCCTGACGGACCAACGCCTGCGAGAAATGAGTGCTGAGATTATTCGCGAAAAGGTGATGCGCTTAACCCAAGAAGAGCTGCCCCACAGTGTGGCCATTGTGATTGATGATTACAACGAGGCCGACCCCGCCATGACGCGTATTACCGCCACACTCTACGTCAATCAGGCGTCGCAAAAAGGCATGATTATTGGCAAAGGGGCAACGTTGATTAAGCAAATTGGCACGGAAGCCCGCAAAGACATTGAAACCTTGTTGGGCCACCGCGCCCACTTGGACCTAAACGTGGCCGTGAAAGCCAACTGGCGCCGCGATGCTGAGTTTCTTAAATCCATGGGGCTGGCGGTAGAACCCGCTTAGCCCCAGCAAGCTGGGTTTTCATACTAAATTTTTGCGTAATCGTCTCTCCTTTTGGGAATATCAGTCGTGTTGAGTCATTCAACTGGGCGTAGCATGAGGGAGTTGTTGATTGTGGGGGAAAAAAGATGGGCCAAAAAATGAACCTAAGCGCTGACCTTGCCACAAAACATGTGAGTGAATCTGGCGGATGACCCAGTTATGTGGGGCACCAGACAACGCTTCTACTGAAACCGATGGTTCAGGGTGCCTGCAGTGCTACCCCCTGAGTCGGCCAGGATAATAACACCTTACCAGTTGAAGCGACCGTTGAACAGCGAATAACTTTTACGACCTAGCAAGCTGGGGGGTTACGCCAGATTGAATTATAAAAGCCATTCTTGGAAGGCGGAAACCGCCGCAGGTAATTCAACAAGACTATTGTTTTAATAGTCTCTCTGTGTTGAAATCGCTGTCTCGATAAGGGTTTCTACGTAAAGGCAGGGATATGAAAAAAATACACTTTAAGGTGGTGGCACTTAGTTTAATCGGTTTGCTAGTTTTTACCTCGCTTCCGGCGCAAAGCCGAGAGATTTCCAAAAGTGGTGAAGTTTACCAAACGGTAAAAGAAGGTGTTGTGACCATTGTAAGCTCTGTAGGGCATGGCAGTGGCTTTTTAGTGGATGAAAAAGGGTTGATTGTTACCAATAGCCATGTGGTGAACGAAATTTCAGGGGATATTCGAGTCCGTTTTGGTCAAGATCAGATTGTTAAAGGGGTTGTTGTTAAAAATGATCGTGATGCAGATGTAGCAATTATTTACGTCAATCTTGATAATGTTAAGAGCAAGCCTGTTTTACCCTTGTTTACACCTTCCGCTGGGGATGAATTAGTTGTTGTTGGAGAAAAGATAATTGCTATAGGCAGTCCTTTGGAATGGGAAACCCTTGAAAAAACCTTAACTGAAGGGGTGGCTGGCAAATATGAAAATAATATTATCCGACATGATGCTCGAATTAATCCGGGAAATTCTGGAGGCCCCCTTCTTAATTATGATGGCCAGGTTATTGGGATAAATACATTTACACCTGTAGATAATACAGGCTCTGGTGTACCCAGTGCTGTATCTATAGGCAAGGCCGTACCATTAATACAAGAAGCTCAGTTGGCTTTACCCCTGATGAAAAAACCTTCCTCGGAATTACTACCAGACATTTCCAGAATATCATTTCCTATTAACAAGTTCCTACAAGAAGGAGGCGCTTCTCTTCCCAAAAGTATTTTGCCTTACCACATCGATTCATCCTATTTCTCGATTGATATTAAAACCCCGCCGTTAGGTTATAAACAACTGTTAATTTCAGAGGAGCGATTATTAAAGAATCGTAAAAAACGCGCCGAAAAGAAAGGGTTTTCTCTTTCTGATGATGAGCTTGCTTCTAAAAATGTCATTAAATTTTATCAGTATACAAAGCCAGTGGTGCTAATATCTGCTATCCCTAATCCCAAACTTACAACAGGAAGCATGATCTTTAATACGATTTCATTTATAGGTGCTGCGGGGCTAACAGCAGCTTCAATGGGTGCAGGAGCTCCCCTAATGGCTGTTCCTTTTTTGATGGGGAAGCATGAAGTAAAAAAAGATTTTCTACAAATGACGCTTCACTCTAAAGACAATGTCTCTATCTGCGAACCTTTCTCTACAGGAAAGGCTATCTATAACCCTGTGTATGCTAATTTTACAAATTATTACTATGAAGAATTAATTGACAAATCTTATATTGGAGTTTATGAATTTGATTCAAAGTGCTTTGAGACAGCTCTACCCTTGGAGTTAGTTATTGGAACTGAGGGGGATGAAAAATCTCTTCGCATCACGGTGTCAGAATCGATTAAAAAATCGATTGTTAGGGACTTTAAGCCGTATTGGGAATATGTAGCCTTGTTAGAAAAAGCGAAAGCAGCGACTGAGCCCACTAGCCCTCGCTTTCTTGCTTCTCCTGTTACAACAGAAGAAGCTAAAACAATACCAAATAGCCCTGATTACCTTAAAAAATACACGGAGCCTTGACGAGTACCTATACCCGTAAATATTTACGAATAGACACCAGCGCACCACCGGCACCGACGAGGACGCCCATGAGCAGCAAAACGATAAACACCACCTTGACGCTGTACCCACTGGTGGAAAACTGCATGCGGGCAAACAACTCTTGCAGGTAAAACACAGCCACATTAAGGGGGATGTAGGCAATGACGGCCCCCGCTAGCCCGTACAAGCCGCCTTGCAACAACAGCGGCAGGCGAATAAACCAGTTGCCCACGCCCATCATGCGTAAAATTTCTATCTCGCGGCTGCGGCCTTCAATCAGCAAATGAATGGTGTTGCTAATGACAAAGAGGGTCATAGCGCCCATAAACAGGGCCACAATAATGCCAATAAAAGAGACGAGACGCGAGGTGTCGCGCACCTTACTCAACAAATCCTTGGCCACATACACTTCATCCACACCGTTTAGGCGTTGCAGCTCGGCAGAGAGGGCCGAAATACTCACGGGATCATCAGCCTGCACGTGAATGGCGTCGGGGAGTGGGTTGTCCATGCCGCGAATATCCAGCGAGGTGCGCATCTCTTCCCACGCCTTCTCTTTGGGAATGAGTTGCGATTTTTCCACATGGGGCATGCGCATGATGGTGGCCTGGGCGGCCACCGGGTCGGTGCCGGGCTTGAGGTAGGCAGAAATTTCAAAGCCGGTGCCAATATGATCAAACAGCAGTTGGGTTTCCACCACAAAGGCGGTCAGCACCCCAAAAATGCTGAGAATGGCGGCCATGGTCACCACAATAATTAGGTTCATCCAGCCGCTGCGGGCAATGCCACCCCAGGTTTCATGAAAGATACGGGCGGTAATGCGCAGTTCGGTGGCCACCGTGTCCATTAGGGGGGAAGATTCTCGGTAGACACCGCTGGTTTGCTGTTGAGAGTAAGGATGTTGAGGAGATGTCATGAGGCTTGTCTTCTATCGCTGGCTAATGGTACACGCCGCTGGCGATATCTCGCACCAGCTCGCCGTTTTGCAACCGAATCACGCGCTTGCGCATGTGATCCACAATGGCTTGGTTGTGGGTGCACACCAAAATGGTGGTACCCCGTTGGTTAATTTGTTCCAGCAGGTACATAATTTCCAGTGACGTTTCGGGATCCAAGTTGCCTGTCGGCTCATCGGCCACCACCAGAGAAGGACCATTGACGATGGCACGGGCAATACCCACCCGTTGTTGTTCTCCGCCCGACAGTTCTTCGGGAGTGGCGTCGACTTTATCGATGAGGCCTACTACTTTGAGGGCGCCCAGTACCCGTTTACGGATTTCTGATGGAGCCACGCCCAAGGCTCGCAGCACGTAGGCCACGTTGTCGTAGGCGGTTTGGCCGGGCAGTAGTTTAAAATCTTGGAAAACAATGCCCATGCGGCGGCGTAAACGGGGCACTTGGCTGGCTTTGAGTTGAGAGGCATCCACACGGCCCACCAGCACCATGCCGCTGGTGACGATTTCTTCACGGTAAATAAGCTTGAGGAGGGTGGATTTTCCGGCACCGGAGGGGCCCACGAAGAACACAAACTCGCCCACGTCAATGTCAAAGCTCACATCGCGCAGGGCGGTAACGTTGCCGTATTTTTGGGTGACGTTGAGAAAACGAATCATAAGCCGAACAGTCCCTACCAAATCCCCTTTAGTTTAGGTGCATCGGGGCCCTGGTTCAATGGGCGCTCAAGGGTAGGTGCCCCGTGGCGAATGCCTTCTTCTCGCTGTATGCTGGGGGAATATTTTTAGCAACATGCGGTGAATGCACCGCTTTGGGGGAAGATTTTTATGACAGAACTATGGATGACAGCCTTGTTAGCAGCCATTGCCTCGGCAACTCTGATGGCCATTGCCCTGTGGCAAGGGGTTGTTTCTCCCAAAGCTAAGACCCATGATGCTGAAAAAACCCAGTGGCAACAAGAGAAACAAGCGTTTCAGCAAGCGGTTAATTCTGCGCAATCGGCTCAAGCCATTGCCGAATCTCGCCTGGAAGAAGCCCAACGTCAGGCGAATGATTTTTCACATCGGCTAGAGACCTTACAACAGACGCATCAAAGCATTCTTAGTGAAAAGGCCTCGTTGGATACCGAATTGGCCTTGGTACGAGAGCAACAGCAAGCAGCCATGATCCAATGGCAAACCCAAGTGGAGGCCTTTGTGCTGCAGCAAGGGGAACTCCTCAAGCAATCGTTGGAAACCAAGGCAGACCGGGAGTTTAAAGAACAACAAGCTCAGTTTAAAGAGCAAGTGACCTTGCAAATTACAACCCATATGGGGCAACTGGTTCAGCCCTTGGCAGAAACCTTGCACCAGTACCAAAAAAACGTGTTGGAGCTGGATAAAACCCACAATAGCCAAACGGCACTGATTGGGGATGTGCGCCAAGAACTAAAACGCGTAGCAGGAGCCCTGAGCAGTAATAAAGGCCGCGGCGATTGGGGCGAACTGCAGCTGGTTCGGCTGTTAGAGTCTTCAGGACTCATTGAAGGTGAGGGCTTTGTGACCCAGCAAGCCTTTGAAGGGGGCAAAAAGCGCCCCGATGTTCGGATTTTATTGCCCGGCGGGCGCAACGTGTTTATTGATGCCAAGGCCTTGCAGGTGGATGTGATGGCCGAACCCGAAGATAGCCTGACACTAGAACAGCGGAAAGCTCGCCAGCAGCGCTATGCTCAAAGCTTAAAAGAAGCGACAAAACTATTGAGCAGCAAAGAGTATCAACAAACCCTGGAAAGCAGTGCCGATTTTGTGGTGTTATACGTGCCCCAAGAGAGTATGCTCTCGTTGGCCTTGTTAGAAGACCCGGAACTAATGCAGGATGCTTGGAAGCGAGGCGTGATGCTAGCAGGGCCTTTGAACCTGATGGCCATGCTGCGCTTGGTGCATCACAGCATGCGCATGGAAGCTCTGTCCAAGGATGCGCAGCAAATTTTGACCATGGGAACCAAGCTGTACAGCCAAGCGTGCACCGTAGCCGAGCGCTTGGGCAAAGTAGGCAGCGCTATTGAAACCTTAACCAAAGCGTACAACCAAACCGCCACGGCATGGGACGGGCAACAAGGGCTGGTACGACAAATTGGCAAACTAAAAGACTACGGGTGTGACGCAGGTAAACAACTACCCCAAGATCTCTATATCCCCGAGACATCCCCCATGCTGAGCACGAGCGGCGTTTAGGCAAAACCCCCTGTTAGACGGTATTTCTTTAAGATATCCTTTGTAACAAGTGGTGAAAACCAAGCCCAATAAGCGCAATTGACGCCTTAATAATGTTTTTATTATTACAAGAGGATTTGAGGGTCGATTGCTTCTCGGCTGTCACCCCAGAGTGTGAGTGAGTTCAAACATTTGTTTCGTTACGCAGCGTACCGTTGGTATGCCTACAGAGGAGAGTGAACATGAGTTACTATACCGGCAATGCAGCTAGCAATTCTTACAGCAGTGGCTATCAACAAAGCAACTACAACAATAACTACAGTAGTGGGCACGGCTACAAAAAGCCCAGTCAAAATGTAACCATCCCACCCCTACCGTATGAAAACAACTACTACAAACTGGAAGATACTTATCAACAAGGTGGCCAAGGGTATGTGAATAACTACTACAGCCGAAATGACTACTTTAATGACAGCGTCAAGTACACCAACTACGTGGAAATCAACCCCATTCATAATCGCCAGATTATTGATGGCGGCACCCACGTGACCACCAACCCCTTACAATCGTACACCTCTGGCTATGTGGCCCCCTTCTGCCCCCCTGGGCAAACCACCTTTAGCTACGGTGGCTATGGCGGCTACCAGCAACAAAATAACTACCAAAACAATTACGGTGGCGGTGGCTACATGCAAAACAGCATGTACGCGCCCGGTGGTGCCAGCATGACCAACCAAATGTGGGGCTAAACCTCACGAACCCATCAATAATTCAAACCGTCTCAGAGAGCTTCTTTGGGGCGGTTTGTTTTATGGCAACAAGGCTAACCGGCAAATGTTACAATTGTGTTAAAAAATGGCTTAAAAACCCTACAGAAGGCAATTTTCTCCTTAATCTTGTTTTTATTATTATAAGAGTGAGTTCATGCGTCTGGTTTAGTTTTGGGTGAGTGTAGCCCCCTTGCTAGCCGATTAATTAACGGTAAAGACCGCATGAAATGAGAGGAAAGAGAAACACAATGTCTGTGTATGGTTCGTTCCCAGCCCCGTCGGGCTACGGCTACAACAGCGCACCCACCTCGGTGGTAGTGCCCCCCCTACCCAATGACAATAATTACTACCAACTGCCCGACGTAATTCGCCAAGGTGGCACCACCGAGGTCAACCGGCATTATGAACAAGACGTGTATTACAACGATAAAGTGATTGTGACAAATCACGTTGTGGTCTGCCCGTGTGGTCACGATACAGGAAAGCGTTACCAAACCTACCAGTATGTCCCCCCCACAACGCAACTGGGTGCTCTACGTTCGTGGACAGAAGGCGCCGAGCCTCCTATCCCTCAAGTCAATACAAGTTACGGTAATGGCGGGGTTCAGTTGCCCTATAGCGATCCACAGGCGGCGGCAAACCCACAAAACTTGCTCCCCACCTTGTGGTCAAGCTTTACCTCATTATTAAGCACCTTACAGCAATGGGGCGGAGCCTATTAGTTTTTTTAATGGCTCTCGTCTAGAGCCTTAAATATCATGTTTGGCGTAATGCTGTCAGGCAGGCATGTTTCTAAAATCAAGGACGGTAACGTTACCTCTCCCACAGAGATGGACAACGCTTGACTCAACAGCTGCTGGGCCTCTTCCACACCTTGGGTGTTGGCGTACAGGGTGGCCCAAGGCTCTCCTGCAGTAATACATTCGCCCACTTTTTTATGAACGATAACACCCACGCTCAAATCCAACACGTCCTCTTTTTTAGTGCGTCCAGCTCCCAACATTTTGGCGGCTTGGGCAACCAGTAACGCATCCACGCCAGCAATGGTACCGCTAGTCGCTGCTAGCAGTGGCAGTTGGTTTTTGGCTTGGGGCAATTGGTTCGTGTTGCGAATGGCCTCCACATCACCGCCTTGGGCCGACACCCAACGTTCAAACAACGCGTAGGCGTCACCATTATTTAACACGGCTTGAATACGCGCTTTGGCAGCATCCAGTGAGGTTTCTACACCGGCACTGAAGAGGGTAACGGCACCTAGCTCTACCGTTAACGCCACCAAGTCTTTAGGCCCCTGACCTTTTAGGGTGTCGATGGTTTCCATCACTTCCAAGGTGTGGCCAATGGCATAGCCCAGCGGCTCTTCCATGCTGGAAATAACGGTGGCAATGGAGCGCCCCAACCGTTGACCTACCGCACGGCACCACTCCGCCAGTTGGCGAGCCTCCTCCAAGGTTTTCATAAAAGCCCCTAGGCCCACTTTAATATCCAGCACGATGGTGGGGGCGCCGCTGGCAATTTTTTTGGAGACCACCGAAGCGGCAATGAGAGGAATACTATCCACGGTGGAAGTCACATCACGTAGGGCATACAACGTACCATCGGCCGGAGCTAGGTTGGGGGTTTGGGATGACAGGGCCAGCCCCAACTGGGCCGTTTGAGAAATGAGCGCGGCATTGTCTAAAGCCGTATGAAAGCCGGGAATGGCTTCCAGTTTATCAATGGTACCACCCGTAAAGCCAAGCCCCCGACCAGAAAGCTTAACCACCTGCGCTCCACAAGCGGCTAGCACCGGAAGCAAGACGAGAGTGGTCTTATCACCCACGCCGCCGGTGCTGTGTTTATCCACCACAGGTCCAAGCCCATTGCCCATTAGGGCACTTACATCCAGCCGCTCGCCAGAGTCCACATAGGCTTCCGTTAGCCATGCCGTTTCATCCAAGCTCAGTCCATTACAACACACCGCCATTAACCAGGCACTGGCCTGATAATCCGTGACGCTACCCTCCATCACACCTTGTACAAAGGCGTGAATACCAGCTTGCGTGTGATGGCGGCTGTGGCGTTTTTCGCTTAAAAAGGACAAAATATTAAATGCCGGAGTGACCTTCGATACGATGGGCTCTGAGTGGGTGACGGCAGAGGTCATGGGGCAATTCGCCTATTTACTTAAAAATGAACAAGGGGCTAGCGTGTGTGAGGAAAGATGTTGAAGAAGGGATTCAAAGAGTTTTCGACCGTCGGCAGTGGTGGTGGCCGTGGGGTATAGTGCTCTTTCGGGATGAGGCATGAGCCCAAGAACGTTGCCAGGTTTATTGCAAATGCCTGCAATATTCCCAGCCGATCCATTGATATCACTGGTGTATTGAAACACCACTTGGTTGTTGACATGCAAGGCTTCTAAAGTGGCTTCATCGGCAGTGTAGTTGCCTTCCGCGTGGGCAATGGGCAGCACCAACGGCGCTTCTTCTGTTCCCGTGGATGCGCTATACCCTTGGGTAAAGAAGGTGGAACGGTTTTCAAGGGTGAGCGCTACCGCCTCACACAAAAACCCGCCTTGACGATTGAGTTGTAAGGCCCCCGGCAACAAGCCCGATTCTGTGAGCATCTGGAAGCCGTTGCAAATGCCCAATACGGGTTTGCCTTGGGCTGCCACCTCTTTTACCGCGCGCAAAATAGGGGACAAGCTGGCCAAGGCTCCCGAACGGAGCGTATCACCGTAGCTAAAGCCGCCGGGCAAAATGACGGCGTCAATGCCAGCATCAATGGTGCCACTTTGGTGCCACAAATATTCGGCGCTTACGCCATAAGCATCGGCCCACTCAGGGTCATTAAAAAATTCTAGGCAATCCTGCTCACAATTGGAGCCCGGAAAGCGCACCACACCGATGCGAAGGCGAGCCATTAGCTTCGCTCCTTTGCAAGGGTAATGTCCTCAACAAACGCGTCTTCAATCACTGGATTGGAGAGAGGCTCGTCTGCAAGTTGATTAAACAGCGCTAACGCTTGCCAGTGATGAGTGGCTGTAATGCTGACTTGAAAACGCTTTTGAGAATCCACCTGCTGGATAGCTCCACCCTCTAGCAACGAAGAGGCTGCCGGAACGAAGGTTTGTTGCAAGGTGTGGGTCAGCGTCCGGCTTTGAGGATTGAGAATGTTGGCACGGCTTTGCACCACCACCACACCCGTATACGTTTGGATCGGCAGCGTGCTCAAATCCCACGGAGATTTGGCCAATTTACCTGCCAAGGCTTGATAGGTTTCAATGAGATCGCCGGTACCTTTGCGGAACACGTCCTTATCCAGACTTTGGCCGCTGGCAGCATCTTGTAGGCGGCACCCATCGGGAGACAATTCATCCCCCAAGCGTAACGTGCCTTCGCTATCCAGACCCATTTCCAATTTAAAATCCACCAGCGTCACACCCGCGGCTTTAAAGCGGGCCGACAGAATGGTGTTGACGGCCAAGGCCATCCACTCCAGTTGCTTTAAACACACGCGAGAGGGTAATAACCCCAGCTCCGTAATGGCGCTGGGGGGAATAGCGGGATCGCCGAGGGCGTCGCTTTTTAAAAAGTATTCAACCAGTGGGGCTTTTAGTATGGTGTTTTCGGCCAAGCCCAAACGCTTGCACAAGCTGCCTTGGGCCACATTGCGCACCACCACTTCCACGGGGATCATTTGCAGCGTTCGGTATACGGCTGTTTCGGGCAACTCTCCGGTACTTAGCCAACACGTGGGAATGCCTGCCGACTCGAGTAACTCAAAGAATTGCTGGGTGAAGGCTTTGTTTAAGGCCCCTTTGCCTTCAAACACGGCGTGTTTTTCCCCGTTAAAGGCGGTGGCGTCGTTTTTAAAAGTGACCCATAGGGTATTGGCGACAGTGCCGGCCTGTAATTCTTTCGATTTTCCCTGAAACGGTACCGAAGTACCGCCAATAGCGGTGGGGGTCTCCATCACGGTGGGCATGGTGCCGTCTCCCTAAGTTGGTGCGGGTCGCATAGATAACAAAAACCAATACCAGTATATGCCAAACCCGCCCTGAACCCAATGGTCGGGCTCTCAGGATATCTCCTACCAGTTGCGCCCGCACTCGCTTTGTGGTTCAGTATCAGTCCTTCAACCACACAGTTGCGACAAACGCAGGCTGTCTTTATGGGCGGTTGGCACAGTTGGTAGCGCACTACCTTCACACGGTAGGGGTCACTGGTTCGAGTCCAGTACCGCCCATATTCTCACCAAGCGGGTTTGAGCGATTGAGAAAAACGCCCTAAAATTAGCTTTAAGGGAGCCTACCTAAATTTATGAAGCAAAGGGATTATTTTATAGAAATGTAGTATGACATACTATATTGGGGATAAAGGACTTTGTGAGGTTATAAATGTTTTTACCTGATCACGAAACAGATGTAGACCTAATTTGCTACCAACCTATCGCCCAGACAGTTGTGGAGTTATTAAAAAGCCATCCCCAAAAGCCTATGACCCTTGGGGTTCATGGTAGTTGGGGTGCTGGAAAGTCAAGCGTACTAAAAATGATTCAGGCAGGACTTGCTCAAGATGATACAGTAGCTTGTCTATGGTTTAACGGCTGGACGTTTCAAGGTTTCGATGATGCCAAAACCGTATTAATAGAATCAATTATTGAAGAACTTAAGAGAACTAAGACATTTTCTAGCAAAGCCAGAGAAAAGGCTGAAGGCCTAATAAAGAGGGTAAATTGGCTAAAACTGGCAAAGTCAGGATTGAAATATGCACCCGGACTTATTTTTACCATGTCTACAGGAATCCCTTCGCCAGACATACTAGCTCAATGGTTTTTCCAATATGCTCAGAAAAGCAAAATGGATCTTGATAATCTTACACCTGAGCAAGTTCAACAGATTATGGATAAGGCACCGGGATTCCTGAAAGAAGCTGAAAAGACACAAGTTCCAGAGCAGATTCATCTCATTCGTGAGGAATTTCAGGAGCTTTTAGAAGAGGCTAAAATAAAGCAGCTTGTTGTGCTTATTGATGATCTTGATCGTTGTTTACCTGAAACAGCAATAAGCACCTTGGAAGCTATACGCCTATTCCTTTTTGTGCCAGGAACAGCTTTTGTTATTGGTGCTGATGAGGCAATGATCGAATACTCCGTTGGACGGCATTTCCCGGATCTTCCCCGCTCTTCAGGGCCTACAAGTTACACCCGGAATTATTTGGAAAAACTGATACAAATTCCCTTCAGACTTCCTGCATTGGGCGTGGAAGAGACACGGATTTATGTCTTACTTCTCATGGTCCAGGCTTTAGTAGGCGAAGATCATGCTGGCTTTAGAATTTTGCTAGGCAAAGGTTTTGAAGCATTGAAGAAACCCTGGATTAAAAGCGATTTAACCCAAGAGGATGTGCAGGCGGTAGATCCTAATAGAAGAGAAGCATTAAATGGAATTCGTCTCTTATCAAACCAGATTGGTCCCATCTTGGCCGAAGGCACAAAAGGAAATCCGCGACAGATAAAACGTTTTCTGAACACTATGGTGTTGCGTCATGCAGTTGCTAGAGCAAGGGGTTTTGGTGAAGAGATTAATCAGTCTACCTTGGCTAAGTTGATGCTTTCAGAACGCTTTAAGCCGGATTTTTACGATTATATGGTATCGCAGGTACTGTCATCTGCTGATGGTAAGGCTTCCTTGTTGACATTCTTAGAAGAAATTCCAGCACCTGAACAAGTTACCAGATCAGAAAATGGACAAGGGACAGATGTTGAAACCGTTGAGGCACCCGTTTCCGGTCCTTCTGAGGATAAACAGAAGTGGCTTGAACAGGAATGGATTCAGGAGTGGTCCAAAATTGATCCAAAGCTAGGTTCACTGGATCTAAGGCCTTATATTTTTGTTTCACAAGATAAAAGAATCCGTTTTGACGCACTTCATCATAATGAAGAACTCATACAACTGGTAGGAATTTTAAGGACTTCTGGGTCAATTGGAATCCGTCAAGCTGTTTCAAAAGTTCAAACGCTATCTCCCATAGATGCACAAAGTGCTTTTCAAATGTTGCGTGAACATGTTGATCGAGCTGGTAATTATCAATCTAAACCGCCTGGTATAGATGGTATGGTCACACTAGCCCAGCACCATGTATCCCTTCGACCTTTTCTAATTGAATTCTTACAATCTTTTACGATTGCTGGACTTGGTCCTTGGGTAGTCAGTGGCTGGGGTGCAGCACTTTCAGAAGAACCCTTTAAAACTCAGCTTAATAGTATCTTTCAAGGTTGGCACTCTGAAGCACCAGATGGCCCCTTAAAAGTAGCATTAGGAGTTGCCCTATCTAGTACCAGCGGAAGAGGTTGAATATGGGTACATCCTCACAATCTAATGGGCCGGGTTCTAGTACTCCTCTAGTACCAAGTTGGTTAGATGAGCCTTCCACTACTCCTGCTCACCCACAACAACCTGACCAACCTGGAGAACAACCAACAACACCCAATGCTCAGCCAACCCCAATACTTCCTAGGCCTGTTCAGTTTTCTGAGCATCCCAAACGATTTAGTACACCCAGAGGTAACTTCACTAAATTTGCTTCTTCCGGAGGCAGAGATTCCGGATCTATGAGAAGGGCGGTTTCAGGCTATATACGATCCGGCGCCGGGGGTGCTCGAAATGCAACTCGCCGTATGGGATCGGCTATATCAACGGCAGGTAATGTTGCTTCCCTCTTCTCTGACGTGCAAAGAACTGGATTAGCTCCAACACTCGAAAGACTTAATCTTTCCCACTTGGCTACTCTCCCATTGAGAGAAGTCCTTACTGGGCTAACAGACGCTCTCTGCCCACCTGGAGGACCAATCGATGAAGGTATTGCGAGAGATGCTTGGCTTGAAACCATTGTAGAAGTTACTGAACAAGGAATTACCGACTTTAATAGTCTGACCCCTGATCTCTTGGAAGAAATATTTATAAATTATGTATCAAATTCAATTGAGGGAAGAGTATTGCAAGATATTGGGACTAGAGGGATCGCTAGGGCAGAAGATTTAGATGCATTAAATCGCCTTGAGCAGACACTTCATGATTACATTTGTGGCTCTGTTAGAGACGCGTTTCATACGGCACGGCAAGCAACTACTCTTGCCGATATGGATAGAGCACAAATTGATCATATGGTTGAAAGCACCTACCATCATGCTTGGGCTATTCTTGAAGCCTATAATGAGGATGAAACATGACAATACATAGTCTTGTAGCCCTTTATGGCCCTAGAGATCCTGGACCAGAAGTAATATTGGCTCCAGATAGCCAGAGAACGGATATTTCGTTCATTGAGGGAGAACACCGATTATCCTATGGTCTTGGGAAAGCCATAAGTACATTAAGAGGTTGGGGAATTAGCCCTACTCCTGCAGCTTTGGATCTTTCTATCTTAGCTGGGCTTGTTACAGCTGCCGATACACGTATTTCCCGCAAAACTGAGTCTCAAGATAGTTGGACAAGAGAAATTGATTTATATGTTCCAGTCCACAACATTGATATTTGGAACTCTTCTAAAGAACTTATAGAAAAACTTTTGAAATTTTTAAGTGGAGACATTTGGCGACTATATTTCCGCCTAGTACCTTTTACACACCCTTCTTTAGAAGATATTCAAATAGGATTAGATATAAACCAATACGATTCTGTAAGTCTTTTTTCTGGGGGTTTGGATAGTTTTGTCGGAGCCCTTGATATTCTCTCTGAAGGTAAGAAATCTATCTTCGTGAGTCATTATGCGGATCAAAGCACAAGCAAACAGGGTCAGTGCTTTGATATTATTTCAGAGAATTTTCAATTGTCTGAAAATTCTCACTTAAGGGTTCACCTCAGTTTTGATAAAAATGATGTACCAGGCTTATCAAGTGAAAATACGTTAAGAGCCCGCTCGTTTCTTTTCTTTAGCTTGGCTGTTGTAGTAGCAAGTGGACTTCCTAATTGCCAAAAAATCTACGTTCCTGAAAATGGCTTAATATCACTTAATGTTCCTCTTGACCCACTACGAGTAGGAGCATGGAGTACTCGAACAACACACCCTTTCTATATGGCACTTTGGGATAGCTTATTGCAAAAATTAGAAATAAATATAAGGCTTGAAAACCCATATCGCTTTAAAACAAAAGGTGAAATGCTACTAGAATGTAAAGCTCCCCAAGTGTTAAGGTCCCATGTTAATAAAACAATTTCATGCTCTTCTGTTTCTAAAGCCAGATTCCATGGTTTGACACCTGGACAGTGTGGTTACTGTGTACCATGCATCATTCGAAGAGCCTCAATTAAGAAAGCACTAGGTGGTGACTCAACTACATATGTTATGTTGCCGGATTTAAGATCTCATACGCTTAATTCAAATAAAGCAGAGGGAGAAAATATACGTTCTTTTCAAATAATGATAGATCGACTTACAACGAATAGAGAACTAGCCAAAATTCTAGTATATAAGACTGGCCCTTTAAATTTATATTCTGAGGAGGATATTACTTCTTATGCGGAAGTTTTTGCCAAAGGTATTGAAGAAGTTTCAGAGTTTCTCGAAGGTGTAGAAGTTAAGCCTTTATGATAGAAACAAGTTCATTCGATTTTCATTGCCATGTGGATTTGTATCCAGATCCTCAAAAATTGATAAGGGAATGTGAAGATAAAAAAGCTTTTACATTGGCGGTTACTACAACTCCTAAGGCTTGGAGACAGAATCTTGAATGGGCCAAAAATTGTAAATATGTGCAAGTTGCTTTAGGACTCCATCCCGAACTTGTTGGGGAACGCTTCAATGAACTAGAGCTGCTTGAATTATACATGGCTGAAGCAAATTTTATTGGAGAGATCGGACTGGATGGAAGCTCTCGATATAAATCAAGTCGCGAATCACAGCAAAAAGTATTTTGTAGAATACTAGAGCTTTCTGCGTTAACAAAAAAAGTCTTAACTGTTCATAGCCGAGAAGCCTCAGTGGATGTTATAAATACCTTGGAAACCTATATGGTATCTGATAACATTTTAGGTATTCTACATTGGTTTACAGGTTCTATAACTGATGTTAAAAAGGCCTTAAATATTGGATGCTACTTTTCTATTAACCATAAAATGCTTAGCTCCCAAAAAGGACGTTTAATTATTCAAAATCTTCCGTTGGATAGGATCTTGACTGAAACAGATGGACCTTTTACTTCTACAAAAAATCAAATGATTTTCCCTTATGATACAAAAACGATACCAAGATTTATTTCTGAAATTAAGAGAACTTCCGAAGAAGAGGTCCTCCTAGCTATAAGAGAGAATGCAAAAAAAGTCATTTCGCATGTCATCTAGGTTTCATGCTTTTTTAGCATATTTACTATGAAGGATTCGTTCCATAGTAGATTTTAATATGCACTTATTAACTTTGACATTTTTAAATATAAAAGGAAAATTACAGTTGATACAAAATCGTAACAATCCCTTTTAGAACTGGATAATACTTTAATTCAGAGTGATAGATGGCAGCGTCCCTACCCCACACAGGAGGTGCTGCCTACAGTGAAAAAACACGCGGACTATTTGCCCTATTGGAAGGACGCCATGGCTTACGGGCTCCTTACCGGCCGTCCTTTTAGCCCAACAACCATAAAGGTCTATGAATACTACTCTAACTGGTATTTCGAGCGATTTGAAGAGGTATCTATCTCCAACCTAAAACAAGCCCTTATTCAAGTGCCAGTCGTCCATCAGACCAAACGACTTAAAATCTATCAGGCTATTCTCTGTTTTAGCCAAGTGTTGATTGAGAATGATGAGCTACCGAAGGAGTTTATAATAGAGGTTAAGCCCTTTAGGCCGAAACAGCACCTCCCTACAAAGCGCATTACCGTTGAAGAAACTAATGTTCAAAAACTATTAGAGGTCGCCGATAATGAGCTGGATAGGTTTTTAGTTGTCCTTTTGGCAAACACCGGTCTCCGTGTGACAGAAGCTGCCAATCTAGTCCCTGAAGATATTGATGTAGAGAAAAAGGTGCTTTGTGTTCAATTAGCCAAGTGGGGCAAAAGTCGACGATTAGGGCTTATTCAAGAGGTTATTGACGCTTATAAGGCTTATCTACCTAAACGCCCATTACACGATTCAAACCGACTCTTTATTAATAGCTTGAATAAGCCAATGGATCGCTATGGCATCCGTGTCCGCCTCAAGAAATTAGGCGTTAAAGCTAAGGTTGATGTTACTCCCCATGCATTAAGAAGGGCCTTTGTCACCATAAATGCAAATAAAGGGCGCCCCTTGCCAATGCTTCAGATTGCTTGTGGACATAGTGATATCACAACAACTCGTAGTTACTGTCTGACTACAGAAGATGAGACAATTGAAGCTATGAAGCAATGGAGATAAAAATATATACTAAGAGTGGCGACTAAAATAAGAAATTTATGTAATAATAATCTTTTTCAGAGTGGGACTTTAATGCTTCAAACACTACCACTACCTATTTCCGCTGAGATTGAGAGCGATCTAATTTCAGACCCTAAAATTATCTGCAAGGGCGCACGAAAAGAATCTTTGAATTATATAAATAATAATTTAGTTTGCCCTCTCTTGCTCTTGGGAGATGCTTTGACTATTTTGCAACAGCTACCAGATGAATCAATCGATTGCGTAGTAACTTCGCCACCATATTGGGGCAAACGGGAATATGAAAATGGTGGTATAGGCTTAGAAAGTAATTATTCAGAATATATATATAACTTAACTGGCATATGTCAGGAAGTTAAGCGAGTTTTAAAGCCTACAGGCTCATTTTGGTTAAATATAGGTGACTCATATAAAGATAAGCAGCTATTAGGACTTCCTTGGCGAGTAGCTTTCGAGCTTATTGACAAACAGAATTGGGTGCTAAGAAATAGTATTATCTGGAATAAAATAAAGGGAGGAATGGATAATTCTTCTGATCGGCTTGCGAATGCACACGAAAATATTTTCCATTTTGTTAAAAAGACAAAAGGCTATTACTATAATTCCGATTCTATTAGATCTTCCCCAAGAAAATCAAAGATTATAAATGGCTCTGTTGTTTCTGCAACAGGTGTTTCAGGTGTGAGATATAAACGTCAAATTGAGTTGTCAACAGCTCTTTCCGAAGCGGATAAAGCAAATGCATTAGCTGCGCTGGACGCCATGTTAGACGATATAAGAACAGGAAAAATTTCTGATTTTCGAATGATTATTCGCAATCAACAACGTGTTACACACTCGGATAGTCAGAAGTTATCAGGACGTTCCAAGGAGCTAAGTGAAAAAGGGTACTATTTTTTAAAATATCATCCAAATGGCAGCAAGCCGAATGATGTGTGGGATATCTTGCCCGAAGATACTCAAACGAGGCAATCTCATTTTGCTGCATACCCCCTAGATTTGTGTAGAATACCTATCCTAAGTACATGCCCCAAAGAAGGGATAGTTCTAGACCCTTTTTGTGGAACGGGTACAACCTTAATGGTGGCAAAACAGTTGAACAGAAAGTCGATAGGTATTGATATTTCAAAAAAATATTTGGAGTTAACTGCTGATAGATTACTAAAAGATGAAGAGTAAGATTATAGAGTTCTTTGGCTCTTCTACTTCCAGCCAACAAGACTGGAATGCTATTGTCTCGGAACAGAAGTGCCCTTATATCTCTAAAAAATGTTATAAGGTAAGAAAAAGTGGTCCCAATATTTCTATTGGAACCTGCACTGTTGAATATGGTAAAGATCCAGAGCCACTAGTTATTTGCCCTAGCCGTTTTCTAGAACGGCATCAAATTTTTACTGACTGTATCCATCTCTTAACTTTGCATGAGCCTGGTAATGAACTTCATGTGGTATCTGAAGTTTCTATTCCGGGTGGGAGTGTGGATTATTTTCTTATATCTGCAAAAAATGAAAAAGTTGTTGATTTCGTAGGTATTGAGATTCAAACTCTTGATACTACAGGAACCGTATGGCCAGAGCGTCAAAGGCTACTAAAAGCTCTGAATCTAAAGCGCTTAGATGACGCTGAGAGCTCTACTCGTCCTTACGGTATGAATTGGAAAATGACAGCAAAGACAATTCTCGTTCAAATTCATCACAAAATACATACTTTTGAGCATTTAAATAAAAAACTAGTATTAATAGTCCAAGATAAATTATTAGAGTACATGATTAAGGAATTTAGTTTTGGCCACCTAAGCGCATCCGCCTCTCTTGGTGAATCAATGCATTTTCATGCTTACAAACTTAACTCTACCTTATCTAAAGAACATAAGTTAGCTTTAGATAGTAGGTTTAGTACAGATTCTGAAGGTATAGCAAAGTGCTTAGGTCTGCAAGCGGAGTCAAAAGTGGAGCTTGATTTAATTATAAAGACTTTACAAGCAAAAATCTCTTTGAAAACCTTGTTAATTCCTGTTTAGAATAAGGTGGTTAGTATGCCGGCCCCATCACGTCATCCTGAACATGAAACTATAGATGTAACCTTTAGCCTTATCCGCCAAGGCTCCTATAGGTTTTACAGCCTAACATTGCTTTCAGATGTATTAGCAGATACATGCTTTGTTTCAACTCGAGATGAAGATAATGAAATGGGTTTTCAAAGATTGTTGGATAAAAAACGTGCTCAAGACATTGCAAGATATATTGATAGTGGTTCTGGGTCTATTCCAAATGCTGTAATATTATCTGCTCAGTCAGACGCTGAATTTGAAATAAAACGCGGAGGGAGAGCTCTGAAATTTAAAAGACACCCTAAAGCCTTCCTTATCCTAGATGGGCAGCATAGGGTATGGGGATACCGTTTAGCTGAAAGTGAGCTTAAGGTTCCTGTAATTATTTATCAAGGGCTAACTCGAACCCAAGAAACTCGATTATTTATTGATATTAATACCAAGCAGAAACCTGTACCAAATGAACTTTTACTAGATATCAAATATTTGGCTGAGATAGAAACAAATAGTGAAAACATATTAAGAGAACTGTTTAATAATTTCAATTCAAATAGCAATAGTTCTTTGTTCGGGCTTTTGTCGCCCCACGGGAAAGGGAAAAATAAAATTTCAAGAACTACTTTTAATTCTGCATTTCAAAGTATAAGTGATTCTATTTCTAATAGGGATGTTGTAGAGTTATATGAAATTTTTAATGCTTATTTTTCTTCTATTTACATGCTTTTGAAAAAAATTGGAGCTGATGAAAGCCTTATAAATCCCATTATTTTCCGATCTTTAGTGGCTTTTTTCCCCGAGGTGGCATCTCGAGTTAAAGACCGTTTCGAAGGTGAATATACCAAAACAAACTTTAGAGAGGTACTTGAACCTGCTTTTAACAAAGTTAGTAAAATTAAATTTTTAAAGCCTGGCCGGTCTTACAAGGATATTCATGAGCAGTTATCAAATTCTCTAATAAAAAGTTTTTCTTTGTGAGAAGATTTCGTGTCTGTCTCTTCTGAAGTATTAAGGCCATTTTGGCTGACCGGAATTAGTGAAATATCTGGTAAAGCTATCTCACCTTTTAAAGGTTGGTTAACAGAAGGCCAATTTATTTTTTTAGAAAAAAAGGCGCCCGAAGAATTTGTATTTCTGTGTACTCATTTTAACGAAATGATGAGAGCTCAGGCTCATGATATCAATAAATTTTCGATGGCATCTTTAGAATCGATACATGGAATCCCTTCTTCTCTGGATGTTGCCCGATCTGCTGCATGGACTTCTATAAGGGCTTATTATGCTGCCTTTTTCTCTACCCATGCCCTATCAAGGATTTTAGGATATGCCATATCCCAGTTAGATAATTCTCATATTCTTAAATTAAATGAGGCTATATCTCTTGTGGATTCAAATCACACCAAACTAGAAGCAGGCCTTTATCGTCTGGAATTGTTTCCTGTCGAAAATACTTTCTCTATTAAAAAAATAAAGAAGAATTCTCATGAAGGTACATGGAATGAGTTTGGTATCACTGTCGAAAAACTTTCTAAAGATATTCTTTTGAATGAAAGTAATTCTACAGTCGAGGCACAAAATACTTCTATAATGCTTGGTAATCTTTTAGAGATTTTTAAAACAGACCATTGTCAAAGTGGGTATAATTGGCTTTCCTACATAAGAAACCAAATAAATTACCAATTGACCGATAATGTTTGGTACCCTCATGAAGGCTCAAGCAAGTTTCGGGCTAAAATGAATGCTTGTATAGCATTGTGGAGAAAAGATCCATTAGAATTAGATGGGGATAACACCCCTAGGATACTTAAATTCACCAAGGCATGTGTATTAACGGTAGCCTTAATGAGAGTAACACTTCTTGAAATAAAGAAAAGAAACTCTTTAAATGATTCTTTTCTAAATTATGGGACCTCACAATTATTAAGCCAGTGTCTTTAACTAATTTATTGAACATTCTGAAAGAAGATAGTATATCTACTTCTGATTCTATAAGATTCATTGACTGGATAAACTTTGGATCCTCTGGTAACGTAACAGGGCTACTGTATTAGGTGGCCGGGGCGTTGAAACCTCGTATGAAGTGGTCCGCATCGACCATAACTGGTGCCCTTAACCGGCTTTTGCCGGGAGGGGGCATTGTATGTCCAGGCTTCGGCTAAAGAGTGCCTCGGCCGTCTTCATACGGTTTTCAAACTCCCGGCTCCCCTTACAGGGAGCTTTTTGTTTGTTAAGCCGGGAGTATTTCACATGATTCAATCCAAACCCTCCGTAGGGCTAGCTGTTGCATTGGCGATGTTGGTGGGGCTCGCCCCTCTTCAAGCCAGCGCCTTGGCTGCCCCCTCCACCCCTAATGCCGAAATCTCACCCAATGTGCCTACGTTACTCAATGCAAGCCCTGTTGAGGCACAGACGCCCATCGTTGCCCCACTCACCGAAGACACGGCTCGTGACCTCATCCATGTTCAAATGAACCCCATCCCGTTGGCCTCCAAGCTCAACAAAAGTTTTCAGGGCTACCGAGTGACGGTGGCGAGCGACTACCCCAACACCCTCAAAATCCACTCGGCCAACATCAACAACGGCCAGCCCGGCACCACCGCTTATTCCATGGTGGAATCAAGCCTCGCACCAGCCTTCCTGTCCCTACTGCTGGGCGGCGGCGGTTTGCTGCTCATTGGAGTGCCCATCATGGTGGTGAAGTCCAGCCGAAACAGCAAAGCTCGCCAAGAATCCCTCCAGTTTAGCAATCAGGTGCCCCTGGGTGACTTGGCCAGCGACGATTCCTTCACCTTTAACGCTTTGGTCCCCTTTGGCCAACAGCCAGATGTCTTCCTCACCTTTAAAGATCGCCAAACCGGTCTGACCTTTAACAAACGCGGCAATTAAACATTCACACTCCTATTTCTCTCCAACCTTCTTAACCCCCGGCTGACTACCGGGGCTTTTTTTACGAAGAGCATACATTTCTTTACAAAAGGCCGCATAAAGTAGCACGAGAAGGCCTTGACGTGTTTTAAGCTACTATGCTTACGATCCTTCGGTGGTGCTCCTATGCAAGTTAACCTAGCCCAATCACTCCCCTTCAGTAGCCTTTCTCGCCCGACTCCCCCCTCTAATCAGCTCATGGCGGCGGGCGTGGACCAGGTTTGCTTTTCGTCGAATAAAGAAAGTGGCCACTCTACCTTTAAATTGAACGATAACTTTAACCCCGAAAGCCCCCTCGATATTTGGCTAACGCCAGAAGTTGAACAAAAGGCCCTTGGCCTCATCCAACAGTTTGATCCAAAAAACACAGAGCCCAACCGTTTTAAAGGCATTCATTCGTTGATTGTATTGAATGATAAGCTCAATGAGCAATTTAGAGCCAAAGTAAAAGGGTTATCATTTGATACCGCTGCGGACCTGAAGGCATTTCTTCAAGAACATTCATACCTTAAGGGCGATAAGGTCCTTGCAGAGTATTTTGATACCCACTTAAAAACAGTTCAAGATAAAGAAACCCTCGCTGCGTTTAAAACTATTCGCTTAGCAGACGATCAAGCCTTTGATGCAACGCTACGAAATGCTAATACTGCAGCCTTAGCCACGATTCAAAAGCATCTGGTTACCAAGGTCGCTAATCAGCTATTCCTAAAATTACAAAGCAAAGCCAGTAACTATAACCTTGACGGGTTAATAAAAGACCTACAGCAGCAAGGTATCATTATTAGTCGAAAAGCCTTATCCAAGGATGAGGTGGTTTCTGTTTCGGGCCACAATCAGCAGCCAACACTGACTCTTTCTCCTCAATTGAATGTGGCCGATCCAGACCACTTGCACCAATTGTTCGGTGCTGTTTTTGAAGCCTTTAGTATTAAGGGCGGCGTTGAAGCCTATGGACTATCATCGTCCCCTTCATCAAAACAAACGGAGTACCTGAATGCTTTGTTGCGCTATGAAAGTTTTATGGACTTTTTAAAAGGCCATTCGGCAAAGCACGATATTGCCTTCTGGGATGAAAAAACCCAAGCCGAAACTGAAAAAGCTTTGTATCTATTGGATTTCGTGGAGAATAAACCCAAACCCTATGACCTCCCAGACGAGACAGCCGCATTGTACGGACTTTTTGGATGGGATGACAACAGTTTCTTAAAGGCAGCCTATACCACGATGCACGTTGGTTCGACAGGCAGCAGTATGGCTTGTATGCCAGACTATGAGCATGCCATCAATGTGGCTAAAGCCTTTCGGATGCCTTTGCCGGATCTAGAAGCAGGAAAGCTGATTCGAAATAAGATAAAGCAGGAACAGGCCGTTTATACTCTATTGTATGATCATCAAAAGGGATTTGGCATTGAATTTAAAGATAAGCAATACAAACATTTTAGAGAGCAAGCGGAAAGAATGGTCACGTATATTGAAGCTGAAATGGAAGGCCTGTTGCTCAATAGCCAAACGTATCAACGGCGGAAAAAGCTGTGGGACATTCAACGGAAATTAACGTTTCGTGTCCATGAGGATATATTAAAGAACCTAGACCGAAAGGCTGCTTAGTAACAAGAGCTTTTTTACTGGAAAGGCTTAGACCCATGCCAATACGTTATAAGTGGCTGCTAAAAGGCTTTCTTTATCGAGGCGGGGTGATCTGGATATGCCCTCGGGGCTTTCGTAACTGAGACCAGGCACCGTGGAGTGCATCGGGTCCATCATCCTTAGCGGTAGGGAAAAGCTCCAGTTGCTCCAAAAACCTCGGGCATAAGCCACGGTGAAAGAGGAGGTGCCCATTCACCATATCGGGTTGCATGGTGGAAATACGATGTAGCTTGTTGGTGTGCTGATCCACACTGTGGACTTTTAAGGTCGTAATGCCCGCTTGTTCTCGAGCCAGTTTGTAAGGCGTCTGTAGTAGCTTTTGAAAATTATTGGTTTCGAGATACAGATCCTTAAACCCCCATTTCTGGTGCATCCATAAAGCCTGCTGAATTTGCCGTTCAATGGGCTGGCGCTCCACCCACGCATCCAAACAGTAAATATGGCCGTAGCGATCCAAAGCCGCCACCACAATGGCCCCATAGTCCGAGCCACTTTTCTCAGCCAATGCGGGGTCGTGAAAGGCGACCACGCGTTCAAAATCGCGATCCAAGAAGTAGGTTTGCTTGGCCTTGCGGAGACCAATGGTGGTGGTACCTTCCATCACAAACTCAAAATAGTGGGCGTCTTTCATGGCAAACCATTGGCGATCGGGATCGTAAGGCTCGTTTTGTTTTTCAGAACGGAAGCTGGCTTCCCCTTCATCCACCATCATGGCGTAGAGCTTGGGAAGACTGTCCGCTTCTGGCCACAAGAGCTTGGCCCCTGCGTCCATGAGGGCTTGATTGGAATGATAGAAATTTAAAGCGGTTGCCCCCCGATTGGGGTCCGTTAAATCCGAATACAGGGTTTGATACGTTTTCCATAGATCCGTCCGCTTTGGAAACTCAATCACCGCCTGATAAAAATGATGCTCCCACCCCGGCAGCTGGAGCAAGTCTTGCAGTAAGGCATGGGGATGAAGGCAGGTACCAATCACCGTTACATTGGTTTTGCCATCGGCCGAGCCCAGTTTTAAGATGTCTTTCATAAACCAGTCGTAGGTTTTTTCCGCTGCTCTTCGTTTTGGACGCCTTCCAAGGATTCAATGTCGTCGCAGAGGATCAAGGTAGGTCTGTGAGCCCCACGCTTTAACCCACGCAGGCTTTGACCTTTAGAACGACCTTCGACCACAACCCCATTCTGGGTAATGAATTGCTTTGTCCCCCAGCGAGCCACCCCCGTGTAATCCCCACGTTTGGGGGCCAATTGGCCATACACTTCCTTAAGCAATTCATTGTGACGAAGCTCTTCCAACACATCGGCTACCTTTCGGGTGGCATCGGGTTGAGCAAGACCAATGATAAGAATATACGCCTCGTATTGATACACAATGGCGTGGATGACCTTAATCAAGGCATAAAAGGTGGTTTTGGCATGCCCTCGGGGAGCCGCAATGACTTGTCGCACGCCACGCCGTTGAATGTCCTTCTCCCGTTCAAAGAAATCGGTGTGGAGCTGGGAAAAGGATAAAGAACAGTGGTCGTTAAAGAAAAAGCGGGCAAAAAACTGGAGATCATGCCGACACCTATGCCGTATGAGCTGTCGCTGCTGTTCGGTGGTTAACTTAGCTTTCTTCAGCCCCCTT
Organism: Vampirovibrionales bacterium; assembly: GCA_029866025.1. GTDB lineage: Bacteria > Cyanobacteriota > Vampirovibrionia > Vampirovibrionales > Vampirovibrionaceae > JARXAD01. The sequence continues at coordinate 118,634 of JARXAD010000001.1, read as the reverse complement.
AAGAAGCTCTTGTATGGCAGATCCCAGCACTGCGTTATCAGACTCATGGCGTCCCCCTTGTTTAAACTGACCCAAGGTTTTAAAGTTTTCCAGCATGATTTGGATGGCTTTTAATTGAGTCGTTACGTCTTTGGCTTCTAAACTGGTTCGATAGGCATGCCCCACCATGTTTGAAATCTTTGCCCCTATCTGGGCGGGCGTTAAATCAGCAAACTCGGTTTGCTGTTCCTTTTCAACAAAGGCAATCTCGCGATACGCTGTGGCCTTAGAGCATTGGGTTTCGGGGTTGGTTTGGATGTGATGTGCAATCTCGCTGCGCGAATACTGGAATAACAACATATGGGCAATGACTTTGTGGCGTTTGTCTTTTTTAGCTTTAAGCATGGGCGGTACTCTCCTCACATAACAGGACGATGGCTTCATTGGGATCGGTGTGTCGTTCTTGGAGTGCTTGCCGCACCCGCTCCGCTTTCTCTTTAGTCAGCACAAAGCTCAGGATTTCAGGCAGGGAGGCGGCTTCCTTGGCAATCTGATCGTTGATGCGTTTTTGAAGGTCGTCGTCCTGCTCCTGTAAGACCAATAGAAGGTCCTCAATGGCTTGGCGGGATTCGGGTAAATAGGTGGCCAGCTCCTCCGATGAAAAGGTAGCACTCAGCTCTTGCACCAATAAGGCGCGCTGTCGGTAATCTTCTTCCCCATGCAGCGCATTGATGGTGGCCAACACCAACGGTACCTGTGCCTCGGATAAGGCCCAGAGGGTGGCGGGAATGGTCTTTTGTTTCAAGGCTCTATAGGCGGCCACACGGGAGTGGCCATCCACGATGATGAACCGCTTGGCGTTGGTGGGATGCGGTCGCACCACAATGGCTGCCACTTGGTGGTCATTGCGGGCAATGTTGGCCACCAGCTTGTCCAGCTGCTCAGCACTCATGTGTTGGAGACGACGCGGTTCGTCGTCGAGATGGCGAAGGGAGAGGTGGGTTAATTCCATGGGGTATCCTCCGAGATAGCAATAATAAGCAGTTCGTGGTGATCGGTGTCTTGGCTCACATGGCTTAAGTGGGTGTACTGCTTTTGAAAGCCCACCACCTTTCGGTGACCGGCGTGTTGCTGCACCAAGGCCACCAAAGAGTCCAAATCGATGGCTTTGCTGCCATACGAGAGAATCCAGTCGGGGATGTGCTGGCTCGCATTAAACAGCTCCCTCAAGGAGTCGGTGGATTGCGAAAACCGTGAACTGCCTTGCTGGGTGTCTTCCCCCAATAGCCGGTTAAGTACCCGATTGGAAGACTCGTAGGCGGTGGTTCCTGCATACGGCGGGTCGAGGTAGACGACATCGGCTGGGGTGCTTTGGAGGAAGGTTACGGCATCTTGCCGGTACAGGGTGACCGGCGCCCCTTGTATTACACTCCGATTAAGCTTTTCGGCTTCACGCATTAGTATGGTGCCCGTGGGTAGGAGTAATCGAGCTACTGACTGATCCTGCAGGCGTTTGGGATTAATAGCTGCCCAATCCCTAATACCATCCAAGGCTTCGGCGAGGGGACGGTTGGAGGTGCCTAGTGTGGTGGGGAAGCCCACAAACGCTTTGGCACACCGAATGATGAGGCAATATAGTAAGGCCTGGTGAATAGGGTCATGAGTGGCTTGAGCGACTGCTAACCAACGGTCCAAGGCTTGGGCATGCCGGGTGGAGAAGACACTCGGGCTCAAGTCGGCTTGGGCCACTCCCACCACGTCTGGGGCCAAGAGAAGGGTTTCCAGAAGCGCTTTGGGAAGGTGTTGGTGTTGATTGGCGAGGAGTCCTTGCCCTACCCACCACGACACTTGGCTTATGTCATTGGAATGCAGTTCGTGAAAAAATGTTTTTAACAGGAGGGAAACCGAGCCACTGCCCCGAAAGGCGTCGATGGCAACCTTGCTAACCCAACTGTTAATGGGCCGGAGAGATGCATAGTGGGAGAAAAGCCAGTCATTTAGTCGGCGTTTGGAGCCAAGCTCTGAGGGGAGACCGGTATAACACCGGGCCGGTAAAAAGCAACGCATATAAGAAGAGAATCCTTTCAAAAAACCACTTCAAAATATCCCTTCTTGGAGTAAGATAAAACCCTAGTAAGTATTTCTAGGTTTAACACGGACAACATATAGATGAGTATTTATTTTGAGTTCTTGAACGAATTTCTCTATGAGAAAGTCTGCGAGCATCAGCCGCCAGATGAGTCGCTGGCGTTGGAGCGTGTTATCTTCAAAGAAAAAGGAGCGACTCGGGCCCGTTATTACTCGTTTATTGAAGAACTTGGACTCACAGAAACAGAATTTGCAGACACTTATATTCACCCTGTGAAACGATTAAGCTCTGAACAGCTTGGGGAATTGGTAGGGTATTGGAACATGTCGGCAGGCCGAAGCAATGGGTGGCTATTGACCTTGAATCGTCGAAAGTTATACGACACCCTTCGTTGGCTACTCTTCCGTTTGCACCTCGCTGGGGTCCCTCACTTGGACTTGTATAGTGTGGATTTGAACGATACGTCCCTATCGGAATTTTTCGAGAAAGCACGAGGCAGAGCGGATCTCTATGTTTTAGGCAAAGAACATGGAATACCTTACAAGCAATGCCAATACTGTGGACAGTTAGATAAAGACCCCCGAGGTAAAGAATTTGGTAAGCTAAAGGTATGTCACGAGGAAAAATGTATTATTAGTAAAAGTGATGTCGCGCACCACGAGACTCGGTGTTGTTTCCGAAAGCTATATAACCTGAGGCAATTAACACGACGTCATAAAAAAGAATGGAAGAAGCTTGAGAATCATTCCGACGATCTAAAAGTAGCGTTTTTTCATTATTTAAATAAGCGATTTGAAGAGATCTTAGAGTCGGATCTTCCCCCTATGCAGCCTAAGAAGACAGTAACTCATGAAATGGAAATGATGCTGGCTTACCAAGAGAATATTACCATTGGCCCTAATAGCTTAGAAGCACCTTCATCGGATTGACAGGGCTTTACTATTTAAAGTTAATGGAAATACGTTCCCATAATCACCCGTTTCGGAATGAATTACAGAGTTATCTAATTCCTTAAATATAAGATCAATAGTCTTTTCATCTTTATAAAATTTGTTAGGAGTTTTTGTTTCATCTTTGTCTTGGCTGTAAACTGAAGATATAGCATTGGATATGCTTCTGTACCAGCCCTTTAAGTATCTTTTTAAATTTTCTTTGTTTTTATAATCACCCGATCGTAAAAGATGCTCTAAGTGTCCGTCAGATTTTATTATAATCTTTCTTATAAGAGCGAGGAAATAATACTCTGATCCAGAGCCAATTTGGGCGTCATACGCAGTGAATATCTCTTGAATTTCTTTCGCTAGATTGGTCAACTCAGCTTCCACTTCCCTATCACTTTTCCCGAGAATAGAAACAATCTTCTGGCTAAGTTTTGACAGTTTCACTTGATGGAAAAGATAAATGTCTGACTCTAATAGCTCTCGAATTATTCTTTCTTTTTTCTCTTTGGACACGCCTTGAGCACTGGATATGCTTTTTAGGTCAGCCTTAAATTTCTTTAATAATTTTGTTTGGTCATTCAGAATTTGCATAATGTTAAATGCAAGAATGCATTCTCGGATGTCATCTTTTGTAAAAAGCTCTACCCCTTGTGAGCTAGTGTTAAAGAAAACTTCTCTATACATTTCATCATTTTCGAAGGCATAGGCTCCTAACATAAACTTGTAGGCCGCATAACCTCTCCATGCCATTAGTATTTTAGATAAATTATCCATTTGGATACGACAGGACTTCCCAAAATCACTTTGCGAACACTGTAATACAGAGTGAGGAGCTTGTTTTAATGAAAGCCATTCTCCCCGCTTAATTTCATAAAAATAGCCTTCGTCGAAAAAGCTTTTTTGATAGGCTCTTTGGTCACTCTTAAGAGAAAAGAAATCCGTTGTTTTGATTTGACTTTGAGTATTATTATATCGAATAACATCAGCTTCAAAGTGTACGTTTTCTTTATTGGTTCTTTCAATGATACGCATTAAAACAATCAACTTTGAAAAATGTTGCTCTAACAGTTCATTGAAAGCTTCTTCTGAGGAAACGGTTTTACTAGAGATTTTTTTCCGAAGGAGCTCAGAGAAGGCATGGTAGATAGACTCAACCGTTTGGGCTCCGTTAATAATTTGAGGACGGGTAAGCTTTACCTTTAACGTTTCTTCATTTAATTTGAATTTATCGGCAATTATAGTAATTCCATTGTTGTAGTAAAAGAATAACGTCGGAATTTCAATCGCTGTTTTAGTAATTTCTTTATTTACCTTATTTGCTTTTCCCAAATGGTAGCGTATGTTTTTATCAAAGAGTGCATATCCATGCTGCTTGCGTAGCTTAATGAGATCGGTTCCCGTTAAAGCCCCAAACAACACATTATGCTTTACCTGTTTCTTCCCTAGTCTTGCAGACCCTTCTAATAAGATTACGTCTACATTTTCAGGAATATCTGCATCTCGAGTATTAACTTCAAGGTATACATCTTTTAATTTATCTTTATCCAAGTAATCAAAAGTAAGGTTGTTTTCGGAGGCTAAGGCTTGTTTGCTGACGCTAGAATAATGAAGCTTGACATCTTTCCCTGAGGTCCCTAAATGACATAATTTGAATTCTGTTGCATACCCTTTATCTTTTTTCTCTAAGTATTCTTCAGAGATATCACGAATTTTTAAGTTCGTATGGTTACTTATATAATCATAGTCATATAAGCGCTCATGAACTTGCAGCAGGTGGTCTCCCCAAGTTTTCTGAGCCTTAGTGGCATCTTTCATGTCCGAAGGCTTTTCATATTTTCCTTGAATGATATAAATGACTTGATTTTCATTATCTGCCCAAAAGAAATCGATGGAATCATCATTGGTATGTAATCCCTCAACACCATATTCTAATTCCTCCTTACTCAAATCGGGTAAGAGGATAGAGGCGCAAAACTTAACAAAGCCACGTGATGGCTGCTCATCATAATCTTTCAATTCCTTATCTACCCGCTTATGAAAATCTTTATCTGTTAAGGTATGTAAAATAGTTGTCATAAAGGCTCCCTTTGTAATATGTGGCAATTAATTTTTCTAAAACAAAAGAAGCTTAAGAATTGATCATGTTTATAAGTGTTTTTATATACTATTGGTCTTTAGCCAGCATCTCGCATGATGTTGCGGATGGCATCAATGTGGCTTTTGTCGGCTTTTAGCCAGTGGGCCACGTCCTCAGGCAAGCGCACTTGAACAGTTGCCACCTTGGTGGTTCCTTTGGGTCTACCAGCGCCCACACGGTAGCCACCACGACCACTCGTTATGCGTTCCGTTACCTCAGCCACGTTACCCGCCAATCGCTCTTGGATAAATTCCTTTAAAACGGCTTGGTAGCGCTCTTTTACTACGGCTGGGTCACTATGAGCATAGTCTACCATTGGGTAAGCCGCATGCTCAAACACATACAAGCCATCTTTTTCAGACCACCACGGCTCAATAGGGCCAATCTCTTTTAGGGCCTTTTGTAATTCTTGGGCTAAGGTCATGGCTTAAATCCTTCAAGGGCCAGTAGCTTGCGGGTATCGGCAACGTGCTTGGCTATTACTTCTTTGCCAGGGTGGGTGACAATAATATTGGGCTTAATCACCTTGCCTTGGGCGTTTAGCAGCTTCCAGTCAATACTACCCTTCACTAACGTCCACCCAAACTGTTGTATCCAGCTTAGATAATCTTTTAGCTTCATGGGCTTGTAGGGCATAAAATATTAGTCCTCCAAGATTATAGATTATATGGTGCAATTAATCAATCTTTGTAACCGAATATCAAGCGATTATAGGACTACTTCTAAGATGGATCAAAATGTTCTATTAGGCAGACCTCTGGTTGTATAGTCGTTATAAGGAATGACTAGAACTCCGCAAGAAGGGATCGAGCTGATCAGCATAGTTTCGAGCCCAAACTAACCACTCTTCTTGGCTCATATCGAGTGTTTCAGGTTTAATGGAACTCTTTTCAGCCAGAGATAAGAACTCTCGTATCTGCTTTGCTTTTAGCCATTGAGTAAAGAAATTTTCCAGTTGTTGGATACGTTTCTCCTCTTCTAGTTGCTTCTGCCGCCGTAGTTCCGCTTCTTGGCGTTTCCGTTCATCCTCTCGCTCGTCAGCTTCCTTCTTTTCCCTCTTGAGTCTTAGATGCACCGCAATCTTCGCTAAATCGATAAAAATATCGTTCAGTTGGGTTTCTAATGGCTTGTTCTTCTTGTCGGACCATCGTCGCTTCGTGTCACAAGTGGAAGCATTCTCCACAATTAGAGAGAACTTCCCATTGGGGATAAAGTCATACTTAGGACCTGAGTTGTATTTTTCTTCACGGCTTGTTCGCTTATGATCGACCCTGTCGACCTTTTCCACTAAGGAAATTCGAATAACTTCCCCATAGTAGTCAATTCGAGTGCCTTCATTGGAGCGCTTATAGAACAATGGCTTGGTCAGCTTCTGATTGACATAAATAGTATGGCCACGTTTTTCTAAGCTTGTAATAAGGACATGAAAGAGACGAGCCATTCTTGGGAAGGAGGCCTTAGCACAGTAAACATCCAATGCTTCTTCATCAAAAGGACGGCAAATGCCATATTTACTTGCCCAACTTGCTCGAAGAGATTTCAAGGTGCTTTTAATGAGAGGGTGGTAGGTTGTTATGTCTTCAGGGACGATAATTCTATTCTCTGGCTGATTTACAAGCTCTTTTACCTCTAATACTAACGGTGCATCTTCGAGTTTTTTCTTTTTTTGTTCTTCAACAAACCCTGGCTCCCAAAATCGTGTATAGAGATAGCATTTTTCGCTGGGCTTCGGCAGGCGAGATTTTTTGACGATTTGACCTAGTTCCACTTTGCGCCAATAGCCCAATCCTGGTACCGGAATCTCCATCCGAGCACATAGCTTGGCAAGACCTCTATCCGATAGACCTAACTCAGGAGCCAATCGAAGAATGGGTGTTGTCCATACAGCTTCATATAGCTCTTCTCTGGAGACATAGAAATGGGTCATCTACTTTTACCGCACCAAAATACGGCGATATTATATCGGTTTAAGGCTTAAATCAGAAGCAGCCTGGCATCTCTAAGATGGTCATTACCCCTCTTAAGAACGATAAAAATGAGACAGGCATGAGACTCTTTGAGAGGCTTACCTCTCTTAAACCCTCTCTATTATTGAGTTATATAGACCATTCATTGCTCTAAGTGAGACAAATGGCAAGTTGGAGTCTCACATTGGAGCATTATTCTGGTTTAAAGCTTCTCACACTGCGACCTTCACACGGTAGGGGTCACTGGTTCGAGTCCAGTACCGCCCATATTCTCACCAAGCGGGTTTGAGCGATTGAGAGAAACGGCTTAAAATTAGCTGTAAGTGAAATATAAGTGCAGATGGAACAAACTGAGTAAATTGGCATCTTCTCGAGCTTGAAGACCTATGGTAACGTATTGGCATGAAAACCTTGCGTAGCCCCAAACAGAAGCCAGCAAATCAGGCTCGAAAGAGTCTTCGGTACTATGCCGCCTACTCCGAGGGGTTTGTTGAGGATGTTATTCGTTCTTTAAAGCTTCCTAAAGATGCCGTCATACTTGACCCGTGGAACGGCTCGGGAACCACGACGCTTGTAGCTTCACGCTTAAAGTTTAATTCGATTGGGTTTGATTTAAACCCAGCTGTAAGCCAAATGGCTTATTCACGCTTAGCTTCTATGCCTGATATGGAAAAAGCTATCACGACGGTTAAAAAGGCTTTTATCAAAAGCCACTCAAAACAGCTTTATCAGTATTTAGGTGCATTTGAAAAATGGTTTGATGAGCAATCCATTAGTCATTTATCAGCTTTAAGAGCTGCTATACATAAGTCTAGCAATGACTCTATAGTTTTAGGGCTTATTGATACAGCAATCTGTACTGGCCTTAGAGAACAATTAACTGCTTTCAAAACTAAAAACCCTTCTTGGCTAAGGTTTTGTCGCAGCCATGAGAAGAAGATTTCTTTGGATATAGCGCTCTTAGAAGAAACCACTATTGGCCTAATAGGCCAATGTACTCCTCAGGCTTCTAACAGCTTAAAGCCTCTCTTACAAACGAAAAATATCATAGAGTCCGGGCTACAGTCGGCTTCTGTCGATGCAGTAATAACCTCACCGCCGTATTGCACAAGAATTGATTATGGTATTGCCACGGTCATCGAGCTTGCTTGGCTCGGCTTAGGTATTAATGCTATTCAAGATTTACGACTACAGATGACAGGAACGCCCAGAGTCCGAAAAGAAACCTTCTCAGCTAATGAAAATTTACCGTTTAGTGTAAAAGAGCTTCTGGAAGCCATTGAAACTCATCCATCTAAAGCCTCTAAGAGCTATTACTTGAAAACGTACCACCAGTTTTTTAACGATATGTATTTGAGTTTTGAAGAATTACACAGAGTCATTAAGCCTCAAGGCAGCCTTTGTGTGGTCGTTCAAGATTCCTTCTATAAAGACGTGCATGTTAAGCTCCCTGCCTTGCTAGAGGCTATTTTGGAAACTATTGGCTTTGAAATTTTAGGGAAAACGCCTTATATTGCCGGGGGGCTTAATTTTATTCATGGTAACAACACAGTTAATGAGGTTGCTTTAACTTTTCAAAAGAAAGCTTAGCTATCGAAATGGTATGCTCCGAATTTTTTGTTTAATAAGTTTACAAAAATCTGAAATAAGTTCATTCGTAAATGTTATTAACTCTTGAGTTTGGCTTTCTCCAACAGGCTGAAAGCTATTGCCATGTGCTATATTTTGCCGAAGGCTCAAAAGCCTATCTAAATTACCACGGTGTTTAGTAGTAAAGGCCGTGGAATCTATTCCTGCAACATCCATATTTAAAATTACTACTTCAGTGTTTACATTTTTAAATATTATTGGAAGACTCGTAAAGTCTGATGGGATTACTTTATTATCTAACTCCATCACTCCAGATAAGAGGGCTTTAGAACTTGTATATATCGAGTTTTTTCGAATTAAAGCATGATTAAATCCTTTATCTTCATTAATTTTATAAGCATTTATGACTAATTCTAATATATCTTTTTGGAGCTGCATATTTGCAGAAAATGTTTTGTCTGTACGATATATCAAAGTCTTAATTTCTAGAGGGCAATCTTCAATTTTTTTAAGTTTGCATATCAAACCTTTATATGTGATTGATGTACAATCTTTAAAGGTTTTTTCCCATACGGAATAAAGAAAAGGAATTGTTAATAGCTGTTCTAATGGGTTGGAAAAATCTTTTGACAACAAAGAGAGAATATAACTATAAGCACCATTTTCAGCCGAGGAAACTTCCTCTAATAAGCCCTTTTTAGTAATAGTAATGGCCATTAACTAAGTAATCCAATAGCTAAGTTATAACGTTTTAATACTTTTGCTTTGGCGTTTGATCCTGAACCAATACAATCACTTAGTTCTTTTGAGTCAATTAGCTCTTTCCATGCAGGTTGAAGCAATCTTATATTTTTTTGATTTAGCTTTAAGAAAGCCCCTACTGAGACAATCTCAAATAGGCCGGGTGAGAAAACCCCATTTCTTTTAAAGGCTTTAGAGCCAATAGTTTCTGAAACGAGCTTAAACATAATTAAAATTCTATCCTTCCAGCCTGAAGGAAGTAGTTCTTTCCTATTAGTTGCCTTTAACATAAATTTATCGAGAAAGTCAGTTAACGAGCCCTCATAACTCTTTACGTCATACGCCATAGCTAACGATCTCAAAATTAATTCTTCTACATACATTCCACTCCTCATTTTTGGAGAGAACTTAAGAGCTTCGTTAACTATAGGGTCATTAGCTAGTTCTATAAGGGAATCTGCAAATTCATTACTTGCGAGTCGAACGGCACAATTTCTTAATTCTTGATCTGTTAAATCAGTACCTTGCCTATTAAGGCGTATAAAAACTTCATATCGAACTTCTTCATTTGTATCCCTTTCAAGTTCAATAACGGGTATACGCGAGTATTTTATAGCTCTAATTAATTCAACAGGTAGGGACATAGGTGTTTGCCCCTCTAAGGACTCAATTATTCTGCCTCGTGTCAGGACAGGAGGGACAGCTACATCGTTGGAGTCAACCTTTTTTTGAGATGGAGTACTCTCATTGGAAAAAAATTTAATAACTGTAGAAACTCTTTGTAACCCATCAATAACGGTTTTTGTAGAATCTTTCTCTTCAAAAAGAAAAATTGGGGGAATAGGAATTCCTAATAAGATAGATTCAATAAAAACAGATTGTTGTTCAATGCTCCATCGGAACATTCGTTGAAATTGAGGGCTTATATTTAATGTATTATCTTTATACATGGTAATAAGCTCATTCCATGTAATAACATAATTATCTGTTTTAAGCTCATTTCTTTTCTGGGTGATTTGCTCCAAAAGAATTTTCATATAGTGGCCCCTTAATAGCCGAAAAGCCTACTTGTTTGTACATGCAGCAAGCATACCATCTGATATGCATGAAGGCACCAATAAAGGCTATGTAGGATTTTGTGTTGATTTAAACCAGAAGGTTGTTTTTATATTGTTTTAATTTTAGCCGTAAGCCTTTGCAGGTCTTTAAGCTCTGTTATAGAGAGTTTACTAAGGTCATGCTTCTGTTGGGCATTTACTTGAATGGGGCCATTGCTAGGGCCTGTATGCTCAACAGATTGCTTTTCTTTCCACCCAAGACGACATTTCAGCCAAAACATGGTCATGGAAGCATGCTCACCACTGATAGCCATACCATATGCCGTATTTAAGACGTTCTTATGTTTATCGTCCGAGGCGATGTCTAACTCATCCCGGAAATGCTTACGGAGGGTCTTCTCTGATACGCCAAGGCGCTTTGCAATCCGATCTTGAGGTATTCCACCGGCTGCCATAATAGCGACGTCTTCACAGTCACCCTGAGTAAAGGCATAGTTGCCTCTCGAACTTTCTTTAATGGGTTTAGTCGCTTTTGGCATGGCTTTTATACCCGGTAAATGACTTGCTATCTATTATATAGAAAAGTTGAAAGAACAGTTTAGTTTCTGATTAAAATTAATAATTCTTCGGAGAATTTTGAGAAATCATGGCCTAATGCTTTACAAAATGAATAAGCTTCAACAATATCAATTCGTCTTTCGCCTCTTTCACACTTACTAATGAAAGATTGTGTTGTATTAAGCTTCACAGCAAGCTCTTCTTGCGTTATTCCTGCCTTGTCTCGAACAGAACGTAATAACTGCAAGAATATTTTGTACTCATTCTTGTATATAGACTTTTCCATCGGGTAGCCAACAACTTGTTGACTCCAGAGTAAAGTCGATATTAGAATAGTCCAAAATAGACTATTTAGGTGCTTCTAAATGAAAACTATACTTCTAACAATATTATGGGCCTCCATAGCCTTATGCTCTAGTGCAAGTGCTATAGAGCCCCCTGAGTTTGTTCGGATACCAAATGAACAAGGAAGCCCCGCTGGGAAAAATTCTTGGTTAATATTATGTAGCCGCCCTGATAAACTAAACCATAGTAAAATTTGCTGGCTGACGGTTCAAAGAACCAATAAAATTGGAGATATGAGTGATTTTAAGATATTTATAAATAATGAAGAAGTGATTATTGCCCAAGTCGGAGATGAGAGTGAAAGGATGCCCGGAAGTAGTCAATCTATCCGTATTGATGACCAGCCTGTCGTATCCATAGACTGGAATAAGGCATTTCTCTTCACAAAAGACCATTATTATCTTTGGGAAAAAATATTAGCTGCCAAAACACTCAGTACTAAATGGGTAAGTTTTCCTCGTGGCGTTAGTTTTACCGAATCTTTTGACCTTACAGGCTTACAGCAAGCACTTGATAAAGCAAAAATAATGGCTAAACAGATTTAATTGCTAAAGCTGCTAATTCCGCTAAGAATCAGCAGCCCTTTTTAGCAGTTTTAGCAGGATTAGCGGAGTCTTAGATTCCACCGCGTAGTTCCTGTTCGTTGAACCCAATAGTGCTTTTCAAGAATTCTAAGGGCATTTAGAGCCATGTCTTTACTCCTTAAAGGGTTTGGGCCTCGCTGATAGACCGTCTTTAAGTCAATAGATGTTTTACCTTCTTTTATAAGCCAGTCTAAAAGCTTTTGCGCTAATAGAACGTTAGAATCAACACGGGCACGCTCACTAACCCTTAATGCCTCATCTAGATAGTATTGAGCCAGTATGATACCTGAATGCATGGTTTCACCGGCTATGGTCTTTGCTTCTGTATCGTTAAATAAGGTTAGGACAGCGGCTATTCTGAGGGCTTGTTCAGGAGCTTTAGAAGCAAAGGCTTTAAAGGAGTTATAAAGACCTTCTTTGCCTTGTTGCGCTTCAACCACCTCATAAAATTTCATGTATAGTCGCTTGGCTTCGTGGCTTAGGCTGATATTAGCCAGTTCCGATTGAGGGGGCTTACCTTTCAAAATCTTCTTAGGGTAGGTTTTCTTTAGTATTTTTTTCATTTTGTTTTCAAAAATCTGAAAGGCTGGTGTGTTTTTTAGGTTGGTTGCGTTATAGCCTCTTGCCCCCGCCATACTTTCAGGCCATGAAATTAAAAATCGGGCTAAAAACCCTTGCTGCACCATTTCAGGGCTTGAGAATAGTGTATCAGCAATAACACCTTGTATCATAAGATGGATAGACAAACGTCGGTCAGAAAGAGACAAAGGATCAACAGTTGCTCGAACCCTGCTTATAGGACGACCGTCCCATAAATTGGATAGGCTACTTATCGTGGTTGTTTTGCATTCATCTCGCATACTATACCCCCCTATCATCCGGCCGCCTTCATCACTGAAAATACCCATAGAATATAGCCCTGAAGCTAGCGCCTGAATTAAGCCTTCATAAGTAGGTTCATCCACAACCATTAGCGGGTATACAGGTTTCTGAGGCTCTTCCTCAATAAAGTTTTCATCAGGGTCAGTGTCAATCGGCTTTTTATCTTTTTGTTTCTTCCATAGCCTATGCAGCTCCTTATACTGTTTTAACGCTTCACGATAGGCCTCTAAAAGGTCTTTTTGGTGGTTAGCGATGGCGTTGGTCATAAGATTATCAACGGCGCTCTTACGTTCGCCTGAGTCGGCTATCGTTAAGTGAAATAAAGAGGTATTAATCGTACGCCCATCAATAGAAATATTTGCCAATGGTTGGACAGCTAAAGCCGCTGCCGCTAAAGCACTTTGCCCACAAATAGCATCGGGGGCTTGTACAACTTCATGAGCTAGCTTGGCAACGTCGCCTAAGATTGACCCTAGAGCATCAAGGGGGAAGGGCTTAGCTGGCTCTCTAAAGGGAATAAGTGCTATAGGCTCAGGAATATCGCCAAATGTAAAGCCTTCTTCCAAAGCCCACTGGAATATACTGCCAACAGTAACACCTACGGTTCTTTCAAAACTGCTCCACTTTTCTTGCAACTCACTTGAGGAACGGTATTTAGCACTTTTTTGGCTCCAGTCGTCCCAAAGCTTGTAGCCTTCACTACTATATTCAAGCTTTAAAGCCATACCAACCTTCAGCCAGCGCTCATAATTATCCGCCTCTAAAAAGCTAAGGGCTCGTACTACCTCATCTTTATCTGCTTTAGAAGCTTTTACTTTGTTTGGAGGGTCTGTAAATAAGTGAGGCATGGCGTTTTCACTTTTAGCCCTACCTTCTATTAATAGAGCTACGGCATCGTCAGAAAATTTGCTCGGTGGTTCTTTTAAGTCCCACTCATACCACCTGCCGGAATGGTGTAGAGAAGGAGGTAACAGAATATAACCACCGTCACCTCGAACGTCTACTTTGGGCATAAGCTTAGAAACAGAGTTAGGAACCTTAGGACTGCCTTCGGGGTAATTGTAAAAAAGATGTTTACCGCCGCCTCCAGTATTAGCTATACAGCCTGTGGGAAAATCCTTTAGAACCTCGTTATAAACACTAATGTCATCAATGTCTATAGCCACAAGATTAGACACCTTGCCCGTTATGGTAGCTATATTAGAATCCGGCCACTGGGTAAACCACTCCTTCACTTCTTCAGGCGTAGATTTACGAGTTTGATATTCAGCCCATGTACCAATTCTAGGGTGCTTTCCGGGGCTACCACAATCAGTCCGCCCACAAGTGCAATTTCCGTCTTTAATGGAGTGAATAGGGATAATAGACCACCCCGCAGACAGGTATTCTAAAGCTTTTTCAAGATTATCTGTTATAATTTTTGTAGTATCTTTTAAGGCCCTTTCCTCTTCTGGCAAGGGCTTTTTCTTTATCTCAATATTACTCATGGCTTAGGAATCCTTTCTCTAAATTGTTAGTACGTCGCTGACTATGTAACCAAGTATCTAAGTCCGTTTTTAAGTAACGGACAGCCCGCCCAATCTTTAAAAAAGGAGGGGCTTTCGTATTACCATTCATTCGTGACTGACGAAGCCAGCTTTCTGACATCCCAATGTAGGCAGAAACTTCTCTGTCAGTCAGATTTCTATTTTCAAGGTTGCTCACTGTGTTATGCCTCCGTACCGACTTGTACGAGGTCTATTCAACCAGTAGGAGCTTCTGCAAGATACTGTCAAAAACTCAAGGATTTTTTTTGTATAAGACTTGAATGCTCTGAGAGTCCGAAATTATAAATTTATTACCGCTATAATTGACTTGAAAGTGCTTCCTAATATTTTCCGCATTTAGTAACGCCTTTTCTAACCACTCAGGGTTAGAAAGAAGCATTTGAAGGTCTACTTCTTGATTTTCAAAACAGTCTAGAGAATTGATTAACCCATAAATAAGATGCAAAATAGGTTTACTATCAGACCATACTCTTTGATAGGAGTTTTCTGCATTACCTAGAATTTTTTGATTTTTATCGCTATATTTTGTGTATCTTTTTTCAATAGATTTGTTTAACGTGACTTTCTCTTGATTGGCCTGCAATAAAAGTATTAATGCAATATTCCACGCAGGTAGTCTTCTCGTATAAAATCTACGAGTAAGCTTCGAAAATTGGTTATCTATTTTTTGGTTTGGGTATTGACGAAGCCTTTGTGGGAAGCGCTTATAGCTAATTTTTTTTCTAGCCTGCTTTACCCACCATGCTTTTACAGCATCAATAAACTCATCCCGCTTAGGGATATCACTTTCTTTTGGATAAGCAATTAGGGCTAAGTATGCAGCAACGCCTATAAGGGCGTCAGCTTCGTCACAAAGTGATAATGTAATAGTTTTAAGAGGCACTGGCTTGCTCCTCTTCTGTAACTGGCTTTAATAGAAGCTTAGCTACCGCTGCTGCCTTATGCTCGGGGGCTAGATGAGCATAACGAAGGGTCATTTTGTAGTCAGAATGGCCTAAAAGCTCTCTAACTGTGTTTAAATCAACTCCAGCCATTACAAGTTTGCTAGCAAAGGTATGGCGAAGATCGTGCCAGCGAAAGCCCGTTATTTTCGCATCCTTAAGTACCTTGCTCCATGAGCTTCGCACGTCATGGAAGGATTGCCCAACTTGTCTTTGGAAAACAAGTTGGGATGATAGTGAGGATTGCTTTCGCCATTGGTCTAAGGCCTCCCATGCCTCATCATTTAGGGGGACATGGCGAGTCTTGCCAGATTTAGCGATAGTTCCTGCAACAGTCAGACTGCGTAGCTTAAAATCGATGTCTGACCACTTCAACCCAAACACCTCACCTCTTCTAAGGCCGGTATTAATGGATAGCAAGACAACGGGTTTAAGATAGTCTGCAAAGGCCAAGCCTTCTAGTGAAGGCCTGAGTTTCTTCCCTCGTGCCTTTCTCCATGCGTTACCAGAAGCCCTTTTGACTCGTAATGTTTCTTCACGAATTACTAGTTGGACTCTTAAGCTTTCCTCTTCGGCAACGGATAAGTATCGAATTTTGGGAGATAGATCGACCTTGCAAGGCTTCACTTGGGCTAGGGGGTATTCTTTTATAAGCCCCCATTCTGTAGCTCGACGTAAACAAGCTTTTAGATCCGCCATTTCACGGTTAATTGTTGACGGCTTGATACCGTCCTTTAATCGCTTAGAGCGCCACTTTTCAATAAGCCAAGGGTTTATTTCATTAAGTTTAACTGTGTGTAGAGAGGCAAACACCTTGTCAAGACGGTCATAAGTCATTTTCCCTGACCGTTGATTGGTTAATAGCCATCGCTGGTAAGTATCCTCAAGGAACTGTTTAAACGTCTCTGCCTTTGCAAGACGCTTTCTAATAGCAGGGTCATTCCCTTTATAAGCATCTGATAGGTTAGCTTTAGCTAAGTCTCGAGCCTCAGAGGGTGTAATAGCGTCTGCCCTACCAATCCGAACACGCTTCCCACGCCGGTACTCTAAGTAATACGCCATTATCCCTGAAGGCTGTATTCGCAATAACAAGCCTTTGAGTTGAGTATCTCTTATCTCATAGGGTTTTGCCTGAGGTTTAAGGCTGCTGAGCAGGCGATTAGTAATAACTTCTTGCATAGGGTCATTTCTGTAAGTGCAATGTAAGTGCAGATTGATTATATATCTGTGAACAAACACCCACAACAAGATGAATCTAAATGCCTAGAAAGGCTGTTTCTAAAGGATTTTTTGTACTAGTCTGTATTTTGTTGTGTAGCCGTATTCATAATAAATTCGCCTTCACACGGTAGGGGTCACTGGTTCGAGTCCAGTACCGCCCATATTTTCTAAAAGCCCAGCACATTGAAACAGCAGCCCAACAATTAGAACAAACCTATTTAGCAATCGTTCAACAAGAGAATGGCGGTATTATCCTTCCTCTGGATAAGATTTTAGCCAAGCAAGTAGCTGCAGACCTTTCTGCTGAGAAATTAGAAACTGAATCCCCTTTTGGTGATCGGACTATTATCCCTAGTCATCCCGATGGTAATTGATACAAAACCTTATCAAAAAGCTAATCTGGCTGGATAAAGTTGAACCCCAGGGTAATCAATGGCAGCGTCCCTACCCCACACAGGAGGTGCTGCCTAAGTGAAAACATGCCGGTTATTTGCCTTACTGGAAGGACGCCATGGCTTACGGGCTCCTTACAGGCCGCCCCTTTAGCCCAACAACGATTAAAGTCCGCTTTAAACTAGTCAGTGATGACCATAAGATGCTTTCGTCATTCTAGGCTAAGGCTTTGGCCATTAGAGCGATTCGACAAGACACCATTTTGGGTAATAAACTGCCGTTGACCCCAGAGAGCCACTGCCGCCTAATCCTAACGTTTTAAAGTCAAACTCTACACCTTCTGTGATGGATTCATGGGGAACCGTGTACCACTCTTGACAAAGCAAGAGGAAGTCCTCAATGACTTAGCCGCACCTATTCCAATTATTTTTCTCAGCTGAGTACGGGCAAGGGAAAGGCACCTAACTCCAACTATTTTTAATCATTTCATTCAATTAACCGAATGTATCGGATGAGAAACTTACATTCAAGATATTGAGACTAGTAATGAGAAATGCTCAATAATATGAGGAATGAGGTAAAAGAAATATCTATCGGTGAAACTGGCTTAAAGTACGCCAAATAACTTGGGCCGCATTTAAATTTTTAACTTGCCGTCCTAAAAAAGGAATATACGTGAAGGGTAAACGAGCCCCAGGCCACGTATGGCCACCACCGTTAATTTTATACAAAGTCACTTGAACATTATTTTTGGTTTGATATTTAGATGCTTCGACATCGGTTGTAGTATTGGGAAGGTCTTCATCTAAAAACATTTCTTTTTGAATGCCGCCATTAGCAGACAGCCAATACTCCACCATGCGTTTAACCGAGCTAACTCCCCCTAGGTTAACGCCTAAAATGTTTGTTTGTCCGCCCTCCCAAGGAAAAGCACGATCGTTGGTTCCCATCAGCATGACTACCGGCATCGGTTCCGTTGATTTGGGGGCTTTTTCATATTGCCTCATGGGCAAAGTAGCTGCTACAACACCAATACCCGCCACTTTGTCTGAGGCTTCCATGGCAATTTTTTGAGCCAACATTCCACCGCTGGAATAGCCCACTAAATACACTCGTTTGGGATCCGCCGCATATTTTACAGTCATCACCTCAGCTAAACGAAGAATAAAATGAACATCATTGACCTCAGCGGCAGGTGTAAACCCTTTGCCTCGACCATCATTCCATTGTTTATATAAAGCGTTGGGGTAAGCTACAATAAAATCTTTTTCGCAGGCTAAAGCATCAAATTTAGTAACAGCTTTGGCGATGGTACCGTTCAAACGGGAACCGTGAAGAACAATAACGAGGGGACGCTTGTCGTTCTCTTCCGAATGATAACCACAAGGTAAATACACTAATGATTGTCGCATTCGATTATCAACAATCACTGTTTCAGTCAGAGTCAATCCATTGTTTCGACCAATGGACTTTGGGATTTCTTCGGTTTCATCATCATCAATGGCTTGCGTTCCAGAGGCTTCATCCAACACCTCATTTCTTACAGGGTTGAAATAGGGGGATGGTTCTAGCAAGGGAAGAGGATCGGACCAGCTGACGAGAGGGGCAACGAAGCAAGCAAACATGCCCACCAAAAATATTTGCCGAAGACCATACATTAAAAGGTGGATTAGAGAGAGCATTAACAAAGTGGCCTTTTTTCAGTGGATACCCACCGTAGTTTAACAGAGGGGGGTAATTAAACGATACCGCTTTCTTTGTTCCCTAAGGGTTCTTTGGGATGCCACACAACACTATACAGGTCATGACGACGGTCTTTAAGGTTCATGACCGTCCCCGAATGGCGGGCCCTGTAAATGTATTCTAAACGTAGATCCGCAAAAGCCACCGTTTCTACGTTAGGAGTCGTATCGGCAGCAATACCATCTCTGGCAAAGTAAAAATCACATGGCGTTAAAATGCAGCTTTGGGCGTATTGAATATCCATATTGTGCACGCGAGGCAAGTTACCCACATTGCCAGACATAGCCACATAGCACTGATTTTCAACGGCACGCGCTTGGGCAGAATATCGAACCCGTAAATACCCTTGGCGTTCATCCGTACAAAAAGGCACAAACAAAATATTCGCACCTTGATCAATAAGATGCCGGGCCAACTCGGGGAACTCACAGTCATAACAGATCAATACACCAATGGGGCCACAATCGGTTTGAATCACGCTTAAATTATTACCCCCTTCGATATTCCACCAGTAGCACTCATTGGGGGTAGGATGAATTTTAGCTTGCTCATGGATGGAGCCATCTCGCAAACACACAAAGGTCACATTTTGAATGGAATTATCTTTCATGCGAGTAGGATGAGAGCCCGCGATAATATTGATGTTGTATTTAATGGCAAGACGGTGAAACATCTCCTTAATGCGTTCTGTGTATTCAGTCAATCGCTCAATAGATTCTTCTGGCGGAATAGGCTCGTTGGCAATAGAGAGCAACTGCAAGGTAAACAACTCTGGAAATACGACAAAATCCGAACGATAATCCGACACCACATCCACAAAATAGGTAACGATTTGTTCAAATTCTTCAAAGGAATGAATGCGTCGCTGCTCATATTGCACGGTGGCAACACGTACCGATTCTGGAAGTCGCCCTGCATTTTTTCGAGATTTGCTCTCGGGTTCAGGTGCTTCCAGGTTACGCCAGATCATATGGGTAGCGGCCCCCATCGATTCTTTATCACTGGGCAGGTAATCGGGTAAAATACCGATAATCTCAAAGCCTTGGCGCAATTGAAAATTGGTTGTTGGATCTTTAATTTGGCGTGTTTTCACATGCTCGATGTAGTTTTCAATGGTGCCCACTTGCTTGAGACGCTTTTTTAACAAGGGCATCCGACCTCCAAAAATAATACCCTTAAGCCGATGATATCGGCACAGTTTTTTTCGCTCGCCGTACAAACGCTCGCCAATCCGCAACCCCCGATAATCAGGGTCCACAAATATTTCCATACCGTAAAGGTATTCACCATTTGCTAAATGGGTAGAGCCATAACCGCCACCGGTAATCTGCCGCCAAGTATGAGGTCTCATTGCTAACTGTTCAGCTACTCGGATAGTGGCACAATATCCCACAATTTTTCCATTGTATTCAGCCACAAACTGCCCTTCAGGATAATTATTAACCTGCCCCCTCAATACGTCAACTGAATACGGGGGAATATCGGGATATACTTTTTCAGACAGAGCTTGAATTTCAACCAAGTCCTGAACGGTTGCATTCCGGATAACAAGTTTGGCTCGGGTGGAGGTATCTTTCATATAAAGTCTCACAATATTCAGTTAAAACAGGTTAATCCTCTAGCTATCTTACCCGAATAACAAGCATCGTTGGAAACTTCTTTATTTCTCACTGGCTTTCAAGCTTTATTGTTACCTACGTTAAACGGGATAATATTGGTTTTACCTTAAACATTTAAATTTTCGGAATGGTTCACGAAAATTTTTAAAGGAGCCGTTTCTTAATAGCCTAGTTTTTTCTGTGATTAGGGCCAGCCACTTTCTGGCTACGCACCTCAATCTTCTTCTCGAATAATTTTATGCATCTCCTGACCAGTGGGAGGGACAAACAGCATACCAAAAGCCCAGAGAAGCAATCCACCAATGATGTATTTTTCCGATAAGAATACGGTCATAATAATCTACTAATTAGGGCAAGTAAGAAAGCCATGGTATTACTCTCGTCTGAAACAGACTATTTTGAAGAAAACATAAATTCTATTACAAGAATTTATAAAATATTTTTATCTTATCCAGAGCCTTTGAACAAGGGCTACCAAGTACAATTATCAAATAATTTACCAACATCGTTCGCTTAATTTTTAAACAAGCTTTCCATTTTACTCTATTCCTAACATTCAGCACTCTACCTCTTCTCGATGTAATTTGAATAAAAAAGCCATGGCAGCCATGTTAAATTCGCCAGGTTTTTCTAAAGAGGCCAAATGCTCAGCAAGAGGTATTTCTAGCCAGTAGCATAAACCACTAACATTTTTTTTAATATAAGAACTGTAATGACGCGGAAATTGATCATTCAGACCGCGCAAAATTAAGATAGGTATATTTATTTTGTGTAGCCTGTTTTGGTAAGGGTTATTGGCATTAGAATAACCATAGCCTTTCATTGCTTCAGCATCCACAACTTCGTGCATCTGTGTTAAAAAAGCTGTATACGTAGAGGTTTTACCTAACCAGTTAATTGTTTTCCCTCCTGTTTTTCGCCCTACCATTGCCCACAAGAGAAAAATAAAATTTAACGTCAAACTTAATTGCAACCATTCTTTCCACCCTTGAGGATGAGAGAACGGAACCAGGCCACCAGCAGGCCCTTCCAGAACAAGAGCCCGGACTCTACTCGGATGCTCTAAAGCGAATAAGATGGCAGCTGTACTTCCAATAGACAGCCCCATTAGACTAACTTTTTTAATACTCATAGCATCCATCAATTCGCAGATAAGCGAGGGTACATCATGAATAGTATACACTTTCTGCCAGTCACTGCTTCCGTGTCCTGGAAGATCCAGGGCGATAACATGAAAATATTTTTTTAATTCTACAACTTGAGCAGTCCATATTTTTAAGCTAGAAGCCAAACCATGCAAAAGGAGCAAGGTCGGGCTGGACACATCCCCGTGCATTTCGTAATATATGGAAAAACCATTCTGGCGTTTAAAACAAGGCATTTAAAAAGTCCTTCGTATGGTTTTCATCAAAACTAGCTTATAGAGTAGCATTCCCACCACCATGAAGAACACCCCGAACACAAACTAAAAAATATGGCTTCAGACTAGAAGATTAATTTATTTAAGGGTCTACAAATGGTTAAACACTGCAAGCCGGGTGATGAATGGTTTTCAAAAAGATGATCATCAGTGGAGGGCAAACATCGGTTTAGACTCCTATTCATTGGTTATTTTCTCTCACTATAAGACTTAATACACGGCCGAAACCCGATGAAATTTAGCCTCCTCATAATGACCCTGCAAAAGCATTGTACGCTCCAAAAATCGACTCTAGCAAATCGCATGGAAAATATTTTGTTAGAAATCAGCAGGAATTTTTATTATTGGAGAGAAAAAGTATTTAGCGCCTTGTCCCATACCGAGCGAATCACTCAAGGGTGGGCTTATACAGAGTTTTAAATATTTATATGCAGCTTAGATTTTCTTATCAGCGGCTTGTTTCACTGCCGACTTAGTGCTCCCAATGGTTATGATATTTTGGGCAAATTTGTTTATCGAAAAATCATTACTCCTGAAAATCTAGTATTTGTATCATCCTTTTCCGATCAATATGAAGGGCTCGCTCGTCATGTATTAAAGGCCATATAGCCTCTAGAAATTAAATTCCCTTACTTTTATGAATAATTCCAGCAAGCTAACTGTTTTATTAAGCGTAAAGCCCATTAATGGTGCAGAAGAAGAACTAGACAGCCTAGGCGAAAACGTGGTGATCTTTAAAAAATTTTTTACGAATATTTTTGGGGCAGTTAGAAAAGCACCTGGATAAAGTAAAAAATTATACCGAAAGTCCTTCATCGTAAAAGTTATTCGCTAGCCAATGAAGACAATAGTCCCTACACTAAAGGTATCTTAATAAGGCTAAAAAAACGACTTTACGTACACCTATATGTAGGTTGAAGAGAGGCCTCTTGGGTCTAAATTTTTTAATTGCTCCCTAATTAATGGGAGAGGCCCTATCTCTTAGGCCAAATACTATGCCAAAATATTTTTTACGCTACATTTAATACTACGTACTCTAATTACAGATGAATTGGAAATAGCATTGCACACCTTATTCCCACCCATCGAACCCAACCACACGTTCCGTCTAAAAGTTTCTGACCTTCACGAGCTATACGTAGAAGAAGCGGGTAACCCCACAGGAGTGCCTGTAGTATTTCTTCATGGAGGCCCCGGTGGTAGCATTTTGCCCCATCATCGCCAATTATTTGATCCAACCTACTACCGCATCATTCTCTTTGATCAACGCGGATGCGGTCGAAGTACTCCTCATGCCTGCTTAAAAGACAACACTACCTGGGTCTTGGTAGCCGATATGGAATATATTCGCCAGCACTTGGGCATTCCAAATTGGTTGGTCTTTGGGGGCTCCTGGGGAAGCACACTGGCCTTAGCCTATGCCCAAAGCCACCCTAATCAGGTAACAGGGCTTATTTTGCGGGGTATTTTCCTCTGTCGCCAAGAAGAATTAGACTGGTTTTACCAGCAGGGATGCAGCGTATTACAACCCGAACGCTGGCAAACCTATGTGGCTCAAGTACCCGAACCCGAGCGCGATAACATGGTAGAGGCTTATTACCGTTTGCTCACCCACGATGATGAAACTATTCGCATCAATGCTGCTCGCGCATGGAGCCAGTGGGAAGCCGGCGCCTGTAAATTGATTCCCGATCCTGATTACATTGACTCTTTTGAAGATCCTCAAAAAGCCTTGGCCATGGCACGCATTGAGTGCCACTATTTTATAAATCATGCCTTTTTTAACGAAAACCAATTGCTCAATAATATCGAGAGTATTCGCCACATCCCCACCTGGATTATCCATGGGCGATACGATATTGTGTGCCCACCAAAAAATGCGTGGGATTTGCACACAGCGTTTCCCGAAGCTCACCTCAACATCATTCTCGATGCGGGTCACGCGTATGACGAACCCGGCGTGCTGGATGCCCTTATCAGAGCAACCGAAGACTTTAAAGCGCTTTAGACCTTTCCCTTAAGGGTATTGCCCCATCGTTAATCCTATTTGAGGCAAGGGCCATTCCATCCACGTCTTCGAAGGCCTAAAATTATTGTTAGGTAACCGATGCTGGCTCTTTATGTGTCGCCTTTGGCTTCGATTCATTCCTACTTCAGGGTAATAACCTGAGCGTACAACAACGCTATGGTTTTGGCTGCATTGCAAAAGGTCTACATTACCTTTATTGACGGCAACCCAACACAAAAGCTCGTATCATATTTCAGGCTGCTTACTCATCAATTAACAGGCGATAAACCACGGTACCTTTAATAGTGGACTTAAGACAGAATTTAAAAGGCCTTTGAGTGGCTAATACCCACCGCCTAGAGCTTTGTACACACCCACCCGCGCTACGGCTGCTGCGATACGTTGCTGAACGAGTGCCTGCTCGCCTTGGGCAATGGCTTGCTCTTGGGGCAGTAGATCTGCTTGGGCTAATAACCCTGCCTGCACGCGATCTTGCTGATAGGACGTTTGTTGGGTGGTGGCTTGTAAACGTTGAGCTTCTTCAGTGGCAAGGATCATGGCGCTTTGCACCGTGGCCAAACTGTTTTCCACATCCCCCAAAGCCGTTAGCACCGCATGCTGATAATTAGCCACGGTTTGCTCTTGGATAGCTTTTTCACGTTTGAGTCGATACCATTTGGTGCCGCCTTCAAACAGGCCAATAGCTGCATTGCCGCCAATATTCCACAAATTACTGCTTTGGGTTAGCCAATTGCTTAACTGGGTACTGGCATAGCCATACTGACCCGTTAAGTTAAAGGTAGGCAAAAAAGCTTTGCGTGCCAAACGTACTTGCAACGCTTGGGCCTTCAGCTGGGCCTCGGCTTTAAGCAAATCGGGGCGGCGGGTAATCACCTCTAAAGGCACACCCACAGACAAAGTATCCGTTAAGCTTGCAGCCGGTGATTCTACCCACTGGCTGTAAGACAGCCGTGGCCATTGGGCTGTTTGAGCCGGAGTTTTTCCCATCAATACCGCTAACTGGTTTTGAAAGGTGGCTTGCTGAGTTAGTAACTGAACGACTTGCTGCTCTAACACAATGCGGTTGGCTTTGGCTTGCTCAATGGTTTCGCCGTTAATAAGACCTGCCTGCAAGCGGTCTTCTTCCAAGGTAAGGCGGTCGGCAGCTAAGTGGAGAGCTTTTTCAAGGCACAGTAGCTGGGCGTCTATGCCAATCAGGTTCCAATAAGCAGTAGCAGCATCAGTAATAAGTAACACGTGCAATTGGTGCTGATCCTGTACCGATTGCTCCAGCGTTTGTTTTGCCAACTGGGTGGCATCCAAAGTGCGAAGCCATACATCAGGTTCCCAACTGGCTTGCAGGGGAAGCGAATACGTGTTGATGGTGGCACCGGGGGCGAACAGGCGTGGTCCATTGCCGGATAATTGCGCCCGAGACGGAACGATTAAATTGGCCGAGTTTTTTTGCCGAACGCCACTGGGATTGATGGTTAGGCTGGGAAAGGCGCCTCCCAAGGTTTCTCTAATAAGGGCGCGAGATTCTAACAGCTTGGCTTGGGAGCCTTTCAGTTCGTTGTTGTTGGCCAATACAGCTTCTAGGGTGGCAATAAGGTAAGGATCACCACTAGCCTGCCACCAGGCTTTATCAGGGAAGACGGCTTGGGTGGCGAGGGTTTTGGTTGTTGGCGTGTACACCCAGGTTTCTTGTTGGCTGATGGTAGCGGGAGGCAGAGCAATGTCTTTGGCAATGGCTATGGTGCCATTCAACAGAACGATACCTGTCAGCAAAGCAATGAATAAAGTACTTTTTTTTGAGCCCGAGAGCATTAGCGGATCTCCTTAGAGCCGGTGCCAAGGTCTGCAGAAGTTGCAAGAGGCCTCTTTTTTAAAGAGGGGTTTGCCGCCGCCCTGTGGATATGGATATCCACCTGCTGGCCCACATAAACAGGGAAAGAAGGCGGGGTAAAAGTGTAAATGACTTGCAAGACACGAACATCCACCCGCTCGGTACTGGCACCTGTTAAGCTGGCCTTGGGCACCATGTACGGCTGCACATGATCAAAGGCCAAGGGAAAGGACAGCTCACTGTTGCCTTTTAAAAAGGCGGTGGCAGGCTGGTTGGGCTGAAACAGGTTAGCGCTAATTTCGTCAATATCCACCCGCACTTGCAGAGATTTTGTGTCGCCCAAAACCACGGGGGCATCGGCGGCGCGCCCCGACATGGGACGCATGGCCACCGATTCGCCTACTCGGGTATTAATTTTAAGCACTTGTCCGGCTTGAGGAGCACGAACCACAGACTGCACCAAGCGTGTGGAAAGCTGCTGAATTTGAGCTTTGCTGGCGGCTACTTCGGCTTTGGCAGCATCCACATCCGGTTTCCAGGCACCAGCCTTCACACGGGCCAATTCGGCAGTGGATTGCTTTAGGGTTGCTTGGGCGCTCTGCACCGCATAAATCTGTTGCGATACTTGCGATTGGGACACACTTTTAGGGTCTGCTACGGCTTGATAGCGGCTTAACTGAGCTTGGGCATCCTCGTAACGCGCTTGAGCTTGGGCCTTGGCAGCTTCCAAGGGCGCCACATCTTCTGGACGAGGTTGTTGTAGAAGACGTGATAAGTTGGCTTGCTGAACTTGAATTATGGCGCGTTGAGCGGTAGCTTGGGCAGCTAAATCGGCACCATCCAGGGCATACAGGGGGGTATTTTTTTCTACCCAGTCCCCTTCTTTCACATAGACTGCTACCACTTTTCCGTCTCGGTAAGGGCTTACGCCCACATTTTCGTTTTTAGATTCAATAATTCCCGCAGCCACCAAGGTGGTTTCGTAGGCTAAGGGTGGGGGCTGCCGTAGGGGTTTGGCAATGGGCTTGGGTTTGGCCAAAGTCCATACAAAAAAGGCGGCTATGAATACCCCTAAAAGGGCGATCCAGATACTTTTGGGCCATTTGATAGGCATGGTGAGGTATATCCTTGTAAAAAATTGAGAATGATCGTTAGTGGGATTTTTTTAAAGGGCTTCGCCCTTTAAATCAGGGAGGGGGCTCAGGGGGAAGGAACGACCCCCTTAAGGCTGAATGTGGCCGCTCGTCGCCAATGATTCGGCCATCGTTCATACTAATAATGCGGTCTGCATAATCGTAAATGCGGTTATCGTGGGTCACCACAATCACGGCGCTGTTGGGTTTTACCGCCACAGCTTTGAGTAATTCCAGCACGCGCTGACCGGTTTTGCCATCCAAAGCCGCGGTGGGCTCATCGCAAATAATCAGTTTGGGGTTGCGAGACAACGCCCGCGCAATGGCTACACGCTGCTGTTGGCCACCCGATAGCTCTCGTGGGTAAGCAGTGGGGCGCGATCCTAAATCGACAGCGTGTAAAGCGTCCTGAGCCAGCTGGGCGGCTTCTGCTTCGCTAATGCCATCAATCAATAGGGGAATGGCAACATTCTCCAGTGCCGTTAGGGTAGGCACTAAGTGGTATTGCTGAAAAATAAAGCCCAAATTGGCTTTGCGCAGAGCGGTTTTTTGTTTATCTGTGGCGGTGTCTAATCGGTGCCCAAACAAGCTGATTTCTCCGCTATTGGCGCTCAAAATCCCGGAAATAATACTAATGAGTGTGGTTTTACCACAGCCGGAAGGACCTACTAAAAAGGTCATTTCGCCCATCTTCACGGTGAGAGAAACATCAAACAATACTTGTAAGGCTAGATTTCCCTTGCCGTAAGACTTATTGACACCCACCAAGCGAGATGCCTCCGTCGTGACGGAGTTATTATTTTCAATGAGTAGTGGAGAGGAAGAGGGCATGGGGGTGTTATTAAAGTGGAGTTATCAAAAGAGGGTGTGAAGTGAAAAACAAGGATTTAGTATAAAACCCTCTTTGGGGGTTAAGAACTGAAGACCGCGGCGGGCTCGAGGCGGATGACTTTAACAATACTGAGGAGACTGGAGAGCAAACACACAATAACCACAGCAAAAAAGCACAGCACGGGCAGTTGCCACGGAGTAAAGTAAGCTAGCTCGGTACCGGCACGCAACAACATGGCGCCAAAAAGGGAGGCCAGCCCCACGCCAATACCGTAGCCAATCAAACCTACCGTCAGCGCTTGGAGCAAAATCATGCGCACCAACACGCCGCTGCTAGCGCCCATGGCTTTAAAGGTGGCAAATTGTTTCAGGTTTTCAATGGTAAAAGTATAAAACGTTTGGGCACTCACAGCAGCACCAATGAGAACGCCCAGCATGACAGTAATGCCAAAGTTAATGGGAATGCCCGTGTTATGGACAAAATAATCCAGCGTGCGGGTAATGTATTGCTCTTGAGTAAGGGCTAATAAACCCGTTTGTTTGGTGATGCGTTCCGCCAGTTCTTCGGGATCTTGGTTGTCTTGAGGCGAGACCAGGACATACGACAGCATTTTGCGCTGGGGCGGCATGTAGGTTTTAGCGCGGTCGTAGGTGGTCATCACTTGGGGGAAGGACTGAAAGCCGTTGGCCACATCCACAATACCCACAATGCGGGCCCGTTTGTCTTCCATTTCAAACACGCTACCAATCGTGGCGGGCGTGTCTTCGTTTGCGGCAAGTTTTGTAAGGGCTTTCTTATCCACAAACACGGCGTCCGGCGAGTTTAAATCCAGTACATTGCCCGCAATAATGGCCGTGGTGGGCAAACCAATGAGGGTTTGACTGTCGTACCCAATGAGTTGGACGTTTTGAGATTTCCCCGAGGGCAGTTGCACTTGGCTGAGGCGTTTGAGGTACGGCATAGCCCACCCCACGCCACCAATGCTACGAATCCGATAAAGGTCGGTTTCTTGCAGGGGTTTGACGTCATCAATAAAGCGGTTTTCTGGGTCCATCACCCAAATGGGCACGTTGGTGTTTTCTATGGCTACTATAAAACGCTTGAGGAGCCCGCAAAAAATAGAGCCTTGCTGGGTAATGAGCAATGCCGAAAAGGTTAGTCCCGCCACCAGTGTGAAAAACTTTAGGCGGTCGCCAAATAACATTTTTAGGGCAATACGGTTCATGGCGCTAAGGACGCTCTCCAGCAGTAGGGTTCCATACTCATAGGTAATAGGGATAAGCTTAGTGTAGCGAAGACGTCCAGCAGATACTACGCTGGGTTTCGTGCGGTTCATTCGGTAAAGGCAGGTAGCCTTTGGCTAAAAATTCCATGGGGTGAAGAATCTCTAAATCCAAATGGGCATCGTTGCAGCCCGATTGCCATTGCATGAGGCACCCCGGGTTGCTGTTGAGTAACACGCTAGCGCCCGTGGCCTTTAGGGCCTCTATTTTAGGAGACAAGATATCGTGGGCTAGTTGGGGATACTCCACGTTAAAGACACCGGCGCTACCGCAGCATTGGTCGTACCCAGCCAGTAGAACCCACGTTACATTGGGAAGATGGCCCATAACAATTTCATGGGCTGTTTTAACGCCTTGGGCGTGGTGTAAATGGCAAGCGGCATGATACGTCACTCGTAGAGATTGTGAAGGGGGTTGCCAGGTGGACAGATCCAACGGCTGTTGAGCCAGCAATGCCAAGGGATCGAGTACTTTGGCTGAAAAGCCTTCAGGTGTCGCTTCCACAAAAGCATTATACTCTTGCAGTGTGGAGCCACAGCCAGCCGCATTCACTACAATGGCGGTAATATCGTTTAACGTCAGCCCTGCCTGAGTCAGTGTAGATTCGATAGATTGCAGGGATTGATGGCCAAGGGTTTGGGAGGTTCTTGTATCACCGCTGTGATGAACAAGTGCCCCACAGCATCCCGAAGGCACGGTAATGACCCGATACCCTTGGGCCACCAGCACCCGAAGGGTAGCCCAGTGGATGTGGGAAAACCATGCGTTCATTAAACAGCCCGTCCACAGTAAAACGCTTGGAGTGTGCGGAGTAATGGTGGTCGGCTCAAAAATCTCATGGCCTACCAGCGGAGGGGCGGTGTCGGTCAATAAATTTGGCATTAGGGCATGCTGTTGCTGGAGTGTTTTGGAAAGAAATGCCAGCAAACCCGTTTGATTCACCCATTGAGGAATCCCCAGCCTTTGATAGAAGCGTAACACGTGGGTGATCATCGCTAATCGCTTGTGTTTGGCCAGCATTTCGGCCACTCCAAAGGATTTAATCCACTGCTTAAAGTGATACCGCCACGAAGGGGGTTGATCGGCCAAAACCACACGGGTTTGGTGGAGCAAGGCGTTGTAATCAATGCCAGATGGGCAAGATGTTTGACACGCCATGCACCCCAAACACTGGTCAATATGGGGCTCAATGGCTCTGGCATCCAGAGAACCGTCTTGCCAAGCTTTCATGAGGTGCAAACGTCCTCGAGGAGACTCGGCTTCCGAGCCGGTGGCCTCGTACGTGGGGCATACGGGCAGGCACAATCCACAATGAATACACGCTTGCAGCTGGGCGTCGCTTAAAAAAGAGAGCTCCGATGAGGTTTTGTTAAAGGTGGAAGGACAAGACATTAGGCGACAGGCACGTTAAGCAAATGGAGGGGCAGATGAGGCGATTGGAGAAGATTATTTGGGTCGTACAGGTGCTTTAAGCTTTGATAATAGTGAGCTTCAGGGGTGTTGGGTGACGGCAAATGCAGGGCGTTAACAGCATTTGTTAGGCTGGGTGGCCACTGCGTAATACGAAGCGAGGCCTGTTTGGGCGTTGTCTGCAATTCGGGAAAGCCTTCAAGAAGGTTGTTGAATGCGGTTTCCCATTGAGTGACTGACGTTTTGTGAGGCAATGAGGCCGAAAACAAAAGAAGCCCAGCGGCAGGACGGCACTGCCACTGATAATTTGAAAAATCACTTTCGGCTAAACACTCTTCCAAACGGTGCGCTGCAAAAGCCACTGTGCCGAACGACACGGCGAGAATGCCAGAAAGAGTTTCTGGGGAAGGATTTGGAGAAAGGCCTGCGGTGTTGACTTCCCAGCCAAAGCCAGAGAGTTGGGCAGCGGTTTGCAGGGCTGCTTCATAAGGCAAAAGTTCGGTCGTGGCGGTATGAAATCCATCCGCAGGCAATGGTTCTGTGGACAGTACAAATACTTGAAATTTTTTAGGGCCTTTGCTCGTGCTGCTCGAAACCGTTTCACAGGCCCACAAAGCTTCTCGGCGATGAGTGAGTAGCGTGTTGCACAGTGTCAAGGCTTGAGTGGCGGAGGCACAACCAAACCAATAGCCGTAAAATGCTTTGGGCAGCGTGGTTAATTTTAAGATGACTTCCGTAATCGTCGCCAAGCTATGATGACTTCCCACCATTAGGCGGCACACATCATAACCCGTTACGTTTTTCATTACGCGCCCCCCAGCTTTGGTGGTGATGCCGTGGCCATCAGTGATGGAGAGGCCCAACACTGTGTCGCGCGGGTAGCGGCCAGCTAAGCCTGTAGTAACGCTCGGCCAATCGGCACTTAAAATATCATGCAGCGTCCAGTGAAGCGGGTACATCAAAGGCAGACCTTGATAGTAGGGAGCACCGTACTGTAAAAGTTGTCCCCACATTAGGCCCGTTTGAGTTTGAAGGGTGTGATCGTCGGGCCAGTAATGAAGAATGTGTGGGTGAAGTGCGCTTAAAGAATTCATATCCACAGCCCTCGCTCTGCAAGTGCTGCTATGGAACGCCCTAACCATGTTTGTTGAGGCATTGTGTTAACAAGGGCTTTCCCAAAGGGCCCATGGGCGCCCACTTCGCCACACCCATGACGAACCGGAAACAATTTTCCCGGGTTGCAGCGTCCACTAAGATCAAAAACAGATTTGATGGCGGCCATGCGCTCTAAATCGGCAGGGTTAAACACTTTGGGCATCAGGTGGGCTTTTTCAATGCCAATACCGTGTTCACCGCTGAGGGTGCCGCCTGCCGCCAAGCAAATGTCAATAATGGCCACGCCTGCGGCGTGGACGCGGTTGTGAATGCCGTCATCCTTGGGATTAAAGAGAATATGGGGATGTAAATTACCGTCTCCTGCGTGGAATACGTTGGCAATGGCCACGTTGTGATGTTCACATACCGCTAAAATTTGGGACAAAACCGGCGCCAACTGGCTGCGTGGAATCACGCAGTCGTGTAAGTAAAAAGCAGGATAGTAACGCCCATAACTGGCTACCGCTTTTTTGCGGGCCTGCCATAAGTTGTGGCGGTCTTCGGGGGTGGTGGCCTCTTTAATTTGTAGGGCCTGATGACTTTTTAAGAGATCGTTTAATACGGTCCCTCGCTGGGCAAGGGACGCTTTAGTGCCGTCTATTTCAATTAACAGCACCGCTTCGCTGTCTTCCGGAAATCCCACACCAAAAGCGGCATTCACAGCGCGAACGGTAAAAGCATCCATCAATTCTAGGGCAGCAGGGGCAAGGCCGTCTCTCATAATGGCAGAAACGCAGTTAGCCGCCGTTTGAATGTTGGGGAAAGCAGCTAGAAATACCTGAATGGCTTGGGGGCGGCGCGTTAGGGCTACCAGGGCTTGGGTCACAATGCCCAAGGTGCCTTCGCTGCCCGTAAGTAAGCCCGTTAAATTAAGGCCCCTGTTAAAACGGTTGCTAGAACCCAGCCAAATCACTTCCCCTTCGGTGGTCACCATTTCCAGTGCCAGCACGTGGTCAGTGGTGACGCCGTATTTTAGGCAGTGAATGCCTCCAGCATTTTCGGCGATGTTGCCGCCAATGGTGCTGGCCGATTGGCTGGATGGGTCTGGGGCAAAGAAAAAATTGCTGGAAGCCAACACTTCATTCAAACGACCATTCACCACACCGGCTTCTACCGTGGCCGTTTGGTTGGCCTCATCAATGGCCACAATGCGTTGCATACGGTTTAGGCTGATAATAATGCCGCCCTGTAAGGCTAAAGCCCCCCCCGATAATCCTGTTCCGGCGCCGCGGGCCGTAAAAGCAATATCAAACTGGTTACAGGCCTTTACCACATCGGCCACTTGCTGGGTGCTGATGGGTAATACGACTGCTTGAGGGGGCGCTTGCATGAGCAAATAGGCATCGCACTCATACACGCGTTGCTCTTCCGGCGCTGTTAGTACATAAGCTTTGCCAACAGCTTGTTGCAACTGCTTAATAAATGCTTTGGGTAGCGCTTGAGGAAGCGATGAAAGGGCGGCAACGGTGGCCATCGTTACGTTTACTCATTAGGCAATAAATGGTGAGGTAAAGGCTCGGCATCGCTGTGATTTTGGGTGGCTCTGCGGCCATCTAAAAAGCCAAACACCCAGCCAGCACCCACCAACATCAGCCAGCCAAACAAATCGGTAGGTACTTTAAAAGCCACCAGGGCCCACAAGCCCAAACACAGCAGTGTAAAAAACATGCTCATTCCTTTCGCATAAATATCTTCACTATTTACAGCTTATTCTACGACTAAGAAAGAGGACTGTAACAACTGGCTTATTAAAAGGCTTTAGTTTGGTAGAAAACCACCGATACCTTAAGCAAAGGGCTCCATTACCCCCCTTTTGTTCTAACGTATAGAGACCCATCATGGCCATCGGCTTTATACCATTTAAACTCGCGCTAACGGCCCGACCAGGGTTTACGCTTATTGAACTGGCGGTGGTGCTGGCCATTATTGGCATTATTAGCGCTGTTTCTTTAAGTTTGCTTTGGAACACGGAAAGCGCCGATGCAGCCTTAGTGCGAAGCGTGCAAGTACAGTTAGAATCTGGAGCCAGTCAAGCAGCCATGTTAACCGGCGACCCTCCGAATGATACGGCTAATTTAATAACCCTTGCTACCTCTATTGAAGACCAGACGGACTCAGCAGCAGACGTAACACTAAACTGTGGGGCCGGCGCAGGCGCTTGCACCTTAACATTCAAAGGCAAAGGGGCTGGCTTTTTAGTGGGGCTTAATGGCGTGGTTCAGGTTACCTCCTTAACAGGATTTTCTCATTTTGGTCTTGCAGGAGGCCAAATCATTGCTTTATAGGAGCATCTTGCGGTTATGTTATTGCCCTTAACTTACCCATGTCAAAAGATTTCTATCAAAGGTCCTCGTAAGGGGTTTACCTTGATTGAATTGGCTATCGCCATGGCCTTATCGGTACTTACGGCCTTTGCCGTTACATCGGCCGTTACTACCGCTGTTAATGCGGGGCTTAACTATCAAGCACGGCAATCCGAAACAAATGCTGGACTAGCCATAGCAGGCATTATTAAAAACGATTTTAAAAAGGCTTTTGCCGCAACTTGGGATGGAGACTATTTACAAATTTCCGTTACCGATGAAACCGATTTGATGGCGGGTGAAGAATTTCATTACGTTATTTATCGTTTTACGGGGGGTGACATGCTACGAGGAGAGTCTGCTGAAGGTGTTGCACCAGACACCGTGGGCTTAAGCAACGTTAAGCCCGAATTACCAGGAAATCTCGACTTAACCATAGATTGCCCCAGCCCTTGTGGCGTCGCTTATGACGTGAATGGTGCCGACGCTTTAGTAACAGGCAAAGCACCCGTACGCTTTGTATTTACCAATTTATCCATCAATGTAGACGGTACCGACAAATTTAGTGCTCTATTTGATACCGATGCAGCGACCTACCAATTACCAGAGCTGGCCTTTTTCTTTCCCGCGGGGGGTGAAGAAGTAGCAGACAGTGTTGTGGATGCTACCGCATCAGCCTACGTTGATCCAACTGATACGTCGGAAGCAGCGGACAAAGAAGCGGCCGATGCTGTTACCCTTGCATGTGCTTCCGACGCCCTAAGCGTGGCTTGCCTAGGCGGTGGGGGCCATGGCGGTGGGGGTGGGGGTGGGGGCGGAATGGATGCCGAAGGGTGACGCCATTAGAGGCTTATTAATTTTTCTAATTTTTTAAAAGTACGCGTGGCACCGACCACAAAAATCCAGCCACACCATCAAAACAGCCTAAGTAGCGACCCCAAACCCACATCAGCTTGAACATAAAGCCAGCCATACCATTTGGATTTGATCCCAACTTACCTTCCGACAACTGCTTCACTTGGGTTCGCTGCCCCCAATGCAAGGCGCCCTGTAAGAGGGTGTTAAAAGAATCATAAGGCTGGTGATACACAATTACCCCCAACAAAGGGGCGACCGAGTCCATTACCCAGCCACAAAATAGCGAGCTATCCTCGGGGCGAAGGGTGCTTAGCTGCGCCAAGCGACAATCAAGATGAACCAATCCACCCCAATAAAGAGGCTGACCATCCCAATGGTGCAACACCTGCTTCAATAAAAATCCTCCTGTCGCGGTGGGAGCTTCCAACCGGTGCCAGCGTTCCAGCTGCTGCTGAGACTCAACCGGCAGCCAGTCTACTGGCTCTAGCCACAGTACCCAGGCATCTCGGGGATATTCAGCATTTAAGGCTGCTTTGGCAACTTGCCACATGTGCCATGAATCGCCCTCTGGCAAATAGTAAACGTGCTCCGTATATTGGCGAGCAATGGTCAAGGTATTATCGGTACTCCCAGCATCTAATACCCAAATGGCCTGCACACACAACTGAATGGAGGCTAGGCAACGCTCCAGTGTGGCTTCGTCATTATGGGTAAACACCACAGCAACCAAGGGCTTGGTGCTCGTCGCAGGCCCCGTAGCCACCTCATGGAGCAGCGAGGCATGAGACTCAGAGGGTGGAGAAAGTAATTCATCAGTCATACTTCATATCATTACGGGGAGCGCCAAAAACGGCAAGCGGCTATAATAAAGGTCTTGTTTTAAATCATATTCTTTGAACCGATGGAGAACACATTCCCGTGGCAGGTCATTCCAAGTGGGCCAACATCAAACGCCGTAAAGAGGCCCAAGACAATAAAAAAGGGGCTCGCTTTGCCCAGTGCAGCCGCGAACTAATTAAGGCCGCCAAACTGGGAGGTGCCGATCCAGAAGGCAATTTTAGACTACGAACCGCCATTGAACGGGCCAAGGCCGCAGGCCTTCCCAGCGATACCCTGCAACGCGCCATTGACAAAGGGGCTGGTCGGCTGGGGGCCGATGGAATGGAAGACATGACCTACGAAGGGTATGGCCCCGGAGGAGCGGCTATTCTTATTGAAACCGTAACCAACAACCGCAACCGCACTGCTGGCGATATTCGAAGCTATTTTAACAAATTTAATGGAAATTTAGGGGCTGATGGTTGTGTGTCCTGGATGTTTGTAGCCAAGGGCCTTATTACCGTGTCCGGCAAAGAGAGTGAAGCCCTGGTTATGGCCGCAGCCATTGATGCCGGTGCATTGGACGTTCAAGCCGACAATGAAAACGGCGATTACACCCTTACCACCGAGCCGGATGAATTAAATGCCGTATGCCAAGCTCTTGTAGCGGCCGGAGTAGGCGTCGCATCCGCCGAAATTACGCGCATTACCGACAATGCCACCGAACTAACCGACGCGGATCATATTAAAGCGTTTACCCGCCTAATGGATGCTATTGAAGACCACGACGACGTTCAAGCTGTATACACCAACGCCAGCGTGGCCGATGATTTGCTGGACGGCTTAACGTGATAGAAAGCGTCGTACCCAGCAAGGTAATCACCTACCAGCAGTGGCAGCATGTTGTGGCAGCATTAATTTCTCATAACAAAACAATTGTATTGCTGGATAGCCCCGAATCGGAAGGCTGCCACTGGAGCCTTATAGGATGGGGACGCCGTCAGCATGTGACCGTATTCGACAAAACACTTCAATGGGAGAGTCATACGTTAGAAGAACCTGTGTTCGTTAAAAAAAACATCGATTGTAGCGAAACGGTTTGGGGTGTTTTGGAGCAGGCGCGACAAAAGTGCAGAATTTATTGGGATGATCAACCCTCATTACCTTTTCATGGCGGTCTGGCAGGGCTCCTTCATTATGAAGCAGCCGATTTGTGCGACGGCGCATTAACAAGAGCTAAAACCAATGACGAACCATCACCTAAACTAGAATTTGTAGAATGCAACAACTGGGCTTTGTGGGATCACTCCACGGGTGAAGTGTTTATTTCAAACCATGACCCAGTGTTTTACGATGACGCAGAACAGCCGGAGAAACATATCCGGTTACCGTCTTTAGCGCAGCCGTGGCAGGCTTCGTTATCTCAGGATGCTTTTGAAGCACACGCCAACACACTCCTTCACGCCATCCAGCAAGGGGAGTGCTATCAAGCCAATCTCTCCATTCAGTGGAAAAGCCAACTCACTGGGGATCTGTGGCCTATTTACCAGGCTCTAACCGAGAAAAACCCCTCACCCTTTGCAGGCTTTTGGCAAACCAACAATCAAACGGTTGTGTGCAACTCGCCCGAACGCTTGGTAAGCATTGAGAACCGCTGGGAAGAACAGTCTTCTTTACCTGAGCAATGGGCCACTACCCGACCCATTGCGGGTACCCGAGGTCGAGGAAACACCGACCTTGAAGACACGGCCATAGGTGAATCTTTACGGAGTGATGCCAAAGAACAAGCGGAGCACCTGATGCTGGTGGACTTGCTACGCAATGACCTTGGGAAAATAGCCATCGCCGGGTCCGTTACGGTTAGAGAACTAATGGTACTGGAGCGCTATGCACACGTTACCCACTTGGTAAGCGATATTGAAGGACAGTTGTTGCCCAGAAGGACACCATGGCAAGTGCTCCAAGCCGTTTTTCCTGGGGGCACCATTACCGGGTGCCCTAAGATACGGTCGGTGCAATGGCTTAACCGCTGCGAGCCTCTACCACGAGGTCCATACACCGGATCAATGGGGTATGTGGATGCCCTCACAGGATCCATGGACTGGAATATTATCATTCGTAGCTTGTATGCCACACAAGCAGCAGACGCAAACCCAACAAAAGGTTTTCCTCATTGGGATGTTGCCTTTCATGCCGGGGCAGGCATTGTGGCCGATTCCATCCCCGCCTATGAGTACCGAGAATGTTTACGCAAAGCCCACAGCATTTTTTCCCTGTGGGAATAGGTTTTCCATAAGCTAGCCTTCTCGATTACTACTCTAATGGCACATAAGCCAGCGCCAACACTTTTTGAGGGATATGGCTAAAGCCCTGGGCCTTGCACCAGGCCTCGACAGCACTTAACGCCGCTTGAGCCGTAGCACCCGTGGTGACCAAATCATCCAATACCACAATGCCACTGGGCGGACCTTGGTTTTTTAGACGTTGCTGCCAAAGGACATCGTTTACCGCCAACGCCTGATGCATGTTGTTTAGGCGCTCTTTTCGCTGCGTTAAACGATGCTGGGGCCAAGTGTCTCGTTGCCACTCCAGCCCTGTTGAGCCCAAGTAACAAACGGGTATTTCGGGGCGGCTCCAGCTGCGGCACACAAGACTAAACAAACGCTCTATAGGGCGAGCGGAAGAACTATCGATGGTTTCATTGCGATACCGCGACGGAATAGACACCACCCAGACAGGCCCCCTAGCATCGTTTTGAACATCATGATTTTGTAGAATCGCATTGAAGACAGACTCTCCTTGCAACCACAAGCGACGTAATACTTGTTGTGAATGACGGCCACCGTAAAATTTATAGCCATAGATGATTTTTTTAAGAGGGGAGGTGAGTTGGCAAAGAGCACTAATATGCAAATGCTGGGTGGACACACCCATGGATGAAAATCCCCAAAAACGAAGGCAATCAAGGCAATAGACCTGAAATTCGCCTCGAAAGGAACCTGAAGACAACGCTTTACCACATTCACGACAGACAAGATCATGAACCAATTCCAAGAGAGAGGCCCAGCGCTGAGATACGGTAGTCAGTAACGTTGCAGTAATCACAATGCGTTCTCTCTTACACCTGGATAGACGTCCTAAATCGCCATCATACTGTGCAAACCAAAAGAGGATCATTACCCTGTAGGTAACACGATAGGGTACAACCCCACCAGCAAAGGATACCATATGCTTTGGACCACCCTAATGACCCTTCCCATGCTAATGGGCGCTGGCTCCCTTTTACATCAGAGACTCTACACCTTGGCGCGAAGTCTAAAAAAATGGCGACAAGGGTTTTGCCGATGGCATTGCTCTCACACACGGTGTGCCTCCGTAGGGGTAGCCCAATGCCCAGACTGTGCTCAAACCATTGTTCGGCTGTGGGTGTTACCCGTTCACGACGCCTTGACCGATACGCGGCGCTGGGAATGGCTGGCCGAGCCTAATTATTTTAATACCCAAAAAGCTATCCTTATGACCCTTCCTGTGCAAGCTACAGGAATGCATGCACGTCGTAATGGCTAACAGCCATAGACCAAGAAGCTTACAAGGCCAACGTCCCTATTGTCTTAGGCGCGTTGAAGTTCTTTTTTAAGACTGGCCAAATTGTTTTTGGCGTCTTGGTGACGAGCATCCAGTTCCAAGACTTTGCGATACAACTGAACCGCTTTGTTTTTCTCGCCACTGCGCTCGGTGGCAACAGCCAAGTTGTACAAGGTATCGACATTGCCTGGATCTAGCTTTAAGGCCTTGCTCAGCCAGTTCATGGCTTCCGAATAGCTTTCTTTTACCCCGTACAAGGTGCCAATGGCAAAAGCCGCTCGACCCATCAGGGGGCTCAAGTCTAACGCCTGTTGGTAGTAACCCATGGCCTCTTCTAAATTGTTACGACGATCATGAATACGCCCAAGCTCATAAGCACTATCAGCATCTTTGGCATTTAATTTTAAAGCGGTTTCAAACTTTTCAACCGCTCCTGATAGATCGTCATTATCCATTAGAGCTTTACCGTAATTATAGTGAATATCCGCATTTTGATCATCCACATTCAATGCTTCACGGTACAAGGTCAATGCCTGCTCTCTTTGGCCTTGTGTTTGCAAGGCAACGCCTTGATTACAGAGACAAGCGGCATAGGTTTCTTTCAATCCTGCTCGCGATTCCAAAACCTCATGGCTGTGATTATTGACCAGCTCTTGAAATTTTGCTAACCCATTGGGGTAATCCCCTGCTTCAACGTACACATGGGCTTGTTCAATCATATAATCCACAGCGTTTGCTGGGTCTTCATTAATCAACCGTTGGCAAAACTCCAAAGCTTCTGTCCACTGGCGGCGCTGCTTAAGGGCCGACAGATATTGTTTTTTATACTGCGGGTTTTGAGGGTAACTTACCATCAGGTCTTCAATGGCATCCACACCTTCCGTAGAAGCGGGGTCTTGGCCATACACCAAAGCCTTCATCTTCAATGCAATTTCATTGCGAGGATCAATCGACAATGCTTTTTCAGTAGCCTCTTTGGCCGCCGATATATCCCCAAGGCCCATATGCACTTTTGCCAAAACCAATTGCATTTTTGGCTGTTGCGGAGCCAAGGCCGAAGCCTTCTCTAAGCATTGACGCGCTTTTTCCAAATTTCCTTTTTGGCTATGAGCTTTACCAAGCTTATAAAGCAGAGTCGGGTTGCTGGGCTCTAGCTTTAAAGCATCGTCAAACTTTTCTATAGCGGTAGTAAAGTCATAGCGCTGTTCACCCGCATTGCCTTCTGTAATCAATTTTACAAGGGCTGCATTTAGACTTGCCTCTTCATCTTCTTCCTCATCATCCATCAAAATATCTTTAGCCGACACACCTGGAGACGAAGCCTTTACTTCCGTGCGAGAAATAGCCAATAAGCCGGCGAGAACAACAGCACCACCAATAACAGCACCGATAATAATAACGAGCGAAGAATCCATAACAGGCCTCGATAGAAGAAAACAACAATACCCCTTCTCCCAGGAGAGGGGTAAAAATTCAAAAAAACAGATTAATTAAAGTATCGGTCACGTTGTCGCATCGGTAAAGACTAAGGTCAGAAATTGGATCCAATCCGTTCTAATCCGCCAAGGCATTTTTACAAAGATTTTTGGTACCGTAAGGGAATGAATGGTCCTTTTCCACTACCCACAGAAAAACCGCGTGTCCTTCTTGTTCGCCTAAGTGCCCATGGAGATGTGGTACAAACCTTACCGGTATTAGGCCTGATTAAACAGCAATACCCTAATGCTTATGTGGGTTGGCTGGTGGAAAAAGCAGCAGCACCTTTGCTTGAGGGGAACCCCCTTATTGACCACTTGCATGTCGTGGATCGTAAGAGGTGGTTAAAGACGCTACGGACCCAGCCTTGGAATATCGGTCGCGTGTGGCGAGAAATCAGCGCCCTTCGACAGGAGCTGAAAGGTTATACCTATAGCTTGGACGTTCAAGGCTTGTTAAAAAGCGCTGTTTGGCCTTGGTTGGCAGGTATTCCCAACCGCTATGGCTACCAAGGGGCTCGCGAGCAAGCCAGCCGTTTTTACACCGACCCCTTACCTCCCTTTGATCGCACCAACGCCACAATTACGGCGGCTTTAGAGTTTGCAGCCTTGGCCGAAGCCTCTTTAGGCCTTAATTTAACATCCTATCGAAACAATTCAGCTTTGTTACCTTATCCTATCGCTACACCAACACCCCAACAAGTTTCTAAGGTTAATGAATGCCTAGAAGGGCTAGAAAAAAACTTACCGCTCATTGGAATTGCACCGGCCACACAATGGCAAAGCAAACGCTGGCCTAATGAATACTGGCTAGAAGTCATTCAAACCTTGTCAGCACTGGCCAATGTGGTTGTGCTGGGAGCGGAGTCTGACCGACCAACAATCGAGCCGTTGTTAGAAGCTTTGGAGCAACAGCCCAAAACAAGAGTACTGAATTGGGTGGGCAAAACACCTTTGGAGAGCGTGTATGCCGTGGCCAGTCGCTTGGATGTGCTGGTGGCTCCCGATAGTTTGTGGCTGCATGTTGGGCAGGCGGTGTCGGCCAATCCAAAACTGAACCAAGGCAAACCTTATTTGGTGGGGGTATTCGGCCCAACAGCGACCGGAAGAACAGGCCCCGTTGGCTCTCAGCATCAAACTCTGTCCACACAGCTAGCCTGCCAGCCATGTTTTCAAAAAATCTGCCCCTTGGATACTACCGAATGCCTAACTAGCCTTAGGCCTCAACAGGTTCTGGAGACCATTTCCCAACAACTGGCAAAGGTTCAAGCCGAGGTAACGGTGTGACGAAATACTACGCCATCATTCGCTTGGGAGCCTTAGGGGATTGCATCCACGTGCTACCAACCTTGGCAGCATGGCATCGTCAAGAACCGGATGCCCATTTTGTATGGATTACCAGTCCCGCACTGATTCCTTTATTGCAAAGCCTTTCTGAGAAACTGCCCATTACTTTTATTGCCATGCAAAAGCCAAAAGGATGGTTGGCTAGGATTAGTGAAGTTTGGCGATTGCTTCAGGAACTGAGGCCTCTTAATTTACAGGGCGTGTTGAATTTGCACCCAAATGCCCTCACGTGGATCTTGTCCAATGGTATTACAACAGGGTGGGTGGCCACCTATAACAAGCAAAAGCTTTCGGGCAGTGCTTTGCAACGTCGTACTACGTCACGACGCCATGCCGTGGATGATTTTTACGAGCCCCTTCGCAAACACTATAACTGGCGTGAGTTAGCAGGTGCTGAGCGCTATCCAGCATTACCCATAGAGATGAATGCATCCACTACCCCAAAAAAAGGAGGCATCATAGGCATGATTATGGGGGTAGGGAATCAGAGGCCCAATCGGGCGTGGCCTTTGAACCATTGGGAAGTCCTCACCCACACACTGCTAGAGCCTAACACCTTTGAGAAACCCGTTACTCTGTGGTTCATTGGCGGCCCCGATGAACGACCTTTGGCCGATGCTTTGATGCAAAGGGTTTCATCCCCACACCTTGTGAATCACTGCGGGGCATGGACATTGCCACAATTAGCCGAAAATCTAACACGCTGTGATTTGGTGATTGGTGGCGATACAGGCCCACTGCATGTGGCAGGAGCAGTGGGTGCTAATGTATTAGGACTCTATGCGCCTACAGCCGTGGATCGCACGGGCCCGCTGGGAAGTGGGGCCATTCAAACCCTAACGCCACCGGAAAACCGTTCCTGCTGGCCCTGTGAAGCACCCAAGTGCCCAAGTGCCAATGATTGCTTGGAAGCCACGTGCATGGCGGCCATTACCCCAGAACAGGTAGTGGAGGCAGTGAAAACGCTTTTAAGTTCTAAGGTTTTAAACGCTTAATTAAGGCTTGCATTGCCACGGTATAGCCTTCGGCGCCAAGGCCGCAAATAACGCCGGTAGCATAAGGGCTTACATACGAATGATGGCGAAAGGCTTCACGTTTCCAAAGATTCGACAGATGCACTTCCATAATGGTTTGTGGGTAGGCGGCTAGGGCATCGGACAGGGCCACGCTGGTGTGAGTGAGAGCCGCTGCGTTGATGATGAGCCCACAAGACGCCATACGAGCTTCCTGAATCCACTCAATGAGTTGGCCTTCGTGGTTGCTTTGGCGGCACTCCACCGCCACACCAGCGGCTTCTCCTTGGGCCACCAGGCTATCGTGAATCTCAGCCAGCGTGGTGGTGCCGTATAGGTGGGGTTCGCGCTCGCCTAGTAGGTTCAGGTTAGGCCCTTGGAGGACAAAAATAGGTTTTTGTGCTGGAGAAACAGTCATAACAAAGGACTTTCCTTGTTGTTAAAAGGCAAGTTATAAAGCGGCATCCTGCCGCCGGCGGAGCATGGCTTCAATAAAGGGGTCGAGATCGCCGTCCATAACGCCTTGCACGTTGGCGGTTTCGTGCTGGGTACGGTGGTCTTTCACCATGCTGTAGGGATGAAACACGTAGGAGCGGATTTGGCTGCCGAAATCGGCGCTGAGGGCGCCGCCGCGTTCGGTGGCCAGTTTGGCTTCATGTTCGGTAATTTTTAGAGCTAGCAGCTTACTTTTTAGCAATTGCAGGGCAATGTCTCGGTTTTGAAGCTGGCTACGTTCTTGCTGGCACTTAATGGCAATACCTGTGGCTTTATGAATGACGCGCACAGCGCTTTCCACCTTGTTGACGTTTTGACCGCCAGCGCCACCACTGCGCATGGTATCCCAGTCAATGTCTTCGGGTTTTATCTCAATGTCGGCCTTGGTCACGTCAGTCACCACGGGGCTTACTTCAATGGAGGCAAAGCTGGTTTGACGTTTATCGTTGGCATTAAAAGGAGAAATGCGGACGAGACGGTGGACACCTCGCTCTTGCTTGGCGTAACCGTATGCATACAAGCCATTCAGACGAATGAGGGCGCTTTT
Organism: Vampirovibrionales bacterium; assembly: GCA_029866025.1. GTDB lineage: Bacteria > Cyanobacteriota > Vampirovibrionia > Vampirovibrionales > Vampirovibrionaceae > JARXAD01. The sequence continues at coordinate 74,770 of JARXAD010000001.1, read as the reverse complement.
GATGCCCGCTTCTTCCCCCTCGCTGGTATCCACCACGTGGGGCTTAAAGCCACGGCGCTCCGCCCAGCGAAGGACCATGCGCAGTAGCATACTGGCCCAGTCCATGGCATCGGTGCCTCCGGTGCCGGCGCTAATGGTTATCAAGGCATCGCAGTCGTCGTATTCGCCGCCCAACAGGCGCTGCAAATCCCACTGACTCAGCTCAGTCTCTACATTGGCCAGGGTTTTTTGGGCTTCGGAAAGAAGCTCAGCACCGGTGGTGTCATCAGTGGAGGGATCACCCATCAGTTCTAGCAAGACAGCGACGTCATCCAAGCTGCTTTGCCAGCGCGTAACTTGTGTGAGTGGATCTCGCGTAGTATTGAGTTGCTGCATCACCTGCTGGGCGGTGGTAGCGTCGTTCCAAAAGTCGGGGGATTGAGACTGGGCTTCTAAGGCCGCCAACTGAGAGTGACGATCCAAGGTATCAATGGTGCTACGGGCTTCTAAAACGGCCTCAGACAGCTTTTGGAGGTGTTGGCGGATGGTAAGAGTGTCGAGCATAGGCCTTCTATTGTAAGTAAAAATCAGCGAGCGGTTGAAAAATAACACGACCAGAGGAGGCGGTTGCAAAGCCAATGCGTCACCTTACCCTACAGAGGAGCCCCATCAATTTTCTCAGCAACTACCTTGAGAATGAGGACACACGACCATGCTAAGCCAAATGCTCAATGCGTTTCTATTGCCCAAGCAGCCTATTGCTTCGCCACCGCCTTCCGTGGCGTATCGTCCTACGGCCTCTAAGGCTGGGTGGGCGGGCTATCAAGCCAATGCTGCGCCTCCGTACCCTACGTATGATCCACTCATGGACCCCGTGTTTGCAGCGGAAGTGACGGGATTAACGGGCGTCGCACCTGTAAGCAACCCTTTTGCTGCTGCCATTGGCAATGGTGCAGGCTTTGGCGGCGTGCAACCGCTCATTACCAAGGCTTTGCCCAAAGATTTTGGCCGCAACAAGCCCTTGGACAAACCGGCCTTTTTTGGCTACCACGGCGATAAGCCCCTGTATGCCGGTGGCAAGCTGTTCATTAGCTGCTAACGATATTACAAAGCCCTATTCAGCCTGTAGTAAGAATGGTTTAATGGCGTTTTAAATGCCGTACGCTAAAGGTTAGATGGGTGCATATTGGCTTGGAACATTCTCAAGGGGCAGCCTCTGCTGCATGGAGGCCTCGTCAGACTACGTTTTTATCTCTAGCTGTTGGTGAAGATTCCTTTACGGCTAACAATCCATTGCCCACGGTTGACTTTGGAAAGTCGGCGTTGAAAAAATCGGCATGGTTATTGGCATTGGTTGCTCTGTTGGCTGGTCAGACCTGCAAGGAAGATGAGTCGTCATCGTTACAACACCCTCCCAAAACAGTTGCGGCAAAGAAAGCAATCAAAGGTTTTGTGCCTCTTCCGCCAGATTTAGTGGTGCATTGGACGCAAGGTTCCCTTTATCATCAGGCAGCTCAAGGGTTACGAATTCATGCAGGACATTTGTTAAAAAATAGAGAAACAAACGGGCTAAATGATGTAGAGATTTTTGATTCGTTAGCCACCATAGCCGCTAGACGCAGCGGTGATGACCCTGAAACCTTTATGCGGTTGATGGGCGAGGTATTTTTTAATCACCTGTCAAAAGACTACCGATTGGTAGCGGGAATACCGGATGGTAATTTTAATGGCGGCCTTCAATTTCAGTTAGGCAATACGGGCTTAGCTATTGCCTTTAGCGACCCAAAGGATCCTGAACAGATAAGTAAACATTTCTTATACTTAGCATGGTTTGCTTCTAAGCGAGGGAAAGAGATGGCAATGCGTGCATTGGCTATTAATGAATCGATATGGTTTGGGGAAGATCCTTCGGAAGCGGATATTCGTTTGGGTGAGTTGGCCATCAATATTGGTGAAGCCCTAAGACGGGGTAAAAAGCCATCACAAATCGATTGGAAAGGGCTGCTTTCAGGGGAAGCTACCGCAGTAAATCCATAAGCCAAAAAGCAATTAGGCTAAATCAAACAAAAAAATTCCTATAAATAAGCCTTCCGTTGGAAGGAAATGGTGGAGCCGGGGGGAGTCGAACCCCCGTCCAAAACGGTCGTCTAAAAACATCTACGAGTGTAGGCCAGGATTGGGAGTCAACACGATCTGGCCCTAGCCTGGCCAAAAACCGTGTTCAAGCGTTTAACCTCGCCAGGGGCATGGGTGATAACGCAGAGTGACCCTAGCCCATCCTTGGGTCGCTGCGTGTATGCATGGGGTGGCCCAGCGTGCGCGGCATACTAGCCCACGTGGGTATGATTACCGTTGATTACTGTCTAAATAATTAGGCAGCGATCTTCGCAGCGCGGCGACGCGAAGCGAAGTCAACAGCAATCACATTGCTTTTCTCAGTAGAGTTGGCAATTATGATTGTGCTTGTTAGTAACGGGGAACAGCACCCCGACTCGCCATTCTTAGCCAGCATCCGCCCTGTCAAGTCCAAATCGGCCCCAGTATTGGTTCTGAGAAACGTTGAGACAACAAAGCCAGCGCTGCCTAGTGTTTTAGCTATCTAGCGATGTTAACGCCAGAAGCCACTAATCAAACGCCCTATGGGCGTGGCAGTGTGGATTGGTTGGGTCAAGGTTCGGATCGTTACTATAGCCGATTTCTCACCACTTACAAGCCCCCAAAGGGGCTTTTATAATGAAACCCTCCTAGCAGCGGTACTGGTTTAAAGAAGGATCGGCGTCAGTAATTTAGAAAGAGTGGCGGAAACGGCGGCTTCCACCGAGATTTCCAGGTAGGCAGGGTTAGTGCGAGTAATGCCCACGGTTTCTTTTAGGGCCATATAACGGGGGTGCGGAGGCAAAAGTCGTACCGGATCCAAATCGCCAAATAAAGCCACAATAGGGGCTTCTACGCCCACAGCCACGTGCATAGGGGCGCTATCGGTACACAATACTAGCTGCATGTGGGCCATGATAACAGCCAAGTGGCGCAGCGATTTTGTCACGCCAGCCAATGAGACAAGTGAAGCCGCCGCTTGAGAGTGTTCCGTGGCAAGAGTCTGTTGAATCGCTGTGATGGTGTCGGCATCGTCAGGGCCACCGGCCAGCATCACGGTGGCGTGGGGGCTGAGTTGAGCAATCGCTTCGGCCCAACGCTTTGGGTGCCAGCGCTTCACAATACCCTTGTCAATGCTCAGTTGGCTGACGCCGGGATGAACCAGCACCAAAAGCTTGTTATTACTGGGCAGAAGCGGAACAATTGCTTCTCGGTACCACGCCATATCGGCAGGAGTAAGTGCAATACGAGGTTCTAGCAACCGTACCTCTGGCTGAGGGAGGCCTAAGGCTTCTAAGGCAGATTCTGCCAGGGCGTGATACATGGTACCGGCATAGGCTTGGCTTTTTAATGGAGTCGTGGCGGTTAATAAGTTTTTTGATAAGATTCCAGCGTCAAATCCTACTTTAAAGGGCACACCCGACGCCCAAAGCAAAGGGGCAATGGGCTTGGAGCTGCCACAGCTAATGATGCCGTCTAGCCCATTGCTTTTTAGGGCCTGCCACGTCTCAAAGGCTACTTGGGTCTTGGGTTTCCCTTGAATATCCAGGCAAATCACCTCATCCAGTGGCGGCATTAAGTCTATAGCAGCCTGACTGCGCCGCTCCAGTAACATCACCAATTGCGTGCTGGGCGAATGTTCTTTAAACACCTGCCGTAAGCTGTGAATCACTGGGGAGAACAGCAAGTTATCGCCAATGCCGCCCACGTTTAGCAGGCCCAATTTTTTGGGAATCGCCTTTTTAGAAAGGGTTTTAGTCATGGGCTAGTCCTTTGTTAGCCGGTTGCTGCGTTAGCGAGACCAGCACGGCAATGGCCGCAACCGTGGCCCATGTGGTAAGTTGCACGGCTGGGCGATACCATACCGTATCAAACAAGCCATACACCCCTTGTCCCACCCAAATAGCCAACAAAGCCACGGCCCACCAGCGGTATTCGGGCTTAATGCCGGGGGTATCGATGACCCAAAAACCTGCCATAGCCGTAGAAATCCAGAGCCCTGCAAAGGCGATTAAGCCAACAATACCGTGTTCCACCCATACTTCCAGCGGAACACTGTAGCAACCCAAGGCAAAAATGCCGGGGGCCATGTAAAAGCCATACACGGCTTCAAAGGTGAGGTTTCCAGGGCCAATGCCGGTCAGCCAGTGGTCTTGTATCATGCGCCACGCCGATTGATAGACGTGGAAGCGGTAGGCAATGCTACTGTCATCGGCACCCGCACCAATACTTGCCAAGCGAGCCATAATTTTTTCCGATTTTAAGAGCAAAGCCGCCACACTCAGTACCACCAAGGCAATGCCCCAGGCCCACAAGCGCTTGAGGATGGGCGTGTTGGGAGTGGCTTCTCCCCGAAAGATAAGATGACCACTGCCCGCCACAAAGGTAATTCCAATGGCTGCTAAAGCTAAATATCCCCCCCGAGATCCGGTGGCCACCAAGGCCCATGCTGTCAATAAAGTCAAGATAGTCAAAACAGAAATTCGACCCCAAGAAACAAGTGCGGTGGTTTTCATCTCTGACAGCTGCCAGCCCCACAGGCCTAGGCTGGCGCCCAGGCAAGGAATGAGAAACCCTGCCAGCAAATTGGGGTTAAAAGGCGGTAAGGTGCCGTACACGCGGGTGAGTTGTAAGCTGGCATCCAACGAGGGATCTTGCCACGTGGCCAAGGCCTCCATGGATGTGCTATGAAGCTGCTGCCAAGCCACCACAGCCTGAGCCCCACCCGACAAAGCCCAAATCCCTAATGTCCAGCCAATGAGCACCGGAAACCGTCCGAAAAGGCTACGAAACCCCAACCAAGCGATGAGCATGACGGCTACTTTAAAGAACCCAGAAAGGCTTTCCGGCTGAACGGACGAAAACCCACAAGCCACCAGAGCGGTGAGTCCGTAAGCGATGATCCAGCCATCTACAGATGTGAGTTTTAAGGATTTGGCAGGCGTAAAAATGCAAGCCAATAATGCCAAACCACTTAAAGCCAAAGAAGCAGCCCCCAGCAAACCGGTTTCTACGCACTGAGACAGCACCCAAAAGGCGGCCAATACCAACAGCCAGCCAGCGGGGCTTTCCCCCAAGATCTGTAACCACTGCACCACACAGCTAGAAGAAGGGTGCAGCTTGTCCCAAAGTCCTGCCGCGGCTTTAACCAGTTGACTGTTAGAAAGGGAAAAGCTTTGCGGTAGCAATCTCAGTTGTTGTAAATACTGAGAGCCTGCAAATGTGCGTTGAAGTTGTCCCAGCGCCATGCTTAATGAGCCGATGATGGAATTGAACTGGCTTCAATACCCACCAAGGTGCCTTGATACAAGGCGTCTTCGTCTTCTACCGTGACATGCAGCCCTGCTTTTAACTTAATTCCTTTGGCCACGTAACCATCATCACTGGTACTGGCCGTGTCTTTAAAGGTCACAATCACGTTGGCTTCATCGGGGCGATTGATATCGGCAATCCATTGATACCCTTTGCCGCCGGGGCTGTATACCAATGCTTTAGGGCGTCGCACCACAAAGGATGTGAGCGTCACTTTACCCCGTGGGCGATTACGGATGGTGAGATCCAATTCCTGGCCTGGCGTAAAGACCGTATCCACATGAGCCGATTGCACCCGATCCAACGCCACCGTTACTTTAACGGGTACCGATTCTTCCCCCGATGCTTGTTGAGCGGTTTTATGGCTACCCAACTTTACCGCCACCACACCCACCACGGCCAACACAAGGCCCGCCAGTATGAGGGCATCTAGCCAGTGAAGCTTACTCCAGAGACGACCGTCGTTATCCAGTAATGCCATAAGAAGTGAGTCTCCAACAATTCAATTATCCAAACACACAGAATAAAGATGAGCTAATTTGCCACTAAAACCGGGGCCTCGCTAACATTGGACTGCCACTCCTCCAATGTGCGAGTAGTAATACGATTTAGCAACTCGGCTGACAATTGATTTAGGGCTTCTTGCAGCTCGTGGACAGAGGTGACGGCGGTACCGTATTTTTTAACCACAATGCTGGCGGCCAAATTGCCCAACACAGCGGCTTCCACCAAGGATGCCCCCGTAGCCAGAGCCAAAGTGAGGGTGGCAATAACGGTATCGCCGGCACCGGTCACGTCAAACACATCACTACGGTTGAATACGGGAATAACGGTACCCAATAAGGTCTCGCCATCTCGGTGGCACAACAGCATGCCATCGCCACCCAGGGTCATCAGAACATGCTGCACACCGGTTTGGGTGAGCAAAGACTTACCGCCTCGGAAACGGTCGAACCAGGTGTTGAGATCGTGTCCCACGTTGGCTTCGGCTTCCGGCTGGTTGGGGGTAACAACGGTGGCCCCTGCAAACAGCTTGAGGGGTTGATGAGAATCAGCGCTAAGAAGCAAATGGTAGTCTTTGGCTAGCTGCTGGCAGTGGGCAATTACCGCGGGGGTCATCACCCCCAAGCCGTAATCGGACAGCAGCAAGGCATTGATATGAGGTGCCAGCGTGGAAAGATTGTCTAGCAGCTCGGCTTCTACGCTGGACGAAAGGGGTTGGCGGGATTCGCGATCAATGCGCACCATTTGCTGCGTGACAGAATGGTTGGCCATGCCTGAGATACGGGTTTTGGTGGTGGTAGGCCGACTGGCATCCATTACCAAACCACTGGATTGAACCCCAGCCTGATGGAGAGCTTCCAGTAAGTGGTGCTGGTAGGCGTCGTTACCGCACACGCCAGCCACATGGGTAGTGTGGGCGCCCAAGGCTGCTACGTTGTGGGCGGCGTTACTACCGGCACCCAACAACAAATCCGTGTGGTGATGGTGAAGAATGAGTACCGGTGCCTCACGAGACAAACGTTCGGTGGTACCGTACACCATTTCATCCAGGGCAAAATCACCCACCACCAATACCTTGCCCGTGTTTAAACGACCAATCGCTTCCGATAACCGTTGTCGAAGGGCTTCCGCATGAGGTAAGGGTACTGGCGTCATTGGGCAGCTCCTTGTGGCGTGTTGCCTGGAAGTGGCATGGCCACTAATTTTTTTTCGAGCAAGGCAATGCTTTCATCAATTATGGGGTTGGCATCCCCCCGCTCTTTTAGAGTTTGGTAGCACCGGATGGCCTTTTGCGTATACGTAACCTGCAGAGCTTGTTGTTCAGTTTTTTGAAGTGCCGTGAAGAGCTGCTTTTTGGTGCCGTCGTCATTGGTGGTGTTTTCAGGATCCAAGATGGCGCCAATACGGTTGGCTTCGCGCTCGTACAGCACCGCTAGCGATTGGACGACTTTCAGAAAGCGCCCGTCGTTGGGGTGTTGTTTGGCAAACTGTTCCAGTAGTTCAATGGCTTGAGGGGTTTTTTCCGGCTGACTGCCGGCCCAGTTACTGGTGGCAATGGCCAGGTTGTATAAAATCCCAGAGTCATTGGGGGCCAAGTCGCGGGCAGCTTCCAAACGGGTGACGGCACCGGCGGCATCGCCTTGTTGCAATAAGTCGGCCGCTTTTTGGTTTAACTCTGCCACCGATTTACGATAGGCGAAGGGGGTTCCATTAAGGGCGGTGGATTGCTCCATGAGCTCTTGCCAACCGCAGCCTGTAATCGAAAGGACTAGGCCACCGCATAACGAAACCAACACCAGTATGGAAGTAGTTCTTTTAGAAGCGACCAATGAGTAAGGGGAGCAATTCAAGGCAGCACCTTTGCGCAACAAAGCTTAATGAACAAAAAAGTTGAGTGAAAGTGCCATTATAGGGCAAAGGCATACGGCTGAGAGGCCAGCTGTTGAAGCGACAACGGATACGCCTGGTGTTCGGCAGCCAACACACGGGCAGCCAAGGTATCGGGGTTATCACCAGGGAGAACGGGTACCCGCTCCTGCCATACAATGGGTCCGCCATCCACGGTGGGGGTTACCCAATGGACAGTACAGCCACTTTCAGTATCGCCTGCCGCTAAAACAGCGCTGTGGACTTTATGACCCACCATACCAGGGCCACCGTGCTTGGGCAGTAAGCTGGGATGGATATTGAGCACTTGGCCACCAAAAGCCTCAATAAAATCGGGAGAGACAATGCGCATATACCCTGCAAGTACCACCAAGTTTACACCTTGATTCTTAAAATACTTGATGATAGAGGCCTCTTGAAGCTCTCGGCTTTGGAAGTCTTTGTTATCAAAGGCTTCGCATGGCAAGCGTGTGTCTTCAGCCCAAGCCAAAACAGGGGCGTTTTTTTTATTACTGGCAATTGCAGCAATGGAAACCGATAGCAGCGCTCCCGACTGAATGACGGCATGAATGGCCTGCGCGTTGCTGCCCCGCCCTGAGGCTAAAATGCCTAAACGCAAAGGTTGCTGTTCTTTACTATCGTTAGACATAGCTTACGCTAGGGCCATTGTCCACTTTATTAACTACCGAACCAATGATCCGGGGAGATAACGATGCATCCGCCTGCTGTAGGGTGCTTATGATAGCTTTCGCTTCAGAAACCCCCACAATCAATACAAATCCAATGCCGCCGTTCCAGGTGTGAAAGACGGTGGCGTCATCCAATTGGGCTTGCTGCTGTAACCACGCCATAATGGGTGGTTTGTCCCATGTTGCGGGATGTAGCTCGACGCCTAATTCGTTAGGTAATACGCGGGGGATGTTGTCGGTTAGCCCACCTCCTGTAATGTGGGCCATCGCCCGAATGGTTGGGCGGTGCTGGGTTAATGCTTCCAATACGGGCTTTACATAAATTTTGGTTGGCGCGAGCAAAGACTCGCTGATGGTTTGTTCCCAGTGTTCTGGAATAAAGGAAAGAGGTATTTGCTTTTCAGCCAATATATGACGGGCTAAGCTGTAGCCATTGCTATGTAAACCATTGCTCCTTAAGCCAATAACAGCGTCGCCAGGTTTTAAGGCAGACAAATTGGGCAATTGATGCGTGGCTTCCACCACACCCACGCAAAACCCGGCCACATCCACATGACCTTCGGCGTAAAATCCGGGCATTTCGGCGGTTTCGCCACCGATCAATTGGCAACCGCTTTGACGGCAGCCTTCTGCTACGCTTTCTAGCAAGGTTTCTAGGGCGGCCAAGTCTAATTTTCCCGTGGCCACATAATCCAGAAATACCAAGGGTTGACCACCGCTAACAACAAGGTCATTGACACTCATCGCCACCAAATCAATGCCGACAGTGGAGTAATCCTTGCATTCGCCGGCTAAGGCTAGTTTAGTGCCCACCCCATCGCAGGCGGCCAGTAATACGGGTTTTTTGTAGCCTTCGGGAATGACAAATCCACCACTAAACCCGCCAATGGAAGACAATGCCCCCCACGGCTGACGCGTTGTTTGGGCCGATTTTTTGGCAATGCCCACAACAGCATTGGCGGCGTCTAAATCCACTCCTGCAGCCCGATACGCATCGGCAGAATGAGGAGTCTCAGACAAAACAGTGGTCATGGTAGCTCCCTAATCGTTGTTTTTGACGTGTACAAGCACTTTTATCCACCATTGTAGCCAAAACCGTCGTAAAAACGTAGGGCTGACAGTTAAAACCGTAGCCGGTCAGCTGTGGATTGTGTTACCCTGCCTTGCCAGAGTGACCTGCTACCAATGTCACTTAGCCAGCCTTATGGCCAATTTATTTGGATAGTAAGATTCCCATGACGGACCCCTCTCAATATTCAAGCCTTGACGACGATCCTTCTGCTTCAGACGGGCTGCCTGCATCGCCCCCCCTCAAGCCTTGGTATCAGAGGCTTGCCTCAAATTTTTCAAACTATTCTTCTCGGGTCCTTCCTTTTGCAAAAGAGCAATGGGAAGAAGCATGCCAATGGGTAGGACACCTCGATAAAGAGTCTTTAAAGGAGCAATGGAAACCGGTTTGGCCTATTTCAAACGCTATGGAAGCTCTAGCGAAGCTACTATTGGACGGGATTTTACTAGCCCTTTGGTGGACAGGACTGGGCCTGGCTGGCTTAGGTTGGTGGTGGGTAGCCCGCACCCTTGCAGCAGGGTGGCAAGCGCTTCAAGAGCCCGTATTGCACGAACCGGCCAGGCATTTAATGCCCGGACTGTATAAAAACGGTATGGCTGATGAAGCCTGTTACCAATACCGAGGCGCCTTGCTGTTATTGCTAGCAAGAGCAACGCTACTAGGGGCAGGCATTTTATTGGCAGGGCAACTAATTTGGGTATTTGGCTTTAAATCCCCTTGGGATGGCCCGTGCATCATTGGCATTTCTACCATGATTTTGCTGGTGCCCTGTGTGGCACTTGTTCAACAACTCATTGGCATCGAATCTTACCAGCGTCGCCTTATCGCCAGTGCTCGGGTAACCGAAGTTGTTTTATTGCTTGCCCTTAGCTTGTTAATGGGTGGTATTAGCTTGGCACTTGTGGCTTGGGTTTCGGTATTAAGTTTGGTTTTACAACTGTTGGCGGGTTTAGCGCTGGTAGGGGTCGTCCATATGGATTCTCAGCGTGTGGATGGGGTGTGGCAACAACACAGGCAATACAGCAAAGGCCGTAAAATTGCCGCCCTAAATGAGTGGCTACGGCAAGGAGGATTTGTGGTGGTAGCAGCTTGCTGGATAGGACCCGGCACTGCTGGGGTTTTGGGTGTTGCACAACAGTTAGCCTTAGGCTTAACTAGCAGCCTACGGCAGTTTTACCCTTGGGCCTTTCCACAAGAATTTTCAGGCATACTCAACATAAACATTGAGGATACTAAGGAAGCCCCTGTAACACCATGGAAAACCGCTTGGTTTCCTGTGATTCGCTGGGCCACCATGGTACTGCTTGGAGCGGTCCTTATTTTACTACCCTTAACATGGATATTGCAGTGGGTATTGCCCACACAAGTTGGCCTTGCTCAAACCCTTTGGTTATGGCTGGTTGGGCTTCAATTGGGCCAGGTTGGGCTTCGCATACTGCGGTGGGTATTGCTATCTCAGCCAGAACAACACACGTCCAATAAAGATTTGGCTATTATCGAAGCCCTGGGTCATTGGCCTACGATCGCTACTGTGGTTAGTTTTTGGGCCACAGTCGGCTTGCTCATTCCTGCCACAGCGCTAGGCAATAGCTATGGGTTATTGTGGATACTGGCGGTAGGACTAGGCTTAGAGGCAGCGCTGTTGCTTATGGCCTATGGGCTACAACACACCGAGGCTTAAACACAGCCCGCTAAAAGATTTTTTTTCGAGGGCGCGTCCGCTCAAGCTCCGCTTGGCGTATTGCTTCCGCTTTCTCAATCCGCTCTTTTAGTTGTTCCACCGCTGGGCGCAACTCTTGCACCGCTTCTCCACTGGGAAACGAGGTTAAATATTGTTCATAAAAGTGGAGAGTAATATCATCCAGCTTTGCTTTTAACGCATCATTGCCTAACTGTAAAAACGTCTGCTCCGCTTGTTTTTTAGGGTTATATAGCAAACTTAATTTGGTCAATTCATGTTGTATTTCATCATGAATGACTTGGGTAAGGGGCCCCATTTCTCTCAGTCGCCCCAAACGACGGCTAGCCTCTATTAGCTTAAACTCTACAATCGCTTCTTGCGCCTTAAAAAAATAATCCACCAATTTCTCATTAAACCGCGTAGCGGTTAGCTGCTTAACACGCTGCTCTAGTTTTTGGGTAGCAGCTGGGTCTTTGCCTTTGGTAATACCTTGCTGGTAACACCAGGCCGCATCAATGGTGTGCCCTTGTTTTTCCAAAATAACGCCTAAGTTAATATAGTTGCCGGCGTCATTAGGCTCCAACTCCACCGCTTGGGTATAAGCATGGGCAGCATCATCCATACGGTTTAACTTGTACAATGTGGCCCCATAGGCTTTATACGCTTTGGCATCGCCTGGGTAGTATTCAAAGGCTTTGCTAAAAGCCCGACGAGCATGATCCAGTTGGCCTTTGTACATGCAGTCATAGCTAATTCGGATGTTGGCCTGATAAGCCCCCAAACCTTGCTCATAACGACGCTTTACCCGCTGAGACTCTAGATCTTTCTCCCCTGCAAGTTCTGCATATTTCATATGGTATTGATACGACTTAACAATATTTCCTTGCAATTTATACAAATCACCCAAACGTAACCACGTCATTTTATGAGTTTCGTCTATCTTTAAGGCAACTTTCCAGTGGTACTCGGCTTCTTCATATTTTTTTTGCTCGTAATATAGGCTGCCCAGGTTAATATACACTTGCAAAGCCAAAGGGTTCAGTCGCAAGCATTCTTTCCAGCTTTTTTCAGCCAGCAAATAAGCCCGCAGGCGATAATCACAATTGCCTAACTGAAGCCAAAGTTCGCTTAAATGAGGATATTCTTGAGTAAGCTCGGTAAAGGTAGCCTTTGCCACATGAAATTGCTGAGCGCCATATTCTGACAAACCCTGCTTAATTCGGTCATCCAAGGTAAGAATCTTGTCGTCATCTGCTATTTTTTTACGAAGGGGGGCGGCAAAGGGCATACAAGAAGCATTCTCTCTGTTGGCAAGGGGGCTGGCTAAGATACAAAGGAAACACCTAGTTAACCCTCTTATTTTAAAAGGGTACGTCTCATCTTTACTATGCATCATTTAGACGAACTTTAAACCCGACTATAATGACGGGTACCGTAGCGGCTACCAAAGCAATTTGTATCTTTACTGTTTATACAACGGCAAGGGTCTTCACGTGCCTTCTTCAAAAAAATCACCCTCAAAAACTGCGGTCTCGCCTCCCATCGAGACCATTTTGACGACGCTAACAAAAACCTTTCCCGATCACCCGATGGACACAGTGACCCAAAACAACCCGTTTAAAGTATTGGTGGGCTGCATTATTAGTTTGCGCACCAAAGATGAGGTGACGATGGCGGCCTGTGAAAGGCTTTTTGCTGCTGCCGACACCCCAAAGGCTATGGCAGGGTTAGATTTAGAAACCATTCGTCAGCTTATTTATCCTGCCGGATTTTACAAAACCAAGGCCGTCACCATTCAAACCATTTGCCAAGAATTGGTCACTCGCTTTAATAGCGTGGTGCCTGATGACATTGAGACGTTGCTGACATTTAAAGGCGTGGGGCGTAAAACCGCTAACTTGGTGGTGGGCCTAGGCTTTGGTAAGCCAGCCATTTGTGTGGATATTCACGTACATCGCATTAGTAACCGCTTGGGTTATGTAAAAACAAAAGACCCTGAAGCCACCGAATGGGCGCTACGAGAAAAGTTGCCGCCCCATTTGTGGTCTGTTATTAATTGGGTACTCGTGCGCCATGGCCAAGAAATTTGCAAGCCCATTGGAGCCCGCTGCGATGTATGCCCTATTGAACACCACTGCCCCAAAATAGACGTTAAAGCTAGAAAATCGCCCAAAGAAAGCGCCACTACGCAGTGGGTGAAAACCCTTGAAAAATAGGGGGTTTATTTGGGTCGGGAACTTTTTTTGATAAACTAACTCTTAAAAAATGTTCGTTTAGCAGGTGTTCACAAAATAGCGCTCGATGCTATTAAACAGATATGTGTTAATTGTTCGTGTCGTTCCCTCTTTAAAAGGAGACCAAGTCCTTATGAAGTCCTTTCAGAAGTCTTTTTTGGTAGTTTTAGCGGCGTTGTTATTAACCACAACCTTGCTCCCTCTCTCGTCTTCAGCAGAACCTGCTCGCCGTGGCACAGGACGTCGTCCAGCCCCTCAGGCCGTTCGTCGTGATCGTCAGGAAAATGTTAGAGATCGTCGTGAGAACGTGGCCGATCGTCGTGAGAATGTTCGCGACCGCCGTGAAGATGTCGCTGACCGTCGCGAAGATGTGCGCGATGCTCGCTATGACGGTGGCTGGCGCGATAAAGCCGAAGACCGCCGCGACGCGCGCGAAGACGTAGTGGACCGTCGTGAAGATGTGCGTGATCGAGCTGAAAACAAAGTAGACCGTAGTGAAGACCGTTATGATCGTAACCACCTAGGAAATCGGCCCAAAGCCAACCTAAACCCAGAACAACGCCAAGCCAAACGTGCCGAATGGGCCCAAAAAAATCCTGAAAAAGCTGCTGCTGTTCAGCAACGTAAAGACCAGTTTAAGGCGAATCATCCAGAATTTTCCGCCCAGCGAGAAACATGGCAAAACCTACCTCCAGAGCAACGTCAAGCTCAGCGCCAACAGTGGATAAAGGATCACCCTGAACAAGCCAAGGCTGCACGAGAAGAAATGAAAGCCTTTTACCAAGAACATAAAGATAGTCGCCAAGAGCGCCGCGCAGACCGTAAAGCCGGAACTTCAGCTAATTAGTTTTTTCCTTTCCTAATCTCTATCCCTTTTTATTCCCGCCAGCCGACTCTGTCCTCTGGCGGGTTTTTATTAAGCACATAGCGGCTTTTTTAAGGGGCAGGAGCCAGCCTTTCTTCATACATTTTTTGCTTTTAGCATATCTCCAAGCAGCCGTGACCCAATTTTTCCATTACGGCACGGGCCAATACCAAGGCCTCCATGGCATCAGCCGCCACACCAAAACTGGCACTGCCATCATTACGATTAATGGTTAGCAGCAATTTAAAAAAGAAGTTGGGAACTTTTCCAGTGACATTGCTTCTTTAAGAATTGTCTGGGACGTGGCTGAAGTGACGCCTCAATAAGAAAGTCGCTTATTTTTCTGTTTCCACCAACGTTTTTTGGAGAATGTTTCGAATGAAAAAAACCTTATTATCCTTAAGTCTCGCTGCAGTACTATTATCAGGTACGGTAATGGCCGCCTCTTCTTTTGCTGAAGTATCGTCAACCACAGCGACCTCTGCCAACGTTACGCGACGTCAACAATGGGCCAATAATCACCCACAGCGCGCGGAAAAAATGAAAGAGCATCACGCTAAAATGCAGGCCATGACGCCCGAAGAACGCGCCGCTCATAAAGCGGAGTGGGCTACCAAACACCCTGAACAGGCTTCTGCGATGCAACTACGCAAAGAAGAATTCAGCAAAAAACACCCAGAGTTTTCTACTCAGCGTGAAACATGGAAAAACCTCCCTCAAGAAGAGCGTAAAGTCCAGCGTGAGCAATGGCTAAAAAATCACCCCGAAGAACGCCAAGCCGTTCGCCAAGACATGCAGGAATACCGCAAAGAGCGTCGTACAGAACGCCAAGAGAACAGAAAAAACGGTCTTGGCGTGGAAGTAAATAGCTCCACCTCGGTTCGTTAATTGTTTTTCATAACAATTTAAACCCTCATCTCTATCCCTTCTCTATCCCCGCCAGCCTATTCCTTCCCTGGCGGGTTTTTATTTGCCATATAGCGGATTTTTTAGTGGATAAAATGGATTTTGTAAAAAGCAAGGAAAGTCATTACAAGATGGGAGCAGGTACCAATCGCTCTTCGTAAGCTTTCTTTGCTTTTAGCATGTCGCTTAGGCAGTCGTGACCAAATTTGTCCATTACAGCACGGGCCAATACCAAGGCCACCATCGCTTCGGCTACTACACCACAGGCGGGCACTGCCGTCACATCGCTGCGCTCAAAGTGTGCGGCTTCCGCTTTACCTGTATCTAAGTTCACACTATCCAAGGGCACCCGCAGGGTGGCAATGGGCTTCATGATTACTCGAATCACGAGCGGCTGACCATTGGTTACACCCGCTTCCAATCCACCGGCACGGTTGGTGGGGCGCTGCAAGCCCCGTTCGACAGGTACAATGGCGTCATGAAAATTCGCTCCGTCGCGCGAAGCACCTTCCGCCCCTGCGCCAATGGAAACACTTTTCACTGCCTGAATGCTCATGACCGCTTGCGCCAGCTGACCATCTAACTTTCTATCCCACTGGGCATAACTACCCAAACCGGGGGGTAGACCATCCACCACCACTTCTATTTCACCACCCAAGGTGGTACCAGCCATGCGGGCCTCATCCACAGCAATATGCATGGCGGCCACAATGGCATCGTTCCCCGTGGTACGGCAATCGTTGGCTTCAGCAATGGTTTCAATAGCCTTAACGCTGGTGGGAATAAGACTTTCATCCACACGTATTGCCCCCAGTTGCACCACATGGCTAGTGATACCAATGCCAAAGGCTTCTAACAATTGGCGAGCAATGGCTCCAGCAGCCACACGTGCCGCCGTTTCGCGAGCACTGGCACGCTCCAAGGCATCCCGCAAATCCGTAAGGCCATACTTGTAAAATGCTGCCAAATCCGCATGGCCAGGACGAGGTCGACTAAAGCGCTTTTCCAAGGCTTCCGTGGTGGGGTCGCCTTCTACAGCCATTACCTCTACCCACTTGCTGTAGTCTCTGTTTTCAATTACCAGAGCAATGGGTGCCCCTGTTGTTTTTCCAAAACGAATGCCCGCTTTGACCTGGGCGCGGTCGGTTTCAATGGTCATGCGCCCCCCACGCCCATACCCTTGCTGACGACGAGCCAACTGATGATTCATTGCCTCTATAGAAATAGGAATGCCTGCAGGCACATCATCCACAATAATGGTGAGTTGGGGGCCGTGAGATTCACCCGCCGTTAAAAAGCGCATGGAAAGTCCAATCTGTTGATTCAAAAATGAAGGTGTCTTTATTGTAGCGCGTTTGGACTGCTATTGTAACGAAATGTAACAACTGTTACAGCATGTAAAAGCGTCCATTTAACACTACCCGGCGTCGTCTACACCGCTCCTCCTAACTCATGGTAGGAGGCCCCTCTGGGCAAGATTCAAAAAATCTATATAATAAAACTTCTCCAAGTCAATCACTTCTTTGGATTGACTTAGAAATGCGGTTTTCCGGCTCCTCGCCCTGTGTTGCACGGCAATGCCCCATCGATGCGAGCCTTCATAGTCTTCCTTCCAAGCGAAGGAGGTCTCTAACAAACGTAACGAGCCTCACGTTTGCCTGTAGGAAACTTGGTTGTGGGTGCTCGACTTGTCTTCGTATCAATTTGGTTACAACTCGTTGCTTTGCTAGCAACAAAACCATGGGATTTTACGTTTATGCCACTGTGTTCATTCCGCACCCCATTATCGGCGCAACCGATGAGCGAGAATGAACCCACTGATTCTGTAGAAGAGATTACAACATCCCCTGTTAAAAACCCTAGGCTGGCTTTTAACACAACACCCCTGAGAAGAGATTTCATAGGCAACATGATGAATTTGTTTTGGTCCTGCATTGGACTTGGCGTCGCTTCTGCTAGCACTTTGTTGCTGCTGGCAAACACATGGACTAACCCTCGTCTGTGCTATCAGCCCATCTCCCTGATTAGCCAGAACGATGGCTCCTAACCCTCTCCCTTCTTTTCCTCCCATTACTTTGTATCTTGTTATCCCCCACTTCTAAGGAGAAACACCCCTCGTGACCACTGCAACCCCCTCAAAAACCTCCAAAGCCGACTTAAAAACAAAGCCCAGCATCAAAGCCACTAGCAAAAATGCTAAAACGGTTGTGGAGTCTCCTGTTGAAGTCGCTATGGAAATGGAAGTCTCTATGATGGATAGCGTGATGATGGAAGAATTGGTAGCCGATGTGATGGAAGCCAAAGATGAATCGCGACTTCCCATTAAAAAAGAGAAAAAAACCAAAACCTTTGAACAACTTCTGGGAGATCTCAAGGCCGGCAACTCGGAAAAAGTGCGCTACAACGCGGCCCGAGTGCTGGGTGAGATGGGTAACATGGAAGCCGTTGAACCTCTCATTGATGTGTTGAAATTTGACGCTAATGGCTCTGTACGTTTGTACGCTGCCCGCGCCTTGGGTGAGTTAGGTGATATTCGTGCCACCGAGCCGCTGATTGAGTCCCTCCGAGAAGATCGTAACGTGGATGTTCGCGTCCGCGCTGCCCGTGCATTAGGCCGTTTGGGTGGTGAAGAAGTGGTCATGCCTTTGGTAGAAGCTCTCAGCGACACCAACAGCCAAGTATGCATGACTGCAGCCGATGCCTTGGTGGAAATAGGCCCCATTGCTGTGCGCCCGCTTATTACTAGCCTAAAACACGAGCGTGTGAACGTACGCTGTGATGCTACCCGTGCTTTGGGTGAACTGGGTGATGCTACCGCCGTTCAGCCCTTGGTAGATATGCTCACCGATGATTGGGTCAACGTTCGTATCTATGCCGTTCAATCGTTGGGTAAATTGGCCGATGCCAGTGCTACGGAAGCCCTCATTGAAGTGATGCTAAACAAAGAAGAAAATGACTTGGTGCGTGCCGGTTCTGCTGCCGCCCTGGGTGTGTTTAAAGATGCCCGTGCTTTGCTGCCTCTCCGTCAGTTGATTATGGATGCCGATGAGCTGGGCGAAATTGAAGACACGGCTTTAAAAGCCTACAAGCTAATTATGGCTGCTAACTGGAAGGGCTTACCCGGTGCCACCACGCCAGTCAAAAAATCGGCCCAACCTGCCAAAAAGTAGCTAACCTTTGTTGCACTGTAAAAAAGTCCTCCAGAATGTTTTCAAAGCTTCTGGGGGACTTTTGTTTTTAATTGTTTTATGGAACAGATGTGGACCGTAAACGTCGTTAACACTGTCTCAATTGTGTTGGATAATTTTTTGGAGGAACTATTTATGACCAAGCAACCCAGATTTCAGCAAAAAGTATGTGTTGCTATAGTGTTAAGCATGGTAGCCGTATCGATTATGGCTTCTTCGTATGCGGTGGAGCCGGCCACCAAAAACGTACTGCGGAATGCCGCCATTGGTGCAGGCGCGGGTGCTATTTTAGGCGGCGTGTCTAAAGAAGGCTCTGCGGTAAGAGGCGCTGGCTATGGAGCCTTAAGCGGTGCAGGGACAGGGCTAATTAATAATAGTAGAACGTTGAATAGCCGCCCTGTGGTAAAAGACACCTTAAAGGGAGCTGCCATTGGTGCCGGAACATCGGCGGCACTGGGTAAAAACAGCTTAAAAGGTGCCGGTATTGGTGCCGGTACCGGCGCTCTGTGGGGTTGGTTTCGTAAAGATTCCAATAATCCCTAATGCGACACTAACGCAGTCATTAAAAATCGCCTCCCTGCTTTAAAAACAGAGGGGCGATTTTTGTTTGAAAAAGACCTTTGTAGCTATCACATTTTAGAGTAACCTCCAGAATGTGAGTATAAAAAACGCCTTAGGCGTTCATTTTGCGGAGACGAATGTTCTTGGGAGTCACTTCCATCCACTCACCGGTCCCAATAAAGTCCAAACCAAATTCAAGGGTCACATTGACGGGGACGGCTAAGGTATCCAATACTTCGGCACCCGCGCTACGCATGTTGGTGAGTTTTTTGGTACGCACCACATTAATGGTCAAATCTTGTTGACGGTTGTATTCGCCCACGATCATGCCTTTATATACGGCCACACGAGGCCCCACAAAAAACTGACCACGATCTTCCAGACCCTTAAGGGCATAGGCAGTGGTATCGCCCGCTTCATGGGCAATCAGTACACCATTGCGAGTGGTGGCGATATCACCAGCATAGGGAGCGTACTCTTCAAAGGAGGCCGTCATCATACCTTGGCCACGGGTAAGTCGAATAAACTCACTACGGAAACCCAGTAGCCCACGCGAAGGAATACGGAAGGTGAGCATGGTACGGCCGTTTTCTGTGGCCATGTTTTGCAATTCACCTTTGCGTAAGGCCAAGCGTTCAATGCAAGCGCCGTTGTTCTCTTCGGGTACATCCAGTAGCAACTCTTCAAAGGGTTCGTGGGTTTGGCCATTCACCTGCTTTAAAAATACTTCCGGCTTGCTCACTTGGAATTCATACCCTTCGCGACGCATGGTCTCAATGAGGATGCTAAGGTGCAATTCACCCCGGCCACTCACCACAAATTGCTCGGCACTTTCGCCATCTTCCACGCGCAAACTCACGTTGCTTTTAATTTCTTTGGCCAAGCGATCTTTAATTTGGCGAGAGGTGACAAACTTGCCTTCACGGCCGGCCAAGGGGCTGTTGTTAACCGCCATGGTGATTTTAAGGGTGGGTTCTTCAATATCAATGGGAGGCAAGCCAATGGGGTTGGCGGTGTCACACAAGGTATCGCCAATTTGCACTTCCGGAATACCCGCCACGGCCACAATGTCACCGGCTTCGGCGCTATCAATTTCAATGCGCTCAAGGCCCCGAAAGCCCATTAGCTTAGTAATGCGGTTTTGAGACACTTTGCCGTCACGCTGCACCAAGGCAATCATTTGGCCTTTGTTAATGGTGCCTTGTTGAATGCGGCCCACAATAATACGGCCCACGTAGTCATTGTAATCTAAAGTAGAAACTTGAAGCTGCAGGGGTTTGTCTTTCTCACCCGGAGGGGCTGGCACCACGTTGATGATGGTTTCTAGCAAGGGTTTTAAATCGGTTTGAGGACCATCGATGGTCAAAGAGGACGTTCCAGCCAAGCCGCACGCGTACACTGTGGGGAAATCAAGCTGATCTTCATCGGCGCCCAATTCAATGAGTAAATCCACCACCTGATCCACAGCACGGGCTGGATCGGCAGCAGGGCGATCCACTTTATTAACAACCACCACCACTTTGAGCTTGTGGTGCAGGGCTTTGCGCAACACAAAACGGGTTTGGGGCATGGGGCCTTCTACGGCGTCCACAATCAACAACGCACCATCCACCATGGTTAATACGCGCTCTACTTCTCCAGAAAAGTCGGCGTGGCCGGGGGTATCCAGAATGTTAATTTTAAACTCGCCCTTATCGTTGGTGTACGGAATGGCTGTGTTTTTGGCCAAAATTGTGATGCCACGCTCTTTTTCAAGCTCGTTGCTGTCCATAGCGCGCTCGGGGCGAAGTTCGTTATCGCGGTAAATACCGCTTTGGCCAAACATACTGTCAACCAGCGTAGTTTTACCGTGGTCTACGTGGGCAATAATGGCAATGTTGCGGATGCGGTGATTGAGAGGGGCGTTGGCGTTGGTCATGGGGGTCGATTCTACAAGGGTGGACTCAAGGATAGCGGTGGTCATAAAAAAGAAGATCCAATCAATGATAGAGGAGGGGAATGAAAAAGGGTACAGTGCCTAGTGAGAAAGTAGTGCTTGGATTAATAAATGAAGCGTCATTGTAAAAGAAACGCGAAGCCGCGTCTTGAATTGCCTGAAGCTACTAGCATTGTTACGCAATCGTATTACACGGTAATGACAGTGTGGTTTGAGGCAATTGAAGGCCTGCCATGGTTTTTGTTGAGAAAGAAGAGTCGATTGAACTTTTTGGTATACGTTGTATGCCATTTTTAATACGATTCTTGTGCTTTGCTTTTTATAATTGGATGAGTCGCCCAAGACACCCATGATCAACACCGTTTTGCCAACCATTACTCCGCCTTACGTCCTCCAGCCCAGGCTCGGAAGTCCCTCTGCTGTCTTCAATGCACCACAGCCTTGGACCACCCCATCACAACAATGGGTCTCTTCGTCCACAGTTACTCCAACATGGCAGCCTCCCATTTTCACCTCGTTGGATATTGATAACACCTTGGTGCCATGGGGCGAGGGCGAAGGTGTGTACGATACCCAAGCCTTTGAACGCTACAAAGTCAACCTCAATCGGCCTAATATCAAGGGCTCTTCGGTATTGATGTTGAATTCGGGGCGCGGCCTGGGGGCGGTTCAAGCCATTTCACATCTTATCAAACATTTCCCTGTCCGATATTTGGGCTTGTCGGATGGTCAACAGCTGTTTATTCGACCCGTCAATCCCAACGCCCCCAATGCCGATAGCCCTGAGGCCGTGGAAACGTGGCTAAAAAACCTAACACCTACCGATGCCGACCCCACGTGGTACAACCGCTTTGGGGGCTTTCACATAGAAAACGCCATGCAAACCGTGGCGCGAAGTGCCGTGATATTGGGGTATGCCCCCGAAATTCGCCCCACCAAAAGAGCTGCGTATACTCACGATCCCAACGAGGCGATTTTTCTTAAGCCCATACGGTCAGGAGAAACGGCCGTTCCGCCAAAAATTGATCCGGCCAAGCCTAACCAGACCGCCTATTGGGTCATTAAGTTGCATCCCGATCAGGCGTACTTTGATTTTGTGCGTTCTGACGGCATCAAAGACAAAGAGGGCATTAAGGCCCAAGCTCAGTTGTTAGATAACGTTTTAGGGCCAGCCTTGGCACAACGCTTCCCACAAGTCGTGAATGGGCAACCGGGTTTCCCATCCATCAATCACTACCTCAATACGTATGACGATCACACCTCCATCCACATTGGCCCGGAAGGGTGTAGCAAGTCGGTACTGGTTCATTATGTGGTGTCGCAAAAATTACCCCAAAAGCCCCTCGCTATTATAAGCGGTGGCGATAGCAAAAACGACTTTCCCAGCTTGGGTGCTGACAGCATTGCGGGGGTTCGCAATTTCCCGGTGATGGTAGGAGACAACGCCTCGTTAACCCAGTTGCTCATTAAAAACTGGGAACAGCTTTCTCTGCAGTGGGCCCAAAATGCATCTCAAAAAAGCTTAACGCCTTTATATTCTGTGGTTAAAACTTTGCCCGCCCGCTTGGATGATGGCATCCAAGACCAGATAGACGCCGCCAAACAATGGGTTACGGCGGTGTGGGCTGCAGGCATGCAGCAGCAAATTGCGGCCTCAGGATTATCATACCGAGCCTAGGCTGTTGCCAAACCTGATTCAACAATAGGCTAAATAACAGGCCGTGCCACTTCAAAGGCATCATGAACGGGAGCGTAAAAGCTTCCGGCCAAGCGGCTGACGGGCTGGAGCTTTTCAAAATCAATGCGGCCATTGGCGTAAATATCTTCTCGTATGTGGAAGGCCACAATTTCGCCCACCACAATGGTGGCACTGCCAGGGCCGCCTGGGCCCACAGGAATCATTTTATAGAGTTCGCATTCCAAATTAATGGGAGATTCGGCCACGCGAGGGGGACGAACCTTGGTACTGGGCAGCATGGTGAGGCCCGCCGCCTCAAATTCGTTAATGTGGGGGGGGTATTCGGCACTGGTTTGGTTCATAGGTGCCACAATAGTTTCCGTCACCACATTGATGACAAATTCACCCGTTTCTTCAATGTTACGTAGGGTGTCTTTTTTTTGGCCGTCACTGCTGCGATAGGTGACTGAAAACATGACGCATGGTGGATCCGACGACACGCCGTTAAAAAAGCTGTAGGGGGCTAAATTGGGAGCACCGGCGCGAGACATAGTAGACACAAAGGCAATGGGCCTTGGCACAATACAACCAATGAGCAACTTGTATTTGTCGTGGTTACTTAAGTCCTCGGGCAATAAGGTAAGGGTATTGGGTACGGTCAAAGTCATCAGCGTTACTTTCAGTGATTCAATATGGTAGTAACCAGGGCCTTATTATAAGGCCCCCTTGGGAGCGGACGCCCAAGATTGGTGATACTCTTTCCACTCGGTGCTGTGGGCCGCTTCGGTCATGGTCAAAGGATTGCGAGTGTCGAGCATCACCGCGACTTCATTGGTCCAGGTTTTAGCCGGGTCCCAAGACGCCTTGTAGGCTTCGGGATGAGGCCCATGATGAATGCCCTGCGGGTGAAAGGTAATCATACCGGCATCAATACCATCGCGGCTAAAAAAGTCGCCATCGTGGTAAAACAGCACTTCGTCAAAATCAATGTTGCTGTGGTAAAAAGGCACTTTAAGGGCACCGGGTTCGGTTTCCAGCGGACGCGGCACAAAACTGCAAATCACCAAGTTTTGGGCCAAAAACGTGCTATGAACACTGGGTGGCAGGTGAGCCTTGTGGCTAATGACGGGGCAAATATCCAAAATGTTAAGTTTGTAGACGGTCAAATCGCCCTTCCAGCCCACCACATTAAGGGGGTTAAAGAGGTACCATACGGAAGTGAGCTGCCCTTGGCGCTTAATACGCACTTCCCATTCTGCATTGCCATCAGAACCTATCACGCCTTTAAAAGAGCTAGGTTCAGGCTCGGGGGTATCGATGGCGGTTTGATCATACAAGGCGTGAGCGCCCAGCATGCCACGATCCGGCTGTTGGATACGGCCCGCGGTTTCAAACACCAGTAAAAAGGGCGTTTGTTCCGCCACCATGCGATACGTCGTGCCGCGTGGAATCACCACATAATCGCCTTGGCGAAAGCTGAGAGGGCCGTAGTCGGTTTCCAGAACCCCTTCGCCACGATGCACAAAGAGGACCTCATCGGCATCGGCGTTTCTAAAAAAGTAGTCCATGCTGGGTGTGTTGGGCTGACTCACCGATACCGTTACGTCGTTGTTAAATAACACGCTGGTGCGGGCGCTAATGGCATCGGACTCGGCCACGCCCAAGCGATCACAATCAAAGGCGCGGGGTTTTAGGGGGCCATCAATGCGGCTCCAGCCCGTAGGTGCTTGGGTGCGATACAGTTGGCTAACGGGGCCAAAAAAACCGTCGCGGCCGTGTTCTTCTTCTACGCAGCCTTCGGGCAGCAGCAAATGCGATTGGCGCGTGGTGCGCCCCTTGTTGTAATACGGCGTGGGTTGCGTGCGCATGGGCATAGCCTCCAAGTGATGTGAGCCCCAACCAAACAATGGCCCTTACAACTCATTTAGCCTAGCACCGCCTTGTCGTGGGTTCAATCAGTCGAACTAAACATTCATTAAACCAATCAACACTTGAAAGAACCTCAGGCAAACCACGCGTCAAAGGCATCCAGATCCGCCAACAGCTTGGCAATCAGGGCTTCTTCACTGGCATCCACAGCTATCATGGGCAGGCGAAAGGTGGCTGTGGGCAACACGCCGCGCCGCGCCAACACGGTTTTGACAATGGTGGGGTTTGGCAAGGTAAACAACTGTTGGGCCAAGGGCAACAAGCGCTGGTGCAAGGCATGGGCTTGGGCCACATCCCCAGCGGTGTAAGCCGCCATCATGGCTGCTATGGCAGGGCCGGCTAGGTGGCTCAGCACGCTAATCACCCCCGTGGCGCCATTGGCCATCATCGGCAAGGTCAGCGGGTCATCGCCGCTCCAAATGGTAAAGGTCTTTGGCAACAAGCGACGAATGGTACTCACCGCTTCCATATCGTTGTGGCTTTGCTTAACCCCTACGATGGTGGGGTAGGCTTCGTGTAAGCGTGCCATTGTCTCGGGCTGCATCAACACGCCTGTACGCCCTGGAATGTTATAAATAATAAGGGGAGTGCTGGGTACAGAATCTGCAATGGCGCTAAAATGAGCCACCATACCGTTTTGAGACGGCTTGTT
Source organism: Vampirovibrionales bacterium (assembly GCA_029866025.1). Classification (GTDB taxonomy): domain Bacteria; phylum Cyanobacteriota; class Vampirovibrionia; order Vampirovibrionales; family Vampirovibrionaceae; genus JARXAD01. Next base: position 49,606 of record JARXAD010000001.1, on the reverse strand, counting down.
GTAGTACGGCACCACAATCAACAGGGCATCAGCCCCAGCGGCTACCGAGGCTTGGGATAACGCAATGCTGCTGGCCGTGTTGTTGGTACCAGCGCCCGCAATAATTGGCACTGTCGCATTGTTTTCTGCCAGATGGGCTTTTACGCCTTTAATCAGAGCGATTTTCTCATCGGTGGTGGTGGTGGGGCTTTCCCCCGTCGTGCCATTCAGCAGCAAGGCGTCGTTGCGCTGGGCTGTCACCAAGTGCAAGGCCAAGGCTTTGGCGGTGATAAGGTCTAAGCTGCCGTCGGCGCCAAAAGGCGTTACCATAGCAGGTATGAGTGGCAAAGGGGGGAGAGGGCAGGCAAGGTTTGTCATGCCCTCTATTGTATCAGCCTCAAAGATTGCTTTGGTTCTATTCTTGGCCTTATTTCTTGGCTTATTTTTTGGCGAGGGCCACCTTGGCACCATTGGCAGGAGACGCTAAACCAGCAGCGGGCGAGGCCACGGCAAAGGTGTCGGCGCCAAAGCGCTTGGAAAGCTTATTCAGCTCTAACTGGGCCTTGGGCGTCATGGGGCTATCGGGGTAGGCTGTGGTGAGGTGGCTAAACAAGTCGTAGGCATCTTGATGCCACTCCCTGCGGCTAAATAACACCGCTGCTTGATACACAGGCTGCACCATTAAAGGGCTATCTGGGTATTGGGCCACCAAGTCCATCACCTGCCACTTCACTTCTTCCAAAGCTTCGTTGTCTTTGGGGGTAAACAGCAAGCGAGACTGAATTTTACCCAACAACTGTACCACGCGCTGTTGTACGGGCTGCACCGCGGCTTTCACTTCTTCTTCGCTGGGGCCTTTTTTCTTTTTTTTGGCCAAGGCCAAGGGGGCACCCGTGGGTAAGGTATCCAACGCAATCAGCAGTAATAAAGCCAACAACCAACCGGCTAGCCAACGACGCAGCATGAGGAGTTCTCCTACAAAAAATCCATCTGTTACAAAATGTATCGGCCTTGCGGAGGATCTTCTGAAGCCCCCCACTACACAGAGGGCTTTACGCTTGCACAGCGGTAAAAAACTACTGCTTAACGTTTGTACTGGTTTCTAAAAGAAGCTGGCCCAAATCAAAGGTTGTTCCCTTGGGAATAGCGTTCCAATTTTGAACATGGTCTTGGCAGACTTGCTTTAACTGCTCATCCGTAATCTTCTGTTTGGAGTGAAGAGCGTTGTAAACACGGGCAATATCAGTCAAGCTAACGGAATGAGCCAACATCAAAAAACCGGCCCCTCCCTCCATGTCTTCTCTCAGCCGCTTTAAAGGTTCTGACGACAAGGGCGTAACGTCCACATTAATGTGTTCTTCACGGGTAATAATAGGCCCCTGTGGGATCAGTCCATCGTACCAGTTGGAAGTATCGACAGCCGGTTTGCCCTCGCCAAAAACCCCAAAAGGGTTCGTTACAAAGTTATAGGCTTTTTTAAGCGGTTTACCATAATTGTTCCAAGCTTGGCACCCACCATACAAAACGAAAGCTAGCAACACAGCCTTTGCTTTATTTTTATTGTTTGCACCAAAATGTGGTGAAGTAGCTGAAGCAATGGAACTAGCGTCACAGCCCTGTTGGGAAAATAGTTGGGCAGGCCTTACAGGAGGCACTCCCATTGAAGAGACAACTCGCATAGAGGTCCTCGCTATACAGAAAGCTATGCTTGCTGCTCTTCGGCTTCCAACAAGGCAAACCATGTGGTCACGTCGTTGCGGTGGGCGGCGCTGGTGCGGCGATACGTCTCGTAGTAGGCTTTTTTTTCTTTGGTATCAGGGCTATATATCCGAGCATCGTAGCTCCACGCCAAAATAGCTTCATCGGTGGCATCCACGGGATCCACGATATTGGCCATCACCCAAGCAAGCAGCTCTTCATCGGTTTTGCCTGTTTCCACAGCAGCCTTAAAGGCGTCGTAGCTAATGGCAAAGTGGTTGAAAAACAGCATGTCCAGCCCGCAGCCTGAGGCGTATTCGCCCAAGGTGCCAGCGGCGGCGGCACGGCATTTATCAATAATGCGAGGGAGAAGAACAAATGAGCCCAACGTGGCATAGCAACTCCGCGGAGCGGTTTTTGTGAGATCAAGGGCTTGAATAGCAGTAACAGTGGTCATGAGAGAAACTCCTTTAAACATTAGGGGGATTAAGCAGGGGCTTGGCCTAGCAAGGCGTGGTACGACATCGGCACTACGGGCTCAATAAGTTGCTGAAGGGCTTCCGCAAACAGGCGAATTTCGTATTGAGCGCCCGGGTGGGTACGCAACTGAATGAAATTCACCAAGGCTTGGAGCGAGGCGGTCCAATAGAACTCGGTATAGATGTTAAGGGGCAACACGCCACGGGCTTGCTCGCGGGCTACGCCACTTTCCACCAGCTTTTGGTAGAGAGTAAGCGCCTTACGGCAATGGTCCACATAGGCTTGGCGTAGCAATCCTTGAGGATCATCCACCCATTCATTCAGGCTGGCTTGTTTGTTGTCATCGGATTGCTGGCGAAAACCATTGGGCACATACAAATCAAACTCGCTGGCATTCACATAGCGCATGCTCACTTCGTTCCACGCATGATCAATGCTGGCACCTTCGCTGTAAGCAATGCCCACCACGTGTTTGTACCACTGGCGCGCCACAAATTCGGGCACTTTACAATGAAACTGCAATTGAACGTGACGAAAGGGGCTCCAATGCTGGTGTTTGGCCAAATAATTAATCAGCTTGGCGTCTTTGTCATCCAATTCCGTTTTACGCTTGCCAAAACTCACTCGCGCCGAGTTCACCACCGTTAAATCACCGCCCAGCGTGTCAATCAAGGTTACAAAGCCGTGGTCCAGTACGGTACGGGTTCGATTATCGCCAGCAGGCGTTGCAATCTCGGCGTGCGGCGTAGTGGCAGTGGTCACAGTGGCAATTCCCCCCAAACGGTTCAGATGTAAAGTACCCTTACAGTGTACGCAGTCCCAAGGGGGTCTGTCTATTGCATGGCCCTCATGGGGCTTCATGCTGTTACGAAGCCATACAAATCCCCTAGTCTTACCCTGCGGCAACAGGAACAATGACCGGCTGCAAAGCCACCACCAAAGCATTGGCAAAGGCTTCGGCAGCCTCTGGGCCATTGGCGGTAATCAGTCGTCCATCAACCGTTACTGCTTCATTGGTGTAGATACCGCCGTTATTCACAATGGCAGCCACACTCTCGGGGGTCTCGTATACCGTTAGCTGTTTACCCTTGGCCAAGCCCGCTAATGCAGGCACCGCCGCACTCAGACAAATACCAGCAATCACACCGCCTTGGGTGTTAATGACGTTTAAAATGCTGTGGAGTGTTTTGTTGTGCCACAAATACTCAATGGAACCCATGCCACCCACCACTACCACAGCTCGATATTCGGTTGGATCAACGGTGTCTAGCGTTTGAGTAATGGTTTCGGTAGCGCCCAGCATGCCGATGGCAGTGCCCGTTTGGGTGCTTACGGTATCCACAGGCCAACCCACGGCCTGAAACGCGGTACGAGGGACGAGTAACTCTTCGTCTCGAAAATCTTTAGGAGCAATGACCATTAAAATACGGGGGGCAGCATCTGACATACGGAGTAGGTCCTTTCAAAAGGGTTGTGAAGAATCATCGACTCGTATCATAGCGCATTCAATCAAGGTACTCCCTTGTGATACAGTGGTGCAATAGCATTATGCTTGTGTGTCATTCAACTTTTGGCAACCCCTTTATCCTATGCCTGACTTAACGCTGTATCAATTACTTCTTACCCAATTACCGGAACCACCGGATCTCACCTGCGTTCAACAACGCCAACCCTTGCCAGAACACTGGCCAGTGGTACTTAAAGCCTTTGATATGCGCCGGGGGGCTATGGAATCCTTTACCATTACCGATGGCAAGACCGAGGTAATTTGCCTAAGCCGTGTGCCCGATGTGGTAGCCCGCCTGGCCACCATGGAAATAGGCACAGTGCTTCACATTTTGGGCGGCGAAATTCGACACTCAGAAATGTACAAAACCTACGTGGTGGACGTGCAAGATATTTGCAGCCTAAAAGATTACGACGCTTTACTAAAGCAGCGCGAACGCGAAACCCGCCGAAAAACAGAAAAACACCAAGCCTGGCTGGAAGAAACCTATGGAGATTACGACCCCAACGAAACGTCTCATGAGACGGTGGTTTCGTAACCCGCCCTAACGTTTCTAAGGGGTGCCTCTCGTGCAGCTGTATTTTTGGGAGTCGGGGCGTCAAACGGGCATTACCAACATGGCGTGGGACGAAGCCTTGTTGGAGTGGCTTCGCCTTGAAACAACACCCGCGTGGGTCGTGCGCACCTACCAATGGCAACCGGCCACATGGTCGGTGGGATGCCACCAAAGCGACGCCAGTGTTATTAAAGCGTGTCAGAGCAAGGCTCAACCTGTGGTCAAACGCCCAACGGGTGGCCGCGCCATTGATCACGATGGGGATCAGTCCTTTGCCCTCATTACCAATGACCCAACGGTATGGCGATTGCCGTTAGCTCAGCGCTACCCGTATTTGATGCCCCCTATCCAGCAGGCACTGCAAAGCTGCCAGTTTACCCCCCATGCCAGTAATGAATCGGATTCGTCGGCGTACACACGATCGGATCAGTGCTTTGAAACCAGCACCCCGTGGGATGTAAAAGATTCCGACGGCACCAAACGGCTGGGGTGCGCTCAATTGGTGCGTAATGGCGGGGTGCTTCATCATGGGGCTTTGTTTTGGCCAAAAAATTTAACCGTTACTAGTGAGCAGTGGCTCGCCGCCTTGGTATTGGCCACGAATCAAATCTTGCACGCGGCAGGCCATACAGTAGCGCCCCAGCCCTTGCCACTGAGCAATGATTCACTTCAGGCACTTTATTACGCAGCCCACGACAAAACAGTCATGGAGTCTCAGCGATTGGAAGCATTGATTGGTAACTAATCCAGCTCGGCTAGTTTTTCTACCACTGCGGCATCCCACTTGGTACCGGCTTCTTGCTGCAACACAGCCAAAGCTTCTGCAGGGGTAAAGGTTTTGTCGCGGTAGGGGCGCTCGTGGGTTAGGGCTTCAAAGGCATCGGCCACGGCCAAAATTCGCGACCCAAAGGGAATGTGACGGCCTTTTAGCCCATTGGGGCTACCGCTGCCATCCCAGCGCTCCGCCTGATACGTTATATACGGCACGGCATCCGACAAAATATGGAGGTGAGACAGCAAGGCCACCCCCGCATTGGCATGGCGATTCCACGCTTCCCAATCGGTGGTGCTTAGGGTTTCTTGCTTTTGTAGTAATTCGGGGGGCACCGTTAGGCGGCCCAAGTGGCCTACCAAACCGGCATAGTAAATCATATCGCCTGTTTTTTCGCCCAAACCAAAGGCTTCGGCTATTTGGCGAGCGCGTTCCGCCACACGTTGACTGTGGCCTTTGCTCCAGTGATTGCGAGCATCCACGGCCAAGCCCAGCTGTTCCACAAAGGTTTGCTGAGCATCCCCCAAGTCGGCAATGCTTTCGGTTAGTTGGGCCCGCAGGGTTTGCATGGCTTCCGATGACGCGTCGCCCTCGGGTTTGGCCAGCAAGGTTTGAGCTTCATTGACCCAGTGTTGCAATTGTAATGAGACGGTGAGCACCCGCGCCGTGGCATGGGCTAAATCCACCCACTCGGCATCCACGGTTTTGTGGGCATCGTAAAATTCCCAGCACAACACGCCTTGAGACGACTGAGGCCGATGCTGCCCTTGAACCAGCGGTACAATGAGTGCCGATTTCGTTTGCGTTTGACCCAAGGGTTCTAAGGGCACCCACTGAGGATGCTGGCCGTTACTAGTGCCATGGCGAGACACATCTTCCAGCACAAAGGCCTGTTGATCGAGAAAGCTGGCGCCCAACACATCGTCATCGCGCACAGGCAAGCCAATATGCCACCGTTGCGTGGTATTGAGGTGCAACGAGGTGCCAGTGAGGCTTAAAAAATCGCCCGCCACAGCTTTACGTGCCGGTTGAAACAAATGACATGCATCCGCCCCAAACAGATCTTTTAAGGTGGTGGCAATGGCGTCGTACAAAACCACGTCATCACTATGGGTTAGGCCCAACACACCCAAGGTTTTATCCAATGAGTAAATATCCACCAATTCGGCTAATTGTTGGCGCAATCGATTGGGGTTTTCTCCCACCCGATTGCTAATACGCTCTAGCAAGGCATCGGAAAAAAAGGACTCTGCCACAAAGTCCCCAATATTGAGGGCGTAAATCGCCTCTAGGGGGTCATGGGCATTGGAATCCGCCGAGAAGGCAGTAGACAAAGAATCGAGAGAAGGCATGGGGAATATCTCAAAAAAGCGAGCCCAAACAGTGAACTACGGGCTAGGTGCTAGTATACAGGGTGTTGAAGGGGAACGAATGTCCCAATAGTAGCCCTGTCATACGGGTTCTACAGTGTACCGATTGTCGGTGGTATCACCATCCACCCAACAGCTTACTTACAACGTGTCCCCCCATTAAAAATGGCGATGGTGAACCATCACTTTGGCGTGGGCATACTCTCGCTGAGAGAAGACATGATGGATGCCCTCCAACAAACTTTCAAACAATTCAGCAATGGCGTGTTGCATAGGTCACATCCCTTTATTTAAATCATCAATAAACAGATTTCAAAATAAGAGCCAAACAAGGCTAAAATATCAACAGAACTCACCACACAATAATGGCGACTGTAATTCAGTTTCGGCCAAACAACCCAGATTCTTGAGTGCTTTCCGTGAGGATAAGCGTTAAGATAAGGATGTATTTTTGGATTGTTCCTGATGACTGTTGCCCCCGAAGCCTCTACCCCTGTAAAGCCCTATGGCAACAAGCCAAACCATGATGGCATTGTGGTGCGAGACCTTTCCAAGTGCTTTAAATCGGGCAATCATGCTGTACAAGCACTCAGCCACGTGTCTTTGGAAGCCTACTCAGGCCAAGTACTCGGTATTTTAGGCTCCAATGGGGCTGGCAAAACCACATTGCTCAATATTCTTACTACCGTCACTCGGCCTGATGCCGGAGAAGCTTGGGTAGGAGGGTACTCGGTGCTTACCCAAGCCGAACAAGTACGCCAAAGGCTGGGGGTTGTGTCTCAAGACGACCGCTTTGATACGTATTTAACCCTGTGGGAAAATTTATCGTTGCATGCCGAACTGCATGGCATGCCCAAACGCCAGTTTGTGCCCCGCATTGAACGCTTGCTAAAACAAGTAGACTTGTACGAACGTCGTAACAGTTACGTAGAACTATTCTCCGGCGGCATGCGGCGCAAAGCCTCTCTCATTCGCGCCCTCATTCACGAGCCCGCCATTTTGTTTTTGGATGAACCCACCACGGGATTGGACCCCGTGGCACGTCGTCAAGTGTGGGATGCGATTTTATCGCTTCGCGTGGGGCGCACCTTGGTGCTAACCACCCATTACATGGAAGAAGCGGACCAGCTCTGCGATACGTTGGTGCTGATGGACAAAGGGCAAGTACTCACCAGTGGCACCCCCACCCAGCTAAAGCAGCAGGTGGCCCGTCAACAAAAAGCCGCTTTGGGCGGTCAAGCCCTGTGGCAGTGCCGTTTTTCTCAGCCGGTGGCTGGTCAATGGTTAGAATCTTTACAGGCCAAAGCGCCTGCAGGTAGCGTGATTAAGACCCCTAAAGAGGACACCCTGCACGTGATGATGCCCCTAGAAAATAGCCATTGGCTATGGGTTTGGGCGGCTTCTTTGCCACAAAATACCTTGACGGCCATCGAACAACCGTTGCCCTCTTTAGAAACCGTATTTTTTGCCTTGGTGGATAAACCCATCGCCCTCAATGAGGATTTAGTCTCTGGAGGGCTGGTGTAATGTGGGTGCTTCATTTAAAACGAGGCATTTGGCCTATTTTTAAAAAAAACCTCATGGGAGAAACGCGCGGCTGGTTTTTGGAACTGCTGTCTACCATTGCGGTGCCTCTGTCCTTCTTTTTGGCTTTTGGGCTGGGCTTGCGGGGAGATATTGCTGATGTGGATGGCGTGCCCTACATGGCCTTTATTACGCCAGGCCTCATTGCCCTCACCATTCAGCTAGAAGCCTTTCGCTCAGGCTCATGGAATTTATGGCTGTCTATTCGTCACCACAAAACCATTGATGAATATCGCATTAAGCCCATTAGCATGGCCGATATTTTGGTAGGCGACGTGATGAGCGGTTTTACGTTGGCCATTATCAAAGGCTCTTTGGTGGCCATAACCTTGCTGTTATTGTCTCCTTTTACCTTAACATTGCCCAAACTACTGGCCTTTTTGGCCATGATGCTGCCTGGAGCCGTGATGTTTACCTGTTTGGGAGCGGTGATGGGGGTCGTGTTTCGACGCCCTGACCAAATTGCCCAAATTCAATCCATTATTATTACGCCGCTGCTGTATTTGGGCGGGCTGTTTTTCCCCATCAGCCGGTTTCCGCAAGCCATTCAAAACGTGCTGGTGTGGGTGCCTACCACCGCTATTTTTGAAGGGGGCCGCCAAGCCTTTTTAGCAGGGCACTGCCCGCTGCAAATGCTGATTGGTTTATGGGTGTTAGCCCTGATTGCCTTTTTTGCCACGGTGGCGTGGTGCGAACACCAACTGCGACATTAGGCAACTTTTATTTTGCAGGGGTGTTTAGGGATTAACACCCATTGGCTCCCTTGTTTTTATGAGTACGCTTTATGCAATTGTTGTCGCCATCCCCCTTTTGTTTTTCCCGCCCTAGGCAGGCTTATTCCCTACCGCCAAGGGTTGGGCAGCAGGCTTTTGCAGTAACAGCGGCCAGCGGGGCCATGCCCCTTCAGTTTGGCGCAGAGCTTGGCCGGCGGGGTTGGTGGGTAAGGAATTATTTGCACTCGAGGCAGGAACGGCGAGTGGTGTGGACAGCGATCGGAGCCTTTTTGCTTGTAGGAGTACTTAAATGCCAGTATACGGGTGGGGTTAAAAATGCCCAACAGTACTTAGTGACGGGGCTTACGGCCAGCGAATCGTACCCCGATATTAAACAGATTACCGAGTATGGGTATTATCGGCTTAGCACGCTTACGCTTTCGAACCCTATCGATAAAAAAAACCTCACAGAAATTGAGCGGCGGGCAGGGAAGAATGAATCCATGAATGCCATTTTGCAAGATCCTGCCCTTAAAAAGTCCTTTGTTGAGTACATTAAGGAAGTGTACCGCAGAGCCAAAACCATAGAATTGACCTTAAACAAAGGCAATGGCGCCAGTGTAAAAGTGCCCTTGTTTACCACAAGGCTAAAACCTAACTCTAAAACGTATGTGCAAGATTGCAATGCCTTGCTGGATAAATTTGTGCTGGCACTCAAGTACAACCCAACCTTAAAGTGCTTGGTGGTGGATTTTAGAGAAATTGAAAACGGGAGGTACCTCAAGTTCCCCCTTGATAACTATCGTCACAGGGGCATGTTTGATAATCCCGCAGATAAGAAAGAGTACTAACGTGACCCCTTACGTCCCCCTCAAAATGACTAAAGACTCCTCTTTATTAAAGGTGTAACGAATCGTTTATTTAGGAATTTTGTGTATGACAATCCGTTCTAACACCCGGTTTGGTATAACCCACCACACTAATGCCGCTAGTATGAACGAAGCTATCGACCGGCGGGCCAAAAAAGGCCCTACTTCGGGTAAGCTCTTAGATCCGAATCCGCCCTTTGATCCGAAAGGGGCTCAAGAAAGGGCAGCATCAATAGAGAAACAGCGAAGGGCATATATCAACCGGTGGAAGTGGAAGTATGGTGGGGGTAAAAGGAATTTTCAATTTGTTATTTTCATTTTGGGTTTGCTAAGCGTAGGGACTTGTTGGCAAAGCCATGTAACTAACCCTGAAAGAATCCTAGAAAAACACTCCACGAAAAAGAATGACGCCGGAAGGGATGCTGCCCAGACCGCTTTTGAAGAGAAGCAAATTCTAGAACAAGCCAAGGACCGTCAAAATCTATCTGCTGCTGACAAAAAACGGCTTGAACTGATAGAAAAGAAACAAAAAATACAGGCCGAATTGGACAAACTAAAGGAATAATATGGCCCTTATGGCACCCAATAAACAGTGGGCAATCATGGGCCTTTAACCTTGCAACTTTAACAAGCACAGGCTCCGGTCCGACAGAGGGAAGGTGTCTTGCCACACCGGCGCACCTTCTGCATCAGAGGTATCCAGCAGCAACTCCCATGCAGTGCCCAAGGGATGCTGGGGCAGCAAAAAGGGCAGGGCTTCCGTGTGGGCGTTAATGAGTACCAGCAAGGTATCATCCACCACCGGCTTGCCGTCATCACTCAGTTCATCCAAGCCGTAACCTTCCAGCATCATGCCCACGCAGCGGTTAAAGCCGGTTTGCCAGTCCTCGGCCGTCATTTTACGGCCATGGGGGTGCAACCACACCACGTCTTGGTACATGGGGCCGTCGCACACGCCATCTTTGTCGGTGTCTAGGCACAATTCGCCTTTAAAAAATCGCCGCCGCTGAAACACCGGGTGAGCCTGCCGCAAAGCCACGACTTTTTTGCAAAAGGCTAAAAATTCCAAATCCTCGGGGCTGTTGTTATTCCACGGGTACCATGCCAGCTCATTATCTTGGCAATAGGCATTGTTATTGCCTTGCTGAGTCCGGCCCAGTTCATCCCCCCCACTAATCATGGGCACCCCAATGGAAAACATAAGGCTGGCAAAGAAATTGCGCTTTTGTCGGTAGCGTAACGACTTAATAGTAGGGTCGTCGGTAGGACCTTCCACACCGTAATGCTCGCTGTGATTGTGGCTATCGCCGTCTCGATTGTCTTCCCCGTTGGCGAGGTTGTGCTTGTCACGATAACTCACCACGTCGGCCAATGTGTAGCCATCATGGCAGGTCATGTAGTTAATGCTGGCATGGGGGCGACGCCCGCTGTGCTCGTACAAATCGCTACTGCCGGTAATACGGCTGGCCAATTCTGCCAATTGGCCCCCATCACCCCGCCAAAAAGACCGCACATTGTCACGATACTTGCCGTTCCATTCCGTCCACAAAGCGGGAAAATTGCCCACCTGATAGCCACCGGCGCCAATATCCCATGGCTCGGCAATCAGTTTTACTTGAGAAATCACCGGGTCTTGCTGAATCACATCAAAAAAGCTGCTCAACTTGTCCACGTCGTACAATTCTCGGGCCAAGGCACTGGCCAAATCAAAACGAAAGCCGTCTACGTGCATTTCTTGCACCCAGTAGCGCAAGCTGTCCATCAGTAGTTGCAACACGCGCGGGTGGCGCATGTTTAGCGTATTACCGCAACCGGTATAATCTTGGTAATACTGGGGCTGATTTTCCACCGTGCGGTAGTAACTTAGGTTATCAATGCCCCTAAAGCTAAGGGTGGGGCCCCAATGGTTGCCCTCGGCGGTGTGGTTGTACACCACGTCTAAAATTACCTCAATACCGGCGGCATGCAAGGCCCGCACCATGGTTTTAAACTCTTGCACATGCTCCATGGGGCCTTTGTAGGCGCTGTAGCGGTTATCGGGCGCAAAAAAGGAGAGGGTATTGTAGCCCCAATAGTTGGTAAGACCCTTTTCAATTAAAAAGGGTTCATCCAAATGGTGATGCACCGGCATCAGCTCAATGGCCGTGACGCCCAAGCTTTTTAAGTGATCAATGACGGGCAAACTGGCCACACCGGCATAGGTGCCGCGCAAATGTTCCGGCACATCCGGGTGAAGCTCGGTAAGGCCCTTCACGTGTGCCTCGTAAATAATGGTTTTGTGCCACGGCGTTTGGGGGTGATGATCATCACCCCACGTAAAGGAGTTATCAATCACCGCGCACAAGGGGGCGGTGGCGGCATTGTCTACCGTATCCATAGGCATATAGGTGGGGTCGCTGTGGCTTTCATGGCGTTCGTAGGCGTATAGGTTGGAATAATCACAAATCTCTCGCACAATGGCCTTAGCATAAGGATCCGACACAATTTTATTGGGGTTAAACCACTGGCCACGCTGCGGCTTGTAGGGTCCATACACACGATAGCCGTAAACCTGTCCGGGGCGTAGATCGGGAAAATATCCGTGCCAGCAATCGTTTGTGTATTCAGGCAAAATCAGGCGCGCCGATTCTTTCGTTGCGTCAGGACTATCAAACAAACACAACTCCACTTTGGTGGCATGCTCGCTAAACAGGGCAAAGTTTACTCCCAAGCCATCCCATGTGGCCCCCAAAGGGTAAGGTTTACCGGGGTATACCCGCAAGTTTTGAGCCGAAATCACGAGAGTTTCCAATAGCACAACGAAAGGTACTTCCATTGTAGCCACTTTGGCTCAGTTGGGGCAGATGCGTACCCCTTAGACCCATGCGGACTAAGGCCAACAGGAGGAAAAGAGCCGTTTAAAGTGATTAGACCCTTGTGACACTTTAAGAGGTGTCACAACAAACCACCCTAAACCTTGCCCTTTTAGTTACCCATCAACACCTTGTCCAAATCCGGCTCTTCTTTGATAAAAGTGGGATCAATGGGTGGTAGATGATGTTCTTTGAGCTGTTGATCGGCTTCGGCTTGATTCACCACATGATCCACAAACAACACGCCTTCCAAGTGGTCGAACTCGTGCTGAATGGCCCGACACAACAGACCACCGCCTTCCACCGTCATTTCGCGGGGTTTGCCGCTTATGTCCATGTAACGCACCGTTACCGTATCGTAGCGTTTTACTTCCGTAAATACATCTGGAAAGCTCAAACAGCCTTCGCGACTCAATATCGCACCACTTTTACGCACAAGGGTGGGATTAATAAACACCATTTTGGGCAACACGTTGTCTTCCGTGGTGCAGTCCAGAACAAAAATCTTCTTAAGCACGCCTACTTGAGGCGCCGCTAGGCCCACGCCGTTTTGGGCGTACATGGTGTCAAACATGTCCGCCACCAGCTTTTGAATTTTGGCAGACACCTTATGGACTTTTTCTGTGGGCTGGCGCAGCACCGGGTCACCGTACGTCAGCACTTTTAAGACGGCCATAGCCATCGCTCCTGCAAATTAAGGACTATTTCATTCATTATACTATCGGCGGAACGGACCTTAAAATTTGTCCTCACAAATTTTATAATTTCATCAATTAAAACCAGCAGCAACAACCAAGGGGCCTATCTTCACAGTAAGATAGGGATATGATAAGCACCCTTACCCACACATCTACCCCGTTGGCAGACCTAACGTGCCGCATTCTGAGCCACAGCGTGGTAAGCCCCTCGTTGCGATTGCTACACCTGCAACCCATTGCCAATCATCGGGATGAGCCAATCAACCACTTTGCCTGCGTGGCCGGCCAGTTCGTCATGATTGACGTTGACCAACGCAAAGACCTGTACGAACGCATGCGCCGCCCCATGAGCGTGTACCGCACCCATGCCGATGGCAGTTTTGAGATTTTCTACAAAGTCCACGGCACAGGCACCCAGCACATGAGCGAGCTCTCCGTGGGAGACGCCCTCAACATGTTGGGTCCCTTAGGTAAACCTTTTCCTTTGGAACTCAATACCGACCATGTGCTCCTCATTGGTGGGGGTATTGGGGTGGCCCCCTTGGTGTTCTGGGCAGAACAAGCCACAGAATCGACTCGAGGCAACGCTCAACTGCTGTATGGTGTACGCAACGCTGATGAGGTTGGGATTGAGGCCGACTTGCAAGCCACTTTTGGTGAAGGTTTTTACCTTTGTACCGATGATGGTTCCGCAGGGTTTGGCGGCACAGTGGTGGATTGGCTGAACGCACATCGAGACGCGGTCACTCCCTCTGCGGTTTTGGTGTGTGGCCCATGGGGCATGATGGCCGCCGTGAGCCAGTGGTTTGCGGCCCACCAACCCAACACTCCCGTGTGGGCGTCTTTGGAAGAACGCATGCCCTGCGGCACCGGTGCCTGCACGGGGTGCGTGGTGTTCCGCACGGATACAGCAGAGTCCTCTGCCGAGTGGCCTACCAAAACCTGCACGGAAGGCCCTGTGTTTCGGGCCAATACCATCCGCTGGGACCCGCAGAGCCGGCTTATCAACAGCCCTTCAAGCAACCTCTGTCGTTCTACTGAGGGTTGCAGTGTATGACGCCCACTCTTACTAACAACCCTTTAGCCACTACCATTGGTGATTTAGCACTAAGCTCGCCGCTTCTTAACGCTTCGGGCTGCTTTAACGCGCCGCTGTTTGATCAACTGACGCCTTTAAGGCACTGTATGGGAGGCATTGTCACCAAAACCGTCACCCCCCAGCCACGCCCCGGTAATTGGCAAGGCCGCACGTGTGAGCTACCCGGCTTGGGGATGCTGAACAGCATTGGCCTGCAAAACCCCGGTTTAGAGGTTACCTTAGCCACCGATCTTCCTGCATTGGCGGCGCTGGGCTTGCCCATAATTTTGAGCCTCTCAGCCGAAACCCCCGAGGCTTTTGGCTTAATGGTGGAGACCATTGAGGCCTGCCCGTTGGCCACAACAGCGGTGGCGGGCTATGAATTGAACGTGTCGTGCCCCAACGTGGCCCAGGGCGGCGTGGATTTTGGCACCAACCCCGCCTTGATTACCGCCATTACCCAAGCGGTGCGAAACACCACCCAAAAAGCGTTGTGGGTAAAGCTCACCCCCAATGTGGCTAGCGTGTTGCCCATGGTAGAAGCTTCCATGGCCGGCGGCGCCAGTGGCGTAACCGCCATTAACACGGTGTTGGGGGCTCATATCGATATCAAAACAAAAAAGCCCATGCTAAGCCGAACCTTTGGCGGCTATAGCGGGCCGGGCATTCGCCCCATTGCGCTGTACCACGTGATGCAAATCCACAAAGCCTTCCCTACCGTGCCCATTGTGGCGGTGGGGGGTATTCGCACCACCGAAGACGTACTGATGTTTTTGATGGCCGGGGCCAGTGCCGTACAAGTAGGCACCATGGCCTTCCCCGAACCTACCGTGTTTGAACGCTTGGCTGCGGACTTGCACGTCTACTGCCAAAGCGAAGGCATTCACTCGCTTAGCGAAGTGCGTGGCATCGCTACACAATAAAAAAGCCCCCTCATAGCAAAAAAGGGGGCCCAAAACGTTTACCAATTTTTAAAAAAGTTCTCTTTTTTTAATAAATTCCAAGTATTAGCACGCCTAGCTGATTTTGCTGCCTTTTCATCATTAAATTCGAACTTCGTTCGGAAAACGATCGTGTCCTCACCAGCTTGTTTCACTGTAGAGGTTATTTTTTCCCCATCTTCGCTTACGAGTGTTGTTTTATGCTTTTTCCCTTTACTGAGTGCTCGCTGTACCTCTTCATAATCCTTCATCGCTTCTGGCGAAGCTTTAGCCCTGACACCTAATGCTTCAAATTCATCTTTTCCATAAAGGATATATGTGTCTAAAGATTTACCACTCTCTTGGGCGGCTTTATGCAATGGCTTTAAAGTCTCTTGCATTGCCTCTACGGCAACCTTACCCTCACGCATATCAACTATATGCGCAGGTTTAATACCCCCCGCCTTTGCAGCAGCTTTAGGGAAAGTTCTTTCAATTAGCTTTACCACTTCTTGGGTTACAGGCATAACCTCGTATCTCCTACAATCTTTGCGTCTCGTTCTCGTAAACAATCCTCACACAATACAGGTGAGTTACTGGCATAAAAACCAACCCATGCCTTTTGTTGCCACTATGTAACCCAACGTGTATTAGCCTGTTTTTATTGGGCTATCGTACATTTTCCGCAATAAATACGGTATTCTATAGCCATTCGTCACACAGGAGATGCCCGCGTGATTTTGGTTGCCGACACCGTGAATGAGCAGTACGAGCAGTGGGTGTACCCCGAGCCCATCCATGATTTGGAAGCTTACTACGCCCGTGGCATTGCCGAAGAGGCCGAGCCCCGCATGGTGCATTGGCATTACTGGCCCGATGGCTTTTATGCCCTGCAAAAACAAGAAAACATTGATATTTTGGTGGCAGGCTGTGGCAGCAATCAAGCCGCTAAATTAGCCTACACACACCCCAAGGCTCGCGTGGTGGGCATTGATATGTGCAGCGCCAGTTTGGCCCACGAACAAAAGCTGAAAGAAAAACACACACTCAACAACTTAACGCTCCACAATCTGGATTTGCACGACGTGGCTAGCCTAAGGGATACGAAAGACGGCAAATTTGATCTCATCATTAGTTCGGGGGTGCTCCACCACTTGCCCGACCCCTTAACGGGCTTAAAAGCCCTCAAAACCGTGCTTCGCCCAAAAACCGGCGTACTATTTGCAATGGTGTACGGGCTGTATGGACGCATGGGCTTGTATGGCTTGCAGCAAGCCTTTCAACTGCTGGGCTTGGGCCAAACTCCCAATGATGTGGCTCTCGTGCGCTCGGTGCTAGCCGGATTACCCGCCCATCACCCCGTCCAACCTATGCTGAAAAACAACTTGGATATGAACTACGACGCCGGCATCGTCGATATGTTTTTACACCCCATGGATCACGGCTTTAGTGTGCAAGATTGCCTCAATTGGGTGAACAATGCGGGGTTAGAATTTCAAGGGTGGTTAGACCCCTTTGCGTACGAGCCTGCCGCATGGGTTAAAGACCCGGCGGTGCGGGCTAAGCTAATGGCGCTGCCCAAGCCCCAACAGTGGCAAACCATGGAATTACTCAACGGGGGCATTCGCATGCATTCCTTTATGGCGTGTCACCCGGATCGCCCCAAAAGCAGCTACCAGCTGAATTTTAACAGCCCAAAGTTTTTAACGTGGATCCCCATCAAGCGCGTCCACCGCTTTGTACCTGCCAATGGCGAAACCCACCTACCGGCATGGATTCAACGGGATCCCCATCCACCGGTGCCCTTAACGCCGCCACAAGCTGCCTTGTTTGGTGCCATTAACAACAGCAACACCGTGCAGCAGTGTATAGGGGCCCTTAAGCCCTTTACCGACGTGACCGACCCCACTGCCTTTGCCCGCAGCGTGTTGGCCTCGTTGTGGGAAATTGGCTTGGTGCTGTTTTATTGCCCCTCCTAAGCCCCCCAGAAACCAATCTTTTTCTTAAGCGTCATTAGGTTTTTACCAAAGCCGCTATAATAAGCCTGCTGTTCGCTTTTGTTAAAGGATGATTTCGATGTTCATGATGATGGACCCCAGCTACATGCTACTTAGCGTGGTGGGCATGGGCTTGGTATTTTTGCCTCAATTGTGGGTAAAAAATACAGTGGCCACCTACAAAAAAGTAGACGCCCGCAGCGGTATGACCGGCGAAGAACTGGCAAGAACTATTTTGCGCCGCCACAACATTGAAGACGTGGCCATTCAAGCCATTGAAGGTGAGCTCACGGATCACTACGACCCGGGTGCTAAAGCCGTGCGCCTGTCGGCGGATAATTTTTATGGCCGGTCCATTAGCGGTTTGGCTATTGCCGCCCACGAGTGCGGCCACGCCATTCAACACGCCACGGGCTACGTCCCTGTGGTTATTCGAGGAAAAATGGCCCCTGTGGTGGGCTTGGGTAGCCAGTTTGGCCCCATGTTACTGATGATTGGCATTGGCTTGGGTGCTGCCTCTGCGGCGGCCCCCGCGTTCTCCACCCTGATTGCCTGGCTGGGGGTGGCGGTATTTTCCGCTGCCGTGGCCTTTCATATGGTGACGTTGCCTGTGGAATTTAACGCCAGCAGCCGCGCCTTAGCCGTGCTAGAAACCGGCGGTTACCTAACCAGCGACGAAATGACGGGCGCCAAAAAAGTACTCACCGCTGCGGCCATGACGTATGTGGCCACCGCCATGTACTCGTTGATGGAGCTGGTGTACTGGGTGTTGCGCTTGGTGGGCGGCCGTAGCCGAGACTAACAGGGCAACGCCCTGCACACACTATAACAAGCCTGCATTGCCACCTTGTTATAGTGGCTTTATGACGGGTTATGACTGCCGTTAAACAACCATAGGGGTTTCAACGGCGCCAATATCACGTCGATACCATGCCCCGTTAAAGGCCACCGAATTTGCCACCCCATAGGCTTTATTACAAGCCTCTTCCAAGGTATCGCCTAATCCCACAGCATTCAGTACCCGCCCCCCGTCTGTTACCACGGTTTGATTCGGCATTAAGCGCGTGCCTGCATGAAATAGCAACGAATCACTCGAAATTGCTGAGGGAAACGTCATTCCATCGCCTTTACGGGGGCTATCGGGATACCCTTCGCTGGCTATCACCACACTAACGGCATGCTGGGTTTTCCAGGCAAAACCAGTATTTTCCCACCCGCTTAAATCCCCTTGAGCCGCCGCCAACAAAATCGACGCCAAGTTTTCGTTCAACAACGGTAGTACCACTTGGGTTTCCGGATCCCCAAAGCGGGCGTTAAACTCCACCACATTGATGTCGCCGTTGTCTTGTACCATCAAGCCTGCATACAGCACGCCACGGTAATCAATGCCTCTCGCCCTAAAAGCCCTCATCATCGGAGCAAGCACTTGTTCCTGCACTTGCTTTAAAAAAGTGCAGGGCAAGTTGGGAACCGGGGCAATACTGCCCATGCCCCCAGTGTTGGGGCCTTGATTACAATCGTAAGCGCGTTTGTAATCGCGTGCTGGCAGCATTGGGATGGCCCGTGTGCCATCGCACATGGCTAGCACCGAAACCTCGCCCCCCACCAAAAAATCTTCCACCACCACACTGGCCCCTTTGGCAGCCGCGTGTTTTAACGCCGCCACAGCAGTCGCTTTGCTTTCCGTTACCGTCACGCCTTTACCGGCGGCCAGCCCGTCTTCTTTAATTACATACGGCAGCGAGAATTTATCTAGGGCTTCAATAGCCTCCAATGGATTTTTAAACTGTTGATAGGCAGCCGTAGGGACCCTTGCTTCCATCATGAGGGTTTTGGCAAAAGCCTTGCTGGCCTCTACCTGGGCCCCGGCTTGTACCGGCCCAAACACGGCTATCCCTTTGGCTTGCAGGGCATCGGCCAACCCAGCGGCTAAGGGCGCTTCGGGGCCTACCACCACCAAATCGATTTTTTCTTTTTCGGCAAACAGGCTTAAAGCAAAGATATTCGTCGCCTCAATGTCCAAGCACTGGCCCAAGGCCGCCATGCCCGGATTGCCTGGCGCAAAAAATAGCTGATAAGGCGTGGCGTTTGGAGCCCCAACGTCCTGAGACAATCGCCAGCCCAAGGCATGTTCGCGGCCACCGGAACCCACTACTAAAATTTTCATCGCATCCAGTCTCCCATTTGCGCACGGCATGGCTGCTATTGTAGAGAGAAGCGAGCCTGCAATAAAGGGAAGAGGGTCGCTTCAGCAATGGCTGCCAGCTCATCCACAGTACCGTTATTGGTTAACACGGCATCCCACACTTGGATGTCGTCCAAGGCGCACTCGGTGGGGTCTGCCTCATTGGTAAGTAAGCCATTCAAGCGTTCCGCTCGGGCTTGGCGAATGCCACGATCGGCTTCCAGCCTTATAAGCAAGGCGCCACTAGCTTTCAATTGCTCATATTCTCGGGGCAAGCGCATATCCGACACAATGGTAATGCCATCCACTATCTGGGCGGCTTCCAAGACCCGTTCCAGCCAGTAATCTGGCGATTGTTGGCGACCCCAGTTGCCCAACTCAATTAAACCGCTGCGATGGTTTGCCTTGTGGGTTTCTAATTCTTGGAGAGACAAACGGTTTTTCTCAGCGTACTGTTGCTTAATAGCTCCCGCAATGGGGGTTTTAACGGCAGTCAGGCCAAAGCGATTGGGCAAGACGGTGACCAGCCAATCCGCCAACTGGTCTTTGCCCGCGTATTGCTTGCCCGACAGGGCCACTAACGGTGAACGTACCATCCGTAAATCCTGAAACTGTGTTTTAAGACCATGCTTGTAGGCAATTTTAGTTTTTCACGCGTCTTATTATAAAATAGCTTGGGCTTCAATGGCAGGCTACTGTTAAAACACACCCTTAAGGAATAACACATGAGTTGGCTTTCACGTAACGTTGGCATTCCCTTAACGGTTTTAGCTCTCGGGGCAGCAGGTTGTGGCCCTAATAAAGGCCCCGCCAACCTTGGTAAATTCTATACAGGAAGATTAGAGACCTTAAAACAACAGTTAAAAGAAGAGGGCAAAAATGATCCCACGCTACTTAACGACTTGAATCAGATTCAACAAGGGGAATATGAATGGAACTTCCCGGATAACCCTAAGGATACCCTCGTTTTAAAACTTGATGACGGCCAATTTGTTCGCCAACCCTATCACGACCACTTTATGTATAAGAATTTCCCTAATGACAAGGGTGTGGGTAAGGGCAAAGAAGAGTAAACCTTAGGCAATTTTAGTTTTTCACGCGCCTTATTATAAAATAGCTTGGGCTTAAGATGACAGGCTAAGGATTATTCTAATATTTTTACAACACACGCATTAAAGGAGTAACACATGCGTTTATTTCCAGGAACGATTATACCTGCTGCAGCAATGGCTTTAGCCCTTGTAAGCTGCAAGCCATCAACTAACCAGCCTCCACCATTGACGGAGACCGAACGAGCCAAAAAAATAGAGGCATTGAAACTCCAGACGCGCGAGGATGGCAAACTAGAGTCAAATATCAATATGAACGACACTTTCACTACTAATGCCTATAAACGCATGCTTACAGGTAAAGGATGTACTTATTCCACTTCCAAAGAAGGCGATTTCTTTGTGATGATTGAGGGGTGTGGCCAATATGTTCTTAGGGAGAATAAGGCTAAGTAATAAGTGAAAATTAGACCTACCCATTAAAGGCTCTTAAAAACCGCAAGTCGCTGGTGTAAAAATCGCGAATGTTGTGGATGCCGTATTTCAGCATGGCTAGGCGCTCCACCCCCATGCCAAAGGCAAAGCCGCTGTAGCGCTCTGGGTCAATGCCCACTTCGCTGAGTACGTTGGGGTCTACCATGCCGCAGCCCATAATTTCCAGCCAATCTTCCAGTACTTGGCCTTTAATGGTGCGACGATACAGCACGTCCACTTCCATGCTGGGCTCGGTAAATGGGAAAAAACTGGTACGGAAGCGGGTTTTCATGGGCTGGCCTTGGTCGTCCAAGCCAAAGAGTTGCTCAATAAAAGCATTGAGGGTGCCTTTCAGGTGCCCAACCGTAACGCCTTCGGCCACCATTAGGCCTTCCAGCTGATGAAAAAGCACGTGCTTTTTGCGGCTCACGTCCTCGTTACGGTACACCCGTCCCGGTGAAATCACCTGAATCGGGGGTGTACGCCCCTCCATGTGGCGAATTTGGGCATTGCTGGTTTGGCTACGCAACAGCACATTGGGGGCCACTGCCGTGTAAAAGGTATCCTGCATGTCGCGCGCTGGGTGGTCTGCCGGAAAATTGAGGGCGTCAAAATTGTAGTAGTCTGTTTCTACCTCGGGGCAGGCGTTGTCATCCAGCACGGCAAAGCCCATGCCAGCAAAAATGGCGCTTAATTCATCAATCATGCGGGTAATGGGGTGGCGCGTGCCTTGGGGCCAGTAGGTGCCCGGCATGGTCACGTCAATTACTTCATTGGCCAAACGGGCATTGAGTTCAGCGGATTTGAGGGCCTGTTCTTTTTCAGTCAGTTGGGCTTCCAGCAGCTGGCTCAGCTCGTTGGCTTGGGCGCCGACAATGGGGCGTTCTTCAGCAGGCAGATCTTTGAGGTTTCGCTTGATGAGGGTGATTTGGCCACTGCGCCCTAGGTATTGGTTCCGAAAGGCTTCGGCAGAGTCGAGAGAATCCACAGCAGCAAGGGCTGCTATGGCCTCGGCTTGTAGGGTAGCTAACAAAGAATGAGTGGCAGTGGGCATGGCAGCAGTCTTCAATGGTGACGATAGGGCGAGTGCCCTTATTATCTCTCAATCGACGTGGCTCTCAAACCCATTGATGGGTTAGACCGACACCAAGCTGCGGGCAATAATGGTGCGCTGAATTTCGCTGGTGCCTTCAAACAGGCTCATCACGCGGGCATCGCGGAAGAATCGCTCCACAGGAAAATCGGTGGTGTAGCCGTAGCCCCCATGAATTTGAATGGCATGGTTGGCGCAACGGTTGGCCAGCTCGCTGGCGTATAGCTTGGCCATGCTGGCTTCTTGGGCAAAGGGTTGCTTGCCTTCTTTTAATCGGGCGGCGCTCACCACCAATTGCTTGGCTGCTTCAATTTCCGTGGCCATATCCGCCAACTTAAACTGAATGGCCTGAAACTGATTGATGGGCTGGCCAAATTGCTGACGCTCGGCGCTGTATTTTAGGCTGGATTCTAAACAAGCTTGCGCCACACCCAAGGCTACCGAGGCAATGCCAATGCGGCCCACGTTCAGGCTGTTCATAAACACCTTAAAGCCATGGCCTTCGGGGCCAAAGCGCTGAGACGCAGGAATACGGCAGTTATCAAAAATCAATTCACCCCAATCACCACCTTTTAGGCCCATTTTTTCTTCACCGGGCTGAATGCTAAAGCCCTCCATGCCGCGCTCAATAATAAAGGCGCTGAGGCCACGATGACTCGTGTCGTTTGGGTTGGTGCGAGCCGTTACTAAAAAGACATCGGCCAGTAGGGCGTTGCTAATAAACAGCTTGGTACCATTTAGCACATAATCGTCGCCGTCTTGGACGGCCTTGCACAGGCCACTGGCGGCATCGCTGCCGGCGTTGGCTTCCGTTAAAGCAAAAGCGCCAATGGTTTGGGCGGTAACCAGCTTGGGCAGGTATTTTTGCTGTTGCTCAGGGGTGCCAAATTCCAACAAAGGTAAACCAATTAAAGAAACATGCACCGAGAGGGCCGTGGATAAAGCAGCGCTGGCTTTGGCAATTTCACTCAACACCAAAAAATAACTCAAACTATCGCTAGCAGAACCACCGTATTGCTCAGGAAACGGTAGCCCCGTAAAGCCTAATTCTCCCATCCGTTGCCACAGGTGGCACAAGGTGGCGTAATTATCGCCAGCGGCTTCACCTTTTTCTAGCAGGGCACTGACGGGCCACACTTCATCGGTAACGAATTGGCGGGCCAAATCTTGGATGGTTTGTTGAGTTTCAGTAAGGAGC
Organism: Vampirovibrionales bacterium; assembly: GCA_029866025.1. Classification (GTDB taxonomy): domain Bacteria; phylum Cyanobacteriota; class Vampirovibrionia; order Vampirovibrionales; family Vampirovibrionaceae; genus JARXAD01. Next base: position 26,534 of record JARXAD010000001.1, on the reverse strand, counting down.
ATGGCATCCAACACTCTAGGCTATTACGTCGTAAAAATAAAGCATAATAAAGACGACATCACCATATTACCCAAAGAAATTTACGAACACAAAAGAGCCCTGAGGGCATTTTTAACATGCACAGAAAGACTGTGCATCCGTAAAACACGGTTTCTATTATAGTAAAGGGGCTGTCTTTACTGGAATGGTGTCCTCAATGAAAATTTCTTGGAACTGGCTGAATGACTTTGTAAACTTACACGGTATTGCCCCGGAAGACGTGGCAGAACGCCTTACAAACGCCGGGTTGGAAGTGGAAGAAGTAGAGCGAAGGGGCGCAGCCTTTAGTGGCGTCATCGTCGCCCGTATTATGGCCGTGGATCCACACCCCAATGCAGACAAGCTTCGTTTGGTTACTGTTAATACTGGCGCAAACGAAACCATGCAGGTTGTTTGTGGCGCCCCCAACGTACGGCCGAATAGTACCATTGCTTACGCCCCATTGGGCGCCAGCGTTCTCAACCGCAAAGATGGCGGCCGCTTTACCCTCGGCGAAGCCACCATTCGCGGCGTGGTCTCTAAAGGGATGATTTGCTCACTCGATGAACTGGGTCTAACGGAACGCTACAGCCAAGACGAAGACGGCATTTGGGTGATTCCTGAAGCGGTACTAGACATGCCTCAGTTGGGTCAGTTATTGATAGAGGCCCTTGGCCTACCCACCGATGCCATTTTACACACCGCCCCCACCGCCAACCGAGGCGATCAAATGTGCCACGTGGGCGTGGCGAGAGAAGTGGCTGCCCTCACCGAACGCACCGTTACCTTAAAACCACCCACCATTGCGGCCCCAACAGCGCCCTTAAGCAACTGGAGCGTAGCGCTAGATGACCCCACCGTTTGCCAATACTATGCTGGCGCACTGTTAGAAGGCATTACCATTGGACCCTCGCCTGCATGGCTCGCTGCGAGGGTAGAAGCCGCCGGGATGCGCAGCATTAACACACTGGTGGATGTGACCAACTACATTATGCTGGCCTATGGTCAGCCCTTGCACGCCTTTGATGCCAGCAAACTGGATGCCAACGATGCTTCCGTGGCCATAGGGGTACGTCGTGCTACGGAAGGCGAAACATTGGTGACTTTGGATGACGAAACACGACTGCTAACAAACGAGTCCATCGTCATTACTGCCAACAATCAGCCTGAAGCCTTGGCTGGGGTGATGGGAGGCCAAACCACCGCCATTACCGATGCTACCACCCACTTGTTTTTAGAGGCGGCTGTGTTTCCAACGGCGACGACTCGCCGTAGCGCCAAAAGTGTGGGGCTACGCACTGAGGCCAGCGCACGTTTTGAGCGTGGCGTGGATGCCACCGTGTGCCGCGAAGCCTTGTTTAAAGCCATTGAATTGCTGCAACAACTAGCCAACGAAGCTGGACAAACCATTCCTAACTGGGTGGGTTTGGTGGAAACCACGCCCCCTATGGCGGATACCACACCCATTACCTTGCGATTAGACGGCATGGCCACGTTATTAGGCATCACCATTAGCGAAGAAGAGTCCACCCGAATCCTCTCGACCCTAGGCTTTAACATAGCTAAAGGCGAACAAAACACTTTGAAGGTGACGGTGCCCAGTTACCGCTCCACCGATGTGACCCGTGAAATTGACCTCATTGAAGAAATTATCCGCATTACAGGCTATGGGGATATTCCTGAATCACTTCCGCTGCACACCCAAGCACTTAGGGCTAGCAAGCGCCAACAAGCGCTAAACAAGCTCCACACCGTGCTGCGTGGCGCTGGCCTCAACGAAATCATGACCAATTCATTGCTTGGCCCTGAGGTGTTGGAAAAAACCGCCACTCACTGGCCAGAGGCTCAACAAGTGGTCATTAGCAACGCCCATTCGCCAGAACACACCTTGTTACGCCAAAGCTTGTTGCCCAACCTGTTACTGGCCGCGCAGCACAATGCTGCCCAAGGCCAGCCCAACGTGCCGGTGTATGAGTTGGGCCGCGTGTATGAACGCCGTGGCAAAGCCACCGAAAAAGCCACCGGCGTGGTGGAACGCCGCGCCTTGGGGGCCTTACTCATGGGCGATCTCATCACCGGCCGTTGGCAAAGCGATATGCCGATGCGAGCCGCCAACTTTTATGACCTCAAAGGCATTACCGAGCAAGTACTGGCTGCCTTTGGTATCGCGGTCCGCTTTGAAAGCATTTTGGACAAACCCGAGCTCTATCCCAGCCTACACCCGGGACAATCGGCTAAAATCGTCACAAAGTCGGGCGGTAAAACCTTGGGGACGTTAGGACAGCTACACCCGGCGTTAGCCGAAACCCTAAAATTTAGGCAAACCGTGTGGGTACTAGAAATGGATGTGGAGCAGCTACTCAAACTATCGGCCCAACAAACGGCCAACGCCGAGCCCTTTGAGCCTTCGCCCTACCCAGCAGTCAGCCGAGATGTAGCCTTTGTGGCCCCCAACAGTGTGAGTCATCAACAATTAGTAGATGCCATTGCTGCCCTGAATGACCCTAGCATTACCGGCTGGACCGTCTTTGACGAGTATCGTGGCGAGCACATTGAAACGGGCCACCGCAGCTTGGCTTACCGACTTACGCTACAGCACCAAGAAAAAACCCTGACGGACGCCGACATACAGACGGCGACCGACAGGGTAAAACATGCGCTCTCTCATCACTGTTCCGTCACCTTCCGGTAAGCCCTAAGGGCCCTTTAGGCTAGGAACAAGATTCTTGTCTCTCTCTTCTCAAATCAGTCAAGTGGGCTAAACGTCTTCGTGGCCCGTGTATTGCAGTGCAAATGCTAACTGAGACCGAAGACTAAATTGGGGCAAGTTGTTGACCAGTGTTTTGGTTTGTCGAAAATCGTTTAAGGCTTCGGAACGTTTCAGCTGGTCTTCCAAAAAGTAAGTGGAGCTTCGATAGCGTCGGGCCGTCACCGACGGAGGTTCTTGGGGCGAGTAATCGCTGTGGTTGTCCCACAACGGATCCAATGGTGGCAGGTGTGGCTGATGCTCAGGCGGCAACGGCGGTCTCCTTGCAGTGCGGATGGGGGGGGCTTGTTGATGAATACCTTTTAGGGAGTGGGCTTTATGCCTTAAGCCCCGTAAAGGGACCGTTAGGACATGCAGCGCTATAGCGCAATGGTGGTCTACCGTGTGCGATATCGTCTTCCCCTAGTCTGTGTCTCTGACACAATCAGAGTGTGTGTAACCCAATGGCTTGTTTCTCGTTTTTCTATGCCTATGTATGTCATTCATCCCAGTACAAGTGGTACCCGATTGATGACAATCCCCTGACACTTATATAAAACCATCTCGCACGGTTTTTTTGTTAGTTTGTGACTAAAGTTTAATTAGATTGGTTTTATTAACTAATCACTTATTATTTTCGTATACTTTTGCCAACTCTTTTTTCTATACATTATAAAGCAGCTTGGCATCCCAACTAACGTTGTTACGAAGCCAAAAAAATGGCGTTAACCTACTTAAGCAAGGGGAGTACCAAAGGCATTAACCACTGGGCTACCACCACCACGGACAAGATAACCCCATAAATTTTCCACAGCGTGAGTTGCGCTGCCTGTTTAGCCAATTTGTTTTGCACAACGGAAAGTTTGTCTGTTGTGGCCTGAAGGCGTTTTTTCAAAGTATCTAGCAAATACCGCACCCGCGATGGCGTGGCCTGAAGATCCTGTTCCAATTGCTGCTTCCCCACCACATGCACCGTCACGTCCGTCATGGCCACCGCACTGGCCGAACGAAAGCCAACATCATCCAGCAGCACCATTTCGCCAAACATATCCCCCACGCCCAGTTCAGCCAAGGGTTTGCTGGCTTGCTCGCCCGTTTCTTTTCGGATGGCGACCATGCCACTTTCAATAAAATAGGTTTCGGTACCGTAAGTACCTTCGGCAATGATTTTCTCCCCCGCCTGATAGTTGCGGCTTGTCATAATGGCTCTCCTTAAACTGAGTTGTTGTGATGATTCCTTTGGCTCATCTTTTCTTATCCAGTGTAACGAAAGACTCCCATTCATCGGCCTTTTTTGCATCCAGACTCCCCTAAACAGAGGAGCCATTAAAACCCTGAGGCTTTATTCGATCTTTATTTCTGCAGGAGGAAGGGCACACACCGGCGATTCACACCCCCAACGGCGGCGATTTTTGGCAATCCACGCGTAAATCAACTCCCCTATCCAAGACAAAATCGGCACATAGCCGAGCCAAAACACAGGCCACGTTAAGGGCAACACCCACCCCAAACGCCGAACGGCTTTAAACCCCAAGCACGTTGTGCTTTTTAAAGGAGTTGATGTGTTGATGCTAATGGGTTTGCACCAAAGGCCCCGCTGACCGTCTTCGGCGCTCCAGCCTTGAGTCCAAACATCGGGCATGGTGGCTATTTGAGAAGCCCCCACCGGATGCACCAAACCCCACACATCCAAGCGCGCAATCATACGAATGGATCGAGCGCAAAAGGCGCAGGTATCATCCCACACCACGCAAAGGGGCATCAATCCCAGCGGACCGTTGTTAACCCCAGGCTTAACGGTGGAATTCTCATCTGGCATCGTTAGGCCCTCACACAATTCAAATCATTGATCTTAAGTCATTAGTCTAGGGGATTCTCCATTAAAAGCGACCCCGCCACCTATAGACTGTGGGATGATAAATCAGCGAATATTTAAGCTCTCCATCAAAGATTAGCCATAATAAAAAGGGCGCTCCGCGCCCCTTGCTGGCTTTGCTGGGTTGCGTCACAATGGGTTACACTTCGATTCAGCAAATTTTTTCAAGGAGCAACCGAATGACTGCGATGGCCCCCGACGCCTTAAAAGCCGCTATTGGCGCCCAAACCGAAGTGAACTGGATGATTGGTGGCCCTCAGGGCACCGGCGTCGATTCGTCGGCCACTCTGTTTTTACGGACTGCCGCTGCCGCTGGCTATTACGTGTTTGGCAAACGGGAGTATCACTCCAACATTAAAGGCAAGCACAGCTACTTTAACGTTCGCGCCAGCCACCAGTATATTCGCTCCAGCGTGGACCCCATTGATATGCTGGCCACCTTTGATAAGGAAACGGCTACCACGCATGGCCACGAAATTTTAAAAAACGGGGCTCTGATTTATGACCCTAAAGTGGTAAAGCTGGAAGACATTGAAGGCTTAGACCCCAGCGTCAAAACCTATGTGCTGGATTATGACGGCATGATTAAAGACATGGCTGAGGAAACGGGCTCAAACCCCATGAAGCTCACCATTATGAAAAACACCTTGGCCGTAGCCGCCTCCATGGCATTGTATGGTGTACCGCTGGAAGCCATGGAACGTGCCTTCATTGGACTATTTCCTGGCAAAAAAGCCAAACTGGTGGAACTGAATATGCTGGGGGCTAAAAAAGCCTACGCCGCCATGCAGCAATACGCCGATGTCAACGATTTTGAGTATCGCTTGGCCCCCATGGTGAATGCGCCTAAAGAAAACAGCCGCCTGCTTATGAACGGTGCTACGGCCAGCGGATTGGGCAAACTGAAAGCCGGTTGCCGTTTGGTCACTTATTATTCCATTACCCCAGCGGTGGACGAGTGCATCTACTTGGAAGGCCGCCCCGAATACGGCATGGTAGTGATGCAGTGCGAGGACGAACTCTCTGCCATGAACATGGTAAACGGCGCCGCCACTACTGGTATGCGTGCCGCTACCGCCACCAGCGGCCCCGGATTTTGCCTCATGGCGGAAGGCATTGGCTGGGCAGGTATGAACGAAGTGCCTGCTGTGATTTTTAACTATCAACGCGGTGGCCCATCCACCGGCTTGCCCACCCGCAGCGAACAAGCCGACTTGATGTTTGCAGTCAACATTGGCCACGGCGAATTTCCTCGCGTAGTTATTGCCCCCGGCGATATGCAAGAGTGCTTCGAGGATTCCTTTGATTGCTTTAACATTGCCGAGCGTTACCAAACCCCTGTGATGGTACTGCCCGATAAAGTGTTGGCCAACAACACCCAAACCATCGACTTTTTTAACGAAGTGGGCCTAAAAATTGACCGTGGCAACCTGTTTACCCCCACCACCGATAAACCCTTTGAAAACGTAGACGCTGCCATTGCCACACATACCCGCTTTGAGGTGACAGAAAACGGCCAATCACGACGCTCTTTACCGGGTCAACCCGGTGGTATTCACTGGTTAACCGGTGATGAGCACACCACCATTGGCCACATCACGGAAGATCCTGCTATTCGGATGGCGCAGCACGAAAAACGCTATCGCAAGATGGAATATTTGCTCAAAGAGCTGCCACAAGACCGTCAGTTTAAGCTGTATGGCCCCGCGGATGCTGATATCACCGTCGTTGCCTGGGGTGCTACCAAAGGCCCCGTGCTGGATGCCATGCCGTTGCTAGAAGCCCAAGGTATTAAGGTCAACATGCTGCATGTGCGCCTGTTTAGCCCCTTCCCTACCGATGGCGTTGAAAAAATCCTCAAAGCATCTAAAAAACTCGTCTCCATTGAGATGAACATGACCTCGCAACTGGCTCGTCTCATCCGCATGGAGCTTGGGATTCTTATTCCCCATAAGGTGGTGAAGTACACGGGACGCCCCATTTCTCAAACCGAAGTCATTTCTTCACTCACTGATATTCAAAAAAATGGTACCGAAAGGATTGTATTGACCTATGGCCACTAGTGCTCCCTCCCCTCATACGTTATCCGCTCCACTCAAAGCGTCTCAGCTTAAAAGTGATAAACACCCTGACTGGTGCGTGGGTTGCGGCGATTTTGGCATTACCAACGCCGTTCAACAAGCCTTGGCCAGCATGCAACTTCCTCCGTGGGAAGTGTACTTTTTTACCGGCGTGGGCTGCAGTGGTAAAACTAGCCATTATGTTCAAGCTTACGGGGCTCACACCCTTCACGGGCGCTCATTGGCTTTTGCCAGTGGTGCCAAATTGGCCAACCCGCATCTTACCGTTCTAGTGGCTGGTGGTGACGGCGACGGATACGGCATTGGGGCAGGACATTTTGTCCACGCCGGACGCCGCAACCTAGATATGACCTACATTGTGTTTGATAACGAAGTGTACGGTCTCACCAAGGGTCAAGCGGCGCCTACGTTACCCATGGGGGATCAGCCTAAATCGCTGGCAGCGCCTCATATTACGCAACCCATCAACCCTTTTGCCTTGGCCTTAACCTGTGGTTACACCTTTATTGCCCGTAGCTACGCGTATGATGCCAAACACCTGAAGGCCACCATCCAAAAAGCCATTGAGCACAAAGGTATGGCCCTGATTGATGTTCTACAACCCTGCCCCACCTACAACGACTTACGTACCAAAGAGTTTTTTGCCGAAGAAGTAAGCTTTGAAGGCACCAAAGTACCCCGCGTGTACTACATGGAAGACGAAGGCTACAACGGGGTGGTAAGCAACCCTCACGATGCGGATGAAGTAAACGCCAAGCGCAAAGAGGCCTTTGACAAAATCTACAGCCAAGAAGAGCGCACCGGCTTGGGGGTGTATTATCAAGTAGAATTGCCGACCTACCACGAGCTGTTAAAGCAAAACATGCCCGTGTTGCGTGATTGCGCCCCCATTGATTTGCAATACTATGACGCTGATATGAACCCCACCACCGATCTCACCTCCGGCTGGTCGGCGCTGATTGTCTAAGCACCGCTTCTATAAATAAAACAAAGCCCGTTTCACTCCTAGTGTTTCGGGCTTTTATTTTGATAAAAGAAAAACTTTTAAACTTAACCCACCACGTTTAAGCGGCGGCCTACTTTAGGATCCGATGGCTGTTTTGGTTGCTGAGGCTGATGATTGAGCTGAGCCATCATGACCTGAGCCTGCGCCAATCGAGCGTGGGCACTGGCCGCCACGCCCGCATCGGCCCCCGAAGGGCTATGAGGCGCCAAGGCTGCCCCAGCAATTTGCCGATACGCACTGGCAACGCCAGCCAATTGGGCTTTGGCCGATGCAGGATTCCCTCTATCAATCAATGGCATACCCGGCATATGCACCGGCACATGACCACCCGCAGCATAACGCACGGTACGGGTGCTGCCATCGGCCATGGGCACTTGTTGTGTGTGGTACTCCAGATGGATACCGCCAGCATACGGACCTGCAGCCGCTTGATGAGCATGCTCATGGCTCACCACTTCGGCATGGCGTGCCATAGCGCGTGCATACGTTTGTTGATACTGATTTTCTGAGGCAAATTGGGCTTCTTGCTGCTGTTGAGCAAAGGCCCCACGGTTCATACTTTCGGTACGCTGCGTCTGTTCTTGCAGGCGTAAAAAGCGTTGGCCAGCACCCAAGGTTTCTATGGAAGTGGCCAACGATGTGGCTGCTTGCATTTGCGCGCCAAATAACGCCTGTGGACCCACCACAGCCGCTTTAATTAACCCAGCACCAAACGCCAAATCCATCACAAAACCCTAAAACACCCATTGGCCACCCACAACAATGGCAACATCGCCCCATTATAAGGATTTTTGACAGAATGGCGACTGTTGTAACAAAGCCGTAACCAATAACCGCCTATTTAGTCACTTTCAAGGGCCGCGTGGGCAATGTTTTCAATAGCGGCCTGCACCTGCGGATGTTCCCCAATGGGGGGCAACATGTGGACTAACACCGCCGGATGGTTGTGGCGAATTTGGTCCATTAGCAACGGCACATCGTGGCGCAAGTGGCCGCCCGCCGCCATAAACAAAGGCAACACCAACAACTGGGTAGCTCCAGCCGCCACCGCCTCAGCCGCCACCGTTAACAAGGTGGGTTCCGCCATTTCCATGTAGGCCAGTGCCACAGACGACGCCCCTTGCGACAAAGCAATGCGCTGAGACAACGCCTCAAAGGGCTGCCGCCATAATGGGTCTCGGCTCCCATGCGCCAGTAAAATCAATCGCTTCATACGAACACCCAACAACAATACCGGGGCAAACAACATGAAGGGCTATTACCTTTCATCGTGTGCGCAAAGGATCTTTCAAATTCAACAACAACCACGTTTATCATCACGTTTATTTAGTCCAACAGGCCTTGGCAGCAGGTGCCAAAATAATAGGACCCTGCAGCATAGACAGCCCTTCGGTTACATTTTTGCAAGCGACCCCAGGCCACATCAAAACCCCCGAAGGTAACAACCGCACCGATTGAAGTTGCCTATCCACGTTCCTGTCTACCATCTCCTCTCCTGAGGTGTCTTCTCCCAAAGATCCAGCTGCAGGATAATCCGTTGGATGGTTAGTATACCAATCGTTTACGGTTTGTCTATATTGGGCTGGCGTACCAATATCGCTCCAGTAGCCAGACATTTCTTGGGCCCAAAAACCACCCGCCGCTGTGTGTAAGGCTTTAGAATCGTTACAGTTCGTCATTATCTGAGGAAATACGTCCAGCGCAAAGTCGAGAATCTCACCCGCCTTCTTTTTGCAGGCAGCATCAACTACCCAAGCATAGGACGGAGGTGAAAACACATAGAAGCCGGTATTAGCCAAACGGTGGGGCCCAGCCTCTTCCATAGACGGCTTTTCCAAGAAAGTTTGAATGCGACCGCTTCGCCCATCAGCATGATCGGTGGCCACAATGCCAAATTTGGAAACGTCTTCATCGCCTTTCAACATACACCCCAAGGTAACAGCCGCGTGTTGACGCTGATGTGCCACCAATAAAGCGCCCAAATCGGCATTGGTTACTGCGTCGCCTTGCAACACCAGTAACGGCTTGTCCGCATCAAAAGCAGCTTGAACGGATGCTGCGGCTTGCCCCTGTAGCAAGGTTTTTAAGGCTCCAGCCGTGCCCGAAGGTTGGGCTTCATCAATATAGTGAATCCGCGGCAACCCTTCCCCCGCCAAGCTGGCCTTGAGTTGTTCTGGCTTATAAAAAGTATTGATAAAAATATCGGTAATACCAAACTGGGCCAAGTGCTCTACCAGCAACCGAATGACCGACGCACTGCCCACCACGGGCGCACCCGGTTTGGAGACCCCCGTCCAGTCACCTGATACTGGTTCAAATCGGGTGGCTAAACCGGCGCCTAAAATCATGGCTTGGGTGGTTACCCTTTGGGGGGTAATCGGTTGATCCACCATAGGGGTATTGCAGCAATCGGTAACCGTGGCGCCATCCACAGAGAAATTAATCCCCTGCCATTCACCCGACGCACCGGGTAAGGCAATGAGAACCGTCTCGCCATCCGACAGAAGAAGGGTAAAGCCACCTTTTCCTGCAAAAGCGCTAACCGAGGTTGTTACGGCATGAGGCACCCGCACTTTGGCCAAGGGCACCAAGCCAAACAACTGCTCTGAAGCGATGGTCCACTCGTCTACAGTAGCGGTAGGCTCTATACGAACTCGGGCAGCAGCTTCTGGAAACCCAGCTATAACAATCGGAGAATCATATATCATCATTCACCCATCATCCCCCAAACAGGCAACGCCTGTTTATTTTATTTCACGTGGGAACCACACTAACCATACTGTGTGGCCATACTGTGCGTGCATTGAATGACCCCACAATTAACGTGAAGACCAGTACAATAACACCATGAACGTTCTTGATCTCTGCAAATTGGTTGCTCAGCGATTGGTGTTGGCCCTGCCCACAGTGGTGGCGGTATCCGTCATTGGGTTTTTTCTCATGCGCTACAACCTAGATTTTGGCGTGTGGACGCTGCCGGATCTACACCACCGGGGCCGCACGGTTACCGTGCATGTCCACCTTAAAAACCCCATTGACCCCTTGGCCGAACTCAAACAAAACCCCATGATTTCGCCTGCGGTTATTGCTTCGGAAACCCAGCGGCTAGGCCTTAACCAGTCTTTACCAGTGCAGTACTGGCGCTGGCTAAGTCATGTGGTGGGTTTACCTGCTCTTTCAGGAGTAAACCTGCCCAATCAACCGTGGCTAGCCACTCCAAACCTTGGGAAAACCGTCAATGGCGAAGATGTAGCTACCCAATTGGCCGTTCGGGCAGGCAACACCTTACTGCTTAATGTGTGCGTCATTGTTTTAACGTGGTTGTTAGCCATACCATTGGGAGTGTATGCGGCGGTCCATTGGCGCTCTAAGGCGGATCGTTTGATGACGCTACTGGCCGCGGTAGGCATGGCGGCCCCCAGCTTTGTGTTGGCGCTGATTGTGGCTGTTATTTGTGTGCGAACTCATTGGTTACCCGTCGGTGGCCTTACCAGTGTGGGGTATGAAGATTTTACGTGGTGGCACCAAGCTTGGGATCGCTTAGTGCATTTGGCATTACCCGTCGGTATTTTAACCATTGGCGGTTTGGCCAGCTTGCAGCGCCAAATGCGAGGCAATTTATTGGATGTGTTGCAAGCCGAATACGTACGCACCGCCCGCGCCAAAGGCTTACCCGAACACCAAGTGATTTACAAGCACGCCGTGCGCACTGCCATCAACCCCCTCATTACCATGCTGGGGTACGAGTTAGCAGGGCTCCTCAGTGGATCGTTGCTGGTAGAAATGGTGTTGAATTATCCGGGCCTTGGCCAGTGGACATATAACGCCGTGCTGCAAACCGATACCAACGTGGTAATGGCATCGTTGGTGATGTCGGCGGTGCTATTGGTGGTGGGCAATTTATTGGCCGATGTGTTGTTATCACTAGCCGACCCTCGCATTCGCTTGGAGGCCAGTCCTTCATGAGCCCTACCAGAACGCCCCCACACACCGGTGGTGGTTTTAAGGCTGTGTGCCATCGTTTGTGGCACGACCACGCTGCCCGCTGGGCGGTAGCCGTGTTGCTATTTCTCTATGCCGCCGTAGCACTGGCCGATGTCATTGCGCCCGTAGGCCCCTACTGGCGCGACCGCTCCACAGCCAATGCGCCGCCCACCGCTGTGTATGTGCGAGACGCCCAAGGGCGTTTTCACTGGCCCTTTGTTCTCAAGCAAACGCGCGTTTTTCATGAAGAATCCTTAGAATATCTGTATCCCGTGGATCCCACCGTGCGGTATTCCCTAAAACTAGGCATAAAAGGCGAACCGTATGCCTTACTCGGCCTCTTTCAAAGTGATTGCCACCTAGTAAATGTAGATGCACCTGCTAGCCTGCACCTGCTGGGCACCGATATGAACGGACGGGATATCTTTAGTCGTCTGCTCTTTGGCGGGCGCATATCACTCACCATTGGCTTTCTCAGCCTGCTGGTGGCCTTTCCCATTGGATTAATTTATGGCGGCATTGCCGGTTTTGCCGGTGGCTGGGTCGATAGCCTGATGATGCGCTTCGCTGAGATTTTGATGTCCATTCCCAGTCTGTATTTATTGCTCACACTCGCCACCATTATTCCCGCAAGCCTGAGTAGCACGGAACGCTTTGCGCTGGTGGTGATTAGTTTGGCTTTGATTGGCTGGGCAGGCTTAAGCCGCGTGGTACGCGGCTTGGTACTGAGTATTAAACAGCAGGAATTTGTGGAAGCCAGCCGCGCCTTGGGTCAACGCCCCTGGGTGATTTTAACGCGCCACATTTTGCCCCAAACGTGGAGCTTTGTGGTGGTGGCCGTGACCCTGAGTGTGCCGGGTTATTTGCTGATGGAAAGTGGCCTCAGCTTTTTGGGTCTGGGCATTCAACAGCCCGATGCCAGTTGGGGGAACTTACTAAAAGAAGCCCAAACCCTCACCAACGTGCTGTATCGTCCATGGATGCTGGCCCCCGGCCTGCTGATTTTTGCTGCCGTACTAGCCTTTAATATTTTGGGCGATACCGTGCGTGATGTGCTGGACCCCAAAAGCCAAGCACGCACTTAATGTCGTCGCTGTAACTCTCTTTTGAATGACTGATTCCCCCCATGTTAAAAGCCACTATTGTTAGCGACGTTCACTTAAACAGCCGCGGCTATGGCAACGATACCAGCTATGTTGAAGAGCAAGGGCAAGAAAGTTTTCGAGAATTTTTAGTCTCTCTTCACAACGACTTAAAGCCTGACGATACAGCGATTCTCATCTTAAACGGCGATATTTTAGATATTAATGAATCGTGGTTTGACGCCACCGTGCCGTGGGATAGCGATGAATCCAACGTGGAACGCATTTTGCTTACGGTGCTCTCTAAAATCATGGAAAACAATGCCGGTGTTTTTGAAGCCTTACGCCAATTATTGGCCCAGCCCAATGTGGAGCTGGTGTATGTGTTTGGCAACCACGATGGGCTATTGGCCCATTACCCTGCGGCGCAAGCATTTCTTCGCCAAGCGCTTTTGCAAAATGCACCTGAGGCGAAGGGCCGTTTGTTTTTTGGAGAATCCTACCAGCACGCAGGGTTAAACCTCCACGTAGAGCACGGCCATCGGCTGGATCAGTTCAACAACAACCAACACACAAAACACAATCCTGCCTTGGGGGATGTGGTGAACGTGCTGGTAGTCAATGGGTTTGAGCAGCGCGTGGTGACTAAAATGAAAGACCACGGCTATGATCCCGATGAAATTAATGACGTGTGGCAACAGCTTTCTGAAATTGGATTATTGCGCCCCCTCACGTTGTTTCCCCTGTGGTTGGAAATGGTGAGCACCCAAAAGCTCTCGCTGCCCCAAGAAAAAGAATCGTCCCTCAAGCAACTCATTCGCGAATCTCTGTACGATATTTTTAGGCAGCACACCACGGTGCGTTATTTTGTGGAAAAGCTGCACGTGCCCGCTTGGATGCTGAAAGCGCTGGCCAAAAACTCCTTGCGGTTTCCCATTATTTTGCCCGTGTTATCCTACATTATTAGCAAATTGGTGCGCCATGCCAGCAGCAACACGCAGCAGTATCGGGCGGCGCAAAAACTAAACGAGGCCCACGGCTACCGGCTGATTGTGTACGGTCACACCCATTCCCCCACGGTGGAATCGTTGGATCATGGGGGGTATTATTTTAATACGGGCAGTTGGATGCCCATTATTCGGCTGGTGCGAAAAATCTCGAAGAAGACCACGCCGCTGGATTATTTGGCGTTGGAAGATCGGTTTAGAAAGATTTATCAGTGCAGTATTTTGCGCATTGAAAAAGATCTGTCCAAACCCGATGTGCCTGCCGAGTATTTTTTACAAACCTTGCGCAACGGCCAAATTACCGAGCGCGGCTCCGTGTTTTTATAGCCGCCAAGGCGGTTCATCTTTAATTTCACTCTAAGTAAGTTTTAACCTCACCGGTTAGTGGGCATCTATAATCTACCGAATACATGGCTGAGCAACTATCAACGGGGGTCTCTATAGGGAGCTCAAACTGGAAGCCACACTGATAACTGTTATCTGGCTCCGTAGTGGATAAAGCAACAGTTACCTCTTTTCTTTCGAAATAATGTTCCTTATTCTCACGATCTACGTACTTAATAGAGATCGAAGCTAAGCGCACAGGTATGAGACTTTTATTTCTTACATGCGTAGAGCCTTTTATTTGGTAGGCATTACCTCTAGAGCTTCTTGAGCCACTACCCTGTTCAATATCTAAAAATACTTGCGATTGAATATCTAACTGGGTTTTAGCAATATTTTTACTTTCGTGAGCTATTTGATTGGCCTTATTAGAATGGTTGTTAGATAACCAAGAAAAAAGAGCAGCCGCAACAGCTATAAGAAGAGAGGCTAAAGAAATGATTGTTTCTGTGGTCATCTCATCAAGTGCCTTCGCTCCAGCTGGCTTGGTAAGCCACCATCTCGGGGGTGAGGGTATCGACGGAAATGCCCATGGATTGAAGCTTGAGGCGGGCAATGGTGTGATCCACTTCCACAGGCAACGTGTACACCTGATTGGTGAGGGTGCCTTTGTTTTTCACCAAGTACTCCACAGCCAAGGCTTGGTTGGCAAAGCTCATGTCCATCACGCTGGCAGGGTGGCCTTCGGCAGCAGCCAAGTTAATCAGGCGACCTTCGCCCAACACAAAAATCTGGCGGCCATCGGCCAAGGTAAAGCCTTCCATAAAGGGACGAATTGGATTGCGGCTTGTCGCCATCTCCGTCAGCGAGACCAAATTCAGCTCAATATCAAAGTGGCCGCTGTTGCACACCATGGCACCATCGCGCATTACGGCAAAATGGTGTTTATCAATCACGTGGCGGTTGCCCGTCACCGTCACAAAAATATCACCCAAGGGGGCGGCTTCCGCCATGGGCATCACCCGGAACCCGTCCATGACGGCCTCCAAGGCTTTAATGGGGTCAATTTCCGTCACAATCACGTTGGCACCCAAGCCACGGGCACGCATGGCGCAACCCTTGCCACACCAGCCGTAGCCAGCCACCACCACGTTTTTACCGGCAATCAGCACGTTGGTGGCACGAATAATGCCATCCAGCGTGCTTTGGCCGGTGCCATAGCGGTTATCAAACAGATGTTTGGTCTGGGCGTCATTGACGGCGATGGCAGGCCACGGCAGTTTGCCATCGGCCACCATGGCTTTGAGGCGCACAATGCCGGTGGTGGTTTCTTCAGTACTGCCCAGTACGTGGGGGATGAGCTCGGAGCGATGCTGCACCAAGGTAGCCACCACGTCCGAACCATCATCAATAATGACGTTGGGCTGGAAATCCAGCGCTAAATTCACGTGGCGAGTGTAGGTGGCGGCGTCTTCGCCCTTAATCCCAAAGACAGGAATACCAAAATCCACCACCAGTGAGGCGGCCACGTCGTCTTGGGTGCTGAGGGGATTGGACGCAATGAGGATGCTATCGGCGCCACCGGCTTTGAGGGTGCGGCACAGGTTGGCGGTTTCTTTGGTGATGTGGTTGCAGGAGACGACTTTAAGGCCCTTGAAAGGCTGCTCGCGTTCAAAACGTTCACGGATGGCGCGCAAAACGGGCATGTCGCGGTCGGCCCAGTCAATTTGCTTGCGACCTTGGGGGGACAGGGCCAAGTCTTTGATGTCGTGGCGTTGGGCGGTTTCGGGCTCAAGGGTCGTTGTCGTCATGGCAAAGCTTTCTAAAAAGGGCTTTCTAAGCAGTCGGTGGAAGTCCAATACTCCCCTAGGCTACCCAAAAGACAGCCCCGCCGCCACCCAGCCCGCCGCCCGCCAAGGCGGGTTTGTCTACTAGCACCAAGCGTTATCTTCCAAATTTTGGGGCGTTACTCTCTCTCCTTTTGGGAATGGGGGACTCAAAAAAATGAACCTAAGCGCTGGTCTTGCAAGAGACAAGAGGCTTGTCGGATTCTCTTGCGGGCAGACCGGTTATGCGGAACGCCAACCAACGCTTCTACTGAAAACGACATCCGGAGTCGTCCAGGATAAAATCACATTACCATGTGAAGTAAAAAGCTCATAGCGAAAGAGTTTTACGATCCAGCAATGCCGGGTTTTTATACGCACAAAGTGGGTAAGCCACCATGATGGTGGATTGTTTTCGCTTGGTTCAGTATATAAACCCGCCTTAGCGGGCCCAGTAGGCTGGGTTTGACCAAGCTCAGTCCTTTGAGATGTGGTTTGGATTAATTGAAGTCTTTGCTTTCGGTGAGGGGCCAGCCCCTCACCACTCCCCGCACAGGGACTGCGTCCCTTGTGTATCCCGCAATGGATCATGATGACTCCCACTGTGGGATTTCGGGTGTCGCCAGACTGCGGCTACGCTTCGCTTGCCCGCAGACAGGCGTTGTGAAGCCTGCGCTAACGCACAGTGTACGCTTCACAACCCACCCTCATCCCCCAGGTAACCAAAAATAGTTCATAAGCAATTTTTATTTTGGGATTACTCACCACTATTTTTTCAAATAAAACAGCCTCTCCCAGAGAGGGAAAGGCTGCTGATTATGCTTACTTTATAAAGGGGCCTTTGGCCCCCTAGAAGTCATCCCACTCAAGGGCACCACCGGTTTGGTACTCGGTCACGCGGGTCTCAAAGAAGTTTTTGCTCTTGGTGAGGTCGACTTGCTCGCTCATCCACGAGAAGGGGTTTTTGACTTTGAAGCGAGGGGCCAAATTGAGGGACAGCATGCGACGATCGGCAATGTATTGGGTGTAATCGCGGAAGCTTTCGGCGTTCAACCCCAAAATACCGCGAGGCATCAGGGCGTGGGCGTAAGCTTCTTCCAGCTCGGCAGCCCGTGAGAGCTTGTTGATGACGCGGCGTTGGAAGGTGTCTGTCCACAATTCCGGCTGTTCTTGCACCATTTGGTTAATCATGTCGATGCCGAAATTCATGTGCATGGACTCGTCGCGCATGATGTACTGAAACTGCTCGGCAGTGCCCGGCAACAAGTTACGACGACGGAAGCTGAGCATGGCGGCAAAAGACGAGTAGAAGAAAATGCCTTCCATGATGACGTAGAAATCAATGAGGTTTTCGAGGAATTTTTGATCGGCGGCAAAGGTGCCGGTTTTAAAGCTGGGGTCCAAAATATCCTGCACCAGCTCACTCACAAATTTGTCTTTGTCATAGATGGATTCGATACGCTGGTACATGGTGAAGATTTCAGCTTCATTCAGGCCCAAGCTTTCCACAATGTACTGGTAGGAATGGGTGTGAATGGCTTCTTCGTAGGCTTGGCGCAGCAAGTACATGCGGCATTCGGGGGAGGTGACGTGCTTGTACACGGCCAGCACTAAGTTGTTGGCCACAATGCTATCAGCGGTGGTAAAAAAGCCCAACGCCATTTTAATCACGTGGCGCTCGTCTTCTGTTAAGGCGGTGGTAGAGCGCCATTGCTCAATGTCTTTTTGCATGGAAATTTCAGTAGGCAACCAATGGTTGGCATTGGCAGCCTGATACGATTCCCACGCAAAGGTGTGAATAATGGGGTACAGCTGGACGACATCGTCTTTGCCATTAATAATACGGCGGGAATTCACGGCTTCGGCATACGCACTATTGCTGGTGGGTAGGGCTTGGAGGACTTGGCTCACGGCGGGGTGACCTCTCTATCAATGTATCGGACAACAAAACAACAAATGCAATAAAATTGGGGACTGAAAAAAGCAAAAGCCACAAGGCTCCAAACACTCTCGCATAACGATGAGAGCCGGAGTGTATGCCTATGACATGGATGCGTGAATCACAGAAGCGTCTGTCGACTCTCTATCCGGTAACGGTTGTTTTCCCAATTCATTAGCCTACAGAGTTCTTTCAGCAACACAACCCAAAAAGCGAAGGCTTTTTTACCAAGGCCGGTTGCCGACTGGAGGACCAGTGTAACCAACAATCCAAATACTTTGCAATGGGCATTACACTACAGATACGTTACTGGATCGTGCGTACTAAGGGAAGCCCCCTGTTCGGGCGATTATTAAGTTTTGATCCAACTTTGGGTAATAGGGCAAGCATCCCAAAAGCCTGTCTCATAAGGGATATTGGATACACAAATGATGGCCATCCAAGTCGTCGCTCTTTGCGCTACGATGGGGCCATGGCCCCTTTTATTATGTTTAGGAGTTCATGAAGATGGCCTCAAACGCTTCTAGCAAGACCCCATTAAGACAGGCTGCGTTAGCGGTAGAAATTATCGCCGTGGGGACCGAACTATTGATGGGGGAAACCGTCAATACCAATGCCACATGGCTGTCTCAATCGTTGGCGGAAGAAGGCTTTAACGTCTATCACCACACCACGGTGGGGGATAACCCGGCCCGTATTCAAGCCGTCATGGCTCAGGCTTTTGAGCGCAGCAATGTGCTGGTATTTACCGGTGGCTTGGGCCCCACCGAAGACGACCTAACCGTAGCCACCATTACCAGTTATTTTAATGAGCCACTGGTTGCAGACCCTAACAGTGAAGCGGTGATTAAGGCTTTTTTTATTGCCAAAGGCCAAACCCATAGCCCCAGCAACCTGAAGCAGGCCTTACGCCCCGCCGTCGCCCAAGCCATTGCCAATCCCATTGGCACCGCCCCTGGCCTATCATGGACGGTAGAAGTCGAAGGACAGCCAAAGCACATCATAGCCCTGCCCGGTGTCCCGCGCGAAATGAAAGCCATGTGGCCCGCCTCTTTGGAAGCGCTTCATACGTTTGCCGAAAAACAAGGTGTGAAGGCCCAAGTGCTGGCCAAGCGGTCTCTTCATTTTTTTGGCATTGGGGAATCTAAAATTGGAGAAGGCCTGAAAGACCTCATGGACGTGTCCAATCCCAGTGTGGCGCCGTATGTGGGGGATAGCGAAGTGCGTTTACGCATTGCCGCCCAAGCGCCCACGCTGCAAGAGGCGGAAGCCCTCATTACGCCTGTTCAGGCTGAGATTATTAGCCGACTGAAAGAGTATTACTTTGGGGAAGGCGACACCTTACGCGTGGAGCAAGTGATTGCCGATGCCTTGATTAAGAAACAACAAACCCTCTCTGTGGCCGAATCATGCACGGGAGGGTATATTAGCCATTTGCTCACCAACGTAGCAGGCAGCTCGGCCTACACCACCCTGAATGTAGTGACGTATAGCAACGCCCAAAAAACAGCCCTGTTGGGGGTGCCCGAAAGCCTGCTGGCCGAGCATGGCGCCGTGAGCGAAGCGGTGGCCAAAGCCATGGCCGTTGGGATTCAGCAGGTGGCGAGCAGCGATTGGGGACTAGCCACCACAGGCATTGCCGGACCAGGTGGCGGAACACCTGAAAAGCCCGTGGGCCTGGTGTGGATAGGATTGGCTTCTCCGGATGGTGGTGTGACTGCCCACCGAGTACAGGTAAACCCCAAGCAAGGACGCGAACACACCAAACACTGGTTTGCCCAATACGCCCTCCACACACTCCGCAAGGCATTAAAGGCCCCACACGAATCGTTTGATTTGTAACGATTAGTAACAAATATGCGTTTTATGCCCGCTTGGGTAGCATCGCTTTTCTTCAGGAGTGTTAAAGCTAGTGAAGGCCCCCACGCCAAGGCGGGCATATTACCCATCCATTGTTCCCCCAACCCCAAGGAGAGATCCCCGTGTCCGTTACCTTTGCATCCCGCGCACCTATGACAATGGCCCCCACCGCCAAATTTGGCAGCCAACAGCAACAAGCCAAGGTCAGCCAATTTTCAGGCCATAACCCAGCCAGTCAAAAAAATAATACTGCCCCTAAATTTGGGTGTGCCATTACCACGGCCTGCCTCTCTATGTGCTGCGCCCTGCCCTTGGTTATTGCTGGTCTCATCGCTTGGATGATCCGACGTTAATTAAGTCGCCTCCCATTAATTTCCCATAGAGAGAGACCCGTGACCCCTGTTGCCTTAGCCACTGCCATGCCCCTTGCCCCTGCCGCCATAAATACGGTGGCAGGGAAGCGGTTTCATGTGAGTTTTGGGAATGATACGTACCGTTCACAGGGTTTAGCAGCCTCTCAAACTAAGTCGCAGCGGGGTTCGGTAGACCCCAATAACATTAAAGCCACTTATCCCGATCTTATTTTGGGGAAAGCCTTTAGTGTAAAGACACGTCTAAACCCCAATGAGCCCTTGAAATGGCACGTAAAAGTCGCCTTATGGCCCATTGGGTTGTACCATTCCATGACGCGCCACAACACTTGGCTAAACAAACAGGCCACCAAAACAGATAACCCTGTTGGCGACTCCCTAAAAAAAGGTCATATTCCTTGCCTGTACGCAGACAAAGGAACACCTGGCCTCACCATGAGCTGCTCCGAATACACCACCATGGCCATTAAGGTCATGGGTCAACGAGATGGGCTTTGGGGCTCTATTAAAGGATGGCTGTACGGCCTGTGGCGTATTGCCAGTTGCAACCCGATTAATGTATGGCGCGCAGAAAAGAGCGGACATCCACCGAAAGACCCTACTTGGTAGAGATGCGTTTTTTATAGAACCGCCGTTGGCGGTTATTTGATGCGCTTCAAAGCTGAGCGAGTCACCGATTCCAGCTCGCTGATGCGCTGGGTAATAAATTGCGTGTTACGCCCGGCCGATTTTAGGGCCAACACACGACGATAGTAAAAGAGGGCTTCGTCGCCTCTGTCGTCACGATCCAAGGTAATGGCCAGCCCCAAAAACCCACGATGAAACTCAGGAGCGGCGTCCATCAATCGCTTAAAGCAAACTTCCGCTTTAGTGTACTCGCCCAATCGCAAATACAAGCTGCCCAAATTATTAATGGCAGGTAAGCACTCTTCATCAGCCGCCACAATGGTTTCATATAATGTCGTGGCTTGGGCCAAGTCCCCTTGCAGCTCTAATCCCAACGCCCATTGAAAACGGCCTTCCTGGTGATCAGGCTCAATGGCAATCACACGCTGGTACTGCCGGGCAGCTTCACTCCAACGATTAGCTCCCTGAAGGGCCTTAGCCAAAGCCAAGCGCACATCCACATCAAAGGCATTAAGGCGCAAGGCTTGTTTAAAAGCTTTTACAGCCGCCAGCGCATCCCCTGCTTTTTCGTAGCAGTGGCCTAGCCCCATCCACGCATCTTTGTACTGGGGCTGAACCTCGGCTGCTTGGCGATACCAAGCTAAGGCACCCATGGCATCTTCATTGAGGCGCAAGGCATCACCCTTAATCACCCAATGGTAGGCCTCTCCCCACTGCTGAACGGAAGGATTAAGAACGGGCTGAGTTAAGGCAGCCAAGGCTTCTTTATGAGTTTGATTGGACTGAGCCCCTGCAAAGCGGTTGAGCGCCAATTTTTGAAGAGCGGTTGCAATGGGATTTTTGTCTTTTTGAGATTTGGCTGGAGCTGAAGGTGGCACCAACCCCGCTTTTAACGCATGTTGCGCAGGTTCAGTGGCATAGCGTTTTTCGCCCACAGCAATGCGGTTTTCACCCGGCAGTTGAAGGGATTCGGTGGGTTTGGGTTTGCGAGGAAACACGGGATACGCTCCAAAAAATCTGAAGTAAGTAAAAAACACCGCTCAAAGGGGAATATTGCTAGTTTAGGAACCCGATCCACTCTCGGAATCCACCCATCGGATCATTTCCACAGCAAGGCCTATTAACCCAAAGGTGGATATCTCGCCAAAAACCCTGTAGGGACGGTCGTTTGAGAAAGATTTTTTGCTGCTTTTGTCGTTCAATACCAAGCATGAAATCATCACCCAGCACGACACATTTCGTCACAATAGACGCTTCTGATCCCGTCAGTTCCCCTGAGGCCCATGTGGATTTGGGTGTGGATTTGGCGGAACACGCTGCAAAGCAAGGACGCTCCATTCATGTGTCGGGCGCACGAACCCACACTCTCAAGAATCTCTCCTGCAAAATTCCCCATAAAAAGCTGACGGTGATTACCGGCGTGTCTGGCTCGGGCAAATCGTCGCTAGCCTTTGATACCTTGTACGCGGAAGGCCAGCGCCGCTATGTGGAATCTCTTTCGACGTATGCGCGTCAATTTTTAGAGCGTCTGGAAAAACCCGATGTGGATCAAATTACAGGCTTGCTGCCCGCCGTCGCCTTGGAACAAAAAAATGGTATCACCAATGCCCGCTCAACCGTAGGCACTCTTACGGAATGCACGGATCAACTGCGCAGCCTGTTTGCTGGCATGGCCACCGTACCCATGACAGCCCCTACTGCTCCCTGGCTACAAGGAGGTGCCCATACTGTTGTGGCTACCAACGGACTTGCCGAAGCCCAACAATGGGTGCTCTCGCTAAAGGAAAACGCAAAGATTGTTATTACAGCCCCTTTAGTACCGCCCAAAGCGCTTAAAGGGAAGAAAAGCGCTGAGGAAGATAATCACCAAGCCCGTTGGCTGGCTGGGCTAAAAACCCAAGGCATTGATCGCTTTTTAGACCCCGAAGGGGCTTTAAATGAGTTGGACGTGGCAAACCTTCCAAAAGAGTTGAGCAATACCAACCCGTTGCCCGTTGTGGTCGATCGTCTCATCGTCAAACCAAGCTTGGATGCGGTGCGGGTATCGGATGCGTTAACCCAAGCCTTGCGATTGGGTGCGGGTACGCCTCCTAACGAACCAGCCCCCACCGAGGGCTGGATTTGGGTATGGCACTTACCCGATGCAAAAACCAAAGCAACTCTTGTAAAAACAGCCTTATGGGTCGCTTCACCCCCCAAGCTGACACCCACCCATTTTTCCTTTAATCACCCCCTGGGCGCCTGCCCCGATTGCGAAGGCTACGGGCGCATTATTGGTCTGGATATTGGGAAAGTCATTCCCAACCCCACCAAAACGCTGGCCGAAGGGGCGGTTCACCCCTTTACCACCCCTGCCCATGCCGATATGCAAAGCTTACTGCTGAATGCCGCCAAAAAAGCGGGCATCCCCACCCATGTGGCCTTTGGTGAACTAACCGAAGCCCATAAAACCGCCGTGCTGGAAGGCTTTGGCAGTTACCCCGGTGTTCGCCCATTTTTTGAATGGCTAGAAAGCAAGCGCTACAAAGTGCATGTGCGCGTGATGCTGGCCAAGTACCGTGGCTATTACGATTGCCCCGGCTGTCACGGATCGCGTTTGAATGCCCAAGCCAATGCCGCCACCATTGATGGGGTGTCGCTGGGCGATGTGACCCATTGGCCCCTCAGCCAACTGCGCGACTGGGTTGCGGCTTTACCGATTCCTAAAAGTTTAAACAGCCGGCCTCATCCGTTGTCGCGTATTCAGCACGAGTTATTGACCCGCTTGGATTGTTTGCTGAACCTGAGTTTGGGGTATCTCAGCTTGTCGCGCTCGTGCCGAACACTCTCTGGCGGAGAGATGCAGCGCCTACAACTAACGGCCGCCATTGGGACGTGGCTGACGGAAACCCTCTACGTTTTTGATGAGCCCACCGTAGGCCTCCATGCCCGTGACGGGGACCATTTGCTAACGGTGTTGCGCCAATTACGCGATTTGGGCAATACCTTGGTAGTGGTGGAACACGACCCCGACATGATTTTAGGCGCCGATTACGTGCTGGACTTGGGCCCCGAAGCCGGTGAAGGCGGGGGTCGCTTGGTGTTTGAAGGAACGCCGGAAGCGTTGCTTCAGTGTCAAACCTCGGCCACAGGGCGATGGTTATCCAATCCATCTACGGTTGAGGCGCCTAAGGGAAAAACCGCAAAAAAAGCCACCCCCCCCGTTACCATTGTGAATGCCTCCGGTAACAACCTCGACCACGTGACGGTAGACATTCCCACCGGCCAATTGGTGTGCGTCAGTGGTGTGTCAGGCTCGGGAAAATCTACTCTCATCAAGCACACGCTGTATACGTGGCATCAGCATCGCCAAGGCAAAGAGCTGGACCGTGATTTGGCATCTGTGGAAACCATTGAAGGTCTCGACGCCTTTAGCGACGTGGTACTGGTGGATCAATCGCCCTTGGGGCGGTCGTCTCGTTCCAATCCTGCCACCTATGTGGGGTCGTGGGAGGGGATAAGAAAGCGCTTTGGGGGCAGCCGAGCCGCCAAGGCTGCCGGCTTAAGCGCCAGCGATTTTAGCTTTAACCGCCCCGGCGGGCGCTGCGAGCGCTGTGAAGGCCTTGGCACCCTCACCATTGATATGCAGTTTTTGGCCGACGTGACCATGACCTGCCCCGACTGTAATGGCCAGCGCTTTGGCCCCAAAGCCCTGAGCCTGATGGACATGGGTGCAAAAACCAATGCGGGACAACAGGTCTCGCGTTCGATTGCTGATGTGCTAAACCTGACCATTACCGATGCCATTGCCCACTTTGCCGGGGATGCTTCCATTACCCAGCCCTTGCAAGCCTTGGTGCAGTTGGGCTTGGGGTATTTACGCTTGGGCCAACCAACAGCCACGTTGTCTGGCGGCGAGTGCCAACGCCTAAAGCTGGCCAGCTACCTCACGGGCAACGAAGACGAGCCCATCACCAAGCGCAGCACCAAAGCCAGCGCAAAAAAAATAAGTGCTAAAGATTCGGATCTGCCCGTCCTCTTTTTGTTTGATGAGCCCACCACGGGCTTGCATTTGCAGGATATTGGCACCTTGGTGGCGGTGTTTAGGGCGTTGTTGGCCCAAGGCCACAGCGTGGTGGTGATTGAACACCATTTGGCACTGCTGGCGCAGGCCGATTGGCTGATTGATATGGGCCCCGAGGGAGGTGACGGTGGCGGCCGTGTGGTGTATGAAGGGCCGGTAATAACCAAAGATTACCCCGCCGACAGCCACACCTTGCGGTGCTTGGCCCAATACGTGGGCAGATTAAAACCGTAAAAATACCCACTCGGATTAACCTATATCACTGTAAGATTGTCTTACTTCATACAGTAGTTTTTGAAGGAAAGAGTATGAACTGGATATTAATCGCTGTCTTTATGGTTTCGTTTTCAACCTCTTTTGCCTTTTCAGAAACGAGAATACCTACTGGGCAAGGGGATAAGGGCTCTTATTTCTTGATGGAAAAATCACAGAAAAACGGCATTACTCGTGCCTTAACACGCCGCACTGGGCCGAGTGGAACCCGCTTTTCTCTCCGTGAGTTTAATTGTGCTCGACAAACTTTCCGCTATTTATCAGAAGGCGACACATTGTCCGAGCTAAAAAAGCGGAAGTTATCCAATGATAGATTTGTCGATCTTTTTGAAGGTAGCGCTTCTTGGAACGTCGGCCAGTTTGTTTGCAAGAAGCAACATTAGTTTCCAGTAAGCACCTTTGTCAAAGAAACCGCCAACTATTCAACCATCCCTTTTAAAGGGGGCCTTGGCCCCTAAACACGCCCGACAAACACTCTCGTTTGGGGGGCAAGCCGGGGCGTTGGGTGAGGGCAAAACCGGCGGTGGTTAGGTTTCGGCGTACCTCGCTGGCCACGGTGTAGGTGGCCAGCCGCGTGTGGTGGGGCTGGCTAAAGGTCGACATGGCCTCAAACACCTCGGGCGTCCACATGGCGGGGTTTTTACTGGGAGCAAAGCCGTCCAAATACCACGCATCCATTGGGTTGTTATCGGCCGTCATGCCGTGGTGGTCGAGGTGCTCAAACAGCTCCATCACGTCCCCCCACACCAAGGTGACCCACACGCGCTGAGGCACCAAACACAAGGTATGGGCGCCTTCCATACGGGGCGGGTACACCGCCTGCCACTGGGCAGCGATTTCCGTCAGTTCTGGGTGTTGCGCCACCACATGGGCATAATATTGGGCCAGCTGATCCATGGTCCACGGAGCGGCCTCCACGCCATACAGGTGCAGTACGGGGGTCAATGCCGGTAAACAGTCTTGTTGAATCCACGTATGAGCGGTAAGGAGCAGGTTGAGGCCACTCCCCACGCCTAACTCTGCAATCTGCACGCGAGGCGTGGTTTTATGAGCGAGGGTGGCGAGTTCAATCCCTTCGATAAACACATGGCGAGACTGCTCCACCCCGCCGGTGGTGCTGGTGTACACGTCGTCAAAATCGGGGGCATAAGGCTGCCCAAGTATGAGGTTTGTAATATGTGGAGCGTCCATCATGGCGTTTTGTCCTTTTGGCTCAAAATTAGCCCGTCAATCATACCCAAGTTGCATAGTTATCATGAATTTTTTCAGCATTTTTAATCCCCAGATCATTGACAGTCACCCAATTTTAATTAGAGCCCATCCCGTAATGGTGTTGTAAAATAAAAGACGTATTTTTATTGGAGGGCTGTGAGATGAAATACAAACCTTTAAAAGATTCTCTGTGGCAACGGATTGAGTTTTTCATCTTTCAAAACGACTTGGGACGGCCT
>JARXAD010000012.1 GCA_029866025.1 Vampirovibrionales bacterium | reverse complement strand
AAAACAAAAACCTTTAAAAGATCAATTAAGCGACTTACAAGGAGCTTATGACCGCGAGCATGAAAGTTACCGTGGATTCCAACAAATATGTTTACTTTTCGGCCCTGATTTTAAAACTGAGAAATCGCATCTGGCCAATCTTGAGCGTTTGGAAGCCGAAATCAAAAAAATTGAAAAAAAATTAGTAGGTTAGTAAACCTGCTCCAAAGCGGGCTGACGATTAAACCCACTGACATTGTCTTTCACGGCACTTTCCAATGCAGTTACCACAGTGCGTTGCTCGTCTTCCGTTAGCTCTGGGAACATGGGCAACGACAGCACCTGAGCCCGTAAAGCTTCTGTGGCTGGGAAATCCATAGGATTGCAATGCAGATTGGCATGGGTTTGTTGCGAATAGCCGGGCACCGGATAGTAAATCATGGTGGTCACACCGGCATCGCGCATGCTGGCCTGAATGGCATCCCGTACACTGGCATCGGTGGTGTTTAGACGCAACGTGTATTGATGAAACACATGGGTGCGATCCGCAGGCACGCTGGGCGTGGTAACAAACTCAGCCAAGGGTTTCAGCCATTCGTTGTAGCGTTGGGCCACCGCTTGGCGGGCGGCGTTAAAGTCATTCAAGTGTGGTAGCTTTACCCGCAACACAGCCGCCTGAATATCATCCAATCGGCTGTTGAGGCCCGCTTCTTCGTGATAATAGCGTTGGCGGCTACCATGCACGCGTAACATGCGCACGCGTTCGGCCAGCTCATCACTATTGGTGGTCACCATGCCCCCATCGCCCATGCAGCCCAAATTTTTGGATGGGAAGAAGCTAAAGCCACCCAAATCTCCAAAACTACCCACTTTTTTGCCTTGGTACTCGGCACCCATGGCCTGGGCACAGTCTTCAATCACGGCCAGCCCGTTGGCGTTGGCAAAGGCCATAATTTCATTCATGTTGCAGGGCAAACCATACAAATGAACCGGCACAATGGCTTTGGTGCGTGGCGTTAATGCTTTTTCCAGCTGCTTCATATCCAAGTTAAAGCTGTTGGGTTCCACATCCACAAATACTGGGGTGGCGCCCACTTGGGCCATGGTTTCGCTGGTGGCAATGTAGGTAAAGGGTGTGGTGAGAATCTCAGCCGGTTCGCCGTAGTGCAGGGTGCCTAGTTTTAAGGCCAGCATGGATAGCACCAAGGCATCCGTACCACTGGCGCACCCAATGGCGTGCTTCACGCCTATAAAGTCAGCAGCTTCTTGTTCAAAGGCTTTTACGTTGGGCCCTAAAATATATTGAGTGCTGGCGGCGGCTTTTAGCAAGGCATCATTTAATTCGGTGGCCAAAGCCTGATACTGGCGAGATAAATCCAGAATGGGGATCATGAGCATAACCTTATCGGCAGACGGAGCATCACTATTAGGATGGGAATTTAACCACTTTAATTCAAAGCACTCCAAAAGCCCACGCCAGCTTGCTAATTTATAGATGTTACTTACCCCTTCTGAATATTCCCTTTACCCTCGAAGAGGGTTTTTATACTTGGATTTGGGCGGTCGTTTGGATCATTGGTTTGGTAGTTAGGCAAGCATCCCTCAATTTAACAAACAAAAAACAGCCCCCACAGAAAGTTTCTGTAGGGGCCGTTCAAGATGCTATCCAACCCTAAGGGTTAGAACAAACTTACCAGTAGCCACGCACCATTTTGCTGGTGGTTTTGGCAGGTTTGTAGTCGCTGGTGGAGCGAACATAGGTGAGTTGCTTCTCTTCGGAGAAGGTAGGGATGATGATTTTGGAGTTGATGATTTCTGTCAACGCCTGGCTTTGGGCCAAGTAGCTGGCAGCAGGGCCATCCAACGAGGTCACTTCGTAGGTGAGGCTGTTGGTGTTGCCGATTTGGGTAGCCACGTATTCATAGGTACGGCTGCTGTTGGCAGGCACTACAAAGTTGGCAGGAATTTGAGGCAACGTGATGTTAACGGCTTTGTCAGTATCGTTCACAAAGTTCAAGCCAATGCGATCTTGGTGGGTCAAGTTGTTCCACTTGCTGAGATCAACGGTGGAGCTACCTTCGCTGGCGCGAATTTCGCGACGATCCACGTAAGGATTGCCGAGAGATTGGTATTCTTTTAAGGTTTCACCTTCGGAGATGGTGGTGACTTCGGTGGCAGCGGAGGCAACGCTGGACAGCATTACGGTAGCAGCCAACAAAGAAATAATGAGTTTGGACATGTGGGTTCCCCTTTCCTATTAACATCCTGACATCAGGATTGAGTCAATGCACACGGTGATTATTCTCAAACGAAGGATTTGTAAAGATGCCTAAGACCGGTTTCAGATAGTAGGCATTCCTATTCCAGCCGCATGAATGACCCTTACAGTACACAAAACCCCTCTTCCTATCAAGCCTTTGTTGCGGGCAACCCCCCAATGGGCTATGGCGAGGCACTTTCTATTTGTTACGATTGTAAAGGCAGCTCGAATCCCGTTGGATTGGCTGCCGTTACCAAGGACTCCTATCCCAACGTCTTTGACGGTATAGTAAAGCGGTGTTTCTTCGTGGTTTTTTTGGAGATTTTGCCGTGACGTCCTTTGCCCCTGCTTCTATTGTGTCCCCCACGTCTACCGAAAAGCCGCTTATCCGTGTGGCCCATAGCCCCGATAGCGACGACGCTTTTATGTTTTACGCCCTAGCGCAAGACAAAATTGACACCGAAGGCCTGCGCTTTGAGCATGTGCTGTGTGACATTGAAACCCTGAACCACGAGGCCTTAAAAGGCACCTACGAGCTGACGGCCATTAGTTACCACGCCTACCCATACTTGGCCGACAAATACGTGATGCTGGATGTGGGTGCCAGCATTGGCGATAAATATGGCCCCGTGCTGATTAGCAACGAGCCCATGACCAAAGACGACTTGACCACAGGAAAATTTAAAGACACCCCCATTGCCGTGCCTGGCCTGATGACTAGCGCCTATTTGGGCCTTAAACTGTGGGAACCCAGCCTAAATACCGTGGTGGTGCCTTTTGACCAAATTATGGAACGCGTGGCCAGCGGTGAATTTAAAGCCGGCTTGATCATTCACGAAGGCCAGCTGACCTATGGCGCCGAAGGCTTTCATAAGGTAGTGGATTTGGGCGAGTGGTGGTTTGCCACCACCAACCTGCCCCTGCCCTTGGGCTGCAATGCCATTCGTCGGGATTTGGGTGCCGAGCGCATTGCCCAAGTGGCGCGCTTGCTCAAGCAAAGCATTCAATACAGCCTTGATCACCGTGAGGCTGGGTTGGCCCACGCCATGCAGTACTCTCGTGGATTGACCACCGCCCAGGCCGACCAGTTTGTGGGCATGTACGTCAATCACCACACCATTCAAGCCGGGGCCGAGGTGAAACGTGCCGTGCGCCTGATGCTGGCCATGGGGGCCGATATGGGGATTATTCCCAACAAAATAGAGCCCGAGTTTGTGGACGCATAGCCCAAGGGCTACTTTATATTGTAAAGATCCTTGATTCAAAGCTAAAGGGCTAATACCGTTTTTGGTTTAGCCCCTTCAATTATTTTTGAATCCACAACAAATAAGCCAGCAATTGTTTTGATAGTAAGAAACCAATTGCCTAAGGCTGAAAAATTTATAACTATATGGAGGTGTTTACCTAGTAGCTACGCATCATCTTCTTGGTGCCTTAAGGCTTGTCTCCGCTCTTCTATGCTGTTTTGATAATCCTTCTCATCCTGCCTCTCCTCCTCCTCCTTCTTCTTCTTAGTATCTTCATCAGCAGCTTCTTTAGACATTACGACTTTATCTTCTTCACCAAAGCGCACGGAGGTAAAGCGGTCGTTGGTGGCGGAAAAACGAATAGGCGTTTGAGCCGCAGGCGTAGCTGACAGGCCGGAAAAACGCAACGCAGTAATGGCAGAAAACATAACAAATCCCTTTCAAACAGTATGATTACGGACCCAACAAGAAAACCAACCTAAAACTAATCAATAAAAAGCAATACGATGGTACCCAAACAAAACTCGTGAAGCAACCCAATTGCCTCCAACTTGCCGACTCAATGAATCACTTCCACTTGGTTTCTTCTTTTTCCTTCTCCCGTCGCTCTCTTTCATCCTCTCGAGTCTCCTGTGCAAGCCTATTATTGTCTGTCGCTTCTTTTAGCTGATCATCGTTAATAACACCTGCCTCATACAAAATTCCAGGCAGTCTTTTACCGGGTACCCCTTGGGCAATTTTATCGAGATCGTCAAGATCGGCCCCAAAACCCACCCGAGGAGGATGAGGAGAACTCGCTGGGCGTAAAGGTGGCATTGCAACAGAAATCAAACGCATGAAATGACCCTTGAGATTAAGTGAGTATCGACGTTATCTCTGATTCAAAACCCCCTCAATCCCTTTAATTGTCTAGTGGGTTCGATGCAATAAGGTTAGTCCAAACATTTGGGTAATTGATACGCGATCAGTAATGGCTCCAGCGGCACTGGGTGGCCTGAAAATAGGCGTTGGTACAAGGGCTCCAAAGCATCGGTGATGGCAATAATCAATTCTTCTTTGGTTGGCAAAATGCCGCCTGGAGGCAATAGCTCCGACACGCTGACGGCGGGAGTGGTTAACACCCCGCTTGGATCCGATACTGGCATGACATTTAAGCCCAAACCCGTAATAAGTCCTGAAATTTCGCCGCCTTGCACCACGCTTTCCACCAAAATACCGCCCAGTTTTCCGTAACAGTGCGGGGTGTTGGGCAGCGGGGCATACAGATCATTGATGGGTTTGATACACACAGGAAGCTGGTAGTGTTCGCGCAGCACACTGGCCACCGCCACCGCTGCCACACGGGTAAAGTCTGTTGTGGTGGGGATGGTTAAACCATCACTCGCCCGATGCACCCACGAGCAGTAAAGATTGTCTCGATTGTTGGAGACCCACTGTCGCCCCTGCGTGCCTTTGCCGGCGGTTTGCTGGTGGGCGGCAATCACCCGGCAACGCTGGTTCTCTAAAGGGGAATGATACCATCCTGCCAACCTACGTTTGGCTTCTTCGTTGGTGGAATCCACCGTCTCTAGCCAGTCGATGGAATCGGGCGACATGTCAGCCATCTAGGAAGAGGCTTTTCCAGAAATCACCGTCAGCTTGGGGCGTGGTGGGGTCGGGTCTTCCTCAGAAGAGGTGACGTTAGTCTCCGACGGCGTGGACTGGGCTCGGAACCAGTGGAATAAAAACCTTGCCAAGCGCCGAGAATCGTGGCGAATGATTTTATGAGCATGGGGGTTAATCAATTGGGCTTCTACCACGGCCACACCCAAGGCGTCACATTCGTCTCGGTCTACCCGCACTTCTTCATAGCCCGCTTCGCGATACCGAGACGCCAAGGGAGACGGGATACCTCGATTGGCAAACACCGTACTCACCACGCTATGCAGGCCTGCTTTGGTTTCACCAGCATGCTCCAATATGGCCCTCACGTGATCCGACACACTAAAGCCATCGGTTTCACCAGGTTGGGTCATGGCGTTGGCAATGTACACCTTGGGCACGGCGCGTTTGGTAATGGCCTCTTTAATGGGGCCAATCAATAGGTTGGGTATGACGCTGGTATACAGGCTACCCGGCCCCAGTAAAATTAGATCCGCCTCTTCAATGGCGGTAATGGCATCCGGCAAGGGCTTGGCATCGGCTGGCAGTGACATGAGCCGCTTAATGCCCAAGCGATTTTCTTTGCATGCATCGGGAATATTGGATTCGCCATTCACCGTGCTGCCATCCGTTAATTCAGCCGATAGTGCAATAGATTCCAGGGTAGACGGGAGCACGCGCCCACTGATATTGAGAACGGCTGAAGACGCCCGAATAGCGGACAGCATATCCCCCGTTACGTGGCACATGGCCGTTAAAAACAGATTGCCAAAGCTGTGGCCTTCCAGGCCTTCGCCGGTGTTAAAGCGGTATTGAAACAGTTCGGTAATGAGCTGTTCTTCATCGGCCAGGGCGGCAATGCAGTTACGGATATCTCCTGGCGGAATAATGCCGTGGTCTTTCCGCAAGCGGCCAGAGCTACCCCCATCATCGCCCACGGTAACAATGGCGGTAATATTGGTGGTGTAGTGCTTTAAGCCGCGCAATAGGGTGGATAACCCGGTGCCACCTCCAATGGCTACAATTTTAGGCCCTAGCGATAACCGCCGACTCCGGACCAGCTCGGTCAGCAAGGATTTATCACTGGCCCCCGCGGCGCCCATGACCGTACGCGACGCTTTTTTGCCGCCCATGTACACCAGGGCAATACCCAGGCCAATGGCTAAACTGCCGCTTAAGTAAGACGGCATCATGAGTGCCACAGATTGCATGATGCGTACCAAGGCGGAAATGGGTTGAAGATTTAGCAACAAAGCCCCACCCAGTAGCACCAACAAACCACCCACAGCCACAATGATGAGCCAACGCTTAATGGCCAAACCGGGGAATAACAAAGAGAGCAAGGGATTGGAAGCCGAGCGTTCAAAAGGGGGCATGGATAAAATCTTTATGGTTAAGCGGGTAATGGGGTGGGTATAGAGAGTGCGAGTGAACGTTGCGCTTCTTGGGGCCAGTGACGAGCGTCACGATGGTGCAAACGAACGTCGCTCTGAGGGAAGGCTTGCGATAAATGGTCGGCCAAGGCTTTGGCCAAACAAACGGAACGGTGTTGGCCACCAGTACAGCCCACGGCTAGTGTTAGTTGGCGC
The DNA here is from genome assembly GCA_029866025.1 of Vampirovibrionales bacterium. GTDB lineage: Bacteria > Cyanobacteriota > Vampirovibrionia > Vampirovibrionales > Vampirovibrionaceae > JARXAD01. The sequence goes on along the minus strand of JARXAD010000012.1, from coordinate 132,060 downwards.
TTGCCTTGATTGTAATACGCTTGAGTGAGGGCTTTCATGCTGGCTAGCCAAGGGGTTAAAAAGTCATGATATGCATCCTGTGCATACAAAAACTCTTGAACGGGTTTGTCTAAGCCGCTGAGGGGTCGCATGCTGGGGTCGTAATAGGGATTGGGTAAAAATCGCATGTCAAACACGCAGTCGGCCTGGGTGGGCGCTCCGTGTTTAAAGCCAAAGGTTTCCACTGTTACTGTTAACGGAGAGTCCGGTACCGAAACGCCCGCTAAATGAGCCAGCTTCAGCACCAATTCGGCTTCCGTTAAGGTGTGGCTTTGGATGCTGTAAAACCTAGCCCCTTGCCAACTACTTTTTAACTGACGATAGGGTTTTAAAGCCTCGGATTCGGTCTGTAAGGCTTCCAGAGAAGGGATGGGTAACTGAAGGGGAGAAACGTCCGCTCCTTGCAGGCGTTGTAAGCGGATATCGGCAGGTGCATCCAATAGCAACAAAGTGAGTTGGGGGTATTGGGTTTGCCATTCTAAAATGCGTTCAGTATCAAAGGGATGCTCGTTAGTGGAACCCAACCAATCGGGCATGATGACAGTGGGTTGTTTGGATTGGGCAGCTAGCGCCAGCCATTGCGGAAGGTCATTGAGGGCTAACCCTTGTAGGCAGGGGATCCCCACATGGCGAAAGGTATCCAGCACAATGGAAAGTCCACTGGCAGTGGTGGCCAACACTAGCCACAAGGCTGGCGTGGCACCGGAAGCAGTTGTGTTGTCTACGGTAGAGCTCATGGTTTTGGTTATACCCAACCGGATGACGTGGCTAAGGTCAGGGGCAAAGGCACCGGTCGTTGAATACGTTGGGCCAAGCTGCGGGCTACGTCCAGAACCTGATCTGTACCCGGTGTGAGGTGCAAGGAGTGATACGTCATGGGTAGGCGCTTGCCGGTGGTGCTGGTCAGGGCTTTTTCTCGAATGAGTTGGTGCACTTGCTCCAGCGTGGTTTTAAAGACCATGGGGATTTCGTTGGCTTGGTTTAAAGGTCGTCCTGCATCGGTATAGCGGCAACCAATATGAATTTCACCCGCCACACGTAAGCCGGTTGCTTGCTGAATGGCTTGCAGCCCTTCGCAGGCAGGGCCTACCAAAATAAGCCACGGATTGATGGTTAAGAGTACTTTGGCCAAAGGCATCAGGGCGGTGGGGCTGGTAAAAAAGGCATCGTACAAAGCACCGTGAGGGCGAATATGGGCAATTTCCAAGTCATGACCTTGGGCTAAGCCGTTCAGGGCCCCCAACTGCAAACGCACCCAAATCATGAGCTCGTCTTCGGAAAGAGAGTCAAAGGCAACGCCGGGGGGCAAGCCTATTTGGGCTCCCAAGGCACACTGATTGGTTTTAATTTTGCTCAGGGCTTTGTCAATGGTTAGGGGGTGGCCATCGTGGACACCACAGGGCACATTGACGGAGCTGACAAAGGGTAACAGAGCGTCAGCACCGTGATCGAGAAAATCGGCATCTTTGTTTTGGCCCAAGTTGATGTTGATGTCCACAATGGTGGACAGGCCTTCCGTTAGGGCATCGCGAGAGGTGATGTCCAATGGCTTGGCAAAGGGAAGATCAAAAGGGTAATCAGCAGCGGAGAGCATGAGTCATTGGCTTTCTAGAGAGACAGTTCAATAAAATGAGTAGACCACAGAACCCTTTAGTGTTCTTCCTTGGGCTCGGCCATAAAGCGTTTGGCCTCATCATAGTAAAGCTGAACGGCATCGGTGTGGTGGGTGCCCACCAACCACGCCATATACGCAGCCACCATGCCATCCAGCACGGCGCTGGCCACCATGGTGGTGGGCATGTTGTGTAGGCCTAGTTTTTCCCGAAGGGTGGCCTGAAGGGCCCGACATCCTTGAGGTGTACGGGTACGATACGGTGTGCGCAGGCCCAAACGGAACTTGGCCACGGCATTGAGGTACACAATGGAAGTATAACCACGCTCTGCCAAGGTATCGGCCAACCACCACACCCGTTCTGCACAACGGTCAATGACTTTAGCGTTCCCAGATGCATCCAATCCGGTGTCGGAATCCATTTGAAAAGGGTAGAGGCGAATACGTTCTTGCTGCCAGCGCGTATCCAATGACAAGGACTTGGGGGCATCAATGGCAACAACGGTTTGTTCCGGTGGGCCGAGTGAGGCCAATTGATTCAAAATCTGTGCATCAGTAATCACTTTGTCGGCCTGCAAAATGCGGCGCTGACGATCCATGACCACCCAGCCGGTTTCTAGCCCTTCGTTGGGGGCCAAATCCAAGCCCACAAACCAACCGGCTTGATGTGTGTCAGGCCACTCGTGCAAGGGCACTATGGACGAAAGGTACGGCGACAACGGCTCGGACAGAGACGTGAGGCCATGGGGTTCGTTTGTCATTGAGTTTGTCATCCAATCATTCTACCATCCACACACAGGCAAAGCCTGCTTATTCCGTTTTTCTGGCTTGGTGGTCCCGTCTGCATTATTGTTAATAAACTATCGGTTCATTGTTTCAGCATAAAAGAGATTTGATTATGTTAAAAGCCGGAATTGTGGGCCTCCCCAACGTGGGCAAATCCACGTTATTTAATGCCCTCACGTCATCATATCAGGCCGAAAGCGCGAATTACCCTTTTTGCACCATTGAGCCTAACGTGGGTATCGTCAAAGTACCGGACTCTCGCCTAGATGCCCTCACCCAGTTGTTGATTAGTCAGCACGGCAAAGTAGAAAAAGTGACCCCCGCCGTGTTTGAATTTGTGGACATTGCCGGTCTCGTGCGGGGTGCCAGCAAAGGCGAAGGCTTGGGCAACCAGTTTTTGGCCACCATTCGCGAAGTAGACGCCATTGTGCAGGTGGTTCGCTGCTTTGAAGATGACGACATTACCCACGTGGAAGGCAGCGTGGCCCCCAGCCGAGATATTGACACCATTGTGCTGGAACTCTGCCTTGCTGATATTGGATCGCTGGACAAACGCATTGATAAGCTGAAGAAACAAAGCAAGTCTGGCGGCGATAAAGAAGCCACCCTGTGGCTCGACCTCTTTCAGCGGGTGTACCCCATTATTGAAAGCGGCCAATGGTTGAATTTGGCTGATTACAGCGAAGATGATCGGGCGCTGTTGCGTCAGGCTCAGCTTCTCACAGCCAAACCCCTGATCTATGCAGCCAACGTAGCGGAGCACGAGCTGGCCGACCCCATGAGTAATCCGCATTACAAGGCCCTAAGCGAACGTGCCAAGGCCGAAGGCGTGGGTTTGGTAGCCATTTGCGCCCAAATTGAAGCCGAACTGACTACCCTGCCTGCCGAAGACAAGTTGGATTATCTCCAAAGCCTTGGCGTGCAAGAATCCGGCATCAATGGGCTGATTCGGGCCGCCTACGACACCCTGGGCCTATGGACCTATTTTACGGCGGGTGTCAAAGAAGTGCGCGCGTGGCCTTTTAACCGTGGCTTTACCGCCCCCAATTGCGCCGGTATTATCCACACAGACTTTGAAAAAGGCTTTATTCGCGCCGAAGTGACCAAGCTGAACGACTATTTGGAGAACAACGGCGAAAAAGGCAGCAAAGAAAAGGGGCTGACTTGCCTAGAAGGCAAGGAGTACCTAATGCAAGACGGCGACGTGGTGTACTTTAGATTCAACGTGTAATTTTAGGCTAATTTTTTAGCTTTCAGTACGATTTCCTCTTGAAACAACAATCCTGTGGGTAAGGGTGGGTTGTTGGGTTTAAAATGCGCTAGCATTAACCCAACAACGCCTCTCAGCGGGCAAGCAACGCGCAGCCGCTGCAAGGCGACACCCGCAATCTCACAGAAGGAAGTCATCAAGATCTGTTTGCGGGATACACAAGGGACGCAGTCCTTGTGTGGGGAGCGCTGAGGGGCTAGCCCCTCGGCAGAATAAAAAATGAGAGATCGGTCAAAAAATAGCCACCGACGAAAAATTTAGCAAGTTTGGTCGATAATAAATGCATGGAAACCACCTACCTACACGCCTGCTTAAAAGATGACCGCACGGTGCGCTGGCCCGAATCGGCCATGCCCTTGCGCGTGTACGTGGCCCCCTTTACTTGGTACGAGCGCAATAAGCAGCAGCAGTCGGATGCTTATCGGCAGATGTGTTTGAATGCCTTTTCCACCTGGGCCCAAGCCACGGGCGGTAAGTTTAGTTACCGCATTGTGCCGTCATTGCAAGAATCCCAAATCGACATCAACTGGCGGCGGGTGGATCGCAATTCATTGGGCCACTGTGAATATATCGTCAACGATAAATCATTCCTGTATTCCGCCGAAATTAGCATTGGCATTAGCGATGGCGTGATTCACGCGGGCTATAACGACATTGGGGAAGTGCAACACACCATTTTGCACGAAATTGGCCACGCCCTGGGCATTATTGGCCACAGCGATGGCGCGGGCGACATGATGTACGTGCCCCACCAATACGGGGTTACTCAGCTGTCTAATCGGGATTTGGAAACCATTAAAGTTCTTTACGATTTGCCCGTGGGATTCCATTACAAGCAAGCCGCCGAACAACTGGCCATGGTAGCCCCCTACACCTTTAGCGACGTCGTTTCTGCCATGCGCGGCGGCCCCAAAGGGGCTTTATCTAATCAGCCCTCAAATGTAGGGCCAAACCCTGCGGATATTGCGGTGCTGAATACCCATCACGATATTTTGACGTACATGGGCAAGTTCCACATGGCCACCCAGCACTTGCGCAAAGGTGTTGCCTTGGGGCGCCCTGTCCAAGCGCCAGTTCAAGCCCCTGTTGTTAAAATCCCCAATGCGTCTGACCCCACCTTGGTAACCCACCATGCCTTCCGCAAACCGGTCTAAATCTCTTACGGACGAAGGCATTGCTGCCCCACACATTCCGGTGATGTTATCCGAAGTGCTGTCGCTGCTCGATATTAGCGATGAGCGGAAACCATTACGGTTTGTGGATTGCACCGTGGGAGCGGGTGGCCACAGTGAGGCCATGCTGAACGCCCTGAGTGGTGGCGGTTTTTATCTTGGTTTAGATCGCGACGAAAACGCCTTAGCCATTGCCACGCCGCGATTAGAGTCGTACTTGGATGCGACCCACCGGTTGGTGCATAGCGCCTTTGATGAGGTGGCGACGGTGTTGGGCACTGAAAAAATCACGGGTGGGCTGCTCGCCGATTTAGGCGTGTCGTCCATGCAGTTGGATGAAGGCGAGCGGGGGTTTTCCTTTAAGGCCGATGCTCCCTTGGACATGCGCATGGACACGACCGTTGGGCAATCGGCAGCCGAGCTGTTGGCCATTGCTAGTGAGGCCCAGTTAGCCGACTGGTTTTTTACCTACGGTGAAGAACGGCATTCGCGCGCCATTGCCAAACGATTGGTGGAGGAACGTCAAAAGACGCCTTTTGCCACCACAAAACAGCTAGCCGATTGTATTCAGCACTTTGCGGCTAAAAAAAGCAGCGGTGAGCGCTGGCGGATTCATCCTGCCACGCGGGTGTTTCAGGCGTTGCGCATTGCCGTAAACGACGAACTGGGCCAGCTGGAGCGCGTGCTAGCGGCGTTGCCAACCATCATGGCTTCTGGGAGTGTGGCCACGTTTATTAGTTTTCATTCGCTGGAAGATCGGCTGGTGAAACATGCGTTCCACGATTGGGAGCGGGACGGACTGGGCCGCCGCCTCACCAAAAAACCGTTGGTGGCCACCGATGCCGAGCAGGCCGTGAATCCTCGAAGCCGTAGCGCCAAGCTACGCGGGTTTGTTTTTACATAGTTTCTTTGTTGAGGGGCCCGCCTCAACCCTTACCCACAGGATCAATCCTTTATCTTTTAAACTACCGAAATGAGCGAAGCCTTCCAAGCGCAGCTTGGGTACCGATAGGGGTCCGGGGGGATTCGGAACCCCCCGGCGGGGGTTGTAGGGGGCAGGTGCCCCCTACGTATTGGCCGCAAGGCCCCAACGTTTAACACGGTTGACAGTTCCGGAATGCGGAGGGGCTGGCCCTTTGGCAAAAGTAAAAGTCTTAGTGATTAGTTACAAATACTGCTGCTCAAACTCCGTCAGTAGGTCATTAATAGCCTCAAAACACGGGGCCACAAATAACTGGGGCTGAGGACGAGTAATGTCGAAATCCAAATGAAAGGCTGATGCATCCAGCGGCACCAGTTCGGGGCCGCCGTTTTCGGGGCCGCGCAGGGCGTTGGCACTTTCGCTAACGGAAGAGAGTAACCCTGCGCCGTAGATTTTTAGATCATCAAAGTCTTCTCCCACCAACCCATATTCAATGGTCCACCAGTACAAGCGCGTGAGCATTTTCCCGTTGCTGCTGGGCTCGGTGCTGTGTCTGGAATCTTGGGTGACGGCCATTAATTTGGCTTCCGCCGCGGCAATGTCGCCAGGCGTCGCGTTCCGGTCTTCTTTAATATCAGACAGGACTCGAACGGCCTCGTACACTTCTTGATCGTAGTCGTTAAAGCCAGCCCGCAGGGATAAATCCCCAAAACGCTGCACAATACGGCTGTAGTCTGGGTTAATGAGCATGGGCACATGGGCGGCGGCTTCGTGCACAATGTCGGGGGCAGGGGTGTATTCCAAATGCTGCGGGCAGCGTATGTCTCGCGCAATGGGAATGATTTGCCGCACTTGCAGGCCCATAAACACTTCAGGGGGCACATAGCCATCCACTGTTACGGCATGCCAACCCACCGTTTGCAAACACGTATCAATGGCTTCAATGTGGGGAATCGCATCCAGCGAAATGCCGGTTTGTTCTAGCCCGGCTAAAAAGTCGGAGTGGGCGCACTCCAGCCAAATGGGGTGCAATAAGCTCATAATGCGTCGCCACGTGTCGTGGTCGGTAGGGGTATAGTCCTCATACTGCTGAGGCACCACAAACCGACGCAAGTGGTCGTCTAAAAACGTAAAATCAGCAACACGGGTCAGTGGAACCATGGAAAAGAACCTTTTAAAAAGTGTATTTCCAACACATTTAAAGTATCGATAAGCCAGACTGTAACCTTAGCGAAGACAGGCCAGAAGGTCATCCCCCGAAGGAGGGGACAGGCTGATTTTTACCCAGCACTCAAAACACAACCCTCAAAAGCCGAATCGGTTTTGCAAATACTGGTATACTGGGGTCCTGTTCAATCATTGGGACTGACGTATGAATTTTTTCATTAAACTACTCATGGCTGTTTTCTTTGGTGTTAAGCGCCATTGGCAAATTCTTATTGCCATTGTGCTGGGTTTTACTTTGGGTAGCTTGTTTTACAACCGCCATTGGGTAGAAGACCCCCGTGGCCTGTTTATGCTTCAGTTCTTCGAGTTTTCAGGGGAGGTCTTCATTCGCCTCATTACCATGATTGTGATTCCGCTGGTGGTGAGTTCACTGATTGTTGGGGTGTCGTCGCTAAAAGATACCCGTCAATTAGGGCGAATGGGCGGTAAAGTGTTTGCCCTGTTTGTCACTTTTATGTTGATTGCCGCTGCCATTGGGGCTGGCTTAGCATGGGTGGTTCAGCCCGGCAAAGGCATGCACGAACATATTGCGAGCACCGAAATTTTGACCCAATCCGTCAGTCTCAATCATCAGCAAACCCAGTTAACCGCCGAAGATTTAAACGTGGCCCCCAAGCCCATTAGCCAATTGGTGCTGGAAATGATTCCCATCAATCCTCTGGAAGCCTTGAGTGGTAACAACTTGGTGCCTGCCATTGTGTACACGCTGGCCTTGGGTTTTGCTCTTAGTTTTATTGGGCCCGCGGGCAAGCCCCTCATTGCCTTTTTTGAATCCCTGTTTACCGCCACCATGAAGCTGACGGACTGGGTGATGATGATGGCCGTTCCCGGTGTCTTTGCCCTCACCTTTTTTACAGTGGCTACCAGTGGCACCGATGCCTTTGTGAGGCTGCTACCCTTTGCAGGCGTCATTATTACCGGCTTACTCATTCAAATAGTCATTGTCTTCCCAGTATTTTTGCAGGTGTTTGGCCGCGTGGATGCCATCCATCTGTATCGAGCCATTTCGGAAGCCATGTTGGTGGCCTTTGGAACGGCCAGCAGTAGCGCCACTTTGCCCATTACCATTGCCAATTGCGAACTGCGCGCCGGTATTAGTAACCGGGTGGGCAGTTTTGTGTTGCCCACGGGGGCCAGTATTAACAAAACCGCTACCACCATGTTTCAGGTGGTGGCCGTCATGTTTTTATTGCAGGCCTACCAAATTGCCATTGAGCCGTGGATGGTGGTGATGATTATCGTGCTCTCCATCATTGCTTCGGTAGCAGCAGCGGCTGTGCCCAGTGCGGGCCTGATTACCATGAGTCTGATTTTAGGCAGCCTGGGTGATGGCTTTACCCTGGCCAAATTTGCTGGGGGGATGGCGTTGTTGTGGTCCATTGATCGCGTGTTGGATATGTGCCGCACTGTGGTGAATGTGATTAGCAGCGTCACCGTTGCCGCCATTGTGGCCGCCAGTGAAGGTGAGCTGCGCCGAGACGTGCTGAACAACCCAGCCGTGTGGCAGGATGTGGCTTAGACGCAGAGCTTCTTTGTAAATAAATATAAATAAATCTATTTTGCTAGCATCGCTTTGGTTTTAGCTGCTTTTAATAAACAGATGGGTTCATTGCAAGGCCCCATCAATAATGTTTGCATGCACTTCATTGAGGAGTTTATTACCCATGATTAATCCGATTCTATTTTCCAGTACCTACAAAATTGATGATACTGATAAAGAACGAGCAAGGTTGGTTGAAAAAGAACTCTGTGAACGCCTTAGAGGTGCGAAATATAAAACTATAGAAAATGAAGCTGGGGGGGGTAGATGTCTATATTTCTGTTAAGCCAGAACATGATGCTTTTGTTGAAAGAGGGACGGGCTTTTTCCCCTGCATTGCAGGTAAAACAAAAAAAATATACGATGGTCAAGTGGATGTTACCTCTGAAAATGAAATTTCAGCCTTACAAAGGTTAGAAAAAGATACTCTGCAGAAGCGACTTCCTTAAAAAAGCTGTGTATACTGAAGGCGCTTTCTGTTTTAAGGAGCGCCTTTATGGTGTGGTTGTTTTCTAAAAAATCGGTTTTTGTTACGTGTGCTTTGCTGGTTTTATTCACCGGTATTGCTGGTGCCAAGCCTAAGGTAGAGCTACCCACCACCGCTGTGGAAGCCTACAACCAAGGGGTGTACCACTTTCAGCTGGCTCAAGGCCAAAACGATCGCGGCAATGCCCGCGGGCAAGAAGATTTGCTGGCCCATGCCCTCACTCTTTTTCACCACGCAGAAAAGCTAGACCCCCTGATGGCGGAAGCCTTTAGCAACGAAGGCTTTGCCTTACTGACCCTCAAACGCTACAACCCAGCCATCCTTGCATTCAACAAAGCCTTGGCCCTTAACCCCAACCACCTCAACAGCCTTAATGGCTTGGCCACCACCCAATCCCTGGCGGGTAAATCCCAAGAAGCCATTGCCACTCTCAAAACCCTCACCACCTTAGCCCCCGGCGAAGCCCAATACTGGTTTAACCAAGGCGCTATTTATCAAAAGCTTAAACGTACCCAAGAGGCCGAGGATGCCTATCGCCAGGCCCTGAAGATGGATCCAAGCCATCAGCGTAGCTGGTTTAACCTCGCCACCCTCTACGAAAATCAACATCGCTTTGAAGACGCCACGGACGCCTACACCCACACCAAGCAACTGGATGTCTCCTCCAGCATCGGCTTGGAAGCCCTTCACCGTTTGGAAGCCATTAAAAAAGCTCAAACCACCGCCCCCGGTCCCCAAACCTAGCCCGCCTTTGCCGATATTTTGTTACAAAGCGTTGCGGGGGCGAGTGGTAGGGGTTGCCTCGTGGTAGGCTAGCAATACATCTATGATATCGGAGTCTCGGTTAGGGTGAAGGTATGCTAACAAATCATTGCCACAAGGTGTTGCGGCTGCACCACGGGTTAGGAGTCGCCATGTTGCTACTGGCCGCGTTGGATGCCATCACGATTTCAGGTGCTTCCACGATGGTGTCTCAGTGGGCATGGGTGTTGTTGGCGTTTCGGTCGGTGTTAGGGTTGGGGCTGTTGGGTTTAACCCAGGCTGTTAGCTGGATGATGCCTAAGATGACGGCAGCGTCGGCTGGTAGCAGTGAAGAGGATGCAGCATCGGCGTTAAAGCCTGTATTAACCTTATTGTTGGCGGGTACGTTTTTATCGGTGGGGCTTCAAGCTCTGTGTGCCGGAACCCTTTCAGCCTGGTTGCTTATGAGTGTGCCTGTGTTTTCTGCGGCTTTTTTGGCACGCCCGGCTTTGTCTTTATTGGCAGCGGGCCTGATGGCCTTTGCGGCGCTGATGCTGGCAGGTATGGGCCTCTTGGGAACGACTCCTTTTGGCGTTACGTCTTCTTCAGTATTTTTATCCAGTGCAGGTTCGCCTACGGCCATGGTGGGCTGGGCTATGCTGCCTGTCATTGTTTTGTGGGCCACCATGGCTCGCCAAGTAGCAGGCCTCATGCAGTCGTCATCCACGCAAGTCACGCGTTTGCAGTCCATGGCCACCACTGATGCCTTAACGGGATTGATCAATCGTCGTTTGTTTAATTTGCAGTTGCAGGGAGAATGGTCTCGCGCCCGCCGTCACCACTCGGCCCTGTGTTTGGCCTTGTTTGACGTAGACAACTTTAAAAAAATTAACGATACCTATGGTCACCCCGTGGGCGATCGAATCCTCAAAGAGCTGGCCGCACTGGTGGCCCATAACTTGCGCGATAGCGATATCCCTGCCCGCTATGGCGGTGAAGAGTTTGCCCTGATTTTGACGGAAACCCGTCAGATGGAAGCAGCGGAACTGATGGAGCGTGTGCGGGTGTTGATTGAACGCCATGTGTTTTGCCTGCCGGACAATCCCCAAACTGTTACGGTAAGCATTGGCGTGGCCCAGTTTGACCCCAAAGCCCATACCCGCCCCGAAGATTTAGTAGGTCAGGCCGACGCTGCCTTGTACGAGGCCAAGCATCAAGGTAAAAATCGCGTAATTTATGGTGTGCTGCCAGTTCCCAAGGTGTCGTACCGTAGCAGCCGCAACACGGTAGCGCCTCAGCCGTTTACGTCGCCAATGTACTAGTCATTATTTTATATTCGGTTTCTTTTTTGAGGATTAAGTCATCATAATCTGCTTGGGTTGCATTGGGGTTATTTTGTAATAAGCCATACCAGCCAGGGGGGGGAACAGGTTTGCTTTCGAATTGGATAGGCTGTCCATTTGTAAAGTTAGACCATTTTTTAGTGATATTGGGACGAATAAAGAAGGCTGTAGAAAATCGCCTGGTTTGCATTTCTTCCTTAGTCCCTGTAACTCGATGAGGACAGGCTTTAAATTGGCCACCAGACATAATTTCTAACTGTTTTCCAGTCATTACCAATACATGATCATCCTTTAACTCGGGAGCCCGTTTCCATTCATTGCGATGTTGAAACTCTAGGCCAGCCACATTGGAAGCAGGGAGTAGGGTAAGAAAAGAAAACCGATCGGTATGCTCTAGATGTCGATAGAACATTGTGCTTGAAGAGGTACTGAGCTTTTTCTCATTGTAGGTGGGGTAATAAAGAAATCGAAGGTGATCACTAGTAAAGGAGCGATGATGATTAAATACGTCTCTTAAATTTTTTGCATGCGTACCGTAGGCTTTACTAAACACTTGTAACAGAGACTCTTTTATTTGAGTAAAAGCATCAAAGGAGTCGTTTATCTGCTCTGGTAATGGTTTATTTCGTCCTGTTTTATTGGGTGGAAAAATATTGGTATCTTTTCCAAATAACCACACCTTGTCTAAATAATGCCATCCGGCTTTGTTCTTATAGCGGTTTGCGTCCCCTAAGTCTTCCTGCTCTAACGGAATAAGTGCCTTACTTGTAAAGGTGTCAATATAGCCCCGTTGGCTTTCATGGTTTAAATCGGTTGTATTGTTAAAATATTTTTGAAAAGTAAGCGTTTTTAAAAGGTTAATTGGATAATTAAAAAGTTTTCTAGCTAAATTATTACAAAAAAGGGTACTTATTTTTGTATTGGTAGCCAAATCGACGGCTCCATAGTTTTGCAGGCCCAGTAAGAATCGTTGTTCCTCGTCACGATCGCCCTTTTCAAGCTTCTTTAAATCAATATGAGGCAATTGTAATAATGTGCCAAAATGAACTCGAAGTAGGTTCTGAGTCTCCCCGACGAGTCGCACCTTAAAATAAGGCGTATAAGAATTAACAGTTTTAAAATGAAGTGAAAACATCTTATCTACCTTTCTACTTTGTAAAAGCTTATTTCAATTAAAGTATCCTCAATCATACAGATTGCCCTTTGTAACTAACGGAATTTTTATGTCTAAACGCCCCTCAGGTTCTAAAAAATCGGGTTTTCGAGAGTCTAATTTTCGAGAGTCTAAGGCCATTGTGGCTACTCCTATGCCCTTTGAAGGCGAAACCCTTTTGTATGTTCCGGTGGCGCCCGATGTGGACGCCGTCAGGGTCGGTTGGTGTTATCCTGCGGAATATACCATTAGCGCTAGTAGTTTGGGATATCTTACCCTGTTTAAGCAGTTGGATATGCGGCGTGACGTGGATGTGGCACGAATTACCACCGATACGCTGGACCGTCACAAGGGCAAACCCTACGAGCTGCTTGGTTTTTCGCTGGCCTTTGAACTGGACATTGTGGAATTTTTACGGTCGCTGGAAACGCTGGGAGTGCCGCTGTTCCAGTCTCAGCGCGACGACGTGACCCCTTTAGTCTTTGCTGGCGGCCCTGTGGCCATGACCAACCCCGAACCTTTTGCCCCCTTTGTGGATTTTTATCTGCTGGGGGAAGGGGAAGAGATGCTGGAAGAACTTATCGATACCCTAAAGACGATACGCCACAAGGGCCTGACTCGAGAAGAGACGCTTCGCCATATTGCTACCACGGTGGCGGGTTGCTATGTACCTAGCCTGTATGAGGTTGTTTACCAAGCCGATGACGGTCCTATTGCATCTATAACCCCACGATTTGAGGGTATTCCCGCTGTGGTGGAAAAACGCCGCCTGAGCGCCGAGACCATGGCGAATACGGTGGCCACCAGCCCTATTTTGACCAGCAATACCATTTTTAGCAGCACGTATCTCATTGAAATCATGCGGGGCTGCAGCCATCGCTGCCGGTTTTGCATGGCCAGTTATGCCATGTTGCCTGCCCGCGGTACCAATGCCGATGTATTACTCTCCGAAATGGACAGAGGCCTAAAACATACCGATAAGCTCGGCTTGCTGGGTGCATTGATTGCGGATCACCCGGAGTTTGAGGCCATTTGCGAGGGGCTTCATCAGCGCATGGATCACAACCCCAACTTGCGAATGAATAGCGCCGCTTTGCGGGTGGACGGTATTACAGAACGAATGGTTACAACGTTTATGCGGGGTGGCCAAAAGCAGCTTACGGTGGCTATTGAGTCAGGCTCTGAAAATCTTCGCCGGCGGATTAATAAAAACCTAAAGCAAGAGACGATTTTTAAGGCCATGGATGTGATGGCCGCTGCAGGGCTGCCGGGGCTTAAGTTTTACGGCATGGTGGGCCTTCCCGATGAAACCGACGCCGATATTGAAGCCACCATTCAGTTATTAAAAGATATTAAGAAGCAAACCCCAAAGCTAAAGTTGGTATTGGGGTGTAGTTCCTTTGTGCCCAAGGGCGGCACGCCCTTTCAGTGGATGCCGCGAGAGGCCAATGCCACCCTTGAGGCGCGCTTTAAACGACTCACTAAAGGCTTGCTGAAGGTGGCCGACTTTCGTCCCAGCAGCACTCAGTGGGACACCTTTCAGGCCATTATTAGTCGGGGTGACCGACGCATGGGGCCATTACTGGAGCGTTTTTATCGGTTGGGAGGCAGTTTGGGAAGCCTGAAACGGGCCGACAAAGAGCTTCGCGGTGAAGGGTATCGTTATCCTTCATTGGACTGGTATGGTTTTCGTGCCCGCCTTGAGGACGAAGTGTTGCCTTGGGATACGTTAAACTTAGGGGTTTCCAAAGCTATTTTATGGAAAGAAAGCCTACCTCCTCAAAGTTTTGGTCTCCAAGGATCGACTTTGTTACCTGTGCTGCCATAATATAAATTTGATACGATTGGATTATTTACTCTTGGGTAGGGTTTCCCACACTATTAATCGATTCATTCTCTTTAAGAATGAATGCTGGATAGAGGCCGTTCGCTTGAATGTGTTTGAAAGTCCGAATATTTACCCGGTCCAATAGCCCTGAGGATCCAGTTTAATAAGATTGTAACGTTGGCTGGGATTTTTAATCGCAAATTTCATCAGGCTTTACTCGTAATCAATCTCCCCGCTCGGGTGAATAGAACAACCGCTATACTTTTGTGGACTATTCCTCTTAGGGTTGATCCTGATTCTGTAAAGTGGCTAACCAATCTACTAATATACAGTGCCGATAGAAGTAATAGTGCACTCAAGGAGTCTTGAATGGGAATCATTGTTCTACTAGCGCCAGAGGTCATCCCTCTTTCCGGATTGGAATGGGTGGATACTCAGCGTATGCAGGACACCCTAATGTTGCAAGGTTTTACCGTGCGCTGGGTTAAAACAGCGCCGGAATTGATGGCTTATTTGCCATGGGCTTGCCCCGATGTGTTGGCTTACCTACTGTATTTTGCCCCAGCCAATGTGGCCGATATCTCTTCTGATGGGGTTGCGGCGGCCATGGAAAGCCGCTGGGCGCCGTTGCAATGGATTCGCCAGCAAGATACGTCTCATGTACGACCCGTATTTGTACTCAGTGGTCATTACCTGGAAGTGGATCATGTGTCTGCATTGCAGCATGGAGCCGACCGTTACTTTTTAGCCTCAGCCTCCATAACCGTTCTCTTAACGGCGGTTCAGGCTCATCAACGAACAGTCACTTCGGGTTTGTTCTCCGACCCTGCTACACACATGGTTGAGTTAAAACAAACAGGAAGCTTGGTACCCCCTCCAGAAGTTTTCAATAGCGTGTATTCAAACCGGTCACCACGGGGAGTAATACCTGACCCTTTAGCTACGGGCAGTTTGAACGCAGTAACAGGTCCTTTTCAGCAGCCCTCTTCAAACGGTGATCCGGCTTCTGTTAATTTAACGCCGAGAGAACATGAAATTGTGCTCCATTTGGCTAAAGGGGCCAGCAATAGTGCGATTGCTCAAGCCTTGTCCATTTCCCCCACCACGGTTAAAAACCATTTGGCCCATGTGTATAAAAAATTGGGCGTCACCAACCGGACTGAAGCGGCCTATCGGGCCCAAAAATTTCAATGGCTTGAATAGTTGATCGCGCTTCTGGCTGGGCGGTTTCTCCTTCATCGTATGGACTTGGGGGGGTATCAAGCACCTTGCGGGAGTCACTATCCTTTACAATACGGGGTACCAGCCCCTTTGATTGTTTTGGAGATTGTGGGTGCCGTCCTTGGAAGGTGCACTAAACCCGCTAGCAGCACCACTGTGTGTCGTAAACACAGGGATTGCTCCTGCGGTGGAAAGAGGGCTTCCTTCAACTCTTCCCGTGCTTTGTTGGCTGGGACGGCGAGAGGTTATTCCTGCGCATTGGTGGAAAATTTCCCCTACAGTGTTAGAGGCATCCCACCCGGTTACCTTACTGGATTGGCAGGGAGACGGTGTTTGCCTCATCGATATGGGTTTGCTTTTGGACGGTGGAACATTAGGGGAAACCCTGCCCGATTGGGTGAGTAAACTGGCAAGTCACCCTTACCGCCACCGTATGGCGTGGGTGGGAGGCGTGGAAACCATGAGCGTGATTCCGGTGCTTCAAGCCTCGGGTATACCACGTTACTTACATACCGCCGATATGCTGGCCCCTATTTGGCTTGCGGATTGGCAGAAGCGATGGCCTGTGGCCGGCGGCAGGTGTGACGTGGATATCCCTTTCTCTTCCCAAGCGGTTATGGAATGTTCCCAGGCATGGGTGGTGGATGGCAGTGTGGCGTTGGAGAAAACAGTGCATGCCGTCGTCGATTGCTGCCAAGACATGGGCATCCATGCGGTTAGCGAATTACGCACGTGCTTGGTAGAAGCTCTCACCAATGCCTTGTATCACGCCCCAGTGGATGCAGCAGGTCAATTAAAATACGAAAAACATCAGCCACTGGAGGCAACCCCTCAGGCCGATCACGTTGCGGTCAGGGTATTCCCGTGGCAGGGCTGGGTGGTGGTTACCATTACCGACCGTTGGGGGCGCTTAACACCAGAGGTCTTACTCAAAGGCTTGTATCATCAAACCACCGATGAAGGCTTGCTGGATGAAGACGGGCGCGGCATGCTGCTGATGCACTTGCTCCCACAAGGCTGGGCTAATTTTCGGGTGCCGGGGCACCAGTTAACCACCGTGTTTATTCACCCCACCCAGGCGCACCCTGCCCCCGACGTGAGCCCAGCCCGCAGCTTTTGGTTTGTAGAGGGCGCATAGCGCCCCGTATAAAGTAACAACGCTGTTACAAATTAGCACCTTGGTTTGTTCAGGGGGCTTTATAGGGGTGTACGTTATTATCTTACTTACCTAACCTACAAGGACTGTTGCCATGAATTTCGCCCCCCCCCGTTCAGTTTGGTGCTATAAAAGTTTCACTACTAGGTTGGGGAGCTATTACCAGTGCTAGAGTATGCGTTGACAGTAATTTGCCCGACGAAGAAGGACATAAGGAGATTCAAGAGGCTTTAGCAGCACTCAAAAGCCATGAGAATCCTTTGTACCATCCATCGCCCATCCCAGAAACAGAGTTAAGCGAATACGACTATTTCTCGGTTGACAATAAGCCATCTTATATTAGAACTGACGATCAGAAGTTCCGTATTTGCTTAGAAAATAATGAAGGCGATCAAAAATATAATAAAGCCGACTGCAGAACCATTGCTACCTATTTAAGAGACAAGGGCTTAGATGTGAAAGCTTAAATGGCTTCAACTATTGTTGTCATTGTTTCAACGCGATTTATTTGAACGGACAACAGGCGTCCGGCCTCAGCGCTAGAGCCTTCCGGCAGCGCCACGTGAATGTAATTTTCTGTTACCCCTTTGCGGCCGTCGGTTTCCACCACCATAGTTAAGGGGTAATTGATAAAGGACTCTCGGTATGCCAGCCAAGCTGCGTCGGATTGGGCTTTAAGTCGATTGGCGCGGGCTTTTTTCTCACGTTCTGGTACTTGATCAGGAAAGCCCGCTGCGGGCGTCCCTTTTCGCTTGGAATAACTAAACACGTGGTAATAGTGCATGGGGATGCTGGCGAGGAGCGCGGCGGTGGCTTCAAAGCGCTCGGCGGTTTCTCCTGGAAAACCCACAATAATATCGCTGCCAATGGCCATGTTGGGAACCGCCTGGGTCAGTTCTTCGCACACACGGGCCACATCCACGGCATGGTGGCGGCGCCCCATTCGCTTTAATACAAAATCCTCACCACTTTGGGCTGAGAGATGAATATGCGGGCAAATAGAGGAGCCCTCGGTGGCCCCAAAACGCGCACATTCTTTGAGTACGGCAATCAGCTCTGGCGTTACTTCATACGGATCCAATGACGACAGGCGTAAGCGAAAGGTGCCTTGCAGAGCGAGCATCTCACGCAACAAGGTGGCCAAATTCGCCTCGGTGGTGGGGCATTGGTACTGGCCAATGTTAATGCCCGTTAGCACCACTTCCGTAAAGCCTTCATCAACCAAGCGCTGTAGACTGAGCAATAAATCAGCTACGGGTAAGCTCCGGCTTTTTCCACGGGCCTCCCAAATAATGCAGTAGGTGCATTGAAAATCACACCCATCCTGAATTTTTAAACTGGCACGCGTTCTATCAATCCCGCCTTGGGTAGCGCCTTCCACCATGCGGCTTTTGTCAATGTCCTGCACCCACACGTGGGGGGGAGCCACTGGCTCTTCTTCTACTAAATTCACCGTGTTTGCTAACACTAATTTTGTGAGTTGCCCTTTAAGGTCATTGCCCACCACGTGGGTTACGCCGGGTTGGGCGGCCACTTCTTCAGGCGCTACTTGGGCATAGCAACCCGTCACAGCAATTTGGGCGCTGGGGTTGGCCAGCTTGGCCCTGCGAATGACCCGCTGGGTTTCGTTATCGCTGCGTTGGGTAACGGTGCAGCTGTTAATCACATACACTTGGGCGCTGTGATCGAAGGGCACCACCTGCCAGCCTTCCCCTGTAAATTGTTGGGCCAGGGTCGCGCTTTCCAGCTGGTTGGTTTTGCAGCCCAAGGTGTAAAACGCCACCGTTTTTTGGGCGAGTGTTGGGTGGGGTTGAATAACGTCGATGGGGGCAGTGCTCATCCCATTAGTATAGAAACAAGGAAGGGCTCAGTAAAACCAAACGATATCCTTTTAGTTACAGCCTTGTAACAAATCAGCGGTTTCAGGCAATTTTGTGGCAGGAGGTGTTTTTATTTAAGTATAACATCTGATGGATATCACCTTCTGATGATGGTGACCCCAATGTTTGATGAGACCCCGTTTTTTATCAAAGAGTCGAGAAGCTATTTTTGAGAGAGAACCCTTTGATTTAAAGAATAGAGAGACAGAGAAACAACGTAAGCGCACAGTAATCAATGGAAGATAAAAAAGACGGCCCCAAAGGCGTTGAATTTTATCGCCAAAGATTGGTTGAACAGCCACCACCCGTTTTGCGGGTAACACATTGAATAGGTCTGCTTTTGGAGGGCAGGCTTGTTAAATGAGTGATTGTTGTAGCCAATGATTGGTAAACAGGACAGAATCACACCGTAACCACCCACGTAATGGAGGAGCAGAGGAAAGATGGCTAAAGTATTAATTTCCATGAGAGACGAATTTTTAGAACAAGTTGACGAAATTGCCGAAACCGAGCAACGTACCCGCAGCGAACTGATTCGCCAAGCCCTACGAGAGTACATTACCACCCGTCGCGGTCGTGGTGCTTCTACCCGCAGTAAGCAAACCGCCGATGCCATTGAGTCTTTACTCCTCGGCTAAGGCTGTTGCAGACCTTATTTTTTAGTTTTATTTATATCGATCAAATGCTGTTTGGATTTCTAAGCCGTTGGCCCTGTGCTAATGGCTTTTTTCTTTAACTGCCCCATCAAGCTGGGCTTTTATACTGGCTTATTGCGTAACCTTTAAAAAATGATTGAGGTTTACGCCTTGCTTAAATGAGAGAAATACGTCTTGTCGTGTGAGGCACTAGCCCCTCTGCAGAAGAACCAACAGATTGGAGGATGCCTTTAGATGCAGCGTCCCTCACACTAAAACAATCGTGGGTTTCGTGTGGCCGTAAAAAGTCATCCACAAACAAAACAGAGAGAACGTATTGATGCAGCGGTTGTGTTGGACAATAGTGTGTTGGGTGGCAACCAGTTTTTCGCTGGGCTTATCCCTCGGCTGGGCGACGGAATTACCCACGCCGTCTATGTCGCCGGATCCGGCGGTGGTGGCCTCATTGGCGCCTGCATCCGCAGCCACTGAACCCGTCGCAACCCCTGCCGAGCCCCCGCTGATGAAAATTAAAACCACCTACAAAGCCCTGAGTGGCATTGTGGTGTTGCCGGTGCCGCCCCTTAATTCTCGTAAAGCCTTTTCCGATGTGTCCACCGTGGTGGCCAACGAGCTGGCCCTTCACTTGCAGCGCCAGCATCCTGAATCGCGGATTCAGAGCCCGGGGCTTATTGTGGATGCTTTAAAGCGCCAAGGCTACACCGCCACCTATAACGAAGCGATGCAACAAGTGCATCGCACCGGCAGCCCCTCCCCCTCAACCTTAGGGTATTTGCTGGATGCCATTCAGTCGTTGGGGTTTGATGCCGATGTGGCCCGCGTGGTGTTTGTGGATGCCGATGTGGAGACCCATCGCCCCGACCGCAGCTGGAATATTAAAGACAAAGCCAGACAATGGATAACAGACGAACTGCCCAGCGATAATCGCTACTATGTAAATGCCCACCTGCGCGTGTTTGATACAGAAGCGCCCCATTTGCCGTGCATTTTTAGTGGCTCCTGGATTCACCCCGTGAAAACCAACCGTTTTGGTAACGTCACCGCCAGCGTGTTTGATAGTGGTGACAGTCTCAACTCCTTTACGGGGGTCTCCGGTGTGTTGAGCAAAGCGCTGGTGTTGCGCGCCCCCAAGGCCACCTATGCTCAGCCGGTGCAATCTATGGTGCCCGTAAAGGTTCAGGTATTGGGCAAAATTACCCAGCGCCCAGCCGCTAAGGCGGGTTCTTCTAAAGCGGGCTCGACGCCATCATTTTAAAGGTCACTGTAACAAAAAAAAGACACTGTGGCTTAACTATCAAAAAAAATGTATAATTCAGGTCATTCAAAAAACAACTGGGTGTGAGGTAATAGGGGAGATACCATGGGCTTTAACGCTGTTCAACCGGCTGTGGCTATGCCTCGATTTGGTTTTAAGCAGGTGGGCATCTTTCGGGTGTTTGATGAACTCTTTCCGGAAGACTATTTTAAAAAGAAGGAAGGGAAGGCCTTGCTAACGGAATTGGAAGCGCATTGCGATGACTTTGCAAAAACCGATGAGGTTGTGATTAACGTGGGGATGAAACCTGCAGGGGCAAGGGGAGAAAGTCCTCGGCTCACAGCAATGCTTACAGTGGGGAAACACTGGAAGAAAAAGTTGATTGAAAGCCGCAGTGGGTTTGGCAAAGCCTTAGAAGCGTGGTTGGGGCATGGAGACATTATTGAACGCGCCATCCAAAAAGCCCACAAACAAGTACGTGCCCAGCAAGTAAAAGCAGCCATAGAGCAACGATGGGGTTAAGGTGCTTTAGGATAAAGCTTGTCGGTAAAGGCTTGGGCCGTGGGGGTCATGGCCAAGCCACCTTCCGCCGTTTCCTTTAGCTGGCTGGGCATTAGCTTGCCCACTTGCGCCATGGCGTCCACCACTTCATCGGCGGGTACAAAGCTAATAATGTTGGCCATGGCCATGGTGGCGGCTCCTACCGCTTGCACGGCACTCAGCCCGTTGCGCAGTACACAGGGTACTTCCACCAGCCCTGCCACAGGGTCGCACACCAAGCCCATCAAGTTTTGCATGCTAATGGCTGCCGCCGTAATGGCTTGCAATGGTGTGCCATCCAAGGCTTGCACCATGCCTGCCGCCGCCATACCACTGGCCACCCCTACTTCCGCTTGGCAACCCGCCGCAGCGCCAGACAATCGCATGCGCTTGGCCACAATTTCGCCCACCAGCCCTGCGGCCAATAGACCTTGAACAGTTTGAGTGCGCTCTAGGCCGTGTTCGTGCTCTAGGGCAATCAGCACCGCAGGCACTGAGCCACTGCCACCGGCGGTGGGGCAGGCCACAATGGTTTTCATGCGGGCGTTTTCTTCCAGCGTGGCCACGCCATAGGCCAATAAGCGTATGGATAAAGGCGAAAGCACATTTTTAGTGTTGCCCAAATACCCCATCAGGCGCTGGGCATCGCCCCCGCTTAGGCCGCTTAGGCTGGGGGCATCGCTGCCAATACCGCTTTGGATGGTGCGTTCCATTTGGGCCACGACGGTTTCCATTTGGGCCAGTATGGTCTCTGTGGATTTTCCCGTTTCGGCGGCTTCTTCTTGCAAGGCCGCCTGGGCCACGCTGCACCCATGGGTGGTGCAGTAGGCCAATAGGTCTTCAAAGGTGTGAAATTGGCTCATGAGGAATGTCCAAAAAGTCGAGAAAATAAGGCTAAAAATGTCTAGAAAGTCTAAATAAAAAATTGGGTTTGATACTTCTATGGCGACTACACCATGGGCAGGGCATCCAAACAGCGAAGGAGGGAAACCTTACCCATCACATCATACAAGCCCTGAAGTGCCGTGGCAGGAATGGGATCGTCCAAGGTGATGACCATGGTGGCATCTTGCCCACGCCGGTTGCGAGAACACTGCAAGGTGGCAATGTTAATGCCCACTTCGGCGATGACTTTTGTTACTTTCCAAATCATGCCGGGTTTGTCGGGGTAAACCAGCACCAGCGTTGGTGTTTCGCCAGTAATGCTCACGTCAAAGCTGTCCAAATGGGTAATAGCCACTTGGCCACCCCCAATGGAGTTTCCCGCCAAACGCATGGGGCTGCCATCGGACCGAATGATGTCAAACACCACGGTGTTTTCAGGGTGAGTGTTGGCTTCAAAGCGGGGGGTTAGAGTGTAATGCAGCCCTGCTGCCTTGGCTTTCTCTTCAGCGGTACGAATGCCCTCATCGTTGACCGCCATGCCCAACAAGCCTCCCAGTAAGCCTTTATCGGTGCCATGGCCGCGATACGTGTGGGCAAAGGAATTGTAGAGAGAGAGGGTTACCGATTGGGGCATGGCAGCATCGCTAATGCCGGCTAGGGCACGGGCCAACAAGCCCAATCGAACGGCCCCCGCTGTATGGGAGCTGGAGGGCCCCACCATGACGGGGCCAATAATGCTAAAAAGAGACTCACCCATGGCGGGAATGATTTTCCTGACAAACAAGCTTTGGATCGGAAAGCTAGATTATCTCACAGCCGGTATTAGTGGTGGGCAATGGGAGGGGGTGAAAGGTCTCTCACTCATCCAGAGGATGTTATAACGGCTCGGGCTACGTAGTCTAAGGGCAAGTGCCGATACCTTCATCAAGGGGTTTGTAGGGCTAGCAAAGGGATGCTGGCAATAGAATTCTCAGGAAGAAGTGCCAATCCTCAATGGGCAAAGTAGGTTTGGTATTGACCGTTATGAGCCCTGTTATTATGATGATACAATTCTTGCGTGTTCTGGCTCCCATGGTTCCACTCTTGGGGTAAGTATTTGGGATCATCGAATTGATTTGCTGATTAGATTCCCTTGCTCGACGATTTGTAGCCTTTTTTGAATTCTCGTTAGGTGGCCCTCCGTGGCTCATCATTTTACTGTAAGGACAGAGGGTGTCCTGTTCTCGTATTACTTAGATAGTGATTGTTCCCAATCGATTGATTTTCAACAATTTTTTCGGCCATAGGGTGCCGTTTGAGGGTTAAAGGTTTACCAGTTTTGTTACTTCAAGCCACATTGCACACCATTAACGTATTTAAAGCCTGGATAGCCTGTTGGCCGCCACGTGCGTTGTTTGCCTCGCGGGATGGCTTTATAAAGCCACAGCCACAACCCAGGGCTTAATGAACAAAGGATGAGGGGGAACACCCACGATGTACCAAAGTAATTGCGCCAAATGCAGCAAACCTTTTGAAACCAAGAACCCAAAACGGGTCATTTGCCCCGATTGCCTGTATCCCGATGGCATGATTAGCGGTGGCACAGCCCCGGATGGTGGATCCTTTGGCAAAATCCCTTCCTTACCCCCAGAGGATAAGCCTTCGCCCGGTGTAGGAAAACCGCCTGCTTATGGCGATCGGAATGAACCTCCTCAGCAGGGTGGCGGTTACGGTGCCCCTCCCCAGCAGCAAGGGTACGGACGCCCCCCTCAACAAGGCGGCGGATATGGTCGTCCTCCCCAGCAGCAAGGGTACGGACGGCCCCCTCAACAAGGCGGCGGTTACGGTGCTCCTCCTCAACAGCAAGGGTACGGACGCCCCCCTCAACAAGGCGGCGGGTATGGTGCTCCTCCTCAACAGCAAGGGTACGGACGTCCCCCTCAACAAGGCGGCGGTTACGGCGCCCCTCGGGGTGGTGGCTATGGTGCCCCTCCCCAGCGTGGCGGGTTTGGCGGTCCTCCTCGCGGTGGACGCCCCGGCGGCTTTGGCGGTAGACCGGGTGGACGTCCCGGTGGTCCTCCTCGTGGGGGTGGCCGTGGTGGCCCCAAAAAAAATATGCTCGTCAATCCGCAAGATGTGGCGAAAGTGGAATTGCTATACCGCAAAGCGTTGCCTCTGCCCAACCCCGATGTGCATGAAATTATTGGGCAAGCCTTGGACATGAAACCCAGCGTGGTGTTTTTTGCCATCAATCTCATTCGGCAAAAAATGAAACTGCCCAAACTGGATTACCCTAAGCGTAAGCTGGCGGTGTCTCCTGAACAATTAATGGCCGTTGAAGCTTTGTACGAGCCCTATTTGCCCATTCCTCCTATTGGTATCCACAAAATCATTTCCAAGCAGCTAAAAATGGATGAGTGGCGGGTGCATGTGGGCATTGGCCTGATTCGTAAAAACAAAAGCATGGGGCGCTGGAATGAAGGTCGAGAAGACTTGCCCGAATCCATGAAAGAATCGTTGGCAGCGGCACAGGCAGCAGCCAAAGCGGTGGAAATTTCGGTGGCTGCAGAAGACGGTGCTAAGAAACCTGCTAAAAAGGTCGCTAAAAAACTGGTGCAGCAGGAAACATCCGTCGAAGAGGCGGCTGATCCGTTGGATTTGCCCCTTGCCGAAGCATCGGTGGAGGCTAAGCCTAAAGCCAAACGGGTGAGTAAGAAAGCAGTTGAAGCTACGGCACCTCCCTCCGAGCCAGTAGAATAGGGAACGTCAACAGAACCTGTGCAATCAAAGTACGCGCCACTCCGCTATGGGGGTGGCGTTTTGCTGAGGCGCTGTTTTTGACCACGTTTGACCACTGGGGAAGAGGAGGCGAAATCTTGAGGCAAATACTCCATCCGTTTGATTCCAACCTTCCAAGGCCCCTTCATACTGTATTGAGTGGATGCAGATGCATGGGCAGGCGGCAAGAGGCCTTTAAAATGCTTTTTGCCTCGCAATGAGAGTGGTCTTTGTTTCGATACCGTGGTTATGGAACACACCGATGGATAAGCTAAAAGATGTATTAGAGCAGTTTGGCCAACGCTGGGAAGTGCTGAGCTTTGCCCAAAAAATTACCTTGGGTACCTTGCTGATTGGCGTTATTTTGGTGGGTGTGTTTGTCTTTAAACAAGCCCAAGAAGATTACGATGTTTTGTATGCCGACTTAAACTTAACCGATGCAGCCGCCATTGCTGCTAAATTGCGGGAAGAAAAGCAAGATTTTAAATTGGCGGATGGAGGCACCACTATTTTGGTACCGGCCAGCCGTAAAAACAGTTTGGTATTGGATACCGTGGCGGAACTGAGTGGTGAAAAGCCCGTAAGCCTCAGTCAAATTCCTCCCGTAGTTTCGGGAGATGTACAGCGTGAATGGCTGCGAACATTGAATACCAATGCCATTATCACCATTGTTAAAAGTATTCGCGGTATTAAAGATGCCCAAGTGATTGTGTCTCAACCGGAAAAAAATCTGTTTTTAGAAAACGATGAGAAACCTCGGGCCTCTGTCATGCTCACCGTCGAGCCTGGCTTACGCTTACGAGAAGAACAAATTAAGACCATCAAGCATTTGGTGGCTCATGCGGTTCCGGGCCTTAGCCCCGAAAGTGTGGCGGTGGCCGATAATGCGGGAAACTCACTGGAGGGCCCCGGTGGTATGGGCAGTATGGTCAGCACTGCCGAGCTGAAGAAAAAAGAATTTGAAGACGAGACCACCAAAAAAGTATTGGCTGTGTTATCTCCTGTGGTGGGTAAAGAAAACGTGGTGGTTTCGGTGGCTGCCATGCTTAATTTTGATCAGCAGGAAGCGAAGATCCATCGCGTCATCCCTTCGGGTGGGGATGAAAACAAGCCTGTGGGTGTGGCGGTTAGCCAGCAAAACCAAAGTGAAACCTACAGTGGGGAGAAAAAACCCGGTGCCGGTGGCGAAGCCGGTGCTACCAATAACTTGCCCTCGTATGCCAGTGCCGATAGCAACGGCGATAAAAAAGACAACAGTGATTATGAGTTTGGTAAAACCACCACCAATTACGAAGTCTCACGCGAAGACAAAACCATTGTGTATGCCCCGGGCCAAATTGAGCGCTTAACCGTTGCTGTGGTGATGAACAAAGTGTTAACGGCTCAAGAAACCGAAGAGATTAAGGAACTGGTAGCCAATGCGGCGGGGCTTGATGTGTCTCGCGGTGATTCGGTTGATATTAAAGGCTTCCAATTTACCCAGTTGGTGGGGGCCGATGCTGAAAAATTATCGGCAACGGCGAAAGAAGCCCAAACCCAAGCGTTTTGGTTGCAACTGGCCACCGTGCTGGGTGTAAGCATGGTGTTACTGGTGGCTTTGTTCTTGTTCTACAACTTGGTAAAAGCACCTGCCAGCAAAGGTCAAATTATTCATGTGCCTCAAAAGCTGGACATCCCTGAACCCGTGATTATTGATCCTACCCAGTTTGAGGATGCCGCCTTACCGCCCCCTCCCCCTATGCCCATTATTGAAGCCCAAATGGACCCAGAAACCGAAGCCATGCGGGATGCCATTGGGACCGCCATCGAAACCGACCCTTCTGAAGCTGCCCGACTCCTTGTCGCCTACATGCGTGACTTCTAGCCGCCAAAGGCGGCCGATGATACTGGCTGGTTGCCTTAACGTTGAATGATTATTACCGAATACACCGATACGTGATCTTGTTTAAAGAGAGAGCCCCCACTGCATGGCTGAAATCACCAACCCCGCCCTCATGAGTAAGTCACAAAAAGTGGCGGCACTGTTGATTGCCATGGGGCCTAAAAATGCCTCGCTTATTTTAAAAAACGTGCAAGAAGAAGGGGAAGTAGAAGCCATTGCCATGGAAATTGCGGCAATGAACAAAGTATCGCCTGAAGTGATTAACGCCATTATGGAAGAATTTTATTCCATCTTTCAGGCCACCGGTTATATTTCTACGGGGGGGGTAAACTACGCTAAAACCTTGTTAAAAGAGGCCTACGGCGATAGTGAAGCCAATGCCATGTTGGAACGCCTGGTTTCTACCATGCAAACCAACCCGTTTCAGTTTTTTAACAACGCCGATCCTCAACAATTAGCCACGTCGTTTCAAAATGAAAATCCTCAGTTGATTGCCCTCATTTTGGCCTATCTCAACCCCGATGTGTCTGCCGGTATTATGGGCAACCTGCCCACAGAAGCTCAGTTGGAAGTAGCTCAGCGCATTGCCAAAATGGATCGGACCAACCCCGAGGTATTGCGCGAAGTGGAACGTATTTTGGAAAGCAAATTCTCCAGCCTCATGCAGGCCGACTTTACCTTGGCCGGTGGTGCCGTGTCCTTGGCGGAGATCCTCAACCGTTCGGATCGCGCCACAGAAAAATCCATTTTGGATTACTTCGAGATCAACGATCCGGAACTGAGCGAAGAAGTGCGCAACCTCATGTTCGTGTTCGAAGACATTGTGTACCTCGAC
This sequence comes from Vampirovibrionales bacterium, assembly GCA_029866025.1. Taxonomy (GTDB): domain Bacteria; phylum Cyanobacteriota; class Vampirovibrionia; order Vampirovibrionales; family Vampirovibrionaceae; genus JARXAD01. The sequence continues at coordinate 104,873 of JARXAD010000012.1, read as the reverse complement.
GATCGTTCCATTCAACGCGTGCTGCGCGAAGTGGAGAGCAAAGATTTGGGCATGGCCCTTAAAGGCGTGAAAGACGACGTGAAAGAAAAAATCTTACGCAACATGTCGGAACGTGCAGCCGCCATGATGCAAGAAGACATGGATTACATGGGCCCGGTGCGTGCCCGCGATGTGCAAGAAAAACAAAGCTTCATGGTGGGCATTATCCGTGCCCTCGAATCCTCTGGCGAAATTACCGTCACCCGCGGTAGCGGCCCCGATGACGAATTCGTCTCCTAACGCCCCGCCGAACGGCGGTTCTTCTAGTGGTGAATTGGTTTTTCACAAACGGTAGATATTGATTTTTAGTAAATTTTAAGCACAGGTTGACATCTTCTCTTATGTCGTTTGGCCCACCCAACGCCTCGTCGTCCTCGCCCTCCAATCAAGGGCCCAACAAGGCGTTGATTATTAAACGCATTATTGGCCAACAGGTGGAAATGGGGGATGCCGTTCAAATTTCAGGGGCCACCGATCGCGAATCTCAAATCCGCCTTACCCTGGAGCGCTTAAAAGCCGATAAACTAAAGCAAGCTCAGCTTGAGGTCGATGAATTGCTTCGTCAGACGGAAGGCCAAATGAGTGCCTTGCTTCAGCAAGCACAAGAGCAAGCCAGTGCCATTGAAGCCGAGGGGCAAGCTAATCGAGAAGCCATTCTGGAAGAGGCGCGTCAGCAAGGGTATGCCGCTGGGTATCAAGCGGGCTACGATGATGGTATTCAGGCGTCAGAAACCGATACCCATGCCATGTTACTAAGTGCCAATGTATTACTGGTGCGCGCTTATGATGCCCAAAAAGCCGTGTTGGGTAACATTGCTCCCCAAGCCAGTAAAATTATGCAGGCTCTGGTAGAGCGAGTGGTGCATCATCAGCTGGATCACTTAACCTTAGAGCAATGGCAGCATTGGTATTACAGTGCGTTGGAGCAGTTGGACACGAGCAGCCGGTACCGTTTGGTGGTGGGTACCGAATCGTATCATCGCTTGCAGCAATTTTCTAAAACCTTGGCGCAATTGGTATCGCCCGAGGCAACAGCTCCTGGTTTTGAGCGCATTAAATTGGAATTGGATCCGCATTTGGCAGCCCACGAAATTTACATTATTGCCGATGAAGGCATGGTGGATGTGTCGCCCGATACCCAAATTGATCAATACATTGCCGCCATTACCCCCGACATTCTGGAGTTGGAATCTATTGATAGCTATGAAATTAACCCCGAAGACGAAGAAGAGCAGCTGGAATCCTTGTCGCAACAGTTGGAATCCATTTTGTATTCTCCGTTAGGGCCACAAAAAAAGGACGCTTTGCCCGAATACCACGCCACCACAGAGGGCAGCGTGGCACTGGGGCTGGAAGAGGAGAGTTCTAAGCATACGGTCCCACAGGGACTTGTTGAAAACAGTGAAGACGCTGCTGCGCACGAGGCTTTTGTGCCCGATCCGTGGGAGATGGAGCAACCGTTCCCTGCCGCGGTAGAAAAAGCCTCCTTGGACGTGTTTGAGCCGGTATTTGATCCCATTCCAGACCCCTTCAACGATCCGTTGATGGAAGGGATGGATATGCCTTCGTCTGTGCCCACGGATGTATCGATGGATGTATCGATGGAATCACCCGTGGATTTCATCGGACAGGACGCACTTCCCTTTGAGTTCCCCTCCTTTGATGTGGAAGAACCGTCTTTTGGTGTGGTGAAAAGCCCCTTTGAGGATGAGTTTTAATGGCGCATGTGTTGGATTTAGAACCCCCCGATGAGACAGCGCTGGATCCCTTAGTGACTTCGGCCTTAGATCGTGTGGTGCCCAACCGTTCGGTGGGGCGTGTGGATCAGGTGGTGGGGCTCATTATTCAAGCCCGTGGCCTTAATGCTCGCTTGGGGGATTTGTGCGAAATTCATACGCATAACCCTTACGAACCCATTTTGCCTGCTGAAGTGGTGGGTTTTAGAGAAAACAGTTTACTGCTGATGCCTTTGGGCGATATGGCCCATTTGGCGCCGGGTTGTCGTGTGGTGAATACAGGCTCAAAATTTCAGGTGAGTGTGGGACCGGAATTAAAAGGCCGAATCTTAGACGGCTTGGGCCGTCCCATTGATGATCGTTTTGAAATTTCCAAAAATAAAGCCTACCGTATTGAATCACGCCCGCCGCACCCCTTAAAACGCCGCGAAATTAAAGAACCTCTGTATATGGGGGTTCGATCCATCGATGCGTTTACTCCCATTGGCAAGGGGCAACGGGTGGGTATTTTTGCCGGTTCTGGAGTGGGTAAAAGTACCACTTTGGGTATGATTGCCCGCAACACCACCGCGGACATTAACGTCATTGCACTCATTGGGGAACGGGGCCGCGAAGTGCAAGAATTTATCGATCACAGCTTGGGGCCTGAGGGCCTCAAAAAATCCGTGGTGATTGTGGCAACCTCGGATCAACCGGCGCTGATTAAGATTAAAGCTGCCTTGGTAGCTACCAGTATTGCCGAATACTTTAGAGAAGCGGGCCATGATGTGCTGCTGATGATGGATAGCGTGACTCGTGTGGCCATGGCGTTACGAGAAATTGGCCTAGCTGTGGGTGAGCCTCCCACAACGAAAGGGTACACCCCCAGCGTGTTTGCCTTTATGCCCCGTTTGCTGGAGCGCGCTGGTACCGGTGAAAACGGGAGCATTACCGGTTTATACACCGTGCTGGTGGAAGGCGATGATTTTAACGAGCCGGTGGCCGATATGACGCGCGGCTTGCTGGATGGTCATATCCTGCTAACACGAGATTTAGCAGAACAAAATCATTTTCCGGCGGTGGATGTGTTGCGTAGCGTAAGCCGGTTGTTTAACGCGGTTACCACGCCAGAGCATCGTCAAATGGTATCGTTTTTAAAAGATGCCATGGCAACGTATCGAAAAAACGAGGATCTCATCAACATTGGGGCCTATGTGCAAGGCACCAATCCCAAGGTGGATATGGCTATTCGGATTCAGGACGCCTTGAATGGCTTTTTGCGCCAGCAGGTGGATGAACCGTTGACGGCGGACGCCATGCAGCAGCACCTGCAAGGCCTGATGAACTACGCGTTTTAGGGGCGAACGCCCCTTTTTAAGAGGTTATTTGTTATTTGCCTAACCTGCCGTAGCTTTCGGAATAGATGCTTCACCGATAGGAGCTGCCAATGTTAAGCAATTGTTAACAACATTGGAACGCTAATAGGGGGCCTTAACAGTCTTTAAAAGATATCGATCAGAAATCAACTGTATAAAATTACTGTAACGATGCTGAAAAAGAAAGAAAACATTAACAATATCCCTTTTTTAATTGTTTTTATTATAACACAGGGAGTTGAGACTTTCCTGCAAGAGATAGCGCTTTGCGAGAGAGGGAGTGAACGTTTGCGGCGTTCACAACTAAATGTAGAGAGTTCAACAAGCCCATCTCTTATTGACTCATTACGAACAACACAGAGGAGAGTGGACTATGTCTAAAGTGTCAACCAGTTTTTTCCGTATGGCCGATGAAGGTATGGCTATTAAGTCTAATTTGTTAGGGCAAGGTAATAAAATTAAGCAACTGTATGTTAAAGGAACAGGTTCCAAATTTGATAGCTCTAACTGGCAAACCTACGGTGATAGCAATGGTAAAGTAAGCAAGACAGAAATTGCTAACAACAAGACGCGTATTAATGAGTTACTAATTTCGGAGAATTGGACAGAAAAAGGCCGTAAGCAGGCGAATGAAGCCATTGACTACTTTACCAATTTAGAGCAAAACTTTGCTAAATTTGATGAAAATAATGATGGTGAATTAGATGAACAAGAATCCTATGGTCCGCAAGATAAACCAGCCCTAGGTTCAGTAACACAGCTAAAGCATTTCGATTTGTTTGATGCGATGAAAGGTGCTGCGGCGGGCATTACGGTGTTATATAAAAATGCCATTGGCGGTAAAAAGGTAAAAGAGGTTCATGTTGAAAATACAGATAAAAACTACGGTTTTACTAAAGATCAGGCGCAACAAAAATTAAACGAGTTGAACCAAAAGGTTGCGGGTCGTAAATTTACAAATGAAGGCCGTAAAACTTACGATAAAATAGCAACCGATATGGCCACGTTAGTTGCCCAGTTTGATAGTATTGATACCAACAAAAACGGAAAAATTGACAAAGATGAGCGCTAAACCCTGCTTGTAAAAACCTTAGCCCCTGCGCCACACCGTGGCGTGGGGGCTTTTGTTAGGTACCTTATTATTTAAGGGGTTTTAAAGCGTTCGGTTACGTTGGCCAAGGCCCCCATAAAAGCAGCGGATTCCAGCGGCACCACCAGTTTGGTGGCTTGCCCATCGGCCACTTTGGCCAAGGCTTCTAAATATTTTAGCTGAATAACCGCCGGTGTGGGGGCGGCTTTGTTGAGGGCTTGCAGCACAATTAGCTCGGTATCGGCTTGGGCTTGCTTCACGGTGCGTAAAGCTTCCGCCTCCCCTTCTGCGCGCAAAATAGCAGCCAGCTTTTGGCCCTCAGCGGCACGAATGGCTGCCTCACGGCCGCCTTCCGCTTGCAAAATAGCCGACTGCTTTTCCCCTTCGGCGGTTAAAATGGTGGCGCGTTTTTCCCGCTCGGCGCGCATTTGTTTTTGCATGGCCTCTTCAATATCGCGGGGAGGGTTAATGTCTTTTAATTCCACCCGGTTGACCTGCAAACCCCACTTTCCGGTGGCTTCATCCAGCACATGTTTTAGCTTGGTGTTAATCACATCACGGCTGGTGAGTGTGTCATCCAGGCTCATATCCCCAATAATGTTGCGAATGGTAGTGAGGGCCAGTTTTTCCAAGGCCAGTAATAATTGAGCAACCTCATAAGTAGCGCGAAAAGGATCCGTAACCTGAAAGTAAATAATGGCGTCAATGTTCATCGTCACGTTATCGCGAGTAATCACCGGTTGCTGGGGCAAGGGCAGTACTTGCTCCCGCATATCCACAATGCGAATGTCGTCAATAAAAGGAATCAGCAACGTAAGTCCTGCAGGGCGGGTGGCCAAGTATTGGCCCAAGCGCTCCACCACTCCCACGGTGGATTGACGAATGATGCGCAGCGATTTAAACAGCACCACCAACACAAAAATAATAATCGGTATCAATAAATATCCCATGAGTGTTTCCCCCTGTTACCAGCAAATTTGTATGAACGTTGCTAGTGTAGCGCAAAGGCGTAGTTAAACCGTTAGAGCCGGATACGCCGTTGATAAGCGCCACAGGGTCGCATCGCTTTGCAAAAACAAGCGCACGCGTTCGTATTCGGGGGCGTTCAAGTCGCAGGCCACATCTATAAAAAACAGGTATTCGCCCAAGCGGCTCCGGGCCGGGCGGGATTCAATGCGCGTCATGGTAATGCCGTAGGCCTTGAGTACCAGCAGCGCATCCACCAGCACGCCGGGCCGGTCCACCAAACCAATGCACAGTGAGCAACCAACGGCTATTTTGTTATTCGTTTGGCTTAATTCGGCTTGACTGATAAGGGAGGCCTTGTTGGCAGCTGCTATTAGCCAAAATCGGGTGGCGTTGTCGGGGGAATCACTGACGTTGGGGTTTAGTACCAAACAGCCTGTATTGTTGGCAGCTTGCTGGGTGCCTAAGGCCGCCCACGTGGACGGTTGGTGGGCCAGCTGGCTTACGGCTTCGGCGGTGGAGGGCGCCGTGTGGAAAATCAGTTCGTCACCATAGAGAGCGATCAATGTCTCTCGGCACTGAGCCAACGCTTGTGGGTGTGAAATGACATGGCTGATGGGCGTTGAAGTGGCTTCTTTGGTAATAAGGGCATGGGCCACGGGCCATGCCAGCTCGGTTAATACGGGCAAAACAGTATCCCCCGCCCTTGAACCAGAGCCTAAAAAGACGGTTTCCAAGGTTTCGCCAATGCTGCCTTCCAAGGCATTTTCCACGGGCATGAGGGCGGCATCTACCGTGCTTTCATGCAGGGCTTTGCCAATACGCCGCAAGGTTGGCAACGCCACAAGCTCGGCATTGCTCAAGCCCAGCTTGGGTAACAGCGCCAACAACGCTTCGTGAGAGTGGGACCCTTCGGGGCCTAGGTAGCCAATCGTTGCGGCCATAAGCTATTTCTTCTTACCGCCAGCACCCACCAGTTCGTCTTCTAATCGGGGCAAAATGGGCCCTGCCGGATGTAATGTTTGCCCACTAGGCAACGGTGACGTGAGAACATCGGCCCAGCTTTGTTTTTCTAAAGACCCCGCTGGGTACCCCAGCTGGGTAAAAATTTCGGCGCACAAGGTGGGCGTGATGGGAGACAGCACAATGGCCACTTGGCGAAGGCTTTCCAACGCAGCGTAGAGGACTCGTTCCACGTCGGCGTGGCGATCCACTTTAGCCAAAGCCCATGGCTCGGCTTGGTGGATGAGCTTGTTGCCCCGATCCACCAGTTCAATGATACGCTCGGCAGCGGTTTGAAATTGAAATTGCTCATACGCGTCGGCGACAGCAGCCAAGTCGTCAGCTGTAATAGAGCGGAAAGGCACAGCCTCTCCTTTTTCAGAGATCAGATCGTGGGTATCGGTACAGGCTGGAACCTCACCATGACAGAACTTGCCTGCCATCGTCAGGGTTCGGTTGAGCAAATTGCCTAAGTTGTTGGCCAAATCCGCATTCACCTTGGCTTTAAAATCGTCTTCCGTAAAGTTGCCGTCTTGGCCAAAGGGGCTAACGGTCATGAGGTAATAGCGCAACGGGTCGGCGTTGGGCAGCTCAAAGCGTTTTAAAATATCTTGCGGGGCCACGGTATTGCCTAGGCTTTTGCTAATTTTGGTGTCGTTGACGTTAATAAACCCATGGGCATACAGGCTTTTGGGTAGCGGTAGGTTGGCCGCCATCAGCATGGCAGGCCAGTACAAAGCATGGAACCGCAAAATGTCTTTGCCAATCAGGTGGCAATCGGCAGGCCAGTGCTTTGCAAACAGGGCGTCGTTATGCAAATAGCCTGTGCCGGTAATGTAGTTGCTCAGGGCGTCTATCCACACGTAAATGCGTTGATTGTCATCGTCTGGGACGGGAATACCCCACGACACCGAGCTGATGGGGCGAGACACGCTAATGTCTTGCAGGTTGTCCACCATGTTCAGCAGCTCAGGCAGGCGAAATGCAGGCTGAATAAAGCCGGGGGTGTTGAGGAATTCTAGCAAGCGCTCTTTGTACGCCGTGAGGCGGAAAAACCAGTTTTCTTCTGTCACGGGTTCTGGCGGCACTTGGTGTATGGCGCAATGACCCGCTTCGGTGAGATCGCGTTCATTCAGAAAAGTCTCGCAACCCGTGCAATACAGGCCCGTGTAGCTGGCTTTGTAAATATCGCCCGAATTTTTGAGTAGCGTCCACAAGTGCTGAACCACCGCCACATGATCCGCATCGGTGGTACGAATAAAGCGATCGTAGTGTATGTTCAGCAGGTCCCATGCGTCTTTAAAATGACGCACCGTGTCGTCCACGTGCTCTTTCGGCGTCATATTTCGGGTGGCGGCGGTTTTTTCTACCTTCATGCCGTGTTCATCGGTACCGGTTAAAAAAAACACCTCACGACCCTGCAAACGCATAAAGCGGGCCATCACGTCGGCGGCAATTTTTTCGAACGCATGGCCCACGTGGGGCGGTGCGTTCACGTAATCAATGGCGGTGGTAAGGGTATACGCGGTAGAAGAAGACATAGACAAAGGCCAAGGCAAACAGGCAAGGGCTCTATTATAGCCCTAGATGACCCAAAATGAATGGCCTGAACGGTTAGTGCCCTATAGGAAGACGATGAATGGCCGTATCAAGCCAGCCCAACACAACGCCGGGTACCCAGCGCTTCCACCCACTGCGGGTGGGGGCAATGCGCTGAAGTTGATGCAACATGTTGGGCCACTCGCGGTGGGCTAAGCTGGTGGGCTCGGATAGGGCGGGCCAGGCGGCTTCCACACTGTCGGGGTTTTGTAAAAAATCCCAGTACAGCACAATGGGTGGGTCTAGCTCTGTTAGATAGACTTTGAGAAGCCGCAAGCCAAACACTTGTTCCACCGAATAGCGAGTGATTTGCAACCACGGCAAATGCCGACTGACCGGCCCCACGGTTTGGGTTAAGCCGTCCTCACTGAGTTGATATTGGGTCAGACTCGCCAGGAGCCACGCCAACCCACCCACCACGGGCAGCACCACGGCGGCCAGTATGGTGCTCATGCATAGGGTCAGCATCAGCGGAATGTACCATAGCTTGAGAAACATACCACTGAGCAATAGCAGTACCAGCATCAAGCCACCAAACACTGCCATAAGGCTAACCAGGGTTAGGGCTAAGGCAACGCCACTGGCCGTAAGCAAGGTGGGCAGCGATAATTTAATGGTTAAAGGCGGCATGACTTCTCCTAAAAAGCGAGGCAGAGTGCTTGATACCCTGATGGGCTATCCTCTTCTGACTATCCTCGGCGGTTATTATTATAGCCTGCGGGCAGGGTGTGTTCTGTGGTATGACCTTGGCTTACACTAAAAACGTATTGAGAATTGCTAAAGAAATTTGAGTCGCGTTATGAAAAAGACATTCAGTAAAACAGTGTCTCGGGTGGCATTGGATGTGAGCCTGATTGTGTTGGGCGTGGCGGCTGCTGGCTTTGGTATTAAAAGCTTTTTGCTATACGGCTTGTTTATCGATGGCGGCGTGACGGGCATTTCTATGCTGGTGAGTCGTGTAACGGGCTGGCCCCTGCCCAAGCTGATTGTGTTGCTGAATATTCCCTTTGTGTTGCTGGGCTGGTGGGGCATTGGCTGGCGATTTGCCATTAAATCCTTGCTGGCCATTGTGGCTTTGGCGGCGTCGTTACTGTGGGTCCCCTATCCCCTGGTAACCCCCGATATGGTGTTGGCCTCTGTGTTTGGAGGGTCTTTTATTGGGGCCGGTATTGGGTTGGCCATACGTGGCGGCGCGGTGCTGGATGGTACCGAGATTGCGGCCTTGCTGATTAGCAAAGCGTCTCACTTTTTGCGCATTGGCGATGTGATTTTGCTATTGAATGTGGGTATTTTTGGCGCGGCGGCCTACTTTTTAGGGGTAGAACCGGCCTTGTATTCCGTATTGGCCTATGTGTCGGCCTCAAAATCCATTGATTTTATTTTGCACGGGATTGAGGAATACACAGCCATTACCATTATTTCCGCCAACAGTGAGGCCATTCGTCTAGCCATTACCAACGATTTGGGTCGCGGCGTTACCGTGTTTCAAGGCCGTGGGGGGCATTCGGGCGAAGACCAAGAGATTTTGTACTGTGTGGTGACTCGTTTGGAAATTGGCTTGGTGAAGAATTTGGTGGCTGATTTGGACGAAGACGCCTTTGTGATTGTGCAAGCCGTTAGCGATGCCCACGGAGGCCGCGTTAAAAGCAAGGCCTATCACGCCTGATGTGAAGGGGCCGTTCCCTCCCCTTCACGCTTCCCCTCCCTTTCTTTTTATAAGGGCTACGCCCTTATTTATCCCTTACCCACACGGTCCTACTACTTCAACACGTTGTGAGATGCTTACGCCTATAGCAAACAGAAAAACCCAGCTTGCTGGGCACGCCTCTCAGCGGGCCAGCGTAGCGCAGCCGCTGCAAGGCGACACCCGAAAGCCCACAGGAGACGTTTTTGATGATGCATTGCGGGATACACAAGGGACGCAGTCTCTGTGCAGGGAGCGCTGAGGGGCTGGCCCCTCGGCACACAGAATTAATAGTTTTTCCCTTGATCTCATATCTCGTTTTAGGCATTGTGGCAAAGTATTTACAGTGTGTTAAGCACACTTAAACAGGAGTCCTTCGTTATGACCTCATCTGCCATTGCATCCCACCAAAACGTGATTATTATTGGCAGTGGCCCTGCCGGTTACACGGCTGCCATTTATGCAGCGCGCGCCAGCTTAAACCCCTTATTGTTTGCGGGAATACAACCCGGCGGACAACTGACCATCACCACCGAGGTTGAAAACTTTCCCGGCTTTGCCGAGGGTGTTCAAGGCCCCGATTTAATGGACGCCATGAAAGCCCAAGCCATTCGGGTGGGCACCACCTTTGTGCAAGATAGTGTAACATCGGTGGATTTTAGCAAAAAACCCTTTACTGTCTCTACCGATACCGACACCTACACGGCGGATACCGTCATTGTTTCTACCGGTGCTACGGCTAAATTACTCAACATTGAGGCAGAAAAAAACCTCATGGGCCATGGCGTTAGCGCTTGCGCCACCTGCGATGGCTTTTTCTTTCGGGGTAAAAACGTGGTCATCGTCGGCGGCGGCGATACCGCCATGGAAGAAGCCACCTTCCTTACTCGCTTTTGCGATAGCGTCACCGTAGTGCATCGTCGCGATACCTTGCGTGCCAGCAAAATTATGCAAGACCGGGCCATGGCCAACCCTAAAATTAAGTTTGTGTGGAATGCTGCCATTGCCGATATTAAAGGCAGCAAAGAAGAAGGCGTAACCGCCGTTATTTTGGAAGACACCCAAACCGGCGAAAAACGCGAAATGCCTACCCAGGGTGTGTTTGTGGCCATTGGCCACCAGCCCAACACCACGCTGTTTACCGATAAGCTAGAGTTACTGCCCACGGGCTACATTAAAGTGACCCCCGGTGGCGTTAGCACCAATGTGGAAGGCGTCTTTGCCTGCGGCGATGTGATGGATGCCCATTACCGCCAAGCCATTACAGCCGCCGGTACCGGTTGCATGGCAGCCATGGATGCTGAGAAATATTTAGAAGCCATGCACGCCACCCAGCCTCAAGCCGTCGCCGTTTAGTCTGCTACTTCAAAATTGCGTTGGATATAACCTGCATTGTCATTAAGTCCATTAAGATGTAATGGTGTAAGCTTAAAAGAAGTCTTCTTATTAGACCAATTGTGGGAAACATCTGGTCGTAATATATTTTCATCAGGGTCGTAGTTAAACCCTGTCCCCGCTGGCAAAGTAGCACTGTCTTTTTCGGAAATTTCTTCACCTGAACGTAGTTTTTTCGTCAATGTAGCGGGCCAAATAAGTAGCTTGGTTGATTTTAACTCTTGACCGAACCGAACCGAAGTGAATGAAGGCGAGATGTGCATGAGGATGCTCCTTTTTAAGTGAGTGAAAGCGTAGCAGACAAAAACATACTCTATTAAAAACCAGCGGGTGTTTTCAATTACCAACCAGCCAACCGCAGGCAGTAGCTATTTAGGCAAACCTTATTATTTTGGCCTTGTTATTTTGGTAAGTACCTTTTCCACTTAAGGTAATATTGCTTGGGATTTTCTAAAGGGCGGAGCCCTTTAGAAGTTAGGGAGGGAGAGTTTGAGGGGGAGGGAACGTCCCCCTCAAAGGCTAAGTCGTCTTATGTAAAGGGATGCTTACTTCAGTGCCTCCAAGCGGGTTTTAAAGGTTTTGGGCTGCCACCGGCTGCGGTAATGAATAAAATTAACAGCCACCAACACCCCCAAGGCCAAGGCGGCTAGCAAGGCAATAGCACCATCGGGCCAACTGCCGGGGCCGGGCATCAACACGCCTGCCAGTGCCGCACTGGCATACGATGCTAGCGACCCACACAGCAAGGCCCACAAGCCCAAGCGGGCCAAATCACCCTTACGGCTGGGAGCCATTTCCCCAATGCCGCCCAGCTGCATAGCCACACTACCCACGTTGGCAAAGCCGCACAAGGCAAAACTGGCAATGGTAATGCTTTTGGCGCTCATGGCTGCGTCACGAATCAGAGGCGATAACTGGCTGTAGGCCACAAATTCGTTAGTCACCAGCTTGGTGCCCATCAGGCCCCCCACTATGGGGGCTTCGCTGCTGGGTACCCCCAACAACCACGCCATGGGAGAAAACACCTGCCCCAACACACTGGCTAAGGTAAGGTGAGACCAATCCAGTCCCAGCCACGTGGGGTATTCGCTCAGCGGGTCTAACCAATGGGCGATGGTAGCCCCCGTCCAACCCAGCACGCCATCCACCAAAGCCATCAGGGCCAAAAAGGCCATGAGCATGGCGCATACATTGAGGCCAATTTTTAGGCCATCGGCGGCACCACGGGCCAAGGCGTCAATGCTGTTGAGGCTTTCTTGCTCCAAGTGCACCACCACGTTGCCCTGAGTGGGAGAAATCTCCGTTTCCGGCCACACCAGTTTGCTAATCACCAAAGCACCCGGTATTGCCATCAAGCTGGCGGTTATCATGGCCGACGCCGGAATGCCCATTTGAATGTACACCGCCATCACCCCCCCCGCAATGCAGGCCATGCTGCCGCTCATCACCGATAGTAGCTCGCTTTTGGTGAGGGTTTCCACATAAGGCTTAATCAATAGTTGGGCTTCAATTTGCCCCACAAACACGCTAGCACTGTTGCTTAGGGCTTCGGCGCCACTGGCGCCCATCAGGCGATCCACCAGCCATGCCAACCGTTGCACCACCCAGGGTAGCAGGCCAATGTAATAGGCCCAACTGGCCAAAGCCGCCACAAACACAATGGTGGGCACCAGCTTAAAGGCAAAAATAAAGCCTCCAGCAGGGCCAAACAGCTCAATCATTTTGTTTGGGTCGCTCACCAAGGGGCCAAACACAAAGCCACCGCCCACATCGGCGTAATGGAGAAGGGTTTCAATACCGTGGCCCAATTGCTGAAAAGCCCACGGGCCGCCCGGCATGCGCAACACCGTAATGGCAATGAGGATTTGCAAACACAGGCCGCACACCACCAACCGCCAATGAATGGCGCGACGATGACGACTAAGGCCATATGCCAGCAGTAAAATGGCCACAAATCCTAGTAATCCCACGGCAAGCCCTTTGTTGGTTAAACCCACACTGTGGGTAATGGTTGATTAAACCCACAGGTGGGTATTGTCCAGTAGACGAAGGGCGGGGTAAAGAGACGTCGGGTTTCGTTACAATGGTTGGATGACACACTTTCAACTCAGTGATTGCTTGGCACCCACCCACATGGAATTTGGCTTGCAACGCATGCAGCTTTTAATGGCGGCCATGGACAGCCCTCACCGTGGGCTAAAGGCTATTCATATTGCTGGTACCAACGGTAAAGGGTCGGTGGCGGCGTACCTCACGTCTATCTTATTGGCTGCTGGCTATTCAGTGGGCACCACCACCAGCCCTCACTTGGTGACGGAACGTGAACGCATTGCTCTGAATGGTGAGCCTATTGCGGAGGTAACGTTTAAGTCCCTTTGTGACCAATGGCTCCCACTGTTTCAACAAACCGGTGCCACCTACTTTGAAGCCATGACAGCCTTGGCTTTTAAACACTTTCATCAAGCCAATCTCAACTTTTCACTGGTTGAAGTAGGCTTGGGGGGACGGCTGGACGCCACCAATGTGCTGGAGGCACCCGCCATCACCGTCATTACCAGCATTGGGCTGGATCACACGGAATTTTTGGGAAACACACTGGCAGCCATTGCCACAGAAAAAGCGGGCATCGGTAAGGCTGGGGTTCCTATGGTGGTGGGGCCTTCCGTGCAAGGCGAGGCCTTAGATGCGATTCGTGCGGTGGCGTTTCAGGTGGGATTTCCAGTCATTCAGGCCAAGCGAAGTATGGCAGAGGGGTATCAAAACCCTCTGTTGGGAGAACACCAGCGGGATAATTTAGCGACAGCGCTGACGGTGTTGAAAGTATTGGCTGAACAAAGTCTGTTGACATTGGATAAATCGACCCTTGCTACAGGCATTACTTTAACCCGTTGGCCTGCCCGTTTAGAAGTGTTTGAAGCTCAACGCATTATTTTGGATGGCAGCCACAATGCCGATGGACTTGAATCGCTTACAAAGGCACTGTGTGCCCATCCTGCGAAGACGGGCGTATGGCTCATATCACTGAAGGTTACTAAGGCTATGGAGCCTCTGGCCAACGTCATCATGGCGTGTCAGCCCCATCAGGTCATTATCACGGTTGGCCCCAACGCCCATGGCGAGTATCATTCGCCTGAAACCTTAGACAAAGCCTTGCGTTATAAGGGTTATAAGGGGTCAATTGTTATTGATTCAAACCCATTACAGGCGTTGACCTTATTACAAAACGCTATAAAGCCCCCCTTGGGGGGCGGTGGCCTTGTGACGGGGTCGCTGCACACGGCGGGGGTGTTGCGGCCCTTGTTATTAGCAAAAAACACCACGGCTTAGGTTTTAGGCCTTCGGGTCGATACTGCTTTCAGAGTACTGCGTGGCGATGCTTTTGAAAGTGATGATTGATGTTAGATTCTAATTTTATGAGTCGTGTAAAGGCTGAAATTACAGCAACGCGCAAGTGGCTAGATGCCAATAAAGACACGATTGTTGAGGCCTCCAAACAACAAATGAAGGCCAAAAAAGAAGCTGCTGCCGGCGGTGCCGGTAATGCCAATGGCAATAGTGGCAATGGACAAGGGGCTATTCCTGCCAACAGTCCAATTTCTGCTCAATTGGCCCAGTTAAAGGGGCTGCTTCAAATGCTTCCCAATTCAGACCCTCGCAAGGCGGACCTGGAGGTCCAAATTGATCAACTGACTCAGTGGGCCGCCGCTACCGGTGTGGGTGGAGCGACTCCCAATGGGACTCCCACAGGCAATACCGCAGCCAATCCCTTTGCTACGCTTATGTCGGGCATGCTCTCTCAAAATGGTGGTGCGCAAAGTGGTAACCCTTTTGCAGCCTTATTTGCAGGCCTATCTGCAGGGTTGGGCCCTCAGCAAGGGGCCAACCCTCAGGGCAATTTGTTTAACCCTTACGGGTACCAAAGTAGCGGCTATGGCCCCGGTTATGATGGGGGCCATAATGCCGCCATGGAGCAAATGATGCAGCTGTTTCAAGGGGTGTTTGCCCAACAACAGCAACCCCCTTACCGCTAACCTTAAAATAGGGGAACGTGTTTAACGGCGCTCGTTTTAGGTAAGGTGCCTGCGTCATCGTGATCATAGGCCACGTCGCCGTCCCACACGCTCATGCCGGCGTCGTGGTTGAAGACTCGGCGAAACCCTTGGTCCACCAAATACTCGCACACCATGGCGCTGCGCACCCCATGCTGACACATGATGACCAATGGCCGGTCTTTGGGTAGCTCTACAAGCCGGGTTGGAATTTGATCCATGGGGAAGAGCACGGCATTGGGTACGTGGCCCAGTTGCTCATATTCTTCCACGCTGCGCACGTCCAACAAAATCACATCGGGCTGGGTAAGCAGCTTTGCTAGAGTAGCGTTATTAATAGTGTCGTATAAAAAGGTCATGGGTATGGGTCCAACTAAGATTGATTGCCGACATATAAGGGGCAAGTTAATAAAGAGGCCTTGGCCTCATTCGCGGATAGGGGAGTAGAGAATTAGACTGAGGAGGACGTCCGCCACAATAATGGTGAGGGTAGCCCAAATGGCTGCTTGACGGGCGGAAAGGCCTACTTCTTTGGTGCCACCATGGGTGTTTAGGCCCGTAGTGCCGCATACCCACACAATGAGGGCACCAAATAGCACGGCTTTTAACATGGCTTTCAAGCAATCCTCGGGGGTCACAATCAGCCACATGGAATCCAAAAATTTACGGGGATGCAGCTGGGCCACGCCTTTGGCTACGCCCATGGCCCCCAGCACGGCGGTGCTACCGGCCAGCATTGTTAGTAAGGGTACCGTCGCAACCGCGGCTACTAACCTCGGTACCAATGCGTAGCGCACGGGATGTACATGGAGGCTACGCAGGGCATCCAGTTGTTCCGTAATGGCCATGTTGGCAATTTCGCTGGCCATGGCGGTGCCGCTACGGGCCCCTACCGAAAGCGCAGTAAACAAGGGGGCAATTTCTCGCACAATGGCCAAGCCCACCAGCCCGCCTACATAATCATCGGCGCCGGTTTGAATAAACCTTAAGGCGACTTGCAGAGACACCACGCCCCCGGCCATGAGACATATCAACACGGCCATGGGGGCCGAGTCTGCTCCCAGCGCAGCGGCTTGAGCGAGGGTGCGCCCCCAGTGAAGAGGCGTAGTAACCAAAAAACGCAGGCTGGTGAGGGCTGTCATCACCACACTACCCATGCCTGCAAAGAGATCGGCAAGAGGGTTTTTCACCAGCGATACGTCAGAAGTCGTCATAAAACCTAAACGCCCACAGGGCTATGGTTTTGGCTAGGAACATGCACGCGGGTGCACCAGTGGCTGTATTGGGGCAGCTCGTTGCGTACCACTCTAAAGTACAGGTCTTGGATTTGTTGGGTAATGGGGCCCATGGTGCCATCTCCAATGGTGCGGTTATCCACGCTGGCAATGGGGGCCACTTGGGCGCCGGTGCCGCAAAAGAAGGCCTCATCACACATGTACAGCTCGGTGCGGTCCACGCTGCGCTGTTCCGTATCAATGCCCAGCTCGTTTTTGGCAATCGTCACAATGGTGTCTCTGGTAATACCTTCCAAAATGTTGTCGGTTTTGGCGGGAGTAATGAGTTTGCCGTGGCGCACCAAAAACAGGTTCATGGCGCTACCTTCGCTCACCGTGCCATCGGGATTAAGTGCTATGGCATCGTCAAAGCCGGCGGCCTTGCTGTCGGTTACCATCAGGGCAGTGTTTAGGTAGTTGGCGCTGGCCTTGGCGCGGGGGGGCAGGGCGTTGTCATCAATGCGGCGCCAGTTGCTCACGCACACCTTCAGGCCCTTGGTTAAATCCAGGTATTGGCCCAGGGGGTGGGTCCAAATGCATAGTTCCGTTTGGGTGTTTTCCAAGCTGGGGGTGATGTTGAGGCCCGTTTTGTAGATGCTGGGGCGGACGTAAATGTCTTGCTGGTGCTGGTTGAGGGTGACCAATTGGGTGGTGAGGTCTATCAGCCCTTCCACGGTTTGCTCTGTGGGGCGCGTGGGCTTGAGGTAGTACAGCTTGGTGTTGTCTAGCAGGCGTTGGTAGTGTTCGCGTAGCCTAAACAGGCAGACTTCTTCGCTGGCGGGCAGCCAATAGCCACGAATGCCTTCAAAAATGGCGGTGCCGTACAAAAAGGCGTGGGTTTTAATGCTGATGTTGGCTTCCGAGAAGGGGCAAAAGCGCCCTTCGTGGTAGGCCATTTCGGT
The DNA here is from genome assembly GCA_029866025.1 of Vampirovibrionales bacterium. Classification (GTDB taxonomy): domain Bacteria; phylum Cyanobacteriota; class Vampirovibrionia; order Vampirovibrionales; family Vampirovibrionaceae; genus JARXAD01. The sequence continues at coordinate 87,782 of JARXAD010000012.1, read as the reverse complement.
GGTGGTTTGGGTGGGCATGGGGGTGGACGAGGTCATCGCTTGGGTCATGAGGCGGCTCCGCAAATAACCCTGCCATTGTAATCCAAGCGAACCTCTGCCGTCTTGGGCTAGCACCATTTTGGTTTTACCGGTGTTAATGCACCCAACTCCCTTACCCCTATGGTTGACTCATGAACGTCCTTCGTTTTTCAGCCCAAAAAACACCACCGCCACCGGTGATGGGCACAGCCGTGGATCGGCCTAATTTAAAGCAGTGCCCGATACCGCTCAATGCCTTCTTATGGGATTCGTTTAGTGGTTCTCCAGACAGTTTGGTACTGAAATTTATTACCCATGGGGACCTTGTGAATGCCGTTTGTGCGTTAGAAATGACACGGGAAGGCTGGAACCCGAATGCATTAACGGTAAAGCCATTTGAGTCAACGTTAGACGGCTCTTCAAAATTAACTGCGACAAGAAAGCAGTGGAATGAAAGAATTAAAAACGCTAGGAATACAAAAAATTATATTGGCGCATTTACTGCGTCTTCACCAAGTTACGATGGTGAAAGCTATAAAAAATTACAGAAATTAATAGATAAGGGACTCAGAAAGCACAGCTCCGTATTTAATATTATTTCCAATAAAATTAAAAAATTAACAGCGTGGCCATGCTTTGTTGCAAGTGATAATTCTCCTGATGGGGTTGTTTACTTGGCATGTCAAAAACCGACCATTGCCGTTGCTTCTAGTGCGCAACTGGAACAAAAAAATCATCAGGGTATTGTGAATCAATTTGTTGATGACAGCTTTTCAGCAACGATTATGAAGGATGGGCTGGATTTTGATGGCGACGGACAAACGGATTATCGTTGTCAAATTTATGATCCAGACGTTGTTGGGAAATCGTTCTCTTCGTTTGGTTCCAATTCTTTTGCTGCGCCCATTGCTTTTGCCCGTTATGCCTGCCGCCTAATGGAAGAGTTGTCGAAAGCTCCCGAAAAAGCCGCCCAACGCCTCAAGCAGCTTAACCTCTACGATTTTGCCTTTCCTGATGAAGAAACCTATCAAAAACACCCTAGCTACAAGGGAGCTGTAAAAGTTGTTGCTTAAGGGTCAGCATGTGGAGTGCGGTGAGGGCGCAATCAATGCCTTTGTCGCTGTGGCGGCTGGTTCCGCCGTTGGCGGGCTGGTTGTGGCTTGTGCGGTCTAGGGCTTGGGCTTCGGTATGGGTGGTCAACACCCCAAACACCACCGGCACACCGGTTTTTAGTTGTACATCCTGCACACCACGGGCGGCTTCGGCGCACACGTAGTCAAAGTGGGGGGTTTCGCCTTGGATGACGCAGCCTAGGGTAATCACGGCATCGATTTTGCTTTTCTCAATCAACCATTGGGCAGCCAAAGGCAGTTCAAAAGCGCCGGGAACAATCACTTCCACTAGGTTGGCTTCTAAAATTCCTTGGGCCAAAAGGGTTTGTTTGGCACTGGCTAGTAAGGCGCCTGTGATGTGGTCGTTAAACTGGGCCGTCACAACACCAATACGCCAAGCGGAGGCATTTTCGTGGGTCTCATTGGTTTCAAACAGTCGTTGGACGGAATCGCTAATGGCCATAAAGCTGCTTTCTTATAAGGTTGAATCGGTGCTTTAGTTTACGATCAAGTCGGCCGCCAACCCACTCCTCACGCTTAAGGCAAGGTTGACGTTCACGTCAACCGATCGTAAAACCCCTTTACGAAATCTATACACAACAACCAGCGATGGGCGGCTTAAGTTGACGTTCACGTCAACCTTGAAGAATGAAAAACCGAGATTTTTGTTAAAAGGCCAGCTTGCTGGCTTGACGCTAACGTCAACCTTGCGGAAGGCGTTAAATGGTAAACAGGTGACCCAGCTTGTCGGCCTTGGTGTCCAAATAGCGCTGGTTAGCGCTGGTAGGAGGGGTCACAATCGGCACACGGTCTACAATGGTCAGGCCATAACCGTCCAATCCCTTGATTTTACGGGGGTTATTGGTGAGAAGGTTCAGCTTTGTAATGCCTAACTCTCGTAAAATTTGGGCCCCCACGCCGTAATTGCGAAGGTCTGCCGGAAATCCCAAGCTTTCGTTGGCTTCTACTGTGTCCTGGCCGCTGTCTTGCAAGGCATAGGCCCGAACTTTGTTGAGGAGGCCAATGCCACGGCCTTCGTGCTTACGAATGTACACTAGTGCGCCCAATCCGTGGGTGCTAATTTGCTGCAAGGCCCCGTGGAGCTGAAACCCACAATCGCAGCGCAAGCTGCCGAGGAGATCGCCTGTCAGGCACTCGCTGTGCATACGAACCAAGGGTGTTTTTTCAATGCCAGTAGGGAGTTTTCCGCTGGGCATGCCTTTTAACAGCACCAAATGCTCGCTGCCATCCAGCGTGTTGGTAAAGCCCACCATGTCAAAGTCGCCAAACTGGGTGGGTAACTTGGCCAGCGGGGTGGAGACTTGAATGAGACGCTCGTGTTGCAGGCGGTACTGAATAAGCTGGGCCACGGTAATGAAGGGGAGTTTTAGGCGTTTTGCCATCTCTGCCAGAGCATCTCGGCGGGCCATGGTGCCGTCGGGGTTGAGAATTTCACAAATCACCCCCGCGGGCTTTAAGCCCGCCAGGCGGGCCAAGTCCATGCTGGCTTCCGTGTGGCCCACGCGCTCTAGCACGCCACCGGCGCGGGCACGCAGCGGAAAAATATGCCCGGGGCGGCGCAAATCACTGGGGGTGGCGTCGTTGGCTACCGCCACCTGAATGGTTTTGGCGCGGTCGGCGGCAGAAATACCGGTGGACACCCCAAATTTTGGGTGAGCATCAATGCTAATGGTAAAGGCGGTTTCCAGCTGGTCTTCGTTGCGGGCCACCATGGGGGCCAAATGCAGGCGGTCGCAGTCTTCCGGTGGTAACGAGAGGCAAATGAGGCCCCGGCCTTCCGTGGCCATGAGGTTAATGAGCTCGGGGGTGATGGCTTCCGCGGCGCAGACGAAGTCGCCTTCGTTTTCGCGGTCTTCGTCATCGGTGACAATCACGGCACCACCGGCACGGATGGCGGCAATGGCGGCGTCGACGGTGGAGAACATAGGGGTGGCTTTTCTATTTCTGAGTGACTAGATCTTGTAGCGCCTTAATTGGGTCGTCAGTCTTAAGGGCCTTCTTAAGCGCTTCTGAGCCAATATCGAAGCCTTCCTCTTTTAGCTGGGTGGTTGTTAAACCGGCATTGAGGGCATGAATGGCAGGCTGCACAACTTGCTCTTGCAAGTTCTTCAGTGCGTGTGTTTGTCCGAACCGAACCGAACCGAACTGGCTTGGCGGGTAAAGGGTTGGGCGCTGGCAAAACGAATGTTCATGAGGTGTCTCCGATGGGTTATAGAGGGCAGCATAGGTGAGTGTAGTATCCACTAAATAGAAGAAACACCTCAAGCGTTAAAATTGCCTAAAATTTTCAGGTTGTTTTTAGTTGCCAAGGGGCCATAGGTGAAAAACTTAGTCCCTCACAGTGGTTTCTTCGACTTTTATAGCGGGTAATCCGGCATCTAAACGAACCTCATTGGCCTGCTGGGTGTATGTAGCTGCTGTTAACAGGTCGTTATTGGCCGCTGCTTCATCAGCATCATTCAACATCCTTTGGGATAAATTGCTTGCCACTCGTTGTTCGTTTGTTAAACCGCCGCCGGTTTCTTGGTTATTGCCAAAACGGGGGGCTAGGCGAGTTGCGTGGTGAGCAGAAAAAGTCAGCCTCATGGTTAGTTCCTTGCGGTTGGACGGGCACACGGTTCAGAATAGCGTTTTGTTGCTGTAAGGTACACAAGTTAGCTGAATAAAAAAAATTGCCTAAAATTTTCAGGTTGTTTTTAGTTGCAAGGGGCCTGCCCCTCAGTGCTCTGCTGGATCATGGGGCTTCGCCAATGTGGGGGACGCCTGTCCCCCACGCCCCCAGTAAAGAAGGGGACGGTGTCCCCCTCTTTAAAACTCCCCGACCGGCCAGAAAAATGCGGCCCTCCACTGGAATCCGGTTCACGCGCTGCACTCCTTGGCGCCGATTTTTTCTGCCATCGGTGGCTGCCAGCCCCCAGCAAGCAGGACTTCTCTATTGGCATTCGGCGTAAGCCCCTAAACTTATATAGATTTACGCCAAATTGAAGTGATTAAGGCCCCATTTGGGGCGGGCCTTGAAGGTTAAACCAACGGCCCGTGTGGATGTGGCTGGTGCCCAGTGCACTGGGAAAAAACGCATCGGGGATGCCGTCTTCGGCGTGAGAGGATGGCGCTGGTGCTAAGGGCTGGCTTTGTCCAGCCAAATAGGGAGCGACCCACTGCTGGACGTACTTGCCCATCAGGTCGCACTCTAGGTTTACTAACGTGTCGGGTTGATAGGTGTGAATGGTGGTGTGCTCCCAGGTGTGAGGAATAATGGCCACGCCAAACTGGGTGCCGCCGTTACGGAGGGGCTGGACTTCATTGACTGTGAGACTAATGCCGTCCACGGTAATGGAGCCTTTGGGCAGAATCAGCGGCGCTTTGTCAGCGTCTAACAAGCGGATAACCACCCGCCAGCAGGCACCATCGGGTTGAACGTCTACCACCACGCCGGTGCTGTCTACATGCCCTGTGACCCAGTGGCCCCCCATGCGGTCGCTGGCCTTTAAGGAACGTTCCAAATTGAGGGGAGAACCAGATTGTTGGTGCTTTAAGGTGGTTACGTTCAGAGTTTCGGGGGACAACAGAACGTTGAATTGCTGTCCGCTATCATCAATATGGGTAACGGTGGTACACACGCCGTTCAGGGCAATGCTTTCTCCCAGTACCAAAGGGTCTTCTGGGAGAAAATGGCCCGTAATGGTCCAAACCAACCCCTGAGAAGTCTCGGAGCTATCGGAACTATCGGTGAGGGCTGGTGTGATGGCAGTAAGCTGCCCCAGCTGTTGAATCAATCCGGTAAACATAAAAAATAAGGCCTGCAGCGTAATGGTGGTAAACAAAGGGTGAGTGTGGGGCAAGTGCGTTGGCTTGTTCTAACGGTCGTCCCTTCGTATTATAAAACAAGTGTGCTTTAGTAAAGTCCAGGCGTTCTGGGTCTCACTCGGAGTTTTATTGGGCGCGCTATATCTATTTTTGGGTGGAGTTGTTGCAAACCACATGGCGGGGAATTCACAGCTATTGGCGGGTCTGTCTCTGCAAGAGGGGACTTTAGAGTGGCTGGTTTTGGATACGGCAACTGGCTTGCCCGTGCAATCCTCTAACCTGCCCTTAAACCCCGGTGAGCTGGATTTGCCACCAGCGGCCTTGGCCGATCGCTTAAAAGCCTTGGTGGGCCAAATACCAGGTGGAGTAAAAGGGATTCATTTATCCGTCCCCACCACCCTGTTACGCCTGACGGAAATGCCGTCGTTGCCTCCCAAAGAAATGACCATGGCGTTGTCCAGTGAGGCAGAGCGGTACCGTGTGTTTGACGGCGCCGACGCCGTGGTGGGTTATTATCCCTTGCCTGCCCAGCCGTTCCAAGCACCGGGCGTGGATCGCATTGTGTTTTCTGCCCTGCGGCAGGACCGATTGAGTAATTGGTTGCAGGCCTGCAAACTGGCCAAGCTAAAGTTGCTGTCGGTGGATATTCATGTGGGGCAACAGTTGCGTGCTCTAGCCGCCACGGGTGTGCTGGATGGCATTTTGCAGCAGGCTGGCGAAGAGGCTTATTGGGGCCTCATGGTTCGCGGTAAAAGCCATTTGTGGATGGTTCTGTGGCAAGGGGTGCAGCTGGTAGAGCTGCGAGAAGTGACTATGGAAATGTCGGGTTGGGAGCACTACAACCCAGCCACCTTGTCGCCAGAAGAAGTACAGCTCATTCAGTCTGATGTGCTGGATGAAGTCCGCCGGACGATTCAAAATCGTTCGCCCATTGCGCTGTGGCTGGCGGAGAATATTCCGCTCGACATTCGAGAGCATGTTCAAGGCCAGCTGGATGTTGCGGTGCGGCCCGCCTTGCTGGAAGGCCCCTTGGGCGCTTTGGGATTATCTTTACCCGTGGTGGGAGCTGCTTACAAAGGTTTGACGCCTTTTCCCTTTGGGATGAATTTTTTGGAGTCTTCCTCGGGTGTTAAGGGAAGCGCTGGGCCACAATCGCCGGCAGCGGGGGCCCTGTCTAAGGGGGCGTCTCAGGCCAACGACACCCTAGCGAATCTGGCGCCCAAACTGTTTGGCTTTGGGCTGGCGTCGTGTGTGCTGCTGGGTTTATTGGCCCTGGGGCTGTTTTTGTTTAAAACCATGGCCGTGGAAAAACAATTGAATGAACTCACTACCCAGGAAACAGCTGCACAGCAGCAAGAAATTCAGCTAAAGCAACAAGTGGCCACCCTGCAAGAACAACAGGATGCCCGCCAGTACGTGGCCCAACTCATGGATCGGGTATTGCACCAAAATGCGTTGTACCCCTATTTGTTGCGAGATTTAAAACGCTTAACGCCCCCATCGGTGTGGATTTATAATGTGCAATTGGGTCCTCAGTTTACATTGGCCGGCAAAGCCATGAATGAAAAGCCTATTTTAACCTTTGCGCGCCAGTGGGATGGGCTGCCCTATGTGTCTAAAATTGATGTGGCTTCGATTAAAGAAGTGCGTGATGACACGCTGGGCCGTGTGACCTATGAATTTAACTTGGCGGGTCAAGGGTCTCCTGCCACGCTGGACCTGCCTCAACGAACACTCCCCAAGCCTCTGGGTGAACCCTCTTTGGTAGACGCTGCGGGTAAACTGCCTGCCGCCACTCCTGTGGGTGGAAGGCCTGCGCCTAAAACCAAAACCACCTTTGTGGGAGGGCTTGGGTAATGAATCAACAGTTTTTAATAGGCCTGGTGTTGTTGCTGGTGGGTGCTGTCGTGTTGCCCATGCAGGTGGTCATGCCTCTGTGGGGGGATATTCAAGAAAAACAAGGCACCATTGGTGAGAAAAATGCTTCTATCGAAACCCTCACCCAGTCGGTTCAATCCTTGCAGTCTCAAGTAGCGCGTTTGCAAGAAGTAAAAGCTCTTCCCGAGGGGGTGCAAATTCGTACCGTGGCAGAAGCCGATGTGAATGCGACGGTTAAAGATTTGCTGGATGATGTGGTGTTGCTGGCGGGCCACTTGGGCAACGATTTAATTTCATTGGAGCCTTCCAAGGCTGGTGCTAAAGGCACAAAAATGCCAGAGGCTACGGCTGCTGAAAAGCCCGTAACGGCAAAAGAAAAGCGGGCAGCAAAGGCCAAAGCAGAGGCCGGTACACCGGAGAGTGGCGCCGAAGCCGAGGTGGAAAAACCCAAGCGGATTGAGGCCAAATCTTACGATTATACGGTCACGGTGCGGGGGACCTACAGCGCTATTCAAGCCTTGCTGAATGCGCTGGCTAACCATCCGGATTTGATTGAAGTGAAACTGTTGGAGTTGACCAACGAAGGCGGCAATGACCGCGAGCAAATTTTACTGGGCAACTTAAAAGTAAATAAGCCCATGCGAGCAACGTTGCAGTTGTCTTTGTGGCTAATGCCACCGGTAGCACCCAGGATGGCCACGCCCGTTGCTGAAACCCCTCCTTTGGAAACGACTCCGAAGGCTCCAGCGGCTGTCCCCATGAATTAAGGGTGAGGTATAGGTGGGGGTAAACAGGGGCAGAAGCAGCAGGGGGTTTGTAACGTTTTTTTAAGTTTTGGGGCCATTCCCACCAATCCACCGCCCCGAAGGGGCAGCCTATGATATAAAAATGGTGTTGGCATTTATGAGGCTCCCCAACCACGGAGGCGGCGTGCCAACAGGATAGAGTGTAGTGATACGTTTTTCATAACGGTAGTAACCGGTGTAAACCTGGCTGGAAAAACCTTGGGTGGCTAATCAATGAGTGAACTGGGTAGTGTGACTAAAGTAACGGGTGCCAATTTTTCGGCCCACCGCATTGCGTCGGTGGCGCCCACTACCTTTGCGCAGGTGTTTGGAGTTGCTGCGCCAGCGGTTAAACCCCCCATTGCCGACATTGGGCAGTACATTCCTTTAAAATCCGATGTGTTTACCCGTAGCAGCAATAATGTGCGCTTTTCGGGGCAATCGGTGCAGGCCCAGTTTGCAGAGTTTGCTCGTTCGGCTCGTTTGGCACGCTTTTCAGGTTTGGGTGTTACTAAAAACATGGCCCCCGTGGATGGCCACCATGCATTGCTGTACCAGTTTGCCTCAGCACAAACCAAGTCCACTGAGCAAAATCCTACGATGGCGGCCTTACGTGTGACCCAACCCGCCTTTGGCAATGGCCCTATTGCGATGGACGTTGTGACCTATCGTCATGCTTCTCACTTAAACCAAAAGCTCACCCTCAATAATTCGGCGTTGTTGGCCCTGCCCCGCTTGGAGTATGGTGCGGCGGTTCCTACGGCCCCCAACTTGGTGCGCTTTGGGGACGAAAAGGTGTTGCCTGTTGATGCGGTTGCCTTAACGATTCATCAACCCCAGGCAGGGGTGCAAGCCTTTGTCGATTCTCTTGGTGCTTGGGGAGGTAAAGTTCCTTCAGCACTTAAACCCCTCGTAAAATGGGTTCACTCGACTACAACTACTTTTTTAAAGAACTTTAATCTTGGCCCTGTTCGTTTCCCTTTAGGCAGTGCTACAGCCGTGCTTGCTGGGCAAAAAAGTCCTCAGGTAGTTCAGCCAGTAGTGGCCATGCGGTTTGGCAACAACGTGGTGGAGATTATAAACCATGGCCCTGCGGCCACGGCTCAAACCTTTGCCTCGTTAAAAGAGGCCAGTGTCGGCATTAGCGCCATGGCCAACCATCTTGAACAAACGCATGGTTTGTCTCGCTTGGCGGATAAAACCGTGTCTCACTTTGCGGCAGCCTCCAACGCGGGCGTTGCCAACCCCTATGCCAAATCGCCTTTTGCTAGAAACCCTTTTGCATCGGTGGCCTTTGCGGGGGGCTCAAAGCCTCCACCGATCAGGCCTGTCGAGGCAACGGTCACCTAGCTTTCAAACGCTCCTTCAATATTGAGGGGGCGTTTTTGTTTTGTTTTATTAAAAATAGTAGGTTTCCTTGCCGAGGGGCCGGCCCCTCGGCGCTCCCCGCACAAGGCGCTAACGCCCTTGTGAATCCTGTAATGGGATCCTGAATACTTCCTTCTGTGGAGTGTCGGGTGTCGCTTTGCGGCGGACGCGCTTCGCTTGCTCGCCGAGAAGCGTTGTTGGGTTAATGCTAGCGCATTGTAAACCCAACAACCCACCCTTACCCACAGGATCACACAACTCCAGAAAGTTTTTCGAGGATTACGCTGTAGGCCAGTACAAAAACCCGCCATTGGCGGGCAAAAAGAAACCCAATAACACGAGGTTACTGGGTATAGGACATAGGCTGGGTTATTGTCTTTAATCAAGGGGGGAAAGATTAAAGAACATACTTATATAAAAACAATCATGAAGGCTAAATTGCGTCAGTCTTTCCAATTGTTACAAAATAGTTACCTTTATGGTGTTGAATAATAGAGGCCATTTCGTGGATTAGGAATGACCCACGGGAGCGACGAGGGCGGCTCGCTTGAGTTGAAATTGATCCAGCACGGCGCCATCACTGCCAATGGCAATACCCGTCACGGTATCGGGCAGAAACCGCAGGGATAAAAAGTTGTGGAGCTTGATGCGAACCAGAGATTGCTTGGACACCGTGGAAAATCCCCGCAAATAAGCGCCCCCCCCACCGGTTACCAGCTGTATCACACCGTCTCGTTGGGCAAAGCGCTCATAGCCATGATCATGGCCGGCAAGGTACAGTTGAACCCCGTGTTTCTTAAAGACAGGAAGCAGCCACGGGTGTAAAAAGGTATTATCCCCATGGACTCCAGACGAGAACAGCGGGTGGTGGCCATATACTACTTTCCACGGGGCAGTGCTTTGGCTTAGGGCTTCTTCTAGCCACTGGCGTTGGGCAGCATCATTGGGGATGTTGGTATCAATGCCAAAAAAATCAACAGTGGTAGCTCCTTCAGTCAGCGAGGTCTGATAGTAGCGTTGAGGCATGCCATAAAATTTAAGGATGCCTGGCTCAAAGCCTGTTACCACATCATGATTACCCAGCACGGGGTAAAAACGAACGCCTTGGTTCCAGAGTGGTTGATAGATATCCGTGTACAGAGCTTTACCGGTGCTTTTGTAATTGCCACGGGGATAAATAATATCCCCAACGTGGAACAATGCTGTGTATGGGCTGTGTTGGTTTAGGGACAGCAGTTGATCCCGTATGGCAAACTGAAAAGGGGCTCCGGAGCCGGTGTCTCCCATAAAAACGGTATGGAGCAAGCCTGGAGGGGCTGCCGGTACGGTATGAGTAGGAGCCAGCGGAAGCGGCGTCGCGTAGTTGGGTTCCCAGTCCCCTAAAAAAGCAAAGGTGGCAATCAGTAGGGTAACCACAGCCAGGCAAAGTTGCAGGCTGCGTTGAGAGAATGAAAATAGCTGTGTCATATTAGGTGAGAGGATCCAAAGCAGATGATGACAAAGAGTAATGGCCCCAGTTTAGCAAAACAACGGCGGTTTACGTAGACTGAGAATGATGCAAGATCTTGGAAATCGGTTGAACCCTTTTTGGGGATCCCTCTTGCGATCGGCGTGGGTTCTCATTAGAATCCTTAATCCGACTTATAGTTTGATGTCCTTTTTAGTTTCCTTTACGTTTTTTAGGACTCAACCGACTGTTATTTAGCCAATGCATTAACCAATGGAGCTGTTTTGATTCATGGAACCGTCACAATCCAAATCGTCTAAATCATCCGGTCAAAAGGCTGCCGAGTCCGCAGGACAATCGTCCATGCAAGCCCAAGGTGTTAATTTTACCGGTGCTGCAGGCGATGCGGCTGGCCAGGAAGAATGGAAAGAACGCACCATTCAAGTGCGCCGCGTCACCAAGGTGGTTAAGGGCGGTAAAAAAATGAGCTTCCGTGCGGTTGTGGTGATTGGCAATGGCAACGGTATTGTGGGTCTGGGCGTGGGCAAGGCAGGCGAAGTCGCCACCGCTGTTCAAAAAGCCATTACTGAAGCCAAAAAAGAGTTGGTCACAGTGCCCATCCATAAAAAAACCATTCCTCACGTGGTCAAATCCAAAGCGTGTGGTAGCCAAATCCTCATTCGTCCCGCCTCTGAAGGTACAGGCGTCATTGCCGGCGGTGCGGCTCGTGCCGTGTTTGAATTGGCCGGTATCCACAACATTTTATGCAAATCCTTGGGGTCTAACTCGCCGTTAAACGTGGCTCGCGCTGCCATCAACAGCCTAAAAGACTTACGCTCCTTTGATGATATTGCTGCTTCGCGCGGCATGTCCACCCGTCAAATGCTGATGGTGGCTGCTCAGTAAGCTCTTCAATAGTTTTTTGTATTTAACTCACAGAATTTAGGATGAATATTCATGGCCACCACGAAAAAAGCCGCTACTACAACCCCTTCTAAAGGCGATGCTCCCCGTTTAAAACTGACCTTGGTGCGTAGCCTGATTGGTTGGCCCGACAAGCAACGCAAAATTGTGGCTGCTTTGGGCTTCCATCGTACCAACAGCACCGTAGAAGTGGTGGATACCCCCACCATTCGTGGCATGGTGCGTAAAATCACCCACCTCATTTCCATCGAGTCTCTCGTCTAAATTTGTTTAATCACACTCTGTTTAGGAATTTTAACCAATGGCTACTCCTGCTAAGAAAACATCCACTGTGGGCCCCGGCATGATGACGGTGGATTCTACTCCCACGTTGACTTTAGATAACCTGCGTCCCGGTGTGGGTGCCCAAAAAGACAAAACCCGTAAGGGCCGTGGCCGTGCCTCAGGTGCCGGTAAAACCTGTAATCGGGGCCACAACGGTGAAGGCCAACGTTCGGGCCGTTCCTCCAAACGCGGTTTTGAGGGCGGTCAAATGCCCGGCTACCGCCGCTTCCCCAAATTGGACGGCTTCCGTAACTTGAACGAACGTGTTTGGTTGGAGCTCAATTTGAACCAACTGGCCGGCTTTGCTTCTACCGACATCACCTTGGATATGATGATTGAAACCCGTGTGCTCAAACGTCGCCACAGTGGTGTGCGTATTTTGGGTGGCGGTGAGTGCCCTAAAGGCGTGACCATTCAAGCCCATTACGTTACCCCTAGCGCGATGGAAAAAATTACGGCCGCCGGCGGCAAAGTGGAACTGATTACCTTTGTGGCCACTGAAGACGCGTCTGCCAACTAATCCCCTCTGCTCATTTTTAACAATCGCCACGCAGCCGTTACCTTTAAGGTGGCGGCTGTTTGGCTTAGCTGTTTGTTAAGGGGCTGTTGTTGTGGTGAAATAGAGAAAATGATACTGATTTTCAGTAGAAATATTATTGGAGAAGCCCCGTGTCGCGTAATGTTGTTCCCATGATGCCCAAAGCGTCTGCCAAGTCTGCCATTCCCTCCATGAGTGATTTAGCCTTTGCGGTTCAGTCCTCGGGTTTGGTGGAGAAAATAGGCTTTACCATTCTGTGTATTGCCATTTACCGCTTGGGTGTTCAAATTCCTCTGTGGGGCATTGATCCGGCTTCTATGCAGGGCTTTTTAAAAGGGGGCTTGGGCAGCTTTTTGGATCTATTCTCCGGCGGTGCCCTAGGTCGGTTGTCAGTGTTGGCCTTGGGTATAGGGCCCTACATTACGGCCTCCATTATGTTGCAGTTGCTTACGGTTGCTATTCCACGTTTGGAAGAAATGCAAAAAGAAGAAGGGGAAGCGGGGCGTAAAAAAATTGCCCAGTATACCCGCTACGTGACGGTGGCATTGGCTGTTTTTCAGGCCACCCTCATTGTACGTTTGGTGGCACAGCCTATTAACTTACTGCCGGGTGTGGAAATGACGTGGTTTTGGGTGAGTGGTGTGATTTCGCTGGTGGCGGGTAGCCTATTTGCCCTGTGGCTAGCCGAAATGATGACGGAAAGGGGCATTGGCAACGGCGGATCGTTGCTGATTTTAGTGGGTATTTTGGCCAGCTTGCCCGTGTATGTAGAGCAAACGGCCACCCTTATTTCGGGCGATCCGTCTCGCGCCATTGGTCTGGTGGCCTTGTTGGCGGTGTTTGTGGTGTTGATTGGCCTCATTATCATTCTGCAAGAGGCGTCTCGTAATGTTTACGTGGTCAGTGCCAAGCGCCAAGTGGGGCAAAAAATGTTTGGGGGGCAGGGTACCCATATCCCTTTTAAAATTAACCCCGCCGGTGTGATGCCTATTATTTTTGCCTTTGCGGTCATGGCCTTTCCCGATACGATTTTTCGCTTTGCCCACCCCCAACCCGATACCTTTTTGTACACGGTACAAACTTTGTACAACCAGTACTTTGGCTATAAGGGGATGTTGTATGGCTGCATGATGTTTGTGTTGGTGATTTTCTTTACCTTTTTCTATGCCAGCATCATTCCCAGCATGAACCCACGTGAAATAGCCGATAACTTAAAAAAGCAGGGAGCTGCGATTCCCGGTATTAAGCCGGGCCGCCCTACGGCTGAAAAACTGGACGAAATTCTCACGCGCATTGTGTGGATTGGCGCTATTAGCATTGCCAGTATTACCTTGCTTACCAGCTATGCGCCGGCGGTGTTTCGCATTCCTACGCTGGCGGGTATTGGTACCACGTCCCTTATTATTTTGGTGGGTGTGGCGCTGGATACCATCAACCAAATTCGCGTCCACTTGCTGGCCCGCCAATATCAAGGATTCCTCAAATAGCAGCCAAGGCTGCCTTTGTTATAGGGCTTTGTTGTTTCTTTCTAAATCTTTTTGAGAAAGCCTTTTTATGACCCCCTCCTTTAGCAACGACGTGTTGGCCCAACTGAAGGGCAAGCGATTTTTTCCCTTTATTGCGCCGCCCAATGGCGGCAAAGGAACCCAAACCAACGCCATGTTGGCAGCATTTCCTAATAGGCTGGTGCGGGTAGATATGGGTGCCTTGTTGCGCGCCGCCGCTGCCGATACTACCAACCCGTTGGGCGACGCCATTCGTGAGCGCCAAGCGGGTGGCAATTTGGTGGAGCTGAGCATGGTGATGCAGGTGCTGGCGGAAGGGATGGCCACCTTAGTGGCAGACAACCCATCGGTGGAAGGCTTTTTACTGGATGGCTTTCCGCGCAATGCAGAACAATTGGCAGAGCTAGATGCCCTCTGTGAACAATCGGGCGCTGTGTTGGCTCAGGGCTATTTTTTACAAGTATCCAATGAGGCCATTGTTGGCCGTGCGGCAGGGCGGGTGTTTCATAAAACCACCCATCAACCATACAATTTAAACAATCCCAGCTTGCAGCCCCCCGGCTACAACGCTTCCACGTTTAACTTGTCCATCAGCGAATACTACCAGCGCGATGATGACAAGCCGGAGACGGTGGAAAAACGTCTCACGTCTTTTTATAGTGATACTCAACCCGTGCTGGACGCCTTGTCAGCCCGAAATCTACTCACCACGGTGGATGGCAACCAAGCACCCGAAGCCATTACGCCGGGGTTGTTGGCGTCGGTTCAATTGTTGTTGCCGGTAGCGGTTTAAGATCCTGTCTGCAAACGAAACGAGAGTGTTATGGCTGTTGTTCTTGGGCGTAAATCTCGCCACGATATTACCCTGATGCGGAAAGCCGGCCAAATTGTGGCGGAAGTGCACGCCTTGGTGAAGGAAGCCCTGCGCCCTGGTGTCACCACCTTGCAGTTGGATGAGATGGCGGAAGCCCACATTCGAAAAAGTGGCGGGCTACCTACCTTTAAGGGCTATCATGGCTTTCCCGCTACTTTGTGTACCAGCATTAACGATGAAGTGGTCCATGGTATTCCCAGTGCCGAGCGCATATTGCACGAAGGCGATGTGATTAGTGTGGATACAGGCTGCACCTATAAGGGGCTGATTGCCGATAGTGCTTTCACAGCCGGTATTGGCGCCATTGATCCGAAGGTTCAGGCACTGTTGGATGCCACACGCGAAAGCTTGTATGCCGCCATTGCCATCATGAAACCCGGCGCTTACTTGGAAGACATTGGTGGTGCCGTGGAAGACACCTGCGCCAAGTATGGTTATGGTTTGGTCAAGCAATACGGTGGGCATTCGGTTGGGCATAAGCTACACGAGCCCCCCTTTGTACCCAACTACCGTACCGGCGAGCGCGGCCCTGAGCTAAAATCCGGTGCCACCATTGCCGTGGAGCCCATGTTTAACTTGGGTACTGAGGCCGTGTACACTGCAGACGACGATTGGACTGTGCTGACGGAAGATCATCAGCCGTCTGCACACTTTGAGCACACCATCCTCATTACCGAGGACGGTTCTGAGCCCCTCACTGAAATGCTGGGCACCCCTGTCTGGTGACGGCAAAGCCGCCCTTTATAATGGAGTCTAAGGGTCTTTACATAACTTCGATGATGACTTTCTTCGAAAGCAAAGTGGAAATTTGAGGCACACTTCTTAGCTTGGAAACTATTTTTCTTGGGCAAACGAAGGCGTGTTTATCGAGCTTAAGCAAGGCATAACTTCTTAACGTTATCGATTTCACGCCCAATGTGAGTGAATAAACCCAGCTTGCTGGGTTCCCTTGGGGGGGTGTTTTGGGTAGGGTGGTTTGGAATGGCCCCATTTTTTGGGACCTGCAAGATTATAACGGTTTGTTACAATCATTTTTTGTTACCTTTGTACCTTAGGAAAACACACGCTTCTTATGTCGAATGACGTCATTGAAATGGAAGGCCGTATTACGGAAGCCCTTCCCAACGCCATGTTCCGTGTGGAACTCCAAAACGGCATCAACATCTTGGCCCACGTTTCCGGTAAAATTCGTAAAAACTTCATTCGGATTTTGCCTGGTGATGCGGTAAAAGTGGAATTATCACCCTACGATTTAACCCGTGGTCGCATTACCTTCCGCGTCAAGTAGCAAGGGTTGGCGTTCAGGCCACTTGGATCTGGATTTGGGTTTATGGTATGAATAATGACCCTTTAAAAACCTAAGTAACCTTGTTTAATTCATTTTTTGTTCGCACTGACTAATTGGAAATAACCCTGATGAAAGTCCGCCCTTCTGTTAAAAAAATGTGTGAAAAATGCAAACTCATTCGCCGCCACGGCAAAGTGTTTGTGATTTGTGAAAACCCGAAACACAAACAACGTCAAGGATAGTCGCCTTGCTCCCTCTTTTGGCTTGAAGGGGGCACTTGGGTCTGAATGTAAGGTAAAGCCACACCCTTGATCGGGCGCCGTCTTTGTCTTATCGTGACCCATCCGGCTGTCTATAGTGTTTATTGCACAACCGTTTCTTTTTCTTACCCCTTTAATCAACCGTTTCTTTTAGGAGTTTTAACACCATGGCCCGTCTCGTCGGCGTGGATTTGCCCCGTAAAAAGCAAGTGCGTTTTGCCCTTCCTTATATTTTTGGCATTGGTCCCAACAACGCAAAAACCATTTTGGCCAAGGCCAACATCGACCCTACTTGCCGCGTGGAAAATCTGAGCGAGCAGGAAGTGGCCAAGTTGAAAGATTTGATTGAAGCCAACTATCAGGTTGAAGGTGATCTTCGCCGGATGGAAGGTCTGAACATCAAGCGTTTGATCGAAATCAACAGCTACCGAGGCACGCGTCACCGTCGTGGTTTGCCGTGTCGCGGTCAGCGCTCGCGCACCAATGCCCGCACCCGTCGCGGTCGTCGTGGTGGACCGATGCGCAAGAAAGCCTAACGGCTTTGGCGCAAATAAGCCTAACCTTTAACAACTGTCTCAGTGATTCATTAAGTTACTAACCTTTTAAGGAATAACGGATATGCCTCCGGCCAAAGGACCTCGCAAACGTAAGGAAAAAAAGAACATTCACCAAGGTTTGGCGTTTGTCACCTCTACGTTTAACAACACCATCGTTACGCTTACCGATCTGCAGGGTAACACCCTGTCTTGGGGTAGTGCTGGTAATGCAGGCTTTAAAGGCGCTCGCAAAGGGACCCCTTTTGCTGCCCAGCAAGCGGCTGAAAATGCTGCCAAAGCTGCCAAAGAACACGGTCTTCGCACTGTGGAAGTGTTGGTCAGTGGTCCTGGCGGTGGTCGCGAGACCGCCATCCGTGCCTTTCAAGCCAGCGGTATTGATATCACACGGATTCAAGACATCACCCCCATGCCTCACAATGGCTGTCGGCCTCCCAAGCGCCGTCGCGTCTAGTTTTTTTATATCCGCCTTTTTTGGTAAGCGCACTTTTTCTATTTTAAGGAGTTTTTCCCTTGGCACGCTATCTTGGATCCATTCGTAAATTAGCCCGTAACAGTGGTGGCACCTTGGATGGGTACCCTAAAACCATTGGCATGAAGCGCAGCTACCCGTCGGGTCAGCATGGTCAAGGCCGCAAGAAAAAATCGGAATATGCTTTGCAGCTGTTGGAAAAGCAAAAAGTAAAACGCACCTATGGTGTGTTGGAAAAACAGTTTGCCCGCTACTACGACTACGCCACCCGCAAAAAAGGCGTCACGGGTACCGTGTTATTGCAACGCCTTGAATCTCGCTTGGACAACGTTGTGTATCGCGCTGGATTTGCCTGGTCGCGTCCTCAGGCTCGCCAAATGGTGACCCATGCCCACTTCTTGGTGAATGGCCACAAAGTAGATATTCCATCCATCATCCTCAAGCCCGGCGATGTGGTAACCGTTCGCGAGCGGAGCAAAGGCTTGGTGAAAGAAACCGTGGCTCGCTTTGCAGCCTCCAATGTGCCTCATTGGGTCACCGCCGATGCCACTGAATTGACCTTCCGTATCAATCAGCTTCCTGAGCGTGAAGATATGGACCAATCTTTCAACGAGCAGCTCATCATCGAATTCTACTCGCGCTAATTTTTTGGAACCTACCTGTTCTCAAGTGGGTTTTCCGCTAAGTTTCTCTGTCCTTTCTGTTTAACCCCCTTTGGAGGCCACCCCCCCACTATGGAATCCACCCTCAACATTAAATGCGTCAATACCACCACCGATTCTGATGGATCCATCTACGGAAAATTTGTCATTGAGCCTTTGGGTCGTGGTTTTGGTACCACCTTGGGTACGTCACTGCGTCGTGTGCTGTTGTCCAGCTTGCGCGGTGTGGCCATTTCTTCCATCCGCATTGAAGGCGTTACCCACGAATTCACCACCATCCCCGGCGTCGTGGAAGATGTGTTGGATATTTTGCTCAACTTAAAAGGCATTGTGCTGAAGTCTGAGTCCGATTCCATGTTTGACGAACCTCAGTACATTCGTTTGGATGCCACCAAAGCCGGTGTGGTGACGGCGGGTGATTTGGACTTGCCCCCCACCATTAAAGTGGTGAATCCGGATTGGAAAATTTGTACCCTTTCTGATGGCGGCAGTGTTCACGCCGATTTAACTTGTGAAATGGGTGAAGGTTATGTGCCTGCCGAAGACACTCGGACACGCTTGAAAAATGTGCCTGTCGATACCTTGCTCATTGATACGGTCTTTATGCCTATTCGTCGTGTGGCGTATGTGGTGGATGAAACCCGCGTTGGACAACGCACCGATTACGATAAGCTGACCTTGGAAATTTGGTCTAACGGTAGTGTGGATGTGACTCAAGCGTTGAGCACCGCCGCCAATACCTTGATTGAACACTTCTTGCCCGTAGCCTCTTTATCGGGCTTGCCAACGGTACTTCCCATGGCTGGCATTGCAGCCGATTCAGATATTCCTGAAACCAGCATTACCATTGAAGACTTGGAACTGTCGGTTCGCTCGTTTAATTGCCTCAAGCGCGCCAACATCCACAGCATTCAAGAGCTGTTGCAAAAATCGGAAGCTGATTTGTTGTCCATCAAGAATTTTGGCAAAAAATCGTCGGATGAAGTCATTGAGCGCTTGGAAGTCTTTAGCCTGAATTTGAAACCCAACCCTGAAGGTATTGACTTGGAAGCTCTCTACAAATAGTTCCATTGAATAAACGTATTGGTTACTCTTTTTCCCGTTATAAAGGTTTTTTATTATGCGTCACCGCGTTAAACGCAACCATCTTGGCAAAGCCTCCGATCAACGCAAGGCTCTTCTTCGCAGCTTGGTTACGGCTTTGTTTATGCACGATCAAATTCAAACCACTCAAGTGCGCGCCAAAGTCATGACTCCTTTGGTGCACAAAATTGTAACCTGGGCCAAGCGTGGTGATTTAAATTCTATTCGTCAAATCGCCCGTGTCATTTATCATCGTCGTACCGGTGAAATGATTGAAGACAAAACCGGCCGCATGATTGAAGAAACCGTATTGCGCCGCATTTTGCGCACGGTGGGGCCTCGCTTTACCAGTCGTGCCGGTGGCTATACCCGTTTGGTGGCAACCCCTCCGCGTAAAGGCGATGCCGCTCCGATGGCTATTATTGAATTTGTAAGCTAACAGCACTGTTAAAAATTAAAGAGCGCCTCCGTTGAATAGCGGGGGCGTTTTTGTGTGGGTTCTGCTATACTACATAGTCTCAAACGGGTTGCTTGCAACCCCTCGTGGGGGATTAGCACAGTTGGTAGCGCGTCTGCTTTGCATGCAGAAGGTCACCGGTTCGAATCCGGTATCCTCCACCACCTACGGGGTAGCTTTGTTCAAAAAAGTTATTGCATCTTAATGTCCTCTATTTAGAGTATTAAGATTGGCCTATGACCTGCCGAAACCCTCTGATTAACTGAGGGCAATTGCGGCTCCACCGGCTACGCTAACAACAGGATAGACCTGAATGATGTTTGTCTATCGTTTCAATGCGTTTTAGCAGGTGGTGATAACAATGTGGTTTTCTTTTAATCTTAGCTGTTTTGCCGTGGCCGTGCCCGTTTTAGCCAAACGCTGGGTTGCATCTCTTCTGCCCTTGCTGCTGTTATTGCCCTTTGGTGGTGGCTTTTGCCCCGTGCAAGCAGCCAACTTGCGCTTAAAAGACATTACCCACATTAAAGGGGTGCGACTAAACCAAATTGTGGGCTACGGGCTGGTGGTGGGTTTGGCTAAAACCGGTGACCAAAGCCGCTCTACCTTAAATGCCGAGTTTAATTTTTTGCGTAACATGGGCGGGCGACTGGCCAACCCAAATGATATTCGCAGCACCAACACAGCGGCGGTGATTGTAACGGCAACCATTCCTCCCTTTGCCAAGGCTGGCGATCGGTTGGATGTGGTGGTTTCTAGTATGGCGGATTCCAAAAGCCTGGAAGGGGGCGTTCTGGTGAGTACCCAACTGCAAGCTCCCAGTGGTGAAATTATTGCCCTAGCCCAAGGCCCTATCTCCACAGGAGGTACGTCTGTGGATGCCGGGGGTTCTTCTAAGCGCACAGCTATTACCACCACTGGCCGTATTCCCCAAGGCGGGATTATGGAGCGGGATATTCAAACCGACATTGGGGATGAGTACGGCATGGACGTGATTTTGGACCGGACCGATTTCACAATGGCTCAGCGTGTGGCTGAAACCATTACCAAACAACTGGCCCCTGCCCGCGCTACCGATGCCAGCACCATTCGCGTGAATTTTCCTGATAAATTTTTAGACAATCGCGTGGGCTTTATTTCTTTAATGGAAAACCTTAGCGTAAATAGCATTGACCAAATAGCTAAAATTGTAGTGAATGAGCGAACCGGTACCATTGTTATTGGCAATGCCGTTCGGTTGTTGCCTGCTGCTGTGGCTCATGGCGGTATTACGGTAACGGTGGATACCACCAACAGTGTGTCTCAGCCCAATGCCTTGGCCCAGGGAGAAAGCATTGGTGTCACCAATAGCAAAATTGAGATTGAAGAAAAGCCTGGCTCTCTCATTCAATTGTCTGCCAACAGCACCCTTAGTGATTTGGTGGGCGCCCTGAATGCCATCGGTGTCACACCCAACGATTTGATTTCCATACTCCAAGCGCTTAAAGCCGCCGGAAGTTTGGAAGCTGAACTCCAGATCATATAACGGCGGGGCTGTTCCCTCCCCGCCACCCCTCCCCTGCAACCCTTCATCCTCTTTAGGAACAAACCTTTGGTCGAGTTGAATACCAGTGCCGCTAGCCCTTTAATGGGCATCAACACCTTGCAATTGCAGCAGGGCCAAATGCGCGCGCAAGATCAATCGACAGCCCAAGCCACCCAGCGTATTGAAAAACAAATTAAAGAATGGGCAGATAAAAAAGACACCTCTAAATTGTCGTCCAGTGATGCTGATAAGTTGGTAGCCGAACATGCCAAACTGCAAAAAGCCGCTCGGGATCTGGAAGGTGTGTTTGTTCAACAATTGTTAACGGCCATGGATAAAACCGTGGATCGTACCAACAGCATGATGGGCGGTGGTGGCCAGGCCGAAGGCATGTTCCGCGACATGATGTATGAAAACATGGCCACCCAAATGGTACAGGCGCCTGGGGGCAGTGGTATGGGTTTGGCCGATACCATTTACCGTCAAATGTCGGCTCATTTGCCAGCATTGCCAAGTGCCACCAATGCTTTGGGTGGTGTGCAAGGCTCTATTAAATTAATGGGAGAATCCCACCTACAAAAAAAATCGGAACAATCGGCCCCAGAATTAACGGATGCGCCTCCCCAAGAAAACCCCGCCAAGCAAGCGGAAGAAGAAAGTCGAAAACAGGCGGCAACCTTGGCCTATCAGCGAGCATCTCTACCGGTAACTTCAACCACTCTGGGAGGTGATCATGAGCCTTCATATTAACCCTCAAGGTTTTAACCAAACACGCTTTCCCATGAATCTTTCCGAGCGCTCCATGCTGGCAAATTCTGGAGTGAATGGCGCCACTAAATCTGCTTCTGCTTCGGCACCCGTTCAGGCACCTGCTACCAAGCCGATGCCTCGGTTTCGGACGCTTACGCCTCCTACCGCTCCTGCCCCCAAGCCCATTTCTGTTGCCGCTGCCCGCAACCCTTACCAAACCCGGTCTGCCCGTTCTTCTAACGACGATTTTGTCATTACTGCTGACAGTACCCCTGCCGACGGTACGAAGCAAATGCCCGTCAGTTCTTCTATTGGCACTTCTGCCGCTGCCAGTCCCATGGCCGATCGTATTAAGGACATCCAAAATATGGCCACCCAGCTGGGCTATGTGGAGTTGTCTGAAGGGGCCATTACCAAGGCTATCCAAAATCGAAGCAGCCTCCTTGCCAACTACGTCGTCTAGGGGGCGGAGCCCCTTTTAATCAATAGCTTTGTTTTCAACTGTTTTAGCGCACTGATTTTTAAAATCTAATAATTTCTATACATTCTTTTCAAGCAGAGAGAGACCAATCCATGACAACACCCGACACCCCGTTAACGTCCGAGATACCCGAATTGCAAACAGTTCCCCTGTCAGCTCATTCGTTGCGGCAAAATTTAGAGGCCCAACTGGCCGCCCATGAGCAAGTGAACGGTTTACTCCAACAACTTCGCCAATCGGTGATGATTGGAAAGACTGAGGCGGTGAAGTCGGCCAACCATCAACTGGTGCAGTTGGGCGATACCATGGCGCGCTTGGAAACGGAACGCCAACAACTGTTGAGCAAGGCTGGGTATTCCACCATGCCTTTGCGTCAATTAATGTTAAGCATGCCGGCCAGTGAGCAACAATGCTTGGGGCAATTGCGCGATAAGCTAAACCAAACCATTCGCCAAGTACGCATTGAACAAGAAGACACTCAGTCGGTGTTGGCTCAATCCATTCATTGGGTTAATCAAACCGTATCTAGTATTGCCAAAGCCTTACAGCCAGACCCTGCCAAACAAAACTATGGCCCTCCTAAACCTAAAAAAATAGCTTCAAATTCCGAAGGTCCTTCGATGGCAACGCCACCGGCTTCCACCCAATTGCCTGCGTATGGTGGTGGGTATGCCAAACCTCTTTCGACATCATTGTCTCACTCTTTAGGGGTAAGCGGCGAAACCTCCATCATTGAGCGGACGGCGTAGGTGTTTTATTGAGATAGCCTAAGAATAGAGAATTTCTCTTTAAAAATTCTATTTATAAAGAGCGAGAGACACAGTTAAAGAGAGCGGATAAACCAACCCAACCCTTTAGAGAGACGTGTTTACGTGATATCCCCTGGCTCCATGAACAGCATGTATACGGCCTATCGAGGCATTCAAGCCTCGCAGGTTGGCTTGGACGTTGTAAACCAGAATATTTCCAATGCCAATACCGAAGGCTATAGCCGCCAGCGGGTTAGCTTTGAAGCGTATGACGCGTATGCAACGCCCCAACTGACCATGAGTATGAATGGGGGGCAAATTGGCATGGGCGTTAAAATGATTGGGATTGATCGGATTCGCAATAATTTTTTTGATGCCCAATTTCAGCACCACAATGCTATTGGTAGTTACCATACAGAAGTGGCCGATACCATGAAACAAATGGAGGGGGTGTTATCGGCGTTAGGGGGTAACGGCGTTAACAGCAAAGTACAGCAGTTTTTTAATAGTTTGCAAACCTTAAGCGTAAACCCCGATAGTGCAACGGCGCGCAGTGCCATGTTGCAGCAAGCTCAGCAAATGGTGGGAGTATTTCAAACCCAAGCCCAGCAGCTGATGGATTTGCAAGAAAGCATGGTTGGAGCGGCTGGTAATGCTACCAGTGTGGCTAACAGTCAGTTGGCTACTGTTGTGGATACCGTGAATACCCAATTACAACAATTGGCCGATTTAAACGAGCAGATTATTACCATTACCGCTTCAGGCGGTACCCCCAATGATTTGCTGGACAAACGAGATAGCATTCTAAACGATTTATCTGAATATGCGGATATGGATGTAACGTATGCCCCCAATGGAGTGGCCACGGTGAGCATGGCAGGCCAAACACTCGTTCGCGGTAAAACCTTGGTGGATACCCTCCAAGTATCGCTGAATGCTGGGGCAGCTCCGGATCCCAACTATGTACCCGCCTTAATTACGACTGTTACCGGTGGCCACGATATACTGAATAGTGCTGCCCCCAATGCATTAACGGGCGGCAAAATGAAGGCCATGGTGGATGCCGCTGGCGGCAACACTAACGAAAGTAACTTGTACGGCATGGTGGTCCGATTGGACACGTTGCTGAAAAGTATTGCCACCCAGGTCAATACGGTTCAAATGAGTGGTTTTGATCAAAATGGTGTGGCTGCAGCACAGCGCATCTTTTTACCGGCAGCTCCGGCTGCCACCTTAGAAATTTTTAACTACAGCGTAAACCCAGCAGTATTAGCCGACCCCACATTAATTGCTGCCGCAGGCGGGGGTGCCTTTTTAGGCTCGGGTGATGGTAGCAATGCCTTGGCTATGGCCCAGCTGCAAGGAACCGCTATGGCAGCCTTGGGTAATGACACCTTTATTGGCTACTTTAATACGCAAGCTAGCAATTTGGGTATTGATAAGAACACCCATGATGATCGTGCCTCGAACACGGATGGCATTTTAAACTCGTTGGTGGAAAACCGCCAGCGAGAATCGGGCGTGAATATGGAAGAAGAAATGGTGGATTTGCTTCGTTTTCAACGTTCTTTTGAAGCCTCTTCGCGGGTTATTCGTACCATTGATCAAATGATGCAAACCATTCTCCAAATGGTTGGCTAACACCCAAAGGGTGTTTTTTATATCATCTTGGCTTCGTTACCGGCTTTCGATCTTTGTTTTTTAGCTACCGTCCTTCACGTAATACCCATCTTATCGAGAGATCCAACACAGAGAGAGAATCTATATGGGCATGTATCGCACATCGTTTCAGGGCTTAAGTCAGCAAAGTTTGCGTTACCTTGGCCGTAATAGCCAAACAGTCCAAATGCTTCAAAAGCAATTGGCTAGCGGTAAAACCGTGAGCGACATGTCGGATTCTCCCTTGGAGGGGATGAAAATATTGGATTTAAAAACCATTTTAACGATGGATAACCAGTACAAAAGCAACATTAGTACCGCATTATCTGAGGTTCAGGTGACGGATTCTGCCATGACCAGTGCGGCGGATCTTATTCAGCGTGCTAAAGAATTGGCCACTCAAGGCGCTTCCTTTGGTAACGATCAAAACAACTTGAATGCGATTGCTACCGAAATTAGGCAAATTACAACCCAACTAGTGCAATTGGGTAACACCACCGTGGGTGGGCGCTATATTTTTGGCGGCAAACAAACCCAAACGGCTCCTTTTTCTGCCGTAGGGAATAACGTAACCTACGCGGGTAATGCCCCGGCAGTTGCTTGGCAACGCCAAATTGAAGTGGCTGAAAATACCACCTTAACCTATAACCTAAATGGCGAAAGCGTTTTTGGCAGAGTGACCACCACCGCCGTAGGCCCACCGCCCGTGTTTGCTGCGGGTTCCACGGGTTTGTTTCAAACTCTTACCAATTTGGCACTTAACTTAGAGGCGGGCAATCAAACCTCGGTTCGGGCCCGGTTGGATGAATTGGATACCGATTTACGGACGGTGCTAACTCAACAAACCTCGCTGGGGTCTATCCGTAACCGTTTAGAAAACACCCAGCAACTCATTGATCAGCGCGAATTGACGTTTTCTGAACAGTTAAACGACATGGAAAGCATCAATTTACCCGAGGTCCTCACCCAGCTATCGACGGCGGATAATGCTTTTCAGATGTCGTTGGCATCTACGGCCAAGGCCATTCAGCCTAGCTTAATGCAGTACCTTAACTAGCCGTATTGATAGAATGAGCGTTCGGTAGAAGTGCTGATTGTGTTAGTTGGTGCCAACGCTGAATAATAGGCTGGTTAAACTTTGATTGATCCTTGAGCGTTAGGTGTTTGGTGAGGGCGTTGTTTAACAGTGTGGTGGCGCCTAATAGAATGGAAGTACCACCCAAGCCAAACCAGAATACTTGGCGGGCTGCTTTAAAGGCTGGCATGGAACGAATGGCTTTTACGTCC
Organism: Vampirovibrionales bacterium; assembly: GCA_029866025.1. Classification (GTDB taxonomy): domain Bacteria; phylum Cyanobacteriota; class Vampirovibrionia; order Vampirovibrionales; family Vampirovibrionaceae; genus JARXAD01. Next base: position 61,957 of record JARXAD010000012.1, on the reverse strand, counting down.
GCATTGGGGTGAAGGGCTTGTAGCTGCTTGTAGATTTCGTTAAAGGGAACAGCCGCTGTGTGGGATTTTCCAAAGACCTTAACGGTTTTTGTTAGGCTAACGCCATTCAATGTATCGCCTAACTTGCGTTGTAGCCTTTTGGCCCACGATCCTGACAGCAAGTCATCGCCGATAAAGTAAAAGAAATTAAATATGCTAAATTCTAACAGGTCTTCTCGCAACTCGCTTTTGTTGCGAGAGGCCATAAGCTTGGGGATTTCGTAACTAAATAGTACTTGCCACAGCAACACCCACTTGCTCATAAAAATCACATCGGAATAATTGACTTTGGGTAGCATTTTTTTAAGCCAGCCTGTGATGCCGGTGGTTTTTTTATTATACAAGGCGTGAATTACCATAGCGGGTAACGCAATGGCCGAGCCAATCCCAGAGATCATGGAGAGTAGGCGTCGCTTGGCTTTAGTCTTGTTGTAAGCCTCATCTTTTTTATCGGTATACAGCTTGTTGGTGTAATTAAATTGGCCCACAAACCCTTTACGGCCACTTTTCCATTCGGAGATTTTATTGCGTAGCGAATACAACATTTGGCCTTTAAGAGCCATGAGGAATAAATCCACAAATATGATGGAGGTTTTCCACAATCGAATTTTATTCACCAGCTTGTCCGTTAAATCGGAGGTTTTTCTTAAGCCAAGTTCGGCTAATTCTTGGGGCGATAGCCCTTTTTCTCGTATTTTTTGAAGGGCATGGTGCTCCAGTTGGTCAAATTTTAGTTCTAAGGGGTTGCCTTTGGGTAGTATACGTAGGCGCTTTGCCGCTTGGCGGCTTAAAAACAACTCCAGCACGCTGGGCATAAGGATGCTAACCACCAAAAACCACACAAAGCTAAGGGCGCGTTCATTACGCTCGTGCTCGTTCCGGGCAGTAGAAAGCAGGACAGGGAAGCGCGCGGTATCAATAAACACGCGGTTGGCCAGCTGGTTTTTGGCTAGCAGTACATCCAAGGGCTGAATGGCAAGTGGGCTCATATCCCTTTATAAAGATCTTCAAGCCGGAAAATTGCTTTTGTGGACCCGCTAGGGGCCATACCGCCAAACACGGCCAACAATGCTACAATAACCCCTCGTACTCGCCCGTGCTGCGGCGGGTGCCAGTTGATTGAGTTTTGCGTAGGGGTTGCCATGCTGTTTGTCTCATCTGTTGATAAGCTCTTTGTTCGTTGTTGCATCCTACTGGCAGCGGCTATCGGCGTGGTCGTTTCCCCTGTAGCCAATGTGGAAGCCTTGGCCAAGACGGTCAAGCTGCCGGCCCCCACCAGTGCCTGTGAAACCACCAGTTTGTGCCAGCCCATTGCCGTTACGGCTGATGGGGTCAGAGTCGTGGGCGCACTGCCTGCTGATAAAGACGTGGTGGCCCTGCTTAAAAAGCTTGCGGATCTCAACGAGGCTTCCAATAAACACTCGCTGGATGGGGTGCTGGCTCATTTTTCCCCCGCCTTTGTAAGTGGCGATAATTTGGCTCTCAGTGAAGTTCGCCAGCTGATTGAGCAAACATGGGCCTTGTACCCCGATATTAAGTACCAGCTTCAGCCGGTGGAAATTCGCCTAAACGGTCATTGGGCCACGGTAGAAACGGTAGATGAAGTTCATGCCATTGCCCGGCCCGAGTCGACCATCCCTACCACCACACGTTTAAGTGCTCTCAAGCCGTCGGCAAAGTCCGTAGCCGGTGAGAAGAAAACAACGACGAAAGCCTTGGTGGATGACGTTCTCAATGGGCCAAAGTCTTTGGTGGGCAGTGATAACGGCGAATTGGTGAGTCGTTCGCGCGGCATGTTGTACCTGCACCGTGTGGGCAAAAGTTGGGAAATTACCAGTGATAGAACTTTGTACGAAACGGCAGCCATTTTGTTTGGTGCGGCGCGCAATATTTCGGTGTCGTTAGCGGCCCCGGATCAGGTATTTTCGGGCCAGACCTATACGGCCCAACTCTCAGGCCAAATGCCCGATGACGTGGTGGCCATAGCTTCCATTACTCAAGAGGTGATTAGTGGCACGCCTGCCAAGCCTGAAGAAAAATTTCGCTCCCTTACCACGCGCAAATTGGAACGTGTGTTTGAGGCCAACAGTCACGATCAAAACGAGCTGATTACGGCTACGGTAGGACTTACCCGTATCAGTCAAGACGATCAAAACCGACCCGTAGTGAATTTTGAAGGCTTGGCAACTCTCACCAAGCGCGTCAATGTGGCTTCCTCGGCTCCGAATAAGGGGGCGGGTGTGGCTGCGGCTCGTAGCCAGGTCAAGGTCTCTGCCAATGGCAAAGTCGATTTGCAACTTCCTACCAACGTGGTGTCTCCCTCTTTGGAAACGTCACCGGCAGTCCCCCAAACGCCAGCCCCCGTTAAGCTGCCCTCGTCATAACGCGACTATCTGAATGACCCCTTCTTTTAAATGGAATCTTTATGGAATCGCCATCGTCACACGCCTCAGAGCCACTTGTTCCCACAGGAGGGTGCCCGCTGCGGTGCTTGGTAGGGCCCAATGCCTCCATAGACCGATCGGCTTGGGTGGTGACGACCGCCGTATTGTTGTTGCTGGACCAGCGTCTAAAAGCATGGGCCATTCAAACCTTAGTAGATCCGGTTGTAGTTGTGCCGAAGGTCTTTCAGCTTCATCTAACCTGGAATACAGGTGTGGCCTTTGGTCTGCTAAGGGCATGGCCGCAGGCAGCTCTTTGGGCTTCGTCATTGCTAACCTTAGGGCTGCTTTTGTACGCATGGAAAACGTTGTCTAAGCAATCACCATTAGGCTTTAATCCACACTGGGCTTTTTTGTCGTGTTTGTCGGCGGGCGCCCTTAGCAATGGGTATGACCGATGGGTACGAGGGGCCGTGGTGGATTTTATTGATGTAATGGCCATTCAATACCCCGTGTTCAATGGGGCCGATGTGCTAGTGTGTGTTGGGGTGGTGGGTTTGCTCTATCAGCTAATGGTTACCCAGTCTAAAAGTTCTTCAACGTCGCTGCCAACGTCATGAGTGATACCTTGCAACCTGCGAACCTTTCTATCGATACACTGTTGGATGGCGACGAGCCCGATGACTTCGGTGAACGCTTTACGGTGGAAGAATCGGGCGAAGGCCAGCGACTGGACCGTTGGTTGGCAGGCCTGATGAATGAAACGGCTTCGCGAGAATCCATTCAAACCTGGATTGATAAAGGTCTGGTCACCATTAACGGTCAGATGGCCAAAAAATCATCCACTCGCTTAGAGGCAGGCCACTTAGTGGTGGTAACGGTTCCACCCATTGATGCTATGACCCTTGCGGCAGAAGCGATTCCGCTAACGGTTGTGTATGAAGATGAATATTTATTAGTGGTTCACAAGCCGGCAGGGATGTTGACCCATCCGGCGGGTAGTGAAGTGACGGGGACATTGGTGAATGCTTTGTTGCATCACTGTCAGCAGCAACTTTCCAGCGAAAATGGCCCTATTCGTCCAGGAATTGTTCACCGCTTGGACAGAGACACCACGGGATTGCTTATGGTGGCTAAAACGAATGCCGTGCATCGTGCTCTTTCTGAACAATTGCAAGCCAGAACAGCTAAGCGTCAATACATGGCCATTACGGATGGGGTTCCTCCTCATCCCAGTGGCATGATTACAGCCCCCATTGGCCGAAACCCTGATAAGCGAGACACCATGATGGTGGAGGGGCGCGGACGAGAGGCTATTACCCATTGGGAAGTGTTAGAAACACTGGGAGACCGTGTTGCCAAGGTTCATTTTAGGTTGGAGACAGGGCGAACCCATCAAATACGGGTGCATGCGGCGTACCGAAAATTCCCTATCTTTGGGGATCCTATCTATGGACGAGGATTGGAGCGTTCGTGGCGTATTGAAACCCATGGCCAGTGCTTGCAAGCCGTTACGTTACAATTTGTTCACCCAATCAGCCAAAAATCCATGATTTTTTCCGAGCCCATGGACCCTCGTATTGCTTCAGTATGGGAACAATTATCTCTGCGCTTTAATGGCTAGTGATAGAAAGGGTTGGCTTGAGTGGTGAGGGATGAGAGCTCTCTAAAAAAGTAAGGGGGAGAGGCTTGATTTTGAGTGTCGCTTCGGTTACACCTATTAGTCACCTGTCACAAAGGTTTTCGGGCCTCTTCTTCACCCGCTTTAAAAGCCTAGTTTTTAGGCTTAAAAAACGATGGCATAGGATGAGATCCTTGGCAACAGTTGCTGTCAGGCAGTTGATTCAGTTACATTCAGCGTTGTTACCCGCATAGGAGAAAAGACGCCATGGCGCGCGAAAAGTTTGAGCGGAATAAACCGCACGTAAACATTGGAACCATCGGTCACGTTGACCACGGCAAAACCACGCTGACTGCCTGTATTACGGCGGTTTTGGCTGGCTCTGGCTTGGCCAAAAAACGGGATTTTGACTCGATTGATGCGGCTCCTGAAGAAAAAGCCCGTGGTATTACCATTGCCACCGCTCACGTAGAGTATGAGACGGAATCTCGTCACTACGCCCACGTGGATTGCCCTGGTCACGCCGACTACGTAAAAAACATGATTACCGGTGCTGCCCAAATGGATGGCGGTATCTTGGTAATTGCCGCCACTGATGGCCCTATGCCTCAGACCCGTGAGCATATCTTGCTTGCCCGTCAGGTGGGTGTGCCCCAGCTGGTCATCTTCCTCAACAAGTGCGACATGGTGGATGATGAAGAGTTGGTTGAGCTGGTTGAAATGGAAACCCGCGAACTGCTGAGCCAATACGATTTTGATGGCGATAACATCAAAATCATTAAAGGCTCTGCCCTTAAAGCCTTGGAAAAAATGATTGCCAACAGTGACACCAAGCGTGGTGAAGATCCTTGGGTGGATAAAATTTGGGAATTGATGGATGCCGTCGATGAGGCCATCCCAACTCCCGAGCGTGCCCTGGATCAAGCTTTCTTGATGCCTATTGAAGACGTGTTCACCATTACCGGTCGCGGTACCGTTGTAACGGGCCGTATCGAGCGTGGTCGTCTTAAAGTGGGTGATGAAGTCGAAATCGTCGGCTTGGTCGATACTCGTAAATCAACTTGTACGGGTGTGGAAATGTTCCGCAAATTGCTCGATGAAGGTCTCGCTGGCGATAACGTGGGTGTGCTCATCCGTGGTATCGGTAAAGAAGACGTTCAACGTGGCATGGTGTTGTGTAAGCCTGGCGCCATTAAGCCTCACACCAAATTTAAAGCCAACGTGTACGTATTAACAAAAGACGAAGGTGGTCGTCACACGCCGTTCTTCGATAACTATCGTCCTCAGTTCTACGTGCGTACCACCGATGTGACGGGTACCATCAAATTGCCAGATGGCATGGAGATGGTGATGCCTGGTGATAACGTCGTTATGGAAGTGGAGCTCATCTACCCTGTTGCCATTGAGCAGGGAATGCGTTTCGCTATTCGTGAAGGTGGCCGTACCATTGGTGCTGGCGTTGTCGACACGATTGTTGAATAATTCAACTCCTCATTTTTCAAATCACTAATTAAGGAAATGGAATCATTATGGCCTCCCCTTCTGAATCAACGAGTAAAAAAGCCGAGCCTTTGAAGGCAAAATCCACCCGGAGCGCAGTTGCTAACCGGGTACGGATTAAACTTCAGTCCTACGATCATCGTTTGGTGGATATTTCTGCCGAGAAAATCGTGGATGTGGCCAAAAACTCGAAGGCTCAGGTGGTGGGGCCGATTCCCCTTCCAACCCGTCGTCAGGTGTTTTGTGTCTTGCGTTCGCCCCACGTTAATAAAAGTTCGCGCGAGCACTTCCAATTCTTGACCCACAAGCGTCTGATTGATATCCACAACCCTGGCCCGGAGTTTGCAGGGCTGCTAAGCAAGCTAGACTTGCCAGCTGGGGTTGATATTCAGGTTCGCTTGTAGGATACTCACCCTCCTTCTCTAATAGTCCCTCAATCATTTTCTTTCCCCAGTTGTATTTCTTCTGGTTTTTCTAAGAAGAAAACAGTCTGGTTTTTATTACTCACGTGCTTGACAAGGTTTAAAACATGTTGCCCGGATGTGTGGCCCTAAAACGGGGTATGACTCAAATATTTGACGAAAAGACTGGTGACGCCATTCCTGTAACGGTTGTTGAAGTGTTGCCGATGACGGTAACCCAAGTAAAGTGTGCCGCTACCGATGGTTACAATGCTGTTCAGGTCGGCTATGTGTCGGCTAAAGCCAAGCATGTCTCCCGTCCAGAGCAGGGTCATCTCACTAAAAATAACCTTCCTTTGATGCGTAAGCTACAAGAGTTCCGTGTGGTGGATTCGGCCGCTTTTACAGTGGGTCAATCCTTTAGCCTCGCCGAATCCAACCTTCCCTTTGAAAAGGGTGAGAAGGTGAAAGTGACGGGTCAATCCATCGGTAAAGGTTTCCAAGGTGCAACCAAGCGTTGGCACTTTGCCCGTGGCCCCATGTCTCACGGATCAAAATCACACCGTTTGCCTGGCTCTATTGGCGCCGGTACCACTCCTGGCCGTGTCTTAAAAGGTAAGAAAATGGCTGGTCGTATGGGTAATGAAACCGTTACGACCGTGGGTCTTGAAATTGTGGGTGTATTGCCCGAAAAATCAGTCCTCCTTATAAAAGGGACTGTTCCTGGTGTTGAAGGTGGTTACTTGACGGTTTCTTATCACGCGAAACCGGGCGTGAAGCTAAAGGTTAGTTAATTACACACTCATTTTTGAAGCCCGTTATTTGGATTGTTAATCATGTCTCAACTCACATCACTCACATTGGAAAAACTTACTTCCAAAGGCACTGTTGACGGTACACTCACCTGTGATTGGGTGCTTGCCGCGCCTGAGTCAGCTGCTGCGTTAGTGCATCAGGCCTTGGTCCAAGAACTGTCTCAGTTACAGCAAGGCAATGCTTCGGCTCAAACCCGTTCTGAAGTACGCGGTGGTGGCCGTAAGCCTTGGAAGCAAAAAGGCACCGGTCGTGCCCGCGCCGGTAGTATCCGTTCTCCCTTATGGAAGGGTGGTGGTGTAACCTTTGGTCCTAAGCCACGTGATTTTGGTAAAAGTATTCCTCGCCAAATGCGGCAGCGTGCATTGTGGGCTGCTTTAACTTCCGATCCTTCCAAGGTGAAGGTTGTAGACTCTTTCTCCTTTATTTCAGAAGCTAAAACTGCTGCTGTTACTGGTTTTTTAAAGTCCGCTGGCGTTGCTAGTTCCAATGTTCTGCTAATTACAGCTCAAGGTGAGTCGGCTTCCTTGCTGTTGGCCTCACGCAATGTTGCCAATGTAACTCTGCAAACCCCCTCGTTGCTTTCTATTCATGCGTTGTTACACGCGGACGTCATCGTAATTTCGCAGCAGGCCCTTACTGAGATTCAAACCCGCCTGATGCCCAAGCAATCAGCTTAATTTTTATTCTTCGATTTCCCCAGTTCTATTCAAAGGTTTTAGGTCATGGCTCTTAAGTTATACGAACTCATTAAACGTCCTATGGTTACTGAAAAAACGGCTGTCATGGCCGAGACTGGCTCTTATGTGTTTGAAGTAAACCCTTCGGCGACTAAGACTGAATTGAAAAAAGCTTTTGAAGAACTGTTTGATGGCCGCAAGGTTGTTTCGATTCGCACCATTGTGGTGCCTGCGTACAAAAAACGTGTCGGCCGGTTCTCCGGAACTGTGAATGCTGGTAAAAAAGCAATCTTCACTGTTGTGGGCGAGCCTATTGAATTGTTCGCATCTGCTTAAGTTAATCCATCAATCATTTTCCTAGTTAAGGTGTTCTCTTATGGCTATTCAAGTTTTAAAACCCACATCACCCGGCCAGCGCGGTATGAGCCGTATGGACCGTAAGTCGTTAATCACGAGTGATTCGCCTTGCAAGAGATTGTTGGTTAAAAAGAAAAAACATTCGGGCCGTAATAACAATGGGCGCATTACGGTTCGTCACCAAGGTGGTGGGCATAAACAAGCGTATCGCATCATTGATTTCAAGCGGAATAAAGTGGGCATCATTGGCACCATTGCTACCATTGAATATGATCCCAACCGCAACGTACTGATTTGCCTTGTTAACTATGACGATGGCGAAAAGCGCTATATTCTTTATGCTGAAGGCTTGAAGGTTGGCGATAAAATTTTAAGCAGCCCAGATGCAGAGCCTTCCTTGGGTAATGCTATTCCTTTGGGCAAAATCCCTTTGGGTTTGTCGGTGCACAACATTGAATTGAAGCAAGGTCGCGGCGGCCAAATGGTTCGTTCTGCAGGCACCAGCGCCCAGCTGATTGCGAAAGAAGGTGATTATGTCACTTTGCGCTTACCAAGCAGTGAAATGCGTATGGTGCACCAGAACTGTATGGCTACCATTGGTGTGCTGGGCCAGGCCGAATTAAAAAACGTAAAGATTGGTAAAGCTGGCCGTAAGCGCTGGATGGGCGTCCGTCCTACCGTTCGTGGTTCGGTGATGAACCCTGTGGATCACCCTCATGGTGGTGGTGAAGGCCGTGCCCCTATTGGTCGCCCTTCTCCTGTAACTCCTTGGGGTAAGCCAACCTTGGGCTACAAAACACGTAACAAAAATAACCCTACCAGTAAATATATTGTACGTCGTCGTAAATAGGCCTTCGCGCTTATCATATGACTTTTTGTTTCTACTTTATTTCTAAGGATTTTATAGTATGCCTCGCTCTCTAAAAAAAGGCCCTTTCGTGGATGACCACCTTCAAAAAAAGGTGAATGCGATGAATGCTGCCGGTGAGAAAAAGGTGATCAAAACGTGGTCGCGTCGATCCATGATTATTCCAGATATGGTGGGCCATACCATTGCTGTTCATAATGGCAAAAAACATGTGCCTGTGTACGTTACTGAACAAATGATTAGTCATAAACTGGGTGAATTCGCACCCACTCGTTATTTCCGTGGTCACGCTGGTAGTGATAAAAAAGCAAAACGTTAGAAACACTAATTGCTTATCCTTTTGCAACCTATTTGTTTTTCTGTCACAATGTCTAGCCCTTCAATTTATTCACTTGTTCCTTTGTAGGTTTTTTAGATTATGGCTCCTTCAGCACCCTCTACCCTTCAAGAATCGTCTGCCCGTCAACGCAACATTTGGACCTCGGCCCGTAAGTTGCGCCGTGTCGTGAATGAAGTCCGCGGCAAAAAAGTGGTGGAGGCTTATAAAATGCTTCGTTTAATGCCCTACCGCGCCGCCGAAGTGGTGCTGAAAAAATTAATTGATGCCATCCATAATGCCAAAGTAAAATACGGTGTTCGCCCTGAAGAATTGGTGGTGAGCAGCATTTTTGCCGACGGCGGTTCTAAATTCATTCGTTTCAAGCCTCGCGCTCAAGGTCGTATCTACAAGCGTCGTCGTCGTACCTCTCACCTGACGGTAAAGGTAGCCGTTGCCTCCTCCTTGGCTAAAGGGTAATTTCAGTTTTCGCTTTGGTTTTATTGTTTAAGTCTTCTTCTTTGCAGCATTCAGGAGTTTCTTGTGGGACAAAAAGTTCACCCTAAATCAATCCGCCTCAAGGTCATTTACGGATGGCAGAGTAACTGGTTTGCGAGCCCTGCTGATTTTGCTTTGTATGTGAAAGAAGACGATTCCATTCGCAAGTTTATTCACTCCACCTTGAAGGCTGCGGCCATTAGTCGTGTGGAAATTGACCGCAAGGCCAAAAAATTGATTCTTCGTATTATTACGGGGCGTCCCGGCATTGTGGTGGGTCGCGGGGGCCAAGGTCTCGATACCCTGCGTAAGCAGCTGGCGAAAGTGGTGGGCCATTCCGATATTCAATTGGATGTTTTGGAAGTCGATAAAATTGATGCTGAAGCTCAACTGGTGGCGGAGTCCATTGCCCAACAGTTAGAGCGTCGTGTCACTTTCCGCCGCGCCATGAAGCAATCCATTCAACGTGCCCAGCGCGCTGGCATTAAAGGGATTAAAATCTCTGTGTCCGGTCGTTTGGGTGGTGCTGAAATTGCACGTACCGAAGATATGAAAGATGGCACTGTGCCTCTTCACACCTTCCGTGCAGATATTGATTACGGTTTTTGTGAAGCAAAGACCGTGTTTGGTATCATAGGGGTTAAGGTTTGGATTTGTAAGGGCGAAGTGCTCCCCGGTCAAAAACCAGAAGCCAACATTAAAGCCCGTGTGGGTGGTGGTCGTAATGATGGTCCTCAAGGTGGCTTGCGTGGTGGCTCGGATCAAAGTGGCGGACGTGGCGGTAATGAAGGCCGTCGTGGCAAAACCCGTCGTAGTGGTCCTGTAACAACGCGTACTGAAGCTGCATCTACTGCCGAACCATCTGTTGATAACACCCCAGCAGCAGAATCGATGGAAAGCTAAGATTGTTTAATTTTTAATCAAACGTCCAGAAGGACACTTGGAGTTTTTTCTCATGTTATTGCCGAAGCGCACCAAATATCGCAAGCAGATGCGAGGCCGTATGACGGGTTCTGAAACCCGCGGTACTACCATTCATTTTGGTGAGTATGCTCTTCAAGCCTTAGAGCCCGGTTGGATTACGAGCCGCGAAATTGAAGCCGGTCGTCGTGCCATGACTCGTGGTATTAAACGGGGCGGTAAAATCTGGATTCGTATTTTCCCAGACAAACCTGTAACCAAAAAACCTGCAGAAACCCGTATGGGTAGTGGTAAAGGGTCTCCCGAGTATTGGGTCGCTGTGGTTAAGCCCGGTCGTGTAATGTTTGAAATCTCAGGTGTGGATCGTGTGGTTGCTGTGAAGGCGTTGTCTTTGGCGGCCCAAAAGTTCCCCATTAAAACAAAGATCCTCATTAAATCCGATATGATACTGACCTCAGGACTAGAAACGGTAGAATCATGAGCACCGCAACAACATTGGCTGAACTTCGTGCCATGAACGAAGATGATTTGCAAAATCAATTGGATACTTTGGTCAAAGAAGTCTTCCAGTTGCGCTTTAAAAAATCCTTGAATCAATTGGAAAATCCTTCTTTGATTCGTAAAATCAAACACTTGGTTTCTCAAATTTCCACCGTTCTTCACGAAAAAAAGCACTCTGCCGCTCAAGCTGAGCTGGTTTCCTAACTTTATAAGCCCTTTGGAGTCTTCCCAATGTCCAAAAAAGAAAAAACTGGCCGCGTTGTATCTACCAAGATGCAAAAAACCATCGTGGTAGCGGTGAACGAATATAAAAAGCATCCAAAGTATGGTAAGTATATGCGTTGGACTACCAAATTTAAGGCCCATGCCTTAGAGGGTACCTGTCGCGAAGGTGATTTGGTGACTATTGAAGAATGTTCGCCCATTAGTAAAGAAAAGACATGGCGTCTAAAAGTCGTTGTGGAACAAACCCAAGAATTGTAATTGTTTTTAACTTAACTGAAGTGGGTCTTTTCATTCCTAAGGCCGCTTGTCTAAAAGGATTCAGGTCAAATGTTACAGCAAGAAAGCCGTTGCCAAGTTGCCGATAACACCGGCGCACAAGAAGTTCTCATTATTCGCGTGATGAACAAAGGTGCCAAATTTGCAAAAATCGGCGATAAAGTTAAAGTCACTGTTAAAAAGGCCCAGCCTAACGGAAGTGTCAAAAAATCCGATGTGGTGGACGCAGTTGTAGTCCGTACGCGCTTTGCCAATCGTCGTCAAGATGGTTCGGTGATTAGCTTTGACGAAAACGCGGTGGTGATTATCGGTAAAGATGGCAATCCTAAAGGCACTCGTATTTTTGGACCCATTGCCCGTGAATTACGTGACAAAGGCTATATGAAAATTGTCTCTCTTGCCCCTGAAGTGGTTTAATTTCTACGTATTTCTTATTTTAACTTTTTCCTCTTAGGATTGACTCGGCTATGAACCTCACGAAACGCAATACTTCTAAAGCCAAGCCTGGCACTGATAAGCCTCATGTGAAACGTGGCGATACGGTGTATGTACTTACTGGTAAAGACCGTGGTAAGACAGGTGTGGTAAAGCTCATCTTAAAAGACGACAGCAAAGCTGTGGTTGAAGGGTTGAATATGATTCGTCGTGCGACCAAGCCAAACCCCATGCTGGGTGTGGCCGGTGGTATTGTTGAGACTGAGGCTCCCATCCACCTCTCCAATCTTATGGTGTTTGACCACAAGGCTGACCGTCCCACTCGTTTGGGCCGTAAGCTCGTAACCAATGATGCTGGTAAAACCAAGCGTATCCGCATTTCCAAGTGCTCTGGTCAGCCTATAGACGATTAATCGACGACTAAGCTTAGGCTTTTAATAACTTTTAGATGACAACGGATTCTGTTCCCGTTAAAATAACGTCCCTTTATCACACTTACGGCTTTGAACTCTGATGAAAAACCTTAAAGAACGCTACCATTCTGAAATCGTCCCTGCCCTTAAGCAGGAGCTGGGTTATACCAGTGTCATGCAGGTGCCCAAGTTTCAAAAAATCGTCATTAACATTGGCGTGGGTGAAGGTGCTAGTAACGCTAAAATATTAGACGCTTGTCTCTCTGAACTGTCTGCAATTACTGGCCAAAAAGCCATTCCTCGTAAGGCGATGAAGTCGGTTGCTGGCTTTAAGGTTCGCGAAGGTATGACGGTTGGTGTAATGGTTACCCTTCGTGGCGAACGTATGTATGATTTTTTAAATAAGTTGATTGCTATTTCCATTCCTCGGATTCGCGATTTCCGTGGCCTAAATCCCAAAAGTTTTGATGGTCGTGGCAATTACAACATGGGTCTCAAGGATCAGTTGATTTTCCCTGAAGTGAAATACGAAAACGTTATTTCTACACGGGGCATGAACATCACCATCTGTACGTCTGCTAAAACTGATGCAGAAGCGTTGTCCTTGCTAACTCATGTGGGTATGCCGTTCCGTAAGCCCAAAGTTGAAAAAACGGATTCCAAAACAGATTTAAAGCCAGAAGCGGCGATTGCATAACTTTTAGGAGATTTTTTCAGTGGCTAAAGTATCCTCGGTGGACAAAGAACTCAAACGTCGTGTTAAAGCGGCAAAAGGTAAATTTTCAACGGTTAAACTGCGTAACCGTTGCAGCTTGTGCGGCCGTCCTCGTGGTTTCTTTCGTTTGTTTGGTATATGCCGTCTATGCTTGCGTAAATCAGCCTCTGAGGGCAAATTGCCAGGCGTGAACAAAGCTAGTTGGTAACGTCTTTCAGTAATCTTCCTTTATATAACGGACAATTTGTATGAACTCTGATCCCATTGCCGATTTTCTCACCCGCTTGCGGAATGCCTCCTTGGCAGGCCACGTGGATGTGGTGATCCCCTATTCCAGCTTAAAGCATAATCTGGCCAACCTTTTAAAGGCTGAAGGTTATGTGCGTCAAGTGGAATTGAAAGAATTACCCAAAACAGGTTTCCGTCAAATTCGTCTGGTCCTTCAGTATGATTACTCGGGACGCCCTGTGTTTGGGTCTATTAAGCGAGTCAGCAAACCAGGTTTGCGTAAGTACTTTAAAGCCGATGCGCTGCCTCGGATTGCTAATGGTGCTGGCGTTGCTGTGGTGAGTACCAGCAAAGGACTCATGTCGGATCGTCAAGCGCGTCACGACCGTTTGGGTGGCGAAGTGATTTGTACGGTTTTCTAACCTGTTTGATAACTCTTTCTTTGTAATGCTAACTTTTTTGATTTCAGAACGGTAACGATTATGTCTCGTATTGGAAAATTACCCATTGATGTTCCCGAAAAAGTGGATGTAGCTTTTATTGCCATCGACGAAAACTGGGTGGAAGCCTCTGTGAAAGGCCCCTTAGGCCAATTAAAAGAGCGCTTTCACGCGGGCCTTACCTTTGATCAAGAAGGCAAGCGTATCACTGTTAAACGTCCCAATGATGAGCGCCAGTTCCGTTCCCTTCATGGTCTGTCGCGTACCTTGTTGAACAACATGATTACTGGTGTTTCCAAAGGCTTTGAAAAAAACATGGAAATCGTGGGTGTGGGTTACCGTGCCGCGGTTCAAGGAAGTACCTTAACCTTAACACTGGGTTTTAGTCATCCCGTAACCATTCCCATTCCAGCCACCATGGAAGTAAAAGTAGACGCCAACACCAAGCTTTCCATCCGCGGTATTCATCCCCAGCATGTGGGTGATTTGTGCGCCCAAATTCGTAGCCACCGTCCTCCTGAGCCTTACAAAGGTAAGGGTATCCGCTTTGCAGGTGAAAAAGTGCGTCGTAAAGCCGGTAAATCGGGAAAAAAATAAGTTAATCATTTTGCTCGTTGCTTAATTCAATCACGTTATAGGTTTTATGTTATGCCAGCCCCTAAGACTCGTCAGGAATACACCCACCGCCGCCATTTGCGTGTTCGCAAAAAAGTGAGTGGCACAACCGCACGTCCTCGTTTGGCCGTGTACCGGAGTGGTAAGCATATTTATGCTCAAGTCATTGATGATAGCCAGGCTGTCACCTTGGTTGCTGCTAGCAGCCTAGATAAAGACTTGCGTGCTGAGTACAAAACCGGCGCTACTATGGATGCCGCTAAAGCCGTTGGCAGTTTGGTTGCCCAACGTGCCAAAGCAAAAGGCATTGAAACTATTGTTTTTGACCGCGGTGGTAATATTTATCATGGGCGGATTCAGGCCTTGGCAGAGGCTGCCCGCGAACAAGGCCTCGTGTTTTAAGCGTTTAATGGTTACTTTATAAGCCCGCCATTGGCGGGCTTTTTTTGTGAGAAAAATAAAAAAACAGAGGTAATTTCACGCTATTGTTCCTTGCTCTTGTTAAGATAGAGGAGCGGAATTGCTGTGATGGGGCCCTTTGGCCCGAGGTTTTTATGTCATCGTCTTCGTTTACTGTTCAAAAATCTAGCGTGGAGCTGGTTTGGCCTGCCTTGATGGAGCATTGCAACACCCTGAGCTTAGTGAAAGAAGGTTATTTGTTAAAACTTATTGATGTGTTGGGTGCGTATTCGGCCTTAAAGTATTTGGATAACCAACTCTTGGTGGTCACGGCATCGCTAGACCGAACCAATTTTGTGCACCCCATTAAGGTGTGGGATCGGGTGGTGATGGAAGCCCACGTCACTCAGGTGTGGAATACATCCATGGAAATTGCCGTAAACGTGGATGCTATTGATATGCGAACGGCTGATATGGCTCGCTATCATGTGGCTACAGCCAAATTGATTTACGTGGGGTTGGACAAAGAGCGTAAGCCGGTTCATCTGCCTTTTTTAACCGTGGATGGCTCATCTCAGCAAGAGGCGGAAGCTGAGTTGGCGGACCTTCGTAAAGCCAGCCGTTTTGAAGAGCAAGATGCAGCGCCGTGGGTGGCGTTGTCTTTAACCGATAGTCCGTGGTGGGTGGAAACAACACGCGAGATGACCCCTTCCGATGCGAATTTGCAAGGTAACGTGTTTGGGGGCGTTATTTTGGAGCAATTGGCACAGACGGGTCGGCAAGCGGCTAAGCAACAGTGTATGTATGGTGCCGTTGTGGGGGCCCGAATGGATCGGGTAAATTTTCTATCTCCAGGCTTTATCGGTGAGACCATTCGCTGCCGGGCCTTGGTTACACGCACCTGGCGCACCAGTGTGGAAGTGCAGGTAGAGTTGGTGGCCGTCAATCCTAATGAGCCGGAGGCACCCCGTCTTATTGCCCAGTGTTATTTGGTGTATGTGCGGATGAGTCCACTCGGGTTGCCCACAGATGTGCCGCCGTGGAATGCCAAGACCCCAGAACAAGAGTTGCGACTGGCTGGGGCAGATATTCGTAGGGCCAATCGCCACGCCGAGCGAGCTTTGGTGGATAGTACCTTGAAGGCCATTCAATAAGTAACAATTTGTAATAATAATTTTAAAATAAGCCTGCATGGCAATTTTTTTATTTAGCGTCGTTTATTTATCCATAAGTGTTTTGTCGCACTTGGTATAGTTGTTATAGATTCCATTGTATGAAGTTAGGAGCTTTATACAATGTCAATCCGTCCTGTTAATTTTGGTTATTCAGGTTATTTTCTTACTAAAGAAGAAGCTGCTGCTGATGCCATAAAGCATAATTCCGTCCCAGTTGGTGTGGAATATCTACCCCAGTCAGGTAAGGGAAGCGAATTTAAAGGTAAACCAATTTATAGCGTATTAACAGATGAGAAACCGAATAGCTCTAAACTCGGTGATTTAAGTGCAGCGTCAAGTTACCCTGGTAATATTTATCATACGAGACTTAAAACACTTGAACCTAAGTTTGATTATCAGGAAGCTATGGCTTGAGGTTTAGCAGGTGTTTTATGCAAAAAAGCCCCCATTGCTTAATAACAGTGGGGGCTTTTTAAAATTTTGCTTTGTTGTCGTTATACCGCAGCTGATTCTTCGGTTGGAGCAGAAGCCACAGGCGTGTATTCGCCAGCACCGTCTTCACCGGTGAGGTTAAAACTTAGCGCTATGCGGCGTTCTTCCGGTTGAAACTTGGCAATGTACACGGCGATGCGGTCACCTTGTTTAAGCTGGATGCTGTTG
Source organism: Vampirovibrionales bacterium (assembly GCA_029866025.1). Taxonomy (GTDB): domain Bacteria; phylum Cyanobacteriota; class Vampirovibrionia; order Vampirovibrionales; family Vampirovibrionaceae; genus JARXAD01. The sequence continues at coordinate 45,480 of JARXAD010000012.1, read as the reverse complement.
GCGCTTTCGTAATCGGCCATTTCCTTACTGGGAAGCAACGCTTCCACGCCAGGGTACACTTCCACAAAGGCGCCAAAGTGCTTAATGCGGGTAAGCGTGCCTTCCACCTTATCACCGTAACCCAAGGCATTGGACACTTCGTTCCAAGGATCTTGGTACTGGCTTTTGATGGAAAGACTAATGCGGCCCCGATCGGGGTCTACGCCAATAATTTCTACCGTCACTTTGTCGCCAATTTTGTAGAGATCCGACGGATGCTCCACCCAGCGCCATGACATTTGGGACAATGGCAAGAGCCCATCGATACCGCCCAAATCTACAAAGGCGCCAAAATCTGTGAGGCGAACAATATCGCCTTCCACCAAGGTGCCCACTTCCAACTTGCCAAACACGTCTTTGCGCTGCTCGGCCACCTGATCTTGCACTACTTTTTTATGAGACAAAATAAGGTTGTTGTTTTGCGGGTCGAGGTTAATAATTTTGAGGGGCAGTTCTTTCCCCATAATTTCAGAAATATCTTCACGAATGCGTAAGTGGCTGGCAGGCACAAAACCACGCAGGCCTTGAACATCTACTAAAACACCACCCTTAACGCTACCGGTTACCACACAATGCAAGGTGCCATCGTTCTTTAGTAAGTCAGCCAGCTCTTCCCACGTCCGTGCTTGAGATACACGCTTGCGTGAGACGATAAAGCGTTCTTCGTGGTCGTCTTCCCGCATCACGTACACATCTAGCTTACTGCCTACAGGCAATAGCTCAGGAATGTTGTCGGTGTGACCATGGTTCACTTCACGTGGGGGCAAAATGGCCAAGGTTTTGGCGCCAATGTCTACCACCACTCCGTTGCCCTCGTACCCCATTACCAGGGCGGGCACCACCAAGCCACGCTCAAAGCCGTGACCATAGGTGTTTAACAGCGCCTCAAAGGCTTCCGCTTGGGGATTGTTGCCCTGAGTGGACTGAAACGATTGTGAAGATGCTTGTACCATAGGGGTTCGGTTCCTCAAAACCAACCAACGCGTAATGAGAGCGGCACAGGTAAGATGCGAAAAAACTCCACAAGTCGAAACTTTATGAGAGCTGTGTCTAAACAATGCTTACTTGCTATAACCAATTAAAGAGAGTTTTATTCTACAAGCATCGTGGGTTATTGACCACCCCGCTTGAAGTGCTAGACAAACAGCATACGCTAGAATGTTGGCACTGGGTAGCGAAGGAGATTTATGAACTCTCGATGAACGTGTAGCGTGAACGCCTCTTATTTCATTCGCCCTTAGCATAGGGGATGGCGTCGTTCGGTGCAATGGGCCCATGGTGTATCTCATCCACCCGGTGGAGACGACGACTGTAGAGCAAAAGTATTAAGCCCACCGCTCCTACTGTAACGTATGTAACAACGTATTTGAGAATTTTAGCATCCGTTGTTATTCAGGGCCTTTTATAAAGAAGGGAAGTGACTCCGATTACCTGATTGCCCCCCATTTTTTTGAAAGGTACGTTATGAACATTGCCCAGCGCCCCCACTTTGGTATGATTTTTACAAACAGTAATCCACAACATATGGCTGACGAATTGGTTCAATGCAACGACCACCCTTGCATTGTGAGCTTACCTTTGCCAGAAACCAACCATTTTTCCGCCGTAAGTGACTGTTTTGGCCCACCTAATTATACGACTTTAAAAAATAATATCTTGAAACATTGGGAAACTCCCGAAAAGCAATTAGAGGCAGGATATATTGAGTTACCCAAAGGCTTTGACAAACAAGCGGTGTTAGATGCGCTTACAACACTAAAGGAGCTCTTCACAAAAAAGTAGGGGAACGCTGATCTAAGTTAGAGACTTTGTGCTCCGCAGGCGGGCGTATTCGGGGTCTTTGTAAAAGGCGCTGGCGGCAGTGGTGTTTTTGCCACTGTACTTGGTGTACTGCTTTTGGTTGTAAGGCAAGCCCGTGGGTTGGGTGGGGAAAAAACAGATTTGGGCAATGCGCACGCCGGGGTACAGTTGCAGGGGCACATTGCTAATGTTGGCCAGCTCAAAGGTAAGGGCGCCGGTAAAGCCGGGGTCTACAAAACCAGCAGTAGCGTGAATGAGCAAGCCCAAGCGCCCCCAGGTGCTGCGGCCCTCTAAGCGGGCGGCTAAATTGAGGGGGATTCGAACAAATTCTAGGGTGCTGGCCAAGGCAAATTCCCCCGGATGCAGCACAAAGGGTTCGCCCGGCTTGATTTTCACCACGTCCATGGCGTCTTTTACGTTTTGGGCCAGTTGCTCTGGGTCATCCATCATGTTCAGGTGGGTCAGGTTGGCACGGCGCATCACCTGAAACTCAGTCCCTAGCCGCAAATCCAAGGATGTGGGGCCAAATTGTTCTTCGGGGCGAATGAGGGGCGTAATCAACAAGCGTTCATTGGCATTGGGGCTTTGCAGGCGCTCTAAAATTTGCTGCTCATTGAGGATGGTAGCAGAATAGTGATCCAAGGGGCGCTCTAGGGTATTAGGCATACAAGGGTTTTCCAAATAACAGTTCAAAAAAGACTTTAGTAACTAGGAAGACACGTGAAGGAGTTGATGAATGGCAGTGGTTTCTATGGATTTCACCAGAAGAGACTCGATACGCTCGGTATCGGAAGCCTCTGCGGCCCATAAGGTTTGCCAGCCAGCACACACAATGGCGTGTGGGCTGTTGGGCTGCTGAGCCGAGCTGATCAAACGCTCTTTCAACGGGCTACTGGTAGGGGCCGCTTCGGGGTAAATATCTCGGGCACTAATAAGCCATCCTTGTTGCAGGGCGGGCACCAAGCCAGTGGCGATGGCGTAGGTTTCCCAGCTAAAGGCGTTTGAGGTGGGGATGACGGTTTCTGCCTTTTCTAGAGCGTTTTGAATGGTGGATGAATCCGTAACACCAGCGGCTAGAAGAGGCAATAAACCAATGGCACTTTCGTCCCAGCCCCAGAGAACTGTAGCGGCTTGCAGTAACGGCAACGCTTGGTCGGCTGTTTCAGTATCCAATAAGCCCAACCACTGCTGGCGCGCCAGCCAATAGGGGGACACGGCTGGGCCGAGTAGCCGAACCAAAGTTGCTAACTCTGTTAAACCGGAGGCGTTAGCCCCCAATTGGTTTTGAATACTAGGCAGAAGAGTGGCGAACCACCATTGGGGGCTGTTCACATCCAAAATGCTGAGAGAGAACCCTTTGCCAGGTGTCATTTCGCCTTCGCCAGTCCACTCCAGCCAAGGCGTTTCCATGGATTGTGGATAGACATCGGCCAGCCATAGCGTCCACTCATAGGGCGTGGTGGGAAGGGCTAAGCGGGTTAATTTTTGGGTAACGTCTTTTAGTGCTTTAGGGCATTGGCCATGACAGTTAAATTCGCTACGTAGGCTGGAAAATTCACCCACCAACTGTTGACGAACGGTGACAGGAACGCTTTGCATCCACGACGCTTCGATGAGGCCCTCGGTGGCGTCCCAACGTTGCTGGGCAATAAGGGTCATCCACGCTTCCCACGAGGGTGTGGCTGTAGTGGATGTTACGCTAGGAGTAGGGGCAGTGAGGGTGGCTGTCATCAATGTTTCCAGAAGCTCTCAACAAGGCAAAATTAAAAAAGGGGGCACTGCCCCCACTGTAGCGAAAAGTAGGGGTGGATGGGATGGTGGTGGAGTCCATCGTTACATTGATTAATGGGCAAACCATCACTGATTGGCTTGTGATAGAGTGGCTTTTCGCTTGTCACTCTTTACCGTATGTTTGGTTCTATGACGTCTCCCACTCTTTTAACCGATAGTAACGCAGTGTCTTCTCCCTTGCTGACGGGTAAAACCGTGTTTGTGGAAACACTGGGTTGCCAAATGAACGTGAATGACAGCGAGCTGATGATGGGCTTGCTGGAAGCCGAGGGGCTTAAGGTCACTTTTGATCCCCTGAAGGCCGATTTGTTGATGATCAACACGTGTCAAATTCGTGGCCACAGCGAAGACAAAGCCTACAGTTACTTGGGAAAATGGGGCGCCCTCAAGCGGCAGCGGCCCCACATTAAAATTGCCATGGCCGGGTGTGTGGCCCAACAAGCCAAAGATAGCGTATTTAAGCGCGCGCCCTATGTGGATATGGTGGTGGGCACCCAAAACATTGCCGATTTGCCCGCCATGGTTAAAGAAGCCTTTGCTGGTGGCACCCACATTTTGCGTACTGATCGTCAAAAAGACCGCAGCACCTATGATTTTACGGTGGATGTGGCACCTCGTAGAGACAATACCGTCAGCGCTTGGGTGACCATTATTGAGGGCTGCGATTATTTTTGCACCTATTGCGTGGTGCCCTATACTCGTGGGCGCCAAATCAGCCGATCCTCTGAGAGTATTTTGGCGGAAGTGAAGGATTTGGCGGGGTTTGGCTTTAAAGAAATCACCCTGCTGGGCCAAACTGTGGATTCTTACGGCAGGGATTTTAAAGATCAGCAGTATGGCTTGGCCAATTTGCTCCACGAATTGAATGACATTGATGGCCTTGAGCGCATACGATTTATGACCAGCCACCCGCTGGATATGACGGATGCCATTATTGACGCCATTGCAGACCTGCCCAAGGTGATGGAATACATTCACATCCCCATGCAAAGCGGTGATGACACGGTACTGGAGCGAATGAAACGCGGCTATACGTCGCAGCAATACTTTGATTTGGTGGATAAAATCCGGGATCGGGTCCCCAACGTGGGCATTAGCGGCGATTACATTGTGGGATTTCCCGGCGAAACCGATGCTCAGTTTGAAAAATCGGTGGAGTCGGTGACTCGTACGAAGGTGAATGCTGCGAATACCGCAGCGTATAGTGCCCGAAAGCAAACCCCCGCCGGACTTTGGGAAGAACGGGAGCAAGGGGCTATTCCGGATTCTGTGAAGCAAGAGCGCCTTAAAATTTTAAACGACGCCATTACGGCGCAAACTGCTGCCAACAATCGTGCTTTTGATGGCCAAACCGTGGAAGTGCTGGTGGAAGGCCGGAGCCGCCGTAACCCGGATCGTCTGATGGGTCGCATGCGTAACAATACGGTGGTAAATCTAGACCCACCGCCGGCAAGCCCAACCTTTAGCCACGAAAAATACACATGGGTGGATGAAATGGAACACCGCTTGGTGGGCAAGATCATTCCGGTAACCATTACCGAGCCCTTTCCCTACTCGCTGGTGGGCCAAGTGGCAGAAAGCTACACCTTGCCGGAGGCTCCTTAACGTATGGGCAAGCTGGCGTATTTGGCACTGGGCAGTAATATGGGGGATCGGGTGGGGAATATTCAGCACGCTATTACCTTGCTCACCGATTCGCCCAGTATTCAATTGTTGGGGGGCAGCAGCTTTTACGAAACCGAGCCCTTGGCCTGTGATCCCGACCAGCCGTGGTTTGTGAATGCCGTGGTGGCGGTTGAGACCAGTCTCAATCCTCATCCATTGTTAGCGCGCTGCCAGCAGGTAGAAGTGGTAATGAAACGCGACCGAAACCCCGAGCGCCCCAATGGCCCCCGCACCTTGGATATCGACATCCTCTTTTACGATCGCCTGATGATTACCGAGCCCGAGCTCATTATTCCGCACCCAAGGCTACACCAGCGGGCATGCGTGCTGGTGCCGTTGCTGGAAATCAGCCCCCAGTGGATTCATCCGGGCCTAAATCAAACCATTACCGAGTTGCACCAAGCCTTAGAGACCCCCGAAGACGTGGTGCTGTATGGTACCCGAACCGTTGCTTAGCCTTGGCGATAGAAGCAGCTAACAGAAACACAGATGATTGCTATCTTCTGTCACGCAATCGTCATTAAATTGTTACATTTTTGTCACACTTGGATCTGTTTTTTGTGAGATAGGCTATAGTTGAATTCGAGGGTTACCTCAATAAGTCGCACGGCAACAGCGTTGCCACAACACAGAGTCTAACTGCTTTCCTTGTTCATCCACTGCTCATGGGAGTGAGTGCAAAACCGGATTCCGCGTCACCACCGGGCAAATGCCCAACACCTTTTTAGGGGTGGCCGAACCAGTCAATGGATGAATGAATGCCCACTAGCGCAAGCCCTTTATTGTAATGGCCTTTATGGCAATGATAAGTATAGGGCCGGCTGGTTGTGGCGTTTAGCAACGGGCTAACCGTGATTAGGTTGCGCAGAGATAACCCTCGTTTTTTTCCTCTAAGCATAGGACATTACCCTTAAGATTTAGGCCATGTGCCTCTGTTCATTGAGTGTTCCACGGTTCATCATAGGAGTGTTAGCAGTTCTTATTCGCTTTCGATAGGCATTCGATAAGTATTGGCTACATGTTTCGTTTCGTATAAAAGGCTAGGGTTTAACGTATGAAAACCATTGTAAACGGCCGTAATATTGAGTTAACACCGGCTATTAAAGCCCATGTGCAAGAAAAGATTAGTAAGCTTAAGGAGCATTACGATTTTGTTCAAGAAGTCCACGTGTTTTTGGGCGTGGAAAAAAACCCCAGTATTAAAGATTCTCACTTGGCGGAAGCCACCGTTGCCGTGCCTGGCGGCATTGTGCGGGTTTCGGTAGCCAGTACTGATTTGTATGGCAGCATTGACGACCTGGTTAAAAAAGCCGAGCGTGGCCTGCGCAAGCACAAAACCCGCATGATGGATTGGCATCAAGGCGTGGGCGCCACCAGTATTCGCACCGCGGAGTATGCAGAGGCCCTGGATGGCACCGATGGCGGTGCCGATGATGACGACAATGATGATACCGTTTGGTTTGACGTTGAACAGGAGGATAGACAGTCCGTTTTAGCAACGTAAGCGCACGTGGCTTAACAGCCAAACCGTGCCGGAGACGTTGTTCTAAATGTTCCGTTTCTTTCAAAGCCCCTCACTCGTGGTTACCATGGGTGGGGGGCTTTCCCCCAGCAAGCTGGGATTTTTATACTTAAATATTGCGTCAGCCGCCCTGCAAGCAGGGTTTTTATAATGGCATTTCGCGTCAGCCGCCATCATATTGGGGGGTGGGGGCAAAGCCCTCGAACAATACAAGGGAGGGGGAGTTTGAGGGGGAGGGAACGGACCCCTCATGCCAAGGCGTGTTTATTCACTTAAATAACGCTTAAACCTCAGCATTCATGGCGGTTTACGCCCAATGTCAGTATAAAAACCGGCTTTGCCGGTCGTAAAAGTTATTCGCTGTTCAAGGGTCGCTTCAACTGCTATGGTAATAGCATCCTGGCCAGATTTAGACCCGTGCACTGCAGTCACCCTAAATCTGCGCTTCAGTAGAAGTGTTGGTTGGTGGTCCACATAACTGGACTATCATGCCCCCCCAAGTCTCACTGTGGGTATACAACGGCCAGCGCTTAGGTTAACCAATATTCTCCGAACCTTGATAATTGAATAACCCTAAATGCTCGCCAATCCCTAGCCACGGCAATAGTTATTACTATTTGTAACAATTGGGCAGGCACTAGCACCACATTGGTTTTAGGGGCTTTTATGTGGTTACGGTTCCCAATGCTACGAAAGGTCATTCGTTATGTCTGAATCACCAACGCTCTATTTTTCACTGAACAATACCGCCCCCCCCCCCCCGAAAAAGTTTTTTAGAAATCCTCTAAAAGCAGTTAGCACCGAGCCCGTCCGAGTTCCTTTAACAGCTGAAGAAACCCAAAAAGCTCAACAATTACTCGAAGAAGCTGGCCTAATTGTTGATGTAGAAAAGCCGCTTGTTAAGGATATTGTGATTATTGGTGGAAAAATAAAAGGTATCGAAACGATTGAGAAACCAGCATTAATTGCAGAAAAAGAGCGTATTGTTGCATTATTAGCAGAAAAATTTGGATCTACATTTAATATTTTTGGAGCTGCTGGAAATAGGGCAAAACAAATGTTAATGATGGTACATAGCCTATAAGCTTAGAGGACTATGCCCCCTTAATTAAGTTGCGGGCAATCACAATGCGCTGAATCTCGCTGGTGCCTTCCCCAATCTCGCACAGCTTGGCATCGCGCAAGTACCGCTCCACCGGGAAATCTTTGGTGTAGCCATACCCCCCATGAATTTGCACGGCATGGTTGCACACGCGGCTGGCCACTTCGCTGGCAAACAGCTTGGCCATGCTCGATTCTTTGGTAAAGGGCAGGCCGGCCATGCGCAAGCGGGCGGCGTTGTACACCAGGTGGCGGGCAGCTTCAATTTCCGTGGCCATATCCGCCAACTTAAACTGAATACCTTGGAACTGGTTGATACTTTGGCCAAATTGCTTGCGCTCGCTGGCGTATTGCAGGGCTTTTTCCAACGCGCCTTGGGCAATCCCCAACGCCATGGCCCCAATAGAGATTCGCCCGCTATCAAGGGTCTTCATAAAGTACTTAAAGCCCATGCCTTCTTCGCCCACCAAAGCGTTGGCAGGCAGGCGCATGTTATCAAACTGTAGGGTGCCCCAATCGCTGCCACGGGTGCCTAGTTTGTCATCTTTGCTACCCAAGCTAAAGCCGGGGGTATCTTTTTCAAAAATAAAGGCGCTAATCCCGGCGGTGCCTTTGCCTTTTTCTGTCACAGCGGTGGCAATAAAGGTGTTGGCGTAGTTGGCGTTGGTAATAAATATTTTGTTGCCGTTTAGCACATAGCCGTCGCCGTCTTTAACAGCCGTGGTTTCGGTGCCGCCGCTGTCGCTGCCGGCATTGGGCTCGGTTAAGCCGTAGGCACCCAGTTTTCGGCCACTGGCCAAATCAGGCAGGTATTGGGCTTTTTGCGCATCGTTGCCAAACATATTCAGAGGCAAGCAAATCAGCGAGGTATGAGCGGCCACGCCCAAGGCGGTGGATCCACACACGCGGGCCAGTTCTTCAATGAGGATGGCATAACTCAGGTAATCGGCGCCGCCCCCTTCATACTCTTCGGGAATGGGCAAGCCCAGTAAGCCCATCTCTGCCATTTCGGCAAAGGTTTCGGTGGGGAAACGACTATTTTTATCAATTTCAGCAGCGCGGGGTTCCACGGTACTTTCAGCGTAATCGCGAACCATGTCTTTAATCATGCGCTGAGATTCAGTGAGGCCCCACTTGTCTTGGGCAACGTCCAGTACCATGGTCATGATGCTATTCCTTAAAGTGACGGTGACAATTGAGCCTTATCATACCCAAAGAGGGCAAAAGGCAATAGGGGCCACAAAAAAGACCGCTCAGAAGGTGTATGTTTAACACGTTGTGGATTCTTTCGTTCCGTGGGAATCCTCGGAACTTTTGCGAATGGCCTGCTTCTTCATTAGAGTATGGTTTAACTCACTACTTGTAGGAGCTTTTTTGATGTTGTTGTCTCGTCGTTTTGCAATGCCTGTGTGCTTCTACTTGGGTTTGGGCTTGATGGCCTTAACCGTGGCCCTGTCCCCTTTGGCAGCCAATGCTGAGGTGAGTTATGAAAACACCCTCAATACCAATGGCCATGCGGAAGTGGAAGCGCCCAATGATTCCATACGGTTTAGCGCCGGTATGGAAAACGAAGCCAAAACCCTGAGTGAGGCCCGTCAGGCCAACGCCTTGGCCATGACCAATTTGCGCCAAGCCATGAATGCTTTGATGGTAAAAGGGCTTAAGTTAAAAACCACAGGCTTTAACTCGTATCCTCTGTGGCCCAACGACGGTAAAGCTCGCCCCAAAAAACCGGTGGGTTACCACGTTAGCAATACCTTTAGCGTAACGGTAGAAGGCGCTACCACGGAACAGTTGGCCGATTACGGCAGCAAGTTGGTGGATTCGGCTATTACCGCCGGTGCTAGCAATGTGGGGTCTTTAAGCTTTTACCTCAATGATATTCGCACCCATCAGCTAAAAGCTTTGGAAAAAGCCGTTCAAAACGCCAAAGAGCAGGCCGACATTATGGCCAAGGCCGCCGGTAGCATGCTGGTTGGTGTGTACCAAATTGAAGGCACCCCTCAGATGAACTACGCCAAACAGGCCTACCCCATGGCCATGATGCGCAGTGCCATGGGTGGCGCCGACATGGCAGAAGCCAGCACCCCTATTGAGGCCGGTGACCAGACCATTAGTGCCGATGTGTCGGTACGGTTTAAGTTGATGGGCTTTGTAAGCCCTGTGGCAGTTACCAAATAACTACGCTGCGGTATCAAACTTAGATGTTAATTGATTGTTTTTGATAAATTGCCTCAAGTAATGTTTTTCAGCATTAATTGGGGCATGAATTTCCTTGAATCGCTGGGTCCAACCGCTAGCCGACCAAGGTAATCCTTTGGCATGTGGGTTAATTGCATATTTAATAGTGCCGGGTCTTATTGGGTTTTCTGCCGTGGCGGGCATAATGTGTAGATGAAATTGAGGGTCTGTTTGGCCTGCAAGCGGGCCATCATTTACCAGCAATGTGTAATGAACGGCCTTTCCTTTATTAAGAGGGTGATTGTTCCAAAACTCTTGATAGTGTTGGGCGAGTTTGAAGATAGAGGCCCCTTCTTCCGAGGAGAGATCTTTAAAAAACTGGACGGGCCGCTTGGCAACGACCATAGCTGAGCCAGGGGAAGCTGGATCAGCGTTCATAAGAACGGCGGCATGACGGTTCTCAAAAATAGGTTTGTTTTTCGCTTCTCCTAAAACTATACGAGATAACGATGATGTTTCGTTAGGCTTGTTGGTTGGTGCCCCTAGAGAGAAGAAACCCAAGCAAGCTGCCATTAGAGTGGCCCCTACAAAGCCAAGCCATGTTCGGTTTCCAGAAAACGTAATAGGGGCTGGGGTAGCCATTCGAGTGTTTGGTTGCAGGTTGCCGACTTGTAAATGGCTAAACGTGGGTAGAAAGCGCGGAGTGATTTGGATCATCTTTGTAAAGAGCCCCTATTTGCTTGGGAACTGTCGTATTTTATAGAAAACCTGTCAATGCAAAGCGTTGCCTATGAAAGAAATTCTCACTCAGCTACTGCCGCAAGGCTTACGGCCTTTGTTCGTGGCCCCACCACAATCGGGCGAAGTGGAAGGCCAGTTTTACAAGCGCACGGGCGGTTGTAACCAGTGCGGCAAATGCTGCACCAATATTTATCTCATCCACACGGATCGGCCCATTCAAACCGAAGCCGAGTTTGAACACTTGCAACGCTACGAGCCAGAATATGCCAGCTTTAAGCCCATCGCGGCCGATGAACACGGGTTGCGCTTCCAGTGCGGCCACTTACAACCCGACAACACTTGTGAAATTTACAACGAGCGCCCCAGTTTTTGCCGAAAATATCCGTCAGAAAAAGGGGTGCTCCTGGGTGGTCAGTTGGCTACAGGGTGCGGCTACTCCTTTGAAGTTCTCCAACCCTTTCAGTCGGTGCTGGAAAACTCCAATAAGCAGCCACAGTCCAAGGTGTTTGAATTGGACACTCTGGAGAACCCTACTGGCGATTGAGATCCTCTTGGCGTTCTCGCGTAAGTTGCAACAGCGAGGTGACTTCGTTGTTGTCGGGGTTTTCGGCTAGTAGGTGCTCAAATTCTTGTTGGGCTTGGGGCAGTAAGCCGGCGGCCTCGTAGGTTCGAATCAGGTGAAAGCGATACATTTCAAAATCAGGGTGCAGCATCATGGCGTGTTGGGCGGCGCGTATGGCGCGGGGGTAGTCTTTGATAGCTCGAAAACTCAGCCCTAAGTTGTGGTACAGGCTAGCCGACAGCTTGGAATCGGGATTGAGGCGAATGCCCAGCTGAAAGGCGTCAATGGCGGTGAGGTAATCCTCAATGGCCATGGCCTGTACGCCTTTTTTCTCAAAGCGCAGGGCGTTTTGCTTCACGTCAATCCACCGAAGTTCCGCCTTAAGGGGCGAGGGAAAAATCGTCGTTTGCTGCTCAGCCAAACTCTGTGGCGTATTCCACACACCCAAAATCCCAAAAATAGCAATGCAGAGTGCGATTGCACAGAGTGAAGGGCTAGAAAATCGCATAAGGGCTACCCCTTTAAAAAGGAGGCATTTGCCTCCCCTTAGTTGACGCTGACGGGTTGCGCCTTAAAGGTTTTACCTGCGGCGGTGGCTTGCAGAGTGACCGCTGCTTTGACCATACCCACAAATAAGGGATGGGGGCGGTTGGGGCGAGACTTAAATTCGGGGTGGAATTGAGACGCCACAAACCACGGGTGGTTGGGCAGTTCCACAATTTCCACCAGCTCGCGATCGGGCGAGGTGCCGGAAATGACCAGCCCCGCTTGAGTAAGGGTTTCCACATAGCGGTTGTTAATTTCGTAGCGGTGGCGGTGGCGTTCCATCACCACGGTTTCGTTATAAGCTTCGGCGGTTTTAGTGCCGGCTTGCAGGTGGCATGGGTATTGGCCTAAGCGCATGGTGCCGCCCTTGTTGCTAACGCCTTGCTGATCGTTCATTAGGTCTACCACGCTGGGGCTATTGTCTTCGGTGCAAAATTCGGCGCTGTGGGCGGTGGGTAACATAGCCACGTTGCGGGCGTATTCAATGACCGCGCACTGCATGCCCAGGCATAGGCCTAAAAAAGGTAGATTGTTTTCTCGCGCGTACTGAATGACGCTAATTTTGCCTTCAATGCCGCGAGAACCAAAACCACCGGGTACCACCACGGCATCACAGCCAGCCAACGCGTTGGCGGCGTCGTTCACCGAGTCAATTGTTTCGGTATCCACCCAACGAATATCCACACTGACCGAGGAATGGGCCGCTGCATGGCGCACGGATTCGGTGACAGAGAGATACGCATCCGACATGCCCATGTATTTACCGGCAATGGCCACGGTTAATGTGCCATTTTTGGGGTGCTTGATGTTTTCCACCAAGGCGGCCCACTCGGCCAAATCGGGGGTGCGCTCGGGCATATTCAGGCGCTGCAATACTTGCTTGGCCAAGCCTTCGGTTTCCAGCATCAGGGGGGCTTCGTAAATGGTGGCCAAGTCGCGGTTTTCAATGACGGCTTCGGGGTCGACGTTGGTAAACTGGGCCAATTTTAGGCGTTCATTGCGGCTCATGGGTTCTTCCGTGCGGCACACCAATAATTCGGGCTGAATTCCAATGCTACGCAAGGTATTCACGCTGTGCTGAGACGGCTTGGTCTTCAATTCACCCGAGGCTTTGAGGTAAGGCAGCAGCGTCACGTGGATGCATAGGGTGTTTTTAAAGCCCACATCGTAACGGTACTGACGAATGGCTTCCAGGAACGGTAGGCCTTCAATATCCCCCACAGTGCCGCCAATTTCTACAATGAGAAAATCGGGGGCCAGTTGGGTGGTGGCGTCCACCAGACGCTCTTTAATTTCGTTAGTAATGTGGGGCACGGTTTGCACGGTGGCACCCAAATAGTCTCCCCGGCGCTCTTTATTAATGACATCTAAATAAATTCGGCCCGAGGTCACGTTATTTAGGCGGGTCAGGCTGGTATCAATAAAACGCTCGTAGTGGCCCAAATCCAAGTCGGTCTCTGCGCCATCATCGGTTACAAACACTTCCCCGTGCTGGTAGGGACTCATGGTGCCTGGGTCCACGTTGATGTACGGGTCAAATTTCATCATGGAAACGCTGTACCCACGCGCACGAAGCAATCGGCCCAGCGAAGCGGCCACAATGCCTTTACCCAACGAGCTTACAACGCCGCCGGTTACGAAAATAGTTTTGGTGGATGCCGTCATGAGGGATGATCCTGTAAAAAAGTGGGAAGTAATCAAATCGGTGCAACTAGTTTACTGCAATAACTAACACCCCTCAATGCTCGCAATTGCCCCCCAGCAAGCTGGGTTCATCAACTTAAACAAAGTTAGCCTCTAGAATTTTAGAGGATGACGCCGTGGGCTAATTCATATAGGCCTGTTAGACCTCAAGGATTTGAGGCACCGCAAAGTAGCCGTCTTCAGGCTTGGGGGGGTTGCTGTCCAATATGCTGCGTTTGCCAAATTGACCTTCGGTATCGGGGCGCAGGGGCATGCTGGCATCGGCGGGTAGGCCGCTCACCCAGCCCACATCGCTGGTAATGCTGCTGGTGTCCAGTTCACTCAGTTGGGCCACCATGCCTAAAATGCGAGGCAGTTCGTCCAACATTTTGGCTTTTTCGTCATCGCTTAGGGCCAAGCGCGACAGGTTGGCAATGTGATCGATGAGCTCGGGAGTGACGGGGATGGTGGCGGTGGATTGGGTCATAAGCGTACCGTGTCAAATAAATGTCATTAAGCCTCTGTATTATAGGGGAAATATTAACAATGTTTTGGGGTGAGGATTGCGTTAAATGCGCTTAACCCGTGTGGCCTTTGGGCAAATTCCTTTTGAAGTGAGGGCGACCAGCAATTCCAATGAATTTTTGCTGTCGTTTTACAACAATGGCCCCAATGCCTTAAGTGCTATGGCCGCTCTTGATAACACGCTAAGGGGAGAGAGCCTTCGCATGTGGTGTCACGATCTGCCCTAACGGGCGGTAACTCGACTGATGAGCGTGAATTTACCGTTACTGTAACGCCTAATACAAAGCTGAATGATATAACAACCTATTTAAAAACCCTGTTTGAGCCTATTGGTGCTACTGCAAAGCAATGGTGGTCATAACCTCGGCGCCAAAGCCGCAGGGGAAGATGAGCTGGTTGGGCGAGAGATCGCAGGCTACGTTTAGGGCCAAGCCGTGATACGTCACCCAGCGGCTCACGGCGACTCCCACGGAGGCAATTTTTTGAGGTGGGTTGTCATTCTTTGTGACCCACACGCCGGTGGTGTTGGTATCGTCTTTCTTGTAGCGATGACTTTGCTGGCCCAGAGCGGCTAGCGCTGTGATACACACCTCTTCCAGCCAGCGAAGATAGGCATGAAGGTCGCGTTGGCCGTTATTTAGCTTGAGGATGGGATACATCACCGCCTGCCCCGGCCCATGATAGGTAATGCTGCCGCCGCGCTCAATGGGAACGATGGGGATTTCGCACCCTGAGAGTGGCAAGTGTCTGGGGAGGTGGTTAGCGTCGGTGTTGCGCCCCGTGGTAAACACAGGCGCGTGCTCGCCATACAAAATTGTGTCGCCAATGTCGTCAGCCTGTCGAGCCGCTACCAAGGCTTTCATGCGCTCGTACACAGGCTTGTAGTCAGCAGGAGGGTGTGGCAACACGCCAAAGGCTTCCCACGTTAGGGCGCTGGCACTGGGTACAAACAAAGACGGTTGCTCTATCGACGTTTTTAGAGCACTCCAAACCGCTTGAGGAACCCGATGGTCCATTACTGTTAAACCAACGCCGGAGTGTTAGAAGCAGGCTTCTTGCTCGGTGGCTTGGCCACATGAATGGCCAAATTATGGACCGCTTCCGCCGCTTCCATGAGCACTTCTGCCAGTGTGGGGTGGGTATGGACGGTGAGAGCCAAGTCTTCAGCGGTGGCGCCTAATTCAATGCCCAGTGCCGCTTCGCCAATCAGGTCGGCCACGTGGGCTCCCATCATATGGACGCCCAAAATTTCGTCGGTATCGGCGTGGGCAATGATTTTGGCCATGCCTTCAGGGGCATTCATCGTCAAGGCGCGGCCACTGGCGGCAAAGGGGAAGGTGCCGACTTTAATGGGAAGCCCTTTCGCTATGGCTTCGGCTTCGGTAAGCCCCACGCTGGCAATCTCGGGGTCGGTAAACACAGCGGCAGGCATGGCACGCACATCCAGTCGGTCGTTACCGCCCGCCATTACGGCTGCTGCCACTAATCCTTCTTTGCTGGCTTTGTGGGCCAATAGGGGAGGCTTTGTGGTATCGCCAATGGCAAAAATATGGCGTTTGCCCGTGCGCAGCTGATCATCGGTGGGAATAAAGCCTTTGGCATCTGCCGTAATGCCAGCGGCAGAAAGATTGAGACTGCCCGTGTTGGGTTTGCGCCCCACGGCCACCAATACCTTATCGGCGGTCATTGTTTCCGTCCCAGCGTCGGTTTTTATCGTGACGGTGGCTTGACCTTTCGCAACCGAAACGCTTTGGAGGGCGGTATTGGTAAGAATGTTGAGGCCCCGCTTTTTGAGGCTACGCGTCATGGCCTTCACAATCTCGGTATCCATGCCGGGCAGAATGCTGGACTGCATTTCCACCACGGTTACTTGGGCCCCCAGCTTGTGGTAAAACACGCCCAGCTCTAGGCCAATGACGCCGCCGCCCACCACCACCAAATGCTTGGGAATGGCTTGCAAATTCACGGCTTCATTGGAGGTAATCACCACGTCGCCATCCAGCGGAGCGCTGGGAATGGCAATAGACGATGAGCCGGTGGCAATCAAGCACTGGTTAAAGGCTAGCGATTCAATAGAGCCGTCGGGTTTTTTAATGGAGAGGGTATTCGCGTCTTTAAAAGTGGCTTCCCCTTGCAGGGTGTGGATGCCGTGGGTTTTAAAGAGTTGAGCAATGCCGCCGGTGAGTTGTTTGACGATGCCGTCTTTCCACGCCATCATTTTGGGTAAATCCACGGTGGGCTTGGATGTGGAGATTCCCATAAGGGCAGCCTCATCGCCCATGCTCTCGTACACGCTGGCGGCATGAATAAGGGATTTGCTAGGGATGCAGCCCCAGTTGAGGCATACACCCCCGAAGGACGGGGCTTTATCAATAACCGTAATTTTATGGTCAGTCCCTGCCGTGAGTTGTGCCAACCGAATGGCGGCCACGTAGCCACCGGGGCCAGCCCCAATGATGACAGAATGCTGGGCGGTTTTTGATAAATCGCTGGGTGAACGCACGGCGGGAACTCCAAATTGCTGATAAGCTGAATGCCCCTATTATGCCCAAAAGCACAAGGTTCCTCCAACGATGATTCAATCCTTTCGCACGGAGTTGCCGTGGCTTGCCGAACAGCTTCCCCCCACCGTAGAAGCACTGGAAACCGAATTATTAACCGCTTTGCAGCCCCACGTGCCCCAAGGTGCCGAACTCCTACGCTGGGCGGTGGTGGAAGTGAAAAATGCTTCTCAAACCAAAACCCCCTCGCTAAATGCCGTGCCAAATACGGTGTTGGTGTGCGAAGGGGCTTGGATAATGGGAGAAGTGCTAACTAACTGAGGCACCAGGCTGCAAATTCATCCAGCGTTAGTGTCTCTCTGTCGCCACCGGGAACTTCTCGGTTTGGGATAACAACGTTTTCCGTGGTGGGATCAATGGTGAGAATGTTCCCAATGCCAAAAAGAACCCTAAACGATTGGCCGGGTTCGTAAGTCCCCATAATCCGGGGCTTGGCGGGCAAGCTGATCTCTTTATTAGGACCCGATTGCTCAAGTACACCCGCTAAGTTGAGTGTATCGTTTCCGTCGCCACCAATAACGGTGGCATGGGTTCCCACGGTATTGTTCCAATAAAAGGTGTCGTCACCACTGCCCAAATTGACGTTAATGTGGGAGTAGTTACTGGATGCAAAGTAATTATCAGCGCCGCCCATGGTGTTTGCTGTAATCTTGTTGTGGCTTCCTGAATCACCAACGGTGTCGTTGCCTTCACCACCTAAAAGATTAATGGTGGCATGGTTGGTACTGGAAGGAATAGTAAACTTGATATTGCGCTGTTTTAAAATAGCAGCCATATTGATTTGGTTGTCTTGAGAGTTATAGTTTCCTGCGATCTCAATGGGGATCGTCGAGTCGGCAGGTGTACCGTCACCGCTACCGTCGCCACCTACGGGAACACTCGTCCTTTCTGGAGCAGCAGCGCCGGCCCTTTGTTGCTGGCGAAAAAAAGAATGATTGGTATTCAGGCCAAAATTCATGGTGGAGGAATCCTTTATTAATGACGGCTAATAAATGGTTGTTTTTTAAGCCGTAGGTAGGGGGTGTCGGCCCCAGCCATATGATTCTTGAAGTTTACTGTAATATTGCTTTACGCTTCCTCTCATTGAGAAAGGTTTCTTGTAATGGTTTCATCGACTACCCTCACCGCCATTGACCCTATTTTTATGGAGCAGGCCCACGCCATCGTCAAAGGCGGAGAAGCCCTGCCCAGCCTGGAGGCCGTGGCCAAGCGTCTGCAATATGCAGCAGAAACCCGAACGCCCCTTAAAGTGAAGCTAGGTCTAGACCCCACCCGCCCTGATTTGCATTTGGGCCATGCCGTGGTACTCAAAAAGCTTCGGTTGTTTCAAGATTTAGGCCACGACGCTATTTTGATTATTGGGGATGCCACCGCCATGATTGGTGACCCCAGCGGCAAAAACGAAACCCGCCCGCCCCTCACCGAAGCGGAAGTGACGGCCAACGCCCAAACCTATTTGGATCAAGCCGCTAAAATTTTAGACCTAACCAAACTGCGTATTGTGCGCAACAGCGAGTGGTTTAGCGGTATGGCGCTGGGGGATTTTCTCAAGCTATCGGCGCGGGCCACCGTGGCCCAAATTTTAGAACGCGATGACTTTAACAAACGCTACACGGAGCATCGCCCCATTTACATGCACGAGCTATTTTACCCGCTGATGCAAGGCTACGACAGCGTGATGCTGGAAAGCGATATTGAGCTGGGCGGCAGCGATCAGCGCTTTAACAACCTGATGGGGCGAGAGCTGCAAAGCGCTTACGGCCAAGGAAAAGACGGGCAAAAGCCCAGCCAACTCGTCATTTTAGCCCCCATTTTGGAAGGCACCGATGGGGTGGTGAAAATGAGCAAAAGCTACCCCGATCACTGCATTAACCTCACCGATGACCCCAACAACTTCTTTGGCAAGTTGATGTCCATACCCGATGCCTTGATTCCACGCTACGAAACCTTGCTGACGCCCATGACGCCTGACCAAGTCGCCGAGCAAGTCGCCCTGCTGGGTAAGCCTTCGGATCAAGGGGGCCTCAACCCTCGCGATGTGAAGGCATACATGGCCAAGTGGCTCACCAATGAGTATTGCGGCGCAGGAACCGGCGAAGCAGCCGAGCAGGCCTTTATCAATCAGTTCCGTAATAAGGAAATTCCTGACGATATTCCTGAAACCACTCTGGCAGCGGATACCCCCCACGACGTGCTGGATGTGTTGGTTACCCATAATGTGATTCCCAGTAAGGGGGAAGGCAAGCGCCTAATTGCCGGCGGTGGCCTAAAGCAAGACGGCACCAAATGGCCCGAGGGAACGACCCAGTTCTCTGGCGCTGCGGGCACCAGCACTGTGCTACAAGCCGGTAAACGCCAGTTTTTACGGGTGAATTTTTCCTAATGGTGTTGGTCATTCAGCGGTATTCAAAAGTCCATTTTGATTTGGCGCCGTTGGTGCAGCTGTTTCGAGATTATCAGGCCTTTAACGCAGCCTTGGGCATACCTCTTGATTTTCAGGGGTTTGAGGCCGAGGTGGTGGTATTGCCAGGGCGTTATGCCACCAGTCAAGGTGGCGAGCTGTATTTGGCTTTGTGGCAAGGTCAGCCTGTGGGGTGCACGGCGTACTATCGTTTTGATGCGACGACCGCAGAACTAAAGCGCTTGTTTGTGAGTGCTAGCGTTACAGGGCAAGGCATTGGAAAATGGCTGATAGAAGCAGCCTTGGAGGACGCTACCGAGGCTGGATATGAGCGGATGATTCTGGATTCGGTGGGGCGTTTAACGGCAGCCCGTAAGCTGTACGAGCGCATGGGCTTTGAGGATATCTCTAGTTACAACGACAATCCCTTTGAGGATGCGTATTTTATGGAAAAACGGTTGCGCCTTTAAATGGTCCTGATACCGCCCTGGGTTTGTTACAAACTATTTGCCAACGGGCGTGTCGTCGGCTATAGTATAAGTCTGTGATTCCTGATTGAGTTTGAGTTATCCCTCAAGCAGGTGCTGCATCAGTTTTATTTGTTCTAATTTTTTTCTAATCTGCTGTTTTAGGAGCGTCAACCAATGGCCAAGAAATGTGCCCTGTCCGGAAAAAAATACAACCGGGCCAATAAAGTTAGCTTTTCCAATAAGCACCACAGCAAACCTCAACAAGCCAACCTACAATGGAAACGCTTTTTAGACCCAGAAACCGGTCGCACTGTTCGCTTGCGCGTTTCTACCCGTGCCATTAAAACCATTGGTCGCTACGGTTTTCGTGCCGCCATTAAGCGCTTGGGCTCCGATCCGGCTGATGTCATTCCGGGCATCTAGGCAATTTGCTGGGTTTTTTACGACACATGCTGTATGCAGCGAAATTCACGGTTATAGTGAATTTTGTACTATTTTAGAGTGGCTAAAATTTACGTAAAGCTAGGATTTTTGTATCGGTGGGATTGTTTTTGATTCGATATAGAGCGAACAACCAAAATAATGCAGTTGGGCACATGGCAGTGGAACAAACGATGTTTAGTGCGTCTTTTGGGTTAAATATTTAGACTTTTGGGTGTAATCCTCGTTTATTGTTCATTTTTCAATGTTGATTTGATACAGGTTTTATTGAATGTCGAAAGGAACCATCGAAATGAGTGATATTAATCGTAAATTATTTGTAGCAAACGTTAGCTGGAATGTGAGTGAAGACGATTTATACAACTTATTTGCCGCTCATGGCCCCTTAGAACTCATGAAAATGCCCATGAACCGCTATACCGGTCGTCATAAGGGTTACGCCTTTATTGAAATGGCCAATGCCGATGATGCGGCCAAAGCGGTGGAAGAGTTGAATGGCTTGGTGCTGGATCAGCGCCCTATTGCCGTGAATTATCAAGATGAAAACCGTTTAAAAAGCCAGCAAGAAGCCCTGTTTGGTGCTCCTCCCAATCCCAAGCTCTTTATTCGTAACATTGGCCCCACGGCCAGCGAAGAGCATTTAACGGCTCTGTTCAGCCAATTGGGTCAAGTCGTCAGCCTTAAAGTTCCTGCCGATCGGTACACGGGTGAACAACGCACCTATGGTTTTGCCGAAATGGCCACCACGGAACAAGCCCAAGCCGTGATTGAACGCTTTGACGGCACGATGATGGAAGGCCAAGCACTCCAGATTCTCTTTGCGGATCCTGCTCGCGTGAATCAGCGCTTTCCTGGCGGTGGCGGTTATGGCCCTCCGGGCGGTGGCTATGATGACGGCTACGGCGGCGGCTATGGTGGCGGTTACGGTGCTCCTGGCCCAGGCTATGGTGGCGGTGGTTACGGCGGCGGACAACGCGGTGGTGGCTACGGTGCTCCTGGTCCAGGCCCCGGCTACGGTGGCGGTGGTTACGGCGGCGGGCAACGCGGCGGTGGTTACGGTGCACCCGGTCCTGGTCCCGGCTACGGTGGCGGCGGACAACGGGGTGGTGGTTACGGTGCTCCTGGTCCAGGTCCCGGCTACGGTGGTGGCGGCCAGCGTGGCGGTGGTTACGGTGGCGGACAACGCGGTGGTGGCTACGGTGGTCCCAACCAGTATGGCCCTGCGCCTCAAGCGTGGTAATCCTTTTGGTATGATGATGTTTTAAACGAGTCTGAACCCTTTGCTACAGGAGTGCCTCCATGTCCAACAACAATGATGACGGTATTTTCGGTTTTTTGTTTGGCTTAATGCTGGGTGTTGCCGGTGGTGCCCTGCTAGGCACGCTGTACGCGCCCAAACGCGGAAAAGAACTGCGTAAAGACTTAAAATGCTTGATGGAAGCCTTGCCGGAGCGTTTGGAAGATGAATTAGAGCCCAATAGTCCAACGCGCCAAAAAATTGATCGGGCCATTGACCGCACCAAGGCACGCTTTGATCAAAAACTGGAAAACATTTCGACTCAACGCCATGCCAAACGTGCCCAATCGGCACGAGAGCGTGAGTCGGCAGCCACGGATGGCGATTATCCTTCCATGATGTAGCCTTTTTGGGTGGAACAACGGGTGCGTGGGGCCGTTCTTATGACTGGAATGCTTTCACCTTCACCCCCTTGTCACTCGCTGTCATTTAATTGTAGGAATATGCCCCTGTGCTTACCGCCTCTCTCGAATCGTCTTTTCAACTAACCGATGCCTTGCATTCGTTGATTACGACGTTGTGGATCCTTCTCATTCCGGTGGGGTTGTTGGTCATCGCGGTGCTGTTTCGCTTTTGGATGGTGTTGAATGATATTTCTGGTTTTGTGACGCAACTGCGTTACGAGCTGCCCAGTATTTTGAAAGACATGCGGGCCATTGTGAATCGGGTGGATCGCCTGACCCATAAAGCCGAAGATTCTGCGGTAGCCACAGAGAAAAACGTGGTGAAAGCAGGCCAGGTAGCCTTATCGGCGCTGTCTCAGGTGGGTAAAGCCACGGGCGGTGTATGGGGTGGGGTGGGCGTGGTGTGTGGCATGCTGGCCAAGCGTCTCGCTTCCAAAATTAAACTGTAACCTTGGATAACAACGGCTAATAACTCTCATACAAAGTAAAGGCGGTGAAACCATGTCCTCATTTGGAAAATTGTTACTGGGTGCAGTCATGGGTGCTGCTGCAGGCTGGCTCTATGGCGTGCTCTCGGCTCCTCGTCCGGGGTATGAAACCCGCCGTATTTTGGAAGAAAACCTGCGCGAACAGTGGGATGAGTCGTCTGCCTGTATTCAAGAAAAGATGGACTCTGTGAGCAGCCGTTTAGACGATGTTGCGGAAACCTTGGCTCATCAAGCGGACGTACTGAAAACCAAGGCCGTGACTCTGGCTAAAGAATTTGAAACCACGGGTCGTTCAACTCTTGAGCACTTAAAAAATTAGATCTAGTATCTAACGGTCACTTTGGCCAGGCTTTTGGTTGGGCTTTTGGTTGGGCTTTGGGCCAGAAACGGGCAAGGGTGGCCGTGGCGTGTGCATAAAGGCCAGGTTGCTGTTCTTTATCTGTGCCACTTGCTCCCATTCGTCATGAATGCCTTGCAGAATGCTGTTACAACCTTCTGGGCCAGTTATTTGGTACTGATTTAGCAGTTTACGAACATCCACCAAATTCGGCTTGGCTTGGTACTGCTTGCACAGCTTTAGGTATCCCCTAAAGGCTTCGGTTAGTTGGTTAATGTGGCGCATCATGGTGTTGCGCTTGGTTTCGGGCAACACGCCCAGTTGGCTTAAGGTGTCGTGGGTCAACTCCCGTTGGTCATAGTCGCGGCGCTTTTGCTTGGCCTTGTACAATGCCAAAATATTTTCGGTGCCTACGGATTTTAAGGGGTCTAAGGTGTTTTGGGGTAACTGAGCCGCCAAGTTCAGTAGCGTTTGGCAGACCACGTCTTGAAACACCACGGGAAACGCCAATAGGCAACGGATGGCCTTGGACGCCTGAGGCTCGCGATCGTACCAACGGCGTTGGCGCCATTCCCCCATGGGGGCAGAGGATTTGGCACCGCCGCTACTTTGTGTAGGTGGGGTGGATAGCCCATCAGAAGCCTTCTTGGGCTGATCCTCTCGAGCTCGATCACTAAGGGAGCGGCGAGGAGGGTTGTTGGGTGTGGTGTCCATTTGTAAATCCGATACAAGGGAACGAGAAAGCGTAATGGAGGATAGTGTAAGTATCGGTTTGGGTGTTTGTAAAGAGAGGGTGGATTTTATTTTTTGTGCGAGTAAACTCTCGGCTATTTATCTTTTTTTAGAAAGGGTGGCAATGTGGGGCGCTGGCACACTACGAAACAGCTGTTGCTGGGTTTTGGTTTGATGGCGTTCCTGATGTTGCTGAGAAAGGTTTTGAAGGCCTTTGTAACATCCTTTGACGCCATCACTTAGGTATAATCCCAGTAAATGACGTGCTTCTGCGGCGTTGGGGGTGGCTTGATACTGTTTGCATAGCTTTAAATAGTCTCTAAACCCAGTGGTGAGGTCATGAATGGTTTGGACCATGGGCTGACGTCTGGGATCGGGCAGTTGGCCAATAGTGGCTAAGGTGCTGTGCGTCAGTTGACGCTGATCGCTTGGGTGCTGCTTTTGGCGGCTTCTATAAAGGGAGAGAATGCCTTTGGCTTTTGGCTGAGGGGCATTGGGTTGCTGCGCCAATATTGTTAGTAACGTTTGGCACACCATGTTTTGCAGTGCATCAGGAAAGGTAAGCAGCGCTTGCACCGCTTTTGCCGTGTACATGTTTTGGTCGTACCAGCGAAGCTCTCGGTATTCTTCCATAGGCAATGACGGACCTGCCGAGGTAAAGGTATCGGTGGGCAAAGTAAACCCCTGTGGGGACCGTTGTTCCATACCCGCATCCTATCTGTGGTGGGAGGGTTAGTGACAGTATCGGCGGAAAATTGTAAAGATATATAAACAATATGGTATTACCCTCAAAATACCCTCACTCAGTGGGGACACCTGAAGAAAGTCCACCGTTTGCCGATACTTCTCCCAAAGCCCCTAAAAGGGCCTTTTTTATGCGGTTTATTTTGCAAAGGCCTTTTAGGTTTGTTAATAATCCGTGTTTACACGGCGGTTATTGAATGGTTTGTTTCTTTTTTCTTCCCATCATCAATAGGTTGAGATCTCGTGGGCCTTGCTGCCAGCCAAGCCCGCTTTCTGGGGTTAACGGCGCGTAAAAGCGATCTGGAACTTCAGGGGCAATTTATTAACCAGGCTCGGATGTATTTAGCCAACATCACGGGTCAGTTGTTTACTGTCTCCACCAACCTGGAACCCGATTCGCCTCAGGCCATTCAAATTAACTTGCGGATTCAGGCCTTTGCCCAAATCGATAAAATGCTGGAAATGCAGCTACGGAGGGTGGATAGCCAGCGGGAAGCGGTGCAAACCGAAATTGAAGCCGTACAAAAGGTGATTCAAAAAAACATTGCCAGCACCTTTAAAACATTCGGTTAGGTGCCGTCACTAGGCTTTAAAGATTTTTTGCCGAGGGGTCAGCCCCTCAAGGCATCATGTGGCTGTTTCGCTTCGCTCAACCGTCTCGCCTACACTACACACAGCAAGCTGTGATTATAAACTTGCCTTAGGCGTAAACCTCAATACGTTTGGAAAGCAAGCTGATCCTGTGGGTGAGGTGGGTTGTGAGGCTTACACTGTGCGCTAGCACAAGCCTCACAACGTCTGTTTGCGAGCAAGCGCAGCGCAGCCGCAACTCTGGCGACACCCGAAGCCCACAGTAGGGAGCTGCTAAGATCCATTGCGGGACACACAAGGGACGCAGTCCCTGTGCGGGGAGCGATGAGGGGCTGGCCCCTCGGCAACAGAAAAAAAGATAGCCTACTCAGTTGGCTGGGTGTAACAGTGGCGTAACACTGTATATCCTTTGCTTAAGCCCCTTGGCGCTTGTGCCGAAAAAACTCATGTAGGCGGTATTGGCATTCGGTGCTCAACACACCGCCCAGCACCCACGGTGGATTGGAAATGCCATCCAACCCCTTCCACCGAGAGTCCACCCCACCGGCAAGGGGATCCGAGGCACCATACACAATTCCCGCCACACGGCTTTGAACGAGGAGCTCACAACACATCCGGCAGGGTTCTAACGTAACCACGGCAATGCAACCCGTTAAACGCCAGTTGCCTATGGTTTTAGCGGCTGCTTGCACGGCCAATACTTCGGCGTGACCTGCGGGGTTCTGATCAATCTCGCGCCGGTTGTAGCCTTCGCCAATTATCACACCTTGAAGATTGAGAATCACGCAGCCCACGGGGACATCGGCAGGTAAGGCTTGTTCCGCCAAGGTCAGTGCTTGCTTCATCGGTTGGGTGTAATCAGTTAAAGCCATAAGGCAACAGTATACGTTATTTGCCCAGCCTTGTTGCAATCACTTTCGTCGCCATTACCCTACTGTCACCCAATCTCTATATGAACGCTGTCATTCAAAAACTCAGCATTAAAGAAGGACCTTGGGTCCTCTTTAAAAAACGCCCCGCTGGGGCGTGTAACAAAGTTGTAACCAAAACTCCTCTGCCTAATGGAGAAATGACCTTACATGCCTGCCAAACCCCTGACAAAATTCGCTATCGATTCTACAGTAATAGAGGTGATGCCCATGATAACGAACGGCGAGGCGAGAGACACGGGTTGATGTTTCCTTTGGGGACGATGGTAAACAGCGTCAAAGAATACTGGCCTGTGCCAACCATGAAAGCCCGCTTCCTGGCACCCCAAGGGGTGCTTTTAACCGCACTGCACAACGTATTGAACACACCCAGCTTGCTGGGGTTAAGGAACCTCATGACGTCTACCTTGTTAGAGAAACACACGGCCATGGATACACACACCCCAGATAACTGGGATAATTTGACGGTGGATGTGCCTCAACCGCTTCGTGGGCGGTATGTCACCAATCCTTTGACTCAAGCCATGCGATTGGAACTGTCTTTAGACCGTCGATTGACGGGGCCCCTAACTGCAATACCCACTGCCGGAACCTTGTTACCAGCAAAACTATTGCCACCATCTTCGAGTACGGAGAAATACCCAATGATTAGCCCCATTGCCCCTAAAAAAGCCTTAAACTCTTTGGATACCGGTTCGGTAGCTCCATTAAATGTTCCCTCCAATGCGGTTCAGCAGTTTCAAACAATGGATGAACTGTCGCCAGTAGGGTTGATGTGGCAACTGGTAAAAGATGCGATGGGGATTCGATCACAGGCCCAGTCAGCGTTTCAGGTGCCTCTTCAAACACTGCCTGCCCCCGACGTGCCTGAGCCGGTTTACCGTATTCCGCCGTTTCGGGTACGTCTTCAACAGCGTCTTCAGCAGGCGAAGGCTTCTAGTGCGCCAGTATCTGGGGAAAACCCCTTTGCCTTGTTGCCCTTGCAATGGACCAGTGCGCCACCGTTGCAACGGGCTGTTTGTCAAGAAACGCAGCCGTTGTAGGAATCGGTTTGGTTTTAGTAAATGGATTGAGAGAGACGTAATAGAGAGCGCTAATACAAAGACAAAGCGTCCACATCCAGCACGGTGCGGAAGCGGGCGGCTAGGCGCAGAGATTGATAAAACTCCACCACGGCGCGATGGCCCGCTTTCTGGGTTTCTATGGGTGTGGTGGGGATTTTAATGAGCAGGTGGTAGCGAAAGAGCCCTTGAATTCGGCTAATCAAGCACGGGGCAGGGCCTAACACACTAATGGCTTTGGCCTTCTCTCCCAATACGCTAACCAAATGGGCTTTCAGGTGGGCTAGGGTGGCTTCCATGGTTTGGCGCAGTTCGCCTTCTTGTTCCCCTGCGAGTATTAGGCGTATCAGCTGAGTAAAGGGGGGAAACCCTACGTCTTGTCGGATGAGGAGTTCATCGTGTAAAAAGCCCACCGTGTCTTGATCCATGGCGCGTTGAATGACGGGATGGCTGGGGTTGTAGGTTTGAATGAGTACTTCGCCGGGTTTGTCGCCTCGGCCGGAACGCCCCGCTACTTGGGTGAGCAACTGAAAGGTCCGCTCGGAGGAGCGATAATCCGGCAGCATCAGGCTGCTATCGGCTTGCAATACGCCCACCAGCGTCACGTTGGCAATGTCTAGGCCCTTGGCCACCATTTGGGTGCCTACCAAAATATCCGCTCGGTGGGCGCTAAAATCCGCCAGTACGGTATCGCTAGCGCCTTTACGCTGGGTGATATCGCGGTCCAACCTTGCAATGCGTGCGTCAGGAAAGGCTGCGTGCAGTTCGTCTTCCACTTTTTGACTGCCGGTGCCTAGTTTGCGCAGGGCTCGGCTGGCGCAATGGGGGCAATAGGTTAGGCTGGTGGCCATGTAGCCGCAATGATGGCAGCAGTAGCGATCTGGGTCTGCTGGATTGCTGGCGTTTTGAACCGCACGATGCACGGTAAGCGACACGGCGCAATCGGGGCATTGGAGGGTTTGTTGGCAGGTGCCGCACTGCACCAGCGTGTGAAAGCCCCGCCGGTTAATGAGAATGAGGCTTTGCTCGCCCGCTTCCAGCCGTTGTTGCATGGCGGCAATTAAGGCAGGCGAAACGCTTTTTCTTGAAGCAGAGCTTGCTGAAGGCTTTTGTGGAGGAGTGGGCTTAGCTTGCTCGTAAATGTTATCTCGGCTAAGGCCTTGGCCGTAGGCGCCACTAGAGATTGACCCTGCCGTGGGTTTTTCCGGCTCCGGCTCTGTGGATGCTAACGGGCTTTGAAAAGTGTCGCTCCGATTATCCATCCGTAGGTCCACGCACTGCACAGTCGCCAAGGGACGCTGGCCATAACGTTCATCCAACGTCAGCAAGCGATTGGCTTGCACGGCGCGGTACCAGTCACTCACATCCGGCGTGGCGCTGCCCAATACGACTAAACAGCAATGTTGTTGGGCCTTTAGGCGGGCCACGGTTTGGGCATGGTAACGAGGGGCGGGGGTTTCTTGCTTAAAACTGGCGTCGTGGGCCTCGTCTAGCACAATGAGGCCAAGATTAGGTAAGGGCAACAACACGGCGCTTCGGGCCCCAATGACCAGAGATGCCGTCTCGGTTTGGATGCGGTGCCACGCGGTGGCGCGTTCGCCATCGCTGAGGTTGCTGTGCCAGCGAATGACTTGTCCGGGACCAAAAAAGGCCTCCAGCCGGTGGGCCAAAGCCCCCGTTAGGGCAATTTCCGGCACTAGTATCAATACCGATTGCCCTTGCGATAAGCAGCGCTTGGCTAACTCTAAGTACACGGCGGTTTTGCCGCTGCCTGTGACGCCCATCAGGCAAAAAGGTTCCAGTGATTCGGTGACATTAATTTGAATGGCAACTTTAGCGTCCCATAAGGTTTCGGTGACGCGTTGTTGTTGGGTGGTGAGGTGGAGTGGGGCTGTTTTACGTGCGTCAAACACGCCGTAACCGTTGCGTTCTTCAAGGCTCACCACGCCTTTATCCATCAACCCTTGCAGTACGCTGCGAGATGCTTGAGATAGTGCTTCTGCCTTGAGGACTTCCCCCCCTTGGTCTGTTATCCAAGCCAGTAAAGCGTGTTGCTTGGGTGGCAGTTTAGCGGTGTGTTCTGTTTTTGTAGCCACTAGCCAGCATTCGGTTTTGGCTTGGGCAGCGTTTTGCCACCTTAGGGTGCGTTGAATAACGCCTTGCTGCAGCAATTGCTGAATGAGGCTTTTAAAAGGTTTATCGGCCAGCGTTAGTTTGCGTTGCAAGCCGGTGGGGCTTAGGGGGCCGTCGTCTAAAGCGGCCAGCACTTGCTGCGCCGTGGGATGGAATCCGCTACGCGGGGAGCGGGCCACCACCTCTGGGCATAGGGCTAGTTGGGGTTTGGCTTGTTGTAGTAGTTTGGCAGGCAAAACGGCTTTAATCACACTGCCCAGAGACGACCCCGTATACTCGGCAATGCCTTTGAGAACTGCCAAATCTGCTGCTGGAAATAAGGGCGCATCGCTGAGTAAGGCTTCAATGGGCTTGATGCGGTTTGGTGCCAATGATGGGTTGAATCCTTCTACCGAGGCGGGTAATTCGGTATGGCAACTGACAATAATGCCCACGCAATGGGGCCGCCCCCCAAAGCCTACCGATACGGCCATCCCCACCTGTAATGGGCCTGATTGGGTTAGATGCTCGGGTACGCTGTAGGTGTAGCCCTCGTTGGAATCGGTGCTGGTGGCAAGGTTAGGAATGCCTGCTACATCCACCCAGACTTGAACGTAACTTTGATTGGCTTTAGGAGTCGACGATTCCACCATCGCCACGCCAAACAAACCCAACTGGGCTTGAGGCAAGGATGAAGGAATGGACGGAATCGCCATGGGCACTCAAAAAAAGGTGGATAGTAGGAATGATTAAACTTAGCGCTTTAGGCGGGCCTCCAGCCAGTCGCCTATGCTATTAAACCCCAACAGGGTGATAAAAATGCATGCGGTGGGAAGGATGAGTAACGAAGGTGCAACACGAACCAGCTGCCAGCCATCGCTGGCCAAGGTGCCCCAGCTGCTGAGGGGGGGAGCCACGCCCAGCCCCAAAAAACTGAGGGTGGATTCTGCCAAGATGGCGCGGGGGACGGTGAGGGTGGTGGCCAAAATTAGGACGTCTGCTACGTTTCGAACCCAGTAATGAGACAACCACCGACCCGTGCCGCCACCCAAAGCGGTGTAGGCTTCCATATAAGGCTCAATGAGTTGTTGGCGGGTGGCCGCGCGAATGACACGGGTGGCATCGGGCCAGCTGAGGAGAGTGATGGACAGGACTAGCGCCCACAGGCTTTTTCCCAACACCACACTCAGTAGTACTACCAGCATTAGGCTGGGCAGGCTACTCAGCACGTCCACGCCTCGCATCACCCACGCATCTACCCAGCCGCCGCAACGGGCCGCCACAATGCCCAATATTCCCCCCAGCACCACAGAAGCCAGCGCCGTTGCAAACCCTACCCAGAGGCTAATCAATCCCCCTTGGGCAAGGCGGGCCCAGAGGTCTCGCCCCAGGTCATCGGTACCAAGCCAGTAGGGGCTGGAAAAAATAGGCTTGAGAGGATCGGCAACGTTAATGAAGGCGGGGTCGTGGCCGTTGGCCAAGCCTGCAAGGGTCCCCAATAGAATGAGCCCCAACCCAACCAAAGGCAGTGTGAATGACGCAACCGGTGTCAGAGTGTTGCTGCTCATGGCGTGGCCTCCACCCGCAAGCGCGGATCCAGCCAGCGTAACAGGCTTTCGCTCACCAAGTTCAATGCAATGAGCAACACGCTGTACAGCAAGGTAATGCCCATCACCACAGGGTAATCGCGATCAATCACCGACAGTACAAACAGCTTACCCACGCCAGGAATGGCAAAGATGGTTTCTACGGCAAAAGATCCTGTTAACAAGCCGGCGGCCAACGGTCCCATCAGGCTCATCCAAGGCAGCAGGGCGTTTCGCCACTGATGATTCAAGGTAATTTGGTTGGCCTGGATGCCCAAGGCGTGCTTCACCTGTAAATAGCCTTGCCCTGCTTGCTGCCACAAGGCTTTACGCACCCACAATACGGTGTAACCAAAGGGCACGGTGGCCAAGGCCAACGTGGGCAAAATGGCATCCATTGGGTTGGTAAGGCGTGCGGCGGGGAGCCATCGCAGCTCCAATGCAAATAATAGTACCAAACTGCCCGCCACCACAAAACTAGGCGCCGAGAGTGATGCCAATCCCAGCGTGGAAGCAAGGGTGTCTAATGCGGCTTTGGTTTGTTGGGCTCTCGCTGGTAACAGCCACGGCAATAAGGCTACCGACATGCCTGCGCTGCACCCCAATAGTAGCGACAAGGCCCCTAGGATAAGGGTAGGGGGCAGGGCTTCGCTCATCACCTCTTGTACGGTGCGGCTGGTGTATTTGTACGACGGGCCCAGATCGCCGCGAAGCACGTTGCCGCTGTAGGCCAGTAATTGCTGCCATACGGGGGCATTCAGGTGGTACTTGGCCTCCAGTTGCTCCATTACGGCGGGGGGCAATCGTTTGTCTTTATCAAAGGGGCCGCCGGGCAGGGCGCGTAGCAGTGCAAAGGTCACCACCATCACCATCAGTAACGTCAGAAGGCTGTGAACCAGTGGTTTACACCACGCTAGCAGTAGGGGTGGCAAACGGAAGGGCATGTCTTTATAGTAAAGGCTTTGAGGGCGAACTAAAAGAGCGAAAGCCGTTGGGTTAAAGTAATTCTTTCTATAACAAGTAAGGAGATACCGCGTGCCTTCCCCCGAGTACATTTGTCACCGTGTTCAAAGCGTTCAAGAGGAATTGGCCCATGCGCCTCAACGGGTCACCTTGGTGGCAGTGACGAAAACCCACCCTGCCAGCGTGGTAAAAACTGTTTATGATGCGGGTATTTTTGACGTAGGGGAAAACAAGGTTCAAGAAGCCTTGGAGAAGCAGACCCAGCTGGAAAGTTCGTGTCCCAATTTGCGCTGGCACCTAATAGGCCCCTTGCAAACCAACAAAGTAAATAAGACGGTGGGTAAATTTGAGCTGATTCATTCCGTGGATCGCTTAGAGGTGGCCCAAAAGCTAAATGATGCCAATGCCGCAGCAGGGCTGGTTCAACGGGTGTTGCTGCAAGTCAACATTTCCGGCGAGGCCTCCAAAGGAGGTTTTTCGAATGAATCATTGAATGCTCGGTTTGCCCAATTAGTGGCGTTACCGGCTATCCGTATTGAGGGCCTGATGACCATGGCACCTTTTGATGCCGATGAAGCCACTCTGCAAGTAGTCTTTATGGGCTTAGTAGACTTTCGCGACTATCTTGTCAGTACCCACGGCCACCCTCTGCCCCAACTCTCCATGGGCATGAGCGACGACTACGCCACCGCTATTGCCTGCGGCAGCACCATGGTTCGCTTGGGGCGAACCTTGTTTGGAGAGCGGTAGGCGCAACGCGCACTCATCATTAAGGCCTATTTGGAAATGTCAAAAACCAGTCCGAATGGCTCAGATCCGCTGGGGGATCCCTTTTTAGGATCCGGTTGACTATCAGTTTCACATCAAGGGTTGTCCCTTTTGATATCCTTGTGTAAAGTTTTATTCACACGTTGCATGAAGCGTGCGGGGTTTGTTTTGAGCTGCCTCGTCTCTCTCATTCAAATCAGTACAACACGTTTACGGATAGAGATTTTGGAGGAACACCATCCATGAGCACGGGGCTGATGCATAAACTCCGTAATTGGGTTACCGGCGACCCTTACGATGATACGTTGATGGATTATATGGACGAGTACGACATGAATCAGTATTCTCAACCAGCAGCCAGCGAATTTGAGCTGGAAGCTACGAAAAAAACACGCAAACACCTCAAGGTGGTGGATCATCCCGCTACTGCCGGTGGTATGCAGCAAGTGGTGGTGATTGAACCCCGCGCCTTTGAAGAAGCGCTGGATTTGATTGAGCACCTGCGCAATCGTCGTAGTGTTCTCATTAACCTGCACATGCTGGATACAGACCAATCGCAACGTGTGGTGGATTTCCTTTCCGGTGCTACCCATGCCATTGAAGGCCACCAACAGCGCATTGGCGACGGTGTGTTTATGTTTACCCCCAGCAATGTAATGATTGAACACCAAAAGCCTTACACAGCCATGACGCCTGCTGGTGGTGAAACCTACTGGCACTAACGGCTACGGAGTAGACCTTTGTACTGATTATCGGAATGGATTAGACAAACCAAAAGACGGGTCAGAAGCCTCTCATTGATTTCTGCCCGTCTTTTTTCTATGGTGTATGATTCAGTGCCTTTTGATTTCCTCCTTTTTTAATGTTTTGCAAGCTGCCTTGGCAGCCTAGAAATAAGGTTTTAGCGTATGACCTCCACCATTATTGAAGTTGCTTCTGATTTAAACGAAGGCGTGGAAAACCGCTACCAGCTGGTGCTGGAAGTGTCGGAAAGCGCTAAAAAATTGCGCGATGAGCACCGTCGTCACAACCAAGAAGACCCCTTTACCACCACCACCATTTCTACGGATAAAGTTATTTACCAATCCATTATTATGAAAGCCAGCGAAATTGATTTGGGCGATGGTCTGATTGGCTAATATTTAAAAGGGGGATAATTTTGGTAAAAATAGCAACTGCATTGCTCTTTGCCTTAATTACGGTGGGGTCCCAGGTTTAAATCCTCTCATCTCCACCATTAATTTTAGAAGACTAGGCATGTTGACGACCTCGCACTATCACCTTGCTCAAATTAATATTTCTAAAGCAATAGCGCCATTAGATACACCGCTTCTAAAGGGGTTTGTCGATCGTCTTGACGAGATTAACGCCCTAGCTGAAGAGCAGCCAGGTTTCGTCTGGCGGTTAATTGGCGAAGACAATAACGCTACTGATATTACATGGAGTGACGATCCCCTCGTTATTATCAATATGTCGGTGTGGCAAACACCCGAACATTTATCGAGATTTGTTTATCAAACCAAGCATGTGGAATTATTAGCGCAGCGAAGCCAATGGTTTAAGACAATGAATACTCCTCATATGGCATTATGGTGGATTCCTACAGGGCATATCCCTTCTATTGCTGAGGCAAAAGAGCGAATGGAGCATTTAAAAATTCATGGTCCAACACCATTTGCCTTTACGTTTAAAGACAAAATTCCCCCCGATAATTATTATCGCAGTGAAGAATCAACCTGTATTTAATCGTAGCTCTAGTTTTATTGAGAAAAAGCCTTCACATCCTGTGGGGGCTTTTTTGTTGAGGGCTTTTCACCCACAAGATTCATCCCTAAGATTCATCCAAGGGTGTAGGGTGCCTACGCCCATCGACGGATGGACGGCGCGGGCGTTTTGCTTAGGGTGGTGCCTGTAGCTCTCCTCTATCTGTCAGGTTTCCAAAAGGATCCCCATGATGACCGTCCGTCGCCTTTCTCGCCCCCATGTTACTTCTGTTTTTGTGCCACCCGTGGTTGTGGCGTCGCCCCCTTCTCAAGGGTTATCGGCCATGCTGGCCAATGCGTTGCAGCAAACCAAAAGTGGTGCGGTGCGGTGGCAGCGCAAGCAAACCAAACGTCCGGGCATTTTTAGCACGGCACTTCACATAGAAGACGAATGGACGGGAGCCCTACTTCAACCGAACAACGAATCGCCCATAACCTTTACCCTAACGGCCACGTATCCCGAAAACACCTTAAAAAATGACACCCCTGCGTCCCTCCATCGCTGGTCTATTGCCGTCAGTTCGCCTTCATCGGCGACGCCACAGGTACTGGATGGTTCGCTATTGTCACTGTCTTCTGCCGAAGCTTCCCCCATTGCGGCGCTGTTTCAGGCGGTGTATGCCTCGTTGCAATCCCCTTTGTATGAAAACCCTGCCGATAATCAGGACTGGGTGACGGTGATAGAACAATTGGAAAAACAAGTGTTGGCAGGCACCACACCGGTACAAGTCATGCACATTCCCCCCAGCATGGCCAATCCCTTGGCGGGTGTGGCTACCGTGGTGCAAATTGGCCAAACGGTTACCGAAGCGCATCCGCGTTTGGAAATTACCCGTTGTGGTGAGCTGACCCAGCTGGTGTTGCGCACGGTGGCGGGTACTAAAAAACAGCGCTGGACGGAAAAATCCACGTTGAATGACAGCATTGATGCGTTGGTACGATTGGCTACCGTGGCTCAAAAAAGAAAAACCACCGTCATCGCTTAATGTTAAGAGTCGCTATTGCCTACCGTTAGCCATAGTAGGCTCACGTCGTCGCCCAAGGGTACGCCTTCGCTAAAGTCGGACAGCTCTTGCAGTAAGTAATCGGGCAAGGGGTTGGCCCCGCGTTGGTATAGGGCTTTAATGCGCTCTTCCAAGCGCTCTTCCCCAAACAATTCATCGCTGGCATTGCGCAATTCCGTAATGCCGTCGGTAAAAATAAACACACCATCACCGGCATTGAGGGTAAGGGCTGTGTTGTCATAGGTCATATCGGCAAACCACACCAAGGGGGCCGAACCGGCTTCCAGTCGCTCTAAGGTGACCCCTTGCTCCGTAGTAAAAATTTTCATGGGGTAAGGATGTCCGGCGCTGCTGTACAACAACGTTAAGGTGCCATCGGGTTGAGGGGTGGCATGCATGGCCACGGCTGTAATGTAGTCACCGGTATTGATAATGCCTGCTAGTTGGTGATTAAGAGTTTGTAAAATGGCGGCAGGATTAGGGGTTTGGCGCGCCGTTTGCTGGTACAGTGCCTTTAAAATAGCGGTAATAAACCCAGCTTTAATGCCGTGGCCCGAAACATCAGCCACCAGCAAGCCGACGCTGCCATCGGGGTAGGTAATGGCGTCGTACAGGTCACCCCCTAGGGCATCGCTGGGAATGTAGAGCCCCCGCAGCATTAGGTGTGGGGTAATGACGGGTACTTTGCTAAAGCAAAAAGCCAAATCGTCAGGAGCGGGTACTGGATCGGCTAAGGGTTTAGGAAGCAAACTTTGTTGTAGTTGGCGTGCCATGTACAAATCGCTTTCCACGGCATGGTTGCGGCGGGCCGTGTCATCTTGGATGCCTTTAAATTGTTTTTGCAGCTGGGCGAGTTTGCTAAGGGCGTGGCCTCGTTCATGCCCGCGCTGGGCAGCCCACTGCAGGCGTTGTTCTTGTTCTTCAATGGAAAGAGGTCCCACCCAAACGTCGTCAGGCGTAAGATTTGTTTTTGGAGAGTCAAAGGCAGGTGAGAGTGGCTCCCACACCACCCATGCCAGGGTGTTGTGGTGGTGCTGTAAATCGGCGATAGCAGACGCATTGTTCCAGCCAGTAATAACGCCGGTGAGTGGCGCACCGTTGGCCAATGCGGCTTGGGCGTCGGCGAGCGTGCCTTCCGTACAGTGGGGAGGAAAGCCGGTAGGGGGCGTTTGGGCAGTAATATACAACCACGTCACAAGGGGTGGGGTGCTTTCTTTATCCAAAAGAAACGTGGCTTTATTAT
Organism: Vampirovibrionales bacterium; assembly: GCA_029866025.1. GTDB lineage: Bacteria > Cyanobacteriota > Vampirovibrionia > Vampirovibrionales > Vampirovibrionaceae > JARXAD01. The sequence goes on along the minus strand of JARXAD010000012.1, from coordinate 9,429 downwards.
GCCAAATTTTGTATCAGGGTCCGGCTGTTTGTAGGGCGATGTCCTCTGCTTGCTGGAGTCATGGCCCGCCACTTCCACCATTCAGAGGGTGGTCAATTAGCTGGGCGACTGGTTAGCATAAGGGAGCATTTACGCAGTATTCATTGTGATTCATCGTCAAGACAGAGAGACCCCCCTTCTTATGACGCCTCCTTCTTTAGTGGCCCAAACCTTATTAAACTCTACCGGTTCGGTGCCTGCAGCTGTGGCTGCCATACAAGCCCAGCTTAGCGAGATTGACACCTTTTGGAGTAAGGAACAACGGCGTCAAAAAGCCATTACTAGTATAGAAACCGCCCAGCAACAGCAGCAAGAAACCTTAAAAACAGGGATGACAATCCCTCGCTCCACATTGCTGACGACCGAAAGCTTTGATAACGATACAGTGATGGATGAATTAGTGGAAGTGTCTACGTCCATTACCCAAACGTGGACGGATCAGGCCATTAAGTGCTACGTCACCAAGTCCGATTGCGACAACTGTTCTATTCCTCGCGGCCATTACAGCTTTGCTTGCCAAATGAACAAAGTGGTGCCTGCGTTGCTCAACAGCATGGGGCGCCCCGATTCCTTGCGGTTGGAAAAACTCACGCCCTATTTGGATCAGTATTAAGCAGGCAAAGCCTGCTTTACGGCTATTTAGTGGTGGTTGCCCACAAGTTCTTCCAAGCCTTTTGCTTTAACGTAGGCTTCAGTTTTTAGTTTTAGGGCCTCATCTTGGGCAATTAAATCGATAGCAACGGGATTAATGCTCTTGGGATCAAAGGTGCCAAAGGGATTGGTTTTACTGTCATCAGCCGAAGGCTTGGTAGCGGGAGTGGTTAAATTTTTAGCGTCGGCAGGGGGCCGATCGTTAGTCAAGCCGCGAGCAGCAGCTTCCGTGGTTAATGCAGGGATGGCATTCGGCCCTAAAGAAGACGCACCATTCACGGCTGGCAGTGGACCATTGGCCGCTTGAATGAGTTGCTGAAAATTGGAGCTGTTAGGGATGGGAATGCCTGCGGGACGTTTGGCTGTGGCGATGGATGAGGATTGTAGGCTTGTCTGAAAGGGGTTATTCCCCTTCAGTGGTGAGGATGCGCCCATATCTTTGCGGTGATTGAAAAACGCCGCAGGCAGTTTTTGCTTAAGGGCAGCGGCTTCGGCGGCTTTCTCTTGGGCTTTGGCTTTACGCACGCTGTTGGGCGTGCCAATGGAGTTTTGAGCCAACCAGGTAAATTCTTTTTCATAGCGGCTGCCAAAAAAGTAGCTGGGCAAAATGGTCATTAGGGCGAAGCCGCCCAGGGTCACACGTCCGAAAAAGGGCATTCTACCGGTCATGGCAAAAAAGCGAGAGGCCAAACGGCCAACGTTGTAACGCTCAAAGGGAGTGGCCGCTTTAGCAAGGGTGGCGGCAACGTTTGTAAAGCGTGCTTGGGTGGCTAGTTTGCCTAAGCCTTTTAACCACGACGAAATGCCAATGTTGCGCCCGATGAACTTCATTAAATTGCCAGCGTGTTTGATAAAGCTAAATTCGTGCAAGATTTTAACGCCAATAATAAAGGCCAAGGTGGCTGGTACTTCTTCGCTTAAAAATTTGTAGCCAAAACTTTTGGCTTTGTCGCCATCCTCGGCTTTCAGTGCGGCCTCAAAGGGTCTTTTCAGCATCATTATCATAAACCCGATGGGAAATAGATAAGGGGATACTTTGCCTGCGAACTTACCGGCATTTTTTCCAAACCAACGAGAAATCAATTCAACGGGTTCGCCGGCATGTTTAACCCCCACAAAGCTGCCGTTAATGGAGTCGCGGACATCGTTGCATAGGCCGCCAATAAAGCGGCTTACCGCCCCTACGCCGCGTTTGTTGTATTTAGTATTGCTTTTTAAGATGGTACTGAGGACCCGATCCGTTTCGTAGGCAGGGATAAATACTTGGTGCATCCCGGCCAAACGTTCGGTAATACCTACCAAACGGCGTTGGTACTTAACGGCTTGGTCCAGCTTGGTATTGAGGGCTTTGGCGGCGCGGGTGGTTGGGCCATCTAAGTGGAATAAGCGCTTGAAGAATCCTTGTTTCAATTCACCTTGAATGGCTTTGAGGGATTTCCCCTCTTGTAATAGGGTTAGTTTGTCTCCTTTAAATCCAGCAGCAATCAGCTCTTTTTCTGTAATACCAAACGAGGCGAGTAATTTTTCTCGGTTGGTTTTTAAAACGTGCTCATCAATCAGTGGTTCGTGTTCGCCGGTTTCTCCCCAGCCCACATGGGAACGAATGACTTCTTTTAAATTGAAGAGTAACTTTTCGCTCTCATGCAAACTATGACCAGTAGCATTGGTGTGGTCTGTTAATGGGATACGCTTGGCTTTTTCCGTATAGGCTGCCACATGTTGGGTAATGGCTTCTTTTAGGCTTTGCAAGCCGGCTTTAGACTGAGGAGTGGGGGCTAAATGGTCGACCAAATTTAGATAATCATTGGCGTGCGCGCCCAACACTTCGCCTGCATAGTTTTTTTGCAAAAACTGATCCACAGAAGGAGTGGCATAATCGGCAACAGCTTTTACCCAAGGATGAGATTTATCTTTGCCTGCTTTGCTAAATTGAGTACCCACCCAGTCAATGGCTTGGCCGGGGTATTTAAAAATCCAAAAGGTATCCAGTTTCGCCAAGCCTCTTTCAATCAGGCTTTCACCACTCCCCAGGCCTTTGTAAGCGGCTTCAACCCCAAGGGTTATGGGCACGGCCACCAGTAAACTGTTTCGTGTGGCTTTTAAAGCCAAGGTAGGGTCTTCGGGAGGTTCGGGTGGCAGGGAAAAAGGCTGCGGCTTAGACGGAGGGGTAATAGTGGGGGGCACTGTTAGGGGCTTTGGAGCCGCAATAATAGGTGCTGCTGCTGTTCCCGGCGCAACAACAACAGGCTTGGTAGCTGCAGTAGCAGCCACCGGCGTGTTGTAGGCATTGATGGGAAACGACATAACGACTCTCTCTAACGTTAAGAACGATACCCCTTTGTGGGATGTGTTCCTTCGTTGGCATTAAGCACCGTGAAAATCATCTGATGTTACTGCGGTGGGGCGTAACCCAATAACTGTTACAAATATTTATAATATTCACCACCCTAGTACATAGTCTCACTTCTGTTACCCTATTCTAACGTCTACTACCTTATAGGTAGGGCTTACCATGTTGGGTTCATACGCAGGGCATCGTCACTATGAAGTCTCCATTATGGCAGGGTGTTACGCGCTTGCATTGGCTGGTATTTATTGGCTGCTGGCTGGGCGGTATTTTTGATGGCATGGACTCGTCTTTGTACATGGTGATTCAGCACGATGCCTTGGCTGATTTACTCCACACCACCAGTCGCGCCGAGGTGAGTCAGGTGGGCTCGTGGGTGATGAGCACCTTTTTATTTGGCTGGATGGCAGGGGGCATTTTGTTTGGCGCGGTGGGCGACCGCTTTGGCCGTGTGACGGCCATGGTCTGGAGCATTGCTTTGTATGCCATCTTTACAGGGTTGTCGGGCTTGGTAGAAACCCCTACCCAACTGGCTATTTGTCGGTTTTTAACGGGCTTTGGTATTGGGGGAGAATTGGTAAGCATCTCCACGATGCTAAGCGAAACCTGGCCCGAGCGGAGCCGTGCTGTGGCGGTGGGAATGTTGATTACCTCCTACCAAGTGGGGGTGTTTTTAGCAGGCCTGGTGCCCACTGTTATTTATGATGCTCACCTGTGGCTGAGTGCCCAAGGGCTGACCATGGCCCCGTGGCGATTGGTGTTTTTTGTGGGGGTGCTGCCAGCTATTTTGGCCGTGGTGCTGCGCTTGCAGCTGGATGAACCTGAAAAATGGAAGCAACAAGACCACTCGGCCCATGAGGTCAAATTCTCCCTCACATCAGTTCTTAACCAGCTAAAGGCTATTTTTGCACCCCAATACCGACGAGATGTGTGGGTGGGGGGCACTATTTTTGGGGCGTTGCTCATTGCTTATTGGGCTTCTCTGGCGTGGATTCCCACCTGGATTCAGGATCTCATGGGCTCTGCCGGCACAGGGACGGAAAAAAGCGTGGCCACCATGGTCCACGGATTGAGTGCCGTGGTGGGGTGTAGTTTATCGGGTGTTCTGGCCAATGCTTGGGGCCGACGAACCACGATTTTGGTGGCCTTTAGTGGCATGTTGGCCAGCATGGCGTTGTTACTGCTCTCCAATCAAACCTTTAACGCCAACATTTATTGGCAAGATGGTTTGCTGGGCTTTTTTAATGGTTTAGGACAGGCACTGTTGTACGTATACCTGCCAGAGCTATTTCCTACTTCGGTGCGCGCTACTGCGGTGGGCTTTTGCCTAAATGTGGGGCGTTTTGCTACCGCTGTCGCGGTGCTGTTTGTGGGGGCGCTAGTGGCTTTGCTCGGGGGCTATGCCCAGGCACTCATGGTGTTTTCACTCTCTTATTTATTGGCCATTGGTGCTAGCTTTTTGGCCCGAGAAACCAAAGGGCAGGCATTGCCAGCATAATCAGACTTTCTAAGATTAGGATTGTGTAAAGAGCCAGTGAAAACGCTTTAGCCTATTGGGTTGTTTGGGCTACAGTAGCTTATGCTTTCTTTATATTCAGGTTGTTGCATATGCTCACGTCCGAATCGCCCATAGTTTTGCCCCGTGTTGCCGTGGTGGGCTGTGGGCGCTGGGGTAAAAATTTGGTGCGCACCTTTCAGCGCTTGGGGGCCTTGCACACCTTGTGCGATGCCAACCCGACGACCTTAGCCGATGCCCTCATATTGGCGCCAGAAGCTACGACCACGACCGCCTTTCAAACACTCTTAAACGATGCCGCTGTGGATGCGGTGGTGCTAGCCACACCCAGCCACACCCATGCATCGTTGGCACTGCAAGCTTTGCAGGCGGGCAAACACGTGTATGTGGAAAAACCCTTAGCCACCACGGCGGCTGACGTTGACACCCTAATGGACGAAGCCCAAGCGGCCAAGTTAACGCTGATGGTAGGCCATTTGTTGCTGTACCACCCTGCGGTGCACCGCTTAAAAACCTTGGTGGATGAGGGCCTGTTGGGCGACGTTCGCTCCATTACCAGCACGCGCCTCAATTATAATGCCGCCCGACCCGATGCCAGTGTGTTGTGGGATTTAGCCCCTCACGATCTCTCCCTAATGGCGGAAGTATTGGGTCGCGAGATTGTGGGTATTGAACGTGTTGATGGCGTGGCCTCTGGGGCTGATGGCAAGGTGGATCATGCCCGTATGACGGTGCGTTTTGAAGGCCCTACCCTCTTAACGGGGGAAGTGGTCAACAGCTGGGTGTACCCTGTTAAGGCGGTTCAGCTGAGTGTGATTGGCACGAAGGCGGTAGCCGTGTTGGATGATGCACAAGCCACTCATAAAATTACGGTCATTCATCGTGCCACGGGTGATATTACCTATCCCGAGGTGCTGGCCATTGAACCCTTGTTGATGGAGTGCCAGCATTTTTTGCAGTGTGTGCAAACAGGGGCAACGCCCAATACCCACGCTCAGCAAGGGCGTCAAATTGTAGCGCTGCTGGAAGAAGCCCATCAGCGGCTGTTGCCTGCCTTGGCGCTGGTGTAGTAAAACACGTTTATAATCCTTCCGGTTTTATAGAGATGTTGTTCTAAAGCCAATAACTGCCTTTTCTCGTCCGACTTACCTTAAGCCGCTCTTAAGAAGCCCTTTACATAGGGCTTGGCTTTCATTACTATTTCAATCCACTAATTCAGTGGCTGCCTTGGGCGGCTGCACCCCGTGAGCGGGAGTAATTCAGTGGTAGAATGCTTCCTTGCCAAGGAAGATGTCGCGAGTTCGAGCCTCGTCTCCCGCTCCATTTATTTATACGGTTACGCAATTTTATTTATTGATAGGGTTTCTTGTGGTATCGCCTCAGCAATGATCGTATTGCTATAAGACTTTATTAAACAAGCAACACAAGGAGTTCTCATTATGAAAATACTGTTCACAGCCCAGCCCAGCCCAGCCCAGCCCAGCACCGTAAGAAATAATAGCGTTCGCTTTGGTACGACGGATGAAGAATACCAACAACAATTACGAAAATATCTAATAGTTCAGCAAAGAACGCTGGATAAGCTGTTATTAGAAACGGAAAAACGTTTGAAAATTAAGCCATTAGACGACAAGACGCTTTCTACCCTTTCTCAACCATCTAAAAAATTCTTAGAGAAGCTGAAGTTTTAATCAGAGCCGATAGTAATTATCGGATTTTTTTAAACACCCCCCCCAAGGGGGGTGTTTTTGGTATAGTGGGCACTATTGTAGTTTTCAGGTTCTTGAGCCAAGTTTTGGGCCACCCCTTTTTGTTGTTTCTTATTGATGAAAGTAGCCGCCGTGCCTATTCAATCCACCGTCGATACCTCCAGCGTTAAAAATCGGGCCGTGTTGTCCGTCTCCATCCCACCCGAGTTCTCGGCTCAGGAATACCATAAAGCCTGCCGTCGTATTGGCCAAAACATCAACATTCCTGGTTTCCGCCGGGGCAAGGCGCCTCGTGCCGCCATTGAAAAAACCGTCGGTGTGGAGCGTATTAAGCAAGAAGCGTTGGAAAAACTGTTACCACCCGCCTTCGCCGACGTGATTGCAGAAAACCAATTGGATGTGGTGTCGTCTCCTGTGGTGGAGAGCTGCCTGTTTGACTTGGACAAAGGCGTGGAGCTGAAAGCCTTTATTGAGCTGCGCCCCACCGTCACCTTGGGTGATGTGAGCAAGTTGGCCATTAGTGTGGCAGAATTTGCCAACCCTAGCGATGCTTTGGACAAAGAGCTGGCCAACCTGCAAAAGCGCATGACGAGCTTAGAGCCCGTGATTGACGCTCCCGCTGGCGCTGAAGACATTGTGAACATTGATTTTACCGGCAAGTGTGACGGTAAAACCATTGAAGGCGGTTCTGCCAAAAATTATCAGCTAGACTTGGGCGACAATAACTTTATTGAAGGCTTTGGTGCCCAAATTGTGGGCCACAAGCTGAGTGAGCCCTTCACCATTAATGTGACCTTCCCCGAAGAGTATTTTGACAAAGCCTTGGCCGGTAAGCCTGCCGAATTTGCCATCACCATCAACGAAATTAAGAAAAAAGTGATGCCCGAGTTAAACGATGACTTTTCCAAAAAAGTGGGCGAGTTTGAAACCTTGGACGCCCTTAAAACCGCCATCCAAGAAGGTTTGGATCGTGCAGCCACTCAGGAAAACGATTTCCGTAAGCAAAAAGCCATTGTGGATCAACTGATTGCCACCTGTGATCTGGAAATCCCCGACACCATGGTGGAACGTGAAACGGCGGTGTTGGTGCAAGACGTGAAAGAACGCTTAAAGCAGCAGGGCCTTACCTGGGAAGGCTTTTTAGAGTCTCAGGGCAAAGCCCCCGTGATGGAAAGCTTGCGCCAAGATGCCTTGAAGCGCATTAAAACCAGCCTAATTTTTGGCGAAATTGCCAAGCAAGATTCCATTGCCATTGATGCCGAAGAGTTTAGCGCCCAAATTGCTGAATTGGCCCTGATGGCGCGTGTGGATGAGCGCACCGTGTTGCGTGAACTGGCAGCCAACCCCGGTGCCACCCAGTCCATTAACGATCAGTTGCTAAGTCGCAAGGTGATGAATGTACTGCTAGAGCGTACCACCTTTACCGTAACAGCCACCGATGCCACCGTGGTGGGGGATGAGCTAACGGTCACTTCAGCCGAAACCGCTGTGGCCACTGCCGAAGCCATTACTAACGAACCGGCGGAAGTGATAGACGCCGAAGCCTAGTTTTTTCTTTTACTAAAAAGCCCTCTGTCGCATTGACGGAGGGCTTTTTGTTTGGAGCAATAGTCTGGCTGTTAGGCCGTAAAGCCGGTTCCCCACGTGTTGCCAAAGGCCCAGCTGTGTAAGGGGTTGCGTTCGCGGGGGGCGGTTTCGCGCTCGCGCATGCCGGCATCACTTAGCGCTTCGGCAGGGGCTTGGAAGCCAATCGCCGTTACAGCCATGGGTGTGTATTCACCGTTGGTAGGTATATTAAAAGCGGCATAGCTGGCAGGGGCATCAAAGCCAGCCATGCTGTGGCCCGAAAGTCCCATACCGGCAGCTTGTAACAATAGTTGGGTTGTGGCCATGCCCACATCGTGTTGGGCATGGGGGTTGGGCTGATGGTTGTGTGCAAAACGCTCGCGGGCAATGGTTAAGATGAGAAGCGGCACCGGGGTGCACCACGTTTGGTTAAAGGGCACCAGTAAATTAAAAATAGCTTGGTAGGCTTGGGGGCTGTACTCTCGGCTACCCACAATCACCTGCCATGGTTGATCATTAAAGCAGCTGGCGCTCCAGCGCATGGCTTCTAACAGGCTACCGATTTGCTGCAGGGTGAGGGCGTCCTTTTTAAAGGCCCGTGGGCTCCAGCGTTGTTCCAGCAAGGGGGCGATGGGGTAGGTGGGTGATGACATCAGTGGGAGCTTTCTGTGACCAACAATCCTTTTACTTTAGCAAAAACTGGGGAGCAATGACTGGGTTTAATCTGGCGATGAGATGGTAAACTGGCGGCTATGAATGATGCGATATTTACCTGCGCTTTTTGCGGCGAACCCAACTACACCAACGTGGACTTGGGCGGCGGTAGCCACCAGCGCTACGTGGAAGACTGCCAAGTGTGCTGCCGCCCCAATGAGATTGACGCTACGTGGGATGGCGATTTGGCGGGTTATAGACTCAGTGCCGAACCTGAAAATTGATTATCAAGGGGTTATCAATTAACATCTTCATATTTTGGGAATTGAATCGATGTGTCCATACTTGGGTTTGAACGGCGAAGATAAGCAATACTGGAGTTGTAAGACATTCGTTTGAAGTATTTCGACAGCCCAGATTGTTTTAATCCATCCCAGTCTGACATAATTACTTTATCGTTATCAATTAACAAATAATCATCCAATCGTGAGCCTGAACAAAGCCCTATGGATGCAAAATCTTTAAGTAACTGTGCCAAATTTCTTAGAATAGTTGGATTACTTAGGTCATCCAATCTCAACGATCGCCCTTTGGCATATTCATAGAGAACAAAGCGATTGTTACTAGGTGTTGTAAAGGATGTAATAACTTTTGTTGAAAGATTTAAGGCAAGAATTTTTGATTTCCATTTGGGTTGATAAATAATTGCTGAGTTTAACCATACATCAGGGAAAAATTTAAGACCATATTCCTTATTGTTGAAAGAAAATTTAAAAATAATCGCATCGTCACCAAAACGGGCCTCTTTAGAGCCCATCCCGTAATGGTGTTGTAAAATAAAAGACGTATTTTTATTGGAGGGCTGTGAGATGAAATACAAACCTTTAAAAGATTCTCTGTGGCAACGGATTGAGTTTTTCATCTTTCAAAACGACTTGGGACGGCCT